>NZ_CAJGZJ010000011.1 GCF_904846225.1 Psychrobacter immobilis | reverse complement strand
CCAATGGTACCAACGTTGACGTGTGGCTTTTTGCGTTCAAACTTGGCCTTTGCCATGGGTATTTCCTCTTTTTTTGGGATCAGATACTTAGCTCGTATAAATACGGTCACTAAATAATTTTGATCACTTTAAGATAATTGTTAAAGGGTCGCACATACTAATGTGCAGATATTATAAGAAAATAACGACCAATAACAAGTCTTTTAACCAATTATTGGCGTATTTTCTATTGACGCTATAAAGACGTGCTCTATATCGTCATCGTTAATAAATTTTTATTTACTCGTCGTCATCTTTAGAGTTGAACTTAGAGATGATTTCGGCAGCAACTGATTTTGGAATCTCAGCGTACTTTTGGAATTCCATTGAATAAGTAGCACGGCCCTGTGACATTGAGCGCATTTGTGTGGCATAACCAAACATTTCCGCTAATGGAACTTCTGCACGGATCTGCTTAGTACCACCAGGTAAATCTTCCATACCCTGTACTAAACCACGACGACGGTTAAGATCGCCCATGATGTCACCCATATAGTCTTCAGGAGTCTCAACTTCGACTTTCATGACTGGCTCAAGCAATGCTGGGTCAGCTGCCATGAAACCTTTTCTGAAGGCCATAGAACCAGCCATTTTAAATGACAATTCATCAGAATCGACATCATGATAAGAACCATCATACAAAGTTGCTTTTACGCCAACTACTGGGTAACCAGCAAGTACGCCGTTTTTCATGCGCTCTTGGATACCTTTGTCGACTGCACCATGGAATTCTTTTGGTACGGTACCACCAACAACTTCTTCTGAGAATTCATACTCAACGTCGCCCGCTGGATCAAGTGGCTCAAGACGTAACCAAACGTGACCGAATTTACCACGGCCACCTGTTTGACGTACGAATTTACCTTCTTGTTCAACTGACTTACGAATCGTTTCACGATAAGCAACTTGCGGCGCACCGATATTTGCTTCTACGTTAAACTCACGCTTCATACGATCAACAAGAATCTCTAGATGCAGCTCACCCATACCACTGATGATGGTCTGACCAGATTCTTCGTCAGTATGTACACGGAATGACGGATCTTCTTTCGCCAAACGACCTAAAGCGATTGACATTCTTTCTTGGTCGCCTTTCGTCTTAGGTTCAACCGCTAGACTGATAACTGGATCTGGGAATTCCATGCGCTCAAGCGTGATAACATTGCTTTCGTCACATAGCGTATCACCAGTAGTTACATCTTTCATGCCGACTAATGCTGCGATATCACCAGTACGAATTTCTGCAAGCTCTTCTTGAGAGTTCGCCATCATCTGTACGATACGGCCAACACGCTCACGCTTCATTTTAACTGGGTTGTAAACACTGCTACCTTGCTTTAGAACACCTGAATAAACGCGAACGAAGGTTAAGTTACCAACGAACTTGTCATTCATGATTTTGAATGCTAAAGCTGAGAACGGTGCTTCGTCTGATGCTTCACGAGTGCCTTCAGACTCTTCTTTGTCATCAAGGATACCTTTAATAGCAGGTACATCCATTGGTGCTGGAAGATACTGAATAACTGCATCCAACATCTTTTGTACACCTTTGTTTTTAAAGGCAGTACCACAAAGAAGTGGAATGATTTCGTTATCAATCGTTAACTGACGAATAGCACTGTTGATTTGATCTACAGACAATTCACCATTTTCAAGATACTCATTCATGAGTTCTTCGTTTGCTTCAGCCGCGCTTTCTACAAGATATTCGCGATACTCTTCCGCTTTTTCTTGTAGTTCAGTTGGGATGTCACGTTCGTCGTATTCCATGCCTTGAGACGCTTCATCCCAATAAATAGCTCTCATGGTTACTAGATCAATAACACCTTCAAAGTCTTCTTCTTTACCAATTGGGATAACCAATGGTACTGGCTTACCACCAAGACGAGTTTTGATTTGCTCAATAACGCGATAGAAATCAGCACCAACACGATCCATTTTGTTTACGAATGCAAGACGTGGTACTTTATATTTGTTAGCCTGACGCCATACGGTCTCAGACTGTGGCTGAACGCCGCCTACTGCACAGTAAACCATGCAAGCGCCATCAAGTACACGCATAGAACGTTCAACTTCGATCGTGAAATCAACGTGACCTGGGGTGTCAATGATATTGATGCGATGTTCGTCAAACTGTTTGCCCATACCTGACCAAAAACAAGTCGTTGCCGCTGAGGTAATAGTAATACCGCGCTCTTGTTCTTGCTCCATCCAGTCCATGGTGGCTGCGCCATCATGTACTTCGCCAATTTTGTGGCTAACACCGGTATAGAATAAAACACGCTCAGTAGTGGTCGTCTTACCAGCATCAATATGCGCTGAGATACCAATATTGCGATAGCGATTTAGGGGAGTTTTACGAGCCATAGTGTTTTCCTAGGAAAAGTCGTGTATATAATAATGTATTGTGTCTCTACCTCATACTCTATGACAAAGCGGTCAGCTTCGTAATATTACTTACTGATTATTGCGCCTAATATGGACAAAAAAAGAGCAAATACTAAGAATAGTGCGGTATCAAATTTGGGACGCTCTATATCTAAAAAATTATTTTTTCAGAAAAGCGTCTAGATAGATATCCGCCATCTCAGATGCTAATAGGGAAACCCTGCTAGCAACATGATCGATGATGGCGGTCATCAATAGAATAAATAACAATCTAAGAGTAGTTGACGTGAGCCACTAATCTAAAGCTACTATTAAAAAGTAGCTTAAAAACGGTAATGAGAAAATGCTTTGTTAGCATCTGCCATGCGGTGAACTTCGTCACGCTTTTTCATAGCAGCGCCTTTACCATCAGCAGCATCATTCAATTCGCCTGCTAAACGCAAAGCCATTGATTTCTCAGAACGCTTAGCAGCAGCTTCAGCTAACCAACGCATAGCCAATGCAGTACGACGGGAGGGGCGTACTTCCATTGGTACTTGATAGGTTGCACCGCCGACGCGGCGAGCTTTTACTTCTACCATTGGGCGTACATTTTCAAGTACTTCTTCGAAGAAAGATACTGGATCTTCGATTTTGCGTTTTTCACTTACTGTCTCAAGTGCACCATAAACGATACGCTCAGCAGTAGATTTTTTACCATGACTCATTACATGGTTGATGAATTTTGCAACAGTTTGGCTACCAAACTTAGGATCCGGTAGGATCTCACGGGCAGCAACGACGCGACGTCTTGGCATAATAAATTTCCTTGTCTTCAGGAGTGTCCAACATTCACAACATCATACTTGTCAATAAGACATAGTTACGAGTTGTCAGTTAGCCTTACTGCATGGTGGTATGTTTAAAAGTAGCTAACCGATATAAAATTACTCGTATATCAATCATATTACCGTTGACACCAAACCCATGCACAGTTATTGGATAGTGCAAAAAACTTTAGTCAATAACGTATAGTTATTAAACTTTAGGCTTCTTAGCACCGTACTTAGAGCGACCTTGCTTACGGTCTTTAACGCCTGCGCAATCTAGTGCACCGCGAACAGTGTGATAACGTACACCTGGTAGATCTTTTACACGACCACCACGGATAAGAACAACACTGTGCTCTTGTAGGTTATGACCTTCGCCGCCGATGTAGCTTGATACTTCATAGCCTGAAGTCAAACGTACACGACATACTTTACGCATGGCTGAGTTAGGTTTTTTTGGCGTAGTAGTATATACACGAGTACATACACCGCGACGTTGTGGGCACGCTTCCAACGCAGGAACTTTTGACTTTTCCTTGATGGTTTTGCGACCTTTACGAATCAATTGGTTAGTTGTTGCCATGAGGCATCCTTCTCCCGTTTGGTATGAAACAAAAAAATGGGGGAACGCACCATCGATCTGCCATTAGCGACAGATTTTGAAGCACCCATTTTTAGGACAGTGTATTATAAAGAGTTGTTGCTGCTATTTCAACCACTTATGAGTGATTGTGCTTTACAACATTTGATAGATATGCATTCAGCCTACTATTATATCACTTTATCTGTTTTTAATTAAAAATTAGCTAAAAGACAGAACATCGCATGTGGTATTAAAAGTAAGGTTACACATGATTTCAGTAAGACGTTTAGAATTTGGTTTCAGTAAGACATTTAGAATTAAACAAACAGTCATTCATGACAAGTAGATGGCGATATTATCTTGTTTTTCAAGAGAAGCAAGATAATATCGCCGATATAAAGTGGATAGCGGGCCAATTTCAGCGCTACTAGGCCGTGTCACCATCTAGATTGTGAGGCTTAAAATGAGATAAATTGCCGTCAACCAAGGAAAATAACGCAGATAATATCGAGATATTATCTGCGTTATTTGACGATGTTTGACAAAATTTAGCCATTTTAAGACCACTAAATAATTAAGTGTGCTTATTTGATGACATGCCTTAGCTCGCTTTAAAGAAGGCTGCCTACCAATAAACGTTTAGATCGTTTTTATTTACTTGTCTTGTCGCTGGCTTTATCTACAGAGCTTGACGTGTCATCAGATGACTCATTAGCGCTGTCCTTCTTTTTATCATCTTTTTTCGTTTTTGCTTTTGTCTTTGTATCGTTGCTCTCAGTGCTTTCCTGCTCATCGCTGTCTTTTTGCTTATCACTATCAGCAGACTTTTTGACTTCTGCTTCACTACTACTATCGTCTGTAATAGCACGATTAGCCAGCTTTGCATCTGGCGCAAAAGTCGCTTGAGCCACACCAATCACCTCATCAATGAGTTGGCTGTTGTAACGCACACCAATGATGACTGCGGTAACTGGTAAAAAACGGCGAACCCATGACAGATTAATTTGATCCAAATCAATACCAACTTGACTGGCAACATTATCAATTTGCTCGGCATAAAAGTTGACATTTTTATTTTTCAGGCCTAAGTTTTTGAGTTCGCTATGTAAACCGCTACTTTGAGCATTATCGAGCAAACCTTTACCAATCCCAATACCAGCAAGCAAGGCTTGTTTTTCTTGCATTTTACTTAGGTCGGCATTTGCAAGTAGCTCATAAGCCATTTTGACACCTTGCTTTCCTGTCAATGGCTTATTATACACAGCGCCCAGCTGATAGACAGTGCGTAATGACACCAACAGCAACCACAATGTATCAGCGAGCATACCTGGCAGTCCGGCCAAACCTGTCAACCCACCCATCGCTGCCAATGCACGGTTCTGGTTAGCGATATCAGTAGCCAACGCATAACGCTGTTCATCGTCGAGGCTTTCGATATTAGCAAAACGATGTTCGTTAGGTAAATCAATTTGGCTCCAACTAGAGGCAAGCTTTGCTACTTGAGCAAACGCCCCATCTACAGTTGATTGAAAAAAGCTATTCGGAACAATTTTTTTGGCATATTTACCATAATTAGCAAACCGTGGCCCTAGTAGCTGCTGAGTTGCTTTTAGGGTTTGCTCACGAAATAAATCTTGTTGATAATCTTCATCGCCCAAATTGATCGCTTTGTATTGACGCGGCTTACTGGTCTTAGCATTCATGCTATCAATCAAAGCACCCGCACGCTCTAAATTATTGCGCGTAAAAGAGCCGACAGTATTGATACCTTTAGAGAGAGTGCTACGCTTTGCCATCGTGTTATCCTTAATATGATGATTAATTTTGTTTTATTATATGAGAGATTGACAATCTTAATGAATGGGTTATTTTAGCGAAAAATCATGACAGGTTTCAGTGCGAACAATGTTATTGCCCTCATAAACTTTGTATCTAAAAGTATAACGTACTTTATAAATTCTGCAAATTACGAATTATCTTTCAATTTATTCAGGCCGAATTTGATATGTTTTTGCGGATATAGTCAGAAATGAATCACTGATATGACTTCTTACTCGTTTATTTTTTAGGTAACTTCCAATGGTAATTGCAATTTTGTCGTTATTTTGCACTTGCGCCAAGATTTTGAACGCCTGATACGTTATCATATACCATCAGTTAAAGCCTGATTGTAATATCATTTATATAAAACCATTTATGCAACGTTTGGTTTTATGATGGCAGCAATGATGGCTATAAAAGAAGCATTTGACGCTCAAAAATCCTCTTCGAAAAATTTGCACGACTCAAGAGGCATATATTTAGCATTAAGTGATAAAAGTAGATTTTCAAAAACGATTATTAAAAGTCATTCTGAAAAATCGTTACTCATAAGGAATAGAATATGCGCCGCGTTGTTATCACTGGAGCAGGGATTGTCTCTTGTATCGGACATGATTTGGACACCGTTACTGCCGCTCTTAAACAAGGAAAGTCTGGCATTACCTTCAATAAATCGTATGCTGAGCATGAGTTTAAGTCACATGTTAGTGGTAGTATCGATCAATCGACGCTTGATACCAGCGGTATCGATCGTAAGTTGAAGCGGTTTTTTAGTGATGCCAGTCTCTATGCTTATGTTAGCGCCTTAAACGCGATTGAGCACTCTGGTTTGTCGCTTGAGACTATTAATAGTAATCCACGTGTGGGCTTGGTAGCGAGTTCGGGCGGTGCATCAACAGAAAATATCGTCAATGCTGTGGATGCCATGCGCGAAAAAGGCCTGCGCGGTGTTGGCGCTATGGCTGTACCAAAAACTATGGGCAGCTCGGTATCAGCCGCATTGGCCACAGGTCTAAAAATCCAAGGGGTTTCTTACTCTCTCGCTTCTGCTTGCGCAACGTCAACCCATTGTATTGGTCATGCCGCTGAGCTGATTCAGTTAGGTAAAGCCGATGTGGTATTAGCTGGCGGTAGTGAATCTGAGCATTGGACACAGTCTTGCATGTTTGATGCCATGGGTGCGGTTAGCACTCAATATAACGACACGCCAACACTGGCATCAAGAGCTTATGACAAGAATCGTGATGGTTTTGTGATTGCCGCTGGTGGCGCGATGGTTGTCGTTGAAAGTTTAGAGCACGCCCAAGCACGTGGCGCCAATATTTTGGCCGAAATCGTCGGTTATGGTGCCAGTTCTGATGGCGCAGAAATGGTCGCTCCCAGTGGTGAAGGTGCGGTACGTTGTATGCAACAAGCATTGGCTGAAGCAGGTTTACAGAGCGTCGATTATATCAATAGCCACGGCACTAGCACGCCACTAGGTGACATGACTGAGCTTAAAGCCATTGCCAAAGCTTTTGGTGATGATGTGAGTAAAGTACCTGCTATCAGCTCAACCAAATCTATGACAGGCCATAGTTTGGGTGCGGTTGGTGCACAAGAGCTGATTTATTGCTTACTGATGCTACAAGAAGGCTTCATTGCTCCAAGTATCAATGTCGAAGAATTAGATCCAGCGGCTGAAGGGTTTGATATTGTGACTCAAATGCGTGAAGCCAATCTTGAAACGCTAATGAGCAACAGCTTTGGTTTTGGTGGTACTAACGCCACTCTAATTATCAAAAAGTTTGACGCTTAGGATATGCTTGCAGCAAATCATCATACTACTGAGCAGACAGATTCTGCCCCATCGCCAGCTACTAACCCTAGCTGGCGTTTTGGTGATCTGCTTGCGGCAGAGTTAATGCCGCAGCTACAGCAGCATTTGTTAACTCAAAACATTGAGGCAAACTGGCAATTGGTTTGGCTCAATAATGACGGCCGACCAGTAATTGGTTTGCTACCTAAAGTGAGCTGGTCAGTCCATTATGAGGCTACCAATGGTAAGTTAATCGATGAGAAGTCAGCCACTTATAAAGTGATCCAAAAATGCCGTGATGTCTGCACTACTAACAAAGCGACAACCTCACATATCAGCTATGCTTTATGGCAGGATGAATTAATTAATTATAGTCAATTCTATGATAGTCATAGCAGTGATGCAAAAGCGTGGGACAAAGTAAATGACAAACCAAGTTATCATCATGGGCTAATAGGTTTTATCGGTTATGACATTGCTGCTCATGCGCTAAGCCCAGCAGCTAAGATTAAACTGGCTGCACAACCTTGCGCCATCTTGGGACATTATGATATTTATCTGACACCAGCTGATGAATCTAATGATTCTGTTTGGACACTGAAAGTAAATGACACCAGTCACGATTTTGATGAGAGTGAGACTAATAAAAAAACCGCGAACGTAATAGCGCTTATCTCCTATTTAGACGCACTAGATAAAAAACTGTCTGATAACTCGCTCAGTCAGCTGAAAATTGTAAATCTATCAAAGCCTGCTCCTTTAGCATTAACAGCACGATGGAGTAAGCGTGATTACCAGCAAGCTTTTGATCAAACCCAAAACTACTTACAGCAAGGCGACTGCTACCAAATCAATTTAACCCAAGAGTGGAATGGCTGTCTGCCGTGTAAAAACGATGATAATCAACCAATCTCAGCGCTTATCGATTACTTACCTGACCTACATCGTAATACCCAAGCGCCATTTGCAGGCTATTTAAGTGCTCAATACAAAGACGATAAAGCCAACACCAATGCACAAGATGCAGCCAGTCAGCAAACCCATTCTACTAAGCGAGATAACAGTTTTGAATTGTTAAGCTGCTCACCAGAGCTGTTTTTTACGTTTATCAAAGACGATGAGACTGGCAAACATCATATACGTACCAAGCCAATCAAAGGAACCATGCCGCGTGGCACCACCATTGAACAAGATAATATTTATAAGAAGCAGCTAATCAATAGCGAAAAAGATCGTGCCGAAAACGTTATGATTGTCGATTTACTGCGTAATGATTTGGGTAAATATGCCAAGATCGGTAGCGTCAAAGTGCCACAGCTATTTGCGATTGAGAGTTTTAGTAATGTCCATCATATGGTCAGTACTATCACAGCGGAGCTAAAAGCCGATACGCATCCGTTGGCAGTACTGTTTGGTAGTTTGCCTGCTGGCTCTATCACAGGCACACCAAAAAAGCGTGCCGTCGAAATCATCGCTGAATTAGAAATGGCATCGCGCGGTGCTTATTGCGGCACCATGGGCTATATGAACTTTGATGGTAGTGGTCAATGGAATGTATTAATTCGCACGCTGCAAGCGAATACTTCATCGAACAATGAATTAGAGCAAGAAGGACATGTCAGCTTGTGGGCTGGTGGCGGTATTACGGTTGCTTCTGATTGTGAAGCGGAATACCAAGAGTGTCTGGATAAAGTCGGTAATCTGCTGGCGGTACTGGCTCAAGAAAATATAAGCAAATAAAGCCAAGTTTGGCATAAAAAAACTCAAAAAATAAAGCCTACACAATGAAAATTGGCAGGCTTTATTACTAATAATTATCGATATTACTTTTCAGGGACTATACTTAACTGTCGTCATTCAACTACCAAGCCAAAATCTAAAGATTAATTGGTAGCGGCAACTTCAGCCTCTGTTTGCAATGCTTTTAGCGCATCGATTAAACGACTATTTTGCTCTGCCGTCCCCACTGTGATACGCAAGTACTCTGCGATTCTCGGCTTATCAAAATGCCGAACGATGATGCCCTGCTCGCGTAACGCATTGGCTACCAAACCAGCATCGCCTTCTTTAGGACGGGCAAAGACAAAGTTGGCATGTGATGGCAATACTGTATAGCCCAATGCTGTTAGATCGGTCGTTAGTGACTGGCGCAAGTCAATAACCTGCTGACGTGTTTTCTCAAAATAATCAGTATCCAAAACACTCGCGGTCGCACCCGCTTGCGCCAACTTATCCAGTGGATAGCTATTAAAGCTGTTTTTCATGCGCGTCAACGCTTCAATCAATGACGCATTACCAAAGGCCATACCGACACGCAGCCCAGCAAGCGAGCGTGACTTTGAAAAAGTTTGGGTCACTAAGATATTATCAAACTCATTGATTAAGCTCACCGCTGAGACTTGAACATCTACAACTTCTAAGTCTATCTGAGCAAAATCAATATACGCCTCGTCAATCACAATCACAGCATTAGAGTGCTCGCTTGCCAGCTTACGAATATCGGCAAGCGATAATAGCAAACCCGTTGGCGCGTTCGGATTAGCAATGATGATACCGCTACAAGGTTGGCGATAAGCATCAGGGTCGATACTAAAATCTTCCTCTAAAGCGATTTTTACGAGATGTACACCGAAAGTCTGCGCGTATACTGGGTAAAAACTATAACTGATATCAGGGGCTAATATAGGGCGTTCTTTCAAAAAGAAGCTGGCAAATACTAACGCTAACACCTCGTCAGAGCCATTGCCGACAAATACTTGATTGACATCAAGATTATATAATCGTGCCAATGCAGCACGCAAATCATCAGACTCAGGCGCTGGGTAAAAACGTAGGTCACCCGCTTGCTGCTCTAAGACTTTTGCAATTGCCTCTCCTACTTTTGGTGAAGGCGGAAACGGGTTTTCATTGGTATTTAATTTGCATAAATTGTCATGTTGCGGCTGCTCACCTGGGACATAAGGTGACAAATTACGTGCTTTAGATGACCAAAGTCTGGTGTCTATTTTTAACTCACTCATAAGTTATCCTACTATTAGCCACAGAGACTGTTTAACATAAATTTTAGAAGTAATTTTTAAGGCATTATTCAAATTATTTAAAAAATTCAAAGTATTTAGGTTACTCAAAAACCATTATTGATAACGGTAGCGGGCCGAGCGCGCATGAGCTTCTAGATCCTCGCGCTGCGCTAAGATATCTGCTGTCTCCGCTAATGGCTTGCTACCAGCTTCACTACAATAAATAATTGAAGATTTCTTTTGGAAATCATAGACACCCAATGGCGAAGAAAAACGCGCGGTACCTGAAGTTGGTAATACATGGTTAGGCCCTGCACAATAGTCACCAATCGCCTCTGGTGTATGACGCCCCATAAAAATAGCGCCAGCGTGACGAATGTCATCAAGCAGCGCATCAGGATTATCAACAGACAGCTCCAAATGCTCAGGCGCAATACGATTAATGAGCGCCATG
Source organism: Psychrobacter immobilis (assembly GCF_904846225.1). Lineage (GTDB taxonomy): Bacteria > Pseudomonadota > Gammaproteobacteria > Pseudomonadales > Moraxellaceae > Psychrobacter > Psychrobacter immobilis_F. Next base: position 82,023 of record NZ_CAJGZJ010000011.1, on the reverse strand, counting down.
CCCTCGCGACGGTCTTTTACTAAAATAAGCGCGCCACGGTTTCGTAGAGAGTCACGAGCGATATCCGCTTTTGGTAACTCTGCCAATGCTTTTTCGATCTCAATGGCAACTTCTGCTAATTGCTGGCTACTTGTCGTGACAAAAATAGCTTGGGCGATGCGATCATGTTCCGCTTGTGATAGTAAATCCATGGCTAGCCAATCAGCGCGATCTTTCGCCTCGCCCTCTGCATAGACCAATACTTCAGATGGACCAGCAATCATATCGATGCCGACTTTTCCAAACACAGCACGTTTGGCTGCTGCGACGTACTTGTTGCCCGGACCTGTGATTTTGTCTACTGCTGGAATTGTCTCAGTACCATAAGCCAACGCTGCCACTGCTTGCGCGCCGCCAATGGTAAAAACACGATCCACTTGTGCCAAATGGGCGGCGGCCAATACCAAAGGATTTAGTACACCTTTGGGCGCTGGCACGACCATGATGACCTCGGCTACGCCAGCTACTTTAGCAGGAATGGCATTCATCAATACAGAAGACGGATACGACGCCAAACCACCAGGTACATAAATACCTACGCGGTCAAGTGGCGTAACTTTTTGTCCCAGTCTATTGCCCAGCTCATCTTCGTAATGCCATGTTTCTTGTACTTGGCGCTCATGAAAGGTCTGTACTCGCGTCGCTGCCGTGGTCAATGCTGTTTTTACTTTGTCGTCAAGATTGGCAAACGCTTCAGCCAGTGATTCTTTAGAAAGTTCCAACGCTTGTATCGTTGTCGCTGGATGCTGATCGAACTGCTGGGTCAACGCCAGTACCACGCTATCACCTTTATGACGCACTTGCTCAATGATATCGTCAACGGTCTTTAATAAATCGGCATCATTGACCGTTTCAAAAGCCAGTAATTGGGTCAATTGACTGTCAAAATCGGCATCTTGAGTACTTAATTGGCGCATGACTTAATCCTATATTTGAGCATATTATATTGCTATAAAAACAAAAGGTTTAAAATAAGTGAAACACTTTAGGTTAAATACCCGTTTATTAATGATAATTTAACTCTGATTATACTAGGGCGTGTTTGAGTCTTCACAAGTAGGCACTGCTGATGGCTAAAATAGCACCAGACAAGGAGCAAGTCGACGATAATGTTAATACCTTAGCGAGACTTGTAACACAGTATGGGGCAATTTTAGCATCAGCCCATAGGGACAGAACTCTTTTTTGCCGCTTCATTGTTAAAAAAAGACGCTTAGAATGACTAAACTTACGATTTTTAACGTCGAATCGCCTAAAAAATAGTTCCTGTCAGTGCCATGGTTGAAGAATCAAGCACGCCCTAAGCTTTTATTTTCTGGCAAGTAAAGACAACAAAACCAGTTTAGCACGCTATGTCTATCATAGAGCGCCAAACTGGTTTAAAAATTTGTATAACTAAACTTAGTATTATCAATGATGACTATCGATTCATGAAGCGCCAGCAATACTGTTTTTGAAGCTATCTAAAATCGGTTCAAGTAGTGCAAACTTGCGCTTGTAACTGACTTGATTGACGATAAGACGTGACGAGACATCACAGATATGATCGCGTGCTTCGAGGCCATTGGCGCGCAAGGTATTGCCAGTATCGACCACATCGACAATCAAATCGCCCAAGCCGACCAATGGCGCAAGCTCCATAGAGCCATAAAGTTTGATGACATCTACTTGCTGACCTTGGCTAGCAAAATAAGCGCGGGCAACATTGACGTACTTGGTAGCGATACGCAAACGACGATTGGGCAATGGCGCACCCTTAACACCAGCCGTCATTAGCTTGCATTGAGCAATTTTTAAATCCAACAACTCATAAACATGATTGGCACCATGCTCAAGCAACACATCTTTGCCCGCCACCCCAAAATCAGCCGCGCCGTGTTCTACATAGGTCGGCACATCACTGGCGCGCAAAATCAAAACGCGCACATTGGGATTGGAGGTTGGAAAAATAAGTTTGCGTGAGGCTTCAGGGTCTTCTAACAATTCAACGCCAGCTGCACGGAGTAGTGGCATGGTTTCCTCTAAAATACGACCCTTTGACAAGGCTAATGTTAAGCCAGAAAACGCCTCATTTACTTCGTTTAATAAACCATCATTTGGTAGGCTATTGCTTGCTTCAGTCATAATGCCATTGTATCCATGTACAGTTAACACCCCCGCGGTAGAGGGTTTTTAGTGGTATGTGGCTAAGCTTTGCGTATTAAAAAATCGTATCAATAATTAAAATCATGGTGTCTGATGAGTCAGCCGACATTAGGGCATGTCATCAATTAGCACACTTAATCATTTAGTGGTCTTAAAATCTAAATGATGAAACGCCCTAGTCATTGGTATTAATACGTTTGATATTGACACCAAGCGCACGCAGCTTTTCTTCAACATGCTCGTAGCCACGATCGATATGATAAATGCGGTCAATTAAGCTTTCACCTTCAGCCGTTGCCGCTGCCATCACCAATGACATAGACGCACGTAAGTCAGTCGCCATAACAGGAGCAGCTGTAAAACTTTCAACCCCTTTTACCACAGCCGTATGACCATCTACTTGGATAGATGCGCCTAAACGATTGAGCTCAGGCACATGCATATAGCGATTTTCGAAGATATTTTCGATAAAAGTACTCGTGCCATCTGCCAAACATGCTATAGCCATAATTTGCGCTTGCATGTCCGTTGGGAACCCAGGATGTGGCTGTGTGCGAATATCAACGGATAACGGACGACCTTTCATTTGAGCGCGAATCCAGTCATCACCAGTGGTAATCACCGCACCCATATCTTCAAATTTTTCTAACACCGGAGTCAATAATAGCGCAGAAGTATTTTTGGTTAACACATCGCCGCGTGTCATCAGTGCACCAGCAAGGTAAGAGCCTGTCTCGATACGATCTGGCACCACCGAATACTCACAACCATGCAAGCGCTCAACGCCTTCAATGGTCATAATAGAAGTACCGATACCGCTTATTTTAGCACCCATTGCGACCAGCATATTGGCCAAATCAACCACTTCTGGTTCAAGTGCGCAGTTACCCAAAACAGTCGTGCCTTTGGCAAGTGCCGCCGCCATAATGACGTTTTCAGTACCGCCAACGGTAATCATGTCAAAAGAGAAATTGCAGCCAATCAGCTTACCGCCTTTTGGTGCTTGTGCTTTTACATAGCCATTCTCAACACTAATCTTAGCACCCATCGCTTCAAAAGCTTTGAGATGCTGATCAACAGGACGCGATCCAATCGCACAGCCGCCGGGCAATGACACTTCTGCCTCGCCAAAACGTGCCAGCAATGGCCCCAATACTAAAATTGAGGCACGCATCGTTTTTACTAAGTCGTACGGCGCATAAAAATTATCGATACTCTTGGTATCACAAGTGACGGTATCATCCTGCTTTTGGATTTTAATACCCATACCACCGATCAATTCAATCAACGTGCGCACATCTTGTAACGATGGCACATTGTGCAAAGTCGTTGGGGTTTCTGCCAATATCATGGCCGCAAGTAAAGGCAAAGCCGCATTTTTGGCGCCTGAAATAGTGACTTCCCCTGCGATACGACTACTACCTGTGATTAAAAATTGATCCATAGAATTGACAACCTGTCGATGAGTATAAAAAATGGTGAGAACCAGACTGATAAAAGCCAGCCATTTAAATGGCTGCTTTACCAAGATCCAGTCATATAGCTACATTAGCAAATTAGCCTTTTGATTGAACGTCCCATTCAGCAGGCGTCAATGCTTGGATATTAAGCGCATGAATATCGCCACTCGCAATCTTGTCGTTGACCAGTGCATAAATCGCTTGTTGACGTTGCACAGTACGCTTGCCTTCAAAGCTCACATCAACCACACGCACATCAAATTTATTACCTTGATTAGCCGCTTGGATAAAAGCCTCTGGAAAGTGATTCTGTAAAAATGCAATCAGATCGTCAGCGTTCATGCTCATAGTATGTTCTGCCTTAAAGTTTAAGATGTGGTGTCAATTTAAAGTGGCGACATTATAACAAGACTTTGAGCATCTTACAGTACTGTCTTACGTAACTACGTTCAAGCACGCCTAACAGAACTGGATGCCAATCTGTCAGATAGTGACCTGTTAAATGATAATGACCTGTTAAATGATAATGACCTGTCAAATGATAATCACCTGTCAAAAAATAATGATCGCCAGAAGAATGACTACTTTAACATTTTGTCCAAATAGGTTACGACTTGCGCACGTACGTCATTCACCCAGCGTAGTGGCGGTGCCATCGCGCCAATGCTCGTCGCATGACTGGCACCTTTAATTTCACCGTTCTCAACCATTACCCCGCGAGCTTTGAGCGCTTTGGTCATATTAATGGTATTGGTATCGTACACCAGTTTGTCTTTTTCGGCTGTCAAAAATAGATAAGGAGGTTGCTCGCCTTTGATATGACGATCTGGCATCACCTCATCTGGCGTAGCGTCAGGCGCAAAAGCGGTCGCGCTATCAAACTTACGGAAATCATAGCTATAAGGGCCAGCAATACCAACCACTGCTCTGATGTCTTTGGGTTTGACGCCATAAGGCGCTAAAAAATCTTCATTGGCTATTGCTGCAACGGCATTAAACGCGCCAGCCGAATGTCCAACCACTGCCAAACGCTGCGGATCAGCGTGAAAGCTCGCCGCGTTTTTATAGCTCCACGCGATTGCTTTTGCGGTATCTTCGACATAATCAGGATAAACGTGCTCAGGTGCTTTACGATAATTAATGACTGCCGTGACATAGCCAGCTTGCGCCAAGCTTTGTCCGACAAAAGCATATTCTTCTTTGCTGCCATTTTCCCATGAGCCCCCGTAGACAAACACCACCATTGGATAGGTTTTAGTGATAGCGCTTTGTTTTTCCATCGCTTGCGCTAATGGCTTAGGGTAGTAAATATCTAAGTCTTGTAATGGCTCATCACCATATAAAATATCTTTGCTGACACCAACACCGCCACTTGACGTAATACCATTAACGATCGCCAATGCAGATAAGGCTTGTGCTTGCTGCGTGGCTAGCGCAATACCGCCTAGGGCTAGGACTGCTGTAACGCCTGCGCTTGTGAATGTAAACGGGCGTGCTTTGGTTTGCTGTGTGCTTTTAGATGAATCCTTCATAGCCGGTATTCCTATTATATGTCAGTGAATGATTAATAGAGGGATAATCGCTTATTATTCTATTTATGCGGCTTCCTCTACTTTTACTGTTCATATATTACGTTTTACTTGAAGGTTTATCGTGTTTTTACTGTTATCAGAGTTTAGGCTTATTGTCATTAAAGACTTTATGTTATTAGGGCGTGTTGAATATTCAAACAAACCCTAATAACGCTAAACACAAAATAAATAGCAATCAGTATCTAAACACTGTCTATCGCTAAGCACTGTCTATCACTAAACGTTTAGCATGAGATAGCTTTTACCAAACCGTTGTTATTGACCTTTATAAAGATCGATATAGGAGCTTGATGACGATTGGTCGACGACAGCGCCTTCCTCTGTCACTATAATTGGTGTCGCCGTACTAGCGGCTTGTGTCGTAGCCGTATTATTAACAGACGAGGCGGCGGTATTGGCAACGACTGGCACTGCTGCGGGATTGGCCAAGTTGTTTTCAGACATAATATCGTCTTCGCCTATGATTACCCCTCTATCGTCAACGACGGTCGTTAGTAATACCAGCTCCGTAACGCCAACGGTACTATTGGCGATGTCAATTAAGTGGCTCTGCTGCGTTGGTGTCATACGCCCCATAATATAAACCACACCATCATTGGTGACAGCTTGCACTTGTGACGCTTTGACACCGTCGCTAGCGGCAATCTTTGCCATTAGCTTTGATGTAATGTAACCATCATGGACAGTAGCGCTATAACCTCTTGAGGCACTGACTTTCAGCTCATTATAGACACGGCGCACATCTGGCATGGAGCCAGCGACTTTTTCCGCTTCTACTTTGAGGGCCTCCGTTGGCACTTCACCTGTCAATAATACTTCACTATTAAAGCTATCAATGCTCATACGGCTGGTTTGTTGCAGATCTTCCTTTAGACCATAGATATTAATTTTGGCCGTGTGCGCAATACTGCGATCGAGCAGACGCTGAGGAATGGTGCGCTCAGTCATGGGTACACCATAAGTACCTTCAGTGCTATTGGTTAAATAATTGGTGGTACAGCCAGTACTAATCACACTAGCCATCAGCATGACGCCTATCGCGGTATGACGTGATGAGCCAAAAATAGCAGTGCGCAAATGCATCCGTGTCATGATTTACCTCTTAGAGCATGTGTGTGAAAATTGTATAAATTCGATAAAAGTAGTAAGACTTAACCTGACTACTTAGCTTAGCTACTTTACTTAATTTTTACAAATAGCGGTGAGGTTTTTAGTAACGGTCATTGATTGTCCGACTTGGTTCGATTCTTTAGAAATATAGTTTTTATCCTTTATTACCATGCGCTCGCTATAAAAGCACCTTTGAGCCATTCTGGTTGATTGTCTGACAGCTGCTCTTTTGTTTTCGTTTTATCTGTCGTGTTATAAGCAATAACATCAAACCGGCAGTCATAATGAGCATACTCAGGATGTTGTTGTAAAAAGTATTTGGCGGTTTTAATCACTTTACGTTGTTTGCTCGCCGTGACACTGAGTGCAGCATCACCAAAACTTGAGCGTTTGCGTTGGCGCACTTCAATAAATACCAGTGTCGACCATGCTTGTCCCACCTCCACCATGATTAAATCTAGCTCACCGACTTTTGGCTGTTGCCAGTTTTGCGCCATTAAATGCAGACCTTGCGCTTGCAAAAATGCACATGCCTGCTGTTCAAACAGACTGCCTTGACGCTGTGTTGGTGAGGTAAGGGTCAAGGTTTTATGTAACAGTTTATGGTTTGCCATGATGTCGGTTAGTCTGGTTAACATTTCAGAATTATCATAGCACATCATGCTAAACTAACCACTTTCGCGCCCCCTACTCGCATCCTCTGTATGTATCTGCTCACTTATTATGTGACTGACAAAGATGGTAGAGACTAATGAGTAATGGTGCCATATTATTTTTTAACGACCCGAGGTTTTCATGTCTACCCTTACCGCGATGCCAGCTTGTCTATATATCGTTGCCACGCCGATTGGTAATCTTACCGACATGACTCCGCATGCCATTGATATTTTAAAGCAAGCCGCTATTATCGCCTGCGAAGATACCCGTACCTCAGGTAAGCTACTGTCACATTTTGGTATCGACACCAAAGGCAGCAAAGTGGATGACACAAAAGAGCCCGTGACTCATGATACTAGTGATGGTGATACTGCGCCCAAACAAAAAGGTCACAATAAGCTGTGGGCCTATCATGAACACAATAGCGCGGTACAGACACCCAAGATTATTGAGATGATTCAGCAGGGTCATTCGGTTGCATTAATCAGTGATGCAGGCACGCCACTGGTTAGTGATCCTGGTTATCAATTGGTGCAAGCTGCCCATACAGCAAACGTCACTGTATCGCCAATCGTTGGTGCGTCTGCTGCTATTGCCGCGCTGTCAGTGGCAGGATTACCGTCAGACCGTTTTAGCTTTATTGGCTTTTTACCAGCCAAAGCCCATGGTCGCCAAAAACAACTGTCCGCATTAACTGCGCGTACCGAAACGCTCATATTTTATGAAGCACCGCATCGCATTATCGCCAGTTTAGAAGACATGGCTGCTATATTTGGTGCCGATCGCGAAGTGACTTTTTGCCGTGAATTGACCAAGACCTTTGAGACCGTACATAAAAGCACACTTGGCGATTTGGTTGAATTTGTGAAAGCAGATGACAATCAGCAACGTGGTGAAATAGTGGTGGTCGTCGCTGGTGTCAGCGCAGCAAAAGACACTGACGATATCAGCATTCACGATCAATTATTGCAGCGTTTACTAGAGGATTTATCCGTTAAAAAAGCTGCCGCGTTGGCCGCTGATATCACAGGCGTAAAAAAGAATGCGTTATATCAGCGCCTACTTGAATTACAGGCTTAGTATTTTTAAGCTTGATATTATAGCGCTTAGTATTTTTAAATTTATTACTGTGAATATTGGTATTGTTGAGCTTAGGGCATGTCCTCAATTGAAGCGATAATATCTAAACGAGCTAAAAATGATTAAATTTTGCCAAACATCGTCAAATAGCTGATTAATATCCCGATATTATTTGCGCTATTTTCCTTGTTTAACTGCAATTTATCTCATTTTTATGACCATTTTTAAATTGAGGACACGCCCTAGTACTATGAGATATTCATAATCATTCGTTAAAAAAGATGTGCGTTTATCAATTAACTGAGGAGAGGTAAGCAATGTACGACGTAATGGCGATAGGAAATGCTTTGGTTGACCACGAATATGTGCTGTCGGATGCTGAATTAGAAGAGACGGAGTTGACCAAAGGCAATATGACGCTGGCAGGTATCGAAGAGCAACAACAACTGCTTGCCTACTTCAATCTTGGTCAGATTCAACCATCAAAACAAGCAGGTGGCGGCTCAGCTGCCAATACGATGTACGCTTTTGCCTGTCTTGGTGGCAAGCCTTTTTATGCTTGCCGCGTCGGTGATGACGATCAAGGAGCATTTTACCTCAGAGACTTGCATGAAGTGGGTGTCGCTACCTCAGACAAATCCATTCACGCAGGCGGAGTCACTGGCTCGTGCGTGGTCGCTGTGACCGAAGATGGTGAGCGCACGATGCAAACCTATCTTGGTACATCAAGCGATATCACGGCTGACAATGTCGATTTTGATGCGCTGACACAAGCAGGTTGGCTTTACTTAGAAGGCTATTTGGCCATGTCTGAGAGCATTCAACCCGCCATGACTCAATTACGTCAACAAGCAGGTATTCATGGTGCAAAAATCGCAGTTAGCTTTGCAGATCCTGCCGTAGTGAAATTTGCCAAAGACGGGCTGCTCAATATGCTCGGCAATAAAGTCGCGGTGATATTTTGTAATAGTGAAGAGGCCAAGCTATTCACCGATAAAAAACAAATAAAAGCAGCAGCACGTGCGCTTATTGATTATTGTCAAACCGTAGTCGTAACGAACGGTGCCAATGGCGCAGTCGTTGCTCATAAGTCTGACGATATGTCAGAGATTGAAATGTACGACATTCCGACACCAGTGGTCACCAATGTGATTGATACCAATGGCGCAGGTGATAACTATGCGGGCACTTTCTTATATGCGTTGTCTCAGCAATACAGCTTGCCAGAATGTGGTCGTCTTGCCAGCGAAGTATCAGCACAAATCATCCAACAATTTGGGCCTCGACTCATGCCGCAGGATTATAAAGAGATTGCTCAGCGCGTCCTATCGGCTTAGCGTAAAAGGACATATTTTTAGCGCTATAGTCGGTGAAAAATTAAATCGATACTTCAATAGTCAGATACTACTGGTATAAACTTTCCTCGCTTGCTGTGCCGTTGCAAGCAGAGGTTTCGAAAAATTCATTCCAGTAGTACTGTAGTGCTTTTATTTTTTTAAACAAAAAATCCCCCATCAACTTGATAGGGGATTTTTGCTTATGAATTATTTGATTAGCTTGATTGATTGTCTTAACAAAGAAGATTAACGACTAAGCAGAAGCCAATGCTTGCGCTAGATCTGCTTTGATATCTTCGATATGTTCGATACCAATTGACAGACGTACCATATCCGCACTAACCCCTGCATTTTCCAGTTCTTGCTCATTCAATTGACGATGCGTTGTCGTCGCTGGATGACAAGCCAAAGATTTAGCATCGCCAATATTGACCAAGCGCGTAATTAGTTGCAAGGCATCGATGAAGCGCGCGCCTACCTCCAGTCCTCCTTTTACGCCAAAGGTCAAAATAGCTGATGGTGTGCCCTTCATATATTTTTTGGCAAGCTCGTAGTCAGGATGATCCGGTAAACCCGCATACTTCACCCAAGCGACTTTGTCATGGTCACGTAGATACTCAGCCACTGCTTGCGCGTTTTGTACATGACGCTCCATGCGTAGGCTAAGTGTCTCCATGCCTTGCAAGATTCCAAAGGCATTTAGTGGACTTAATGCCGCGCCAGTATTACGTAGTGGCGCCACACGAGCGCGAGCGATAAAGGCTGACGCGCCTACATCTTTGACGAAATTGACACCATGATAGCTGTGGTCTGGCGTGTTCAATAATGGAAAACGCTCAGGATAATCGCCCCATGGAAACTTACCGCTATCGACAATCGCACCGCCAATTGAAGTACCAGTACCGCTCATATATTTAGTCAATGAATGAATGATGATATCAGCCCCAAACTCAAACGGACGACAAATCGCTGGCGTTGCAACGGTACTATCAATGACCACTGGCACACCATATTCATGGGCAATGTCACTCAGAGCCTGAATATCCACAATGTTACCTAGCGGGTTGCCAATACTCTCTGCAAAAACCATTTTAGTTTTATCATCGATTAAATCGCGAATAGCCTCAGGGTTTTTATAGTCAAAAAAGCGCACCTCGATACCTTGACGCGGTAGCGCATGGGCGAACAAATTGTAAGTACCCCCATATAGAGTCGATACCGCGACGATATTATCGCCCGCTTCACAAATGGTTTGAATGGCATAAGTGATGGCAGCCATACCTGATGCCACGGCAAGCGCACCAATACCGCCCTCAAGTGCTGCCACGCGTTCTTCTAGCACGGCGTTCGTTGGATTCATAATACGGGTATAAATATTGCCTGCGACTTTTAGGTCAAACAAGTCAGCTCCATGCTGAGTGTTATCAAAGGCGTAGGAGCTGGTATGATAAATAGGCACTGCGACCGCTTTCGTGGTCGGCTCGACACTATAACCGGCATGGATTGCCAATGTCTCAAGACGCTGGGTATTCTCTAGTTTTTGGGCTGGTTTTTGGGCTGCTTGTTCATCACTCATAATACATTCCTTTGTATTGATCAAAAATTATTGGTTAACGATATATCGCTTAAAAGTCATCTCAAAAAAACCATCTGCCAAATCATGACAATAAAAGAAGCTGAGTTAATCATAACTCAGCTTCTTTATGAAAAGAACAGCAGATTATTCATCTTTTAATGACAAATATTCATAAGCGACAAACGCAGTAGCTATACTTTAACGCAGTAACTATACTTTTCGGATTTATATAATGCTCTAGTCTTTATTTATAATAAGCGTTCTCTGTGCGCGTATGATCAGTCTCATCAATCACTTGCGTCAGCTCTGGTATTTGCTGCTTGAGTTGTACCTCGACCCCTTGACGCAAGGTCATATCGACCGCCGAACAACCTTGGCAACCACCACCAAATTTCAAGACGGCGGTAAGTCCAACGCCTTCTTCATCGATCAGTTCAAGTAATTGTACGTCACCACCATGCGCCGCCAAGCCTGGATTAATCTCTGACTGCAATACGTAGGTGATACGCTCTTCAACGCTGGCATCCGCACCCACTTTTGGTACTTTAGAGTTTGGTGCACGGAAAGTTAGCTGACCACCGAAACGGTCTTTATTATAATCAATCACCGCATCTTCTAGGTAAGGAACCGACGACGCCTCAATAAAAGCAGAGAAATTATCATAGGTAAAACGCAGGTCAGCGCTGTCTTCTTCGCCCGGCTGGTTATATGCCATACAGCACTCTGCGCGCGGCGTACCTGGATGCTCGACGAAGATACGCACACCGATACCGTCGGTATCTTGTTTGGACAATAAGTCTGCCAAATAACCTTGGGCTGACTCGGTAATAGTAATATTACTTTTCGTTTCTGTTTGCTCAGTATCTAGCGCTGATTCATAGTCGGCTGACTCATCTAACTGACTATCAGCTTGGTTGTGCTCACTCATAATTTTTCCTATGCGTTATGACACAAACGCTATCTCTATCATGGCTGCTGTGTCGTGAATTTGGGCAAATCGCTTTAACGTTTATCAAGCATAACGGCTGATATTATATTGGTCTAACGGCAATCTTGATAAAGGTTTGGTAATTTTATAATCACCATTATAACGCATTCAGGCGATAATTCCGACTGCGCCACTGCGAATTAAACCGTGACCGTTATTAATAGTCACTATTGATTTTTTTAATGGTGACTATTAATAATGAGTAGCTACCGCTAATAACGCCACGCAACATTCTTTCATTAATCGCATGATGTCTGCTGTTGTTTATATTAAGGCTGCTAAGTAGATTATCAAGGATGAAAACCTATTAGTGATCGCATTGCCATTACATCGTGCTAGCTCAGCGCTAAGGCTTATAAGCACCAAAGATGGTGAGAAAATTGAGCAGCATGCAAGGTAATGCTACATCTATTAAAACTAACTTCACATAATATAACTGAACTGGATGGTTTGGCTGTTTAGACTGATTTGAACAAAATAATAAATCCAAAGGAGTATTTTATGAAGTTATATATTATGCCAGGCGCTTGCTCGATGGTTCCGCATGTCGCTCTTGAATGGGCAAAAGCAGATTATGAGTTAGAGATATTAGATCACGGTTCAGTCAAATCAGAAGAATATCTGCGTATTAATCCGCAAGGGTCAGTCCCTGCCATAGTAGACGGTGATACGATAGTCACTCAAAATATCGCCGTACAAACCTATATCGATGCGAAATATCCTGATGCTAATATCTTTGGTTCTGATAGCTCGCCCGCTAAACGTGCAGAAATTATGCACTGGTTAGCCTTCATCAATTCAGATGTTCATAAAGGCTTTGGGCCGTTGTTCGGGCCTGATGGCTTTGTAAAAGATAAGACCGCACAAGACGAATTAAAAGAAAATGCGAAGAAAAAAATCGTCGATTTGCTACAATATCCTAATGAACAACTTGGCACACATGATTATCTGACAGGCACTAAGACGACTGCAGATATCTATCTATATGTCATACTGACATGGGCGAAAAAAATGCAACTTGACCTCTCTGCCTATGAGAACTTAAATGCATTTATTAGCCGTATCGAGTCTGATGCTGGCCTAACTGAGGTCATACGCCAAGAAGGTATTAGCAAGATTGAGTCGCTGTAAGTTTTATTAATCATAACCACCTAATTATAACTACTTAATTTTAGTAATCTTTATATTGAAGCCTCTTTAATTATTTAAAGGGGCTTTTATTTATGGCAACTCAACCTAATAATTTCATAATGAATGACTTTGCGATTTAGCGGTATAAGTATCTTATGAGAATTATCTACTTTGCTTTTACGGCGGTTAAAACACACGCAGCAATAATCACATCACAAAACATCTTTACACTTGTCAGCCAGTGATAGGCTGTGTCAGTATTGGCATTATTAAATTGTTTTTAACCAATAAAACATGAGTCGTAGGAAATTGGCGTATATGAGCGAATCATCAGAACAAAATTCAGATAAGCAATACTCTGATAAACATAATAATAAGCACTATCGTTATTTGGTTTTTATTGGACGTTTTCAGCCGTTCCATAGTGGACATAAAGCGGTCATCGACGAAGCGTTAAAACGCTCAGATGAAGTGATTATGCTGATTGGCTCAGCCAACCTTCCTCGTAGCCTACGCAATCCATTTAGCGTGGCTGAGCGTGCTGCGATGATCAAGGGTTCATACTCAGCAGAGGAAGCGGCGCGAATTCATTGCGTTGGTCTAGATGATGCCCTATATAACGACACGCGCTGGCTACAATACGTACAAGCTGGCGTAAAGTCTGTCACGGGCGACTTGCAAACTGACATTGGTTTGATTGGCCATTCAAAAGACAGCTCGTCATATTATCTATCGCTATTCCCAAACTGGGCGTCAGTTTCTGTGCCCAATTATCACAATTTATCAGCGACTCCTATTCGTGACAGCTATCTCATGGGCGCCACGCCAACGCCTGAGCGCACGCCTGAATCAACACGCAACGTGCTAGATGAGTTCAAAAAAACCGACGACTATCAAGAGCTGCATGAAGAAGCAGATTTCATTGATAAATATAAAAGACAATGGGAATCTGCTCCTTATCCGCCTACTTTTATGACGGCTGATGCCTTGCTAGTACAGTCAGGACACATTCTCTTAGTCGAACGTCGCAGTATGCCAGGGCGCGGACTATGGGCACTACCGGGTGGTTTTTTGAATCCAAAAGAAACGTTATTTGATGCGTGTATTCGTGAGTTACGCGAAGAAACTCGCCTCAAAGTGCCTGAACCAGTACTGCGCGGATCTTGCCATAGTCAGCACACCTTTGACGATCCTTACCGCTCAGCGCGTGGGCGTACGATTACCCAAGCGTTTTATTTTCAGCTAAAAAACGATCCAAAAGGTTTACCAAAAGTCAAAGGCGGCGACGATGCAGCCAAAGCATTTTGGTTACCTTTAGCAGAATTGGACGCCAAAATGATGTTTGAAGATCATTATGCGATTATCACCAAGATGGTTGGGTTGTAGTCTTTTTTTAAGTTGACTGTTTGGTGCATTATTTATCCATAACTCATCGATCACAGTCTATATAATTTATATTATAGTTTTCACGCCAGCGCCGATAGACGGCAATGGTTAATCTAGCCGCAGTTGACCTTGTAATGAATACAGGCTGCGGCATCTCAAAGCAGAGGAGTTCTGTGATGTATACCAGTAATTTAAACAATTTAATCTTAAATAGCGACAGCTATAAAACCTCACATTGGGTGCAATATCCAAGCGGTAGTGAGTATATGTCGAGCTACATTGAAGCGCGTAAAGGCGACTATGATGTGGTGTTCTTTGGCTTGCAAGCTTTTATCAAAGAGTACCTAAGCACGCCGATTACTCATCAAGATATCGACGAGGCCGAAACCGTTATTCAAGCGCATGGATTGACCTTTAATCGTGCTGGCTGGGAGCGTTTGGTCGATAAACACAATGGCTACCTGCCACTACGCATCGAAGCGGTACCTGAGGGCAGCATCGTACCAGTATCCAATGTCGTCTGCCAAATCATCAATACTGATCCTGAGTTTTATTGGCTACCCAGTTATATCGAGACAGCGCTATTACGGGCGATTTGGTATCCATCAACGGTCGCTAGTGTCTCGTATTATTGCAAAGGTATCATTCGTCAAGCACTGGAGAAGTCAGCAGATAATACAGAATCGCTCACTTTTCGTTTACATGATTTCGGCTCACGCGGCGCTTCAAGCCAAGAGTCAGTAGCAATCGGCAGTTTGGCTCATCTGGTGAATTTTGCGGGTACTGACTCAATGACAGCCTTGGTTGCTGCCAGTCGTTGGTATCAAATGGGCAATGATATGCCAGCCTTCTCTATCCCAGCTGCTGAACACAGCACAATGACGGCATGGGGCCGTGATAATGAAACGGCGGCTTTTGCCAATATGATTGAGCAATTTGGCGGCGTGGGCAAAAGTTTTTCTGTTGTGTCTGATAGCTATGACTTATGGAATGCCATTGACAATATTTGGGGTGGCAGCCTAAAAGAAGACGTAAAAAACATGGGCGGCACGTTGGTCATTAGACCAGACAGTGGCGATCCTGCGAAAGTGGTTCGTGAGGCATTAGAACGCTTGGCCGTGAAATTTGGGACAACTGTCAATAGTAAAGGCTATAAAGTCTTGCCTGATTACGTCCGTGTCATCCAAGGAGATGGCATCAGCCCACAAAGCTTGAGCAAGATTATTGACGTGGTGATGAAAGCGGGCTTTAGTGCAGACAATGTGACGTTCGGTATGGGCGGTGGTCTGCTGCAACAAGTCAATCGCGACACAATGAGCTGGGCGATGAAAGCCAGCGCCATCTCTATCGATGGCAACTGGAAAGATATCTATAAAGATCCTATAACCAGCCGCTCAAAACGCTCAAAAAAAGGCCGCCTAGCCTTGGTTAAAAACAGTAACGGATTATTAAATACCATCAAAGCTGATGAGTTAACCGCTGAGACAGACAATCTGCTACGTGATGTCTACATCGATGGTAAGTTATTAATCGAAGACAGCCTCACTACTATTCGGGAGCGTACAGGATGGTAGTTACCAATAGAATGGCCTCTATCGCAAGAGATGTCCTACTCGCTCCTATTTACTTTCATCAAGGTCGCAAAATCAAGCGCGATATCGTTCGCCTTCCTGAGCCAAACGGTGACAGGCATGGACAGGTCAAACTAAATCCGTCTACTGATATTGCAATAGACAACACCAAATCAGCGCTCAATCTAATGGTCGTTGGCGATTCGGCAGCGGCTGGTGTCGGCAGTCAGACGCAGCAAGAAGCGATGGTCGGCAAGTTGATTCCGATTTTAGCGCAGCAGCCTGCCATTGTGTCAACATACACTGACCTCAATTGGTCTTTGCAAGCGACTACCGGACACACTAGCTTCGATATCTTACGCAGGCTTTATGTCCTACCCGCTCCGAGCCAGCCAGTGGACATCATGCTGCTAAGTGTCGGCGTCAATGACACGACTAGCAATGTCTCTATAGATAAATGGCAGCAGCAAATCGAAGACATTATTGCGATCGCTCAGCGTAAGTTTGGCGTACAACAATTGATTTTTTTGAGTTTGCCGCCGATGGCAGAAATGCCAGCGATACCTACTCCTTTGAACCACTTTGTTGGTGCAAAAGCGTCAATTTTGGATGGGATATTACAGCAAGTTTGCGCTACTCATGATGGTGTCAACTACATGGCCACTGACTTTCCACGTATGATAAAAGAGCACGCTAATGGTGAACCCATTGATATCGCCGTGATGTTTGCTATTGATGGCTTTCATCCTAGTAGCCTGATGTATGGTTACTGGGCACAGCAGTTGTCCGAACGAATCACGCAGCTACTTGATTCTTCCATGTCTTAATAGGTTCGTTAGAGCCTCTAAAAAACTTGCTTTTAAAACCCAATAAAAAAACCGCTGAATCATCAGCGGTTTTTTTGGGCTTAGCAAAACTTAGCTTAGCACAGTACCTTTACAACAACAGTACCTTCACACAATGAGTGTAAATTATTCAGCAGAATCAGCGGCTTTCTTATTACGGCCACCAAATGCACCAAAGCGTTTGTTGAAGCTAGCAACACGGCCTTCAGTAGACGTTTTACGTTGCTCGCCAGTATAGAATGGATGCGACGCACTTGAGATATCAAGTGGGTAGTATGGATATTCTGTACCTTCGTGTTCACGAGTGGCTTTAGTCTTAACGGTTGAGCGAGTCAAAAAGAACACGTCAGCGTTAGTGTCATGGAATAAAACGTCTTGGTAATTAGGATGGATATCTTTACGCATAATAAACTCTCTATGTCCGATGTATATCTAGCGCTTTGAATGACATCTTTAATGATGTATCAAACAAGCGATGACATACGTAACTGAGGCACTAAGGACATTATAAGTATGGCAACTGCGTCACTGGCTTATTCCAGCACCCAATACCACTCTTCTGCTCACTTAGCCTTTCCCCAGCGGGAAAATCAAACCGCGATTCTAACGTTTTTTGGCGTTCGATGCAAGCAGCGGTTATAAGAGTTAAATGTGATAAATCGTCACCAAAAGATCGTTAATGCTAAAACAATATTGAGATAGTATTGAGATAAATAATTTATATTAGTATAATATTCAGTTAGATAGATTAATGAATGATATATACTATTATAGATTAATTTAACAATAACGGCTTTTCGATTTGATAAGAATCATTGTTATTTGCAGATTGTGCCGCGCCACTATGGTGCGATTTTCTTATGATAAACGTCATACTACTGATTGTTAGCCAATTACCAATAAAATCCCACCAATGAATACTCAATAAGGATATTTAATGCTAAATGTTGTCATGAAGAATACCACTAAAGCACTACTCGTCAGCTCGGCACTTGCGATCACTACTATAGCAAGCGCTGCACTACCAAGTCACTGGCAGTTAGATGAGTCGCACACACGCGTCGGATTTTCTGTCAACCATATGGGGTTTTCAACCACTATGGGGCATTTTAACGACGTTAAAGGCATGGTAGATTACGATGTCAAAGCGCCAAGTAAAACCAAACTAGACTTTACCATTGATAGCGATAGTATCGATACCAATTGGGATGCACGTGATGAACATCTAAAGAAAGAAGAATTCTTCAATGTCGCCAAGTACCCAACGATGACGTTTAAGTCTACTCAAGTCACTTTTGTGAATCCGCAACAAGCCAAGATCACTGGTAACTTTACTATGCTGGGTCAAACCAAACCATTGACGTTAGATGTGACATTGAACAAAATTGCCAACAGTCCTCTTACCAAAGAGCCAGTCATTGGTTTCCGCGCAACGGGTAATATCGATCGCGCTGCTTACGGTATGACTGCTTATGCCGCTGGCATCACGACCAATGTTCCTATTCAAATCGATGGTGAGCTGGTAGAGAAAAAAGCAGCAGCAAAATAAGTCTAAATAAAGATCATTATTTTTGAGCGATAATTATTTTTGAAAATGATCCTATAGAAAATAGTCCGCTAAAAAAAGCAGCCATTATGATGGCTGCTTTTTTATTTTGCTCAATAACTTGTCTCACTTATTAAGCGTAGAGTATTTGGTTCAAATTATTTGGTTTTAACGATATGCCAAACACCCAGCTTATTATCGCCGTCTTTATCGCCCACTTTGGTATCATTGGCATAGAAATATAAAGGTTTGCCATTCATTGCCCATTGATACTTACCATCTTCACGTTGAAAAGCGGCAAATTGACCAGAAGCTTTGGCATTGCTCGGTGCCATGAATGCAGGCCAAGCCAACATACAAGCGGCGCCACACTCTGACTTATTCATAGAATCTTTGTCAAAGGTATATAGTGTCATACGGTTGGTTGCATCGACCAACATACCACTCATGCTCGCCACGGGTGCTTTATTACTCATGGTTGCTTGCACGTCATGCATGCCAGAATCGTCGTTGCCGAACACATTGTTCAACGTAGAACAACCGCTAAGCGTTAACACACCGGCGATAGCAGATACCATCAAAATACGTTTCATAGTCACTTCCTTGTTATTGTCGTAATGAATTTTTATTTGGCTCTTTTCTTATTGTCTAAGCAATAAGACAGACAATCTCTTAAATCTGATTTCGAGCATTTTTAATATAGCATATGCGCTCTTATATTCTTTCCTATCAATATATAATTTTACAAAAGCATATCAATGCTACCAGTTAAGCAAATTCGTTCATTCAATCCTATAAAGAGTATCGATAAACAAATAATCAACAATGAATATCACTCTTTAATCGCCCTAAAAACATTATTATGCTTACAACTATTTGACACTCGTAAACTGACGGTTTTTCATTGACAAAACTCATGCATGCACTTACGTATTTGTCATTATGTTGGTTAAATTTTTTTGTAGAATACCACTATAGAAATTAAGAATGACTACACAATCTAAAATGTATTCATAGCAACCTAGTATAGGTATTGAACTTGACTACCTTTGCACTCATATCGACAAATATAAGATATTTAATGAGTAAATATATTTAATGATTACGCCAAGCATGAGCTATCGTAAATGCGATTAAGGATACAACAACGACAATGACTGACTATTTGACTAAACCACAAGTTCCTTCTACCAAACGTGTTGGCATTCTCGGTGGTGGTACAGCAGGGGCAACCATTGCTATTCGCCTAGCCGCGCTAGGACTTGAAACTTATTTATTTGAGAAAAAGAAATCTCTGATTGATGGGCCACCGATGTGTCATTTGCATGCAGGCGGTAATTTATATCGTGAAATTCCTGATGAGGACTGCGTGGCACTGCTCAAACAATGTATCGATATCTTGCGCCTTTATCCTTATACCATCGATGTACGTCCAACCGTATTTGCCGTCCCGACCCGTGATGAAGGGTTGCCTGAAGATTTGCTACCACGCCTCGATATATTGACGGATGCTTATCGTGAACTGATTGCTGAAGATGCCCAAAATAAAGTATTGGGCGAGCCTGAAGATTATTATCAATTATACAGTCATGAGCAGTTGATTGAATTGGCTGAGCGTGAACAGGTGGCTGTGCCAAGTACCGTTGATGAATGGATGATACCCGTCGCAAAATATTTGGACCTAAATAAAGTCAGATTTCCGCTGATTGTGGTGCAAGAATATGGCTGGAATATTTTTCGTTTGGCGGCCTCTGCCCAATTGGCGTTACAAGGTTATGAGCATGCGCATGTCTTTACGGATACTGAAGTTAAGCAAGTCATGCCTGTCGATTGCGAAAACTGCTCAAACGCTGACCATCATGTGACCAAATGGCGCATCGATTATAAGCAAGCTGCCAGTTCTAAAATTGAGCCTGAACTTGAATCGACGGCTGAGTCCATCGAGGTCGATTACCTAATCAATGCTTGTGGCTTTCGAACGGGCGTAATCGATGATATGGTCGGCGTAAAGGTCACACGTATGGTTGAGTTTAAGTCCTCTTATATCACACGTTGGAACGAAACTGGCGGACAGATACCAGAGATTATTGTCTACGGCGATCGCGGAACACCAGAAGGTATGGCACAGCTCACACCTTATCCAGGTGGTTATTTTCAAATACATGGTATGAGTAAATTCATTACTCTGTTCGATGATGGATTGGTCGCATCTAATAAAGACAGCGCCCAACCTGAATTACCGCAAAAATACGTACACTATATTGAAGACGGCTGGGATAAAGCACCACTGCAAGCGCGCAGCCAGCAAGCCATTGATTATATAGCGGAGTTTGTGCCGACATTTCATAGTGCGCGTACCGTTGGTAATGCTCTATATGGCGGGCAGCAAATTCCCGGTCAAGACGATACCTTGCGGGTCGCTGATGTAAGCTTATATTCAAACATACGCTATGCCCGTGCTGAGAATGTTAAAGCATCCTCGACGCTAATCGCTGCTGATCAAATTGTGGATGAGTTGACTGAGCTTGGTTTGATTGATAATGACACGCAAGCCAACCAACAACGTTATGCTCATGAATGGTCTTATTTGATGCACAACGATAGTTTGTCTATTGATAAAGTCGCGCGGGTATTGGCTGAACAACGCGGTTTTCCGCTGGCGATGGCTGATGTGAATCACGGTATTGACGAGCTCGCTTTAGACAAAGCTGTCTCTAGATAAATGATAGCTTCCTAGGGCGTGTCCTCAATCTGAAAATGGTGATAAAAATAAGATAAATGGCAGCCAAACAAGGAAAATAGTGCAGATAATATCGAGATATTGACTAGCTATTTGACGTAGTTTGGCAAGATTTAGCTATTTTTAGCCCATTTAGTCGCTTTTGTTCAGATTGAGGACACGCCCTAATATAAATCCTTTGAGTAACGACTAAATCTTGATATGAATAAAGCACAAAAGGGAGGCCTTAACCAATGATTGGTTAAGGCCTCCCTTTTTTATTGCTATCGTCAAAATACTTTAAAAACGCTACGGTACTGCTGGAATCCATGTTTTTTAATGAGTGTTTTGCAGCCTCTGTCTGTGCAGGCACAGCAAGCCAGAAAAATTGATACTAGCAGTGAGTAATGTATCGATATTACTTTTTTCTGACTATATTAACCGCGTTGTTATAGCATTGATTTCAGAACGACACAGTGGTCTGTATAACTGGTTACGTCATGGAGAGAGATTAGCTTTCACTACCAGCCATTTTTTTGGTATCAACCGCATCCTCTATCTTCACAACGGTCTTTAGCACATCAATGGCTTCAGCAATCGTATTACATACGACCAAACGCTCAAGGTCTTCTTGTTTCATAAAACCCTGATCAGCAGTGTATTTTAAATGCTCAATCATACGATCATAAAAACCATTAATGTTTAAAATAATCATTGGCTTTTCGTGTTGATACAGTTGACGCCATGTGGCGATTTCCATAATTTCTTCTAGCGTCCCAAGCCCGCCCGGCAAGGTAATAAACGCATCGGCATACTCTGCCATGACTGTTTTGCGCGTGTGCATGGTATCGGTCAAATGCAGGCGGGTCAGCTGTGCATGAGCGATTTCATGCTTGAGCATAAAGGTTGGAATAACGCCCACCGCCTCGGCACCAGCTTTGATCACCTCATCTGCGACTGCACCCATGAGACCAATACTAGCACCACCATAGACCAGCCCCATGCCATTCTCTGCTAAAGCATTGCCTAGCTCGCGTGCTGCCTGCTCATACACCTCACTACTACCCAAACGCGAACCGCAGTAAACAGCGACCAGCGGCATCGACAATGTAGATTTGTCCACGGCTTTTTCGATATTGGTGATGTCTTTGCTAGTGATTACGTCATAAGTGTCATCGTTGATTTTCATTTGCATATAGCTTCCTTAATTTTTATATCAGTTTTTATTGAGTGCTTGTTATTAGAGGAGGTCGCATACCGACACCCTTAATTAATATTATCGTGTATATGATTCATGAGACAATCTCAGCCAATCTATACAAAACTTATAAGTCATCTTTGAGCGCCTGTCTCGCTAGTATTTATCTTAACATAAGCAATGCTACCACATAGTCACAACGATTTATCACTACGCAATGACTACATGTTAAAGATGCGTATTTATGGCTCATCGCCGTTCAATAATCATTATCTACTAATAAAAAACATTGAGATATAACCATGAATACTCACCATACTGCTGCTACCACAGAACTGCCAAACATTATGATTAATAATAGTGTTCTCGATAACGATGACACTGTCGATAAGTATGCCATCAGTATCATGACCGATCGCAATCAGGTATTGGCAGCGACGGTTTATCGCCCTAAAGATGAGACAAAAAAAGCGATTATGATCGCACCAGCTACAGGGATTAAACGCCATTTTTACCATAACTTTGCGACGTATTTGGCAGAGAGTGGCTTTGGTGTGCTGACCTTTGATAACGAAGGTATCGGTGAGTCGCTATCGACTGAACTGGCAAAATGCGATGCCTCTCTGATAAGTTGGGGTCGCCATGACATGCCTGCCGTACTGGATGCTCTACAGGACGAGTTTCCTGATGCGTCTTATCATCTCGTCGGCCATAGCGCAGGTGGCCAGCTTATGGGTTTGATGCCAAATTATCAGGCGATTACTTCAGTATTCAATGTCGCGTGCTCTTCAGGCCGTATCAAAAATATGGGCATGCCTTATAAACTCAAAGCAATGGGATTTATGGATGCGTTTATCCCACTCGCTAACTTGACGCTGGGCTACACGCCTTCCGATAAAATCGGCATGGGCGAGCCACTGCCGCGCGGTGTTGCTCGTCAATGGCGTGAGTGGTGCAATGGCGCAGGCTATATCAAAACGGCATTTGGCAAAAGCATACACACGCATTTTTATGATGCGCTAAGCATGCAAGCATTGTGGCTCGGCTTTAGCGATGATGATATCGCCAATAGCGAAAACATGGACGACATGATACGGGTATTTACGAAAATGCCAGTCGAAAAGCGATTTTTGAATCCTGAAGATTTCGGACTAAATCATATTGGCCACATGCGTTATTTTAGCAGTAAGACCAATGTCAAAGCGCCACAGTTATGGCAGATGGCAGTCGACTGGTTTCATAAGCAGGGATAGATTAATTTTTGCTTTAATCGCAAATGAGCCTAGAGCGTGTCTTCATTTTTATTATCATTTAGATATGGCCGTTTTAAAAATGAGCACACGCCCTCGTTATTCTTTTGCTTCTTCTGCCTTAACACGCTTCGTCAATGCTGAATAGAGCGACGGCTGCATGTTATGAATATTGCCTATCATCCATTTAACATAGCTGATGGGCACTTCTTTGATTGGCGTGCCTTTGTGCTTGCCAAATGGCATCTTACTCACAGGATTCGCTGTATTAGAGACCGCATGCGCCGCCGCAAAATCGGTCGGGGCAATCTCTAAACGCTCACAACAGGCTTGATAAAGCAGATAACACATCCGTGCATCGCCTAACGCATCATGAGCGGCAACCGTCATCCTGCTCGCCTCGCCTGTGCCCAATAATTGCTCGATACATTTGGACTGACCATACGCACTCCATTCTGGAAAAGCGACGCGCGCAAGTCTCACGGTGCAAATTAGCTTCGCAGATGGACTACCAATCACGCGCCAATCAAAGCGTACATTATGACCAATCAAATACTCTGGTAATTCAAATTGTTCTAATTCAAAACGCTCAAGCCCCGCGACATCCTCATCGGTAATACCATGCACCCTGATAACAATCGGTGATATCGAGCGCCCACTGTTGAAATACTTCATCCATTCAAATCCGGTTGCCACATTGATGGTAGCAACTTGGATAGGCCGTGGATCGCGCCCTTGATCGGTTTCGGTATCGATAACCAGCGCCGTGTCAGCACTATTAAAAACATCAGTCATAAAGAATGAACCATAATAAATAGCAGCCATCGTATTTTAAAATTGTATTTCAAAAGAAGTATTATATTTATGGGGTTAAAATGCTTATATAACAATGCTATACATACGTTAATCAATAAGAACCGTACAATATTAATGAAAGCAATAAAAGATAAATAAGAGGCATTGATGCGACCGAATGAAAATAAGCAGCCACCGAACCCAGCATTTTTAAGTCGCATACTAAAAGTGTTGATTAAGGTAGTGGTGCTAATAGCACTTTTATTCGTATTCGATAAGCTCTTGCCAAGCATCAGCCAGCAAACACAGTCTTTTGTGATGGCAAAATGGCAACAAATGAGCCTATTGCAACAAGAGTTACCGACAGAAAACAGCTTGCCCAGTCCGCTACCAGAACAAGGTTTGACTGATACATGGGGCGCTGCACGTAGTCAAGGTCGCTCACATGAAGGGATTGATATTTTTGCCCCGCGAGGCACGCCTATACAATCAACGACGCAAGGCATCGTCAGAAAAGTTGGTGAGAATAACTTGGGTGGTCGCGTGGTAGTGGTCGTTGGACCAGGTGGCGCAGGACACTACTATGCGCATTTAGAGGATTATGCCGACATTTCACCCAATGACTGGGTTAACGCTGGCGATATCATCGGTTATGTGGGTGACAGTGGCAACGCCAAAGGCACACCGCCACATGTGCATTATGGCATCTATATCAATGGCAGCGCCGTTAATCCGTACCCACTTTTGCAAAAAAACTAACGTTTGCAACGACTTACTTATCATATAGTCGATTCACTTTAAATCCGATACAGTGTTGCTGGGATATGTCTTTTGCAGCCTCTGTCGCGCTTGCGAACAGCACGCCAGAAAAATTTATCCCAGCAGCACGTGGCTACTGACGTATCGTTTTTATTTTGAACTGACTATAATAAGAAAGCATTTTTTAGCATTTATCCGTCGATGTAGATCGAACATAAGCCGCTGGAAACACCATACTAAATGTCGATCCCACGCCTTCTACTGAATCGATTTTTAAGTTGGCCTCATGTTGATACAAAACATGTTTCACAATGGCTAGCCCCAACCCTGTACCACCTGTGGCACGACTGCGCCCTTTATCAATGCGATAAAAACGCTCAGTCAAACGTGCAATATGCTGCGGTGCAATGCCAATGCCATTGTCTTCGACAGCAAATCGGCAACCTTCTGATGTTCTGGTCCAGCTAATGGCTATATTGCCGCCTTTTGGTGTGTATTTAATGGCATTAATCACCAAATTGGATAACGCGCTATTTAGGTACATCTCTGAACCATATAGCCCATCATACGTGTCTATCTGTAAGTGAATGGTATGTTTGTATTCATGATTATAGGCTTGCGCATCATCATAAATATTGGTCAACAACTTGGTCATATCAATATAATGTAACTCGTGTGACTCTTCAATTTCGATCTTAGACAGCAGCAATAAGTCATTCACGATTCTATTCATGCGAGCGGTCTGCTGAGTCATCAGCTCAAACCCTCGTCGCCAATGCGGCGGCATATCTGGCTGATCGGAGAAATTCTCCAGATAACCTGTCATCACTGTCAATGGTGTGCGTAATTCGTGCGAGACATTGGCCACAAAGTCGCGACGCATCTCTTCTAATTGCTGCAAGCGAGTCACATCATAAATAATTAAGAGCTTCTCGTCACCGAAAGGCGTGATCTCACACCTCAGATAACGCTTAGGACCTTGCCATGACTCTATATGCACACCATCGTTAGATGTCGTGGTTGCCTGATAGTATTGACGAAACTCAGGGGCACTAATGAAATCAAAAATATGCTTGCCTTTATCGTCTGACTGTAAGATTAATAAGTCTTGCGCGGCCTGATTCCACCACTCCAAATCACCCTCTTCATTTAGCAAAATCACGGCATCTCGTAGTGCTCGTAAGGCGCTTCGGATTTTTTGCAATTGATCGGTTGCATGCTGGTGAGAGATTGGCTCTAATTGATTCTGTTGACCTTGTAGATCATTTGCCATTGGCATTATTGTGCTCATTCATCATCCTTACCACTATTCGCTGTGTTATGTTAGGTTGCGACTATCATGAGACTTCTTATAGTGATTTACTTAAAATAACTTACTTGTAAATAATTTTTTATAATCAGTTACTTATAATTAATTACGTTGGTTCAATAAGACTAGAAAATCGATAGCCTGTACCTCGAACGGTTTGTATCAACGTATCACAGCCATAAGGGCGTAATAATGTACGCAAACGCTTAATATGTACGTCAATAGTTCTGTCTTCAATATAAACGTTGCCGCCCCATACTTGGTCTAGCAGCTGTGTCCGAGTATAAGCACGCTCTGGATGACTCATAAAAAACGCCAACAAACGATACTCAGTGGGCCCCGTCTCAATGACTTTACCATTTGCGGTCACGCGCTGACTCTTTGGATCCAAGCTTAGCTTTCCTACTTCAATCGGTTTATCGCTACTGAGCGCATTACTACGACGCAGCACCGCTTTGATTCTTGATATCAATTCACGGGTAGAAAAAGGCTTGGTCATATAATCGTCAGCACCCGCATCAAGGCCATGAACCTTACTGTCCTCTTCACTTTTGGCCGTCAGCATGATGACTGGTATCTCAGAAAGCAAATCGTCGTTTTTGAGCATACGGCAAAAATCAACGCCGCTTTTCTCTCCAGGTAGCATCCAATCCAATAAAATCAGTGCTGGCCTGTGATCGACTACTTGTTGATGCGCCTCTGACACGTCAGCTGCCTGCAAGCTATCAAACCCGGCCATCTCTAGTGTCATTACCACCATCTCACGAATGGCAGGTTCATCCTCAACAATCAAAATTTGCTCATTATACATATAGCATTCTCAATGTTAGCGTACAAAGTTTAGCAGGTACAGGGCCAGTAATATTCGCCAGTTTCTACCTATTAGACGTATTAATTATGACAGCTTAATGACAGACCCTTTTATACTTCTAATAAAAAGTTTAACGGTCCATCATTAACGCTTTCAACTTGCATATTTGCACCAAATTGACCAGTAGCAACGTTGGGATGTTGGGTCTTTGCATAATCGACCAATTGTGCGAACAGTGCTTGCGCCGCCTCAGGTGCCATCGCGCCACCAAAGTCAGGACGACGGCCTTTGTCTGTTTTTGCCATCAGGGTAAATTGGGATACCAATAACAATCCGCCACCAACCTGCTGGACACTTTTATCCAGTTTACCAAGCTTATTAGGATCGTCCGTATTTTCAAAAATGCGATAATTCAGAATTTTATCAATCATACGCTGTGGTGTTTGTAGAGTATCATCGTGCCCCAAGCCAATGTAGGCCAACACGCCATTCTCAATATTACCCACACAATGCTCATCGACGGTGACACTAGCACAGCGTACTCGTTGTATAATTGCTTTCATTTACGGCCTTCTTTATTTATAAATGGCTTACAGATTATGCTCATACAACACCCTGCTGTCCATGATAAAATACCGCTACTCACTTGCCTATTAATTATTACATCGAACTTTATTTTGGTAGCCTTATTATGAATGTATTTACCACCTTGCAACAGCTTGTCCCGCAGCAGCAGCTGAGTAAAGTCGCTGGGCGTTTGGCCGCCAGCCGCCACCCTTATGTCAAACGCACTTTTATTCGTAGCTTTGCCAAAGCCTACAATGTCAGTCTGGATGAGTATGAACGCCAAAGCCTGAACGCTTATGAGAGCTTCAATGACTTTTTTACGCGTGAGCTAAAACACGATGCACGTCCTATCGATACCACGGCTGACGGCATTGTCAGTCCTGCTGATGGCATTATCTCTCAACTAGGACAGATTGACGACCATAAAGTGCTGCAAGCAAAAGGTCGCTATTATGATGTTGGGCAACTACTGGCTGATAGCGAAGATGGTCGTTATTTTGCCGATGGCAGTTTTGCGACCGTTTATCTAGCACCAAGCAATTATCATCGTGTCCATATGCCATTTGCGGGCACATTGACCAAGACTCGTTATGTGCCCGGTACGCTGTTTTCTGTTAATACCACGACGGCCGCTAATGTACCCGACTTATTTGCGCGTAATGAGCGACTGGTTTGTATGTTTGATACCAAATATGGCAAAGCGGCTGTGGTGATGGTTGGCGCGATGATTGTCGCTGGTATCGAAACTGTCGCTACCGGAAAAATCATGCGCACTGACGATATTCAGGAAGCCGATCACGACATGAGCTTTGAAAAAGGTGACGAGCTTGGACGTTTTTATTTGGGTTCAACAGCGATTGTCGTGTTACCAAAAGCGGCCAAAGCAGATTGGCAAGACAGCATGCAAGCCAATAGCATTGTCAAAATGGGACAGTTATTGGGTGAGGCGAATGCTCAAGAATCTTAATTTTTAAGACACTCATAACCATAAAAGCCCAGTTAAGCGTCATCATTGACGCTTAACTGGGCTTTTTAGTGGCTCTCATTTCGTATTGCTTGTTTTTACGACTGATTGCTTAGTTTTACGACTGCGGGCGACCTTGTCTAAAAGGCGTTATCAATACCGAAAATGCATGTGTATGGGATAACTATAAAGGATATTTTCTTCCTGTGTACCCTGTCCAATATTATGAATAATCAGCGGCGTATCATCATCAGCATTGTTATCTGAGACAATACCCATATGTGGCAGATCGCCATCTGGCAAGCGCCACGTCACAATATCACCAGCTTGAAAGCTGTCTTTGTCAGTCGTAGATAACGTGGTTCCTTGACGCGAAAAAAACGTTTCTAGATTGGGCACACGTCGATGGTCGATATTTTTATCCGTTGATTTGAGTCCCCAAATCTTCGGATAGGCCGACCAATTTTCTTTCATGTCATGATTGACCAACTGCTGCAAATCCACATTTTGCAAACGATAAGCACGAATAATGACATCAGTACAGATACCAGTATCTATCGGTACGTCGCCACGTGGAAACTCTAATTTACGATAAGTAGGATCATAGCTGACCGTCACACCGATCTGTTTTTTAGCATCGTGTGCCAATTTACTGCCATCACTAATAGGAGCTACGGCTTGAGCCATTTGTGCTAATCCTAGCATGCTGACAAGGGCTAGCGATTTGCACAATGTTTTATGGTTTCTAAATAAGCGCATGTAGCCTCTCTTTTGTTATTGACCTCATTGTGTAATATAAAGGTTTTAGACAACGTTAACCATTGCGAGTCAGTAACAAGGCGCGACTAACCAACGCTTGTATCAAATCATGCATCAATCAGCCACCCTTGTTTGGTCGCAAAATCAATTTGCTGTGTCTGCCAATCATGGATGGTCGGAAAGCTGTCTTTAATGAATGCCAGTGCCCCTGCCACTTGCGAGCGCGTGACCCCACCATCAATCCACGTTTTTCCCTCAGTTTTTAGATTGAGTAAAAACGGCAATAAACGATCCACCACTTTTAGCAGCTCAGTTTCTTTGCTGCTGCCCGTTTCTTGCTCTTCCCAAATCTCAGTTAGATTAGTAATACCATTACCACGCTCTGCTTGTAATCGAGCAATGCCCGCGCGCTCTTCGATGTGCGCCTTGCTACGACTACTGGCAAATAAAAACGTATCGCCAGCATCAATCTCACCCAAATCGTGTATCAACGCCAATTTGAGCAATTTTTCATAATTGACATCCAGTGCAAATAATTCAGCAATTGACCAACAAGCCATCGCTAAATGCCAAGAATGTTCGGCGGAGTTTTCTAACCGTGTGGTATTCGTCACGTAGCTGCGGCGATTGACGCGTTTAAGCGCGTCCAACTCTAACAAAAAATGAGTAACGTCATCGATATCGACAGTTGAAGCGAGCGTTGGATTGGTCAATGACATAGAATTGATTGAGGACATATTTCTCTCTACTTAAAAGCAAAATAGCGCTTATATTCACAAGCGCTATCTCTATTAGAATGGTTAGTAAATGGTTCGTTTAGCAGTATGTAGATGTGTTAATTAACTAATTGACTCATGGTTATTAGGGCGTGTCTTCAATCTGAAAATGGTGATAAAAATAAGATAAGTGGCAGCCAAACAAGGAAAATAGCGCAGACAATATCGAGATATTGACCAGCTATTTGACATAGTTTGGCAAGATTTAGCTATTTTTAGCCCATTTAGTCGCTTTCGTTCAGATTGAGGATACGCCCTAGCTACTTAATCAAATTACTAATGGTTTTAAAAGCAGGGTCTTCGCTACTTCGGCATAACTCAAACAAAATAGTTTCGACAGTCGTAATCACCCCACCTGCACGGCGTATACGGCGAATGGCTTGTTTTTTGTCATAAGGAAAACGCGAGCCGACTGCATCGCCAATAATGACTGGTTGCATACCATTATCCAGCAAATCAAGCGCGGTTTGTAGCACGCAAACGTGCGCCTCAACACCGAATAACAAGATAGTGCTACGATTTTGCTGCGCTAAATAATGCCATGCCTCATTATTATCACAGGCGCTAAAAGTCACTTTTTCAAAGCCTTTTGCGTTATCGCCTTCTAGTATGTCACGTATCTCAGGCAACGTATCGCCTAACCCTTTCTTATACTGCTCATTGAGCATAATGGGAATGTTTAACGCTTGCAAACCTTTGATAAGCGTGACGGTTTTTTTTAAGATATTTTCATGGTCATAAATGTGCGGCGTTAAGCGTTCTTGCAAGTCGATAATCATTGCTTGCGTATTTTCGCGAGCGATACGATAGGTGCGATCGGTAATCATAGTAGACATAGTACACTCCTTGTACGACGGGCCTCATCAATAAAGGCAATTTTGATTTTATCACTGATACGATTATGGTTCGTCTGGCTCTTATTTAGTCATAATTTAATGGGTGCGTCAATGGAGATAATTTTTAATAACAATTACTTTGAGCAAACTTACTCAAATAAATCTCGTGTCTCACCTTTATTGTTTTTCACGCGACTGACTAGCTCTAGAAACTTATCTCTTTTAGGAATACTATCCTCCTCTTTTAGGATATTATTTCTTCTAAATGATACGTATAAGGCAATAGCATTTGCCTGACAACTGAAGGATTTTTTCGGGTTGAATTCAATATCTGTAAAAGCATCATACTCTAAAATTCGATTTTTCAGATCACCATTTAAGTTCAAAACATTCAAATATAGCCAGTTATAGAAAGCGGTTTTTGGCTCAATATCCCATCTATCATTTCTGTGCTCAAAGGCAATAACATCACCTGAAAACTTTAGTCTTTCATCTCTTTTCGCTTCTAATGGACTTTTATATCTTATATCATCATAAGGACCACCTTGCTCGAACACTTTTGACGACTGATAAAGACTTTCAACACTAGCTTTATGGCCGTTAAGAAGCTCAATTTGAAGGTTAAAAGCACTGAGCATAATACCCAATTCAGACTCAGATTTAGATGATATTTCTAAAACCTTTTTGCTAGGATATTTTTCTATAAACGCCTGATGTAAAGCTTCAACTGACTTTTTCTTTTGTGCCACACTAAACCCAGGGAACCATTCAAAATCTAAATTATCAATGATAACTAGCTCGTCTTTTGAATCACCAGGCATAAACACTGGACGATTAGCCATCTCTATATCTCCTTTGATCGAATACGATATCATTCTCAGTAACTTTATACCCAAGCTTTCTAACCCAGTTTAGACTTTCATCTTGATGATTAGTATATATCTCTTCAATGAAATCTACTGGAATATTACCTAGGTATAATATTTCGGCTTGGTTGTCGTAAGTATAAGTTGGTAATGCCCTACCTATTGGTGACTCAAACATATCTAAAAAAGCATTAAATGTCATCCTTTCTTCAATAGACAGATTCCTCATCTTATTAGATGCTGCGTTTGTATGACAAAAAACTGCTTTATTAAGATAATTAAAATCTTTAATTCCATTTGATATGCATTGCTCTCTACCGTATATAAGCGAGGGTGAAATTTTAAGCACCACCCAATCATCATCACTAGTTTGTTTTCTATATTTATAGAACATCTTAAAATTTGGATGGCTAAATGATAATGAAATAGAGTCTAAAACTCCATCCAGCCTCATCTGATCATTAAACGCATATCTAAGATTCATATCATTAAGGTTTGTTCTTGTTAAAATCCCATATTCTAATATAGATGATAGGTTTGACTTGTGAGTAAAATGATATATAGAATCAATATTCTTACACTTACTACTATCAAAGATAGTCGCGCTAACAATATTTTGCCATATAGAACTATAAGAAATTTTGTCAAGATTCGAGAATCTAAAATTAAAGTATTGATCAACACATTGTAAGTCTGGATAACCTCTTTTACCTGCAAGGTAGAAACGTATCTTTAAAAAATCAACTAAGTAGCTGTCAACCTCTCCTGCATACTTATTAACATCTTCAATACTGACTGTATCATTGGAAACTTTAGCTAGTTTGTCATCTATGACTTCAAATTCTAAAAAGGTATCAATATCTATAATGTTATGATTCTTAGACTTAAGTTCAATTGGTCTTTGTACTATCTGTTGATAACTTATTCCTTTAAGAAGCTCCTCTATATCCTCATCAAGTTTATTAGCTTCCCTAATCTTTTCTTCTTCAGCATTTTTTATTGTTTGGTCTACAACTTCCTCAAATTGCTTTGAAAGTTTAGACATCTTTATTTGGAGAACCTTCCTTCCCTTAATTAATCTTCTTACATCTTCAGTTTTTGAGGCTGAAGTAAATAACCATACTATAAATATGAAAAGAAATAATATAAGGAATCCCATGAAGTCGCTCCCCACCTGTAACCATAAAAAATGCCTCTAACATTACGCTAGAGGCATTCGGTTTACAAGATATTCAGAAAAAAGTTTACTTAATTCGATTAAACACGCTCAATAATGGTCGCGATACCTTGACCAAGACCGATACACATAGTAGCTAGACCGATTTCAGTATCCATCTGCTCCATCGCATTTAGCAATGTCACCGTAATACGAGCGCCAGAACATCCTAGTGGATGACCTAAAGCAATCGCGCCACCGTTGATATTGACGATGTCTTGCTTATCGGTTAAGTTCAGTGCTTTTAGTACCGACAAACCTTGTGCTGCAAACGCTTCGTTTAGCTCGATGGTTTGCATGTCATCGATGCTCATGCCAGCACGCTTAAGGGCTTTGTTGGTAGCTGGTACAGGACCGTAACCCATGATAGCCGCATCACAACCAGCAATGGCCATGCTACGAATGCGAGCGCGAGGTTTAAGGCCTAACTCTTTGGCTTTTTGTGCGCTCATGATTAGCATTGCTGCCGCACCGTCAGACAGTGCAGATGACGTTGCAGCAGTGACCGTACCGCCTTTTGGATCAAAGGCTGGACGTAGCTTTTGCATTTGCTCCATGGTCGCATCTGGACGAATCACTTCATCAACGGTACATAGTTGTAAGCGACCAGCGGCATCATGACCTTCGATACCGATGATTTCATTGTCAAAACGACCTTCAGTGGTCGCAGCCCATGCACGGCGATGTGATTCAAGACCAAAAGCGTCTTGCTCTTCGCGCGTGATGTTATTCATACGACCCAGCATTTCAGCGGTCAAGCCCATCATGTTTGAAGCTTTTGCATAGTGCTTTGATGCTTCAGGATTGAGATCAATGCCATGCATCATGCCGACGTGGCCCATGTGCTCGACACCACCGATGATGAAAACCTCACCTTGATTGGTCATGATTTGGGCAGCGGCAGTGTGTAGCGCCTGCATAGATGAACCACATAGACGGTTCACGGTTTGACCACCCGCAGTCTTTGGAATACCAGCCAGCAGACCAATGTTGCGACCAATGTTCATACCTTGCTCTAGTGTCTGGTTCACACAGCCCCAGATGATGTCTTCTACATCACGTGGGTCAAAGTCGTTACGCTCAACCAAGGCACGTACTAGCTCAGCTGATAAGCTATCAGCGCGAACGTGGCGGAACATACCGTTTTTAGTTTTACCCATCGCTGAGCGTACGCCATCTACGATAACCACGTCTTTTGGACTTAAAATTGTCATACTATCTTCCTTTTCAATTTTTATTGTCAGTGTAGTCAGCTCATTTTAATACTAGTCAATGATCAATTTCGCTAAAAGTACAATAGGTACTTATGCGCTCGATTTCATGCACTAGCAATCAATTGAACCAACTAAAATCGTACGTCTGCTATTAGAGAATATTGCCATTAAAGAGTATAAATAACTCAATTGCTCTCGCCTTCAACAGCACACATACGGCACTTCATCCTATTAATGACTGCCCATTACGCCGTGGCGTAAAAGGTCTCGCCTGCTGCTGCCATGTCGCGAATCTTTTGCGGGGCTTCATAAGCTTTGCCAAGGTGCGCGTATTTTTCACACAATGCCAAGTAGTTATCTAGACCCATTTGGTCGATATAACGGCAAGGGCCACCGCGGAATGGCGGGAAGCCAACGCCCATAATCATCGCCATGTCAGCCTCAGATGGCGTGCTGACGATATTGTCTTCTAGGCAGCGCACTGTCTCATTACAGAAAGCCAGCATGGTGCGGTCAATAATAGCTTGATCGTCAAAGGTTTGCTTATCGCTATCAGTGATGGTTTTTAGCAGCTCATAAGTCGCTTCATCAGCAACTTTCTTTGGCTTTCCGCGCTTGTCCATTTCATACTTATAGAAACCAACGCCGTTTTTCTGACCTAAGCGCTTGTTTTCATATAAAAGCTCAATAGCACCTTTATACTCAGGCTTCATACGATCAGGATAACCGTCTGCCATCACTTCTGCGCCGTGTACGCCCGTGTCTAAACCAACCACGTCGATTAGATAAGCGGGACCCATTGGCCAGCCGAATTTTTCCATGACTTTATCGACATTAGCAAAATCAGCACCTTGTTTAAGTAGCAAATCAAACGCGCCGAAGTATGGGAACAACACACGGTTGACAAGGAAACCTGGGCAGTCATTGACCACAACGGGCACTTTGCCCATTTTTGAGGCCAGCGCAACCGTAGTCGCAATCGCTTCTTCAGATGATTTTTCACCGCGGATAACTTCAACCAATGGCATACGATGTACAGGATTGAAGAAATGCATACCAACGAAGTTTTCTGGACGCTTAAGCGCTTCTGCTAAGAAAGTAATAGAAATCGTTGAGGTGTTTGACGCTAGGATGCAATCGTCTTTGACTAAGCCCTCGACCTCGGCAAGTACCGCACGCTTCACTTTTGGATTTTCTACCACGGCTTCGATGACGATATCAGTCTCGCTAAAATCACCATAGTTTAGCGTTGGACGTATACGGCTTAGGGTTTCACCCATTTTTGCTGGGGTCATTTTGCTGCGTTCGACCATTTTAGCCAGTAACTTGCTGGCCTCATTCATACCAAGATCTAATTGCTCAGACTTGATATCTTTCATGATGATTGGCAAGCCTTTGCTGGCTGCCTGATAAGCGATGCCGCCGCCCATGATGCCGGCGCCGAGTACTGCCGCTTCATTGATTTCGTGTGCTTGCTTGCTGTGTTGCTTCGCTAACTTTTTAACCAATTGATCGTTTAAGAATAAACCAACCAAGCTTTCTGCTTGTGGCGTTTTCGCGGCTTTAGCGAAATAAGTCGCCTCAATCTCAATTGCTTTATCACGTGGTAGATTGACATGTTTTTCGATTGCTTCAATCGCAAGTGCTGGTGCTGGATACTGCTTAGGATTGGCTTTGGCAAAGATCATACCTTTTGCGCTGTTAAATGCCATCGCTTGCTCAAGCTGATTTAATTTAACAGGATTGAGTTTCTCTTCACGCTTCGCTTGCCAATCAAGCTCACCTGAGATACATTTTTTGACCAAGTCAATCGCAGCATCTTGCAAATCATCCGCCGATACAGTCGCATCAACTAGACCAAGTTTAAGGGCATCAAGTGCTTTCTTTGGTGTGCCTGTTGCAATTAATTCGAGCGCATTATCGATACCAATGACGCGCGTACTACGAACCGTACCGCCAAAACCTGGGAAAATACCCAATTGGGTTTCTGGTAGACCGATGATCGCTTTGTCACTCATGACACGGTATTCACAAACCAGAGTCATTTCACAACCACCGCCCATCGCCGCGCCATTGATGGCAGCTACTTTTGGAAATGGTAAATCTTCAAAACGATTAAAGTCATGATTAATACTAATAACCCAGTCTTTGATCTCGCTTTCTGACTTTTTAAAAGAAGCGACAAATTCTGTGATATCCGCGCCAGCGATGAAAACGCCTTTTCCTGAGGTGACAATAAGACCTTTGACATCAGTGGCTTTTTCTAATGCGCTTACAGCTTCACCAAACTGCTTATTGGTTTCAGTATCAAACTTGTTCACGCTCTCGTTTTCGGCGTTGTACTGCATATTGGCGATGCCATCCTCTAGCATTGTCACCGTGATGCGATTTCCTTGGTATACCATTTGGAACTCCTTTCTATGTTTTAAAGCGATGTTGTGATAAAAACGATGTTTTAAAAATCAGATGATACGGGTAATGATGTTTATTTAAGACGTATTAAGTAATTCTGTAACGATATTGTTATTATCCAGCGCGCAGTGAGATGGCGCTTTCTTATTATATAAATAATATAGACAATTTTATTTTTGCTTAAATTT
This sequence comes from Psychrobacter immobilis, assembly GCF_904846225.1. Taxonomy (GTDB): domain Bacteria; phylum Pseudomonadota; class Gammaproteobacteria; order Pseudomonadales; family Moraxellaceae; genus Psychrobacter; species Psychrobacter immobilis_F. The sequence goes on along the minus strand of NZ_CAJGZJ010000011.1, from coordinate 44,921 downwards.
AAAGCCGATCTTGCCTAATAATGCCAAAAGTCACTTTAAAAGAGGCTTCGTATCGATTTTGATTCCGTAAATATTCAATATTAACGTCAGCAGACTATTCTTACTCAATTAGTGTAGGGGATTATGCCCCTAACTGTCACAAGCTAATGCCATACTCGCAAGTCACTCTTAAATCACCTGTAGGCATTTACCTTATGCGCAAAGTGCTTTAGTGAATGATTGTATACTGAGTTGTCATTTTGAGTTTATTTCGTACTACCTGCCTGCACTGTACACCATCTCAAGGATGATAAACTGTTGATATAGTCGTATTAATATGACTCACTTAGCTTGCTCCTTTATCAAACCATATTCAACCAGTGAGTTAAATCACCAATACGTAACGAAGGCTTGTTGTAGCATTTCATGTCGTTTTTTACATTGAACAGCAAAAAATAATTCATGGATCATACGCGCAGCATCAGGAATATAATCTATCATGCTACACTAACGATATTTCTATTATTCACCTATAAATGGTTGGGTTATGACTGTTTCTTTTACGCCAAGCTTTATGTCTTTTGCTAGCTTTGATAGCGACACCGAGCAATTTCACAGCGCCGTACGTGCGCAACTCGCACAAGATATCGAGGTGCTGTTTGCTTATGCCGAGCTGCCAAGTCCACTGATTGATGCGTGCCGCTATGTAATGACTGGTCAAGGCAAATTGGTACGTCCGTTGTTGGTCGCCAGCGCCTTTGCCAGTGTTAATGATTATCGTGATAAAAACAGCCGTCAGAGCATTAATGAAGACACGGATAAAAATAATGATTTAGAGTCTCTATTAGAAAGCGACTCAGATTATGATATGTGTCGCCGTGCAGCATTGGCGGTCGAGTTGCTGCATACTTACTCATTGGTGCATGATGACTTACCCTGCATGGACGATGATGCGCTGCGCCGTGGTCAGCCAACGGCTCATATCGCTTTTGATGAAGCGACCGCCCTGCTCGCAGGCGATGTGTTGCAGACATTAGCCTTTGAGGTATTGACCGCAGAGCTGCCGACCTTTGCGCCTTTTGACACAGACATTGCCAGCCAGCTCGTCGCGATATTTGCGCCACGTGCGCGGCGTATGGTGTCTGGTCAGATGTTAGATCTCAATGCTGAAGCCAGCAACGACATCTCACAAAGCGATTTGGAAGCCATTCACCGTGATAAAACGGGCGCATTGATCGAAGCGGCGATGTTGATGGGCGGTATCTGTGCGGGTGCAACGGCTCCGCAGCGCATGGCGTTGCAAGACTGCGCCCAGCATATTGGTCTGGCCTTTCAAGTCCAAGACGATGTGCTGGACGTCACGATGACGACTGATATGCTTGGCAAACCTGCGGGCAGCGATGAAAAATTAGACAAGTCTACCTATGTAAAACTAATGGGTGTTGAGAGTGCAACGGCTTATGCACAATCATTATTCAATGACGGACGCGCCGCTATCATTCGCGAACTGAGTGGTCTTGAGCTTGACGACGATAAAGAGAATAATGCGCTATTGGCTCTCATCGAGTGGCTGTGGTCTAGACAAAAGTAAGTTTATGCGTGCTAAACTGTTCGTTACTCTACAACGATGATTAAGACTTATATGAGCGACCTTAAACAGCCTAATCCTGATAAACAGCCGATTTCTCAATCGTCTAAACAGCACAATCATCATGACCATGCGGCTCATACGCCAGATTCGGGAACGGAAACTGCTTAAAGCTTCGCTGATACTGCAAAAGGCAAAGCAGGCTTTGGGCGAATCGTTAAAGCGGCTGGCTACTCTGCCGATGGCTTTATGGCAGCCTATAAAAATGAAGCCGCTTTTCGACAAGCATTTTGGCTCAATTTAGTCCTGCTCATTGCGCTCGTATTCCTCCCTTTGACCATGACTATAAAAATGATCCTGCTTATCGCCTCTTTTTTATCTATCATCGTTGAGTTGTTTAATACAGGACTTGAAGCAAGTATCGACCACACTTCAACTACGCAGCATCCATTAGCAAAAATAGGCAAAGATGTTGGCTCTGCCGCCCAGTTTTTGGCACTGACCTTATTGTTTATTTTATGGCTTATGGCTTTATCTACTTTGCTCTTTTAACCTCAAGTTTTACCTGATAAGGCATTCATTTATGGTCAATGATAGTTCTGAGACTTCTAACTCCTTAAATCAGGCTGCTACTATCAGTAATTCCACTGATTCCTCCAATCCTTTACCAAAAATATACCTCGGCACTGGCGGCTATAGTGATACTGATTTGCTCGGTACGCTGTATCCTACTGGCACCAAAAAGACGGACTTCTTACGTGAGTACGCCAAACAATATGGCGCGGTCGAGATAAACAGCACATTCTATGCACCTATCGGCCAAAAAGCCTTTGCGGGTATGGTCGATAAAGCCTATGTGCAAACAGATAGCCAATTAAAATTTGCCGTCAAACTACACCAAGACTTCACTCATGCACGTAAAGGTACAAGCGATCATGCACAAGCGTTTCTGAAGGCGCTAACGCCACTCATCGAAGCCGACGCTCTAGCCCCATTATTACTGCAATTTCCGCATGGTTTTGATCGTACTCGCGAGCATCGTCTTTATTTGGCCAATCTGGTTAGTTGGTTTCAAGACTATCCATTGGCGGTCGAGTTTCGTCATAATGGCTGGCACACCCCGCAAGTGGTCGATAGCTTTATCGAGCAAGGTCTGATTTGGTGTAGCGTTGATTACCCTAAAGTCAGCGGACTGCCACCGTCAAGATTGATATTTACTGAACGTACTGGCTATCTGCGCATGCATGGTAATAATCTAAACTGGTGGGATGCGATGAGCGCCGCTGATCGTCATGATTATCGCTATAGCGAGGCGGAGATGCAGGATTGGGCGCAAGCGATTGCCAATCAGCGTCAGCATTTCGATACGCTGTATATTTTCTTTCAAAATACCGTCAATGCGCATGCGTATTATAATATTGCGATGCTCAGAGAAGCGTTAACTACTCATAACTTTAACGTATTATAATCAATCTAAACCCAACCCTTAAATTAATAAGAGCGCTATGGATTCACTCAGTCAAATCGTCTTAGGTGCTAGCGTCCAAGGGTCAATACTTGGTAAATATCAAGGCCGCAAAGCTTATCTGTATGGGGCAATACTTGGCACTATCCCTGATTTAGATGTGCTTTTACATTACGGTGATCCAGTCAGCAATATGACCTATCATCGAGGCTTTAGCCATTCACTGTTTGTATTAACTGCATTAGGCTTAGGCGGTGCGTGGCTGCTTAGTCGATATCATCAATGGCGTAATATGCCACTGCCTTACTCTTTTAGGCGCTTAGCGTTTGCCATGACATTGGCACTGACGACGCATCCGATATTAGACAGCTTTACGGTCTACGGTACGCAGCTATTTTGGCCATTACAAGAGCCACTACAGATGACGCCTATCAGCATCGCATCAATGTTTATCATCGACCCGCTTTATACTATACCCTTGCTTATCGCTATGATTGTGGGACTAATAAAAGGTCGCAATCTATCCCTATTTAAAACAGGACTCTTTGCCGACTGCCAACGCTTTGCGATGTGGATGCTCATCGTTAGCAGTAGCTATCTATTACTGTCAGTAGGATTAAAATACTACGCGCAAAGTCAAGCCGAGCAAACTTTAGCAGCTGCTGGTATAGACAATATCGTCCGTATCAAAACCATACCAGTGCTTCCCACTATTCTGATGTGGCGAACGCTCGCAGAAGATAATCAGCATCAGCTGATTGAGCTAAGAGGTAGCACGTTAGATAAGCGCCTTCCCGAATATCGCTATTTGACTCAATATAAGGATTCAAAAGCGCTTAACGCAAGTTTGCCGCAGTCCAGCCAGCCTTATGCTACAAGACTCGATTGGTTCTCCGGTGATTGGACAGGTTATCGGATGCAAAAACCTAATAGCGACTCTAATCAAGACTCTGCTCAAAATAATGAGCAGACCACGCAACTCGTCGTTGATGATCTGCGTATGATGGCGGGCGATACGGCTTTCTTTAGTTTTGTATTGGCGATTAAAGATAATGACAGTTTGCAATGGCGAGGGATTATCCCAACGGATGCGCCAGTAATTACTATTGATAATCAGCCAGCACCGTCGCGTATTGAACTGATCAAGCAAGGATTTAAAAGAGTGTTTGATGAGTCGGTTGTGGATGAGGGTTGGGAGTTGGTTGATTGAAATTGATAGCAGCAATTTTGCGTGAGATGAGTTATATATACACATAGTTTTTGAATATAGGGCTAATTATGTTTGCAATAATAACTGAAAATGATGAGTCTGCTTGGGCTGATGAAACCGGAATCCTTTACCACTTTCCTAAAAGATATTTAAAATATCTGGAGCCAGGCACTAATATTATTTACTACAAAGGAGGTCTCAAAAATAAATCCTTCTCGAAAAATAGACTATCCGACGCCCCTCACTATTTCGGTATTGGTAAAATCAGCAAAACTTATCCAGATAAGGAAAGTAGTAAAAACGACTTTTTTGCTACTATTACTGATTTTATACCCTTTGAAGAAGCAGTTTTAGCAAAGGATGATGCGAAGTATATAGAAACAATTCCCGAGTCGAGAAAATCCAACTATTGGCGCGATGGGGTAAGGGCTATCGATGAAGATACTTACCACCTTATTACCTCTAAAGTCAGATCTAATAAAGTTTCAGAGCAAAAGACGGCTTACATCTCAGATGAAGTCACAGAAAGCTATCAAGATTCGCTTGAGTCTTTCAGTGAAGGTACACAATCAAAACGTTATGTAACTACATACGAAAGAAATCCTAAATACAGAAAGCAAGCGATTGCCATTCACGGTAACTCTTGTGCTGCTTGCGAATTTAACTTTGGCAAGTTTTATGGAGAATATGCTGAAGGATTTATTCATGTTCATCATATAGTTCCTGTATCAGAATTTGAAACACCCAAAGCAATAGATCCAGAAACCGACTTAATCCCTCTGTGCGCAAATTGCCACTCTGTCGTCCATAGAAAGAAAGACAAGACATTATCAATTCTTGAAATAAGAAATTTAATAGCTAATAATTCTAAGTAGAAAGTATAAGTGGTCATTGTAAAATAGAATTGCACTGATTCTTTTAGAACACAAAAGATAGCAAAAAAAAGGACACCTCGCGGCGTCCTTTTTTATCAATCAAAACCTTAAGTCTTAAAGATTACTCTTCAACACCAGCATCTTGACCTTTATATTTTGCGTTGGCGTAGTCCCAGTTCACTAGTTTGTCTAGGAACGTGTCGACGTAATCAGGACGACGGTTACGATAATCGACATAGTACGCATGTTCCCATACATCACAAGTCAATACTGCTACTTGGTCGTGTGCCAATGGTGTATCAGCATTTGCTGTTTTGGCGATAGACAGTTTGCCACCGATTTTGTCAGCGACTAGCCATGCCCAACCTGAACCGAATTGCGTCAATGCTGCGTTTTTGAACTCTTCACGGAACTTGTCATAGCTACCGAAATCTTCTTCGATTTTAGCTTTCAAGTCACCAGTAGGTTCGCCGCCGCCATTGGTTGGCGTCATGCAGTTCCAATAGAACGTGTGGTTCCATACTTGGGCTGCTTGGTTAAACATACCTTGCTTGCTGTCATCTTTAGACGTCGCTTCGATGATTTCTGGCAATGTTTTGTCTTCTAGACCAGAACCTGGTAGCAAATCATTTAACTTAGTCACATATGCATTGTGATGCTTGTCATGATGGTATTCTAGCGTCTCAGCACTGATATGTGGCTCAAGCGCGTCTTTTGCATAGGGTAGGTCTGGTAAAGTAATATTTGACATAATTATTTTATCCTTGCTGGTTTAGCCATTAGTATTAGGTATAGCATAAAAGCGACACTATAAATTATTGGACTAAATTGGCTTAGTTTATTGTTAGTGAGATTTATTACTCGATATGATTCACATATTGCTGTGAATCTATAGAACTTCTAAATGTTAAGACTATCTTAAGCAAGCAAGACTCAATCGTTGTTCTACCATCTAGCACCAAGTTATTGACTTAAAAGTCATTATTGGCGTTTAAAAGTATTATTAACTTTAAGTTTACAATCTATAAGATATAATTCACTGTAACTTGCCGCCTATTATAGCAACAGTGACGGCAAATATCAGTTACCAAATGTTATGACTCGCCGATTACTTATGCTAATTGATAATTTAGCCAATCACAGCATAGAATACAACAATGTAATCAAAGCAAACGCAATCAAGATAACTTGTACAAAGAATATCAAAAATTTTGCGATACGACCTATCGTTATTTGAAACCTATAGTCGATTCACTTTAAACCCGATACAGTGCTGCTGACGTATCGATTTTATTTCGAACTAACTATGAAGCACATTCTGATAAATAACCAATGCTGGACAGACACTATGAGTACGACAAACACCAATCAAACCGATGCAACAGCCACAGCAGAATCGAGTAAACAATGGGTGCTCGCCAGTAATAATAAAGGCAAATTGGCTGAGTTCAAAAGATTGTTTAGCGACGCGAATTTGGATGTGACGATCATCCCGCAAGGTCAGCTCGATATCGAAGATGCGATTGAAGATGGCTTGAGTTTTGTAGAAAACGCCATTATCAAAGCGCGTCATGCCAGCCGACTCAGCGGATTGCCTGCTATCGCTGATGATTCAGGAATTTGTGTGCCAGTATTGGGCAATGCACCCGGCATTTACTCGGCCCGTTATGCAGGCGAGCACGGCAATGATGGCAAAAATAACGCCAAACTCATCGCTGACTTACAGCCTATCCGAGAAACGCAACCAAACACGCCTATCACGGGTATGTTTGTGTGCGTATTGGCCATGGTGCGCCATGCCGACGATCCATTGCCAATTATCGCCCAAGGTCTGTGGCACGGTGAGATTTTAGAAGCGCCGCTTGGTGATGGCGGCTTTGGTTATGATCCCCTGTTTTGGTTACCTGATATGCAGGCAACCGCGGCAAGCTTAAGCGCTAAAAATAAAAACCAGATTAGCCATCGCGGTCAGGCGATTCAGCAATTATTGGCGCAGCTGGCTTTATAAGTTAAACCTTAATAATTAAAACCTTACGCTTCTAGTCGATTCAACACGCATAATGCTGATACAAGAAAATTGAGCGCAGATGTACAAATCGTAATTTAAGCGAGATTGACGATGTGACAGATTCAAAGTAAATTGACGATAAAGAGATAATTTTTACTTTAATAAGCAGATAGATTATACTGTTCTACTTTTAAAATTTTGTTGAAAGCCGTTATTTGACTGTATAATTCACCAAAAAGCGTTATTATGCAGCACATTTGCGGTTTATTATTGATATTTGATAGCGTTTATAACAGCGACAGTTTCACATTTTGGTGTCAGCGGCGATTGCTACTGGTGTTGATTTTGAAGTGGCGAGCTTATCACTATCCCCTATTTATTCCAACGGCAACCGTCGTACACGCCCGTAATTTGCGGCACGGTTTGTCTATTATCATTTAACCCTAAGTACTATTTAATCCAAAGTACGATTTAATCTTAAAGGTGTAATTAACATGGCTACAGATTTACAAGTCACAACCAACAAGCTATCTAACAAAGAAACCCAGCTCACGGTTAAAGTACCCGTTGAAAAAATTCAAAACAAAGTCGAAGGCCGTATTCGCCAAGTTGCGAAAACTGCCAAGATTGACGGTTTCCGTAAAGGCAACGTCCCTATGTCGCACATCCGCTCACAGTATGGTGCTGGCATTCAACAAGAAGTCATCAACGATGTGATCCGTGATACCGTGTTTGAAGCGATCAAATCTGAAGACATCCGCGCGGTTGGCATGCCTAACATCGACGACGTAAAACTAGAAGACGATTTCTTGGTTTATCAAGCGACGGTTGAAATCTTCCCAGAAGTAGACGTACAAGGTATCGATGAGATCGAAGTTGAGCGTCACACGGCACAAGTTAGTGAAGAAGACGTTGACACGATGATCGAAAACCTACAAAAACAACGTGAAGAATTCGTTGAAAAGAAAGGTATGGCGGCGAAAGACAACCAAGTTACTTTTGACTTTGAAGGCTCTATCGACGGCGAAAAATTCGAAGGCGGCTCATCTGAGGACTTCAAATTGGTTATCGGTAGCAATCAGATGATCCCAGGCTTTGAAGCGGGCATCAAAGGCATGAAAGCTGGCGAAGAAAAAACCATCGACGTGACTTTCCCAGAAGATTACCAAGCTGAAAACCTAGCTGGTAAAGAAGCACAGTTCAAAATCACCCTAAAATTGGTTGAAAAATCTAAACTGCCTGAAATCGACGATGCGTTCCTTGAGCTATTCGGCGTAAAAGAAGGCGGCGTTGAGAAGTTAAAAGAAGACGTACGCAAAAACATGGAACGCGAAATCAAAAATGCGGCGCGTAGCCAAGTCAAGCAAGCGACTTTTGATGCATTGCTAGAAAAGAACGAGTTTGACGTACCAAGCGCCATGCTAGAGCAAGAAATCGAGCGTCAACGTAACATGATGATGCAACGTTTTTCTCAGCAGTTCGGTGCCAATGCTGATAGCTTCGATAAAGACATGCTACCAAATGAGCTATTTGAAGAGCAAGCGCTACGTGCTGCCCGTCTTGGCATCATCGTTGCTCGTGTTATCGATACCAAAGGCTTAGAAGTCGATCAAGCACGCGTTGAGACTTTCATCAAAGAAGCGGCTGAAAACTACGAAGATCCAGCAGAAGTAATCGAGTACTACACGACTGATAAGCAACAGCGCGCTAACATTGAGTCTGTGGTATTAGAAGATCAAGTGGTTGATTATTTGATTGAGCAAGGTAAAGTAACTGACAAAGAAGTTAGCTACCAAGACTTGCTAGCCGCTCAGCAACAACAACAGCAAGGCATGTAATCTAGCCATTTGACGTTGCCCTTTAATGGCACTCATTGCTAATTGCTAATTGCTATCTAAGAATACCCTAGCACAGTGCCCTAACAAATTTGTTGGGGCATTTTTATTGAGAACTAATACACTATTTTTATGAACAGTTTATCGGTAATCCCCTTGATAAACGCATACAGACACCTTATTAATAGGGAGTCACCTCTATTATTAATAGAAAATAATTTTTCACATGAAAAAGTTACTATTGCTCCCATAAAAAAGTTACCATTAGCTCAATTATTTTTAGCGGCATCTAGATCATTGCATCTAGTTTGTGTTATCAACAAATAGCAATAGTTATCATGATAAACACCAATAAGAGCTTAACTGTTCGCTAACTTTTATCCCTTTATTCTATGTACTTATAAACAGGACATTTTTATGACAGATTATGATCGCATCACTGCCAACCCACATTTTGATATGCTGATGAGTGCACACAACGAAATGCAAAGCACGCAAGCGGCATTAGTGCCTATGGTTGTCGAACAATCAGCACGCGGTGAACGCTCGTTTGATATTTTTTCACGCCTATTGCGTGAGCGCGTTATCTTTTTGACGGGTCAAGTCGAAGACCACATGGCCAATCTTATTGTTGCCCAGCTGTTATTCTTAGAAGCTGAAAACCCTGATAAAGACATTCATTTATACATCAACTCACCAGGCGGTTCTGTAAGCGCTGGTTTGGCCATTTTTGATACCATGAACTTCATCAAGCCTGAAGTGTCGACCATCTGTATGGGCGGTGCTTATAGCATGGGTTCATTCTTGTTGGCGGCGGGTCAAAAAGGCAAGCGTTATGCGCTAGCCAACGCTCGTGTGATGATTCACCAGCCATCAGGCGGTGCACAAGGTCAAGCGACAGATATCGAAATTAATGCTCGTGAAATTCTAAAAACGCGTGCGCGCTTAAATCAGATCTTAGCTGAGCGTACGGGTCAGCCAGTAGAAAAAATCGAAAAAGATGTCGAGCGTGATTATTGGTTGGATGCCGACGAAGCAAAAGAATACGGTCTGGTTGATGAAGTATTAAAGCGTCGCCCTGACTCATTATAATTACGATATAGCAGCTTTGATAAGCATAAAATGCCTTAGCGTTATTTGCTTTGGCATTGATGCACACAATCAGAATATTGATACGTTTTAAATTTTAGGAGCGCCTTTTATGGCAGAAGATACTACCCCGCACTGCTCATTTTGCGGCAAAGCCAAAAGTGATGTACAACAGCTGATCGCCGCTGACGATGCCAATATCTGTAATGAATGTATTGAGCTATGTACAGATCTAATCGCAGATAGTGCAGAAGACGGTGATGACGATAGCGATATTGATACCTCGTGGGTCAATAAAAAGCTACCAACGCCAAAAGAGCTGCGCGCCAAGCTTGATGAATACGTCATCGGTCAAGACGCTGCTAAAAAAGCACTCGCGGTTGCCGTTTATAATCATTATAAACGTCTAAAAGTGAGCCAAACCTTGGCTCGTGACAGCAAAAAAGCCAAAATCGGTGCTGACGATGCGATGGTAGAATTGGCCAAGAGCAACATCTTACTGATCGGTCCAACCGGTTCTGGTAAGACGTTGCTGGCACAAACCTTAGCGCGCCTACTCGATGTGCCGTTTGCCATGGCAGACGCTACTACTTTAACCGAAGCAGGTTATGTGGGTGAAGACGTTGAAAACATCGTACAGAAGCTATTGCAAGCCTCTGATTATGATGTCAGCAAAGCTGAGCAAGGCATCATCTATATCGATGAGATCGATAAAATCAGTAAAAAAGGCGACAACCCTTCTATCACGCGTGACGTGTCAGGCGAAGGCGTACAGCAAGCCCTGCTAAAGCTTATCGAAGGTACGGTTGCTGCTATCCCCCCTCATGGTGGTCGTAAGCATCCACAGCAAGAGCTGATCCAAGTTGATACCAGCAACATCCTAATCATCGTGGGCGGCGCGTTTGCCGGTCTTGATAAAGTGATTCAGCAGCGTACGGAAAAAGGCGGTATTGGTTTTAACGCTGATGTCAGCTCAAAAGATGACAGTCGTCGTAGCTCAGACTTATTGCAACAAGTTGAGCCAGAAGATTTGATCAAGTTTGGTCTGATTCCTGAATTGATTGGTCGTTTGCCTGTGCTAGCGGCTTTACAAGAGCTTGATGAGGAAGCATTGGTTCAGATATTGACTGAGCCTAAGAACGCGCTGGTTAAGCAGTATAAGTATCTGTTCGATATGGAAGGTGCTGAAATCAGCTTCACTCAAGAAGCGCTTGATGCGATTGCTAAAAAAGCCATGGAACGCAAAACGGGTGCGCGTGGTTTGCGCTCTATCGTAGAAAATGCCCTGCTCGAAACGATGTACGAGCTGCCTTCTATGAAGAATGCTAAAACCGTTATGGTTGATGCAGAAGTGATTAATGAAGGTAAAATTCCAAAAATTGCTTAATGTACTATTAGATTAACTTTTATTTGATTAACATAGCCTATGATTATTTATTGGCTATGTTAAAAAAAGCGTCTGGCATTCTGTGCTCAGGCGCTTTTTTTCTATTTTAGTGGCGATTAATCAGCGATTGTAAAATGACAGCAGCGTTTATCAATCGTGACCAGTCATCATCATAAATCATGCTAAGGTAGATATAGTCAGTGGAAAGTAATGTCGATACATCAATAGTCAGATACTACTGGTATAAATTTTCCTCACTTGCTGTGCCGTTACAGACAGAGACTGCAAAAAATTGATATCAGCAGTACCGTGGCGTTTTTAGAGTGTTTTGACTATAGTATATTTTAACGCTCATGGTTATATTTCTTAACGCTTATAGTTATATTTCTCAACGCTTATAGTGAATAGTTAGCTGCTGTATTCCATCGTGATTTACCCTTGTGAATATCATTACTAATAATACAAAGGATTGTTTATTATGCTTAATCATATGACTGCTATGGCGTCTTCATTGCGTCAACATTTACCCTTTTCCTCAAATAATACTCAAGATAATGGTATTGCCCCTTATTACCGTGACCATGTCGCCGCTGTCACTGGCGCAGGATCAGGAATGGGACGCGAGCTGGCGATTCATTTGGCAAAAATGGGCTGCCATGTTGCACTCTCTGATATCAATGCCGAGCAGCTGACTCAAACCAAAGCGTTGCTAGTCGGCTACGATGTCCAAGTGACAACAACGGTAGTTGATGTCTCGGACAATGAAGCGGTGGAAGCATGGGCGAGCGATGTCATGACAGAACATGGCAAGGTGAATTTTATCTTTAACAATGCAGGCGTGGCGTTCTCCTCGACGATAGAAGGTTGTAGTATTGAGGAGCTTGAATGGGTGGTGGATATCAATTTTTGGGGCGTGGTTTATGGTACCAAGGCGTTTTTACCCTTAATCAAAAACAGTGTCAAACAAAGCGCATTGGCAAATGATAGTAGTGCTAGTAAGGATGGCAAACCGCGCCTGTTTTCTGAAAATGGTCATATTATTAATATTTCAAGCTTGTTTGGTTTAACTGCTCAGCCTTCATACTCTGCTTATAATGCTAGCAAATTTGCCGTACGTGGCTTTACTGAAAGCTTGCGTCAAGAGCTAGACATTCAGCGATGCGGTGTGTCAGCCACCTGCATTCATCCAGGCGGCATCAAAACCAATATCGCCAATAGTGCGCGCGGTAATGACAGCGTTAGTAGTGTTGGCATGCATACTGGTGACAAAGCCATTAAGAGTTTTAACAAGCTTTTAAAATTCGATGCCAGCGACGCCGCTTGGGTTATTCTACATGCCGCAGCGACCAACCAAACTCGCTGCTTGATTGGCAATGACGCCAAAATAGTGGATGCGGTACAGCGAGTCTTTCCCGCTAGTTATAGCAAGGTGCTGAACGATATGAATACGATTTCTCGTAAGCTAAAGCCAAGACGCAAGAAAAAGACTAGCACCGCTCGATGAGCAAAAAGCAATTTCCTAAACGAGCAGACCATAAATATTCAAATAAAAAAGCCCAGCTATTTAAAGTAGCTGGGCTTTTTGTATATAGTCGATTCAATATAGAACAAACACAATGCTACTGAGATAAGTTTTGCGCCGCAATTGTCTACGCAGGCACATCAAGCAAAGAAAATTTATAATAGTTGCACGTAATTATTAACGTATCGATTTTATATTGAACTGACTATAGGTACTCATTAAGGCAATTTCATGTCACCGTCGACCAGCCAGCCCATACGACGCATTACATAAGCGACTACTCCAGCGATTACCGCGGGCAACACAAACATCAATAAGATAATGGCCGTCCACAGCTGAGCACCACTCATAATCCCTTGCGACGCTTCGATGACACCAAAGACCCCAACCAAACCAGCAGTACCCATACCTGCGCCAGTAGCCGTACAAGCCAGCCCAAATCCGACGGTAGCAATAGGCCCAACGATGGCGCTAGCGATAACGGCTGGCAACAGTACTAAAGGCTTTTTGAGCACGTTAGGTATTTGCAGCATACTCGTGCCCAAACCCTGAGATATCAAACCACTAACACCATTGTCTTTGAAACTAGCGACAGCAAAACCAATCATATGCGCGGCACAACCAACGACTGCCGCACCGCCTGCCAAGCCACCAAGCCCAATAGCAATGCAGATAGCGGCGCTTGAGGTTGGTAATGTCAATAAAATACCCACCACAACCGCAATGACGATACCCATCAATAATGGCTGTAGCTCAGTGGCCGCTTGAATACCTTGACCAATCGCGTTGACACCAGCGACGATAGGCGGATTAAGTAGCGCACAAACCAATAAAGCCACCGCGCAAACCAATAATGGTATCAATAAAATATCAAGCTTCGTCTTGCCAGCGACCCAAGTACCAGCACGGTACGCAAATACAGAAGTCAAATAGGCACCTATCGGATTGCCAGGCAACGCTGCAAATGTCGCAGGTCGACCCACTTGCGGCGTAAAAAGCGTACCTGCCATCAGCGCTTCAGAGTGTGCGCCAAGCATGCCCGCTACCAAGCAGCTGAGCATCACTAGCGTTGGCGCTTTTAGATAATAAGCAATGCCCACACCAATACCAGCACCCATCAATATCGAGGCGAGCTTACCCACCGCTACCAATGCTGGCAGGTCGAACCAGCCACCAATTTGCGAGATGATAAGACCCGCAATCAATGTAACAAATAGCCCTAAAGCCATGCCAGTGAACGCATCGATAAAATACTTCTGAAAAAATGCTTTAACGTTGCCAGTAGGCGGCGTTGCTGAATCAGATACGGTCATAGCCATACTCTTTGTGAAGGTTTTAATCAGATAAAATAAACCAATGGGATAAAACACTTTTCCTAAAAATCAGCGATAAAAAAGCGTCATTATGACGCTTTTTTATTATTAATAAACCACTACAACCTACTGAGTCTAGCGGCGCTGTTCAACGATAATGGAGTCAATACCATTATTTTGTAAACGTTGCTGGGCAGTCGTCACGGCCTGACGATTATTCATCGGACGTGAGATCACTTGATAAATCGGTAACCCATTACCTGTCGTGTTTTTAACCACGCGAGCGTCTACACCTGCCATGAGCACTTGGGCGCGGCGACGATCTGCTTCATCTGCATCACCGAAGCTATTAATCTGCAAGATATAGGTTGCTGCAGGCTTAGCAGGTTGAACACTCGCTGTACCTGCCCCTGTATTAGCTCGATTTGCCCCACTATTACCAGTCGCTGGCGCGCCATCATAGGTAGCATCTTCTTCAACGATAACGATATCATCGCTATTATTGGCTGCACCAGCATTGTTACCACGACTAGGCTCAATCGTCGTGCTTTCAGCGATACCAAAGTTACCCGTATCGTTGGCAGATGTGCCATCAGGTTGAGTGACGACCACGTCCGGCTCAAAAGCACCGATACTGCCCAATCCATTATCACCTGTTTCATCGATATTTTCATCAGGGATGGTTGCCATCTCTTGATTTGGCAAAATATCGTAAAACTCGTAATCGCTATTATCAGTATCAGTCTCAACGCGTTGCTGTACCTGCCGATTAGGATCGTTCTCAGCGGTACTGTCAGCGGGACTGAAATTGAATAACGGTGAAAGGTATATAAACACCCCAATCATCAGCGTCAAAACTGCCCCGACAAACATCCATAATAAGCCTGATATGCTACTTGATTTGCGCTTTTCAGTCGCACCTTTAGGTTTTTTGGCTAGCATGGATCTTGTTCTCCCTACTGAATCTATCTATCATCAATTTATTGCTCTCATTGGTCTATATGTATACTACATGCTAGACGGTGCAGACAATCCTAATAAACGAAGCCCATTGGCCAATACTTGGCGTACTGCTTTAGACAAACGCAGACGTGCTTGCATCAGCTCAACTTCTTCCTGACTTGGCGCTTCACCTGAGGTCAGGCTCACTGGCAAAATACGGTTAGTATCATACCAGCCATGAAATAGCGCTGCCAACTCTTTGAGATAATTGGTCAGAACATGTGGCTCATAGCCTGTCGCTGCTCGTAGCAATGTCGCAGGATATCCTGCTAGCAGTTTAATCAACTCATCTTCATTGGGTGCGCTGAGCAGATTTTGTTGCTGCAAACCAATCGCATCATCTACCACAAGGCCACTGTTTTGTAGTTTTTCTAATACTCGGCACACGCGTGCATGCGCGTATTGAATATAATAAACTTGGTTGTCTTTACTTTGTGATTTGGCAAGCTCTAAATCAAAATCAATATGTACCTCAGGCTTACGCGCTACGTAGTAAAAACGCGCGGCATCATTACCGACTTCAGCACGCAACTCACGTAAGGTGACAAACTGACCAGAACGCGACGACATTTGCACTTTTTCACTACCGCGCCACAACGCCACGAACTGCACAAGTACCACATCAAGACGCTCTGCATCAATCCCCAACGCCAACAAAGCCGCTTTTACCCGTGGCACGTAACCATGATGGTCAGCGCCCCAAACGTTAATGACTTTATCGAAGCCGCGATCGAATTTATTTTTATGATAGGCAATGTCAGAAGCAAAGTAAGTAGACTGACCATTGGCACGGCGTACCACACGGTCTTTTTCATCACCAAAGTCGGTCGACTTAAACCAAATATTGCCGTCTTTTTCGTACAGATAACCTTTGTCATCTAATATTTGTAATACTGGCTCAATTTCGCTGTCGATAGATCTTTCGCTGAACCAGCACTCGTAGCTCACACCAAAATCATTTAAATCATCTTTGATATCGGCCAAAATGCTGCTCAATGCGGCATTTAAAAACAGCGCGTAGCCATCGCCAAGCAAGGCTTTACTGTTGGCGATTAAGCCATCAATATGCGCTTCTTTATCACCAGATAGCAGGACTTTTTCGCCATCAGTATTGATCTCAAATTCAGCATCTGCTGGCGCATCTTTGGCAACTTGCGCAAAAGTATGAACATAGCTATCAGCGTGTTGTGCTTTTAGTGTTTGAGCGATATCACTGACATAATCTCCTTGATAGGCGTTGACTGGAAACGTGACTGGCTCGCCGTTGGCTTCTAAATAGCGCAAATACGTACTGGTCGCCAAGATATCCATTTGCCGACCTGCGTCATTGACATAATACTCGCGCGTGACGTCATAACCAATCGCTTCAAGCAGGTTTGCCACGCTCATGCCAAACGCTGCACCGCGCCCATGACCGACATGTAAACTAGAAGTTGGATTGGCAGAGACAAATTCAACCTGTACTTTTTGCCCATCGAACTGGTCACTTAAACCAAAGCGATCTTGTAGAGTAAAGATATCGTCTAATACCGAAAACTTGGCTTCAGCGTTCAAAAAGACATTGATAAACCCTGGGCCTGCGATTTCTACTTGGCGAATATCTTGATTTTCAGGTAGCGCATTAACGATTTTTTCGGCAAGCTGGCGTGGATTGGCTTTGGCAGCTTTAGCAGCAGTCAGCGCGATATTGCTGGCAAAGTCACCATGACTAAGGTCTTTAGTACGGGTAATTTGGCTATTATTTTGCCAATCGCTTGGCAGCGTACCATCCGCTTGTAAGGCATGAATAGCATCGTTAAATAGTGACGCAAGTGTATCAATTTGGGTTTGTGACATAAGGTTTTGAACTCAGTTAAATAAACGACAAAAACAGTGCAAAAATGTGGCAAATGCGAGCAATCACTCATTGCTTATTATAATAGCGACCGGCATTGCATGGGAGAAAATAAAATAAAAAATAAGTAACCTACAAATATAACAATCTTTGCGCTTTATTGCATCATTTGCGCCAAAATTAGCACTAAAATCTTACGGTTATGACAGCTGACATTGATAATCAAGAAGATTAAAAGATTTGTCACGGCTTTGCTTTATGCTTACCCTAATTAAATGAGTAGGAATACAAGCGCATTACGCATTGATACGGGCAAATCAGCTGGACTCATTGTAGCGTTCCCGTTGCTCCTATTTAATAGCGGTTTATAGACGCTCGCTTCCGCGTTATAATGCTGGCCTTCTACTTTATTCACTAAGGCATTGGCCTTTATTCTATGGTGTATATTTTTACTTCATCTCTTTTATTTATGTATAGTGATTTGCAATTCAAAAGTAAGTTTGACAACATTAAGTCAATAGAATTTCTGGGTTTTATACTTTGGATTTTGTATAAATACAAATAGACGGCACGTTATTACTTCATAGGATTATGTCATGTTTGCTATTGCTGCCAGTACTGTCACCAGTTGGGGATTGTACGTTTTATTGCCGATATTCATCGCTTTCTTGTTTTTTATTATGTGGGATATATCTAAACAATCTGACGCTGGGCGCGCTGGCACATTTTGGATATTTTTAGCATTAGGTGCAGGTTTTGTAGGGTTCTTACTCAAACTGGTGTTAGAAGTGGCTTTTCAAAGATGGTTTATTTAAGAAATATGACATCTCACCAATAGCGCATTGATACTGATGACGCTATTAGTGAGATCTTTAGATTGTCGTTAGCTATGCCATTTTTTATCGAAACGTTATTTATTAGCTTTGCCATTATTTTCTATCACGTCACTGACGTAAGTTGGCAAATCCCACGCGCCACCAGCAAAGCCGCGACACATGCCTGTACTAGCATCTTCTGATTGAGCAAAGGTTTTGCCATCCCAAATCCATACCGCACGATTCCAGCAATCACCAATCCCGCGATCTTTATGAGTAGCCCAAATCTCGCCATCAGAATACTCATTGCCCATGGTAGTAATTAGCTGCGGACGACTGGGTTTTGCCTTGTCGATCAGCCAATAACCATAGCCTTCGTTGTATGCGCCCTGCCAACAAATATGACTGGCTAATGTATGGGTGGCATCTACGGTTGTAAATTCCCAGTCTAGCCTATCAGCGCCATATTCTTGCGTTCGCTGGTACGCTTCGGTTTTTGGATTGACCAGCTCACAGTCTCCTATATCGTCCTCAGCGCCTACAAGTTCTTTGGCATCAATATCGATCCACTTGTTTATATTTTTTCGAAAATACACTAGTTTTGCAGGGTCTAGCTGCTGTTTATCATCAGAATATGAGATCGCTTTTTTAATGACAGGTGTTGCTTTGGCTGCTTTAGGTGTTTGCCGATTAGGATTGGTTTTGCTCACTAATGCTATCGGTGTGCCGACTCGCCCTTGCACCTCGTCAAGCTTGAGCAGCACGGCACTCATGCCTTTATCGCTGATTGTCCACCGATCATTACCCGCTCTTATCTCTATCTTAGTATTTTGACGCGAATGACTCAAAAGCTGCTGGGTTTGCTTAGCATTAAGCTCACCATTCTCAATGGCACCATAATTTTTATTATTTAACCAAAACTCTGTTGTCATTAATTCGTTGTCACTACCACTCGTATCGTCTTCTTGGTATTCAAAAGCCACCGATACACTTGGTATCGACTTTTGCGGTATGACAGTTAATAAAATCGAAGCAGGCGTATCCAACATACTCTCATCTGCATAACCCGCTGCTCGGCAAGTCAATGTATTATCACAGACCAGTTGCCAATCATCCTGCACAAAGCCCCAGCCTTCAAATGGCGTACCATAGGCAGCATGAGCTGATATGGACGTCAATGGCAGCAACCCCATCATAGCGCTGAGTAAACTCGTTAATTTTTTCACGGTCCATTTTCCTTATGGTATATTTGATCCAATATAAAATGGACACAGAGTTACTGGGATAAATTTTGCGACGCCTCTGTCTGCGCAGGCACAGCAAGCAAGTAACGTTTATCTCAGTAGCTCGTGATAATATTTGCATCCCTTTTATTTAGGACTGGCTATAATTAAGTAAGCGTTACTTTTTGGCAATTAACGTGGCACGCATCGGTGCAGGATAGCCCTCAAGTGTCTTGCTAGCATCATTCGGATCTAAAAAATCGGCTAACGAATGATAAGTCATCCATTCTGTTTTACGTTGTTCCTCAATCGAGGTTACGGCTACATCGACGCAGCGCACGTCTGAGAATCCAGCCTTTTCTAGCCAGCCGATTAATGCGGCGACTGACGGTAAAAAATACACGTTATTCATTTGCGCATAGCGATCATGCGGCACGAGGACAGTATTGGCATCGCCTTCAATGACCAAGGTTTCAAGTACCAACTCACCGCCTTTTACCAATTGCCCTTTGAGTTGCTGCAAATGCTCAAAAGGTGACTGACGATGATAGAGCACGCCCATACTAAACACGGTGTCAAATAGCTGGCTATGCTCAGGCAATGCTTCTAATGGCACAGGAATATAATGGGTACGATAACGGCCTGTACCATGAGCATGAGTATCGCCGCTACCGACGAAATGACGAATCGCCATAAACTGATGATAAAACAAGCAAGACGGATCAATGATAATCACTGTATCCGCGCCAGCCCCTGCCATACGCCAACCGTGATAACCGGAGCCGCCGCCGACATCCAATACACGCCGACCTTTTAAATTTCCTAAATGCGGTGCAACTCGCTGCCATTTCCAATCACTGTGCCACTCGGTATCAATGAGAATTGGTGCGGCTTGTTGGTATTCATTCTGACCACTATCAATTTGATTTTCGACTTGACTGCCAATCTGAAAAGGCCCTTTGCGCCACGGCATCAGTTGCTTTAATAGCGCCATGGTTTGTTTGCGCTCAGAGTCACTTAAGGGCGCATTAATCGTCAATATATCACTGTCCAAATCTACATTATCAACGGCTAATGTTGGCAAACGTGCTACCGACGCTTGGTAAGCAGGCGCATGCGCATAGTTGGCTTTGTCCTTGATATCATTTAACCACGTGGGCAGTTGCGTCAGCCACTCATAGGCGCTCGGCTGCTGCTGGGCGAGCTCTAACAAGGTTAAATACAGTTCGCGTTCGGCGTGGATGATAGTGTCGTTGAGCATAAAGCGGATTACCGTGTTGATTGTTATTTAAATGGATAATAATGAAAAGAGTGAAAGTAAAGAAAAAAAGATGAGCCTCGAGATTGGAGTGCTTTAAAAGTGGGCAAATATGCGAGGCATAGGTCGGTGTTCTTTAATAACTCAGTTTACGTTTCGTTATTACCCAATCCTAAGGTTTAAACTTATATATTATTCGAACGCCATTATATTTGCTGTTTCTATAATTTCATTTATTGCTTTGTGAGGAACTGGAAAATTTCCCATAAAACCACTCTCATATGATTCCCAAAGTTCTTTTTTCCCCTCCGACGGCTTATACCACTCAGCATTTTCAGTACAACCCTTAGCTATAATAAACATAATCACTTCGAAGGGCTTTGGTACACCTACACTTGACTCAAAAGTAGGGAGCTTTTTAACTCCTAAAAATTCACCCAATAACTTGGCATCAATAATTCCTTTTTTAACTTGATCTAATAGCTCTGGTCTATAACATACTAATAAGATGCCAATTAATCGGAGCAGCTTATAACCTAAATGTTGTTGTTCAGAAAATATTGCTGATTCAGATAGAGTCTGTGCAATTTGTATATGTAAAATCAATGTCTCTATCTCTCTAAGAGATAGACTGCGATAGCGAACTAAATCTTCAATCGCTGCTTTAAAATAATTATCGTTTAAATAATCAGCAGGCAAACACTTTTTTTCTGACGCTAGGTTGAAAAAATGCTGTTTAGAAGCTAAAACAGGAGATTGATAACCCCTACTAGAAAGAGAAGATAACTCAAATCGAAACTTAATAAACTTATCTAAATAACGCTGTGCATCAACTGCCTGACCATAACAATGATTTATAGACGCTTTCAATTGCTGCGTATTAGTAATAAGCACGAAGCTAACATCTGGTACATCAAACGTATGCTTGATTATCTCGAGCATGTCGACCGCGAAGTTTGGTCTACAGCGATCTAGTTCATCTATAAATATAATAATAGGATCTTGGGATGCAATGGCAGTTAGAGCGGTTTGTAATGTTTTTAAACTCTTTTCTGCCTCTACATGATCTTTTAGTATTAACTCTGCTGTTTTATCTATTGAATCGTCAACTGCTTTTTGAATTACTTCATCAAAATCATTTGCAATATCAGCAAAGTCTTGTCTCAGAAGATGAGAAACACCAGCTTTAGCAACTGTTTTGAGAGTATAGCGTACAGCTGGTAATACTCTATTTATAAAAGCCTTTCTACGTGGACCTTCAGGTAAGATTTTAATAATTTCTGCGAGTACAGTCATCAAAGGCTCATCAACATGATCAGCTTTGAAAGCGTCAATATAAATTATATTGTGTGTACTATCTTCCTTCATCAGATTGATAAGTTTATGGCAAAACTCAGTTTTACCTGTACCCCAACTGCCATCGATGACCATTGGTGAAATATCTATATCAGACTTTAGAAGCTTAATAGCTTTTTCAGCGATACTTTCACGTTGAAACTCATCACGTTCATCAAACGTTTTTGTTGTAATATCCATATCCATTTTATCTTTCCTTGTAACTCTTAAAATAAAACATTCTTTAACAACGATAAATACAGGCAAAAACCCGATGTCCCCGCTAGCCTCGATTGCAGCGTCTATCCTGTTTGGATGTATGAGCTGCGAAGGCTTGGCTTTGGGGTGTCTCGCGAAGCAAGAGACGCGCCAAGCCTTAGCCTATCGCCTCATGCAAACAAGCAGATAATAGCGAAAAGCGAAATCAGCTCCTACAAGTTATTTAAACCACCCTATTTAAACGCCACAATAGAGACAAAGTTCAAAAACTGAAACCATGTCAGATGACGTTCAAAACCAACTTGATCTAGCCGTGCATGATGTTCATCTAAGGTATCGGTAATCAGGACATTCTCTAGTGCATTACGTTTGCCACTAATTTCCATCTCGGTATAACCATTGGCGCGCTTAAAGTCGTAATAACGCTCAACCAACCACGCATCATATTGTTCATCAAACGCATGCGTCTTTTCTGTCAATACTAGTATGCCACCTTCGCTTAACGCGGCATAAATTTTCTCTAACACCATCACTCGATCGGCTGCTGGCAAAAACTGTAACGTTAAGTTCAAAATCACCATATCACACGATTCAAGCTCCACATCACGAATATCAGCCGTAATCACTTCTATATCGTGCTCAGGATAATGATCACTCAATAAAGTCGTCGCCTCAGTCGTCATCGCTGGTGAGATATCAATCGCCTTGATCTGTAAATCTTGCGGATCGAATTCACCAGCCAACGTCATACTTGCCGCACCAAGCGAGCAGCCCAAATCATAAATGCGACTGACGCGCTGACCATTATCATCCTGCTGGCGATACTTACAGTGACGACGGGCAAAGATAGGCAGCATGGCCAATACCTGACCGTAACCGGGAACACTGCGGCGAATCATATCGGGAAAACACGCCACTACTTGCTCATCAAAGGAAAAACGCGCCGCTTTATCGAGCGGTGTGGTAAATAAGGTGTCATGTTTGATAGCAGCGTCTGTAGAATGATGGAACTGGCTCATAGGGCGACTCGTTTTTGATTTTTGGTTCTTAGTTTTAATAACGAAACTTTGATTAGAAAATGTTCATTGGTTTTGATGGCTACTATTTGACTGATAGTCAGTAGTGGCTCAAAGCTAGTAGTAGCCTAAAGCAAATCAACGTAGCAAAAGCCCATTATAACATTACTGTTTGTTACTTATCGCAGTCAGATGCCCTGCTAAGCTAAATGGGTCGAGCTAAGGATAATGATGCATTGAAAAATGACAACATTGTAACCAAATAAAGACCTTAGCTCATATTTATAATAATAGGAAAAATTATGCAAACTATTATCTTAGGCGGTGGCTGTTTCTGGTGCACCGAGTCGGTATTTTTATCACTAAAAGGCGTGCAATCCGTCGTATCTGGCTATATGGGCGGTGACGCTGTATCCGCAAACTATCAAGATGTCTGTAGTGGTACCACAGGACATGTCGAAGTCATCAAAATAGAGTTTGACGAGTCGATTGTGCCATTAGAAGTTGTCCTTGATGTATTCTTTGGCACTCATGATCCCACCACCAAAGATCGCCAAGGCAACGATGTAGGCAGCCAGTATCGTAGCGTGGTCTTTTACACAGATGAAGACCAAAAACCAACAGTCGATCGTACCATCAATAAACTGCGTGATATGGGCGTTGGCGTTGTCACTGAAGTGCACCCTGCCGTTGAGTTCTATCAGGCTGAAGACGCTCATCAAGACTTCTTTAATAGAAACCCAGGACAGGCTTATTGTAACTTTGCCATACCGCCAAAGCTTGCCAAACTGCGCAAAGAATTTAGCCAATATATGGTCAGCTAAATGATCAGTTGAATAATTATTTATGATTCAACCAAAATCAGTTTGAATCTCGATATTTAATCAGGCCAAATGCTTATAATCCAAATGCTTATAATATAGGCATTTGGTTTTTTAATGCATTAATGCATTAAAGCATCTCAAAAAGTTATGATAATACTCTACTCAAAATAACAATCAATCACATGAACATTCATCATTAGAGGCCAATGCCATGAATCCTGAGTTTTGGCAAAAACGCTGGCAAGAGAAACGTATTGGCTTTAATCAGTCTGAAGTGAATCCGTTATTAGTGAAGTATTTTGGTCATTTAAACGTGCCCGCTGGTGGTCGAGTATTTGTGCCTTTATGTGGCAAATCGATAGATATGGTTTGGTTAGCGGCACAAGGCTATGACGTGGTTGGCGTTGAATTGGTTGAAATCGCCGTACAAGCATTTTTTACTGAGCAAAATGTCCAACCTAACGTGCGTCAGCTTGCCGATAATCCAGAGATTAAATGTTATCAAGGTCAGCTTTTTGGCCAAGAAGTAGAAATCTGGGTTGCTGATATTTTTGCATTAACGTCCGCTGAGATTGGCTCTATTGATGCGGTATATGATAAAGCGGCATTGATTGCCCTGCCAGCCAATATGCGACCAAAATATAGCGAGCAAATACGAAAGCTTGGTGGTAATGTTAGTAATAAAATAGCGCCACAACTGTTGCTTACCTTGAATTATGATCAAAGTAAAAAAGAGGGGCCACCATTCTCAATCAGTAGCGAGCAAATTCGGCACTATTATGGCGAGCACTATCACATCAGCGAATTGACGACTGAGCCAGCTACAATTGGCTCTGTACCTGAGCTGAAAGTCACTGAACATATTTGGCTGTTGAATAAAAAGTAAGATTAAGCAAACTCACTGCGTAAGCACTCATTCAATAATAACGGAGAATTTTAATGAAAGCTTTAGTGATCCTTATCAGTGTAATTGCTTTTTTACTGGTGGCATTACCCGGTCCGCTTTATAAATATGGTATGGTCGATTTAGGCACAATATTCACAGGATTGAAATTCGGCGTGTTTGCTGGCATTGCGGCCCTTATCTTACTCGTTTTTCAAATTGTATTTAAGCGTAAGACAGTGACACTTGGCAGTACGATAGTGGCAGTCGTACTATCTGCTATCGCCATAGCAATGCCGCTAAGTATGATAAATAAAGGCAAAAACGCACCGCCTATTCATGATATTTCGACCGACTTAGTAAACCCACCAGAATTTGTGGCCATTGCCCCACTACGCGCCGATGCACCCAATCCGGTAGCCTACGATGGTATAGAAACGGCACAACAACAGCGTGATGCTTATCCCGATCTGAAAACCTTAACCTATACACAATCACAACCTGAATTGATGGAAGCTACCGAACAAGCCGTCAATAATTTAGGCTGGGAGTTGGTGAATAGCGATGCTAATAAGGGCATCATCGAAGCGACTGACACTACGATGTGGTTTGGTTTTAAAGATGATGTCGTCGTGCGTATCACCGATAATGGCAGTGAACGTCTAGTCGATATACGCAGTAAATCGCGAGTCGGTGGCAGCGATTTGGGTAAAAATGCCGAGCGTGTTGCTACGTTTATTGACGAGTTAAATGGGGTTTTGGGAGAGTAGTTGGGTTTGAATAGCGTTGTAAATAAGCTCTGAAAAACTATTTTTGAAAGTTTTTCTTATTAGCCTGATAAAAAGTCTTACCTTAATCAGAAAACCTCTCCCAACCTCACGCCACCGTCAGCTTATCGTAACTGAGTGCTTCGATACCTTTTCTTTGTTATTGAGATTGGTTACTCTAAGTCCATACTGGCTCCATTCGCTTTTCACTTCTACCCATTATTTCGATGCTTATAGGATATTTTCATGCGTTTGATTTCCCTTTCTACATTATCGCTACTTAGTATGGCCGTTGGCATCAGCCTTGCCAGTACTGCCCAAGCTGCGCGTCCCGAAGCACCCAATTTATCCAATAGCGAACTACAACAATGTCTAGATGGATTAAAAAACTCTAGTAAATTTAATGGTGTTGATAGCGCTACCTTTAACAATTATCGTCCAAGCCAGCCTGATCCGAGCGTGATTCAATCACTAAACTATCAGCCTGAATTTCAAAAAGACGTTTGGGATTACCTGTCATCGCTGGTCGATAAAGAGCGTGTCGAAGATGGTGTACGCGCTAAACGCCAGTGGAGCGATACGTTACGTCAAATCGAATCGCGTTATGGCGTCAAAGCCGAACACGTATTGGGTGTGTGGGGCGTAGAATCTAACTTTGGACAGACCTTGGGTAAAAAACCTTTGTTTGAGTCTTTAGCGACGCTATCGTGCTTTGATCGTCGTCAAAGCTACTTTCAAGGTGAATACGCCAATGCGCTAAAAATCGTGCAGAATGGGGATATTGCGCCAAATGACATGACTGGTTCGTGGGCAGGTGCGTTTGGGCAAACACAGTTTATGCCGAGCACTTTTTTAGAATTGGCGGTTGATTTTGATGGTGATGGTCGTCGCGACTTGGTCAACAGCGTCCCTGATGCGTTGGCTTCTACAGCAAACTTCTTGGCTAAGCGCGGTTATCGTACTGGCGAGCCTTGGGGTTATGAAGTCAAACTACCGAGCGGATTTTGGGCAGCCTCTGATCGCAAGAACAAAAAATCCATGAGCCACTGGCGCGATCAAGGGTTAACGCTTGCCAACGGCAGCCCGTTACCCTCTGATTTAAGCAGTGCAGGATTACTATTGCCAGCTGGTAAAGATGGCCCTGCGTTTTTAGTCGGCAAAAACTTTGATACGTTTTATTCGTATAACGCGTCAGAAAACTATGCGTTGGCAATCGCCCATCTATCAGACCTGATCACTCGCGAAGACAGCAGCAAAACTGACTTTGTCACCGCGTGGCCAACAGACGATCCGGGCATCAGTCGCCAGCAAGCCAAAGATATCCAACAAGCATTATTGAACGCCGGCTATGATATTGGCGGTGTTGATGGCATCATCGGTGATGGTACGCGTGGTGCGATTCAGCAGTACCAATCTAGTAAGGGTATTCTTCCAGCTGATGGCCGCGCAGGACAGAAATTTTATCGTGCCATCGTTGGTAATACGGCTCCTAGCAGCAATCAATACGGGCAGCCGTCAAATAGCCAACCTCTAAAACCTGCCTCTGCCGATCGTATGGGACAACTGATTCAGCAACAAACGACCAGCCCTACTACTTATTCAACACAACCATCGGCTCAACCGTCAAGCTCTAGTAATACACGTTATCGCCGTGTCACTGACGCTAACGGTGTTGTGAGTCTTGTTCGTGTTGATGAAGGCTCGTAACATTACCTCGATTAGCCCGTTCTAAATACATCAAAAAAGGCCACGCTAATATTAGCGTGGCCTTTTTATAATTTTGCTTTTCTAAGTCGTTGCACTCTAAGATTGCTTGTCTAGTAACTTAATAGTTGAACCAAAAATATTAAATAGACAGTTAAACGATAGGAGGTGGATTTGGTTTACCATTGTCCCCATTCCAGTTTTCACGGGCTTTATCATCCAAATCGTCAGGCGTTTTCGGTTCCCACTTGCCGTTTTCTTTCCAAGTTGCATTACCCCAATCTTCGTCTTCCTGCTTGTCGTCCCAGTCCTTATAAGCCTTGCTTGGGTCGATACCACGACGTTTCATGTCTTCCACTTGTTCCGCTAGCGTGTGATACCGTTCAGCGTCGTGCATGCTTTTCTCTAGACCATTAATCTCTTCTATCAAGGCATCATGTTTAGGGTTAGTCATTACTTCTCTCCTTAAATAGTCAGTATTATTTTATAATTTATGCGTTTGTAATTTTAATACATCGGATATCAAAACTGCTTAATCTTATTATCGCCAGTCCTGAGCGGATTCACAACCGTTGGCGCGTATATTTTGTATTACAAAACGTAGTCACAGCTGCATCAATAACTTATATAGCTGTTAGAGTGCTAAATACTTATCAGGTAAGAGGTGTGTAAATTTACTGTAAAGCAGTCAGAATTAGCAGGGTTAGACTTTTTCATCATTTAATAGATTTTTTGCATAAAACGTTAACTTCCAAAGCTCTTGTGATACTCGAGTACCATAGGTTGTCAGCTGTATCCAATTCGCACCAACCAATTGCCGCTGTAGCGTATTTAAGTCATCTTGAAAAATTTGACAACGTGAGACAGCATGGACGTTGGGCATATCTCGTTTAATATCGTATTCAGCTTTAGACGCTATTGAACGATTAATCGCATTTTTTAAGCCATAACTAGAAAAGGTCGATGGTATTTTCATCAATATGATCAAAATCTCTCGCCACGTTAATATCATTGTTCTATTAACATCCGTCAAGTTACCGCCTTCATAGGCTTGGGCACTATATTGAATCTCAAAGCCTTCTAATAAGGCAATGGGTTGGCTCACACTGTCAGCCACCCGTTCATCATCGATGAGACTGTCTTTTTTTTGGATTTTATCCGTAGACAAAAGATCAGCAAACCTTTCGGACACGGTTTGATTACTAAACTTAATCACCTCCTCGCCGCCCCTCACCCAGCCCCCAACTACTTTATGATTACTCACTGTATTATAGTAAGCTTGCACAAGCAGTTGCTCGACATCCTCTTCTGTATCGTAATAATAGAGCTGATTGTCTTGCCGAGTCACTGAACTGATAAATTCTCGCAATTGACGACTGATACTCGCGTCTTGATGATGATTTTTGACCAATATTATGAGAGGTTTGAGTTTGGCTTTGGCGTTTAAATAACTCAAATGCATTTGGCTAACGCCCGTTTTTTGCACTGTTCCGTAGCTGTCGCCGATAATCATCAATGCATAATCACAGGCATCAATGCATTGTCTACCATATAAAGACGCTTTTGGCAGTTTACTGGATACATCATAAGTCAAAAATGCACGCGACTGAAAAAAAATGGCTAAGCTATCCAAAGCCAGCAATTGATCATTGTCAGCGCATATAACATGAATATGATAGCGACGGTTTGGCACAATTACCTCTAATCTTAGGTCGTGGCATAAAGGAGTATGATATAAAAGAAAGCACAAATATCTTGTTTTTCACAGACTAGCATAATCTTATAAAGGTGAGCTCAACTTATTTTACTTAAGTCAATACTATGATTATGGTTTTAACATAATACTATAATTGCCGCTTCAATATAAATATAGTTCAATTCAAATAATTTGGATACAAGAAAACCGAGTGCACGCTATACATTAGTATGGATAGCACGGATGACGATACAGTGAATTTATATGGAGTTGACTATAGTATCAGTAACGGCTATTGAGAGTAGTATTGCAATACCGTTTCTTTACCAAGCAAATGCTCGATTAAATCACACAGCTTATCGTCATATTTAGTAGCATAAAAAGTCAGTGGTAATTTTTTATCAGCTTTTGTTTTTTTAAATGACTCTAAACCATTATTATCTTGCTCATTATTAAGAGAGGCAGATAACTGATGTGTGCTCAATAGCTGTTTGACTCGCTCAGCAATCGCTTGTCCTGAGTCAACGACTTGCATCGACAACTGCTGCTTTGCAATCTCATCTAATAAAAAGGTTTTGAAAAACGGATAATGTGTACAGCCCAGTATTAACTGATCAATCCCATCATCAGCAAATGCCCGTAGCTGCCCGCGCAAGCGTAACGCTGTCGCATGTTGTTCTGGCATACCTGCTTCTACCCACGGCACCAGTTGTGGATCAAAATATTTAATAACTGCTGTGTTATTAGGTTTCGCAAAACTATTAATCACCTCATTAAGCAACGACCCATTTAACGTTGCTTTGGTCGCCAGTACTGCCACACGACCGCTTTTGCTGGCCAGTATCGCAGGTTTCAATGCAGGCACGAGGCCAACGATAATAATCTGCGGATAACGATGCCTTGCTGTCTCTAAAGCATGTGCTGAGGCGCTATTACAAGCAATGATAATAAGCTTACAGCCTTGATTATATAACCACGCGACTGCTCTTAACGTTAAGGTCTCGATGTCTTGACTATCGCGATTGCCATAAGGCACATTCAATGTGTCGGCGTAGTAGACGTAACGCTCGGCAGGTAGCTGCTGCACCAAATGTAGATAAACAGATAAGCCACCGATACCAGAATCAAACAAGCCAATGGGAGCACTGCGATGGTTATTATTCATAACGGTATGGACGGCTGCTGCTTCTATATTGGCTTTAGCAGTCTCTCCAAAAGCTTTGTTTTTGAAAGCAGCCGTTGATATTTTAACTACACTCAGTGGGTTATCTGCGATTATATCCATTGCTACTCTGTCACCATTTTTATGCACATATCATCATATTTATCTTGTCACATCTTTTAGCGAATAAAATTATAGTCATTGCTAATTAGGGTCATTGCTAATTAGTGTCACTGCTATAGTTAACCTTCAATAAAATAAGGTCAAAGATTATCACGCGCCACTGGTATAAGTTTTCTTTGCTTGCAGTAGCCAACAGACAGAGGCAGCGCACAACTTATTCCAGTAGCACTTTGTAGGTTTTAGAGTGGATCGATTATAAATGGAATTAATTAATAAATTGCTCTTAATAAACCAATATACATGACACCTAATTAACGGGCATCGATAGCGAATAAGATTTACCACCACTTTGTAAGATTAAAATCGTTTCGCCGTTTTGCTCGGTCAATTCACCAATTTCAGTCAAATGATAAAAAGTATTACGATTAATAAGCGCCATTAAGCCATTTCTAACAAGCATATAAGGTCGTACCTGCGATTCGCTTGTAACGTCATGATTATTTTCAGAACGGGTATCCGAATTAATAGTACCAATGTTATCTATAGAAGTGCTGTTCTCAATATTATACGCCTTTAACGTGATTAAATGCTCGTCATCTAGCCGTATCACATCACCCGTCGTCGTCGTAAACTCCAACCAACTGAGATTGTCTTCATTAACAATACCAACGTCACGGATAAGCAAGGGCGCATCTTCAACTTGGATACGAAGTTTTTGTACAGGCGTCTTCAAAAAATACTCAGTGATACCATTATGTTCTTCTTTCCAAAGAATAGTGGCAAATAAGCTCACTAGTGACTCTCGAGTCACCTCTCCCCCTTCATGCCACCATTCACCATTGGCTTTTATCACCAGATCCATATCAGCAACGCTTTCAGGATGCCATTTCTCTAATGGCGGTATGGCGCGTCCTTCACGTACGCCCGCGGTAGACTTGAGATATTGGCTAAGCGCATCCATATTATTTAAGTCAGATGCCACGTCATTCGGGGTCTCAGTATCATTTTCACTATTTTTGATAGTATTATTATTCATCATATAATCCTTTATCTAATATTGAAAGTTTGGAAAATCTATTATTACTATAAATTTTAGTTTCGGGTATGATGAAACTATATCATTTTAATACCGCTATTAATTGAAGCTTACATTAACACCGTCGCTCGTAAATGCGTGTCGTGTTTGTAGGATTTTTCTTTTATAATAAGTAACAGTCTTTGATTGAAATGGTCAAGTGTGTCTTGAGTTAAGGACACATTTTACCTCATGTATTGATGCGGTTATATAAGCTGATTTCAACATTAACGTGGTCAATTGAGGCCACAAAGACCGTTTTTATCGGGCAGCCATATGTCTGAGTAAAGTTAGCGCCGCAAGTCTATTATTCAAGTGTTAAGCTAATGATGCCCTGAGATAAGCCACTAAAAGTTTAGGAGTAGGTATGCAAGAGCAAGACAATCAAAAGCCAGTCATTGATGGTGACACTGTGAATACTGACACACCAGTAACGACAGGGACGGCAAATCTAAGTAAAGAAGAGCCGACAGTGGTAACAGCAGACGTACCCGTTGAAGAGGTCATCGTAGAAGAGCAAACGACCGAAACAGCTGTGATGGAAGAGACGCCAGAGCCTATCGAAGCTGAGCCTGAAATCGAACGTGAATCAATGGAATTTGATGTCATCATCGTTGGCGGTGGACCTGCTGGTCTCTCTGCGGCTATCCGTTTGCGTCAACTCGCTATTCAAGCTGGCAATGATGAATTTATGGTTTGTGTGGTCGAAAAAGGCTCTGAATTTGGTGCTCATACCTTATCTGGCGCAGTCATCGAGCCACGTGCTTTAAATGAGCTGATACCAGACTGGAAAGAAAAAGGCGCACCGCTTAACGTGCCAGCAATCGAAGATCGCTTTTACTATCTAAACTCAGCCACGCGCTCTACTAAAGTGCCTGATCCTCTTATTCCAGCACCCATGCACAATAACGGCAACTATATTGTCTCACTAGGTAATGTGGTTCGCTGGTTGGCCGTACAAGCAGAAGAGCTTGAGGTCATGATGTTTCCAGGTTTTCCTGCTGATGACATTTTATATAACGATGACGGTTCAGTAAAAGGTATTTTAACGGGTGATATGGGTGTGGCTGCCAATGGCGAAGCCAAACCAAGTTTTGAGCCAGGTTATGAGCTTCTTGCCAAATACACTATTTTTGCTGAAGGCAGCCGTGGCCATCTGGGCAAACGCTTAATCAGCCGTTTTGATCTTGATAAAGACTCAGATGCTCAGCATTATGGTATTGGTCTGAAGGAATTGTGGGACGTTTTACCAGAGAAACATGAGCAAGGCGTGGTCATGCACGGTCTTGGCTGGCCATTGACCGAGACTGGCTCTACGGGTGGTTGGTGGTTGTACTTCGATGAAAATAACCAAGTAAGCTTTGGTCTCGTCGCTGATTTGTCTTATCACAACCCATATATGTCGCCATTTGATGAGATGCAGCGCCTAAAAACGCATCCAGTCATCAAAAATGTACTAGAAGGTGGTAAGCGTATCTCTTATGGCGCACGTGCTTTGACCAAAGGTGGTCTCAACTCTTTACCAAAATTCACCTTTCCAGGTGGCGTCTTGGTAGGCGATGATGCGGGATTCTTGAACCCTGCCAAAATCAAAGGCACACATACTTCGATGAAATCAGGTATGTTAGCAGCCGAAGCTATCTTTGAGGCGCTCCAAGCAGATCGCCAGCATGACGAAGTGGTTGCTTATAGCACGATGTATAAAGAATCATGGCTGTATAAAGACAACTACGAGGCGCGTAATTTTTCACCTGCGATACATCGTATGGGTCTATTTATGGGCGGTGCTTTCACCTTTATCGAGCACAACTTATTAAAAGGCAAAATGCCATTTACTTTGCATGACAACCTGCCAGACTATGATCAGTTAGAACGTGCCAATCACGCTTATCAACCCACGTATCTAAAGCCTGATGGCAAGCTGATATTCGATAAGCTGTCATCGGTATTTATCTCCAACACCAATCATACTGAAGATCAGCCGACTCATTTAAAACTGACCGATCCAACGGTTCCTATTTCAATCAATTTACCGTTATATGCCGAACCTGCACGTTTATACTGTCCAGCTGGCGTTTACGAAGTGGTAAAAGACGCAGAAGGGGCTAAGTTTGTTATCAATGCACAAAACTGTGTGCATTGCAAAACTTGTGACATCAAAGACCCGTCGCAGAATATTACTTGGGTAACTCCAGAAGGTGGCGGTGGCCCTAACTATCCAAATATGTAAACTATGATGGCAGTGACGCTTATTTATAAAATAAGGGTGCTCCAATAAAAAACCGCTCTTGGTCACTATTAATAGGAAGCCAAGAGCGGTTTTTTGTGCTTATACATTGAACAATAAAGATTAATCCGTCCAAGCATCACGATTGGCTTCATCTCTTAGTTTCACAAAATCATCAGGGTTAAACTTGATTTGATCACCCGTTTTGCCTTCTTTAATTTGACGCTCATAGTCACGCAATATTCTTAACGCCACTGGAGACAACAGTAAAATAGCGGTTAAGTTGACCAAGGCCATTAAGCCCATCGATAAGTCAGCGAAGTTCCATATTGCGGGCAAACTTGCTACAGAACCGACAAATACCATGCCTAATACCATAAAGCGGAATATCATGATCATCACTTTGGCATTTTTGGCACCAGAGATAAATTCAAGATTTGACTCGCCATAACTGTAGTTAGCGATAATAGAGGTGAACGAAAAGAAGAAAATAGCAATCGCTACGAAGATCACACCCAAGTCACCAACATACTGTGACAAAGCCAGCTGAGTAAGCTGAATGCCTTCTTGCTCAACACTCGGGTCAACCACACCCGACAAGATAATAATTGAGGCGGTTGCCGTACAGATAACCAACGTGTCCAAAAAGACACCTAACATTTGCATAAACCCTTGCACAGCGGGATGATCAGGATAGCTTTTTGCGGTTGCAGCAGCATTTGGTGCTGAACCCATACCTGCTTCGTTCGAAAACAAACCACGCTTAATACCGTTAATCATTGCCTGAGCAATACCATAACCAATGACGCCGCCCGCCGCTTGCTCAAAACCAAATGCTGACTTCACAATCAATGCAACGGCTGCTGGGAATTGACTAAAATTGGTCACGATAATAAACAGCGCCAACAAGATATATAGAATAGCCATCACTGGTACTACTTTACCCGCGATGCGCGCCACTGAGCGCAAACCACCAAATACAACGGGAGCAACCAAGACCACTAGTACTAAACCGGTCATCCATGTTGGAACACCAAAAGCTTCATTGGTTGCTTGCGCAATCGTATTTGACTGGACACCATTAAATGCTAAACCAAAAGCAATTAATAAACAAATTGAGAAAAATATCGCCAGCCAGCGTTTACCCAATCCTTTTTCAATATAGTAAGCAGGGCCGCCGCGATACACATTATCATTGTGCGGCACTTTATAGGCTTGCGCTAAAGTGGACTCGATAAAGCTGGTCGACATTCCGACGATTGCGGTCATCCACATCCAAAATACCGCACCTGGGCCACCGAGGTAAATCGCAATCGCAACCCCTGCCAAATTACCAGTACCGACGCGCGCTGCCAGCGATGTCATCAATGCCTCAAATGAGCTGATGCCACCATCTTTACGGCCTTGATTAGAGACACGCAATAGTTGCCACATGTGCCCAAAATGGCGAAACTGAATAAAACGTGTGGCAATGGTAAAATAAAGCCCCGCCCCAATCAATACGAACATCAGTAGTCCATACCACGGATTACTAGCAATCAACCAATCATTGTTACCCCAAATAATGCTAACACCATAGTTCACAATGCTATTAAACCAGCCTGCTATCCCTTCGCTCATACAGATTCCTCATTTACACTTTATATAGCTTATTGGTATATCGTATCGATATCGTCTTTAATTAATTCAACATTTAAATAATTTTGTCTAAAATGCTAGATTTCAAAATTTCCTAGGCATTCTATAGCATTAGGTCGTTTGCAAACATCCTCTTTAGTAATTTATTCGATAATAATATTTTCAATAAAAAATATTATTTGTAGTAGATATCCTATAGAATGGATCGAGTAACAATTTAGCAGCATAAATTAAACCATTGCTGTATCATTTCAGCAATGTTAATAATATGGTAGAGTATCTACCCTACTAATTTTTATAGTATCAATCGGTAACTATAAAAAATTATTTTTAGTTACCTTTATTTAATATTGCTAAAATAATTTTATAAACATTCGTGTAGATTTTATATATAATAATCAGTATAGATGGACAAAGTATCAAAACGTTAAAACGCTTGTCAGGAAGACGAGATTGTAAAAAAACAGCGGACTGTTCTACCCTTTCTCTTTCTTCCTCGATAAATTCTGCTGTGATGACACGGTACAGTTAACCAAAGTGATTAACACGTAATTTCATACTTTAGCTACTATTGTAGATAAATAGCTCTTAGCAACGACACATGCTGATATACATTCAAAGCCTCGTGATTTATAACTTCAAATTGATAAAGCAGTACATATCTATTTTTTATGACCGTTTAAGTGATAAAAAATAACCAAGCCTCTCTCATGTTGTTGTTAGTGCTATTGAAGGTTTGATGTGAGCAATCTATCAAGTAGAATTTTTGCTATAGCTCTCATGTCGTTGCACTCAATAAATGCTTAATCATCCTTATTTATTAGGATTAGACCAACAATAATATTTTAGGTAAGACAAAAGGAGTTGTCCTATGGAAAACCACAACGATTCATCCGGTTATTGGCGTGCCAATGTCCGTCTCATTTTAGGTTGCCTAGTCGTTTGGGCGCTATGCTCTTATGGTTTTGGAATCTTACTACGTCCTCTCTTAGCAGGTATTAAAGTCGGCGGTACTGATCTGGGCTTTTGGTTTGCTCAGCAAGGCGCGATTATAGTATTTATGATTTTAATTTTCTTTTACGCCTGGCGTATGAATAAATTAGATAAACAATATGGCGTAGACGAGGAATAGCCCTATGAGTCAATTTACGATTAATATTATTTTTGTAGGTCTGTCTTTTGCTCTATATTTTGGTATTGCAATTTGGGCACGTGCTGGTACGACCAGTGAATTCTATGTTGCGGGCGGCGGTGTGCATCCAGTAGTAAACGGCATGGCAACCGCAGCTGATTGGATGAGTGCTGCCTCATTTATCTCCATGGCAGGTATTCTTGCAATGGGTGGTTATGGCGCATCAACGTATTTGATGGGCTGGACGGGTGGCTATGTGCTTCTAGCGATGCTCTTAGCACCTTACTTGCGTAAGTTTGGTAAATTTACCGTTCCTGATTTTATTGGGGATCGCTTTTATTCTAAGACTGCGGCTATGATAGCCGTTGTTTGTTTGATTATTGCCTCGACCACTTATGTTATCGGACAGATGACAGGGGCTGGTGTCGCATTCTCACGTTTCTTAGAAGTTGACAATACAACTGGCCTGCTTATTGCTGCTGTTGTCGTTTTCTTTTATGCAGTACTGGGTGGTATGAAAGGTATTACCTACACGCAGGTTGCACAGTATGTCGTTCTAATCATTGCATATACTATTCCTGCGGTATTTATCTCACTTGAATTAACAGGCAATCCGATTCCAGGTCTTGGTCTGTTCTCAAACGATGTTCAGTCAGGTATACCTCTTTTGACTAAGCTTGATCAAATCGTCACTGATTTGGGCTTTACCGCTTATACTGCTGACGTACCTAACAAGCTCAATATGGTGTTATTCACCTTATCACTTATGATAGGTACAGCAGGTTTACCGCACGTTATTATTCGTTTTTTCACGGTTCCTAAAGTATCTGATGCGCGTTGGTCAGCGGGTTGGGCACTAGTATTCATCGCGTTACTTTACTTCACTGCTCCTGCAGTAGGTGCGATGGCACGTTTGAACCTTATTGATACTATCTATCCACAAGGTATTTCAGAGCCTGCACTTAACTATGATCAGCAGCCAGACTGGATGAAAACGTGGGAAGACACAGGTCTTCTAAAATACAATGACTTAAACAACGATGGTCGTATTCAATTGTATAGCGATAGTGGACTTGGTGCTGCCAAGCTTGCATTGGCTGCTGCACAAGCGGACGGTGGCGATGTAGCTGCTGCAACAACGGCTGTTGATGAAGCTGCTGCTAAACATGATCTGCAGAATGACGGCTCCTTTGTAACGAGAGGTTGGGAAGGTAACGAGCTTGACGTAAACAACGATATTTTAGTACTAGCTAACCCAGAAATTGCAAATCTTCCACCATGGGTTATTGGTCTAATCGCCGCAGGTGGTTTGGCTGCCGCACTATCAACAGCTGCGGGTCTACTACTAGCTATCTCATCAGCGATCAGTCATGACTTGATCAAAAGAAACCTCAATCCAAATATTAGTGATAAAGGCGAGCTAAAAGTAGCGCGTATCACAATGGGTGTGGCGATTGTAGTAGCAACATGGTTGGGTATCAATCCACCAGGGTTTGCCGCACAGGTCGTTGCATTAGCCTTCGGTATTGCGGGAGCGTCACTATTCCCAGTACTGATGATGGGTATTTTCTCTAAACGTATTAACAGCCTTGGCGCTATCGCTGGTATGTTAACGGGTTTGATTAGTATCCTAGTTTATATCTTCGTCTTTAAAGGTTGGTTCTTTATCAGTGGTACTGCAAATTTCCCTGATACAGAAGAGTATTGGTTGTTTGGTATCTCTCCATTATCATTTGGTGCGGTTGGTGCCATACTTAACTTTATCGTCGCATTTGCTGTCTCATATGCGACTCCACCACCACCAGCATATATTCAAGAGTTAGTAGAAAGCGTGCGTTCTCCACGCGGCGCAGGTGGAGCAGTCGACCACTAAACATACGAATGAGGATATATCTTCGGTTAATATATATCACTCACAGGCAGTAGCTGCTTGTGAGTGATTTTTTTATCTTATATTATTATAAAAATTTTTAGGCTTTTGCTTTATTGAATACGCCTAGCGCGTTAAGGATAGCTTTTATGCTTTACGAGTTTATCGCTACGATAGCGGCTGGATTTGGCTTGGCTGGGATAGCACTTATCATAACTCACCTCAGCAAACTGGCTGGCAAAAAAGCACCAAAATGGCTTATCCCATTATTTGCCGCCATCGGTATACTTGGCTTCCAAGTCCAACAAGAATATAGCTGGTTTAATCAACAGGTTGCGCAACTTCCCGAAGGTTTTACCGTCGTGAAAAAAGTTGAAGAGAGCACATGGTTTCGCCCGTGGTCGTATATAAAACCACAAACTCTGCGTTTTATGGCGGTGGATAGCGACAATGCTCGTGCCAATGCAGATAACAAAGATATTTATTTGGTCAATTTATATTTATTTGAGCGACGTAGAAGCGTGCAGCAAATACCACAAGTCATCGATTGTGCTGCGCCTGCGCGGGCAGATTACGTCATACCCAAAAAAGACAGTAAGCTTACAATTGATGAACATGTCACTCAGACAACCATATGGCGAGATTTAGCCACAGATGACCCGTTGTATATGAGTGTTTGCACGGGTAAAGGCTAACGATACTATAGTCAGTCCTAAATAAAATCAGGTCAAATATAATCACGCGCTACTGGTATGAATTTTCCTTGCTTACTGTGCCGTTACTGCCAGAGTCGGCGCAAAACTTATCTCAGTAGCACGGTGTTTTTTATAGGGGATCGACTATATAAACGTGAGAGCAAAAAACATCCTGAGAAATGTTCATAAAAAAAAGAATAAAATCTCTAATAATATCTGTATTGTTAGAGATTTAACGACGCTGAGAAGTGGCAGAATAAGTATGCTTTGAGTTGGCTCCTAACAATAGCCCTGCGCATAAGCCACCAAAATGCGCTGCAAATGAGATACCTTGTTGCGGCATCAATCCTTGTTTGATAGTCAGCCAATAGCCAGTACCCATGATAATACAAGCAACCAAATAACCCCAACGCCGCGCGAATATCGCGCCACCTATCATATAACCGAGCATCGCAAAACACAGTCCTGACGCACCAATATGAATAGAAGAGGGCGAGCCAATAACCCAAGTAACCAAGCCAGATGCAATAATCAGCTTGAGCACCGTACGATACGCATTTTTTTCAAACAGTCCAAATAAAAACAAAATTTGTAATAATGTTAAAGTATTGCCAAGCAAATGTGAAAAGTTACCATGCATCGTCCACGAAGCAAATACGCCTATCATACTGCCCACATCTACAGCACGCGGAACAATGCCAAAGATATTCCACATGCCAAACAGCGCCACTTTGTTCAAGAAATACATACCCCACATCGGTATGAATACAAAAGCATATAAACCGATAACCTGCTTTATTCTTGCCATAATCAAAGTGAAAAACGGCTGCCAATTCATATAATATCTTATCCTTTTAACTGACTTCTTTAGTTAGTTCTTATTGACTCACTGCAAAAAGCGGGCGCTCTACTGGTTTAAAATCTAACAATGTTGCGTCTTTATCAGCGGTTAAATGACTGTCACCATGTAGTAATGATTTTGAATGATAAGGAACCAAAGCAGTCGGAATAAAACGACGTGCCGCGTCAATATGTTTGATTGAGTCATCAAAAAAGATATGCGGGGCAAACGTTCTAAGTACCGCTGTTTTGTCTAGACCGCCCAAAAAGAACGCCATATCGACATTGACCCCCCACTCCCGCAACGTCTTAATAGCCCGCAAATCAGCAGGCGCATTACGAGCCGTAACCAATGCAATCTTTATTGGAGAGTATTTGAGACCAGCTGGTAGACGCTCTTGTAAATTCGATAATTTAATCAATAATTCAGCATAAGGCCCTTTTTCAATCGGCAAATCACGCATCTTCGTTTCACGATCATGAAAAGCACGTAGGCCTTTTTGCTTATAGAGTAGCTCACCTGAATCATCAAATAGCACCGCATCGCCATCAAAAGCAATACGCAGCTGATCGGTATCTAGCTCATAAGTATTGACAGGTGTTGCATCAAGTATCGCGCAAGCACAGATATTGGCATCGGCGACTTGTTGTGCATCATCGCGATTGGTGGTCAAAAACAAATCGACATTGAAATCTTTAATATAAGGAGCAATCGGGCTACCTGAGATAAACGCTGAACGTGAAATATGAAGTCCGTGCTCACGTATTGCGTTGAGTACTTGAATGCCAGTATCTGGATTACTTTTTGAGACGATAACGACTTCCACTAGTGGCGCTTCAGTCTCTAATTCTTGTGTATCATCGCCATTACAATAAGCGTTTAAATTTAGCAGTGCCTTAATCAATGGATAGCCCGCGCCAATATGTAGCGGATCATTTTCACGCTCGGTCATGTAGTCGCGAAACTCTTTTATAGCGCTTACAGGTCGCTTTTCTATGAGCTGCAATAAGTAGTTTTCTGATTCTGTTAAATCAAAAAGTGCGGTTGCAGAAATCGCGACTATTAGCGTATTACTAAAATCGACTGCCATGGATATCTCTACTTATAAGGTTATCTATACGGAAATACCTAGCAGTTTACTACATCCGTAAGCCTTTATAATGATAAAAAAAGTTATCAATCTGCAATGCAATCTAATGAAATAACAGTCTTTTAAATTTTATACTGAATTTTTCAGCAATCTTAATTTTTAGTCTATCGTCAAAATATCCTAAAAAAGCGACGGTACTGCTGGTATGCATGTTTGTGTAATGAGAGTTTTGTCGCCTCTGTCTACGCAGGCACCGCAAGCAAGAAAAATTGAGTTCAGTAATGTGTGATATATCGATATTACTGTTCACTGGCTATAACTTGTCGTTTTCCCATAAAGAAGCCATATTGTCATGATAACAATATGGCTTGAGAGGCGGATTAATTATAAATCTGTGATTTATCTACTATTCAGCTTTATGTTTTCCATAAAGCTTACGTTAATAACACCAAAGAAATTGCTGGGAAAGCGACCAAAATGACCAGTCGAACCAGATCTGAGACAATAAAAGGGGCGACTCCGCGGAACATATCAGACAGCTTAATATGCGGTGCCATCGCTTTAATCACAAAGATGTTCATCCCCATCGGCGGCGTGATCAAACCGAGCTCTACCGTCAGCACAGCGATAATGCCAAACCACACTGGATCAAACCCTAAAGCAACAATAATAGGATAAACCACTGGAATGGTAATGACGAGCATCGCTAAGGCATCCATAAACAACCCAAGCAAAAAGTACATGATCAAAATACAAATCAGTACAATCATAGGGCTCACTGCCAACGTACCAATCCAAGTCGCCAAGCTATAAGACAAACGTGATACTGAGATAAAGTAGCCGAGCGCTTCTGCCCCTAGTAGCATGAAAAATACTACCGCAGACAGTGCGAGCGTCTCAATCAATGACTGCTTAAGGCCTTTCATTCGCATGCCTTTAACGAAAGCATACGCCCAAGACACAAAGGCACCGACTGCAGCGCCTTCTGTTGGGGTAAATAACCCAAAGAAAATACCAGCGATAATCACAATAAAAATGAAGCTAAAGGGAATAAGGCCTGTCAAAGAGATTAACTTTTGTTTCCAAGAAGTAGGCTCTCCGCGTTGTGCTAAATGCGGCTTCCAGCGCACCATAATCATAACGGTAATTGAATACATGACCATGCCAAGCATACCCGGCAAAAAACCAGCGATAAACATATCACCGACGGACTGCTGAGTTAAGATGGCATAGACCAGTAAAGCAATACTGGGCGGAATCATAATACCAAGCGTACCGCCCGCTGCTAGGATGCCGCAGGCAAAGCCTGGTTGATAACCGTACTTCTCCATTTGCGGCAGTGCAACTTTCGTCATTGTAGAAGCGGTGGCTAGTGAAGAGCCTGAAATGGAGGCAAAGATACCAGATGACCCAATACCGGCAA
Source organism: Psychrobacter immobilis (assembly GCF_904846225.1). Classification (GTDB taxonomy): domain Bacteria; phylum Pseudomonadota; class Gammaproteobacteria; order Pseudomonadales; family Moraxellaceae; genus Psychrobacter; species Psychrobacter immobilis_F. The sequence goes on along the minus strand of NZ_CAJGZJ010000011.1, from coordinate 2,798 downwards.
TACCGAGACTTCCTCTTACCCCACCAAATATGATTCGTGTAGCATCAAACAACTTTCCTGCCATACCCGAATGAGAAGCAAACACTCCCATGAGTATGAACAACGGAATGGCACTAAAATCATATTTCGCTAAGACATCAACGGGTAAGTCTTTGAGCATCTGCAGCGCACCAACAGGCGCTGTCACAGCACCGAAGCCAACCAAACCTACACCTAACATGGCAAGTGCAACAGGAACACGCAGCATGACCATCGCAATCATACATAACAAACCAATGGCACCAATAATTTCTGGACTCATGCGCCTGTCTCCTCAGCGTCAAAGAACTCGCCTGTTTTAAAGATATTGATAGATTCAATCAATGATCGAATGGCAAGTAAAATACTCAAGAAGGCACTGATAGCATAGATAGGCATCATGGATATTCGAAGATCTTGGGTAACTTTGCCGTACTCTATTGCATCAAAGGCGCTCTCATAAAGACCCCAAGCAAATACGATACCGATGATAAAGAAACCCATCATAAAGGTACCCATCATGTAGCCTTTAACGCTTTTTGACATCTTTTGGGTGAATACATCGACGATGATTTGTGAGCGCTCAACAAAAGCGGCAAAGGCACCGAGTAAAGCAAAAAGCATAAAATAAGAGACAATTTCAACGCTACCTTTTACCGTAAATCCAAACTCACCACCGGTGAGCTTGAAGATATAGCGGGCGATAACATCTAACATGGTTGTCAGGACAATAATGATAAGACTGATACCACCAATCAGCTGACATAACCTTGAGATGAGCGTACTAAGTTTGATCAGATAAGCCATGCGATAACTCCTTTAGGCTAGACCTTACAGGCTGCACTAGCAGCTTTCGCCTTTTCATAGACGCCATCAGAATCTAAACCCAAAGCCTTGACATCACTCAGATATTTTTTGGTACCTCTTTCGAGTGGACCTTTCCAATCTGGATCATTAAGGGGATCAGGAATATCAATAATTTCATCACCTTTATCTTTGGCTGCTTGAATGGCCATTTGGTCATGCTTATCAAATACTTCACCCACCTTATTAGCCATCGCCATTCCTGAATTTTTATCTAATACTTTTTTCAGATCGTCAGGCAGACTGTCGTATTTATCCTTATTCATAGTAACCATAAGCGCTGAACTATAAAAAGGAATATTGGTATGGTATTTGGTGATCTCATCAATCTTGAAGGCGGTAACTGCTTCCCAAGGGAAACTCAGCCCATCAACGACCCCACGCTGTAACGAGGTATACATATCATTGGCGGGTAGTCCTACAGGCGATGCACCGGCACTTTCGATAATATCACCAGCGACCGCAGAAGGACGGCGAATCCGCATACCTTTCATATCTTCGGGCGTTCGAATCAATTTGTCAGTCGTATGAAGTGAACCAGGTCCTGCACCATACATAAACAACATATGCGTGTCTTTATATTCACTAGCAAGAGTACCATCTTCATAAAGAGTCTGTAACATACAACCCATTTGAGTGGCTGAATTTGATAATCCGGGAAGTTCGGTAATCTGAGTCAAAGGGAAACGACCATTGGTATAGCCATGCGCCTGTGACCCAATATCTATCGTACCTTTAGCAGCAGATTCGTAAGTAACATCTGCTTTAGCAAGACCCGCTGAAGGATATAATTCTATTTTTAGGCGACCGTTGGAATCAGTCTCTATTTGTTTGGCCCACGGTTCAAACACCTCTTTACTAATAGACGAAGTTGCAGGCCAAAAGTGAGAAAAGCGTAAAACAGTGGTTTCTTTAGAAGTTGCCGATGAGGCGTTAGCAGTATCGGCAGTATCAGCAGATGGATTAGAACAGCCTAATAAGCTAATAGCTGCCAAAGCACCTATTGAGAATAGAGGAGCAAATTTCATTATCAATTCCTTTTGATAATTATGGAAGTAGGAGTAAAGCGTGTAAGTAAATGATCTAAACCTTGAGAGTCTCGATACTTACAAAAATTGAATATTCTTTTACGTACCTGTAATAAAAATATAGATTAAAATTAGCAGCTATAATGATATAAGTCAAATCATTTTGATGGCAACACATAGCAATAAATTTATATTTTCAGATGCATTAAAGATAGTTGCATTAGTTTGAGAGACAATGGTTAAAAGTGGCTAAATTTATTAGACACTTATAAAAAACCCTCAATCAGTTATCCAATCAAGGGCTTTTTTATGCAAATGACATATAATCTAACAGGAGTTTAAACATCATATGAATATTAAGATTAACAAATAGTTATCCTTCCATCTTCCATTTATCATCTATCCATACAGCATCATTATCATCCAAGTGCACATGCCAATCCGCATGAGCGACGGCAAGTCGAATCTCAGTCAAGCATTGCAACCAATGGTTGATACTATCCATCAAAACATCTACATCCATACTAGAAGGCATTTTAGTAGCACCTGCTAGTATTACTTCTGATTCGCTATCATCATATGCATAAAGATCAAAAGATTCCGCATCTTCTGCATGTTCAAAGCTTTCATTATACTTATCGACAATAATTGTTATGTTTTCTTGTTCTTGCTCAGTTAAAAGAGTGGCACGTTCGGCCTTATAGTAGATTGAGACACCCATAATATGCTCCTGAATCTTAAAGTAGTTATAAATAATATCACAAAGTACTTTTTTGTAGGCAAAACAAAACCCCCTTACACTTTTGTGTAAGGGGGTAATGAGGAATAGAGAGCTGACGATGACCTACTCTCACATGGCCGGAGCCACACTACCATTGGCGCTATGAT
>NZ_CAJGZJ010000010.1 GCF_904846225.1 Psychrobacter immobilis | reverse complement strand
CCAACGCCAACGCCAACGCCAACGCCAACGCCAACGCCAACGCCAACGCCAACGCCAACGCCAACGCCAACGCCAACGCCAACGGATGATTACACAGTCTTCGTAGATGCTGTCAATAGCCAATTTAACCGAAATGATTTAGGTATTGCTTATGCCCTAGACAACGCCATCCAAGACCGGCTAGCAAATGGTAGTAATAAATTGGCAGATAGCCTAATCAGCGATACCACTAACTTTACTCAAGCGCAGCTCTCTGGCGCAGCGAACGAACTGCAACCCTTGTTCATGGGTGCAACCAACCGTATTATTACAGATACCAACTATGCAGCGAGTGAGGCCATTTCTGAGCATCGTCCAACTACAACAGAGCGAAATGTTTGGGCAAAACTTATCGGTAATACAGGCAGTCATGATGCAGAAAACGGCGTTACAGGCTATGAAGCGGACAGCTATGGCGCTATTGTTGGCCTAGATACGCCGATAAACAGCGACCTTAACTTAGGCGTAGCGGTATCTTATATTGATACTGATGCCGATACTGATGGCAGCCGCCTCGATCATAAATTGACTGCCAAAAACTGGCAAGTCTTGGGTTACGGCAATTATGCGGCGAGTGATGCCACGGACGTGAATTTCCATGTTGGTGCTGGTAGAAGCTCAGTCAAAGGCGAGCGAAAATTATCTATCTTAACGGATGCTATAGCTCGTTCTGACTACGACGTTGATACCTTGCAAGCCGGTTTGGGTGTTGGTCATCGTATTGGTAACGAGCAACGCCATGTGACACCTTTTGCACAAGTAAGTTACGCTCAAGCAGAGAGCGATAGCTATCGTGAAACAGGTGCGGGCGTTTATAATTTAGCTGTCGATGAAAACAAATACGAATCTATGCGCTGGACAGCAGGTCTAAAAATGTCACAGAATCTTACGCCGCAATTTGCTATTACAGGACAATTAGCAGCTGCTATTGAAAATGGCGATCAACGATCCGACGTTACCGCAAGCTTTATTGGTATGCCTGATAATGACTTCACGACTATTGGCCAAGAGGTCGGACGCGAAATTGGTATCGCAGGTATTGGCGTCAGCTATATGCCCACTGCTAAGACCACTCTATCCGCAGGCTATCGCGGTGAATGGCGCGAGAACTATGATGATCAAGGCGCTAGTATTTCGCTTCAAATCACCTTCTAATAGTTAATCTGCTCATAAACAAAAAAGCTTGAACTCAGTTATTCTGGGTTCAAGCTTTTTTTTGAGTACTGCTTTTACTTTTATTTAAAATCAATCAAACTAAACTTTCGACGCCTCATAAATCTCTTGGATAGAGGTATCAATAGTAGCAGCAAATTCTTCATCGCTTTGTTGCTTACTCAAGCCTTCTGTAAAGGCACGTGAGAAGCTGGCAATCATACCGGGGTTTTGCTTCAGCTTAGCGCATGCATCACTACGGCTATAACCACCTGATAAAGCAACTACTTTGAGTACTTTTGGATGGTCAATCAGTTCTTGATAAAACCCTGCTTCTTCAGGCAACGTCAGTTTCAACATGACTTGCTGATCATCACTTAAACGCTCAAGATTACGCAAGAGATTGGTTTTGAGTATTAGCTCTGACTCATGCTTTTTATCACTATTGATATCGACTTCTGGCTCGACTATTGGCATCAAACCTTTTGAGATAATTTGTTTTGCGACATCAAACTGCTGCTGTACGACCAGCTCAATACCATCGACGTTTGGCTCATAAATCACAGAGCGCATTTTGGTGCCAAATACTGGATAGTTCTTTGCTTTATCCAATAGCGCATCTAAATCAGGCATCGGACGCATGACTTGCACGCCGCTCATATGCTCCGCCAAACCCTTATCCACTTTTAAGAACGGAACGATATTTTTTTCTTCCCATAGATAATTCGCCGTTGGCTTACCATCGACTTCACGCTCCATGGTGTCTTCAAATAAAATCGCCCCAAGCACACGCTCGTTATCGAAAGTATCGCACGTAATGATACGGGCACGCATTTCGTGCACTACGTCAAACATAGACTCATCACTGTCATAATCATCACTACTCACCCCATAAGTTTCCAACGCTTTTGGCGTGCTGCCACCGCTTTGGTCGAGTGCCGCAATGAATCCTAATCCATTTTTTACACGTTTTAATTGTTTTTCGTATTCCATTGACGTTATATCCCATCTAAATTAATAATATTTGATTGCGCCTAACCTTACCATATGACGGCCTGCGTGCCTATATAGAATAAGTGAACAAAACATATGATATGGTCACTCTTAAATGAAAATGTCCATAGCATCAGGCGCTATTAGGCGCTATTAGGCAAGAAACAACACCCCTACACAGCAAATAGCTAGCAATAAACCTATGATATTAATGCGGTTAAGCGTCTCTTTAAACACGCCGACACCAATCAGTGTAGCGACAGCGATGACACCGACATTCATACCAGTAAAGACGATACTAGGTGACTCGGACAATACTTGATGCGCACGCACATACGCATAAATATTTCCCACGTTAAGCGCTCCTAATAATAATCCCGCTACGAGGGCGTTTCCTTGCCAGCGTACGCGAGTGACCAGCAGGTAAATAAATAACAATAATCCTGCCAAGCCAAAACTGACAAATAACGTGAGCGGAAAGGCCGTACCCTGCTTGGCAACTTGCTTAAATAAGATATCGATAAAGCCATATCCTGCCCACACACCAAATAACCAAAGCGGTGTACGTTTGGCTTTTTCGCTAATATCAGCATGCTGTGGACGATAAACCAAAGCGCCTAGTGCCAAAAATCCTAATAATAATCCGAAGATACGTGTACCCGTTAACACTTCACCAAACAATAGGAAAGCGGCCACGATTGGAATAATTAACGACAGGCGTTGTGCTGCATCGGTTGCCACCATACCGACCGCCTCAATGGTGCGTCCAAGAATGATAAACACGGCTGGCAGCAATATACCAAGAGCGATAATAATACCCCACGCGCCGCCAAGCGTATTGATCGCACTGACATCAGGCTTTAATAAAAGCCATGTCAACAGAAAAGCCACTGGATAACCAGCGACGATAGTCTGGCGAATATCTATATTTTTTTGACGTAATATTTTTAAGAGCACTGAGACGGCGACACTACAAAGCACCGCTATCGTTAAATACATCATTCGCTGCTACCTTTTAAAATCGAAATTTTTGCGTGATTACTATATGACCGCTAAGAATAAGTCGTGACGTAAATTCACTTAGATTTTATATACGTTAATGATTATAAAAATAAAACCAAGACCACCAAACAGATTAAAACCATAGAATGTAACAAAATATTTCTTATACAGCAATTTATTTATGACTATTTTTTATCCGTATTGTGCTAAGTAATGATATCTATCGACACCTTGTGATTGGCAAATTACAATTAGCATGCAAGGCTATTACGAAGTTTTGCTAAAATGGTCTGCCTGTTTATTAACATACCTATTATCCACCGATATAAAAGCTCAAGATAACGCTTGTAAGCGTTTTTCTTGGCGTATTGCTATTGATGTTCTACTATTGCCTATGAATGCTCTATTTCGTTTTTTTGAAAATCGCCTACCCGCCTTTCCTAGCACTCCTATGCCGCTGCCTTCACCTAATGATGGCATGCTGAAATTTATGTGGGCGTGTACCCAAGGTCTGCGCGGCTGGTTACTTTTATTTATGATTTTATCCGCTGGTATTGGTATCTATGAAGCCATGCTATTTGCTTGGGTGGGTAATATCGTCGATTGGCTCGGTACTTATACTCCGCAAGCCTTTTGGACCGAAAAGGGCGATATGTTACTGCTGATGCTAGCAGTCATGATACTAAGTCCATTTTGGATTGCGTTGTCATCGTTTGTTCATTTTCAAACTTTGCAAGGCGTATTTCCAATGCAAATGCGCTGGCGTTTTCATCAGCGTATGCTTGGGCAGTCAATGCAGTTTTATCAGGATGAGTTTTCGGGGCGCGTCTCAGCAAAAGTGATGCAAACCGCGCTGGCAGTGCGTGATACCGTCATGACGGTCACCGACATGTTTATGTATGTCGCCGTCTATTTTATCACCTCAGGTGTCATTTTATTCAATCTAGACAGTCTATTATTGATCCCATTTATCATTTGGCTCGTCTTGGTCGCGTTAACTATTTGGTATTTTATTCCCAAACTCAAACAAACCGCCGTTGTACAAGCTGATGCTCGTGCGTTAATGACGGGGCGCATTACGGATGCTTATGCCAATATTATGACGGTCAAGCTCTTCAGCCATTCACGCCGTGAGCTGGGATATGCGCAAAATGCCATGGGGCAATTTTTAGGAACCGTCCATGCGCAAATGCGCTGGGTTAGCTTTTTAGAAGTATCGACCCATCTTATTAGTATCATTTTGGTCAGTAGTACGGCTGCTATTGGTTTATATTTATGGCAACAAGGCGCCGTTGGTGTCGGCGCAATTGCTGCTGCGACCGCGATGGCCCTGCGTCTGAACGGTTTGACTCACTGGATTATGTGGCAAACTGCCAGTCTTTTTGAAAGTATCGGTACTGTACAAGACGGTATGCGCACCCTATCCGCACCGCAAGCCATCTTAGATCAATCAAATGCGCCACGCATCGAAGTCACTGACGGGCGTATTGTTTTTGACCATGTTGATTTTAGTTATGAAGGCAAAGACAGTGGCGACATCGAGGGGGAACACCTTGATGAAATCAATACGATGCAAAGCGCCCTCGTAGCCTCAAACAATAAGCTGCTAGATAACTTTTATTTGGACATAAAAGCGGGTGAAAAAATCGGTCTAGTTGGCCGTTCAGGGGCAGGAAAATCAACCTTAGTAAATCTACTGCTGCGATTTTTTGATGTCGATACGGGCAAGATTTTTATTGATGGGCAAGCGATTGATGAGGTGACTCAAGACTCCTTACGACAGCAGATTGGGATGGTAACCCAAGACACTTCATTGCTACACCGTACTATCCGCGAAAACATCGCTTACGGTCGTCCTGATGCTACCGATGAAGATATTGTCATTGCCGCCAAGCAAGCGCAAGCATGGGAATTCATCAAGGATTTATATGATGATAAAGGCCATCATGGACTTGATACCCAAGTGGGTGAACGCGGGGTCAAACTATCTGGTGGTCAGCGTCAACGTATCGCCATCTCACGTGTCATGCTAAAAAACGCGCCGATTCTATTATTAGATGAAGCGACCAGCGCCTTGGATTCTGAGATTGAGTTTGCCATTACTGAAAGCCTAAATGACATTATGACAGGCAAAACAGTCATTGCCATCGCCCATCGTCTGTCTACTATCGCCGCACTTGATAGACTGGTGGTTATGGATAAAGGTCGTATTATCGAACAAGGCAGCCATGATGAACTACTCGAATTAAATGGCGTTTATGCTCGGTTATGGCATCGCCAAAGTGGTGGCTTCTTGGGTGAAGACAGTTAAAATAATGATTAAAAAAATACTCAAGCGATGACTGATCTTTTTGCGCCCGAACCAACCGACAATGTGCTGCCCTATGATGGCAACGTCAATGATTTGGGTATTGTCATTGATAAGTCTAATGCTCTTTATGAAACCCTTTTAAACGAGTTACCGTGGCAGGCTGACGTCGTAACGTTGTTTGGTAAAACGCATGTCACGACTCGCCAAATCGTCTGGATGGGTGAGGAAGATGCTAACTACCATTATTCTGGGCATGCGCGTCAAGCCATTCCATGGTCAGATACCGTGTTTCACGTGAAACGATTGGTCGAAAAATCACTAATTGATATCGATATTAAGGTGGATTTTAATTCGTGTCTCCTTAATTACTATCCGTCTGGGTCAGATGGCATGGGCTATCATGCTGACGACGAAAAGGAGCTGGGTTATCAGCCAATTATCGCGTCTTTATCACTGGGTGCCACACGAAAATTTGTCTTGAAGCATAAAAAAACTCAAGATAAAGTCGAGCTTCATCTTGAGTCTGGTCAGCTAGTCGTCATGCATGGCGATACACAAAACTTTTGGAAGCATACGATCACCAAAACCAAATCTGTCTCAGATGGACGCATTAGCCTGACGTTTCGAAAAATACTGACGGTTTAGCGAGCTTCTAAAACAATCTTACCGAAAGCATCGCCTTTTTGTAGTTCATGATGAGCAGCAACGACTTCTGACAACGGATATGTCTGTTGAATCTGCAAGGTCAGCTCACCATCTGCCACCAGCTGTAGAACTCGCGCCATGTCTTCGCCACTACGTTGCGCTTTATAACCCGCTACCTCTAAGCTTTTTTGCTTGCCCGCTTCTTTGAGCTTATCGACCCAAATAGTCGGTAGCACATTCACGCGTCCGCCAGACTTGAGTACACTCAACGCACGCACGCCTGCCTCATCACCGACCAGATCTAAAAGCACATCGGCTTGCAAATCAGGAAATTCTGTCTCTTTGGTATAATCAATCCAACCAGTCAACTTGCTCGTATCTATCAATTCATCAAGCTTGGCATACTTCTCAGGTGAGCAAATAACCGTGACTTTAATGTCATCTTCTGCCATCTTTTTCATCAATAATTGAATCAATAGATGACCAACACCGCCCGCTGGTGCATTCATCACCACATGCTCGCCTGCCTTGATATCGGCAAATTCTATAAACTGTATCGCCGTCTGTCCAATGCAAGGCAACGCACCTGCCTGCTCTAAGCTAACGGACTCTGGCACGTTTGCCAGCAGCTTGGCATCGACTGCTACATATTCAGCATAGCAGCCACCATTAAAGGTAAGCGCTGCAACTTTATCACCGACCGCAAACTGCTTGCTATTACTGCTGATAACTTCCCCTGAAACATCAAAGCCTAAAATCGTTGGCTCATTATTCACAAATTTCGCTTGTCGAATCATCTCTGCACCCCAGCCTTTGCCTTGGCGCGTTTTATAGTCGACTGGGTTAATGCCCGCATAAGCAACTTTTACCAAGACTTGATCGTCCTGCAACTCAGGAATATCAACCCCATCTTGATATTTCATGACATCGGGTTCGCCAAATTCGCGAATAAGAACGGAATGTTGGGTCGTTGGTATTTGATTATTAGAAAGAGTAGACATGGTTATATATCCTTATATTTATTCATTTATTTTTGTGTGCCATTTTTTAATTGACACCTTATGGTATCAAACTTCTATGATGCGTTTGTGGCGGATTATTTTATAGCGAATTAAGACGCCATTATAAAGGGACAATCTCCGCACTGATTGGCAGATGATCGGACAATGATGACCAAGGTTTTCCCGTGTGTACCCAAGCGTCTTTCACCCTTAAGTTGCGTACATAAATACGGTCTAAACTGAGTACAGGCAACTTGGCTGGAAACGTTGGTAATAGCTTGCCATGACAGTGCCTAAATGCCTCGGTCATACCCAAGCTGGTCGCAAGCTTATCGCAAGACATTTTCTTCCAATCATTAAAATCACCTGCCAAGATCAATGGTTGATCGTGATCAATCTCATTGCGCACATAGTTGGCGATGGCCTCATATTGCTTGACACGATCACGTTCCAATAGATTCAGATGAGCGCACAGTACGACAACAGGTCTCTCCCAACCAAGAGGCTGCACCTCACAATGTAAGACACCACGCTGCTCAAGCTTGTTAACGGTGATATTAACGTTATGTTTTGGATCTAAAGGGAAGCGGCTGAGTACTGCATTGCCATGATGACCGTTTTCATATTCTGAGTTTTTGCCGTAGCTATTTTGCAGCTGTAGATACTCACCAAACCACTCGTGCTGTGACTGGTCGGGATATTCGTTATATTGCATGTTGCGCTTGAGGTTTTGACCTTGCACTTCTTGCAGACACAGCACATCAGAGCCAATAATTTCAAGGGCTTTAGCGATACCCTGTATTTTGACTTGGCGATTCATCGGCGACATGCCTTTATGAATGTTATAGCTGGTTAGGACAAAAGAGGTTGTAGTCATCATTTTATTAATCATACACTCAGTATCTATAGGATAAGAATTGATATAGCTGGTTTATCAAAATTGCTATTAAAAGAAATCAAAATATAACAATGCGTTGATGTAAAAAGAGCATTGATTCTTATCGAAACAATGCCCTCATGTTATACCTATATTCTATTGATGGCTAATTTATCAACGACTGTCATCAATAGACGGCATACGTGATTAATAACGAGTCACAAGCGCAATGGGTTGATCTTCACCCATGATATCTTGTGGCATAAATACCGCTTTACCACCATTATGAATCACATGCTCAATGATCTCGCCAATAGCATCATCAGTAACGCCTTCTGTGGTGACATCATCTGCAACACTCAACGTTTGCGCCTCTTCATCAATAGTGGCTGATTGCATATAGCCGCGACGAACATAAAGCGTTTCACCTACCCCTTGGAAAGCACTACGATAGACTTCTTGTAGATCCGTCTGCAACATGTTTGCGCCGCGAGCTTTATCAATTTCACCCATAGCCGCTTGATGTAGCGAGGTACGATATCCCTCTACCGCTTCTTGAACGCTGTCAATAATATGCTGCGCGCTCCCATCTTCTAAATTGGTCGCATTTGATACCGTCGCAATGATGTTATCTGGACGATCACAGACTTCTTTATAGTAGCCAATGTTTTTGGCATCACCAACGACAACCAAAGGCATTTTATGTTCGCCCCATAGCTCTTGAACGCTTTTGTCGACTTGGTTAAAGAACTCTTTTAGATAACCGCTTTCATTGTTTGATGAGCGATCCGAACCACCGTCGCCAGTCGTATAAAGACCGTTGTTTTCGACAGGGAATGGGATATTTTCCATATTATTTTGCGCACTATCGTCTTTATCGAACTCTTTAACGAAACGATCATTAGAAGCTTCGATCAAGCGAGCATTATCACGAGTCAGTACCACGGTGTAATAATGAACGGCACTTGCCATATCACGCACTAGATCACGGGTCACAAAACGGTTTGAGATGACAACGCGTTCTTTGGTATCAATAGGCATACGGATGATTTGTACATCATCTGTACTGGCAAATATCGCTAGAGTATCAAGGTTATAATTATGATTTAACTCATTGGTTTTTGCGTGGATATTTTCTAGTATGGTGGTCGCTGTACGCTTATCATATTCTTTGGTAAGCCGTTCTTCGACTACTTTTAATTGGTTTTTTAGGGCAATTGGGTCTTGATCGTTAGCGGGATGGGCGCGATGCGTCTTAACGAAAATACTGACTGCTGGGTTGGCTTTGGTTTGACGTAAACTTTTGAGAGTCGCTTTCATATACTGCTCCTTGTTTTTTTATCATTTATTTTATCGTTGTGGTTTTTTATATACATTGTCTTTTATATACATTGTCGTTTTTTACATGCACTTGCTTATATACATTAATCAGATTGTTTAACCACTGCTATGTTCTTCATTTTTAGATATTTTTCGTTTTTAGCACTAATGAACGTTAGATTATAAGTAGTTGATATTCACACTCCATTACACTGATGCTAACAGCTGAACTTGACACGCTGTAGGGTTAATTTGCAAGCAAATGATAGCGGTTTGTAAGTAGAGCACTCTATATTGTTAGAAAACAAACTGATTTGTTTTGGAGCGATTTTTTATCGATGCCATAATGCCTCTATTCTGAGATTGTAACCACGTAGGTTGTATTTTTATCAAATGAACCCATCTTTTATATATCCTATATACAAAACAGTAAGCGACCAGATAATGCGCTATAGTCGATCCACTATAAAACAAGCACAGTGCGACTAGTATCAATTTTGCTTGCTAATAACACAGAGACTGTGAACCTATTATTCTAAAAATATGCATTCGCTGTCGCACTGTATCGGCTTTAAGATAAATCCACTACCACTCTACTCAATAATAATCTATTCATTCATGACAAGCGGATACCTTTATGACCTCTATTTCTCCAGATTTACACCTTGTTGACTTTGCTCATGCTACGCCAAGCGCCTTGCAAAACAAAGTTATCAACGCTATCGATGACGCCAATCTATTTCTAGATAAAATGACAGACGGCGGCGATAATATTGATATTAGTGCCAAACAAGCCTTAGCCGATGTGATGGCCTTTGATCATCTTAATGTAGCATTGGATCGCAGCTGGGGTATTTTGTCGCACTTAAATAGCGTGATGAGTGACGATAAGACTCGCCATGTACACCATGAACTGCTGCCTAAGCTCTCTGCTTATGGCACGCGTGTGGGACAGCATCAGCTGCTATTTAGCCGTTATCAAGCTATCGTTGAGGATAAAACGTTTTTTGACGCCCTTGACCCTGCACGTGCCCGTGCAATTGAGCTGGCACTACGGAGTTTTGAATTATCAGGGGTGGCGTTACCTAAAACTGAGCAAGAAAAATTTGCGGCGATTCAAAGTGAACTCTCAACTTTATCAGCCACTTTTTCTGATCATGTTTTGGATGCCACTCAAGCCTATGCCCTACCAGTTCATGAGCAGCAGTTGGCAGGTTTGACAGATAGCGGTCTCGCTCTACTGGCAGATGCAGGCGAACAATACAAAGCACACGCGCTTGCCAGCGGCGTACTCACGCAACAAGCAATTGATGCCTTACCGACGCCTTACTATGTCGCGAATTTGAACATTCCTGTTTACTTGGCTGTTATGACCCACGCTAATGATCGCAGCTTGCGTGAGACACTGTACCGCGCTTATGTCACCCGTGCCTCAGAATTTGATGAACATACCAATAGCAAAGGTGAGTCACTGAACAACGCCGATATCATGAGTCAAATCCTGCAATTACGTGAACAAAAAGCCAAGCTATTAGGGTTTGCCAATTATGCAGAAGTCTCGTTATCGACCAAAATGGCAGACAGCGTAATGGAAGTTGAAACGTTCTTACGTGATTTGGCAGTACAAGCGACTCCGGCGGCCGAACAAGATTTAGCCCAACTGCAAAAGGTTGCAAACGATTATGGCATTGATGAATTGCAGCCATGGGATAGCGCTTATATCGCTGAAAAAGTAAAACAAAGTGAATTTAGCTTGTCGCAAGAAGAGATTCGTCCCTACTTCCCCTTACCAAAAGTCGTCAGTGGCTTATTTGCAATTGTAGAACGTCTATACGGTATCAAGGCGAAACCGCAGAACAGTGAAAGTGCAGATATTCAAGCGGTATCGCGCTGGCATGACGATGCAAGCTTTTATGAATTATTTGATGCTGACGACAACTTGCTTGGCGGTTTTTACTTTGACTTATTTGCCCGTAGTGGTAAGCGTGGCGGCGCATGGATGAGTGGTTTTCAATCTCGTTATATTTATGAAGAGCAAGACCATCAACAGCTGCCTGTTTGCTTTATGGTTGGCAACTTCACGCCAGCACTTGATGGTAAACCAAGTTTATTGACGCATGATGAGGTACTGACCTTGTTCCATGAGTTCGGTCATGGTCTACATCATTTATTAACGCAAGTGAGCGTTGGTGATGTCGCTGGTGTCAATGGTGTGGAATGGGATGCCGTCGAGTTACCCAGTCAGTTTATGGAAAACTGGGCATGGGATGCTGAGGGTATTGCGCTTATCAGCAGTCATGTCGAGACAGGTGATGCGTTACCCAAAGACAAGCTGGACGCGTTATTAGCGGTTAAAAACTTCCAAAGCGGATTACAAACGCTGCGTCAAATCGAGTTTGCTCTTTTTGATTTGTTGATTCACGCGCATACGCCAGCGCTTGATTACCAAGGCATTTTAGCGACACTAAATTCAGTGCGCAGCGATATCGCCATTATGCAGACGCCTGACTATAACCGTTTTGCCAATGGGTTTAGCCATATCTTTGCCGGTGGCTATGCCGCAGGTTATTATTCCTATAAATGGGCAGAGCTACTTTCTGCTGATGCCTTTAGTAAGTTCGAAGAAGATGGCATTTTTAACCCAGCAACGGGCAAAGCGTTCCGTGACACTATCCTCTCCGTTGGCGGGAGTTTCCCAGCCAAGACCAATTTTGAGAACTTCCGGGGTCGTAGTGCCAGTATCGATGCTCTATTGCGTCACAACGGTTTTGCTAACGCTAAAAATAGCAATGCCGCAAATGCGCAAACGACTCATGAGGTGATTTAAATGCGGTATCAGTCGTCACGCCCCAAGCGTCAGTTTTTGGCAGGCGTTCGTTGTCCTAAATGTCAGACGATGGATGCGATAGTGCAAGTGAATATCGTCACACCAGTGCCTGATGAATATATCGAATGCACTCAGTGTGATCATACAGAGCATCGTCCTGACCCTGATGCTATCAGCGCCAAAAACCATCTTGAAGATCAGCTGGCACGTGATGCGATGGTGACTGGCACCAGTGGTACGGTCAAATTTAAATCCTAAAATTTAGTAGCAATATTCAAAATTTCATTAACGGCGTTGTCATTTAATAGTACTTAAAGCCTATCTATACAATAGATAGGCTTTTTATTTTGAGTTTGTTATAGTATGTCTACTTACATTTTTGCCATAAATTGACTTTCGTATGAATCGTAAAAAAGTGCGGCCTCTAGCTACTGAATTATCAGAAAAAACTTCTGCTAAATTTCATCAAAAATGGTGGCTAATCGCTTTATTGGCAGCGCTATTGATTGGTTACTTAATCTGGAAAAGTATCTCGCCTGATACTGATACCCTTCCTATCAAAACCTCACCATCGATCACGGCACAAACCGATGTAGCAACCTCTGATTCTATGCCGTTAGAGAATATGACAAATGATACGACGTCAAATGAAAGTACGCCAAATGAAAGCACCATCTCTTCTGACACTTCAAATAATCAGATACTTGACCCCGATACTGTCTTAAACGCTCCCTTACCAGAAACAGACAGTCTCGCCAAAGAAGAGATTGATCGTTTAGAAGATGAGCGTCAACGCTTGGCTGAGCAAGAAAAATTGGCTGCTGAACAACTGGCTATGAATAAACAGTTGACTGAAATGAAAGCAAAACAGATTGCCCTACTTGAACAACAAATTGCTGAGCTAGAAGCGAATAACACTCAGCAGAATTCTGTAGAGTAATCATATAATTTTTTATAAAGGGGCTGGTGATGGCTATTTTACAACTAACACATGCCCCTATTTTAAATAGTCGTGCGCAGCTGCTTATTTTACCAGTCAATACGGCAGGAGTTCTTTTAGATCCTGTGCTTATACGTGCTAAGACCTTATTTCCTGATAATTACCAATCTTACTATCGTGCTTGCCGTGATGGCAGTCTCAATGTGGGTAGTTGTTTGCTGCATAAACGCTCACTTGAACAAGCTGGACTTGGCATCAGTAGCAATAGTAACCAGCCAAGTCATATCGCCAATCTTGTGGTATCAGCTCACCCTTATCATCCACTACGATTACGCTGGCTTAATATTGCTTTAATAGATTTGCAACAGCAGCTTTTCGCTCTCATTCACTATCAAGGTATTCGTAGGATCGCGTTACTTGCCCGCCCTCTTGTCTTTAATAATGCGCGAGATTATGCAATTGGTGCACTTGATACTGAAAAGCCAGCTCCTTTGGATTGGTATGCGGATACTTTACCCTTATTGACCCAGCGGCTACAGGATTTGCCAAAGCTTCGTATCGATATCCATCTTCCTAAAGATATCAACATATAGTCTGTGAAAAGTTAAATCGATACATCAATCGTCAGATACTACTGATATAAATTTTTCTCACTTGCTGTGCCGTTACAGACAGAGGCTTCGAAAAATTCATTCTAGCAATACTGTCGCGCTTTTATCATTTTTTGACTATATAAACTCATTGCGAATTTCAGCGCTCTTTTTTCCGCCCATAAAAAAACCGCCTTGAGTACTCATTACAAGCCTCTCAAAACGGTTTTTAAATAGCTAAACTAAATAACTAGAACAAACCAATTGTCAAAAATTAGTTTTGCTCGATACCTTTCATCGTCAGTTTAATGCGACCACGGTTATCGACGTCTTGAACGAAGACTTTAACGATCTGACCTTCTTTTAAATAGTCTGATACGTTTTCTACGCGCTCTTCTGCGATTTGTGAGATATGAACCAAACCATCAGTGTTCGGTAAAACGTTCACAAAAGCGCCGAAGTCAACGATACGAGCAACCGTACCTTCATAAGTTTTGCCGACTTCAACTTCAGCAGTTAACGCTTCGATTCTACCGATAGCTGCTTTGGTTGCCGCTTTGTTTTCACCAAAGATACGAATCGTGCCACCGTCATCGATATCGATAACCGCACCCGTTTCTTCGGTTAGCTGACGAATCATCGCGCCGCCTTTACCGATTACGTCGCGAATCTTATCTGGGTTGATTTCGATAACCGCATAGTTAGGGGCGTGAGCATTGATTTCAGTACGGCTTTCTGGCAATACTTGGTTCATCGCGTCTAGGATATGGATACGACCAGCATGAGCTTGCTTAAGCGCTTGCTCCATGATATCAGGCGTAATTCCTTCGATTTTGATATCCATCTGAAGCGCTGTGATACCGTCTTTAGAGCCAGCCACTTTAAAGTCCATATCGCCAAGATGATCTTCATCACCTAAGATGTCTGATAAAACAGCGAAACGCTCGCCTTCTTTAACCAGACCCATCGCGATACCAGCAACTGGTGCTTTAATTGGTACGCCAGCATCCATCAATGCCAAACTTGCACCACAAACAGACGCCATAGAAGACGAGCCATTTGATTCAGTAATCTCTGATACCACACGGATAACATACGGGAAGCGTTCGCTATCTGGCAACATCGCTTGTACACCGCGGCGCGCTAGGCGACCATGGCCAATTTCACGACGTTTTGGAATACCTTCACGACCGGTTTCACCAACAGAGAAATGCGGGAAATTATAATGCAGCATGAAATGATCACGAATCGTACCACCTAGCGAGTCAATCATATTGACGTCACGGCTGTTACCAAGCGTAGTCGTAACCAATGCTTGCGTCTCACCGCGAGTAAATAACGCTGAACCATGCGTATATGGCAACACACCAACTTGTACATCAAGGGCACGAACGGTCTCAAGATCGCGACCATCAATACGTGGCTTACCTGACAAAATATTGTCACGAACCGTACGATACTTAAGGTCGTTGTAGATTTCTTTAAGCTCAGATACGGTATCAGCATAGTTTTCTGATTCAGCATCACCAGCCAGCGCATCGATAATCGATTGCTTAATCTCATCAAGCTTCGTGTAACGTGCTTGCTTATCAGTAATGGTGTACGCATCAGCCACTTGCTCGCCGAACTGCGCTTTCATGCTGGTCTCTAACGCCTGATCACGTACAGGTGCAGTGTACTGCTGCTTAGCCGTACCAATCTCTTCTGCCATTGAAGCAATGTTATCGATGACAATTTGTTGTTGCTGATGGCCATATAATACCGCACCTAGCATCTGATCTTCTGAAAGCTCTGCCGCTTCAGATTCAACCATTAATACCGCAGATTTGGTACCAGCAACGACTAAATCAAGATCACTTTCTTTGAGCTGTTCAATCGTTGGGTTAAGTACATACTCACCGTTAATGAAACCAACACGGGCAGCAGCAACAGGACCATTGAATGGCGCGTCAGAGATTGCCAAGGCAGCTGAGGCACCGATCAGTGCAGCGATATCTGCAGACTGAGTCTTATCTGATGAAACAACGGTGGCAGTAATTTGGATCTCGTTCACATATCCTTCAGGAAATAGCGGACGAATCGGACGGTCAATCAAGCGTGACGTTAATGTTTCAAATTCGCTCGCACGGCCTTCACGTTTGCCATAGGCACCAGGAATTTTACCTGCTGCATACATTTTTTCTTGATAGTTCACAGTGAGTGGAAAGAAGTTTTGGCCTTCTTTAGCATCAGACTTTACAACGGCTGCTACTAGCACCGTCACGCCGCCCATATGAACTAAAATTGAGTTTGCTTGACGTGCAATGCGACCAGTTTCAATAACAACCTGTTGGTTGCCATACTGGAATTCACGCTTAATAGTGTTGAACATTGTCATATAATATTCCTAATGTTGACTGACTAAAGTAATACCAGCGTCATGAAAAGCTGATATCTGTCATTAAAATTCTTTGTACAAAACGGCTAATTGCTAAATTTCTTATTAAAAAATCTATCAATTGCGCTCAATATCTTTACTTAGTTATCTGTCTATATCCGTCATAGACATTGTACTATTCTGTGTATTTATTCGTTCATTGTAGATTGTATTATACAATCTATCAAAAAGGACTTTCTTGGCACACACTACACATGTGTATGGTAATTTAACCTCTAAACGCACTTAGATTTGTGTTGGTTATTCTATAAATAATTATTGTAGCTAGCTACTGTACGAACCGTAATTTTACTATACAACTCACAATCCATTATTTTACAGGGATTTATAGGCGTTGACCAATCAATTACAAAACAGCGTGCCTGTTACTTATTGGTCATTAGCATGAAGATAAATGAGTATCGGCTTCTTCACTATTTTATAAGTTGCTACCAGGTAGTTACAGCGGCTCAAGCTATTTAAGCGTAACTATCAATATTAATAAGCATAAAAAAACGGCGTGAAACTATTCCACACCGTTTTTAGAAAAATCTATTTTATCAATATCAGCAAGCAAGTTCCAAGCGGCGTAGCAAACAATCTAAAACAACAATGCCATATAATGGCGTCCTTCATCTTAGAAACCACTCGTACCATTGTCGCTAAATTAACGACGTAGACCTAACTGGCTAATAAGAGTGGTATAGCGACCTAAATCTTTACCTTTTAGGTAATCAAGCAATTTACGACGGGTGTTAACCATACGGATAAGACCGCGACGGCTATGATGATCAGCTTTGTGCGCTTTGAAATGGTTCTGCAAATCGTTAATACGTGCACTCAACAAAGCTACTTGAACTTCTGGAGAACCAGTGTCATTTTCGCCGCGCTGGTACTGAGAAATGATTTGTTCACGATCGGTATTAGTTAGCATAAATATCTCCGGCAATGCTAAAAGCTCCAAGATGTACTCAAATTTAAGCCATCTTAAAAGCCATAGAATAGTAAATAAAGTAACTTGTACGCCATTCAGGACAACCCTGCATTACTAGAGTTGACCTAGTGTACGACAAGCTCAATGTATGATAAAACCATTTAAAAATAAGCCAGATAGTGGCTCAACTCATTCATCTGCTTCAAGCAGTGGGCTAAGTAACCAGCGCACTCTAAAGACCTAATTTAAATGTGACGGCAATTATAACAAAAAACTGCTGAACTAGCAGCAGTTTTTCATAATAGTTTTACAGTGATATGACATTAAAAGATTCTGTTAAGTTACTTTTTCACATCATCTTCATTAGCATTACCGCCCAATTCATCATCAGCAAGAGGCGCAGTAGTGGCTTCGGCCAAACTATCAGGAGTGGTATCTTCACTAGGATTGATATCATCTGCAAGATTCTGAATCTGTTGTTCTTGCTCGTCTTTGGATACAGTACTCATAAAGCTACCTCTTAATTAATGACAGGTAATTTGCAATTTGTGTGAAGTATTATTTATCTTCTTTCGCGTTTTTTAGGTTATCAGCGATACGATCTGCTGCCGCTTCAGAATCTTCTGTATGGTTACCTTCAGTTTGGCTCTTTAGTGCCGCTTCAGCTGATTCAGCGCGTTGTTGTTCAATTTTAGTATCATTTGGATTAGAGTTTGACATAATATTATCCTTAGTTTTAATTATAAATGAAGTGAATCTATGGACGATAAAGCCAATTAAGAAAGGGCTTTATCAATCGCTTCGACGAAATTTTTGATATCGTCTGGATTGCGTGAAGTAATCAAGTTACCGTCTACTTGCACCGTTTTGTCTACGAAATTGGCACCAGCATTTTCTAGATCAGTTTGCAAAGACTGATAAGCAGTCAGTGTTTTACCTTTAGCAATACCAGTATTAATAAGTGCCCAAGGAGCATGACAGATAGCGGCCAACGTTTTGCCCGCATCGTTGATGGCATTAATAATACTGTGAGCTTCTTCATTGCCACGTATAGTGTCTGCATTGACAGTACCACCTGGCAATACTAACGCATCATAGTCATCAACGTTTGCTTCTGTTGCAAAAATATCAGCAGTAAAGGTATCGCCTTTGTCAACGTCCTGCTGCATTGCTTGCACTTGTTTTTCTTTATTGGTAGTAATAAGAATAGTCTTATAACCCTTCTCTTTTAATTGGTTATTGACGTCTTCATATTCGGCTTGTTCAAAATTATTGTGCAGTAAAAATACAATCGTTTTCATAATATTCCTTTTTCTTATTAGACATCATTTGTCAGATATTTTTTATAAAAGCATAGTTTTTTATTATGTATTTATGATTATAGTTTGACGGTACGTTTTTTAATTTTTTTTATTATTAATAGACTTCTTTTTGTTATTGATAGCGGCTTTATTATTGTTGATAGTTCCTTTCGACAGACATCCTTATTTTTTAATTTCCCATTCTAATTATTATTTTATTCAGCTCTCCTTGGCTGGTGAATCTAATATACAAAAAAAGCATGTTTCACTATAGGCGAAACCTGCAATAAAATGTGATGATATGTGATTAGTGTAAACTCTTAGTAAGTTAACTAAAGGATAAATATTAGTGTTTTTAGAAAGAGCATACTAACGCTGGATCAGTTTTTTGGGCTGTAATCGACCATTGAGACTGACCGCCCCCAAACCAAGAAACTCCCCATCTTCATCAACCAGCCGTATATCTACAGGTATCTCATGCCTCAAAGGCTGGGTGTCATGGGAAAGATTTTCGACATCAGAATCATCATCAATACTGATATCAGAACGAGTACTTTGATCACTATTATTAATAAATGATTGGCTATCAACTCTGTCTGACATATAACCTTTCAAATATTCTGTTAACTGTTCAAACACATTTAAGCGTTGACCCATATGTATACGAGTACAATGTTCAGTCGTCAATGTCAGCTCAGCTTCAATATTAATGCAAGCATCTACTGGCATCAACTGTACTTGTCGGTCATCAAATGCTAATTTTTCTAATTCTGACAGCGCAATGGCAGCATCAATATTGAAGTTGCCGACTTGTGTACGTCGCAACGCGATCAAATGCCCTAATGTGCCCATTTCTTTGGCGATATCTTCGCCCAATACGCGCACGTAAGTACCTTTGGTGCACGTGACCGTCAATTGAATTTGCTCAGCATCAAGCGCTTTTAATTCAATCGCCTTGATAACAATATCTCGTGGTGAGCGTTCTACTTCAATACCAGCACGGGCATATTCGTATAATTTTTTACCGTCTTTTTTTAAAGCGGAATACATCGGTGGTATCTGCTGCTGAGCACCTAAAAATTGATGAGCAACTTTATCTAAAAGTGCATTATCAAATGTTGGAATGGGCGCTTGCGCTACGATTTGACCCTCTGCATCACCTGTATCTGTCTGACCACCGAGCAAAATAGTGGCTTGATAGGATTTATCAGCATCCAATTGATAGTGACTAAATTTAGTTGCTTCGCCCATACAAATAGGCAGTAGGCCCGTTGCCATTGGATCAAGCGTACCCGTATGACCCGCCTTTTTACTGTCATGGTTTGGTGATTTAAAAAGATATTTCACCTTTGACACCACTTGCTGAGAGGTCATACCTTTTGGCTTATCTACTAAGATAACCCCAGATACTTTTATTTTATCGGCTTGTTTGGGTGATATAGACATAGTGATTGCTTACTCGTCATTCTCATTTTGTTCCGTCTTAGTGACAGCTTGGCTAATCAAATCCATCATATAATTACCGCGAGCAGTGACTTCATCATAATGAAAACGTAAGCGCGGCGTGGTGCGTGTTTTTAGACTGTGGCTTAGCTCAGT
Organism: Psychrobacter immobilis; assembly: GCF_904846225.1. Taxonomy (GTDB): domain Bacteria; phylum Pseudomonadota; class Gammaproteobacteria; order Pseudomonadales; family Moraxellaceae; genus Psychrobacter; species Psychrobacter immobilis_F. The sequence goes on along the minus strand of NZ_CAJGZJ010000010.1, from coordinate 77,095 downwards.
ACGTAAAAACCCTGCTGCTTTGTTCAATACTTTGACACTTTCTTCATGATTGGTCTTAGTCATAGCATCATTAAGCTCTGGCTCCATGATGGTGACATACACATCAGCATAACCTAAGTCTGGACTCACTTTGACACTAGAAATAGTGACAAAACCAGTCAGACGAGGGTCATTCACTTCATCGCGAATAAGAACAGCAAGCTCACGCTGAATCTGATCGGCTAAGCGTTGTAAACGTTGGTTCATGTGATTACCTTGTATTTAATATGGCTTATGTGGTTTATTAATATGTTTGCTTGTGAATAAATTTAAGAATAAATATTTATTAAAAAAGGCCTAGCAGGGTGTACCTGTTAGGCCTAAGTACAGCTTGATACTAAAAGGATATCTAACATACTCAGCAGATTAAGCGTATTGTATGATTAGATTTCCTGCATCGAACAGTAACTTTAGATAGTACGTGCGAACTCTTGAATTTCAAAGACTTCGATCTTATCGCCAGCTTCGACATCATAGCCACGAACGGCTAGACCACATTCCATACCAGTGCGTACTTCATTAACGTCTTCTTTATAGCGACGTAATGATTGTAATTGACCAGTAAAGATAACTTGGTCATTACGCAATACACGAATAGGTTTGTTGCGATAGATTGTACCTTCAACCACCATACAACCGGCAGCAGCACCAAACTTACTAGAACGGAATACTTCACGAACGTCTGCAACACCCAAAATCTTCTCGCGATGTTCAGGAGCCAACATACCACTCATTGCTGCTTTTACATCGTCAATCAAACCATAGATAACACTATAATAGCGAATATCCATATTGGCAGAATCTGCTTTACGACGTGCAGTAGCATCTGCGCGGACGTTAAAGCCTAACAATACGGCTTCACTAGACTCTGCTAGTGTGACATCAGACTCAGAAATAGGGCCGACACCTGAACTAATCACTCTGACTTTAACTTCATCAGTTGATAGCTCATTCAACGCTGCAAGTAATGCTTCAAGTGAACCACGAACGTCTGTTTTCAATACAATATTCAAGAATGAGACGTTGCCTTGTTCCATCTGATCGAACATGCTCTCTAGACGCATCGCATTTTGACGTTCAAGTTGACGCTCACGTTCACGGTTGGTTCTAAAGTCAGCCACTTCACGCGCTTTTTTCTCATCAGTTACGACTAAGAACTCGCTACCAGCAGCAGGTGTTTCAGGCAAACCTAAGATCTCTACAGGAATAGAAGGGCCAGCTGATTGAATACGTTGACCATGTTCATCCGTCATCGCACGCACTTTACCGTAATACTCGCCCGCTAAGACCAAATCACCTTGCTTCAATGTACCTTTTTTGACGAGGACACTAACCACTGGACCACGACCTTTATCAAGTCTTGACTCAATAACCACACCTTGCGCAGCGCCGTCTAATGGTGCTTCTAGCTCCATCAACTCAGCTTGTAGGCTAATAAACTCTAACAGCTCGTCAATACCTTCGCCAGTTTTGGCTGAGATACGTGCCATTGGTGTGTCACCGCCCCACTCTTCTGATATCACTTCTTTTGAAGTCAACTCATTAAGGACACGATCAGGATCAGCGCCAGGCTTATCCATTTTGTTAATCGCAACAATAATTGGCGTACCCGCAGCACGTGCATGGTCAATCGCTTCTACTGTTTGCGGCATCATACCGTCATCAGCAGCAACGACCAATACAACGATATCAGTCGCTTGCGCACCACGTGAACGCATGGCACTAAAGGCGGCGTGACCTGGAGTATCAAGGAAAGTAATAACACCACGATCCGTTTCTACATGGTAAGCACCGATATGTTGAGTAATACCGCCCGCTTCGCCTGTTGCCACTTTCGTTGCACGAATTTTATCTAGTAATGATGTCTTACCATGGTCAACGTGACCCATGATAGTCACGACTGGTGGACGCGTTTGCACGTTACTACTGCGCTCGTTAACTGCGTCTTGTAGATCGTCCTCAACCTTGGTATCACTGACTGGTACAGGATTGTGACCCATTTCTTCAACAAGCAAGCTCGCTGTCGCTTGATCAATAGTGTCTGACTCTCGAGCCATTTCACCCATTTTCATAAGCAATTTGGTTACTTCACGAGCTTTAACTGCCATACGCTGAGCAAGATCTGCAACAGTAATATGCTCACTAATCTCAACATCATAAACAATTTTTTCGACAGGTTTTTCAAATTTGTGCTGTGACGCTTGCGTTGAACGTAAACCGTTTTTGCGGTTTTTCATTTCACGCTCATCTTGATTCTTACGACGACCGCGACCACGGGCACTAGTGGTACTTGTACCGCGCTTGATTTCACGACGTTCTTTTTCAAACGATTCTTCTAGTGCATCACCAACCAAACCTTCGGCTAGTGGCTCGTCTTTACGAACTTCAGCAACAGGCTCACGATCAGTATACTGACCTGCCATTTTACGCATTTGCTCAAGCGTACGCTTTTGAGCTTCTTCAGCCTGAGTACGGCGTGTTTCTGTTTCGATTTCACGTAGACGCGTTTCTTCTTTCTCACGTGTTTCGCGAGCTTTACGCTCAGCGGCCGTTTCGACTTTTGGTTTTGTCGCAGCGACTTTTTTCTTAGGTTGTTCTTTCGGCTTAACTTCAACTGTCGTTTTACCGCCTTTCTTCACAACCACTGAAGTTGAGATATCGTCGTTCTTATCGTCTGATTTTTTGCTAGAGCCTAAGCTTGCACGCATAGCGGCTAAGGTAGCTGCCTGACGCTCTTCAGATTTTTTCTTAACAGCAGCGCGCTCTTCAGCATCTTTGGCAGCGCGTTCTTGCGACTCAATCATCGCTTGTTCACGCGCAGCCAGATCTTCAGCCATCTTTTCTGGATCAGGCTTCTCGAATACTTTCTTTTTACGCACTTCAACATTTACGCTCTTAGATTTCCCTGAAGAGCCAGTCACGCGCGCAGTGCTGGTCGTTTTAGATTTAAGACTAATACGACGCTTATCTTGCTGACCATGACTTTGCTTTAAATACGTCACTAACTTCTCTTGCTCAAGCTCGGTGACTAAGTCACCCTCTGCACGAGCAGGCAGTCCAGCATCCACCAGTTGCTGTTTTACAGCGCTTGCGGTTTTGCCTACCATATCTGCTAGTTCTTTGACGGTCTTATCTGCCATTTATTATCACCTACTGTCTATTATTTGCTATATGTTCAATTCAGTTGTTGGCTACAAATGATTGGGGTAAGGCTGATATGGGTTGCATTTACTACTACAATCATACCAGCACTTTATTATCGATAGCATATCACCAAAAGACAGCGATATGCAGTCACCGCTTATTCATTGAACCAAGATTCCCGAGCTTTCATGATGAGTTTTCCTGCGGTTTCAGAGTCTAAACCTTCGATATCTTCTAAATCGAAGACGGCTTGTTCTGCCAAATCATCAACGGTAATAATGTCTTTTTGTGCCATTTTATAGGCCCAATTAACGGTCATACCTTCAAGCTCTTGAAGCTCTTGACTTGGCTCTTTCATGTTCTGTTGCTTGACCAGCTCATCAGCGATGACCACTTCTTTAGCACGCTCTTGAATCATCTCAATCGCTTCGTCGTCTAGACCTTCAATATCATAAAAAGTTTCAACGGGTACATAAGCCACTTCTTCGATACTGGTAAAACCGATATCTACAAGTGCTTGAGCTAGGTCTTTGTCTACTTCTAAACGTTCATAGAATAATTCAATGAACGCTTTGGATTCATTTTCTTGACGCTGTTGATACTCTTCTTCTAACATCATATTTAGCTTATAACCCGTTAGTTCAGAAGCCAAACGTACATTTTGACCTTGTGAGCCAATCGCACGCGCCAACTGATCATTGGTGCTAAAGATAATATCAGCGGTTTGAGCGTCTTCATCTAAAATAATACTACTAACATCAGCAGGCTCTAAAGAGCTGATGATAAATTGGGCTGGATCATCTGACCAAACAACCACATCGATACGCTCACCATCAAGCTCTTGCTGAACTGCTTGGATACGTGTACCACGCATACCAATACAAGCGCCTACTGGATCGATACGATGATCATTCGTTTTCACCGCTATTTTAGCACGAGTGCCTGGTAAGCGAGCGACATTACGAATTTCAATGATTTGCTCTGCAATCTCAGGCACTTCTTTCTGCATCAACGCTGAAAGCATTTCAGGGTGAGTACGAGAGAGTAATAACTGGGCACCGCGATTTTCGCGGTTGACATGATATAAAATAGCATTGATACGTGATTTTGCGCGTAATTGCTCACGTGGCAGCATCTGATCACGTGACAAATAACCTTCTGCATTGTCACCTAAATCAATAATATAGCCATCACGTGTCTGTTTTTTGACTTCGCCATACATCATCTCACCAACACGTGGCTCAAAAGCATCTGCGACTAAATTACGCTCAGCTTCACGAATCTTTTGGATGATAACCTGTTTGGCTTGAGTAGCAGCAATACGACCAAATTCAATCGATTCAATCTGCTCTTCTTTGATATCGCCAATTGACCATTCTTCTTGGTCAAGGTCTGTGATTGCAAGCTGACAAGCAGGCATCTCATGGTCTTCGTCTGCAACGACTGTCCAGTAACGATAGGTATCATAATCGCCAGTTGCTCGATCAATCGCAACCCGTACGGCCACTTCTGGCTGTTCGGTGTATACTTTTTTCTTGGTCGATACCACTAGCGCATCTTCGATGGCTTCAAAGATATCTTCAGGATTTAAGCCCTTTTCATTACTGACAGTTTCTACTACCGTTAAGATTTCACGACTCATACTATACCTGTCCTATCATTTTTTAATTGACTTAAATTTTATAATTTGTGTGCTGGTATTTTGTTTTACTCTATGTTTTTTGCTTTAAGCCACATAAGCTATTTTTAGATAAAATTACTTATCTATAATCAGTTACCCAATCATATAAAATTAGGCATCTTCATAAATCAAATTGGCTTTATCGATATTACTTAATGCAATCTCAAACTGCTCACCATCACTTGATGTTAGTTTCAAAGAAGTGGCATCAATGCTGTCTAAAGTGCCTGTTGCTTTACGGCGTTTTTGATCACCTTCACCAATGGCTTGTATCAAACGCAAACTGACTGTTTGACCCACATAACCATGCATTTGCTCATCTGAGAAAAACGCACGGTCAAAACCTGGTGATGACACTTCTAAGATATATTCGCCAGCAATAGGATCATGAACCTCAAGGATACCGCTTACTTGATGATTCACTGCCGCGCAGTTTTCAATAGTCACTTGCTTATCTTGGGCTTGCTCTTCTGGCAACGCCTCAATATAAATGCGCAACAAAGAACGACGGCCTTGTGGCGCGAATTCTATACCCCATAATGCCACATCACAAGCGGCTACGGCAGGAGCAATAATATTAGTCAGTTCTGCAACTTTGGTCGAAAGCTTCATAATCTATTTATATCTTCCTATTCACTTATCTATCATACTTGGTTAATCGTCACAAAAACTTTGTTTATCATTCACTTGTAATATTCAATTACTCGTAAAAGGTACGATCACTATTGTATTTTAAATCATAATTATAAATTTTAAATCATAATGTGTTGTGCATTTATATAGGGATGAGCAAAGAAAACATCAAGCTCAGTCCCACCATGCTTTTATTATTCACAAAGCAATACTATCGATAAAAGAGAAAGAAATAATAGATAGTGTCGCTTGAGATACATCGCGTTGATAGCGGTAAGTGACGAAGAGTATTGTACTCTATAGACCTAGAGCTTAGCACAAGTAGGATAGATACCGCGATAACACTGACTATCAGATACAAAAAAACCCACAAACATAATGGTGGGTTAATTGCTACTGACAAATTTAGTGTACAAAACATCAGTATAAAAAGTGGTAGCGGGGGCTGGATTTGAACCAACGACCTTCGGGTTATGAGCCCGACGAGCTACCAGACTGCTCCACCCCGCATCAATCTAGAACGCATATTATAGGGAGGTTTTGTAGAAGTGTCAACGTTTATTTTAATTAATATTTAAATTAAACGCTTGCTACCAAAAAATCCAACCTGACGCTATGCAGCGTCTATAAAACTTGGTGCGATTGGGGGGACTTGAACCCCCACAGCTTGCGCCACCACCCCCTCAAGATGGCGTGTCTACCATTCCACCACAATCGCATTTTACTGCTCTATTCTCTAACGTCCAATCTACTATCGTGATGCTTAAGGTTGGCATCAATAGAATAGGAGTTGCGAAAACAGGAAGGCATTGTAAATCTAACGTAGCAAAATAGCAAGGCCTGCCTGCTTAAAAGGTGCTTACTCAGGATTTTGCGTCAATGGACGGGGCGTTTGCGGTGCGGAGACAGGTGCATCTAAACGAAACTGATCTTCAGCCTGTTTACGAGAATGAACAGCAAGGGTCATACTGGTAATAAAAAATATTAACGTCAACACGGCTGTCGCACGCGTCAAAAAGTTAGCAGTTCCTGCTGCACCAAATACGGTACCTGATGAGCCAGCACCAAAAGAAGCTCCAGCGTCTGCCCCTTTACCATGCTGTATCAAAATCAAGCCGATCATGGCAATTGCCACGATAATGTGCAGGGCTAATATAAACGTAAACATGGTGGCCTCTTTTGCCGCGTAATGACGACTGATAACGGAAAATAAATCTTAACTTTAATAAGGATAACAATCAGCGTGTAGTGACGCCAAATCGATTATATAAATAAGGCGCATTGTACACGATTGCAAGGGCACTGTTAAACCTACTTTTTTCAACTGATAAAGACATTTTTATATCAATGAGAATTTATATAGCTGAGTGTGGTTTATGGGAACTAAGCGCTAGTACGATTAAAGGCATGCGCAATCGCCAAAAAACTCTGCGCCTTTAGTGACGCGCCACCAACCAATGCGCCATCAATCATAGAGTCTGCGGCAAAGCTATCAGCATTGTCGGTATTCACGCTACCACCATATAAGACGGTCATGTTGTCTACTGTCTTAGCAAAGCCTGCAACCGTTTGTTTGATATGCTGATGAGTGTGACTGACTTCTTCCACCGTTGGCACTTTGCCAGTGCCAATTGCCCATACAGGCTCATATGCAATGATTAAGCGCTCAGATAACGAAGATATGAGCGCTGGCTGCTGAACCAGTAAGTCTTTAACAACTGATAACTGCTCATTGATAACATTAAGGGTCTGCTGCTCATCGTATTGTGTTTGCGTTTCGCCAATACAAAATACCACGCCTAAGTCTTGTGTGAGTGCGTGCGTCATTTTTTGCAATAACGTATCATGAGACTCTCTATGATACTGACGGCGCTCAGAATGACCAAGTAGCGTCCAAGTAGCCCCAGCGTCCGCCACTTGTTGCGCTGAGCAATCACCTGTATACGCGCCAGTACTCGCACTATGACCGCTGATGTCTTGCGCCGCACACAGCATTGAACTATCCTTGAGACGCGCAGTAACAGCAGCCAAATGGATACAGCTTGGTGCCACCATTAACTTGCAACGACTATTTGAAGGTTCTGTATCCACTTGCTTCTCAGCATTGATCGCAGTCAATAGGTCGTCCAACAGTGCGTTGACATCGTGGCTCGTTGCCGGATTCTGTTTCCAATTGCCAATTACCCAAGCTTGCATACTCATCTACCTTGTCTCATGTATTCATGCCAATTCGGCTAATATGCGCGCCAGTATAACAAATAATTGACAAGTGCTATAGTATAGTGCTGCTAGAAACAGCACTGCCTCTTAACGCTACTATTTAGCCGACACTATATAAGCGGTGATTTTTTGCGGGCGCACTGTTTAATCGTTCATATAAAAGTCTTTAAACTAAAGTAAAATAACGCGTCATCGTACTACATCAATAAGTAACAGAATATTATCAACAACCTAATGAATTGAGCCCCTAACGGCACACGCTATTATAAATAGCTGTCTATTAAGCCTTTCACAAAAGCATCGTTTGGCTGACTTCTACTATTGAAGATTGAAGCGTTAGCGATGACTTGAGTTATAAGTCTATTAATAGCTATAAATAGCATGTGAATTTCAGATTAATATGTAGCGTACTTGGTATCAAGGAGAGATCGTAATGTCTATCACAACGAATAAATATGGTGGTTTAGCGCAGCAATTGATCAGCGAAGGTGTCGTTAGCGAAGCGAATATGAAAACGGCGCAGACGGAATCACAGCAGCAACAAGTCGGGCTAGTGTCGTACTTAGTAGACAATAAATTGGCCGATGCTTATCATCTTGCGCAAATGCTATCACAAGCCTTTGGTGATCCTTTATTCGACCTTGACGCACTGAACCTCGATTTCATTCCAAAAGACTTAGTGGACGAAAAAATCGTTCGTAAGTTTAATGCCTTGCCTCTATTCAAAAGAGGTCAGCGTTTGTTTGTGGCGTTAAGTGATCCAACGCGTGTCGATGCCATTGATGCCATTGCTTTTAATTCTCGCCTGTCTATTGAAACCGTTGTCGTCGAAGAAGATAAGCTAAAAAGGCGTATTGAAAGTGTTTACGCTGATACCATGCAAAATTTTGACAGCTTCTCTACTAGCGATTTGAACGTTGGGTTTGAAGAAGGAGAGGAAGAAGAAGGTGAAACCAAACTTACGGACAGCGTTGATGAAGCACCCGTTGTAAAATTTGTCAATAAAATGCTGGTCGAGGCCATTCGTATGGGTGCCTCTGACTTACATTTTGAGCCGTATGAAAAAACATATCGTGTGCGCTTTCGTGTCGATGGCGTGATGCAAAAAATGGCCAATCCGCCTGTACAGTTGGCTGGGAAAATCGCTGCACGCTTAAAAGTAATGTCACAAATGGACATATCAGAGCGCCGTGTGCCACAAGATGGCCGGATCAAACTTAAGCTTTCTAAAAATAAAGCCATTGATTTTCGGGTCAACTCTTTACCGACCTTATTTGGTGAAAAAGTTGTTCTGCGTATTTTGGATCCCTCATCCGCCATGCTCGGTATTGAAGCACTGGGTTATGAGCCTGATCAAAAAGAGATGTTTTTGGAAGCACTTCATAAACCTCAAGGTATGCTACTCATTACGGGGCCTACCGGTTCTGGTAAAACAGTGTCACTTTATACAGGTATCAATATTTTAAACACTGGGGCGACCAACATTTCAACGGCCGAAGATCCAGTCGAGATTAATTTAGAAGGTATTAATCAGGTCAACGTCAATCCCAAGGTCGGCCTAACCTTTGCCAATGCTCTCAAATCCTTTTTACGTCAAGATCCTGATATTGTGATGGTTGGTGAGATTCGTGATCTTGAAACCGCTGAGATTGCGATCAAAGCGGCGCAAACAGGGCACATGGTACTCTCAACCTTGCATACCAACTCAGCGCCTGAGACGTTGACGCGTTTGCGTAATATGGGTGTGGCTTCCTTTAACATCGCGACCTCAGTCAATTTAGTCATCGCCCAGCGCTTGGCACGACGCTTGTGTAAAAATTGCAAAAAACCGATTAATATTCCTCGGCAAAGCTTGCTTGAGCTCGGTTTTAAGGATGTTGACTTGGACAATCCAGACAATGTGATTTATGAGCCTGTAGGCTGTAATGAATGCCGTGAGGGTTACAAAGGGCGTGTGGGTATTTATGAGGTGATGAAAGTCAGCCCTGATATTTCACGGATTATCATGGAAGACGGTAACGCGATAGATATCAAGGACGCTGCACTCAAAAATGGTTTTCGAGACTTGCGCCGCTCTGGTATTTTAAAAGTACTGCAAGGCGTGACCAGTATTCAGGAAATGATGCGCGTGACCTCTGAATAAAAACAATGACTGAACTAAATACCCTTATTTTTTAAGCGTTAAAGTGCGTACTTTTATTAGCCAGCAATAATTTCTACTATATGTCCTTAAAAATAAAACAGATGGACACTGGTTTTTTGCGCTAAAATAAAGTAAATGAGATAACTATTATGGCTTGGACATCGTTCCTACTTTGTAACAGCTAATTGGACAATTTTTGAGGGTAGTGACATGGCAAAAGCTAAGACCGATATGCTGTTAGACTTTGTCTATGATGGGGTGAACCGGCGTGGACAAAAAGTAAAGGGAGAAACCACCAGTCGTAGCTTAGAGCTGGCCAAAGCGACGTTGCGCAAACAAGGTATCACGGTCAAAGGCATTAAGAAAAAGCCAAAACCTCTTTATACTTTCAAAAAATCCATCAAACCTATTGATATTGCCATTTTTGCTCGTCAATTGGCCACTATGATGAAAGCGGGTGTACCACTGACGCAGTCTTTTGAGATTGTCTCTGACTCACTTGATAATCCTAGTATGAAAGAGTTGGTATTGCAGATAAAAGCGGATATCGAGGCAGGTGGGACTTTTGCTTCTGCACTACGCAAGCATCCACGCTACTTTGATGACCTTTTTTGTTCGCTAGTCGATTCTGGTGAGCAATCAGGGGCGCTCGAAACCATGCTCGAACGGGTTGCTACCTACAAAGAAAAAAGCGAATTACTCAAAGCCAAAATTAAAAAAGCCATGAAGTACCCTATTGCAGTTGTCGTGGTGGCCATCATTGTTACCATGATTTTGTTAATTAAAGTAGTACCAGTATTCTCAGACTTATTTGAATCCTTTGGGGCAGAGTTGCCAGCGTTCACGCAAATGGTCGTTGGGATGTCTGAATGGATGCAAGCGTGGTGGTTTATTTTAATCATCATTATTGGCGGTAGTATTGTTGGTTTTTCAGAAGCCAAAAAGCGTTCTAAAAAGTTTCGAGATTTTCTAGACCGTGCAGCATTAAAAGCGCCTATATTTGGCAATATCGCTTATCAAGCCGTTATTGCTCGTTTTGCTCGCACACTGTCCACTACTTTTGCCGCTGGTGTGCCGCTCATCGATGCGCTGGATTCTACGGCGGGTGCAGCAAACAATGTCGTATTTTATAATGCCATTCAGCAAATCAAAAACGATGTCGCTACTGGCCAACAGTTACAATTTTCGATACGCTCAACCAATTTATTTCCAAGTCTAGCCATTCAAATGGTTGGTATTGGCGAAGAGTCTGGTAGCTTAGAGGAGATGCTAGATAAAGTGGCCGTCTATTATGAGAACGAAGTCGATAACGCGGTTGACGGCTTAACCAGCTTAATGGAACCACTCATTATGGCGGTGTTAGGCGTGTTGGTTGGTGGCTTAGTGATTGCGATGTATTTGCCAATCTTCCAAATGGGTTCAGTGGTAGGATAACGATTTGATGCAATTTATACAGTTATTACAAGAAAACATGGTACTCGCTTTAGTCGTATTTGGTGTATTGGGTCTTTGTGTTGGCAGCTTTTTGAATGTAGTGATTCACCGTATCCCACTGATGATGGTCTATAGCTGGCGACAAGAATGTAGTCAGTTTATGTCCGAACAAGCAGATATGCCGCGCGAACACACGCAGCCTCTGACAAATATCGTGGCAAACGATCAGCCGATTACGTTGAGCCGACCGGCCTCGCGCTGTCCTCATTGCGCTCATAAAATCAAATGGTATGAAAACATTCCTTTAATAAGCTGGTTGGTACTGCGCGGACGTTGCTCAGGTTGCAAGGCTTCGATTGGTCTACGCTATCCTGTGGTTGAGCTTGTCACTGCTCTGCTCTCGGTGTTGGTGATTTATCAATTTGGGGTCAGCGCAGCCGGATTATCAGCGTTAATTTTAGTATGGACACTCGTGGCTTTGACAGGGATTGATTTTGATACGCAGCTACTACCCGATCGCCTAACGTTTCCATTAGCAGGTTTGGGATTAGCGGTAAATTCACAAAGTTGGTTTGTTTCCCCCACTCAGTCGATTTGGGGGTTATTATTTGGATTTTTGTCGTTGTGGATAGTGGTTAAGGTATTTTATTTAATCACTAAAAAGCACGGTATGGGACAAGGCGATTTCAAACTATTGGCAGTACTGGGCGCGTGGCTCGGACCAATGATGTTACCGTTGATTATTTTGCTGTCGTCACTACTAGGGTCTATTGTTGGGCTTATTTTGATGAAGAAACAGGGCGAGAGTCGTCCTTTTGCTTTTGGCCCTTATATCGCTATCGCTGGTATCGTTGCGTTATTATATGGCTCAGATATCGTTAGCTGGTATCTTGGCATGTATACTTAGTAAATTATATTAGGGCGTGTCCTAGCAAACTTTCGGCAGTTACCTTTAGCCTTCGAAAATCATTCAATTTTCGAAATTCGTTTTTTTAATAGGTGATTGCCACCATTATTATATCAGTCAGATAAGTTGCCATTATGTCAAAACACACTGCTTCAACTTCTCCTTATTTACATCAATCACAAAGCCCGCAACCGAAAAACACGACGTTGGTCGTCGGTTTAACGGGTGGTATCGGTAGTGGTAAATCTGCTGCTAGTGCTTGGTTTGCTGAGCAAGGAGTTGATATTATCGATGCGGATGTGATTGCTCATGAAATCGTCACAAAAGGCAGCTCAACTTTGCGAAAAATTCAAAAAAAATTTGGTGACTGGGTATTGAATGGTGATGGAACAATGGATCGAGCGGCGGTCAGAACGCATGTATTTACTTATCCTGAGGCCCTGATTGAATTGGAAGCGATCACTCATCCAGCGATACGCGAAGCGGCTAAGATACAATTGGCAGCCAGCACATCCTCTTATGTGGTGTTGTCAGCGCCCCTACTCATTGAAGGAGCAGAGGCAGGACTGGCCAATTTGTGCCAACGTATTTTGGTGATGGACGCTACTGAGGACACGCAGCTTGCACGTGCCAGCCAGCGTGATGAACAAAGTGTGCAAAAAATTAAAGCAATTATGACCAATCAGCTGAACCGTGAAGAGCGCAATCGTCATGCAGATAACGTCATACTAAATGAGAGCGATCTTCCCTCTCTTTATGCAAAGCTGACGCCACTACACCAAGAATATCTTACGCTTGCCCAGCAGCTAAAGTACGCTGGCGATTGACTTCGTATAGCGCCATACCAGTAGCAACACTTACATTTAGGCTTTGTAAGTTGCCATGCTCATTTCCTGACATCGGAATATAAACCAGCTCATCACAGCTCTCTGTGGTCAAGCGGCGCATTCCCTCTCCTTCTGAGCCCATGATAATCGCCGTCTTGCCAGTCAAATCAGCAGCATGTATCGGTTTGGCATCTGCATCAAGCGCCGTCCCAAAGACAAATACGCCTGCGCTTTTGATTTGTGAGAGCGCACGTGCCAAATTGGTGACGCTGATAATTGGCATCATTTCTGCCGCGCCAACTGAGACTTTGGCAACGGTTGGTGTGAGGCTGGCTGCATGATGTTTTGGACAAACCACCGCATCAACGCCCATCGCCACTGCCGTACGCAAACAAGCACCAAAATTATGCGCATCGGTGATTTGATCGAGTACCAATAATAAGCACTGCTCACGCCCAGCAATCGTATCAAGCAATCCTTCATCAGCGAAGCCTAACGGTCGAGCATGTAGCACAACACCTTGATGTTGCGGGCTACCACACAGTTGCGTTAGCTTATCTTTTTGCGCCGCTTGAATGCTGATACCATTGGCGTCCGCTTGCGCCATGATGGTTTTTACGTGACCATCGCTCTCGCGTCCTTGCTGTACAAATAAGCTAAGCCCATCAAGAGGACGATGTTCAAGTAAGGCATCAATCGCATGAATGCCATAAAAATAAATGGGTTTTGCCATAATAGGCCTATTGAATATAAGTGGTATCGCGTAATGCGATAGAATAAAAAAGAGGTGTTGGTGTAATTGTAGCAACTAATCGATGACTGGTTGTCAATAATCTAGATCAAAAAAAGAAATAAACAATACCACTTTGATATTGTTTATTTTTTTGAGTCATTCACGTTTGATGTGGTAGCGCACTACGTTATGATTTTAACTTTTCGTGCCGGCCATCAAGTTAGCATTCTAAGTGGCAATCAAACTAACCTTCTAAGTGGCAAACATACTGCACGATTTCTTCAGTACGTAGATTAAATCCGCTATTACCTTCGACCACGAATGATTGACCAGCACGATAATAGCTGAACTCTTCATCGCCATTTATTTTGACTTCACATTCTCCACTAATAATTTCAATACGCTCAGAGGTATTGGTACTAAAGTGATAATGCTCGACCAAATTATCACAGGGCAAAATAACGCCTAGTGTTTTATGGCGACCATCCTCGAACATAATGGTATGGCTTGAACAACGACCATCATAAGATACTGTCGCTTGGGCGTTGACTGTTACATTGGTAAATTGCGCCGCTGTCATAGTGGCTTCCTTATCAAATAATTATTGCAAAACTAAAAAATAAGTAACTGATTTAAGTCAGCTAGAGTGTGCGTTTCTGAAGAAGCACTCTACGATAGAGATGCATTCTTTTAGGTTAGATGCCTGCGCTCTAAATATAGGGACAGGTTCTATAAAAATGTTCTGACATCATAACTGATTTGCATACGCTTCCTACTCTATATCTCTAATTTTACGAGATGATGACTCGTTGTCATGTAGGAGGATGTGTAAAACTAATGGTAAGAGTTTATCATTATGTGAGATTATGCTACCACATTATATCTATAAAATTTGTTACAGCGACCAGTAAACGCTATCTGATATGACGCTTGCCACTTTTTACTTATAAATGTTTAAGGTCGTTTTTTATCGTGACTTGAGTGCGCCCTGATCGGTTTTATTTTAGCTGACTGACTCACTTTTATCATTGATATTGATGTCATGATATAGTCGATACTGAATAAAATGGATACACGATACTACCCTGCGTGACTGGGGTAAATTTTTCTTGCTTGCTGTGCCTGCGCAGACAGAGGCAACAAAAAATTCATCCCAGCCCCGTTGTCTCTTTTCTATATTGACCTGACTATAGTATCCATTAACCGTCAGTTTTTAATGGTTTTATTTGGGACGTGTTGAATCAATTTATAGGATTCATTGTCTTTACTATTTGTATTTAAACGTATTTAACACCATAATATTTGCCAACCTCATTTATTTATTAGTACGAGTAACTGAACCGTTTCATTTCTTTATACATCCTATTTTAGATATGACCTCCTAGCCTAATAGGTGAGGTTCATTGTCTGTCATGAGAGGCGTTGATGCTAGTATCACTCACTTTACATCAGTTTGCGTTGATCGCTCAGCACGAGCTGAACGTTGCGGCTGGCTTTAATGTCATCACTGGTGAAACGGGCGCAGGAAAGTCGTTATTACTTGATGCGCTATCCTTATGTGTGGGCGAACGCGCGGACAGTGCGATGGTCAGACACGGGGCGGCGCATGCAGATATTTATGCGCAGTTTGAGGTAGAAAATAACCCCGTCGTCGCTGATTGGTTCGCAAGAAATGAGCGGCCGCTAGAAGAACCAGAAGTGCTGATTCGTCGTCAATTGAGCAATACTGGTCGCTCTAAAGCGTGGTTAAATGGAACGCCTGTCAGTTTGGCTGAACTAAAAGGCTTAGGGGCATTGCTGGTCAATATTCATAGCCAACATGCTCAGCAAGCACTGCTTAAACCACAGTTTGTGGTGCAATGGCTTGATGAGATGGCGCAGATAACCCCACTTGCCACACAAACAGCCAGTAGCTATCAGCAGTATCAACAGCTAAAACGCCGGGCTGATGACATTGCCAG
Organism: Psychrobacter immobilis; assembly: GCF_904846225.1. Classification (GTDB taxonomy): domain Bacteria; phylum Pseudomonadota; class Gammaproteobacteria; order Pseudomonadales; family Moraxellaceae; genus Psychrobacter; species Psychrobacter immobilis_F. The sequence goes on along the minus strand of NZ_CAJGZJ010000010.1, from coordinate 61,373 downwards.
CCGTGAAGCGCAGCGTCAAGATCGTATCCTACTGTTGCAAAATCAACTGGCAGACATTACGCCACTGCTCGCCGTCAACTATGCAGATGTCGAATCAGAACACGAAGAGCTGTCGAACATCGAAGCGCTGATGACGGAGGCCAGTCATGGTTTGCATCTGCTCGACAATGATACCGATGAGCCAGATGTCATGACGCTACTAGGACAAGCAATCAAGCTCTGTGATCATCAAGTAGGTGTCAGCCAAACCTTTGAGCAAGCCTCTGAACAACTGCATTTAGCGCAACAGCAAATCACTGAGGTGACCGGATTACTGTCAGATTATGCAGAGCAGCAACTGCCCGATCCTGAGCGTCTGCAATCATTAGACAGCTTAATCAGCCTAGGCCATCGATTATCACGCAAGCATAACTTGCCAGCTGGTGATTTGGTGACCGAAGCAAAAGGCTGGCAAGAACAACTAGAGCAGTTAGAGAACGAGCCAAGCAGTGACGCGATGGCGGTACAAATCGAGCAAGCGTGGCAAGAGTATGTAGCATTTGCCACACAATTGAATAAGGCGCGCTCAAAAGCGGCGCCAGTAGTCACCGAACAGCTCATCAAACAATTACAACCTCTTGCCTTGCCCAATGCGCGCTGTGAATTCGTCTTTACCAAAAAAGCAGAAACGAGCCTGTATAATGCGCAAGGTTGCTTTGATATTGACTTATTGTTTAGTGCCAATGTGGGCATGCCGATGCAGCCACTACATAAAATCGCATCAGGTGGCGAGTTGTCACGCATGGCGCTGGTGATGCAAGTACTACAAGCAACCAATGCTGATAATAATGCGGCCAAACCTATGCTAGTATTTGATGAGGTGGATGTCGGTATCAGTGGCGGTACTGCGCAAGTGGTCGGTGAGCTGTTACGCGAGCTTGGACAAACGCAGCAATTACTGGCCATTACGCACCAAGCACAAGTAGCGGCACAAGCACATCAGCATATCTTGGTACAGAAGCACCATCAGGAGCAGACCGAAAGCGAGCTGTTGATATTGACCGATACGGCGCAAGTCGATGAGCTGGCACGTATGTCAGGCGGCGTGACTATTACTGACGTTACTCGTGACCATGCCCGTAGTTTGTTAACCGATGTTAAATAAAAATCGGTTGAGCATATCGTTATCGAGGACACATTTAGTCAGTCCTAAATGAAAGAAGGTCAAATATTGTCACGCGCTATTGAGATAAATTTTCCTTGCTGGCTGTGCCTGCGCAGATAGAGGCGGCGCAACATTTATCTCAGTAGCAGTAAGAAACTCCCTAATCGCTGATAGATATTTGCTTTAGTTGATTTTCTACTCATTATCGCCATATAGTGGTACTTATCGCCTTAATTCACCTTGATTATCAGGTTGTATTTTTCTCTATGTCTAAAGCCAATTTGACCCATCACTTCTTAATCGCAGCGCCAGAGCTATCAGACCCAAGGTTTGAACAGGCTTTGATCTATATTTGTCGTCATGATAAACATGGGGCATTAGGTCTCATGGTCAATCGTCCGCTAGGGCAAGCTCGCGTCGGTAAACTCCTAGAAGATTTGGATATTGAGGTGACTGACTCACAGGTAATGGAGGACTTGGCACTAGAGGGCGGCCCGATGTATCCTGAGGTTGGCTTTGTATTGCACACAGGCCAGCCAGAATGGGCCTCTTCTTTTGCCATTTCAGAAAACGTCTGTATTACGACGAGCCAAGATATCCTCAAACGTATCGCGGCCGGTCAAGGTGTGGGTCATTATCAGCTCTGCTTGGGACATGCCAGTTGGAATAAAAAACAGCTAGAGCAAGAACTTAATAATGGCGACTGGTTGGTGTGTCCAGCCGATTTAAATTTATTGTTTGATACGCCCTTCGAAGAACGCTGGCAAATTGCGGCTGACAAGATTGGGGTTAATTTTGACTATCTTAGCAGCGATATCGGGCACGCATGATATCGTACGCGCTACAAATACAGAAACCCTTATAGAGGATAGTCATTACAATGGTAGATCACACGCTTACAACAGAGAGCGAGGATGCGGTGGACAATGGCATCGCTGAGCTTGTCGTTAAACCACATCTGATCTTGGCGCTAGATTATGGCGTCAAAAAGATGGGCATGGCGCTGGGTAATACCATTACCGAAACAGCGCGGGCTTTTGACATCTTAGCGATGGATAATGGCCAACCTGATTGGGACAACCTACTGGGCATTATCAAAGTTTGGGGTGTCACAAAAGTGGTCGTCGGTTTACCCCTGAATATGGATGGTAGCAGCTCCATGCTCTCTAAGCGTGCGCACAAATTTGCCCGTCGCCTAGCGCATAGAGTCATGGAACAGCATTTGCCAGTGACTGTTTGTTTATGTGACGAGCGTTTAACCTCAGTCGCCGCACGAGAAATCGCGTGGGAAAACGGCTGGATTAAACATGAGCGCGCCCCGATTGATGACATCTCTGCCTGCATCTTGATGTCGACCTATTTTGCAGATCCTACTAGCAGTCTCGCCATTGATGCTATCAAAGCAGACTAGTTGAGTGCTTAGGTCGTTTTAAAGCAATGCTATAGTCGATGCACTATAAAAAGAACACAGCGGCTCTCTGATATATCGTAACTCTAAACGGATACATGATTGATTACTATGACCACTGTCTCAGATCAAGTTTTGCAACATAATTCGCAGCATGGTTTTGCGCCGCTTGCCATCGCTCGTATCAAAGGCGCTCAGCGTGCAAATCAAATAGCAATTTATCTGATTTATGCTGCTATCCTCGCCTTTGTGGTCTTTGGCACGATTGCCAGTATTAAAGCATTTCATGACAATCAGCTGCTTTATCAATTGTTTTATAATTTGCCTTATGCCTTAGTTACCCTTACGATTCCCATTACCCTCTATGATGCTTTGGTTATTTATCGCTATCGTTTAAACCAACCATCGATGATTGCCATGAGTATTGGCGTATCGACCATCATATTGATTGGTGGCTTATTATTTGCCGATACCGCATGGTTAGGGTTGTCCTGTTGGCTTGGCGTGGCGTTTTTATTCAAAGTTACTTTTAAGCGATTTTTTGACTATTTAGAAATAGAAGAAGAACCTGAGATTGCCTGAGAGGCATAAACGACGCGAAGAACATTTATACCAGCAGAACGCTTTTTAGACTTCATCCTTTTATTTTACACTTACTTTATTGATGCAAACTACTCATATGACCACTTCTATCACGCAAACGGCTATCAATCATCATTTAGACACCCAAGGATTAATCTGTCCTGAGCCATTGATGATGCTACATCGCACCATTCGTCAAGCGGATGGCGGTGATGTGATTGAAATACTCGCGACTGATCCCGCCACTACTCGTGACATTCCTAATTTTTGTCGTCATTTGGGTCACGAGCTATTGGGTCAAGAAACACTGGCTGAAAGTGTGAGCTTAGATATCGACCCTGATGAAATCACCATCGATAGCGATGATGCCACGGCTACTAGCGTGACGCTTTATCGTTATTTGGTAAAAAAGAAAAGCGCGTAAACTTTCGGACATTGGTTTATTATAAATCTTAGAGGTATGCTTTACTTTAATCACTTACTGAGTCTTGTCTTATGAGCCGTGATCGTGCCGTGCAGCAAAGGCAGCCTAAAGCATTGGCAGTCGATGATGAGCCAACTTATATGACTGAGTTTCGTCAAGCAATGCTGGCTCGTGGTTTGGCAACGCGCACTCGCAATGCTTATGTCCGTGATCTGCGTTCTTGTGAGTTGACCAATCCTATCGCCCTGACACGCTGGCAGCCTGACGATGTGCAGCACTGTCTCTCTCTCCTCTCCCAAGATGAAAAAACACCGCGCACTCAAGCACGTATGCTCTCCAGCCTGCGCCAGTTCTATCTATGGATGATCGCCAGTAATCTGCGTGAGGACAATCCCTGTGAGCGTATCAAAAGCCCAAAACTTGGTCGTCCACTACCAAAGGATTTGGCCGAGGCGGATGTTGATAAATTACTTACCGCGCCTGATACCAGCACGTCGCTTGGACTGCGTGATAAAGCCATGCTCGAGGTACTCTATGCCTGCGGTCTGCGTGTGAGCGAGTTGATTAATCTGTCACTTGAGCAAGTGAATCTGAATTCTGGCTGGTTACAAATCACGGGTAAAGGTAATAAAACGCGATTGGTGCCACTAGGGGAATATGCGTCAGAGGCGCTGGAAGATTATCTAACGCATGCGCGTGGCGATTTGATTGCGCATCTAAAATCAGGTAATTGCCAAGCGGTGTTTTTGACCGCGCAAGGCGGCTATATGACGCGGCAGAACTTTTGGTATTTGCTGAAGAAATATGCTCAAATTGCCAGTATTGATAAAGAGTTATCACCGCACACGCTACGTCATGCTTTTGCCACGCATTTGCTCAATCATGGCGCAGACTTGCGTAGCGTACAGCTCTTGCTTGGACATAGCGACTTATCAACGACGCAAATCTATACGCATGTGGCGACGGCAAGATTGCAGAAATTGCATGCTGAGCATCATCCGAGAGGTTAGGGTTTTTATTTTGTAAAGTTGGATTCATCAAACAGTATGTCTAAGTCTTTTAGCCTGATTTCAACTGCTGTTTTTGATACATTAAAATATCTAGAGAGTCCTACCAGTACGTTATTCACCATAATTTTATTACATTCTTGCTTATCATTGTATAGAAATACTTTTCCCCTAGGCGTTAGACTTAATTTGTTATAAATCTCTAGAAAACGTTCTAAAAAATACGTCTTAGGCATAAGAATACAAGCCGCCAAATAATTTGCTTGAAACTCTAACTGTTTAATAAATTCGTTTTTATTTCTACTTTCTCCATTCAGGTCTTCAGTCAAAAAAACATCTTTTATCAAGTATTTACCATGATCTAACAATATATGAGAAAGCTCGTGCGCTAATGTAAACCTATTTCTATGCAAGTTATCATCGCTCTGTTTATACAAATAAATTTCTTGCTGAATAAAATCTATTTTTCCAAGTAATCGGTGGTCGTGATCTGTTATATCTTTGATAATCTTTATATGAGATAAAGCATCAAGTAGCGCTATTTCATCTAAATTGACTGAACCATCCGAATAGTCAATCTCAATCAATAAGCTTTCAGCTAAATTTTCTAGGCCCACTTTAGGAATGAAATCTACTTTTTGATTAGAGTTATTAAATGGTTGTCCTATCAAGAATTTAATGTAGTCTTCTATACCAAAAAACCATTGATTTTGTGCATACATCATATAAGAGAGATTACTTAAATTAGGAAGCTCTCCTTTAACAAAGATACCTTCCACATCGTATTTATTATCCACATCTTGATATCTATATTTACGATTTAGTATATGTGTCAGCGTTTTTTCACTGTTTAACTTTACGAGTCCCACACCTCTATTTTTTGCTTTATTGAAAGCTCCTTCAGCAAGACTAGAGCTAATTGCCATTATTGGGCGGATTTTATAAGTCAGCTCGCCTTCTGAAATATCTCTAATATCATCTAGAAACTTACCTAGTTGATCTATACCTACTGCACCTTTGTAGTCTTTACATTCTATTAGTAATAAATTGGACATATTAGGTAGCTCAACGTCTTGATACACCTCTATAGCTATATCAAACTCGATATATTTTTCTCTGTACCTCGAGTAATATTTTTTCTTTCTGAATGCTTTGATATGGGATCTAGAGTTTATTGTAGTTTTATTATCCTTAATATCTTTTAGAAATAATTCATATATCACTTCCTCAAACTTATCGCCTTTTTCCGTTGTATTCATGATGATCTCATAGGCTATGCTTTTATAAACTAATCTTACACTACAAAATTAGCATGTAGCCTAGGTTTTTTGCCTATCGAATTAATACGATGCTGCAAACTCACTCTTTTCTCGTTACAATACCCATCATCAATTATTACTCCTTACCTATCCATTATCCGAGAATCCCATGAGCCATAAACCGCCTGCTGACTTATTAAAAAATGCCCGACATTGGCGCGAAGACATTAATTTCCGCCAAGACGTGTTGGGCAAGCCATTTGATTTTGCGACGACGTGGGGCATCTTTTCACCACAAAAACTTGATGATGGTAGCTTGATGCTGCTCGATTACGTGGATTTTCAAGCCGATGATGACTCGATAGATTTGGGCTGTGGCTACGGGGTGCTTGGCATGACCGCAGCGCGTGAATGTCCAAATGGTTTGCATACCTTGATTGATAAAGACTTTATGGCAGTAGAATATGCGCGCCTGAACTGTGAAAAAAACGGTCTGAAAAATGTCGATGTGCATTTATCGAATGGCTTTAATCACGTGGCAAAAGACAAAGACTTTAGCTTGGTAATGTCGAACTTGCCCGCCAAAGTCGGCAAAGAGCAGCATTATCTGTACTTCCTTGATGCTTATGCACGCATGCGTCAAGGTGGACGTTTTTATGTGGTGACCATCAATGGTTTACGCCAATTTGTGAAACGCTCATTTACCGAAGTTTTTGGCAATAGCGATAAAGTCAAACAAGGTAAGACGTATACGATTACCATGGCGACCAAAGACTAAGTTTTTAAAGGCTTAAGTTTTAAACGTTGCATAATCAAAAGCCCGCCAAAACGTCACTGTTTTGGCGGGCTTTTTTAACATTGAATATTCTGACTTACATTTGCCGCTTGAGTAGATACCCGCCCAATGCTGCACTGGCGATAATCGGTAATAACACCATAAGTAACGGCGAAAATCCAGTGGCAAGCGAGACGAAACCTACCAAATCCTGAACGTAACTGAACAGCAAACCAAATAATAATGCCACGACAATACGTAAGCCCAAACTATGCGTCCGCAGCGAGCCAAAAACGAATGAGCAAGCCACAATCACCAACGATAAAATAGACAATGGCGACAGCAATTTTTGCCAAAATGCCAACTCATGACTCAAAGAGCGCTGACCCTGTTTGCGCATAAATTGGCGATGCTCATACAACTGAGTCAATGACAAGTCTTCTGCCTTACGGGTAAGCAAATACACGGATTCAGGAGCAAATGGTAAGCTTAACGTATCAGACGGTGAGATGGCTTGGCTACTCTCAAAACCTTGGCTGATATTCAATTTGGTCATATTGTTCAGCTGCCACTCGTAACGATACTGCTCGCTCGGTTGATCCTCATTCGCATCGAGAGGCTCACGGCCGATATACTGTCCACCTTCAGCATGAATCGCGGTTTGCAAATTTCCGTTATTATCCAAATGCCAACGCTTTACCTCACCAATATTACCTTTGACATCCGCATAATCGATATACAAAATATCGCTACCATCAGGTTTGGTCTTACCATCTTCTGAACTCTCAAAACGCGGTTGTAATGTCCAATACCCACGCACCGAGGTGACCAATGAAGTGCTGTCTTCTGCGTTAATCTCTTTCGCTAATTGATTAGAATAGGGTAAGACAAACTGATTGATAGCTAAGGCTAATAGCACAAAGATTAAGGCGGGCTGTAATACCCAGCCGACGATGCGATAAACGCTCACTCCAGCAGCACGCATCACCACCAGCTCGCTTTTATTAGCCAGCAAGCCCAAACCTACTACCGCGCCAAGTAGCGCACCCGTTGGCACAAATTGCTCTAAAAAATAAGGTGAACGATAAAAAATATACTTGAGCGCCTGACCCACCGTATAATTGTCATCTAACGAATCAAGCTCTGACAAATAAGAGAAAACCAGCTGTAACGCCCACAGACCTATAACCGCCCCAATGATAGCCAGCAGCGCATTAAGTTTGACATAACGACTGAGCACTTTTAAATTACTCGGCTTTTGCGCCAGTTGCTCAGTGGCTGAAAATTTTGAGAATAAGGAACGCATTAAGACTGCCCTCCTTGTGAACCAGTACCTTGACTATCAGCTGTTAAAAGCTCATTTTCTTGTTTGCGAAAGCGCAGTCGATGTTGCACACGGCTACCCCAATTCATATAAAGCGCCAATGCCATAAATCCTAAAATAAACCACGCATATGACCACACGCTAACACTGCCTTTACTCACCGCACTTTTGAGCGAGATAATACCCAGCGCACAGCTAACGAATAATAAAATAGAGGGAAACAGACGCAGCCAACGACCTTGGCGAGGTCCCACTTGCGCGAGCGGCACCGCCAGCATAGGCGCGATAATCATTAACCAAGGTAATGCCAAACGATAACCCAGCTCACCTTGTGCGGCACGCAACGCATTGCCGCTACCAGTAGCGGCTTGCCATAGCGGGCCAATCGCTTGGGTTTCGATATTGTCTTCGGTAATAATTTCTTTGGAGGATTCAGTCAACGTAATACGGTAGCGATCAAAGCCCACTTGATTGTATTTTAGACTACCCGCACCGACTTCATAACGACGACCTTGAAATAAATCCAATTGGGTCACGCCGCTATTGCCGGTGTCTACTTGTTCAGCGCGTTTGGCTAAGGTAATGGTGTCTTTACTGATATCGCTATTCTTGACGAGTGCGTTTGGCAGATTTGGAATGTTCAATTGCTCAGCAGTTTTTGCATCAATATTATTATCGACATCAGTCGCCGCATTTTTGGCAGCGCTGCCTTTTGCTTGAGGTTCAGACTGGATGAGTATCACATCTTGTAATTGTTTTTTATCATCACTCAAGCTACCCACGTACAAATGATAATTGCCGCTACTGATAAATTGATTGGGCCGAATTAAATCAAACGCACTGGTCAATGCTTGCTGTTCCCAAACACGCTCGGATGAACGCACACCCCAAGGTTTGCCGACAACTGACAATGCAGCTTCGCCCACAAACAATGCCAATATTAATGGAATCGTCAACCGCGCCAGCCTACCTCGCGATATACCACTGGCATTGATTACTGCCATCTCTTGATCGACATATAAACGTCCGAACACGAGCATCAATGCAATAAAAAAAGCTAATGGCAGAATGAGCTCTAAAAAATACGGCAAGTTATAACCAATGATGGTAAACAACAAGCTGATGTCTAGATTGCCTTCGGCCGCAATGCCAAAGTAACGGATCAAACGACCGCCCAGCATCATCACCACTAAAAACCCCAATACCAAAGCGGTGGTTGAGGCAACTTGTTGGGTCATATAGCGGCGTAATATCACAATAGGCACTCTTAAAAAAAGGTTGGTATTCGCACAATTTATCGCATGCTTATAAATAGGCTATGCACAGATTCAAGCACGACAGATTCAGGCATAACGGATAAGTATTAGAGACACAGCACAGTTCAAATAAACACTCAAAGAGGCATAAAGACAACCGTGTCACTTATTAGCTACACTCTATAAATATTGGCGATAAAGATAACCGCTAATCCTAGCATATTTTGGTCAAAAATAGCTGTGGAATGTGTTTGAAAAAATTGTTTTAACCTTACGCATAGCGCAGTATTATTGGGTGTTACAGATACAATAAAAAACGTATAAAGTGCCAATTACCCGTACAACTGCATCAAGTTTAGCGTATTTCTTTCATTACGTTTTTGAGTTATATCATTTAGAAAGGTTTGTTTGTCATTCGTATCATGAGCCATGTATCTTAAGTATTAATTGCTAGACTAAAGCATATCAAAAATTCAAAAGCATCATTCAAAAGTATGTTTATAACATTATATTTATAACTCTATCCCTCAACGGAGAATACGATTGATGAATACACTCACGTCTACGCCCTCTACCCTACTCGAACTCGCTGGTGGCGAATTCGATGCGCTTGATTGGTCAAACTGCGCCATCGTTTTTATTGACTATCAAAATGAATACGTCAACGGTGCGATGCCTTTAGGACAAGCAGGTGCTAAAGCGATTGAAAATGCGCGCCTACTACTGAACAAGGCTCGTCAGCAAAAAATTCCTATTTTTCATATGGCGCATCATGGCGCAGAGAATGGCAATGTTTTCGATCCTTTATCTCCCAATGTTGAGATTGTCGAGCAGTTAAAGCCGAATAATGGTGAAACCGTCATCGTCAAACAGCATCCCAACGCCTTTTATGATACCGAGCTTCAAGCGCTTATTTCAAAAACACAAAAGCAGCAGATTATTTTTGCAGGCTTTATGAGCCATATGTGTGTCAGCTCAAGTGTTCGAGCTGCCTTTGACTTGGGCTTTGAGAGTTTTGTCTGCCATGACGCGTGTGCTACTCGCGATTTACCAAATGCTAATAAAGAAGCGATAAGCGCTGAAGTTATGCATGATACAGCGATGGCAGCGCTACAAGACAGATTTGCCGCCTTGGTATCCACCGATGCATTAGTTAATGGCTAATTTATTAGCCTCATCATTCTTTGCATCCATGAACGATATAATAAAAAACTAACACTTAATCACGCCGTTAAACGTAAACTGGCTTAGCAAACTTGTTCGAACACATTACCTAAGCCTTGCTCACTGCGCACTCATCTCGCAATATGCTACACTATTGCGGTGGCGTAATAGTCCAAAGGATTTAATGGGCATAATTAATTAAATAAACGCTGCATTTTTTATGACCTGATTTCATAACTCTAATAAGGATAATTATATGAATATTAAATTAACACAAAATTTACCAGAGACGCATACGAAAAAAATACTCAAAAAAGAAGCCAAAAGCAAAGATGCGGCATGCCTTGTCGTTTTGATCGATGATAAGAAAAACATCGTAGCCGAGTCGGCCTTGAGCGATTACCAAACGCGCATCGAACAATTGATCGAAGTGTCACATTTTAAAGGCAGTGCTTGTGAAACTGTGGCTGATTATGCTTTGGCAGGCGATAAAAAAACCACCAAGCAAAACCCAGTACAATTGCTGTTAGTGGGTGTTGGTAACCTTGATAAGCTTAGCCATAGCGTCTTACAGAAAATTGCTAATACCATTTATCAAAGCACGCAAAAACGTGTCGATTCTATTACCGTTGCTTTGAGTGATGCGTTAGAAGAGAGTCAATTTAGTCAGTTTGCCCTTAATCTATTGGCGGCAAGTTATCGTTTTGATAAATATAAGTCTGAACAAAAAACGCCGGTATTAACCGATATTTACTTACTTGCTGACGAATCGTTGCAAGAGTCATTAGTATTTGCTCAAGCAGTATTTTCTGGTCAAAGCCTCACTCGTGATGTCGCTAACGAGCCGGGTAATATTTGTTTCCCAGCTTATATGGCAGAACAAGCGCAGACGCTGGCAAAAGCCTATCCTGACCTATTGAAAGTTACCGTATTGGGCGAAGACGAGATGTCAGCGCTGGGTATGGGTTGTTTCTTGTCTGTCTCGCAAGGCTCTACCAAAGAAGGTAAGCTGGTGCTAATGGAATATCAAGGCAAATCAGCATTCAGTGCCAATACGGACGCTAATAAAGCGACTACCAATAGCGCAAAAGTAACGGGTGGTCTAAAAGCGCTGGCTGATAAGCTACCGAATAAAAAATCGGCTAAAAAGAATAGCAAAAATAGCGATGCCACTAGCCAAGTTGCTAATGCTGACGCGCCTATCGTCTTAGTGGGTAAAGGTGTGACCTTTGACTCAGGCGGTATCTCAATCAAGCCCGGTGCGGCGATGGATGAGATGAAGTTTGATATGGGCGGTTCAGCCTCAGTATTGGGTACGATTAAAGCATTATGTGAATCGCGTCTGCCGATCAACGTCGTTGGTGCGCTTGCTTGCGCCGAAAACATGCCATCAGGTGATGCCACTCGTCCTGGCGATATCGTCAAAGCCATGAACGGCATGTCAGTTGAAATCTTGAACACGGATGCTGAAGGTCGTTTAGTATTGGCAGATACCCTATGCTACGTGAAGCGTTATCAGCCAAAAGCCATTATTGATGTGGCAACATTGACGGGTGCTTGTGTGGTTGCTTTGGGTCATATACGTTCAGCCGTTTATAGTAATGACGAAGATGTATTGTTTGATCTTGAAAATGCCAGCAATCTATCAGGCGATCTCATCTGGCATATGCCGATGGATGACGAGTACCAATCGCAGATAGAATCGCCTATCGCTGATCTGCAAAACATTGGTGGTAAAGCGGGAGGATCTATAACGGCCGCATGCTTCTTGTCTCGCTTCATCGAAGAAGGTCAAGCTTGGGCGCATCTAGACATCGCTGGCACAGCATGGAGTTCAGGTTCAGACAAAGCAGCAACTGGTCGTCCGGTACCGCTATTTATGCAATATCTAAAAAACAGCGCAGATATGACATAGAGCGCAGATATGACATAGTTTGTTGATAAAAAACCCATTTATGAATATCAATTTATGAATATTAGCTTTTATGTTTTAAGCGAAAGTAAAGCCCAAGATTTCTTGGGCTTTATTTGTCAGCTGACCCAAACGGCGCTCAACAAAAGCACACAGTCAGTGCTGATTCTCATTGAAGATGAGGCATTGCTGTCGACGTTTGATGAGGCACTATGGGCACAAGAGGCCGTCAGCTTTATACCGCATCAACGCCTTTTGGGCGCTGGCACTGACGTTGCCACTCATCCTATTAATAATGAAGTGGCGGCACCTGTCTTGCTCGGCAGTTATATGCCAGCCGATTTTAAAGGTATTGTTATTAATACTACCTCACATCCTGTTACTCACTTTATGGCAGCGACCAATAACGCACAACCTACTCGGATTCTTGAGCCAATCAAACCTGACTCTAACAGCGTGCAACAAGGTCGTCATAAGTATAAAAGCTATCAACAATTGGGCTATGAGTTAACCCACTTTAACGTCTAATCCATAAACATTCTTGATTTCTAGCGATAAAAAACCTGCTAACCTTCCTAATCTTGTTTTTTTTAATATTGCGCATTTCTCTTCGCCCTATGAGCCCATATAGAGGTGGTTTAAAGGTAGGCGCTCATCCTAAAAAATGCTACTATCCTTCGATTGTTTTTTTGTTTTCATTACAAATGTCATTTACTAACTAAGTCGAAGGTGTATAGATGCGTTCATTGATTGCGATGTATCAGCGTATAGGACTGGTGCCACTAATTATTATCGGTTTAATATTGGGCGTGTTGATTGGTTGGCTCGCACCAAGCATCGGTATTGCATTGGGTTTATTAGGGACGCTATTTGTGGGTGCCTTAAAAGCAGTTGCCCCAGTATTGGTCTTTGTTTTGGTCATGGCAGCCATTAGTCAACACCGCAGTGGCAATGAAGTTTATGTCAAACCAGTGCTGATTATGTATATGTTCGGCACTTTTTTGGCCGCACTCACCGCAGTCATGGCAAGCTCTTTGTTCCCAACCGAGTTGGTGCTAGTAAACGCTACGATTGAGCAAGTACCACCAGCAGGCCTAAAAGAAGTGTTGACCAACTTACTGATGAATCTGGTCGCAAACCCTGTCAATGCAATCGCTGAAGCCAACTATATTGGTATTTTGGCGTGGGCAATCATCATCGGTTTTGCCCTGCGTCAGGCCAGCGACACGGCGCGTACGGTGGTCAGTGACTTTTCTGATGCGATCTCACAAGTAGTGAAATGGGTTATTGCCTTAGCGCCTTTCGGTATCTTGGGGTTGGTCGCCAATACGGTGGCTGAGACAGGCTTTGCGTCTTTAGCTGGTTATGCGCGGATTTTGATGGTACTGATCGGTTGTATGCTGTTTATCGCTTTAGTCGCCAATCCTATCATTGTCCTTGTCAAAACAGGCAAAAACCCTTATCCATTGGTATTCAGATGTTTGCGTGAATCAGGGATTACGGCATTTTTTACCCGTAGTTCGGCAGCCAACATTCCCGTCAACATGAACCTTGCTCGCAAACTGGGTCTACATGAAGACACATATTCGGTAACGATTCCACTGGGTGCGACGATTAATATGGCGGGCGCGGCAATCACTATTAACGTGTTGACGCTTGCCGCAGCACATACGCTTGGTATCGAAGTGACCTTTGCGTCAGCACTGTTATTGAGTCTGGTTGCAACAATTAGTGCGTGCGGTGCCTCTGGTGTTGCTGGCGGTTCATTGCTGCTAATCCCTCTTGCCGCTAGTCTGTTTAATATTCCAAACGACATCGCCATGCAAGTGGTCGCAATTGGCTTTATCATCGGTGTGATTCAAGACTCAGCAGAAACTGCTCTGAACTCATCGACGGATGTGTTATTCACGGCAGCAGCGGATCCCAAGTATTCGCGTTAATGGTTAAAAAAACTTCATAAACAAAAAGGGCAATCGTTGCCCTTTTTATGTGTCCAAAATTTGCCCGTCTATTCTTGAAATATGATTGAGTCAATGACCATTTGATAATATAGTCAGTGAAAAGTTAAATCGATACATCAATAATCAGATAGCACTGGTGTAAATTGCGGTTTCATTAAAAATTTTGAGCTTAACAAAACGGTACATAGCATCATAAGCATGCTTTAAAAACACAGTTATACTGCACATCTCTTTTAGAATCTAGGGCGTGTCATCATTTAGATTGTGAGGCTTAGAATGAGATAAATTGCCGTCAAACAAGGAAAATAACGCAGATAATATCGAGATATTAACCAATTATTTGACGATGTTTGGCAAAATTTAGCCATTTTAAGACCACTAAATGATTAAGTGTGCTAATTGATGACAGAGCCTAGTTGCACCACTCGATCTATTTCACAGTCACCTTTGTAGCCTTAACTTTTTCACCATCAGTTTTGGTGCTTAACCGCATCTATCGATAAATACTCAAAATACAAGAATACCCTAGCCATTTATGGACAGGGGTTTTACCTATTATTAAAAGAAATTAATATGAACATCGACGAATCTAAAAAATCTGAGCTTAATACCTCAAGTCTACCTATTTGGCAGCTGCTGGCATTCACATTAGCAGGCTTCCTCGCTATCATGACCGAAACCATGCCAGCTGGTTTGCTACCACAAATTAGCGAGGCCTTAGGCGTTTCTAAAGCGCTAGCAGGCCAGTTGATCACTTTTTATGCGCTAGGCGCTGTATTAGCCGTTATCCCAATTATTGCTTCCACTCGTAGTTGGAATCGCCGCCGATTATTCTTATTGGCAGTCGGTAGCCTATTGGTGTTCAATGTTATTACCGCCTTGTCGAGCAGCTACGAAATCATTATAGTGGCACGCTTTGCGGCAGGAATGGCAGCTGGCGTGATATGGGGATTACTACCCGGCTATACCTTGCGCATGGTGGCAGACAATATGCGGGGACGCGCATTAGCAATAACGGGCGTGGGTCAGCCGATTGCGCTGGCCGTTGGCGTCCCTTTAGGCACATGGTTAGGTCTATTATTTGACTGGCGCGGGGTATTTTGGATCATATCAGCGTTAACATTGCTATTGTTAATCTGGGTGCGTCTGGCGGTACCGGACTTTAGCGGTCAGTCCGAAAAACAGCGCCTGTCACTCCGGCACATTTTTTTGATACCAGGTATTCGCCCCGTATTGCTAACCTTATTCGTTTGGATAACTGCTCACAACCTTCTTTATACTTACATCGAGCCCTTTTTGGCATCGGTCGGGCTGGCACAGCGAGTGGATGCTGTATTACTGTTGTTCGGCATTGCTGCCATAGTAGGAATTTGGCTGACGGGGCTGTTAGTAGACAACTGGCTACGATTAATGGCTTTGATAAGTCTGAGTGCGTTTGCGATAGCCGCGTTAGTATTGGGTTTCTCTGGTGGTTCCACAGCTATCGTTCTAGTGGGCATAGCCATATGGGGACTTACCTTTGGCGGTGCACCAATACTGCTACAAACGGCGCTTGCAGGAGCCGCCGGCGATAACACTGATGTTGCACAGTCTATGTTTGTGACCATATTTAACCTAGCGATAGCCGGTGGTGGGGTGGCAGGTGCGATACTATTGCACCGCATTGGAGCGGTATCATTTCCGTGGGCAGTACTTGCGCTTGCATTATTAGGGCTGTCAATAGTGTGGTCAGCTAAAAAAAATGGGTTTGTTTCGAGCTAAGAATCGAAACGCTACGACCTAAAGGCGAATACACTCGCTTAAGTATCAACGTAGATCAGTTATTTTTGGTCATTTATCAACATAAAAAAGAGCCACTTGGCTCTTTTTTATTGTCTGTCCTCTGTCATTATTTGGCTATAGTCAAAAACTCTTAAAAGCACTACAGTAATGCTGAAATCAATTTTTGCCGCCTCTGTCTGCGCAGACACAACAGCCAGCAAGAAAATTGATTTCAGCAGTGCGTGATGTATCGATACTACTTTTCACTGACTACATTACAAACTGTGAATATCTACTTCAATCACTGGTGTTTTTTGGTCGAGCTGGCGTTTAAGTTGGCGTAACTGTTCGAGCTCATCTAATAACTCAAGTATCAAACCAATCGCTGGGACGCTGGCATCAAAGTCGCGACTGAGTCGTGAAGCACGGCGCACGGTCGTCAGCTGATAGCCAGTGAACTGCTCACGCTCTGGTACATCGTATTCAATAATATTTTCTTCAATTAATTCGATGACCCATTGACGCTCTTGGCCACAGGTAGATACTAGCTCATCTAAGCTCATGATAATGTCGGTAAATTCTGGCGAGTGTTTCATAACTATTATCCTCGTTTGCGCTTTATTTCATCGTTATCGTATGGTCTTCATCTCTATTACAGTGGTTTCTGGCTGTGCTTAATAGCTATTGCGGTGATTAAGTAAGGATAGCCATTAACGATCAATATTAGTATCAGCAAAAGCTTGTTTGAGCTGCTCATATGCTTGGGTAGCCGCCTCGGTACTGATATCAGGGTTAACAATGTTCAAGGTTAAATACAAATCACCCGCTTGCTTGGCAGGGATTCCCTTACCTTTTAAGCGTAAGTTGCTACCAGATTTACTGTTTTTAGGAATAGTCACACCAAGCGTACCTGCTGGCGTACTCAGATTAATTTTTTCACCCAGTGCCGCTTCCCATGGTGCTATATTCACCGTTTGATAAACATCAGCACCTTCGATACGGATGTTATTGGCGTGGCTGATTTTTACCTTTAAGAATAAATCGCCGTTTTTACCACCGCCACTGCCCGCCGCACCTTGTCCAGTCAAGCGTATTTGTTTACCGTCAGTGATACCTTTAGGAATTTTAATTTTAAGTGTTTTGTTGTCATATTCTACGCCGCCATTAATCTGACGAACTGGCACATTTAGTTTAATACTATAGTCATCGCCATTATAGACTGAGGCCAAATCAACCGTAATCTCTGCATGTTGATCTTGACCTTTGCTGTCTTGCGTGCCAAAACCACCACCAAATTGATCAAAGCCGCCACGCTGTGATTGTCCACCTGCTTGCCCATTGGTTGATCCTCGGGCACCGCGACCAAACGCTGAAAAAATATCATCGAAACGGAAACCACCTTCACCAAATGCCTCACCATCACCGAACTGATCTTTCATATCTTCCCAGCGAAAACCGCTTTGTCCGGCGCCAGCCTGTCCACCAAAACCACCCGCACCACTTTGTCCTGCAAACGGATTATTTAATAGGGCATCATATTCAGCACGCTTGTCTTTATCTCTGATGGTCTCATAAGCGTTGTTAATTTCGGCAATCTTATTATCCGCGTCTGGATGATCGCTAACATCAGGGTGATACTGACGAACGAGCTTACGGTATTTCTTTTTGATATCAGCGTCTGAGGCGTCTTTTTTAACCCCTAAAATGTCATAGTAGTTTTTCTCTGCCATGGTATTTTTCCTCAAAATAAAAACATATTAGTGATATCGGTTTGCCAATTCTAAACGATATGGTATGGAGACATGATGGTCCGCGACTTAACCAGTGATGACTATACGCTACTCATCATGATAGCAATAAAAAAACCAATACAGTGATATAAATATTACCGTCATATCTTGGGGCGGATGCTAATAAATGGGTCGTGCTTTTAATACAGGCACAAAAAAAGAGCAAACAGTCGCTGTTTACTCTTTTTGGTCAAATAGTTTTAATACCTTTAAGGTATAAAGTACTTTATTATTTACAGAAAACTTTGGCGGTACGAGGCGTATAAATGCCAAAAGTAACCACACTTAAGGCCACGTCTGTAGGGGCTTGGATGGTTTGTACTTTAGCGACATTTGCCGCGCCGCCACAAACTTCAGCTGCATTAACAGACTGCGTCTGTCCAATACCTGATATGAAGAAAGTCTGTGATTTAGAATACGTTGGAGTGACTTGTTGAGTTGGCTGAATAAGAGCCGTCTGCGTGGCACAACCTGATGCTAATAATACCGAACCTATCAATGCTGCTGTTATTAGTTTTTTCATAATATTAGCCCTTTATTTGCAATAAACACTTATTTGACGAGGAGTATAAATGCCATATGAAACAAGGCCCAATACAACGTTTACAAAGTTGCTTTTAGTTTGAATACTGGCAACGTTGTCTTTGCCTTCACACACTTGGGCAGCATCGATTTCTTGCTCTTGACCCAATCCACTCACAAAAAACGTCTGCATTTTGCTTGCATCGGCTTCAATAGTAGTACTTGGCGCAACTTGTGACGAAACCAAATAGTTTTGCGTCGCGCATCCTGATGTCAGAATAGCCAGTAATGCCACCGCAATAACTTTCTTCATATGTGACTCCATTAGTTAATATTTGTTCGGAGAAGGATAGTAATCTTAAAGCTTTCCTAATGCAACAATTTTGTAACTAAATTTATAAAAATATTTCTATATTGTAAATATAAATCAATATTTCTCATTTATTACCTAGAATTAGTAGTCTGAACTTGTCTTATACGTTGAAAAATGAGATTGCTAAACTCTTTAAATTAATAAAAATAGATAGGTTTTGATAATTTTTACTGAATCATTTAAGCACAAAAATGGAGAAATAATGAGTTGATGATGTGGGGAGCGCGCCGAACGGCCGAACTCTGAGCTCATAAATACGCCATCTTTATAATCCTAAATTCATAAAAGAGTTATTTGAACGCGAGAGTTTTTTACACGTCTGTAAGAATTCGACAAGCTCTTTATTGTAAAATATCTCGATTATTCATACTCATAGGGAATATGGATAGCATAGGCAAGCGTATCTGTCTATTTCATTAATCGTCAACAGGTATTAAATGTCTTATTTTATCAAGTCTTTGGTTGTCGCGTTATCACTGCTATTAAGTACCACCGTTTTTGCTGCAAATACCAGTTATTACGGTAGTAAGTTCCATGGTAAGCGCACAGCAAGTGGCAGTATTTTTAATATGAATGCCATGACCGCTGCTCATAAAACCCTGCCGTTTGGTTCGAGGGTGAAAGTGACCAATAACAAGACCAATGAAAGCGTAATCGTAAAAATTACGGATAGAGGCCCCTATATTGGCGGTCGAATTCTGGATCTATCGAAAGCTGCTGCGAGTAAAATAAGCTGTGAGCTTTGCACGACTACGATGAATGTACTCTCTTACGGTGATGGTAAATACCGGAGAAAATAATATAATAAAAAGGGAGGGCATAAGCCCTCCCTTTTGTCATTTAAGGTAGATAAAATAAGCCATTGCGACATTAATAAACACTCAAGACCTGATTGAGTTTTCCCTATCCAATTTTTGCTTCCATTTCTTCTAACGTCGTCATCGATTGCAATAACCCTTCTTCATTCTCGCTATGCTGCTGCTGTAATGCTGTCTGCTCATTCAGTAGGACCATCAAGTCAGATTTACGACTTTCTTCGTATAGACTCGTATTAGCAAGCTTTTCTTCAAGTGCGGTCAGTTTCTCCGCAATCTTAGCCAAGGTTTTTTCTGTATTCTCGATGTCACGGCGAACAGGTGCCGTTAATTTGCGTTGTTCTGCTGCCTGTTTACGCTGATCTTCTTTGCTCAGAGTAGACTCAGTGGTGTTTTTTTTCGATGATGCAGTAGACGCTTGGTTGCTCGCATGAGTGTCCGTTGTTTCACGTGAAACAAACTTCTTACTCTCTTTTTTGTTCTTTTTCTTACTGCTACTTTTATCTGTCGAATTCTCTTGTTTGCGCTTTTCTGCCAGCCACTTACCATAGTCGCTAATGTCACCATCAAACTCATCGATTTGACCATCATGCACCAAAAACAGCTCGTCACAGACATTGGCAATCAGCTCGCGATCATGCGAAACCAATACCACCGCCCCTTGAAATCCTTGCAAGGCGATGGTCAATGCTTGGCGCATCTGTAAGTCTAAATGGTTGGTTGGCTCATCGAGCACCAAAACGTTTGGACGTTGCCAAACAATCAAGGCCAAGGTCAAACGCGCGCGTTCGCCACCAGAAAACAACTCACTGGGCGTATCAATTCGATCACCGCGAAAGTCAAAACTGCCCAAGAATGAACGCAGCTCGGCATCTGAGGTTTTTCCAGCCAAGCGGCGCATCATTTGTAAGGGCGTCGCAGCAGCATCCAGTACGTCCATTTGATGCTGGTTGAAGTAACCCAGTTTAATGGTATCAGAAACTCGGTACGTCCCTGATAACACCCCAAGCTCACCAACCAAGGCTTTGATCAGCGTTGATTTACCTGCGCCATTCATGCCCAGTAAACCAAGACGTGTATCAGGGGTCACTTGCACATTGGCATTATATAAAAGCGGGGTATCGCTATAGCCAATATCTGCTTTTGTCAGCTCAATCAGCGGTGAGCTCATATTTGCTGGCTCGTAAAAGCGGAAAGAAAAAGGATTGTCCGCCATCATTGGTGACAGCTCAGCCATACGCTCAAGCTGCTTGATGCGGCTTTGGGCTTGTTTGGCCTTACTGGCTTTGGCACGGAAACGGCGAATAAAGTCGTCCAAATGTGCCTTAGTCGCTTCTTGTTTTTCAAACGCTTGCTGCTGCTGCGCCATGCGCTCATGACGGGTGCGAATAAACTGCTGATAATTACCCGTATAAAGGGTGATTTTTTGTTGTTCGACATGCAAGATATGACCAACGGTTGCATCTAAGAATGCTTGGTCATGCGAGATGACGATGACCAAACCAGTAAAAGCATTGATCCAAGTCTCAAGCCACAAGATAGCATCCAAATCCAAATGGTTGGTTGGCTCATCGAGTAACATTAAATCAGCGCGGCTCATCAACGTTTTGGCAAGATTCAAACGCATGCGCCAACCACCCGAAAACCCTTCTACTGGCAGCTCATGCTGACTGGTCTTAAAACCAAGACCTGCCATAATTTGTGCCGCTTTGGTGGGCGTACGGTAGCCATCAATCTCATCGAACTGCTGATGCAATACGCCAATCTGCTCGTCGCTCACGCTACTCAAATCATTCAAAGAAGCATTGATCTCATACCACTGCTCATCCCCGCTGAGAACATAATCAATCGCCGTCTGTGTCGTAGCGCCGACTTCCTGTGCCATATGCGCCACATGCCAGCTATCAGGAATACTGACTTCACCTTTATCAAGCGTGACCTCGGTATCGCCTGTTCCCATTCGAGTCAATAGTAAGGCAAACAAGGTAGATTTGCCCGTGCCGTTATTGCCCGTTAAGCCAACTTTGTGGCCCGGATGGAGCTGGAAGCTTGCACCTGCAAACAATTCACGACCATCACGGCGAACACCAACGTCTTTAAATTCGATCATATAATTTCTTCATCTCAACAGTAATATAAAGTATAAGGCAATAAGAAAAACACACATAGGGCGTGTTAATTGGCGGCTATTATTTCAAACGCTTGACCCATAGGCAAACGATTAAATAACTATTTCAAAACTAAGTATTTATTGGGGTAAAAAATGCTCAGCGTTATAGGCATTTATCAGCACAATAAAAGCCAAATTCAGCACGCTAAACTTGGTTGGTCATCACACGCTTGACAAACGAATCGCCATCCCCATTATGATATACTGCTACAAGATATGTGTCCTTAATCAACGAAACCGTTGTGATGGCTTTCATATCATATTTATAATGTCCTGACAGCATTGCCATAATGACAGCACCCAATCGAATCAAACGCCGTGCGTATCTTTATTTGCAACCTATTCGTTGCAAACCCAAACAGGATGACGACCGCTTTTGATCCTAGCCACTGAGGTAGATATGAACGAATCAGCCAACCAATTTAACCCAAGCTCAAGCCAACCAGTAGACCCAACGATCTTAAGCCTCACTGACAGTGCAGCACAAAAGGTGCGCCGCTTACGTGAAGAAGAAGGTGACAGTGACCTTATGCTACGCGTATACGTGACTGGCGGCGGCTGTTCAGGTTTTTCTTATGGCTTTAACTTTGCCAATGACTTAAATGAAGATGATGCCAACTTTGATAATGGCGATGTGACGCTGGTCGTAGATTCGCTAAGCTATCAATACTTGCAAGGCTCTACCGTAGATTATACGGAAGGATTGGAAGGCGCGCGCTTTATCGTGACCAACCCAAATGCCACGACTACTTGCGGTTGTGGCTCTTCTTTCTCTATTTAACTTATTTCTCTATTTAATAAGTGGAGCGGTGCTTTTTTAGCCTAATCCTTTAATAGTTAGCTGATGCTATGATCTTTGGCTTTATGTAGCGCGTTCAGAGCATCTATCTAATAGGTAGATGCTTTTTATTTTATAGAGCAATCATAAAGCACTATTTACAAAATTTTTAATCTAAATATCCGCAGAAGTCTAGGCAGTTGAACCCTTGTTAAGCTTATCGTATTTGTAATTGTTCGTGGTTTTCAAGGCAGCTTTGAGCTAAACTGACGGAATTCTAAATCCAATATCTACCTCTTTTATGGTCAAACGCCAATCGTGTTTTGAGCCACCATAATAAATAACAATAGATGACTATTATGAGTAATTTTACGAGTAGCTTTGTCAATTTTGAAATCCCTAACTGGTTTGACACCAAACTCTTAACGGGTATGCTACGTGGTATCGAAAAGGAAGGCCTGCGCGTAAAGCCTGATGGTTACTTGGCGCAAACACCGCATCCAACCAAGCTTGGGTCAAAACTTACCCATCCTTTTATTACCACGGATTATTCAGAAAGTTTGCTTGAGCTGATTACTGATCCAAAAACCTCGCCAAAAGAAACCCTCAATATGCTGCGTCAGTTGCACGTATTAGTGTATCAAGGGATACCTGAGGGTGAGCTGATGTGGCCGCTATCTATGCCTTGTATGTTGTCGTCTAAGGATGAAGATATTCCTTTGGCTGATTATGGCAGCTCTAATACTGGCAAACTAAAAACCTTATATCGTAGTGGGCTTGGTATTCGTTATGGCCGCCGCATGCAGACCATTGCGGGTTTACACTACAATTTATCTTTTGGTGATGGATTGTTTGAAGCGTGGCAAGCACAAACACCAGCATCACAGAGCCAAACGCCGACAGAATTTAAAAACGAAAAGTATCTGGCGCTTATCCGTAATTTTAAACGTTTGACCAGCCTCATCCTTTATTTACTTGGTGCCAGTCCAAGCGTTTGTCCTTGTTTCATAGCAGGTCGTGAGCATGATTTAGAGCTGCTAAATGACTCAACTTACTACAAGCCTACCGCAACCAGCCTACGTATGGGCAAGCTTGGTTATACCAATAGCGTACAAGAGCATCTTGATATTCGCTATAATTATTTGCCAGAGTATGTCGATGGTCTGCGCCGTGCGATTCAAACGCCGCATGAAAGCTTTACAAAGCTTGGCTTAGATGACGCCGATGGTAACCCTATTCAGATCAATAATCATATTCTACAAATAGAAAATGAATACTATAGCCCTATTCGCCCAAAACAAATCGCGATGAGTGGCGAGACGCCAACGGAAGCGCTTGAGCGCCGTGGTATCGCCTACGTTGAGTTTCGTGCGATTGATCTCGACCCTTATAGTGATGTTGGTATCCGCCTCTCTAGTGCCTGTTTCTTGGAAGTTATGGCACTGTACTGCCTGCTAAGCGACTCACCTGATTTGCTACCTGAAGAAGAAGAAATGCTGGCCATCAATCTTGAGCGTGTGGTAAACGAAGGTCGCCGCGACGGCTTGCATATCTTAGACAATGGGGAAGAAAAATTACTTGAGAGCTGGATGCTCATGCATTTAGAGCGTATGCGACCGCTTGCAGCATTACTTGACGCGCATTATGGCGGCAATGACTATCGTGCGGCAGTTGCGTTAATGCAAGGCAAAGCAGGACATCCTGAATCGACGATTTCAGCACAAGTCAACTCTGACAGTAAGCGTTTGGGCAGCTTATGGCAGCTTGGTTTTACGTTAGCCGAGCAGCATCGTGCGTCTTTGTTACAGCAAACGCTTAGTCCAAATACCCAAGCCAAGTATGAAGTACTGGCAGAAAAATCAATACTACAACAAGCTGAGATTGAAACAGCCGAAACAGAAGACTTCATGGAATTTTTGCAGCAATATCGCTAAGCCTTATGGACTATCTTATGTTTATAGGTCACTAACTTTACAAGAGTAACCAACCGATGCTACAGCTGACGACTTACCGCAATCTACAAGTATTTTTAGTAATAATGGCAGTGATAGGTATGAGTTTTGCGTTGTTTTTTTTGCAGCGCTATTTGGGCCTTACTCCTTGCCCGCTTTGTATTTTTCAACGTGTTGGTTTAATTACAATGGGTGGCTTCGCTTTGACAGCAGCGCTGTTCAATCCCAAATCCAAGGCGATGAGATTGATATTGTGGCTTGGTAGCTTAGCAGGTATTGGCTGGGCAGCTGTGGTAGCGGCTCGCCAAGTTTGGATACAGCATTTGCCTGCCGATCAAGTACCGTCATGTGGTCCTGGTTTGGACTATTGGTTAGATACCTTGCCCATTTTGCAAGTTTTCAAAGAGGTGTTTACAGGTTCTGGTGAATGTGCCGTTGTCGATTGGACATTTATGGGAATGAGTATTGCTGAGCAGGCTCTGATTTTATCTAGCGTACTATTGGTGGTGCATGCATTGATATTATTGCGTATCGTGCGACCTACCGTGCATAATCGTCTTGCTTAGTAAAATTTTCAAATCTTTATTACACTCCATTATAATTTCTCATCTAAAAAGGCATAAATACTCTGCTATTTATGCCTTTCTAGAAAATGGTTTAATGTCTGTTTAGAAATATGCCATATTAGAACCCCTCCAATAGTCTTTAACAGTCACGTTTATGCTGACTTAACTGGCCTCCATTAACTTTTAGAAATGATCGTCATAACAAAAAGTCCACAGAAATAATTTTAACTTTTGATATCTTGACACGATTGATTGTATTTCTTAATCGAACAATATGTGTAGATATCTGTCATTTTTATTTAAAAAAAGACACGTTACAGATAATGTATTCTTGGTGCTAAAACCTAAATAATATTATTAGGTTTACACTCTTTTGTTTTTAAAATAACCATACTTCCTATTGTCTTTCATTTTTGACAACCGTATTAAGTTGCCGATAGCATAGGCAATCTTTAGAAACACTGTTTGATAAACCGTTTTTGGAGTGATCATGATATATTTTGCGCCTGTTTGCTCTACCGTATTTCCTATGGTTAGGCGCTTTGGTCGCTCTCTACTACTATTGCCACTGTGTGTGCTGCTCATCGGTTGTGACAGTGCCTCCTCCAATGATGACCAAGGCGTGACGACTCAATTCGCACCTGCTAGTGATGCAGGCGATTCTGACGGGCAAAATACCTCAAAAAGTGCGCAAAACAACAGTCAGCAGCAGTCAGATAGTGATAATTTGGATAAAGAAGCCGGAGGGCAATCACTAATTGCAGCCGCTCAATCAGACAATGATATGAAGCCAGCGATGCTAAGTTCAGGGCCTGAGGGTAGCAGCACGTTACAAGCCACATTAATGGGCGATTATGGTGGCATGGTGCCATGTGATTTTTGTGACTGTACCAATGTCACTTTAAACTTATTTGCTGATGGCTCAGTCTCAAAAACCAGTATTTATCATAACCCTAAAAAACCTCAGGCACCGCTACGTGAGTCGGGCGTTTATCGTCAAGACAATAATACGATTACGATTGTCTACACAGACAAAAATATTGAGACGTATCATATTCAAGACAATCATCTTATTTTGATAGATGAGGAAAAAAATCTTAATAACGACTATGTTTTGTCGCGTCAATAATAAAACATGCAAATAAGAAAGCGCGCAACTAGTCAGCATATAAATAACTAGTCATCATATAAATAACAATAAATGTTACCAAACTGATTCTATGATAAACCATCGAAAAATATTGTGAATACTGATCATTTAATGATAATGACTCAATAACATTACATATTTAATAATGTTCGATAATCCAAATAAAGATGCTAAATAGCGCCTACTTGATAGGCGTTTTTTATTGGTCATCTAATGACGTTTACTTTACAATGAACGGCTATGAGTCACGCAGATATCGTCAGTCCTCAGTAAAAGAGAGACAAATATAGCAATACAGGCGTATATGTTCCTTGCTTGCTGTGCCTGCGCAGACAGAGGCTACGTAAAATTTACGCCTGTATTGCTATATATATTTTATAGTGGATTGACTATATAACCAGCAGCCATTGAACGCCGCTGACCTTATGGTAGCTCCACCATTTATTCCTTTCATTTAAATTTGTACGGAACGTCTATGCACATTCATATTCTTGGTATTTGTGGTACTTTTATGGGTTCGCTGGCGCTACTGGCGCGGGCGCTTGGGCATACCGTCACAGGTTCAGATGCCAATGTTTATCCTCCTATGTCCACCCAACTTGAGGAGGCGGGCGTCACTATCCAAGCGGGCTATCTGATAGAACATTTGCAGCCAGCGCCAGATTTGGTCGTCGTTGGTAATGCGATGAAACGTGGCATGGATGTCATCGAATATATGCTGGATACGGGTCTTCGCTATACCTCAGGACCGCAGTTTTTATCTGAACAAGTGCTGCAATCGCGCCATGTAATAGCCGTTGCCGGTACACACGGTAAAACGACGACGACCACGATGCTCGCTTGGATACTGCATTACGCTGGCATCGATACTGGGTTTTTGATCGGCGGCGTACCCTTGGTGGATACTACTGATGAGCATTTGCAGCAAGTATTTGCCCATAGCAGCTATTTGGGTGTAGAAGTAAACAGCTTGGGCGCAGAAAAAAACAGCAGCGAGCGCTCAAAAACCGGTTATTTTGTTATTGAGGCGGATGAATACGACTCTGCATTTTTTGATAAACGTTCAAAGTTCGTTCATTACCGCCCGCGTACCGCTATCTTAAACAATCTTGAATTCGATCACGCGGATATTTTCGCTGATCTCAATGCTATTCAGACTCAGTTTCATCACATGGTACGCATGATTCCAAGTACTGGTAGGATCATCATGCCAGCCGCGACCGCAAGCTTAGAAGATACGTTAGCGAAAGGCGTTTGGACCCCTATTTGGCGTACCAGTGTCATCGATTCTGCGGTAGCTAAGGCTGATACAGAAGATAGCGTTCCAAAAGATAGCAGCGATTGGCAAGCGGAGCTTATTCGTAAAGACGGTGGTCAGTTTAAAGTAACTTTCACTGCTGGTGATAATGAAACAGCCATCGTAGATTGGTCGATGAGCGGTATGCACAATGTGAATAACGCCTTGGTGGCGGTAGCGGCAGCCTATGACGTTGGGGTCAGCGTTTCTACTGCTTGCGCAGCGTTATCTGCTTTTGCTGGCATAAAGCGCCGCATGGAGCTAATCGGTGATATCAATGATATTTTAGTGTTTGATGATTTTGCTCATCATCCCACTGCCATTAGCACGACATTAGATGGTGCCAAAAAGAAGCTAAGTAACCGACGCATTTGGGCAATCATTGAACCTCGTAGTAACACCATGAAAATGGGTATTCACCAAGACAGCTTAGCCGAGTCTGCCGCCCTCGCTGACGACACTTTATGGTATGAGCCTACTGGTCTAGAATGGGGTTTAAGAGAAGTCATTGATAATGCCAATGCTACCAACTCTAATATCGACAACCAACAAGTCCTCTCTAGTGTCGATGCGATTATTGAACATATCAGCATCCATGCACAAGCAGGTGATGCGATTGTCATTATGTCTAATGGCGGATTTGAAGGGATTCATCAGCGTTTATTGACGACCTTACGTAGCAAATAGCCGATAATTTAGTCAAATAAAAGCCAAACATTTTTAAATAATAGCGTCGCCTTGTTAAAGTCGATCCACTATAAAGTAGATACAGTGCTACTGGGATAATTTTTGCGCCGCCTCTGTCTGCGAAGGCACAGCAAGCAAGGAAAATTTATCTCAGTAGCGCGTGGTAATAGTGGTATCTCTTTTATCTAGGACTGACTATATCAATGAGCGACGCTTTTTATTTCCAAATTTTCGCAGTCGATTGCTATTTAAAAAGGCTATAGTCAGTGAAAATTAATATCAGCATTACCATAGGGTTTTTAGGATATTTTGACTATATCCATCAAGACATTAATCACGACTTTATTTGCGACTTTATTTGCGACTTTGCTACCTTTGTAACCTTTCATTTACCTATCCTCTCTCCATATTAGCAAATCCCTGCTTTTTCTCACATAGCTCATACACTGGTAACATTTCGTGCTTACCTTTACTTCTATGCAATGCATACAATGAAGTTATAAAAATTAGTACATGATTAAATGACTAAACCATTATAAATGACAGTAAATTTGGAGAATGAAATGAGCTTTATTTGGATGATTATCGTAGGTTTGGTTGCTGGTCTACTAGCTCGTGCTATTAAGCCTGGCAGTGACCCTATGGGCTGGATTATGACGATTGTATTGGGTATCGTTGGTGCGATGCTTGGTGGCTTTATTGCTAGTATTGTCGGTATCAACGCTGATGGCGGCTTTACCGGTCTGATATTCTCAGTGATCGGTGCCATCATATTGCTCTTCTTATATGAGATGATTATGAGCAAACGTCGCGTATAATTGCTTATGAGCCATATCTGATTCAAAAGAGAGGAAGCCTTGCAAATAGCAGGGCTTTTTTGTTTTTTGGCCAAAACTGATAATCGCAATATTTCAAAGTCATCAACTGATATAGAGGGGAAAGTATTGATAAGCATTACTTTTGTCCCCATTTATCTTATAATACCAACCCTATTTTATCCTTATCATTGAGGTGAGCATTATGGCATTACTCCCTATTTTAAATTATCCAGACCCGCGCCTGCGCACCATTGCAAGGCCTGTCAAGGAAGTGACTGCTGAAATCAAAACCTTAATCGCTGATATGATTGAGACCATGTATGATGCACAAGGCATCGGTTTGGCTGCCAGTCAGGTTGACCGTCACATTCAGCTCATTGTCATGGATTTATCTGAAGATAAAGACAGTCCAAGGGTTTTTATTAACCCAAAAGTGACACCGTTGGTAGAAGAAAAACAGGCTTACGAAGAAGGCTGTTTATCGGTACCTGATGTCTACGATAAGGTTGAACGTCCTAATAAAGTGCGTATCGAGGCGTTAGATGAGAATGGTGAAAAAATTGATGAAGTCGTTGAAGGCTTACTAGCAGTATGTATTCAGCATGAGATGGATCATCTAAATGGGGTTATATTCGTCGATTATTTATCACATTTGAAACAAACTCGTGCTCGCGACAAAGTGCGTAAAGTCATCAAAATACGTGAAAAACAAGGCGAACAATCTGCTGATAAGCAGCCGCAGCCAACCAATTCTTAATGTGCTTAGCTTTTAATCCGAGCGTTACATAAACCGATTGTCACATGAGCCGATCATTGCATAAGCCGATCATCGCATAAACTTAGTTTCCATAGCTTTATGACGCACTATGGTAACGATCTGACGCTAAAATAGGGCTATGACGCAAGCTTGTATTCTCTAACATATATTTTTATTAAAGGTTTACTACCATGTCCATGATCAAAATCGACCAATATTTTGACCCTGCCGGCTGGCAGAAATTCACCAAAGCAGCTGAAGGCCGCGAGACACCACTTTTGGTGGTAGACCTAAGCCGTATTAAAACGAAATATCATGAAATGGTTGGTTTTTTTCCGAATGCCAAAATTCATTATGCGATGAAGGCCAGTCCTGCTGTCGAAGTCATCGATCTATTGGCTGATCTTGGCTCAAACTTTGATTGCGCCTCGATTTATGAGCTTGATCGCGTACTAGACTGCGGCGTTGAGCCATCTCGTATTTCTTATGGCAACACCATCAAAAAAGCCGAACACGTCAAATATGCGTTTGAGAAAGGCATTGATCTGTATGCGACCGATTCAGAAGCAGATTTAAAAAACATCGCAAAATACGCGCCCGGTTCAAAAATATTTGTACGTATCTTGGTACAAGGGTCAGATACTGCTGAATGGCCATTGTCTCGCAAATTTGGTTGCCATCCTGATATGGCGATTGAGCTATTGATTCAAGCCCGTGATTTGGGCTTGGTGCCTTACGGCATCTCGTTCCATGTGGGCAGTCAGCAAAAAGACGTTGCCGCGTGGGATGATGCGTTAGCCAAGGTCAAATATATGTTTGACTGGATGAAAAATGAAGAAAACCTTAAGCTACAAATGATTAACTTGGGTGGCGGTTTTCCAGCCAACTATATCAGTGAAGTGAACCCCATAAAAGTCTATGCAGAAGAAATCAATCGTTATCTGACGGATGACTATCATGCCGAAGACATGCCTGAGATTATTCTTGAGCCGGGTCGGTCGTTGGTCGGTGGTTCAGGCGTGCTAGTCAGTGACGTGGTATTGATTTCTCGTAAATCAAATACGGATTTGACGCGCTGGGTATATACCGATGTGGGATTGTTCCAAGGCTTAATAGAAACCTTGGGTGAGGCCATCAAGTATCCTGTTTATACACCAAAAATGGAAACCTCAACCAGCGAAGGTACGGTAGTATTGGCAGGTCCAACATGTGACTCGACCGATATCATGTATGAAGAAGCGGGTTATCAGCTACCACAAGAGCTGGAGATTGGTGATAAAATCTTTTGGCTGACCACTGGCGCTTATACCAACTCTTATTCGTCAATTGAGTTCAATGGTTTTCCGCCATTAGAAGTGGTTTACGTTGACTAGTTTTCAATCATTGATTGATTTTTAATAACTGGTTATAAATAAAAAAGCGCGACACTGGTATCATCAGTGTCGCGCTTTTTTATGCTTAACTGATTGATTGTTTGATTACTGAATCAACAATGAAATAGGCACATAGCGATTACTATTAACAGCCCTATTGCCACTACTGGCTGAGTCTTGAGAGATTTGTCCGATAGTTGTCCACTGCCCTCGTGGCACAATGAGTGTGCTACTCAGTCTTTGACCTTGGATGCTATTGTTACCAAAGCTATTTTCATTGTAGGACGAATTGGATCGCACCAGTCTCTCTTCAACTTGTGATAATTGCACTTCGATTTGACCATTCGCCAATAGTCTTGGCGTCACGCTAATGCCTTGAGTCGTTGGCAGCAATACCTGCTGTTGAATAATAATTTGTCCTGATGGACGATTATAATTTGGATAATTGGTGCGATTATAATTTGGATAATTGGTGCCATTATAAGTTTGCGTTAAAGAGTAAAGCGTCCCTGTACTAATGCTGGCGGCGCTACCGGACAAGGTTTGCACTTGATATGAGCTATTGCTCTGCTGCTGGCTATTACTCTGATTGATAATGCCCGACCCTTTAATGCCTCGATTATTGATAATAATCTGGCCTTGCTGAATATTGCTTTGGCTGCTGCTATTATTACCCACTTGCACAGTGACGATTAGCGCTTGCGGCTGACGATCAATTTGCGCCAATAGCTGTTGTACTGTCTGATAATTAGCGGCAGTCGTCTGCAATATCAGTTTGCCTTGATAAGTGCCAACCGTGCCACCGTCACGACTAGTATTCAGTTGCTGACGCACCGCTGGTAGTAGTGCCTCACCACCGTAGGTATCGATGACATAGGTTTTGTAATGGCTCTGAGCACTATCAGCGTGCACCATGATTGGCAAGACAACCAAACCTAGCATAAACGCTGTTTGGCACGCATAACTCGCACTCTTGATAGCGCTAATCGTACTACCAAGCGTTGCTATCAGGTTATCTCTAAACTTATCCACGTTCCACTCCTAATGGTGAGCAAGCCAACCGAGTAACAATCAAAAAATACTACTCATTTAAACCCAAGACATCTTGCATATTATATTGTCCAGCTGACTGCTGCATGACCCAAGTCGCTGCGCGTACCGCACCAGCAGCAAAGGTCATGCGGGCGCGGGCACGATGGGTAATCTCGACGACTTCACCATCAGCAATGAACATGACCGTATGATCGCCAATGATTTCACCACCGCGAATGGCATGAATACCAATAGTTCCCGCCTCGCGCTCGCCCGTTTGACCTTCACGGCCATAGACAGCAACGTCTTTTAGATTCTGTCCGCGTGCTTCGGCCACTGCTTCTGCCATCATATACGCCGTACCTGATGGTGCATCGATTTTATGTTTGTGATGGGCTTCGATGACTTCGACATCTGCATCATTGCCAAATGCTTTAGCCGCCATTGCTAACAATTTCAATGATAAGTTGACGCCTGTAGAATAGTTACCAGCATAAACGATCGCAACTTGCTCACTCACTTTGGCCAATACTTGCTCTTGCTGCTCATTAAATCCTGTGGTGCCGATGACCATGGCGACATTGTGCGCGGCACAGATTTTCATGTTTTGTTCAGTCGCATCCGGCAAGCTAAAGTCAATCAAGACATCGATATCATTGATTACGGATATTAGATCATCAACAATCGCTATATCCAAGCGACCGATAGCCGCAACTTCGCCCGCATCTGCGCCAACAAGGCTCGATCCTTGACGCTCGATTGCTGCATTGAGCGTCGTCTGCGAATTGTCTTTGACTGCTTCGATGAGCATACGACCCATCCGCCCGCCTGCCCCAATCACACCGACAGCGATGGTTGCTTTATTTGTCTGTTCGTTGGTTTGGTCGTTTGTTGATTGACTCATATCTTTATCCTAGAGGTCTTATTTTTAATGGAGCTACTTTTAGTAAAACTGATTTTTGAGTTCTATTTGTCCTAAGTTTAGCAAATATCATCGAGCAATGGTTTTTTATACAGCCAATAAAAAGCCCAAAGGTTTCATGTGAAACTTTTGGGCTAAATTTAGATATAGTCAGTCCTAGATAAAAGAGATACCACTATTATCACGCGCTACTGAGATAAATTTTCCTTGCTTGCTGTGCCTTCGCAGACAGAGGCGGCGCAAAAATTACCCCAGTAGCACTTTATCTACTTTATAGTGGATCGACTTTAAACATAAATAACTTGACGCATAAACGACTTTTTTAAACGCTATTAGTCAAAGCTATTAGTCAAACAAGTCGCCAATCTTTTTGAAGAAAGATTTTTTATGCGGCGACTGCTGATGCTTACTATCACCATCCAAGGTATCTTGGAATTCACGCAGCAGATCTTTTTGCTCGCGCGTCAAATTCACTGGCGTCTCGATGACCACACGGCAGATTAAATCACCTTTCATGGTCGTGCGTACTGGCGTCACACCTTTGCCGCGTACACGTAGCAGTTTGCCACTTTGCGTGCCTTCAGCC
Source organism: Psychrobacter immobilis (assembly GCF_904846225.1). GTDB lineage: Bacteria > Pseudomonadota > Gammaproteobacteria > Pseudomonadales > Moraxellaceae > Psychrobacter > Psychrobacter immobilis_F. The sequence goes on along the minus strand of NZ_CAJGZJ010000010.1, from coordinate 27,808 downwards.
ACCTTGATTTTTACTTTGCCATCTAAGGTTGGGATTTCGACTTCTTTACCAAGTGCTGCATCAGTTATGCTGACTGGCACATCCATATAAAGATCGGCACCTTGACGGGTGAAAACGTTGTGTGATTTGACACGCACTTCTACGTATAGATCGCCGTTTTGCACGCCAGCACCGCCCGCTTCACCCTCGCCTGCTAGACGGACGCGATCACCATCATCGACACCCGCTGGGATAGAAACCTCTAGCGTGCGTGACTTGTCTTTAACGCCATTACCGTGACAATCAGGACAAGGATTTTTGATTTGTTTACCAGAGCCGCCACACTGCGGGCAAGCTTGCTGCACGGCAAAAAACCCTTGCTGCATACGCACTTGGCCTTGACCATGACACATCTGGCAAGTCACGACATCAGAGGCGTCTTTTGCGCCTTTCCCATGGCACGTATCGCAAGGTGCAGGAGCCGTAAAGCTGATTTCTTTTTTGCAGCCACGTACCGCTTCTTCTAAAGTCAACTCAATCACGTAACGCAGATCTGAACCACGGCGCGAACGACCACCGCCGCCACCGCGTGACTGACCAAAGATATCGCCAAAGTTACCAAAGATATCGCCAAAGATGTCCTGGAAATTACCATTACCGCCGCCACCAAAACCGCCACCGCCCATACCATTCTCAAAGGCAGAGTGGCCCATACGGTCATAAGCTGAACGCTTTTCTGCATCGCTCAATACTTCATAAGCCATTGACGCTTCTTTAAATTTATCTTCGGCATCAGGGTCATCGGAGTTACGATCTGGATGGTATTTCATCGCCAGCTTGCGGTAAGCTCGCTTCACTTCCTTGTTGTCAGCGGTCTTACTGACACCTAATACTTCATAAAAATCGCGCTTACTCATGGGCTCTCCTATCGTCTTTACAGTCTACCGGCCAGTCGATTCATTAACTTGAGCCAATTATCTTCTAAATTCCGACCATCATCGCACTCAAAGGTTTCACATGAAACATAGTAGATGACAAACGGAACGAGCAGATAATTATATGAATCTTATAAGCGAATACGGCAGGATGCTGCTTAGCCAAATTAATTATTAAAAGTTTGCGCTGTTTATGGAGATGGTGTGATGATTTATCAAGCGCTTAGGAAGTGAAAGTATGAGTCCGGAGGGTTTCTTCTGCACAAAAAGGTTTGATTAAGAAATACACAAAGGTTTTCATACCGTAATAATCATCAGCCATGCTAGTATTTATCGCCATATTTGTGTTTATTTAAACACTTAGATTAAAATATGGTTATTTATATTCAAAGCCATTAATTTTGTGATAAGGGATCGATTGTTATGAAGAAGCTGATTGTTTTATTGATTGTCATTGCCGTGGCAGTCTTTGCAGGTTCGCCTTATTACAGCGCTTATCAGCTCAAAAATGCTTATGATGCCAAAGATGGTGCCACTATCGCAGCAGCTATCGACTATGACCAAGTAAGGCCTAGCATTCAAAACCAATTGACCAGCCAGTTTACGGCGACGATGGGTAAATATCCTTTAGTTGCTGAGCTGGGCGGCGAGCCATTGACCCAAGCGGCCAATGACTTTATCGTAAAAGCCGTCGATGGCGCCATTACGCCACAAAACATCGAAAAAGTAATCAATACCCAAGGTCAAGCCAATACAGCCACCAAAGAGCTGGCCGCCGCATGGGCAATCGCGAGCAATCAAGTTGACTTAAAAAACCTCATTCAAAGTTTAATCATCCAGCGCGGTGACGTGAATGCCGTGGTTCAAAGCCAAATGAAGCAAATCATGAAAAAACAAGCGGCTGAACTTGAGCAACAAGCCGCGCAAGGCTCGGACAGTGACAAACCAAAGCTGAGCTATTGCGGGATGAATTGCTTTAACATCAGCGGTCAAGTTAAAGGCTATCCTCTTACCATAGAGATGCAGCGCGAGGGTTTGATTGGCTGGAAAATCGTTAACATCGTTCTGCCTTAACCTCTACTTCTAATAGTCAAAGCCTTGCTATTAATCTTTATTAACCTGAATAAAAAACCGTTTTATGAGCCATGTTCATAAAGCGGTTTTTTTTGCTGAATCTATAACGGATCCTCTATAAAAAGGTACAGTGCTACTGGAATAAATTTTGCGAAGCCTCTGTCTGCAACGGCACAGCAAGCAAGAAAAATTTATCACAGTAGTACGCGATAATATTTGACCCTTTCTTATTTAGGCTAGGGCGTGTTCTCATTTTAAAAATGGTAATAAAAATGAGGACACGCCCTAGTAATCTGCCCAATAAATAACAACACTGGGCTGCGTTAATTTGACTATTCGATACCTAAAAACTCTAAAAATTCAGGACTCTCAAAACTGGCTTGATACAGTACACCATCTTCACGATAAATAGCGGGTGTCGCAATCACCGCGAGGCCAGCAGCCTTGTCGCGATTAGGCGTGATGGGATCGACCTTACAACTGGCTGGCGCAGGTGTCATCTCACCTTTTAGCATGGCTTTATCAAAAGCCTTGCGGCGACTGGCATCGGAGCCTTGACACCAGATACCCCGCATTTGCTCGGGTGACTGCTCATATATCGGATAGGCAATAACCTTGACCGTCACGCCTTTTGCATTCAGCATCGGTAGTTGTTGATGAAGTCTACGGCAATAGGGACAGTTCACATCGTCAGCCACGTATATAACGGCTTTTTCAGGCGTGGTGGCTGGATAATTAATCAGCTGATTATCATCTAAAGTAGCAAATACCGACTGATTTTTGCGGCTTTCAAATGCTGTGTCGAGACCCATAAATTGACCATTTTCGATAACTGAGATCTCGCCATCAGTTATATACTGGGCATCATCTGATAATAAGAAAGGCACGCCTTCTAATGTTGCACCCCAAATAACGCCCGGTACTGCGGTGTAAAAAAGCGGTGTTTTGGCACTCATGTTTTTGAGCGCGCCCATATTGGCAAGCATAGCCGATTTAACCGCCGCACTAACGGGTTGACCTATTTGCTCACTATTACTACGTTGCAGCGTTTTAGTCACTACCCGCTTGCTTGGGTTTTTTTGTAGCTCGCCTTGAATGACGTATTTACCGTCTTCAGTCATATGTAGTGGCAACTGCCCAGCCAAATTAACCTGATACATATTGGGTAAGTTTGATGCCACGATAGAGGTGATTTGTGTTTTGATGCCTGCTTGCGCTAAAACTTGGCGCAACCGCTTGTCGACAGACGCGCTGACCGTGTCAACCACTTGCGTATTTTCGGCGCTATGAGCACTTTGACCCGCGTTTTTACTGATAACGTCAGTGGCGTTAGGCTGAGCACAGGCCGTCGTTGCCAGTACCAAGATGCCAATCGAGCTAGCCGATTTCAATAAAGGGAGTTTCACAGAGACAGTCCTATCTGATTTTAATAATGATCATTTCTGATCATAAAAATTATTATAAAAATAAATGTATTAGTTAAAAATATAGCCTGAGCAAAGTAATGCCGATACATCATGCACTACTGATATCAGTTTTTCTTGCTTGCTGTGCCGTTGCAGACAGAGGCTGCAAAAAACTGATATCATTAGTACCATAATTTTTTTAAGATAATTTGAGTATATATATTTAAAAGACAAACAGACTTTAGCATGCAAAGGAATCTTGCAAAGGCGTAAAGCCTGAATTTTGCAAAACTGCTACTCAGCTTTAAGAGACAGGCAACACAGACAGCTAACAAAAATAGCGAGCAGCAAAAAGCAGCGAACTTTTGGTGCGCTGCTAATGGTATTCAATAGACTATTTTTAAACCATAATCTTAATAAGATGAGTACTTAGAATTTGGCAACTTCATCGGCAGTTAAGAAACGACTATCGCCTTTTTCTAAACCTTCTAAGCTAATATGACCAATGCTAGCGCGGTGCAGCTCAGTCACTCTATTACCAAAATATCCCATCATACGTTTTACTTGATGATACTTACCTTGCTCCAACGTCAAACGGGCATGCGTGTCATCGATGAACTCAAGAATCGCTGGCTTGGTTTCTTCGTGATCGCCTTCTAATAAGATGCCTTCAGCCACTTCTTTTACCGCATTTGCCTGCGCATCGCTATCCATCGCATCGGCTAAAGTCAGCTCATAAATTTTTGCATGTTCATGCTTGGGGCTGGTGACACGGTGTAGCCAGCCGCCATCATCACTGATAAGGAGCGCCCCAGTCGTATCGACATCAAGGCGTCCTGCAATACGTAAGCTACCGAGCTCTGGTACTGCAATCAGCTCAGTGACGATTGGGTATTCTTTGGCTTTTAAGGTACATTCAAACCCTTCAGGCTTATGCAATAAGATATAGCGATTGCCAGCCGCGACTGACAGTGGCTCACCTGCCCACATCACCTCGTCATTGACGATATCGACATGTAGACCTGGATCTTTGACGACTTGCTCGTTCACTGTGATTTCACCTGCGTGCATAATCTTTTTCGATTCTTTGCGCGACAGCTCAGTGGCTTTACTAATAAATTTGTCTAGACGCATACTATTAACTACCATCCGTTTTATGATACCAACTCTACCTCAAAGTCCAACGTCACAAGCAATCACACCTAGCTTGTACGTTATATTCAATGGTGAGAAGTGGTATTATAATAAAAAATAAAATAAACACTGCGCCAAATACGGACAACAGTGAAAGTGAGACAAGTTTACCATATTCAACCTAGACCTGATGAAATATGAGCTATCAAACGCTAAAACGTACGGTCACTGCGCGCTTAACGATTAAGAAATCTGAGTTTATTGCTTACTCGTATCCAGTCGCCTCACGTGAAGAGGCAATGTTTCACGTGGAACAGCTGCGCGAACAATATGCCGATGCCCGTCATCACTGCTGGGCATACATCATTGGCGATCCCAATAACACCACCAGTGCGGGCTTCGATGACGATGGCGAGCCAAATGGAACGGCAGGCAAGCCCATACTCAATGTCTTGCAGCACAAATCTATCGGCAATGTCATTATCATCGTGGTGCGTTACTTTGGCGGTATCAAACTGGGCGCTGGTGGTCTGACCCGTGCTTATGCAGGCTCGGCACAAGCAGCGGTTGATGAAATGACATTAAGTCCTTATGTACCGATGGCGCAAGTGCAGATACTCGCTGAGTTTGCCACTGAAGCGCAATGCCGCTATGTGGTCGAGAGTCTACACGGCAAGATTGATGACGTTACTTATAGTAAGCAAGTTACGCTTACCGCAACGCTTGCTGAGGCAGATGTCGACAGCTTAAAAGAACGCCTTGCGATGGATGGACGGGTGTTAGATGAATCTTAACTTTACCCTTAAATCATCAAAAATTCTGAGCAACCAGTCGTTCACTGAAAGTCTTTGGCTTTCCCTATATCTATCGGTATCATAATCTCATTCTTAAAACTAACGATAAGAACACGCCATGCAAACCTACAATCTGCCGAACCATTTCGAACCTAAACCTTTTAAACCGCCTTTTTGGCTGACCAATCCGCATCTACAAAGCATCTTGCCTAAGTTTTTTGCACCAATCGCACCCACCTATCGTCGTATGGTGAGGCAAGACTCATTGGGTGAGACTGATATTGCTTATGACTTTTATGATGCGCATCCTATCAAATCAGAAGGAAATGATGAGCTTGAACAGACGCCCTTAATCGTATTGTTTCATGGTATGGAAGGCAGTAGCGACAGTCATTATGCGCGGGTGTTGGCTTATCAAATGCACGCTCAGGGCTGGCACTTTGTGGTGGCGCATTTTCGCAGTTGTGGCGGCATTCCTGCTAATGGTCGAGTTTTTTATAACGCGGGTGATACCGATGAAGTGCATCACGCGTTACAGAATCTAAGTCAGCAATACGCCAATATATATGCAGTTGGGGTGTCGCTGGGTGGCAATGCGTTGGCAAAATATATGGGCGAATATGGGGACAAAGCCATTTGCAAAGGCGCTGCGGTGATCTCTGCGCCCGTCGATATGTCATCGGCCGCGCTCAATATGCATGGTTTTTTAAGTCATCGCATCTACACGCCGTACTTGCTCAATCCTATTATCAAAAAAGCACTGGCCAATGACATTACCAAAGAAGAAATCGCTGCTATCAAAGCGGTCAATCGTATTAGCGATTTTGATGATATCTTTACCGCGCCGCGCCATGGCTACCGCTCTAACAATCACTATTATCAATCTTCCTCTGCCCTCCCTTATTTGATTAAAGTGACCAAGCCTTTATTATTAATCAGTGCCAAAGATGACCCTTTTATCGGCTTTACCGCAACGCCAAATGATGTGTCCACTAGCGTTACCATCATCGACACAGAACACGGCGGGCATATCGGTTATCTGCGCTACTCTTCAACGAAAAGACCAATTAACACAAATAAAAATAACGGTAAAAAATCAAGATTTGATATCAATTGGATACCCGAAACCGTCAGTGCGTATTTTGAAGCTATTGGTGTTGGTTTTAATCATGAATAATCTGGCAAGCCAAACTCTACTTTTCAACTTTTGAGACGACTCTATGTATCCATTTATTCGTTATGCCAGCACCATCGCTCATGCCGCGCTGCAAGTAAAAAAGGGCAATACCTTAACGCTGAAAGAGACCAGTGAGATTCGGTTTCGCTGTCGCCTGACGGATATCGATAACTTCTTGGAGATGAATAATGGTCGCGTCTTCACACTGTATGATTTGGGGCGTATGGATTTTGCAGTACGTACGGGGCTTGGCAAGCAGCTTTTAAAACAGCGTTGGGGGTTGGTCGTCGCTGGCAGTACTATCCAATACCGCAAGCGTATTCGCGCTTTTGAAAAGCTCACGCTAAAGACCAAAATCGTCGGCATTGATGCGCGTTGGATGTATATCGAGCAATCGATGTGGGTCAAGGGTGAGCCGTGCTCTTCTGCCATCCTGCGCACTGGCGTTACCGAAGGTGGCAGAGTCATCGATACGTCACGCGTGCTGGCGGCTTTGGATCAGTCTGAGTGGGCGTTGCCACCGACTGGTTATGTGGCAGAATGGATTGAGAGTGATGCTGGTCGTCCGTGGCCGCCGGAGGGTTAATATTAGTTTTTTTCAAGATTAGATGAATGGGTTGGTTTTCTTAATTATCTTTTTGAACATTTGGAAAACCGACTTTTTTATTTCATGCAAAGCAATACAAACTTAAATATATAAACTTTAGTATGCTAATGTTATATTAACTTATATGCTTCAATAAGCGTGAATTTTATGACTAATAGAAATAGTGAATATGAAAGCTTCTTGAATGAGTGGCAAGAGTTAGTAAATAAAATTTGCGATGTGCCTATAGTAGATACCGATAATGAATCAACTGATCCTACTCAAGAATTTGCCCGATTATTAAAAGTTATAACTTATATAGATGAGACTATAAAGAGTATTGATAGTGAACTTGTTCCTTTAACCTTATGGAGCGAATGTAAAAATCATTGTATAAGCTGCAAAGCCAGTGTCGAAGAAGCTATCAATAACCAAACTGAAGCGACTGTTCTAACAGCTAATAACTCAGTAGATGTATTACTTTCTAAACTGGTCCCTACTTTCAAGATTCTTTAGCTAAAATTAAAGCGATGAAGCCCGCTTTCAATCAATATACTAAATATATCACAAATCAGATCGAGACTTATAAAGAGAAAAACAATGATTTAGTAAAGCACCTTAAAGGAAAGGTAAGTACTGCTTCAAAGATTAATGATGAATTGCTTGAGTATAAAAATAGTATTTCGAAGTTACATAATGAGTTTTTAGTAGGCACAGACGAAGAACCTTCACTGCAGGCAAAGATGAAAGGTCTGGAAGAATCTATCGACGAACAACGCTCTAAGATAGACGCCTTTTATAGTTCTCTTTTGATAGATGAAGGCTCAATACAGTCTAAAATAGAAGAAGCTCAAGAGCTAATAACTACTGCAAATATAGAAGTCCAAAAAATTCGAGATGATTTATCCATAAAGCTTAATGAATTAGACGACTTTCATAACAAAGTTTTTGGGGAACCTAATGCAGAGGGTGACATAGAAGATGGTCTCAAATTTGAAATTAATGAAAGAAAAAATAACTTAGATTCTTTAATCACCACTCAGACAGATCAATACAAAGTTATAAAATCTAATATTGAAAGTCTGTTGCCTGGCGCTACAAGTGCTGGATTAGCAAGTGCTTATCATGAATTAAGTATATCTTTCAACGAACCTATAGAAAAATATTCCAAATATTTTACTGTCTCTCTTTTTCTTCTTTTACTTGTATCAGGTTCCTTGACCATACATAGTTTACTTTTGACTGATTTTTCATCAAATGCTGATGGTCGTAATTTTTTCAATGATATAGGCGTGTTTTTACTTCAACGCTTACCTATTGTTCTACCTATTATCTGGTTTGCGATATTTGCTTCTAAAAGAAGAAGTGAGGCGGAGAGACTAAAACAAGAATACGCACATAAGGAAGCTTTGGCTAAGTCCTATCAGAGCTTTAAGCTTCAGATAGAAGAACTTGATAGTGAAAACAAAGAACCTTTACTAGAAAAACTTTTAGCTGCTGCTATTGAAACTATATCTATGAACGCTTCAAATACGTTAGATAAAAAGCATGGTGATAATGCTCCTCTAATTGGTATCTTCGATAAAACTGCTAATAAACTCCCTTTTACTGACCCTAAAGAGTAGTCTTTTCATAAACTATACCTACTTAGCTACAAAACCGTAGTCAAATATTTTAACTACAACTTCGTAGTCAAAACCCACCTCTCCTATTCAGCAACTAAATAAACACTATCCAACACGCGCACCGCCTACCTCTGTTAAAGTAAGTCATGCAAATATCCTAATAAACAGGAAGCTCGTTATGACATTACTTAACACTCTCAACTTAACCTACCCCATTATCCAAGCGCCAATGGCAGGAGCCACCACCCCTGAGCTGGCGGCGACGGTGAGTAATTTTGGTGGACTCGGTTCATTAGGTTCTGGTATGACCACGCCAAACGTATTGGATAGCCAAATCAATACGATTAAAACCCTGACTGATCGACCCTTTATGATCAATCTAATGGTGTTGTCTGAGTATGACTCTAGTACCTTTGATACCGACATACCCAATTGGCTAACTGAGTATTATGACGAGCAAAATATAAAATTTTCGCTACCCGAGCGCCCTGCACAGAGCTTCGTAGATCAGCTACAAATGCTCTATGACAATCCTGTTCCTGTCGCTAGTTTTACCTTTGGCATTATCAGTGCCGAGCACGTTCAGCATCTGCAAAGTGTAGGCACACGCGTCATCGGTACGGCCAATCATCCGTTGGAAGCGAAAGCATGGAGCGATATTGGCGCAGATGCCGTCTGTGTACAAGGGGTTGAAGCGGGCGGTCATCGCGGTGGCTGGTTGTCACAAAGTGAAAGCGATCCATTGGGATTGTTAACGCTGATTAGCCAAACACGCGCTTGCACTGACATTCCTTTGATTGCCGCTGGTGGCATCATGACGGCACAGGACATCAAGGCCGTGCAGACCGCTGGTGCTGAGCTGGCGCAAATGGGGACAGCGTTTTTGACCACCGACCAATGCGGTATCAATGACACTTATAAACAGGCGTTACTTGATGCCAGTCAAGGCAAACGCAGTAGCGAGACGCGCTTAACGCGACTGTTTTCAGGCAAGCTTGCGCGTGGTTTATTAAATGGATATTTGCATGACTTTGCGCAATTTGAAAGCGCGCATGAATTACCGCCCTACCCGCAGTTAAACGCTATGACTACGTTTATGCGCGCCCACGCTGCGAAAAATGACGATGCGGAGCATTTATCCTTGTGGGTAGGACAAGGCGTCGCTTTAGTGAGAAACGAGGATACACTTGCATTACTAAAGCGTCTTGTAAAAGAATAGTCACTTACTTATTTTTAAGCGTTGCCCGAAACTTTTTATAATCTTTCGCCGTCTGATCTACCGCTTCTATCATCGGTACGTGACCGACGTCATCCATCATGATAACTTGTGCTTGCGGGATGATTTCTTTGATCAGCTCAGTCGTTTCAGGCTTGATAACTTGATCCTTATCTCCCCACACTACTAGCGTTGGAATCTTGTATTCAGCAATAACGTTGGCACGTTCCTCGACATTATCAGTGACGATTTGTTCCAAAACTTTGGCGTCTAATACTTTATTATTGAGTCTCTCTTGTGCAAACACCGCTTTTACTGACTTAGGGGCATAAGGCGGCTTGTACATGACAAAATCGTACAAGTTATAAAAGTCTTCTTTATTATTAATAAGTAGCGGATTATTCTCTAGCGTTGCGCCTTCTAATGACTTAGGAAGACCCGCTGACCAAAATCCAGCACTATCGACTAGCCACAAGCTTTTGACATCTTGCGGATATTTTGCCGCATAAGCCACACCAATAGCGCCACCCATCGAGTTACCACCGACATGAACGCTTGCTGCCAACCCTTTAGCTTGCATTAACTCATGTAAGCGCGTGGCTTGCGCATCCGCACGATAATCTGCCTCCATTGGCTTACTAGAATTACCGAAGCCAAGCAAATCAGGGATGATCAAATGGTAGTCTTTTAATTGATTGGCAATGCGGGTGAAGTTATCCTTATCACCGCCAAAACCATGAATCAATAATAAAGGCTCGCCTGTTATATTAGCATTTTCGGTATAAACCAATGTATCGCCTGAAGCTAACATAAGTGCTTTGGTCTCAAGGTCTGCTTTATTGCGCTCGTACTGCACGAGCTTTTGAGTGGTATTCACCGCAAGCTTATTGGGCGCGGTGGTACAGCCTACGACAGAAAGACTTAGCAGAGTAGCTAAGCCTAAGCGTTTTAATAGCATCAAACGTTCCTCAATAATATCTGGCGGAATAAATTCAAAATCATAATCCTAGTACCCGCTCATTTCAAGCGTAAACCATGACCGCCACGATGTGAAAAAATACTGGAAAAAATGACGTTGTGGCGTCTCTATCACCATGAGCGGAACAAGATATTGCATGAGTAAAGCCATGATAGGCAAGTGAGTGATCAGCGCACTTAGTAACGACAACAGATTATGTCGGTACTTTATTTGATTACCACTCTAATAAAGATGGCACGAGCATTCTGATTTATAATAGGTATTTTTATCTCATTAAACATTACTGCATTAATCCTAAGTTAGTTATCTACCCTCTTTCGTAGGACGCATTTCTACCATCAACCGAAGCCCATTTGAATGGCGTAGAAGGAAAGACATTGAGCGACACCACTACTTCCACTGATAAACGGCGCGACCTCACCGAAGGGTCGATTGCCAAAACGATGCTGCTGTTTGCATTGCCAACACTTGGATCATCGGCACTACAGTCGTTAAACGGGTCGATCAATGCCGTTTGGGTAGGCCGGTTTTTGGGTGAAGAAGCGCTGGCAGCGACGGCGAACGGTAACATCTTGATGTTTATACTGATCTCCTTCGTTTTCGGTTTCGGTATGGCGTCTACTATTTTGATTGGTCAGGCCATGGGCCGCCGTGACGACGCCATGGTTAAGAAAACCATGGGAACGGCGCTCGGTAGCATTATTCCGATCAGTATACTGGTGTCGGCAGCTGGGTGGATATGTGGTCCGATGCTACTTGATCTGCTGGGCACACCGCCAAGTGCAGTAGACCTTGCCCTGACCTATCTGCGGATGATTTTTGTTGCGATGCCTGTCACACTGACGTTTACGCTGATAATGATGGCACTACGCGGAACGGGCGATTCTACGACGCCGCTTTGGTTTATCATTATATCGGTGGCTCTTGATCTGATTTTGACACCGACGCTGATTTTGGGTTTGGGACCCTTTCCCGAATGGGGTATATTTGGTGCAGCCTTTGCAACCGCCATTGCCAATACGCTAGCGCTTATTGGCATGGTCGTCACTATGTACCTGCGTGGCTCGGTGCTGACACTCAGGTTGCCAGAGCTTCACTTCTTACGCGCAGATCGAGAAATCCTAAAGTCGATGTTCTCAAAAGGCTTGCCGATGGGCCTGCAGATGATCGTCATCTCTTCGGCGGCGTTGACGATGCTGTCACTGATCAACCGCGAGGGTGTACAGACGACAGCCGCTTATAGCGCAACTCAGCAGCTTTGGACATACGTGCAGATGCCTGCAATGGCGCTAAGTGCCGCAGCCAGTGCGATGGTCGCACAAAATATCGGTGCCGATCAATGGAGCAGGGTCGCGGGTATCACACGATGGGGACTCATTTTTAACGTGATACTGACAGGGTTTATTATCGCGATACTAACCATTTTTGATGGAACCATTCTGAGCCTTTTTCTGGGTAGTGATAGTAAAGCGGTACCAATCGGACAACATATTCAGTCAATGGCGACATGGGGCTTTGTCTTTTTTGGGATCGCGCAAGTGCTGTTTGGCACCATGCGTGCAAACGGCTATGTGATTTGGCCGCTAATCGTCATGGTGATTTCGATGTATCCAGTGCGCCTTGGATTTGCTTTTGGGCTTTATCCATTGCTGGGAGAAGATGCGCTTTGGTTGTCATTTCCAGCAGGCATGGTAGCCACTGCGCTGATGGGAGCAGGATTGTATCTGCATGGCGGATGGCGCAAGGGTAAAAAATTGGTCGCAGAAGAGGCTGCGCAAGGGAGTGAGGGCTATCGCGTGCACGGCGGCACCTCTGCATCGTGTCGTGATATTGCACCGACGACTGTGTGGAAACTATTACCTTTACGCCGTATCACAATATTACATCGACGACTTCAAAGACGACTTTATAGACGCCGTCTAATAAAGACCAATAAATGACAATCGCGTGGTTCATATATACACGCTTGGCTTGACGGCTTTGTTCATTGATATGGCAAGTAAACTGTTCGTAAGACCTGCTTATTACCGCATATCTAAATTCGATGATATAGTCGATTCACTTTAAATCCGGTACAGTGCTGCTGGTATAGATTTTTTGCAGCCTCTGTCACGCTTGCGAACAGCACGCTAGAAAAATCTATATCAGTAGTACGTAGCTATTAACGTATCGATTTTATTTCGAACTGACTATATAGTCAAAATATCTGAAAAGCGCGTGATAATATTTGACCGTATTTTATTTAAAATTGACTATATCAGAAAGATTGGTGTATCGAAGCATTCACTAAGCTAAGGGTGTACTGTCAAAACAGTCAAACTATGCATTATCTAATAAAAAATCAACCGCTGCCGCGGCATGAATAGCAGTGGTATCGAATACTGGAATTGGACTATCGGCTTGGCTTATCAATAATCCGATTTCGGTACAGCCTAATATCACGCCTTCTGCCCCTTTATCGGCCAAATCTTTAATCACTTGGCTATAATAATGCCGTGAGCTGTCTTTAAATTGACCGACACAAAGCTCTTTTTTAATAATACGATGCACCTCTGTACGCGCCTCTTCTTCTGGTATCACTACCTGTAAACCTGCATCCATAAGACGCTGCTTATAAAAATCCTGCGTCATCGTAAACTGAGTGCCCAGTAAAGCAATTTTAGATATATTTTGTTTTTTGATAGCGTCAATAGTGGCATCAGCGATATGAATCAAAGGTAAATCGGTCACCTCTTTTACTGCATCAAACAGCTTGTGCATCGTATTGGAGGCGATCATTAGTCCTTGTGCGTCAGCGGCTTGTAAACGTTTGGCACTATTCGCCATGAGAACACCCAACGCTTCCCAGTCACCTTTCTCTTGTAATTCATTAATCAAACCAAATTCTACGCTATGAATCAGCAAATCTGCTGAATGTAACTCACCAAGCTTACCTTTTATACCTTCGTTGATCAGACGATAATAGCTCTCGGTACTCTCCCAGCTCATGCCACCGATGATACCTAAGGTTCTTTGCTTAGAGATTTTTTGCTCTGAAGATTGTGATGGTGTTTCTTTTTCCATGCTCATCGTTTTGCCTTTTTAATAGTTATCTTTATAGGTATGCATATACTTATCTTAGCGCGTTAAACTATAATCAGATCCCTATAAATCCGCTACATCGTCACCCACGCTTGATGTACCACTTGTACTATCTGTGCATGGCTTCCTTGTATCGAAATTATTTGGCTTCGACTATATAACAACCCCGATAATTAATAATAAACAATTTACCAATGCGATGCTAAACTATAGTCAAAGAACAATAGATTAGCTACAGTACTGCTGGGATGAATTTTTTGAAGCCTCTGTCTGCTTAGGCACAGCAAGCGAGGAAGCTTTATACCAGCAGTATCTGATGTATCAATTTAACTTTTCGATCACTATATGATAACCAGCGCTAATCAACACTAATACTTATTCCTTCTTCATCACTCAATTTCTGTATCTAAAAAGACTACCTAAGTAGAAAATTATGGCAACCCTCCCTACGCTCAGAATTCGCACACGCCGCAAATACTATCGACTCATATTTACGGGTCTGATGGCAATGATGATGTCACTCATTATCTCAGCGGCATTGATCACCGTAAAAACAGGCATCCATGATGGATTTTTGATGACTTTGCTACAGTCGTGGGGATTGGCATTTATGTTTGCGTGGCCAAGCGCTTATATCTGTGCCTATTTAATCCAAGAGCACGTGCTGAGTCGCATTGAGTTTTATTAAAGCGATCATCACAATACATACCCTTATCCATAAAAATACCAAAGACGATTTTTAATCACCTTTGGTATTTTTTAGTTTGGTATTGCTGAATACAACCACCCACTTTTAAACAATCATCTGCTTATAGGTGAATGACCGTCTTGTCCCAAAGCCCGCCTTACTACGCTACTTTGTTTTTTAGACACGCCACTTGATGATTGGCGTTACCTTCTAGCACCGGTTTAATCTGTGCGCATTCCTCATCCGCTAGCGGACAGCGGGTTCGAAACACGCAACCTGATGGCGGATTGATTGGGCTTGGCAAATCGCCTTCTAATAGCTGAATGACTTTATTGCGCTCCGCAATCGGATCCGGTATGGGCACGGCAGACATCAATGCTTGGGTATAAGGATGAGTTGGATTGTCATATACGGCTTTGTTGACCCCAAGCTCAGCGGCATTACCCAAATACATGACCAGTACCCGATCGGCAATATGCTTAATCACAGACAGATCATGAGCGATGAAGATAAGCGCCAGTCCCATCTCTTCTTGGACATCTTGCAATAAGTTAATGACCTGCGCCTGAATGGAGACATCAAGAGCAGAGACTGGCTCATCACAGATAATGATTTTAGGTTTTAGAATCAAGGCTCGAGCAATACCGATGCGCTGACACTGACCGCCCGAAAATTCGTGCGGATATCTATTAATCTGATTGGGTAGTAACCCAACCTTTTTCATGATCTCGCGTACCTCGGTTTGCACCTCAGTCTTTTTCATTTTTGGATAGTAAGTACGAAACGGTTCGGCAATAATATCTCCCACTGTCATACGTGGGTTAAGGGACGCTAGCGGGTCTTGAAAAATCATTTGAATGTCTTTGCGCTTCATTCTCATGGTTTTTTTGGACGCGCCCACCAGTTCTTCATCATTGAACATGATGCTACCAGAATTGGCTTCTATCAAGCCCACGATAGTACGAGCTAACGTCGATTTACCGCAGCCTGACTCACCCACCACACCCAAAGTCTCGCCAGCAAATATCTCAAACGAGACGCCATTGACTGCCTTTAAAGTGGCTGGTTTTTGCCAAAAGTACCCGCCTTTTCGTTTGATATTAAAAGTGGTGTGAATGTCACGCACTTTCAGTAACGGTATTTTATTATCGTTATCGCTGCTATAAGAATTCTGTGTCATCATAGTTTACCCTTCTATCCCTGATTGATTATTGGCATCGATATCTGCCGAGGTATCAGTGTCTGTTTCAGGGTGCCAATGACATGCGCGCTGACGATTGTGCGGCAAAAACTCAAGTGGCGGCGGTGTATCACGGCAGATATCCATCGCATGAGAGCAGCGCTCATAAAAAGGACAACCCGCAGGCAAGTCCAATAAATTTGGTGGGCTGCCCGGAATCGTCTCAAGCTTGCCCATCTCGTTGTCGAGACGCGGAATGGCTTTTAATAGTCCGATAGTATACGGATGACTTGGGGTATAAAAAATCTCTTCAGTCTCTCCATATGCCATCGTGCGACCCGCATACATCACTAGGACACGATCACAGATACCTGCCACCACGCCTAGATCATGAGTAATCATGATGATCGTCGTCCCGAAGTCGCGCTTTAGCTCATTCAATAGCACCATGATTTGTGCCTGAACCGTCACATCAAGTGCCGTGGTAGGCTCATCAGCGATCAACAGCTTAGGTCGGCACAGTAATGCCATCGCAATCATAACCCGTTGACGCATACCGCCTGAGAACTCATGGGGATACATGCCAATACGGTTTTTGGCCTCTGGGATTTTGACCGCATCTAGCATGCGTACCGACTCTGCCCACGCCTCTTTTTTACCCATACCTTTATGCAAGGTCAATACTTCGGCGAGCTGATCGCCTATCTTCATATAAGGATTGAGCGAGGTCATGGGATCTTGGAAGATCATCGCCACTTCTTCGGCGCGGATTTTATTCAGCGCCTTTTGCGATAAACCTAATAGCTCCTTACCTTGAAAGCGCACCGAGCCTTTGGTGTGACCGTTTTTTGCCAGCAGTCCCATAATGGCAAAAGCCGTCTGCGACTTGCCAGATCCTGATTCGCCAACGATGCCTAATGTCTCACCTTCATGGAGATCAAAATTCAAGCCATTGACTGCGGTCACCAGACCATCCTCAGTCTTGAACTGAACGGATAAATCTTTGACTTCCAACAAACTGGTCGGAGGCATAATGAGACTGTCATTCGTACTGTTACTGAAATTCTTAGTTACCACGGTGTCACTCTCCTAGCGGTCTTTAGGGTCAAACGCATCACGTAGACCATCGCCAATAAAGTTAAAGCAAAATAAAGTAATGACCAAAAAGGCGGACGGAATCAAAATCTGCCAAGGCGCTACTTGCATGGTACGAGAGCCTTCTTGCAGTAGTGCACCCCAGCTGGTCATCGGTTCTTGCACACCCAGTCCCAAAAAGCTCAAAAACGACTCAAACAAAATCATCGTCGGCACCAATAGCGACGCATATATCACGACCACGCCCAGCACGTTAGGGACGATATGGCGCAGGATAATATTAAATCCTGAGACGCCGCCCACATGTGCCGCTTCGATAAACTCTCGGCTCTTAAGACTGAGCGTTTGACCACGGACGATTCGAGCAACATCCAACCAAGAAACCAGTCCAATTGCGACGAAGATTAAGATTAGGTTGCGCCCAAATATCGTGACCAATAAAATCACAAAAAACATAAACGGAAAGGCGCTCAAGATCTCTAAAAAACGCATCATAATCATATCGACTTTGCCGCCAAGATAACCTGACGTCGCGCCGTATACCGTACCGAAAAGCACGGCAACCGTTGCACCAGCGATTCCAACCATCAAGGAGATACGGCCACCAACGGCGGTGCGAACCAATAAATCTCGGCCAAGTGAATCGGTACCAAAGTAATGCTTGTTTTCGATGGAGGGTGCCGCTTGCATAAAGTTCCAGTCAGTTTCGGCATAACCAAAAGGGGCAAACAAAGGAACAAATATGACAAAAGCGCCAATGAGCAATAAGATAAAAAAGCTAGCAACGGCCGCTTTGTTTTGATAAAAACGTCGCCATGCATCTTGCCAAAGACTTCGGCCTTTAATCTCTTTAGCGGGCGACACGATAAAGTCGGTCGGCTGGTCTACAATAAGGCTCATAGTGGTCCTTGTAATGATCTACTTAAATAATTCATTCTATTTAATACTGAATAGTTAATGCTGAATGATTAGTACTGAATAATTAGTACTGGATTTTTGGGTCAATCATGGCGTATAAAATATCGACAATGGCATTAAAAGCGATAGTCAGTACACCCACCAAAATGGTCAAACTCAGCACCACACCATAATCACGATTGAGTGCACCATTGACAAATAACTGTCCGATACCGGGCAAACCAAAAATGGTCTCAATCACGATAGAGCCAGTAATGATACCGACGAAGGCTGGGCCTAAATAGGAAATAACGGGCAACAAAGCCGGTCTGAGCGCGTGCTTCATGACGATCTGGCGCATCGGCAAGCCTTTGGCTCTAGCCGTTCGAATATATTGGCTATTCATCACCTCAATCATCGAACCACGCATAATCCTCGCGATACTGGCCGTATAGGCCAACGCTAAGGCCGTGACGGGTAGCACCAGATTTCGTAACGCGCCATCATTCCAACCACCGGCCGGTAGCCAGTGCAAAATAATCGCAAAGATGAGTACTAGTAACGGTGCTTTGACAAAGCTTGGAATTACCACCCCAGTCATCGCAAACGCCATCAGCACATAATCCAACCATGAGTTTTGCTTAAGCGCCGCCAATACTCCAAAAATCAGCCCCAAGCTCAATGCTAAGATAAACGCATAAACCCCAAGCTCCATGGACACTGGAAACGACTGTGACAATAATTCATTGACCGTGTAGTCTTTATATTTAAAGGACGGTCCAAGGTCGCCGACAGCAAGCTGCCCTAGATAATGGATATACTGTAACCACAATGGATCGTTAAGATTGTACTTGGCTTCAATATTGGCCAATACCGCTGGTGATAAAGTACGCTCGCCGGAGAAAGGATTGCCGGGCGCTAAGCGCATCATAAAAAAGGAGACAGTTATCAAAACAAATAAGGTCGGGATGGCCTCTAAAATACGCCGAAAAATCAGTTTTAACATAATACCTCTTGATGGAAGTGCCCCCTCCTAAGCTTGATTCAAGCGGGAAGGATACAACAGATGTAACACGCAGTAATAGCTTACTCGCAATAGCAGCGAGTGCGATGAATCAGCCGAAGCCTCCTGCACCGCACTCGCTTGTCAAAAACTTGATCTATCAGTGTTTGGCAATGGACAAATCTTTTGCCTGCCAGTTGTTCAAGGCATCTTTCATTGGGAAGCCAATGACATAAGGCTTGATTAAACGAGGGCTAACATAGTGATATACATTTAACAAAGGCATGTCTTGATCAAGCTGAGCCTCGGCTTTGTTGTATAAATCGACACGCTGCTCAGGCGTCGTACCTGCTTTTAGTGTTTGTGCCATTAGGCTGTCAAAGTTGGCATTGGTGTATTTGCCGTGGTTGTTACTATTGCCTGTTTTTAAGATGTTCAAGAAGGTTGATGCTTCGTTGTAATCACCACACCAGCCAGCGCGCGCGATTTGATAGTTACCATTACGGCGAGTATCGAGGTAGGTTTTCCATTCTTTATTGATCAAGCTGACATCGACGAAGCCAAGCGCTTGTTTCCATAACGAGGCAACGGCGAGTGCTGTTTTCTTATGGCTGTCATTGGTGTTGTATAGCAGCTCAAAGGTCAGTGGATTTTGCTCGTTATAGCCTGCTTCATTCAGCAGCTTTTTGGCTTCTTTGATACGTTTTTCTTTGTCCCACGTTGACCATTCTGGCGTATTTTTGACACCGCCATTAGTCGCGACTGGCGTCAGCTGATAAGCGGCGGTTTGCCCTTGACCGATGACTTTATCTACTACAGTGTCACGATCTAATGCCAAGGCGAGCGCACGACGTACTTTGACATCATTAAATGGCGGTTTGACGTTGTTAAACTCATAATAATACGTACACAGATAAGGAGAAACGGTTAGCTCATCACCAAGCTGCTCTTTGAGAGACGCAAATTGCTCAGTCGGGATTTCATTGTAGGTCATGTCAATCTCGCCTGCCTGATAGCGTGCCACATCCGTGGTGCTAGAAGGAATGGCGAGCATCGTAACGGTATCGATTTTGGTATTGGCATCATCATAGTATTCAGGATTGCGGGTCAAGACGATTTGGTCATTGACTTGCCATTTGCTGACTTTGTAAGGGCCATTGACCACGATATTGGCAGGATCAGTCCATTTGTCACCAAATTCTTCGACGTTCTTTTTATTGACGGGTTTGACCGAGTTATGAATCATCATGTCTGGAAAATAAGGCACCGGCTCTGATAAGGTCACTTGCAGCGTCTTGTCATCGATTGCTTTGACGCCAAGGGTGTCGATACCCGCTTTACCTTCTACGATTTGCTCAGCGCCTACGATTTTGGCATCGACTAGATAGCTCGAATAAGGGGACGCGGTCTCTGGATCGACCAGACGGCGGAGGCTATAAGCGAAATCTTCTGCTGTCACAGGATCGCCATTTGACCACTTGGCATCACGCAGTTTAAACGTCCAGACTTTATTGTCTGGACTTTCCCAACTGGTCGCCATACCCGGAATGGTTTTGCCATCCGCATCAGTATTGGTCAAACCCTCAAACATCTGACGGTCGATACCCGCTTCCGGCACGCCTGATACTTTGTGCGGATCCAGCGATTCTGGCTCGGCAGCGTTATTAACAACCAATTCTTGTTTGTCAGCCAATACCGTTGGATCAATATCAGAGGATTTGCTGGTAGGGCTATCCGTTGCAGACTTATCACTACAGCCTGTCATAAACATAGCAAGTACTAGAGAGGTGGGCAAAAAAACAGACGTCAAAAGGTGATTAGGAGTGCGCATCATATAATATCTATCCTGACTGGTAAGTGGCTGATCGGATCAACTAATGGCTAGCGATTCGATTTAATATATCCGTATATTGACACTATCGATTACTTATCCGATTACTCATCATGGAAATCGTTGATAAGGCATCGAGGCACTACTGAAGTTATTTTCTTGAATACGCTTCAAGTCGCTTACTCTGATTGCAAATCGAAATTCAATTTTTATATCGTTGATAGTTAATAGTCTATTATTGACTTATAACCATCGAGTTGCAAACTCACAATCAAGATTCAGTAGTGTTAGCTCCAATAGCTTTACATAACTATTAGTAACATTTTGGACAACCATTAGTAATAAAAATTGATACCAATGTCAATAATTTTTTATTACTAACAGGTGAGGGAAAGGAACATACAAAGCCATTTTGGCCGATAAAAACCAAATACAATCTTGATGACTTTATAATTTTTATACCTATTTATTGCCTTTCATCAGCAATATAATACCGCTGATTAAAAAACTGTATGCTGACTATTAATCGCTGCTTTTTAGTTGTTAGTTATCATTGCCGAGTAAGTCAATTCAAGGCTTTCAAGAAAATCGGTCTAAAAAAATCATAACTTGCACTTATAAAACTGTGGTTGACAACTTATCATTTGGTGTCAGTTTTAAGCCGATTTTGAGATGCAATATTGTTGTAAATACTTTGCTCTCGATCAAAAACTTTAGCTGTCTTACAGCGCTCCAATTATTTTATTTTTCAGCTGATTTATTTTTGTAAGACGGTGCGTTAAGTTTATGAAGCGCTCACAGGTAATTGATAATAGATATCACTGCCTCATGAAAACAGCTAAGATAGTCTTCACACTGTTTTTAATGAGAGCGTGCTATGAGCCAGTCAAGACGCACTATTGAGCATTTGCTGAAACGCGGTATTCTCCCCATTACCCGCGCCGGTGCAGCAGCCACTCATCTAGAAGTTTACCCTAGCAGACGTACGTGGCTGAGCTTTTTTGATAAAGCGCTGCTCATTATCGGCGTGGTCGCATTGGTATTATCACTGGTGTTTTTTATTGCCTATAACTGGCAAAGCATGGGGAAAATGGGTAAGTTCGCGTTGGTAGAAGGGGCGCTGGTCATTACTATCGCGCTTTATGTGGCATTGTCTTTCAGACGACGGTTTCAGCTCATTCGCCAGTTATTATTGCTCATCGCTAGTGTGATTACTGGCAGTTTACTGGCTTTACTTGGGCAAATTTATCAGACGGGTGCGGACACGTGGCAGCTGTTTTTTGCATGGGCGTTATTGATTACACCTTGGGTCATCATCGCACGCTTCCCTGCGCTTTGGTTATTGTGGTTGGGTCTACTAAATACGGTAACTTTGTTTTATGTCAATACCTCAAGTTTTTCGAACTTTGGATATCAAGACTTTTGGCAATTTACGGCAATCACTGTCATTAATTTTGTCGCTTTTTACTTATGGCTGCTCTGCTTTGAAGACAAACGTGATTCAGGGCTTTCTGATTTAAGATTCTCTAATTTAACCCTCTCTGATTTAAGCCTTTCTAGCGTCACTGCTGATATTGCTACCAATCGCCAATCCAACACCTTCAATCTCACCAGCACTGCCGCCAAATCCAGTCTGCATTGGAGTACTTACGTTGTCGCTCTCCTCAGTACCTATACCGTCACTTATCTAACGATCAGCACTTTTTTTGATAATAAAAACATGCTGCTGTTCTTAGTCGCCGCGTTATTGTGGCTAGGTTGGTGTGTGTTTATGCATTGGCGTTTTCGCAAGCGTACGACTGATTTGCTGATGTTGACTTACCTATCAGGCTCGGTGATTGCGGTTGTTGTCTTTATTTTAGGAAAATCACTGCTGAGCAATTTTGACGCTGGCGGTTTCTTATTGTTAGGGCTGATAGTGATTGGCATGAGTTCAGCGGCGGTTGTGTGGCTACGCAAAGTCGCCCGTATGAAAAACGAGAACAATGTGCCCCATGCTAATGTGCCCCATACTATAGTCAAGGGGAGCGATAATGAGTCATAACCTTAATAGCCCCAACAATCATGAGCAAGATGATAGTCTTTTGCTATTACAACAGCACGGGTTAATCGACGAGCAATATGTGAACAGCGGTCTGTTAAAAGAGACCGAATCTGTAGAATATACGCCTTGGTTTATCAATGCACTTTTTGGTTTTAGCGGGATATTTGCCAGTCTATTATTCATTGGGTTTTTGACGTTAATATTATTTGAGACTGAGATTTTTGACAGTGCCGCTGGACTATTAATCACTGGCGGCATATTGAGCGTCATTGGCTGGTATTTATTTTATAACGCGCATCTACGTCATAGCCCATTTTGGAACAGCTTAGCCTTTGCGATTACTGTTGCGGGTCAAGGTTATATTGCCTTTGCTTTATTGGCTGATGAGATTGAACAGCCTGTGAATATCATCATCTTGCTACTGATACAGTTATTTATGACGATCGTCATGCCCAATTTTATCTACCGTCTAGTAAGCAGTATGACAGCACTGATCTGTGTGGTTTATTTACTCAGTTATTATCAGCTGTCCGAGATTAGTTTGGGATTACTGGCATTCATCACCATTGTGGCCAATTTGCAACGTTATTCGATATTGCAACGCGTCAACGTTAAATGGCGGGCAGGCGCTTTTGATATCAGCCAAGCGCTCTCCTATGCCAGTGCTCTGATACTGCTTGTCTTCTCAGTTTATGTGGTTGCGGGCGAATATGGTCATGATTTTTTTAATAGCGACGAGGCGTTTCGTTATAATTATATCGTCGCGCAGGGGCTGTTAATATTGGCGAGCCTATATGCGCTCTATCTGATTCTGAGGCGCTACGATGTTAAATTGCTCTCAAAGTATGGCGCTATCATGGTCTGTGCCACCCTCGTTCTTGGTATAACGTCGATTTATGTCTCAGGATTACTCGTGACCAGTTTGATTATTATCATCGCCATGTCTAATAGCCAGCGCACCCTATTGGGCGTCGGTATATTCGCTTTAGTGAGCTATATCTTTTGGTATTATTATCAGCTTGATACGTCATTGCTACTGAAGTCCGCTTCGATGCTCCTCATCGGTATCGTCATGCTGTTGATGCGCTGGATGCTGATTAAACGTTATTTTGGGATTAGTAAAAGGAATGAAAAAGCACTGGTAGATAATGATAAGGAGCGCTTGTCATGAGTAATATAAACGACCCACTGCTAGCGCAAAAACCCTTAGCCAAACCGCTACCATGGTGGCAAAAACGGATGGTCACTATCAGCGTTGCGCTATTGGCTTTGATAATAATCATCGCCATAATGACCATCAATGTCGCAAAATACGAAACGCATCTTGCCAGTGGTGAACCCGTGTTATTGCAACTTGCCCCTGTCGACCCGCGCGGTTTTATGCAAGGGGATTATATGACGCTCAGTTACGCGTTAGAGCGTGATATTTTATACACGCTTGAAAAAGCGAGCGACTTTGATAAAGCAGCGGATGGCTATGTGATCGTTGCATTAGATAAGCATGACGTTGGGCGTTTTGTGCGCTTGGCTGACCGTTATCAGCCTGACACTTTAGCCGCTGATGAGATGGCTATTCATTACCGTGTGCGTAGCGGCTCGGTCAAGCTTGCGACCAATGCTTTTTTCTTTCAAGAAGGTCATGCTGAGGCATTCGAAAATGCACAATACGGCTTATTCCGTGTCAATGATAAAGGTGATCCGCTCTTGACCAATCTCGTTAACGAGACGTTTGCAGTGATTGATCCGTCAAATCTAAGTGAAGCACAGATTAATAATAATTAAAACCAGATGAGTGATACTTCACGATTGTAAGCAACCGCTAACCTTATTTAACCAAATAAGTACTGATAATAGGGAGGCTGACTTGTTACTGTGGTGACCTGATTGTGCGCTTTTATACAAAACATCTATTCATAATAACCGACTCATAATAACTGATTAATAATAGTCGACCTGTTAAGTACGATCATTCCATCAAAAAATAAATAAAGGAAATTCATATGCGTAGTGCTATTCATAAAAGCTTTGGTAAACCTGCTGATGTATTGAGCATTGGCGACAGTCCTATGCCGCAGCCTGCTGCCAATGAAGTGCGTATCAAAACCATTCTCTCCCCCATTCACAACCATGATTTATTGACGATCAGTGGTCAATATGGCTACAAGCCTGAGTTGCCAGCCATCGGTGGTAGTGAGGCGCTAGGCATTATCGATGCTGTGGGCGATGACGTCACAGACCTGAGTGTCGGACAGCGCGTGGCTTGCGCCAGTGTACACGAAACGTGGGCAGAGTATTTTGTCGCCCCTGCCAGCATGGTATTTGTCATCCCTGATGCCATCGAAGATGAGCTGGCGGCGCAGCTGATTGCGATGCCGCTATCTGCCTTAATGCTGCTAGAATTCTTAGAAGTGGATAGTGGACAATGGATCATTCACAATGCGGCAAACGGCGCAGTGGGTAAAACGCTTGCCATGCTCGCATCGGCACGCGGCGTGAAAACCATTAACCTAGTGCGTAGCAAAGACTCAGTAGAAGAGCTGACCGCGCTCGGCATCAAAAACAACGTCGTCACCGCTGATGACGATTGGAAAGACCAAGTCCGCGCTATCATCGGCGATGACAAGATAACAGCTGCCGTTGACTCGGTCGGTGGTGAGTCGAGTAATGAGCTGCTATCGCTACTGGGTAGCAATGGCACGCTGGTCTCATTTGGTATCATGTCAGGCAAACCCATGTCATTGGACGCGGGCAGCCTCATCTTTAAGCAAGCTGTTGTCAAAGGTTTCTGGGGCAGTAAAACCAGCCAAGAAATGGATGTTGAAAACAAACAGCGTCTGATTGATGAATTGCTAGAACGCGCGACCAACGGCGATTTAAAACTACCGATTGAAGCCATTTATAGTTTGGATGACATCACCACCGCGGTCTCTGGACAAGTACAGTCAGCCAAAAAAGGCAAAGTATTGCTTAAGCCTTAACGTTTTAAGCAATCTTTAGTGTTTCGATATTGCATAAAAGAAGCTCATGATTTCATGGGCTTTTTTTGGTTTAGCCGCAAGAGTCAATGTTTTTATATAGCCAAAACACCTTAAAAATGTGACGGTACTGCTGTTATCAATTTTTTGCCGCCTCTGTCTGCGCAGGCACAGCAAGCAAGAAAAATTGATAATAGCAGTGCGTAAGGTATCAATACTACTTTGCACTGACTATAGTAAAAATAATTATAAGAATCACTCATTATTGCCCACACAACAATAAAGCAAACAAGGAAAATAATCATGTCGAATAACACAACGTTTAATGCCCTCGTGGTTGAAGAAAATACTAATGGCACCTTTAGCAAAAGTATTCAAAAAAGACACGTAAATGATCTTCCTGACAATGAGCTGTTAATCGAGGTGCATTACTCCTCCCTCAACTATAAAGACGCGATGTCAGCCGCTGGTAATAAGATGATTACCAAAAACTATCCCCATACTCCTGGAATTGATGCGGCTGGTATCGTGATTAGCGACAAATCAGGGACTTTTACGGTAGGGCAAGAAATACTGGTATTTGGTTATGATTTGGGTATGGAAACGCCGGGCGGTTTGGGTCAAATGATTTCAATTCCAGCAAATTGGGCGCTCCCCTGCCCGTCATCGCTTACCTTAAAAGAAGCCATGTGCTACGGCACCGGTGGTTTGACGGCGGCGTTGTGTATTCAAAAACTAGAAAAAATAGGCGCAAAACCAAGCGATGGCCCAGTCGCTGTCACGGGCGCGACTGGCGGCGTGGGCAGTATCAGCATCGCGATTTTGAAGCAGTTGGGCTATGAGGTCATTGCCTTCTCTGGCAAACCAGAACAAAGCGAGCATCTAAAAAACTTGGGTGCAAGTGATGTGCGTCATCGCGATACGATCAATGAAGTGGGCAGTAAACCTGTCGGTCGCGAATTATGGGCAAACGCCATTGATACCTTGGGCGGCGACTACTTGGCAAACTTACTCAAACAAACCAAGTCAGGCGGCGCAGTATCTGCTTGCGGCTTAGCCTCATCAACAGAGCTTGAGATGACCGTATTGCCGTTTATCATTCGCGGCATCTCTTTATTGGGCATCGATTCGGTGACGATACCATTGGCTGAAAAGCAGGAAATTTGGACACGTGTTGCGACCGATATGAAGCTGCCTGATATTGAGCAATACTGTGAAGAAATCACCTTAGAGCAAACGCTAGAATATCTGGAGCGCTTCATTGCCAATAAAGTTGTGGGTCGTTATGTGGTGAATGTGCGGGGTTAAGGTTTTTGGTTTAGAAGTTAGGTTTTTGGATGATGGCAGCGCTCCTTTTGGGGTGCTGCTTTTTTTAGTTTTTAAAAGATTATTGTTTGATATCGAATACTATGTTTTTAACGTCAAATTCGTTACAGTTAATTCTTGGTGTCTCCAATCCTTCAACATTATAGAAATTGGACATTAGCTTTACTGCACTGTCAAAATTATCTTGAGTCGGATCTAGTATTTCAGAGTAAATGGATAGTTTGTCTAATTTAAGGGTGGTACTCAATGTTCTAACAACTAAGTCTTGAACATTCGAATGTAAATACTCAATATTATAATCAATGGTCACTGCTATATAACCGTTTTGTATCTTTCCAAAAGTTATCTTTGATACAGATACAGGATGATGTGTATATAGTATATAAACCGAAGAATCGATATAGCCTGTATCAGGATACACTGGAAAATCGAAGGTTTGATTCTCAAGTTTATGTACATCATCAATCTTGAAATTAATGAATTCTAGAATAAAAGAAGTATTTATAATTTCATCATCTACTTCAAACTCCTCTAGCTCAACTTCGATGCTATAGAATAGTGTCGTAGGAATGTCAACATGCTCATTCTCAAATATTAGACCATCAATCTTTCCACCTTTAGGAACAATCAAGTCATAGTTTAATAGCTTATTTTCATCAGTCATTAGATAGTCCGTTGTCTAGTAAGAATATCGGGATTTGCGTTCATTTGCGTTCATTTGCGTTCATTTGCGTTCATTTGCGTTCATTTGCGTTCATTTGCGTTCATTTGCGTTCATTTGCG
>NZ_CAJGZJ010000009.1 GCF_904846225.1 Psychrobacter immobilis | reverse complement strand
CAACACAGAACTTAATTAAGTCCCCTTGCTGTGGGTGTGTATTATATAGATTTACACATGGCTGTCAAATAGTATTTGCCCTTTTTTTACATATTTTAGATGTTTTTATTGCTCATGGTGACAAGCATATGTTTTTATTGGTTTTATATTTTTATACAAAACCAATAATTTGCGACTTAAACGATTACTTACTGGCTAACGCTTGTTCGATATCAGATCTAATTGCTTCTGGCTTGGTGGTGGGCGCATAACGATCAATGACCTGCCCCTTACTATCAACTAAGAATTTCGTAAAATTCCACTTAATACCGTCTGTCAGTAAGCCGCCCTTTTGATCTTTAAGCCATTTATAGATTGGATGAGCCTCTGCGCCATTTACATCAACTTTTGCCATCATTGGGAAACTGACGCCATAGTTCTTTTGACAAAACGCACCAATCTCGTCATTGCTGCCTGGGTCTTGGCTGCCAAACTGATTACAAGGGAAACCGACGACGACCAAACCTTGTTCTTCATATTGCTTATACAGTGCTTCTAATCCCTCAAACTGCGGCGTAAAGCCACATTTGCTCGCGGTATTGACGATCAGCACTACCTTATCTTTATAGTCAGAAAAAGCTTGCGGACTGCCATCCATGCGCTCAGCGGTAAAATCATAAACAGTGCTCATCATTTATCCTTAAATTGATTGGTTATTTTTAATATTTTTAATATCTTTGGGTGCTTTTAAACAATAGTGCTTTTGAATAATACTACTTTTCAATCTACGTGATAATTTTCAATCTGCGTAGTAGATAGTGCTAATCATTAAAAAGGAAGCCTCACGTGCTTCCTTTATATACTTTTTGAGTAATGTAATCTACTAGTTATATTCGAAACTACTTTTCAGATTTGTCTAGATCGATAGACACTGAGTTGATGCAATAGCGCATACCCGTGGTCTCTTGCGGTCCGTCTGGGAAAACATGGCCCAAATGTGCACCGCAGTTGCTGCAGGTGACTTCTGTTCGAGTCATGCCCAGTGAATTATCGACGTGCTCTTCGATCGCACTGTTATCGATTCCTTGATCAAAACTTGGCCAACCACAGCTGGCATTAAACTTGCTGGTTGAGTCAAATAAGCTAGCACCACAGCCTTTGCAGCGATAGATACCATCATCAGTAGCATCGTTGTAAACGCCTGTGAATGGTCGCTCTGTACCCTTCTCACGCATTACATGATACTCGTCAGCACTTAAGCGCTCTTTCCAATCTGCTTCGGTCAATTGGGTAATTTCTTCTTTGCTAAGTTGATTGTCTTGCATAACTTATCCTTATTGAGGTATTTATTATCTACTCTGCTGCGTTTAATCTACTATTAAAGCTTCATCGCTATATTTTTATAAAAACGATGTGTTTTATCTTTTGGTTATCTACTCAATATTCAAGTCTTATCTCAAAAAATGACATTCGGATTGGAACGCGGGGCTTTGAAAGCATACAGATGAGTAAAATATAACAAATTATCTTAGAGTATCAATGAGTAAAAAGGTAACGCCATCATAATTTTAGTAAAATTACTTGTGTAAAGTATCAAAAATAAGAGAAGAGCAGTATTCTTCCTTATAAATGCAAGATATTCTTACATTCGTAATTGATTTTAAAATAACTTATATACAAGCTTGTATTGAAAGGATATATGCAATAATATCTTGCATTAGTCCTAGATTAACGCTAGATAATTTTTATATTTTGTCTCTCGTATTTTAGCTATTACAAATCTATTGATTAAGAACATTGAGATAATGATGGTCGATGCCAAAGATAAAGACACACAAGCTGAACGGCTAGTAAAGTTGCGCCGTGACAAAGGTCTTACTGCTGAGCAATTGGCGCAAGCAATGACAGCCGCAGGTGCAAAGGTTAGCCGCGGCGCAATCTCTAATTGGGAGCGAGGCACCAATGGCATTGTCTCATCCAAGTTACCAACGCTGGCGCGCCTTTTAGGCTGTAGCGAAGGCTATCTATTGCGTGGTGAGCTTCAAAATGAAGCTCATGATAATACAAATTCAATAAACGGTATTTCACAAGAGAGTAAAAATCCGAATGGCGCTATGGGCGCACATGTACAGCCTGAGGATAAAAATAATACTCAAATAAATACATCAATCCCATCCTCTGATACTCGCAAGCATTCACAAAACAACCCGATGAGTGGTCACTCTATGAACACGATTAAAAAATCTGATAAACTACAAAACGTTTGCTACGATATTCGCGGCCCCCTATTACAGACTGCCAATAAAATGGAGGCAGAGGGCAAACGTATATTAAAGCTAAATGTGGGCAACCCTGCCCCCTTTGGCTTAGAAGCTCCTCATGAGATTTTGCGTGATGTGGCGATGAATTTATCTGAGGCAACCGGTTACTCGGATTCGCAAGGGATTTTTTCAGCACGTAAGGCGGTATTGCAGTATTACCAATCAAAAGGATTGTTATCAGCAGTCGATGTTCGTGATGTTTATCTCGGTAATGGGGTCTCTGAGCTGATTGTGATGACCATGCAAGCGTTGATGAACGACGGTGATGAGGTCTTGATTCCGATGCCAGACTACCCGCTTTGGACGGCAGCGGCCAATCTATCTGGTGGTACAGCCGTACATTATCGCTGTAATGAAGAGGATAACTGGCACCCTGATATTGAGGACATAAAGTCTAAAATCACCTCTAAAACAAAGGGTATTGTGGTGATTAATCCCAATAATCCGACAGGCGCACTATATAGCGATGAATTATTGCGACAAATTATTGCAATCGCTAAAGCGCATGACTTAATCATTATGGCCGATGAGATTTACGATCGTATTCTTTATGACGATACAGTACATACGCCGATGAGCACCTTGACTGACGATGTGCTTGTCCTCTCCTACAATGGCTTGTCAAAATCGCACCGTATTGCTGGTTTTCGAGCTGGTTGGATGATGGTATCGGGTAAGAAGCATCACGCGACAGACTTTATCGAAGGCCTAGATATGCTGGCCTCTATGCGCTTGTGCTCAAATGTCCAAGGACAGTATGCGATCCAAACCGCGATGGGCGGTCATCAAAGCATGAAGGATTTGACCTCACAAAAAGGTCGTCTATACAAGCAACGTGAAATGGCGGTGTCGCGGCTCAATGCCATCAAAGGGATTTCTTGCACTATGCCACAAGGCGCGTTTTATTGCTTCCCAAAAATTGATCCCAAGATTTATCCTATCGAAGACGATATGGCATTTATGATGGATCTGCTGATTGAGGAGAACGTCTTAATGGTGCAAGGCACAGGGTTTAATTGGGACAAGCCCGATCATTTTCGCTTGGTATTTTTGCCAAACTTGAATGACTTAGAAGATGCGATGGATCGCTTAGATCGCTTCTTTGCTAAAAAACGTCAGCAATTTGGAACGGACTAGACGTTGAATTAATATAAAAAACGCTTATCGGCATCATGCCGATAAGCGTTTTTTATTATATTTACTGAATTAATAAATTTTAGATCGATATTAAAAGATGTTGCTTAATATAACATAACTGAGTGCTGACATCGCCGCCGCCGCAGGAAGGGTTATAATCCATGCCAAGCCAATCGGTTTCATTAACGCCCAGTTAGTGTCTTTATTAACCATACCGATGCCAAGTACCGCACCAACTAATGTATGTGTACTCGATACGGGCAGACCCATCGTAGATGCACCCATAACCACAGCAGCAGCAGCCAGTTCAGCCGAGAAGCCAGAAGCAGGATGCATTTTTGCCAAATTGGTACCGACTGTTTGAATGACTTCTTTACCAATGAACCAAAGACCCACGATAAGTGCCACACCAAAAGTCAGCATGACAGCAGGTGGTACAGCGGCTTCTGTCGCAACGCTATTGGTACGAATAACGTCCATAATCGCTGCAAAAGGACCAACCGCGTTGGCGATATCATTTGAGCCGTGACTAAAAGCAAAGGCCGATGCGGTAAAGACTTGCATCCAGCTAAACATAATAAATGTCGCTTTGGTCAAATCTTCTTTGTGTTTCCCGCGAATACTTTTGGTATAAATAAAGGTCGCAAGCCACACAAGCGCCGCTATCATGCCCATGATTAAAAAGCCTTGTAGCGTCGTCAAACCACTATTGACGTTTTGAAGACCCTTAAATACAACCAAGGAAGTCATAACCGCACCACCTGCAGCAGCAATAATAGGAACCCATTGCTTAAGTGCTTTTAAGGTATCAAGATTACCGCGCTCGTTCTCAATTTCATAAAGCTTTTTGTAGTAGTCAGTTTCTAAATCTTCAACGACACAATCATCATCTTTATAGATCTCTTGATCACGTAACATCGCTGACGTATAAGCCAGCTGCTCTGACTCCGTCAAACCATCTAAAAACTCTTTATGGTTATGCTTTAGCGTTTTTTTATTGCCCTTCAGAACCGCAATGTGCGCCTCTGTTTTATCATTATATTCAATGATGTTTTTCTTAATCTGGCCATATAAAAGGTAAGAAAAGACCCCGCCTAGCAGTGGTGATATAACCCAAGAAATTGCAATCGTTCCAATCGTGCCCCAATTCACAGTAGATAGTGCCATTTCGGTACCGCCTAATGTGATACCTAACACAATGGAGCTACCAACAACGCCGCCGATAATGGCGTGAGTGGTCGAAACGGGCAAACCTTTTTTGGTCGCGAACAACAGCCAAAATGCGGCTGCGATGAGTGCTGAGAGCATGACATAAATAAACTGGTTGGGCGTCACTGATAGACCATCTAAATCGACAATGCCACTTCGAATCGTATCTGTCACTTCACCGCCTGCCAGCACGGCTCCCGACACTTCAAATATCGCTGCGATACCCAACGCTTGCGGAATCGTTAAAGTCCCCGCCCCTACTGACGTACCAAAAGAGTTGGCGACATCGTTACCACCGATATTGAATGCCATAAACACACCAAAAGCAGTCGCTACAATAAATAGCGTCGTCTGCTGATGCATAGTGTAATCTAGACCCCACCACAAAAAGTAAGTGGTCATCGCAATCAGTAAAATGGCAAAAAATAGATTGATTCTCATAGAACCGACTGCTTTGGTTGGTTCTGTAGAACTGTTGCTAATACCCATACGTTAATACGTCCTGCGTAAGCTGATTGAAATTATATGTGATTGATGACATTGCATAGATAAAGTGAACAATGTGCTTTTTAAATGACGAACTTTGTTACGACTGTTTTGATAAACCATGCTAGCGTTTTCACTGAATTTTTTATGTTTAATCTTACTTAAATCAATTCATTAAGGTAAAAACACATCGCTCAATACGTCACAAAGCCGCAAGTAATATTGCTCAATCGTCTGATTACAGCATCTTGCGGCTTAGATATTTCATAGTGACATTATTGAATTAATATTTTAACTTTCGTAATGGTGCTTTTGATCTTAATACTTTTAATATCGGTGACTGGTACTGTAACGATCTTTGTTGGCATTATTAACGTACTTATATCAATAACATAACTCATGTCAACAATAAAGCCACTCTGTTTAATAAAGTAGTTTAATGCATAACAGGTGCAATTACGCGCCTATTATATTAAATATAATCACATAATGCATGATGATATTACAAGATTTGTAACTATCAGTGTGAGACTCAAATAACACTGTCATTTGAGTCTCAATGATGTGCTCTTTACATAGACGATCTGAGGTGTAAATACCTGTTTATGAAGCCTTATAAATAGGCATATTTTATTATAAAAAAAGCATTATCTTACGTCTGCTTCTGATAGCTGCTTGATTGCATGATCTAACACATCTAACCGTGCTTGGCGCTTCTCATTGGTTGCTATCACACACCATGGCGCGTCTGCTGTGTCAGTACGTGCGAGCATGTCAGCGGCAGATTGCACATATTCTGACCATTTATCACGGTTACGCCAATCATCATCTGTTAATTTAAATTGCTTATGCGGTGTCTCTTTACGATCCTCAAAACGTTTAAGCTGTTCCTTTTTGTCGATAGCCAACCAGTATTTTATGACGATTGTCCCTGCTTCGATCAAATCCGACTCAAACCGATTAATTTCATCATAAGCACGCTGCCACTCGTCATCACTTGCAAATCCTTCAATCCGCTCAACCAACACGCGCCCATACCAAGTGCGATCAAAAATGGCGATACGACTGATGCGTTCTGTTTGCTCGTTTGGTAGCCTTGTCCAAAACCGCCATAGATAAGGATGCTGTGCTTCGTATAACATTGGCGCACTGATATTATAAATTTGATACTCACGTGGGTCGAGTGGCGCCACCAATCTTTTGATTGCACCGCCCTTGCCAGCAGCATCCATCCCCTCAAAAGCAAAAACGATATGACGACCGTCGCGCGCGCGTAGCAGCTCAGCGAGACGAGCTTGCTTTGCAGCAAGCGCATCATGATAGTCAGACTTATCTATCCTTGAGCCCTCGATATCTTTTAAGTATTTTGGTATTTTTACAGGTTCGAATGTTTTTGGCTGACGTTTTTGTTTAGAACTTTTATCGGCGTTTGATTTATGAGAGGTCTTTTTATTAAACGGTTTATTAGACAGTGACTTATTGGGTTTACTACTCAATAGCGCAGTTTGCATGGCATGCAACACCTCATGACAGAAATGATTGGCGGCTTGAGATTTATCGTCACCATCTATAATAATCCAATCATCCTGCTGTCGTAACAAAATCGCTGCTACTTCATTGAATGTTTCGATCACTTTTTTATCATTCCAGTCAATCTGATACAAAAATTGTGGATCTGCTTCGTCATCATTTAGCCGTGTTTGTAATGTTCCGATGTCAACATGAAACCAGCACTTCAATAGTTTGGTTTGATTGGCGGCAAGGTCTTTTTCGAATGTTTGTAATTCAATCAATTGCTGCTGTAGATATGCTTGCCATTTCGCAATAGGAAGCGGGCTTTCATCATTTTTATTTTTTGACGGTTTATCATCGCTTTTACTGTCTGACATTGCCATACGCATGACGTTATAGAGAAGGTCAGCATACCAGTTGCCAAAATAAACCATCACATCACCATAACGCGGCATCGTCTTGGTATGCGCTTGCCAAATCGGTTGATGCACTAATGGACAGTAACCAATGGTAGCCTCAACCTTAAGCAGCCTCGGGTCTACCCACTCCCTCAGCTGCTTAACGGCGGTACCTTTGCCTGCCTGCTCCATGCCATTAACTAATACCAACAGCCCTGTTGGTTTATTAATGGTGGTTGGCTCTGCTTGCCGCGTTGCTCGCAAGGCATATTGAGCCGTGACCAGTGCCAATCTAAGCGAATCTTCATCCATAGAAAACGGATTTAACGGGTTGGGAGTTAAATATTGCTTGATAACCTGCGGGCTAAATTGTGCACTGACTGCTTGTGCTGCTGGTTCAGTCTTATTATTTTTATTTTTGCTCATAACGGTCATCATCCTATGATTGAAAGTGCATCAGCTTAATAATAGCACTC
The DNA here is from genome assembly GCF_904846225.1 of Psychrobacter immobilis. Classification (GTDB taxonomy): domain Bacteria; phylum Pseudomonadota; class Gammaproteobacteria; order Pseudomonadales; family Moraxellaceae; genus Psychrobacter; species Psychrobacter immobilis_F. The sequence continues at coordinate 103,212 of NZ_CAJGZJ010000009.1, read as the reverse complement.
GACTCATTCAGTAAATAACACTGCTATGTAACAGTTTGACATTTGTATTCTGCTTTATTTTCTTTTAAGGTGAACAAAATCTTGAGAGCGTGTTTTAATAGCGACTCATAAGCATAAAAACTCAAAACCATTACGACCTATTTATAACCAATTTGATTAATATTTCTACTTTTATGGGATTACCTGCCATGTCTGCTTTAACCGATCTACAACAGCACTTAAGCCGTTTTTGGGCGCTGCCACATCATAACAATGCCGCATTAAATATCAAACTCAATGAGGTGCAATCGTGGCAACAAGCGCGCCTTAAGCATACGCATAGCGCGTTATTTGAACAACCAAAAAATAAACCAATGGCAGATTATTTCTTAACACAGTTATACGGTGGCGATGAATTCAAAATATTGGCAGAGCAATTAGAACGTATCCTTCCTAAAGCCAAAAAACTTGAACGCCTTGCCAAAGAGTCTTCTTTAGAAGCTGGCAGCATGGGTATTCAAGCGGCTATCTTAGCTATTGAGCTTGATTTACATTTAGCGCAGTGGTTGCTTGCTCAAGATTTAGCGGTTAATGAAGAAAACATGATTGCCGCCTATCGTGCTGTCGATGAAGCAAATGAGCGCCGCATGCAGATTAACAGTCTAAAAGAGGTCTGCTATCGTACCGATAAACATCTCAATTCATTTATGTTAAAAAAAGCCTTTGCCTTAGCCAAAGGCACGGCTTATCGCCATAACTTCCAACCACTTTATGACTTTATTGATGCAGGCTTTAAAGCCATGAAACCACTCAGTAGTGTGAGTAGCTTTATTGAACCATTTTGTGAGCGCGAGCTTGAGATTATTGACCAAGTTCATGATACGGATAATGGCGGTAAGCCAGTGTCGTTTGGTGTATCATAGGATTTATAATTCGCTTAGCCAATAGCTACTTTACATCTCTTCAAAAAATAATGACGAAAAGATAGCCAAAAAAACAGTCACAGAAATGAACAATAGGATAATGTTATGACCGATAATGCAAATAATAACAACGCTGACCTCGACCAAAACGCTACAAGCAACGGCCACTTACAAGATAAATTGGTCAGAGACAGTATCACCCACAATCAAAGTATTACTGCCCAAGTACAAGCGCGTCAAAGCCCTGTCCCTAATGCGACGCTTAATACTAGTGTAGACAGCAGTAAAAATAATAGTTTTACGCAAGTCCAAGACCTACCAATGGGAACGCCACAAGGCCAACAAACCACTATGCCAAATAATAATAGCAGCAACAACGTCAATAACAATACGGACCATTCATCTGCCCAAGCACAGACAGCCAAACAAACCCTTTTTAACCAACGTGATGACATCAATAACCCACATACTTCTGATACTGATGGTAATGAAGAAACGCATTTTGGCTATAAAACTGTCAATAAAGCTGAAAAACAGGCGCGCGTGGCCGATGTTTTCACCTCAGTTGCCAAAAAATACGACATCATGAATGACTTGATGTCATTTGGTATTCATCGTCTATGGAAGCGTTATGCGATTAGCTTATCGGGCGTTCGTGCAGGTCAGCATGTGCTTGATATCGCTGGCGGTACGGGTGATTTGGCCAAAGTATTTAGTCGTGAAGTCGGTCGCAACGGTAAAGTAGTACTCTCGGATATCAACGCTGCGATGCTAGAGGTGGGCCGTGAGCGCTTGATTAACGCTGGCTGCAATAACGTTGATTTCGTCTTGGCTAATGCTGAAACACTCGCACCATTCGATGACAATAGCTTTGATTTGTTAACCATTAGTTTTGGCTTACGTAATGTCACAGACAAAGATGCGGCTTTAAAATCCATGTATCGTGTGTTAAAGCCGGGCGGTCGTTTATTGATTTTGGAATTCTCAAAACCTGTATTTGAGCCATTGTCTAAAGCGTATGATTTATACTCATTTACTGCTTTGCCAATTATGGGTAAGTTGATTGCCAATGATTCTGAAAGTTATCAATACTTGGCTGAATCGATTCGTATGCATCCTGACCAACAAACGCTAAAACAAATGATGCAACAAGCTGGTTTTGAAAATTGTGATTATCACAACCTAACGGCTGGTATCGTCGCCGTGCATCGTGGTTTTAAAGCGTAAGAGTAATCGTTTATAGTTTAAAAACTGTCACAGCGCTACTGGGATGAATTTTCGAAGCCTCTGGCGTGCGAAGCGCACAGCAAGCGAGGAAAATTTATACCAGTAGTGCATGACTATTCGTTTATCAATTCTGCTTCTCTATCAATATATCGTAGCGATAATATATCTTAGTAATAATGGACACTGATAAACCCTGCGCCTGCCTCAAAGGCGCTTAATTGAATATGCGAGAGCCTTATGCTGACTGTCTTACTTTTGGCTGGTGCCGAAAAGCTGATTAATTTTGCTATTGCTAGTGATGAAATTACCAAAGCTGGGCTTGCACCACTTGCAGGCAAAGTATTGCGACTGAATATGGCTATGCCTGAAATTAGTTTGGATATTTTATTCACCCATGAGCGTTTGCGTTTTGAGCCAGTAACGATGGATAGCGTGTTTGAACCAAGTGGCCACATGGATGAGCGGCAAAAAGCTAATATGGAACGCGCACGTATCGGGCATAGTCGTCCAGACTGTACCATTACCGTCGACAATCCAGCCCAGCTGCTGAATCTGATGCGCGGTACCGAGGGCAACTTGCCTATCGCTGGTGATTACAAAGTGCTGATCCAGCTTAAACAGCTGGTAGCAGGTTTTGATCCCGATGTCGCAGGTCAGCTTGAACCATTTATTGGTAGAGCGATGGCCAGCCAGTTACATCTGCTCATATCACAGCTCAAAGGCGGCTGGCGTCATAATGCCAAACGTGCTTTTGATGATGTGAGTGACTGGGCCAATGATGTGGCAGGCAATAGTCCCGCGGATCCAGTAGAGCTGGCAGAAGTAAATAACCTTAAGCAACAACTATTAAAGCTGCGTTCTGATGTCGAGCGTGAAGAAGCCAAACTTGCCGCCCTCAAAGATGAGCAGGCACGTTTTCTTAATAACTCGTTTCATCAATAGCTTATGCCGTCGATGATAGCTAAATCTTATTATTGACAGTATTATCTGTAGATAAGTACAGCGTCCACCCTATTTTTGACTTTTTTTAGAGTAATTTTGCCCATGCTATTATCTCATCGCGCCCGTTTACTTGAGCTTTGGCGTATCGCCGCAACTTATCGCATTGATACTCATTTTTCTATCGAGGACGCGCCACAGCTGCAACCTTTAGCGCGCTTAATTCGGCTGCATCCAGCTGCTTGGGGTAAAAAACACCAACCAAACGCGATTAAGTATGCACTTGAGGACATGGGCACGCTGTTTTTGAAACTCGGCCAACTGCTGTCAACGCGCCGTGATTTAGTGCCACCTGAGATTATTGAGCAATTGGTTCAGCTACAAGACAAAGTCAAACCTTTTGCTTCTGAGATCGCCATTGACCAAATTCAAGACCCCAAACACGGTCTTGGTCAGTCGATTGGTACTTTATTTGCCCGGTTTGATGTCAAACCGCTAGCGGCGGCTTCTATTGCCCAAGTGCATACTGCTGCGCTGCATGATGGGCGTGAAGTGGTAATAAAGGTAGTGCGTCCCGATATTCGTACGACTATCATCGCTGACTTTGAGCTACTACGCGAGCTATCCAATTGGGCATCCGCTCGTATTGAGGCCGCGCGTGCGATACATATTATCGATATTGTCGAAGATTATCGCCAAGTGATGTTAAATGAGCTGGATTTAACGTTAGAGGCAGACAATACTACGCAAATGCGCAATAATTTTTTGGGTTCAGCTTTAATGTATGTGCCTGAGGTCTATGACGCGTCCAAAAACGTGATGGTGATGGAGCGCATTCAAGGCGTTCCCATCTCACAAGTAGAGGTATTTGATCAGCTTGGTTATGACCGAGCAGCACTAGCAAAAAAAGGCTTAACGATATTTTTTACTCAAGTCTTTCGCGATAACTTCTTTCATGCCGATATGCATCCGGGCAATGTATTCGTAGAAACACCGCCTGTTAAAGCACTAAACGCTGGTGTAACAACTGCTGAATTGGGTCATGAGCCACGCTACATCGGCCTTGATTGTGCCATTATGGGTACTTTATCGAAAGATGATCAGCTTATCGTCGCACGTATGCTATTGGCAGTGATGAATAATAACTTCACCGCGATGGTAGATATTGTCAGCCGTGCTGGCTGGATACCACCCAATACCGACAAACATGCATTGATGCGTGATATGAAACGCACGGTCGGTCCGATGCTGAATAAATCCATTAACGATATCGATTTTGCTGGTGTATTAATGCAGATTTTAGACATTGCTCGCCGCCATCATATGAGTATTCCGCCGCAACTCATGCTACTGCTAAAAACCTTGGTACACGTCGAAGGGCTCGGTCGCGATTTGTATCCTGACCTTGATATTTGGTCACTTGCCAAGCCCATCTTAAGCAGTTGGATCAAAGAGCAGCTAGACCCAATGCGTAACTTACAACAATTACGCCAGCAGCTACCAGAGATTTTACTATCAACCACTGACATTCCCAAACTTTTAGATCAAGGGTTACAAAGCCTTGCCTCACAAGGCTCTCGTCAAGACAGTCAACTGCGCGAGATACAGCAGATTCGAGCAGATATGCTCAATGACCGTCGCCGTGATTGGCTAGCACTTGCCGGATTTGTCATCAGTATCGCAATTGCAATGCAGATCGGATGGTTTGCTCCTATCTTTTATTTGTTAGCAATTTTGGTGGTCATTTGGCGTATTTTGGCTTAATCCTTTGGGGCGGGCGTATTCAATGCGCCCTAATGAGCGCTCACTAACTTTGATTATCTTTTGAATATCCTCTACAGTAAGTCAGTGCTTAGCTTGGTTACATATACCATTTTCTTACCGTTAGAAATTTAATTTTTAAGTAGGAGTTACTCATGTCATCTCTACCCGCCTCTTCCTTTAATAGCAATTTGATACCAGATCATAGTGTCGCTATTGCCGCCCTCAAAACCCATTTTGGTAAACAGCTAAGTACCAATATAACGGTGCGCGAGCAGCATGGGCATACCATGACTTGGCTTACTAACCAGCCACCTGATGCCGTACTATCCGTACACGATAAGCACGAGGTTGCTGCCGCGGTTGAGATTTGCAATCAGTATCAAATGCCAGTGATTGCTTTCGGTATTGGCTCTTCTTTGGAAGGTCAATTAAACGCTCCCTATGGCGGATTGTGTATTGATATGCATGCCATGGATGCGATTTTGCAGGTTCATAATGAAGATCTGACGGTGACCGTACAACCTGGGGTAACACGTGAGCAGCTGAATCATTATTTGCGCGACACAGGGTTGTTTTTTCCGATAGATCCGGGGGCCAATGCCAGTATCGGAGGGATGGTGGCAACACGCGCCTCAGGTACCAATGCGGTACGTTATGGCACGATGAAAGATGTGGTACTCGCGCTTGAAGTAGTCACTGCAAGTGGAGAGATTGTTCGAACGGGAACACGCGCCAAAAAATCTGCGGCGGGTTATGACTTAACAAGATTAATGATCGGCTCAGAGGGCACACTTGGTATCGTCACTGAAGTCACGCTTAAACTATTTGGTATCAGCGAGTGTATTGGGAGTGGCATTTGCCATTTCCCAACGATCGAAGATGCTTGTCAGGCAGTGATGCTGACTATTCAAATGTGCTTGCCGATTGCTCGGATCGAGTTACTCGATGCAATGCAAATCAAAGCTTGTAATCTATATGACAATCTTGACTTGACCGAGACGCCAACGTTATTTGTAGAGTTCCATGGCACAGAAGCCAGCGTCGCTGAACAAGCGCAAATATTTACTGATATCATCGAAGAATTTGGCGGTACAGATTTTGCTTGGGATACCAACGAAGCGGAGCGTAAACGTCTGTGGAAAGCGAGGCATAACGCTTATCATGCCAGCTCTGCGCTGCGACCTGAAGCCAGTGCATTATCGACCGATGCCTGCGTGCCCATTTCACGCTTGGCAGAGTGCGTCAGTGAAACGGCAAAAGACATTGAAGCGTCTGGCATGATTGGGCCTATCGTCGGTCACGTAGGTGATGGCAACTTTCATGTGCTATTACTAGTCGATACCGATAATCCTGAAGAAGTCGCTAACGCTGACGGCATTATCAGCCGCCTAGCCACCCGTGCTATCGAGATGGATGGTACTTGTACAGGCGAGCACGGTATCGGACAAGGTAAGCAAAAATATATGCAGCAAGAGCATGGCAATGCCTTAGTACTTATGCAAGCGATCAAATCAGCACTTGACCCCAACAATATCTTAAATCCCGGTAAAATATGGCCTGAGGCTTTACCCACTGCTTGAAAGTTATACAGCAATTGAATAATATAATTAAAATTGAAGTAAAAAATGCACCTGCCTTTAATTGAAAGATTAAAAGTAGGCGCATTTTTTTGTTTAATAGTTTAAGTTTAATATTATATAGTTGATTGAATGTGAAAGCGGTACAAGGCAACCGAGCGTAGATGTATATATCATACTTCAAGCGAGGTTAACGCTGTCACTCTTTTATAGTGGATTAACTATAACATTTGATCAATGGCCATTTGGGTCAATACGCGTCCTCGTGCCGTACGCAGAACATAACCTTGTTGAATAAGATAAGGCTCAATCACATCCTCAAGCGTACCGCGATCCTCAGCCATTGCTGCGGCGACCGCTTCAACTCCAGCAGGACCACCATCAAAACGCTCTTGCAAAATCTCAATATAGCGTCTGTCCAAATGATCAAGACCACGTCTATCAACGGCCAGCATATCAAGCGCACTACCAGCAATCGCGCCATTGATACTACCGTCGCCTCTCACTTCAGCATAATCGCGCACACGGCGTAATAGTCGATTGGCAATCCTTGGCGTACCACGGGCACGGCGGGCAATCTCAACCGCGCCGTCTTCGCTCATCGGTACGCGCATCAAACGTGCGGCACGGCTAACAATCGTGGTCAGATCAGCAATATTATAAAACTCTAGCCGCTGAACGATACCAAAACGATCACGCAGTGGCGACGTTAATAACCCTGCTCTAGTGGTTGCCGCGACCAAAGTAAATGGCGGCAAATCAAGCTTAATTGACCTTGCAGCAGGCCCTTCCCCAATCATAATATCGAGCTGAAAATCTTCCATGGCTGGATAAAGAATTTCTTCAATGACAGAACTCAAGCGGTGGATTTCATCGATAAAGAGTACATCGCCCTCTTCTAAGTTGGTCAACATGGCGGCCAAATCGCCTGGACGCTCAAGCACAGGCCCTGAGGTTGAACGCAGATTGCCGCCCATTTCACGCGCAATAATATTGGCAAGTGTTGTTTTACCTAAGCCTGGCGGACCAAAAATAAGCGTATGATCCAACGGCTCATTACGACCTCGTGCAGCGCCAATAAATACTTCCATCTGCTCACGCACCACTGGCTGACCGATATATTCTGCCAGTAATGCTGGTCGAATATTGGCATCGGGAGCATCGCTTGCCCCTTCGAGTGGATTAATCAAACGATCTTGCATCATAGGTTTTATCATTATATTAAAAAATTAGGTAATCATACCATTTCCAAAAATTTGAGTAGCAAGGGTAATCAGTGCAAGTACTACATTTAGTAGACTAAGCCAGTTTGACACAGCGAATCATATTTCTTGGGATTGGTATAAATAGCATAACCAAACATTACGCATAAGTCATGCAAAACATCATTAAGCACAAGCTAAAACGAAAATAAGCGACATCTAATGTCGCTTATTTTTCAAACTCAGGACACGCCTTAGTTTGTACATAAAAAATAGTATTATTTAAAACTTTGAAACTGTTGCAGCGTGGCCTTTAATAAGCTTTGTGTATCTGTAAATATCTCGCCATCACTTTTCGCCGCTTTAATCGCTTGCTGAGCTTCTCTTTCTTTATAACCCAAGCTAATCAACGCGCCTTCTACCTCAGCAATGATACTGCCCTCATGTGATACTGGCACAGGTTGAAGCGCAAATTCTAAATGACTATTATCGACTTCGATATTTTTGAGCTTATCTTTTAGCTCAATCAATAAACGTTGTGCTGTTTTTTTGCCAATGCCTGGTATACGAGTCAATGCAGTTTCTGACTCTTGCTCAACATGCATCTTCAGCTCAGCAGCTGACATCGCAGACAACATTGCTAATGCCATTTTTGCGCCAACGCCATTAATTTTAATGAGCTGGCGAAAGACATCACGCTCTTTACGATCAATAAAGCCATAAAGCAGCTGCGCATCTTCACGAACATGAAAATGCGTCCAAATGCTCGCTTGCTCATTGAGATGCAATTGGCAAAATGATGGTAACGGTAGCTCAATATCATAACCCACACCAGAGGTTGTCATGATGCAGGCCGTTGGCGCCATTAAGTATTGCACCTGTCCGGTAATCAATCCAATCATCACTTACTACCTCTTATAAGGGTTACTATGAAAATACAATTAGCTGTCATCGCAGGATTACTGATCGTTAAGTAACAACTTTTACCAGCACTGCTTATATAAACACAGTCTTACTGATAAAAATCAACCATACCTTCAAGGCTAAGTGGGCGAATCTTATGCGCCTGACCAGCAGAACCAAACGCTTCAAAACGATTGGTACAGATATCTGACATCGCTACCATAGACGCTTTAAAGTATTTACGTGGATCAAATTCACTTGGATTTTTTACCAAAAACTCACGGATAGCCCCTGTTGAGGCTAGACGCAAATCGGTATCGATATTGACTTTACGGACGCCATGCTTAATCGCTTCAACGATTTGCTCAACGGGTACACCATAAGTTTCACCAATATTACCGCCATTTTCATTGATGACTTTTAGCCATTTTTGCGGTACTGATGAAGAACCATGCATGACCAGATGCGTGTTCGGAATACGCGCATGAATCTCTTTTACCCGCTCAATAGATAAGATATCGCCTGTCGGTGGACGCGTGAACTTATAAGCGCCATGGCTGGTGCCGATAGCGATGGCAAGCGCATCAACATTAGTGTCTTTTACGAACTGCTCGGCTTCATCAGCACTGGTTAGTAACTGCTCATGATCTAGTACGCCTTCTGCACCAGAGCCGTCTTCTTCGCCTGCCATACCAGTCTCAAGGCTACCCAAGCAACCAATTTCACCTTCGACAGAAACACCGCAAGCGTGCGCCATCTTAACCACTTCTCGCGTGACGCTGGCATTATAATCATAATCCATTGGCGTTTTTCCGTCTTCACCAAGCGAGCCATCCATCATCACTGATGAGAAACCAAGTTGGATTGAACGCTGGCAAATAGCGGGTGACATACCATGATCTTGATGCATGACCACTGGAATATGTGGCCATTCTTCGATAGCCGCAATAATCAAATGACGTAAAAATGACGATCCTGCATAACTACGCGCGCCAGCACTGGCTTGAACAATAACAGGTGAATCACAGGCATCCGCCGCCATCATGATTGCACGCATCTGCTCTAAGTTATTGACGTTAAAGGCAGGAACACCGTAGCTGTGTTCAGCGGCGTGATCTAGAAGTTGACGTAAGGATATTAAGGCCATAAGACGCTCTCTGATTAGGTTTTGAATAGTATTTTAAAAATAACTTTTGGAACAACCGCTTTTGAGGTAAAACTTTAGAATAATCATCCCAAAAATTTGCTGGATTATAGCTAAAACACTATAAGACAGCCTCTTGCTTCAGATTTTTGAAATAATTAATACGCGGTGATTATCAATAGGCGATGATTATAGCAAAAATTGCTCTGTCTTCGTAGCCGTTGCCTGACTATTTATTTATCTTTTTATCTGTCCGTTTACCGTGATATATAATCCAAAAGCAGTAAAAGCGCTATAGTACTGCTGGAACGAATTTTTCGAAGCCGCTATCTGCAATGGCACAGTAAGCGAGGAAAATTTATACCCGTAGTATCTGATTATTAATGTATCGATTGAAATTTTCACCGACTATATCTGTTTATCATTTTAGAAAAACGCTTGATCTGATCTTTGCAGACTATCTAACAAATCAATCTTTTCAGACCATCTAAAAAAATAGTAGAAAACGCAAAAAGCCTTGGCGATTACCAAGGCTTTTCTAGTATTTCGAGGGCTTATAACGCAATGAGCACTTTCGACGACCAGTCTAATAAATTATCTATCGACAAACGATCAATAAATTGCTCAGTTAAATCACTTAGTACTGTTGCTCTGCGTCAACAGCGACATTGTCTGCGCCATCAGCAACAGCAGCAGCGCCGTCAGCAACGGCTGAAGCAGTACCTGCAACGGCTTTATTAGTACCTTCAGTGATTGCTTCACCAGTGTTTTCTAACGCATCTGTTGCAGCAGCACCAGCAGTGTCAGCGCCTTCAGCAACTTCAGTGCCAGCGTTTTGTGCAGCAACTTCAGCTTCAGCAGCAGTGGCTTGTGTTTCAGCAGCAGCAGTGTCAGTATTGGCAGCAGCATCATCGCCTGCAGACTCAACAGCAGCTTCAGCATTATCTTCAGTTTGTTGGCTACATGCAGTAACTGCAAAAGTACCAGCAAGTACGCTAGCAAGTAACAAATGACGTTTTAACATAATAAACCTCTCGTAAATAAGACATGTCAAAATACATGGTGGCGCTATTTTATAGAGCGCAAATAGGACATGCAATAACAATTTTGATTATAGAAACAAATAATTACTACTCAATGATAATTAACGACTATTCATCTTTATTGCTCTAATAAAGTACTGTTATAGAAATAAAAGGATAAATAGTCGCCACATTATTTTTATAGCCTAACTTAGATACTTATTATTTATTGTACATCTAATGTTAATAAACTATTGAGTATCGTTAAATTATTAACCAGCAATTTGTAGTGCCGCGACAGCGGGAAGTACCTTGCCTTCTACGAACTCTAGGAATGCGCCACCCCCTGTTGACATATAACTAACGCCATCAGCCACTTGATATTTATCAATTGCCGCTAGCGTGTCACCACCACCAGCGATTGAAAAAGCCGCGCTGTCTTTTACGGCAGAGGCCAATATTTGTGTGCCATTGCCAAACGCATCTACTTCGAAAACACCGACTGGGCCATTCCATAAGATAGTTTTCGAATTGGTGATAGCATCAGCAAGCTGCTTTGCACTTTCTGGCGCGATGTCCAAGATCATGTCATTTTCGCCAATGGCATCGACCGACTTGATAGTGGCAGTCGCTTGTTGTAATGAGCCAATGAAATCATCAAAATTGACCTCGTTTTTGTCTGCTACGACGACATACTCAGGCAATAAAATCTCAGTTTTGCTCATAATCTCACGAGCGGTATCAACCAAATCTGCTTCATATAACGAAGCACCAATGCCATGACCTTGGGCAGCCAAGAAAGTATTGGCAATACCGCCACCAACAATGATTTGGCTGCATACTTCCGCCAAACTGTGTAGCACTTCTAGCTTCGTCGATACTTTCGATCCGCCTACGATAGCTAACATGGGCTGAGCGGGGGTTTCAAGCGCTAGGCTAAGCGCATCAAGCTCAGCGGCTAACAATGGTCCTGCACACACGGTCTTATCTACTCGACGCATGGCTTGAGTGACGCCTTCAGTTGACGCTTGCGCACGGTGTGCAGTGCCAAAAGCATCCATGACGAACACATCACACAAATCTGCATATTTTTTTGCTAAAGTGGCATCGTTCTTCTTTTCACCTTCGTTGAAGCGCACGTTTTCTAGCAGTACGACTTCACCGGCTTTGATAGCGACACCTTGCGTCAAATAATCACGATTGAGACTGACTGGTGTGGATATTTGTGATCCGAGCTTACCAGTCAAATAATCTGCAACAGGTGCCAATGAGTATATTGCCTCAGGATTACCTTCAATTGGACGTCCTAAGTGTGAGCAAACAATAACAGCAGCGCCCTTTTCTAGTGCCAGTTTGATGGTAGGCAGACTTGCTTGCAGGCGGGCATCACTCGTGACCTTACCGTTTTTGATAGGTACGTTTAAATCTTCTCGAATCAATACGATCTTATCTTGTAAATCCAGCTCACTCATACGCAAAAAATTCATTACCTGCTCCTATGCATCTGTCTGTCTATTAATCTATAGTTTTCTAAGGCGTGTCTTCATTTCAAAAATGGTCATAAAAATGAGATAAATTGCCGTCAAACAAGGGAAATAGCGCAAACAATATCGGGATATTAATGAGCTATTTGACGATGTTTGGCAAAATTTAGCCATTTTTAGCTCATTTAGTTCAACTCATTTAGTTCAATTCATTTAGATAGTATCGTTTGAATTGAAGACACGCCTTAGCGTTTATACAATATTTTTTGAAAAAAGGTTATTGTTTCTGTTTTATAGTGGATCAACTCTATTTTTTATAATCGTTTCTCTTCTATCAGTTGGGTTTGTACATGCCAATTGATAGCATTTGTCTACCAACCCTCAAAGGCGATGTATTCTAGCAGTTTTCTAACGACAGCTCATAAAGAACTGCGATAAATTTTGGCGACTGTAGCGACATAAAAATTAATATGATGCCTATCTTGACTGAATACTGAGACAAATATATCGCTTACTTTATGGTTTAGTTGTTTTTTAAGCGCTTTAGATGTCAGTAACATTTTGTGGTGGTACTCACCAGTTACCCTCTTTATGATAGGTCAGTAAACAATAAAAAACTTTATTAGGAGCATACAATGAGTATCGATTTAAACAGTGCAAAACAGAACTTATTAAATCTAAAAGAAGAATATGAAACTCGCATTGATAAAATCGAAAATCATATTCAGAATCCACAGGATGATCTCAATGAGCATTGGGAAGACCAGGCGATTTCTTATCGTCAAAATGACATGCGTAAAAACCTGATGGGTGAAGCACGTCAAAACTTAATTTATGTCGAAAATGCCTTAAGCCGTATTGAAAACGGTACTTATGGTGAATGCGAAGTATGTGGCAAAAAAATTGAGGAGCAACGATTAGAAGCGTTACCTTACGCCACTTTATGTATGGATCATGCAGTATAATTATTCATATTCTAAAAACATCCGTTATAAGGCGGATGTTTTCCAGTTAGCAAATGCCTGTTGCCATTGTTCACAACGCTGAGCAATTTGTGCTACTGGCAAACCCATAATATCGCCTACTACCGCCACATAAGCAATAGGTAGACTTGTTAGCTCCGAGACATTCTCTGCTGTTAGACCACCTATCACGCATATCTTGATGTCTTGCTGACACCCTTCTATAAGCTGCTGGCGAGAAATAATATCCGCGTTTGGTTTGGTCGTAGAAGCAAAGACAGCACCCATTGCTGCGTAATTTGCGCCATCTTCTTGCGCTTCTTTGACCAAATTTACATCTCCATGACAGGTGCGACCAATAATCTGATTCGGCGCTAATTGCTGTTTGGCATCACTAATATTGCCATCTTCTTGACCAAGATGTACACCAACGCCAAGCTGCGCTGCCAAATCGATATCATCATTGATGACGACTGCCACGTTGTGACTTTTGGCCAAATCCACTATTTTTAACGCTTCTTCATAGAGCTTTGATTTGCCATTCGGCAGTGCCAATGTTCGTTTACGCCGAATTTGTAATAGCGCGATTAATCCTGTTGCCAGTGCGGCCTCTAGCTTTTGATAAAGAAGCGCAAACTCATCATCATTGGTGAGCAAGTACAGCTGCGGCATAGAAGAGATTGATGATTGAATCATATGATATATCCTTAATTTCAACCCAATAAAAAGGCTGTTATTTAGCATAACAGCCTTTTTATCAATGCATTTTTTATAAATACTTAGACAGTAAGCTTACACCGTACGGCGAGTTGCTAGGCTGTTTAAGATATTTTTGGCATCACCCCAGCGCGTGGCTGAGCTGTTAGCGCCCAAAATAACAATGATTGCTGGACGATTATTCACGCGAGTTTCCATGACAACGCAACGGCCAGCCTCATTAATAAAACCTGTTTTTGAAATACCAATTGGATAGTCGCCTGAACGCACTAAAGAGCTGGTATTATTGGCCTTATAAGTACGGTTACCACTTGAGTAATTTGACACAAAAAAGTCATAGCTTTTGGTCGTAGAGAAACGACGAATCACATCGTAATTACCAGCAGCACGTACCATTTTGACAAGGTCATTTGATGAGGCAACATTACGCTTATCCAGACCCGTTGGATCACCAAAGAAAGCCGTGGTCATACCTAAATCTTTAGCTTTGCGGTTCATCGCACGTATAAATGCGGTGTCACCCCCTGGATAGTGACGTGACAGGGTTTTTGCTGCTGGATTTTCTGATTTCATTAGTGCCATTAGCAAGATCTCAGCGCGATTCATACGATCGCCCGACTTGAGGTTAGTGCTTGCTCGTTTAGGGCCGATGAAATCTTCAGGCTCAAAGGTAATTTCTTCACGCATATCGAGACCCGCATCTAATACCACCATAGCAGTCATTAATTTGCTAATACTAGCTATAGGACGTGCAATATCAGCATCTTTTTCATAAATAGATTCGCCCGTTTCCGCATCAATTACCGCCACGCTACGGGAGTCAGTACTGATCGGGATCATGTTACTACTACCGAAGGCACCTCGGTAAGTTGTATTGTAGCGATTACTAGTATTGTTGCTGTTATTGTAACTATTGTTGCTACTACCAAAGCTATTGGCGGTAGTGGTGGTCGTAGTATTCGTGATATTGGTTGTACCAAAACCACTGTCGACTTTCTTGATAGCAGCGCCGCTAGGTTTGTACATAATGTTGCGGGCTTCTGACAAACTATCCGCCCCGCCCCAACTCATGCGAGCACTAGAACTATTGTCAGTGCTACCATTAATCGTAAGTGCGGCTTGTGCAACACTGCCCAAACCCAATGAAATCATAGCAGCGATTAATTGCTGTTTGGTTAATGGTAGTCGTTTCATTATGTCTCCTGCTTCCGTTACCATGTCAGTTACAAAATGTCTGACGGCACGAACGTACGTAGCGTTTATGGATGTGTTTGTAAGTACTCGTATAGAGTTCTTGTATTTTTAGTGTATCATGGTTTGAATTCAAATCTAATTTATCCCGCCAATTTAATAGGTTATTTTGACCTTATTCAAATTTTGCTACAACCACTTTATATTACAGAAACATTGACTCACATTTCAGCAATATAAATTAACTTTTGCGGTGTTAATTATCCGTCTTTTGCTATATTAGGCAGCAATATTTATATAAGATACTTGCCTCATTTTACTTTTTCAAAAATTAAAAACGGCTCAAACAACTTGGATTTTGCTGTAGTAAAACCTTCATTGTGACAAATAACAAAGAGTATAGTTATGATTAAAGTATTGGTAGTAGATGATCATGATTTAGTAAGAATGGGTATCAGTCGCATGTTGTCAGATAGTGTCGACATCGAAGTGGTGGGCGAAGCAGACAGCGGCGACATGGCCATTAAGCTTGCCAAGCAATTGCATCCTGATGTGATTTTACTGGATGTCAACATGCCTAATATTGGTGGACTTGAGGCAACCAAACGCTTAGTCCAGCTCAACATAGGCAGCAAGATATTAGCCGTCAGCAGTATATCGGCACAGCCTTATCC
Source organism: Psychrobacter immobilis (assembly GCF_904846225.1). GTDB lineage: Bacteria > Pseudomonadota > Gammaproteobacteria > Pseudomonadales > Moraxellaceae > Psychrobacter > Psychrobacter immobilis_F. Next base: position 87,504 of record NZ_CAJGZJ010000009.1, on the reverse strand, counting down.
TTCAATGCTTATCAAAGCTGGCGTCAATGGTTATATTACGAAAGGCACGCCACTTGATGAGATGATAAGAGCCGTTAAAAAGGTCTATCAAGGTGGGCGTTACTTTAGTCAAGATGTCGCTGAACAGTTGGCTGATGTTCTACTATCAGATAATGCAAATTCACCTTTTGATTTATTAAGTGATCGCGAAAAACAAGTAGCCATGATGGTTGTCAATTGTCAAAGCCCGCAGCAAATCGCTGATCAATTATTTGTCAGTGTCAAAACCATCAACACTTATCGCTATCGTATTTATGAAAAAGTTGGTGTGGATAGTGATGTGAAATTGACTCATCTAGCGATTCGCCATGGTCTGATTCAACCGTAAATCTTTTAGCGATTACCTCTATATTACGGTCAATTTATGAAGCTTGCTACTAACATCGTTTCTACTCTTACGCACTATCTGCATCGCGATGATACGTTACCTTTACCGCAGTTGCGCAGATTGGGGCTTATCTATAGCAGTTATCGCTTCATTGTCAGTTTGTTTTTTATGCTGATGGTGTATGTTAATGCCCACTCTGCCAACAGTACATTGTTACCAAGCTTTTTGCAGCAAACCGTCCTTAGTTTTTATGTATTGCTGAGCTTGATCTTACTCGGATTGTTTTACGTCGTTCTCAAGAATATGCGACGGCAGCTGGCTTTTGGTTTAGCATTAGATGTAATCATCTTAAGCTTGCTTTTGTATACCGCGGGCGCTCCTGATTTGCAGTTGACCATGCTGTATATGGTCGTAGTGGCAGCGAGCTTTATGCTTTTGCAGAGCTCACAGGCATTAATCATTACCTTATTGGCTATTATTTTTGTTATTTACCAGCAGTTTTTTTATGCTATTGCCAATAGCATGAGTTTGTCCAATTTAGGCGATGCTTTACTGATGTCAGCCAGCTTTTTAGCCGTAGGTGGTTTGAGCTGGTCTATCTCACAGCGTTTAGTGCAACTTGAAAAAGTTGCCGCGAGTCATGTCAAAGAAGTAGAGCGACTGAATGTCATCAATCAAGAAGTCATCACGCAAATGGTCAATGGTGTCATTGTTATTGATAAACAACGCATTGTCTTAGCGAACCTAGCCGCTCATCAATTACTTAGCGTGTCCTATAACCCAGCAGTATCGCTGCAACACACCTCTACTGATATAAAAGAGGCGCAGAATCTCAAGCGCAGTGAGCTCTTATTTGACTTTCAGCAACAAATTAGCACACAGCATACGCAGTTATTTAAAGCCTGTTTATCGATAGCGGAAGGCAAATCACGTACCTTTACTTATGCTCTGCCTGCCGTAGCAAATGCTTCTGTATTCGAAAAGTTACGCGTACAAATCATTCCGTTAAAAGGTGACAGCAAGTTAGTCATTTTAGAAGATTTACGCCGTGAACAAGCCAGTGCTCAACAATTAAAACTGGCCTCTTTAGGACAATTAACTGCCAGTATCGCCCATGAAATCAGAAATCCTTTGGCCGCAATATCACAAGCCAGCCAGCTATTGATAGAAGATGCCATAGAAATTGAGGCAAAAAACGCAGCCGATGCCGATGGTAATATAGTGACTGGCGCATCTCATGGCGATATTGCTGGCAATCATGAGCTTTATAAAATGATATTTTCGCAAACCAAACGTGTGAATCGTATTATTGAAGACGTGCTAAAACTGTCCCGCCAGCAGCCAGCAAATCAACAACCAATCATACTAGCTAAATGGATGCCCTTATTTTTGGAAAATTACTTTCAAGGACATGATGTTTTTCTACGAGTAAAAACTCAGCATACCATCTCATTTGACACTCACCAATTAGAACAAGTTTTAATTAACTTGATCAATAATGGCTTGCGTTATAGTAGCTATGCTCATCCGCACGCTTATGTAGAAGTCGAGATTTATTGTATAGATAACGATGTTATAATTGATATCTTAGATGGTGGCACTGGCATTAATGATGAGAATTTAAGCCATTTGTTCAATCCATTTTTTACCACAGATCAAGCAGGAACAGGTTTGGGTTTGTATTTGTCACAAGCATTTTGTGAAGCCAATCAAGCTCGTCTGCTTTATGTCCCTGAGCACGAAAAAACCTGCTTTCGCTTAATAGCACCTGCTATAAACGCTGGTACTAACGCGCAATGATTGTATGTAACATTGACAGAAGTGTTGTATAACTAAAAATGCCAATTATATCGAACCTATTGCCATCAACGCCTGTTGGTTTTTTACTCTTTTATAGCTATTGAATACGATGAGATAATGTATGACAACTACCGTGCTAGTCGTTGATGATGAAGTGGATTTGTGCCGATTAATGCAAATTACTTTAACTAAAATGGGCATCAAAAGTGATGTGGCTTATACGTTGTCGCAAGCAAGATCGTATTGGCAAGAGAATACTTATGACTTTTGCCTGACGGATTTAAAGCTGCCTGATGGATCAGGACTGGAGTTGGTGAAAGAAATTAGCAATAGCTCTAACACTCCAATAGCCGTTATCACGGCTTATGGGAGTATGGATCTCGCCATTGAAGCGCTAAAACTTGGTGCTTTTGACTTTGTTAATAAACCGCTTGAGCTGCCACGTCTACGTCAGTTGGTAGAAAGTGCGCTAAAAGTCATTCATCAAGATAACGCGGCAAAAGCCACACCTGAGTGCTCGCCTGAGCAAAAAATGTTAGACAGTCGGCTGATCGGTGACTCTGCTGTGATGCATCCTCTAAAAAATACTATTTTAAAATTGGCACGCTCTCAAGCGCCCGTGTTTTTGTCTGGTGCATCAGGTACTGGTAAAGAGGTGGTTGCTAGATTGATCCACGATTTAAGCCCACGCAGAGATGGCAGTTTTGTGCCAGTGAACTGCGGTGCAATACCGTCTGAGCTAATGGAGTCAGAGTTTTTTGGTCACAAAAAAGGCAGCTTTACGGGTGCTGTCGCTGACAAACAAGGACTGTTCCAACAGGCCAATGGTGGGACATTATTTTTAGATGAAGTGGCAGACTTGCCATTGGCAATGCAGGTTAAATTATTGCGCGCTATTCAAGAAAAAACCGTGAGAGCCATTGGTGATACAAAAGAGATGCCAGTCGATATTCGTATCTTATCTGCCACCCATAAGAACTTGAGTCAATTGGTACAAGATGGCGCGTTTCGGCAAGATTTGTATTATCGTATCAATGTGATTGAATTAAAGCTGCCGACGCTCAATGAGCGCCGTGATGATATACCCGTTTTAGCCGAGCATTTTTTGGCCATGATTGCTCACGAATGGCAATTAGAGACGCCGCCTTCATTAACCATAGAGGCCTATGAGCGTTTGCAAAATCATAACTTTGCTGGGAACGTCCGTGAACTACGTAATGTACTGGAACGTGCAGTAACCCTATCTGAAACAACACTGATTGATGTCAGCCACCTAGGTTTGCCAGATATCGAAGATGATATTACTAATACAGTTGCCACTTCCCAAGCGCGTAGCAACGATAGTGATGTTAATAATACCGAACGATCTAACGATAAAACGAACGCAGAAGATCACATTGCAACTCACTCAATAGGAAATCAACAAGACACTATTACCCAATCTGCGGATAGAGTTACCGCGCCAAAGTCTGAACAAGTGACAACAAACTTGCACCCATATCGTACGAATACTCAGCATTATCCTTCGATGGTACAGCGCCCAGCAAATAATCAGGCAGAAGCGTCGAACCATGCAGCCCATCATAGCGATACAAAAGCGGACTTTAATACTCAAGAAGTAAGCGAAAAGGTTAACCTAAATAAGTTAATCGACGGTGAATTGCCACTGCAAGGGTTAGAACATTACCTACAAGAGCAAGAAAAACAGCTCATTATTACCGCACTGAAACAAGCTGGTTGGAATAAAACTCAAGCCGCCAAATTGCTAGGAACGACTTTTCGCTCTTTACGCTATCGCATGAAAAAGCTAGAAATCGATGAAGATGAGTCAGAAGAATAACGTTAAAAAACCATGATGCCGTTATGATTTATCGTTAAGAGGCGACTGCTTAATCACGTTTCCTACTGCTGCCTTAGCTTTTATTTTATTGTCTTCTTCGGCAGGCTTTCGGATAAAACGAATGCCTGAAGCAAGCGCCCGCTTTTTGAGTAAGTCCATTGCCTGCTCATCCCATGTACTCTCACTACCTGATAATGTCACATCCGGCTTTACACCGATTCCATCAATTTTTTTGCCTGATGCCGTCACATAATTGGCGACAGTTAGCTTGACTGCCTGCTCATCATTAAGTGGGATGACTGATTGTACTGAGCCTTTACCATAGCTGACTTCACCAACGATAATAGCGCGCTTTTGCGCTTGTAAACTGCTGGCCAATACCTCTGCTGCGGATGCCGAATAGCGGTTTTGTAGCACAACCATCGGTAAATCTTTGAGTATCGCGTCACCTTGGGTTTTTAATACACTCGATTCATTTTGACGCGCTTGCACTTGTACCACATCGGTGTCGCTCATGAACAAACTGGCGAGGCTCACCGCTGAGGTTAATACACCGCCTGGATTGTCACGCATGTCTAATAGAATGCCTGAAATGGGTGCGTCTAGATTAATTAAGCTTTCTAACAACTTCTCGCGGCTGTTGTTTTGAAATGCAGGTAATTTCACAAAGGCAATGCCATTCACAAGCTTTGCCTCAATCATTTGAGGATGACTATTATTACGCTGTAAAGTAGTGGTGTGTTTGCGGCGACCCGCTTTAGAGGTGACGATGTCTATTTGTGTACCAGCAATCCCAGTCAAAAGTTGCTCAACATCGTTATTTTCTTTATCTTCATCAAGTTTGGAATCGCCAACTTGATGGAGATAATCACCAATCGCGATACCCTTTTTATCAGCTGGCGAATCATTGATAACCTCTGTGATGACCCAATAGCCGACTTCTGGCTGATAAGCGACCTTGATACCAATATCGCCCACATCGCCTTCCGTAAAAGCACGTAGATTTTCGTAAGCTTCAGCATCTAAAAACTCAGCATGGCTATCGAGTTTAGTCAGCATCCCACTCATCGCATTGTTAAATAACTCTTCATCATTAACGGCATCCACATATTCACGGCGGACCAAATCTACTACGGCGACAAATGTTTTGAGCGTCTCTGGAGAAATGGCATTTAAGGATACTTGAGCAACCTCAGGCGGAATACTGGTATCGATATCGTTGGCATCGTCCGTTAAGGCGGTCTCATCTGCAACATTATCTATCGAGTCATCATAGTCATCATAGTCATCAGCAGCGTCTAACATGTCAGCGATATCTGATAGATTATCCACGTTATTTTTAGCGGCTATTTCATCATCATTTAGGCTGATAAGTTGTAGGCTGGCAGTGGGACTATTGTTGGCACCAGAAGCAGCTATGGTTGCAGCTTGCGTGGACATACTGGCAGCACTTAATCCAAATAAACCAATAATGAATGTAAGCTTAAAAACAGTAGGGCCTGTAGATGCCCTCATAGCTTGTTTACCCAATCGCTTAGACACCGATGAGCGAATAAAATAGATAGGATGCATAAGAGGACTCATTTAAATAGTAGAATGTGCAAAATTATTGTTATAGATATAATTATCAATATTAACTTATAAGGTAGCATTAAAGGTGTATTTAAGACTAGAACAGTCTTGCAAGTAATATCAATTACCAAAATGCTGATGCGCTGAGTCAAAATTATTTAGGTTATAAGATAGTTAACCCTAAAGAAAATAAGGTCAAATATTATCACGCACTACTGGGGTAAATTTTACTTGCTTGCTGTGCCTGCGCAGACAGAGGCGACGCAAAACTTATCCCAGTAGCACTGCGTTTTTTTATAGTGGATCGACTGTGCATAGTGAGTTAACCCATTTATCTTGATGCTCACCTTTTTTAAAAATTCATCAGTTAAGCAATAAATCAAGCAAAACGTATCGAAAAAAGGGAGCGATAATAAATACCCTCCCTTTTTCTAAGTGCCTTTTAAGCTTTTTACAACGTTCATTGCTAGCAACGTTCATGCTCAGTTACATTAACACATTGTCATAGCAAAAAATATTGGCCTGACTGACTTAAGAGGCTGAAACCAATAAACTCTCACCTGTCATTTCAGTTGGTGCTTCAATGTTCATCAATGACAAAATAGTCGGCGCGACATCACTAAGCCTACCGCCACTGCGTACTTGTAGATTTTTTTCGCCAACATAAATCAGTGGTACGTGTTCAGTGGTATGCTGAGTATGTACTTGCCCACTTTCATAGTCTTGCATCTGCTCACAATTACCATGATCGGCTGTAATGAGCATATCACCACCGGCTGCTTGTACTGCTGCCTCTATGCGCCCAACGCAAACGTCTAACGCCTCTACCGCTTGTACGGCAGCGTCAAATATACCTGTATGTCCGACCATGTCACCATTGGCATAGTTAACGATCAGTACATCATATTTGCCGGATTCAATAGCAGCGACCAATTTATCAGTCACTTCAGGTGCACTCATTTCAGGCTGTAAATCATAAGTAGCGACATCTGGAGATGGCACTAGAATGCGCGTCTCACCTTTATACTCTTCTTCACGTCCTCCACTAAAGAAAAATGTCACATGGGCATATTTCTCAGTTTCAGCGATACGCAGTTGCGTTTTTCCTTTCTCCTGCAAATATTCGCCAAGTGTATTGGTCAAAGAAGTGGGATAATACGCAATACTGGTTTTGGGGTTGTTGGCCAAAACATCAGAATATTTAGTTAGCATAACGAAAGCGGCAAGTTTGGGCTGCTTACGACGGGCAAAGCCAGAAAATTCATGATCGGGTAACACGAAGGCTTGTGCAAGCTCACGCGCACGATCCGCACGAAAGTTCATAAAAATTAGCGCGTCATTATCATCAACCGTATAGGGCACCTCATCACGTCCAATGACCGTCGTAGGATTAATAAATTCATCCGTTTCGCGTGCTTTGTAAGCGGCCTGCACCGCACCATCAGCACGGGTTGATAAACGATCAGCCTTGCCTTCAGTGAGAAGCTCATATGCTTTTTGTACCCGATCCCAGCGATTGTCACGATCCATTGCATAATAGCGCCCGATAATGCTAGCAATCTGTACTCGGCCACCTTCATAATGTGCATTCAGCTTACCAATATATGTGCGTAGACGATTGACATATTTATCAGCAGACTTTGGCGGTGTGTCTCGTCCATCTAGAAAGCAATGGACAAAGACGTTTTTGGCACCGTGTACCAATGCTGAATGACACATGGCTTCAATATGGTCTTGATGCGAATGCACGCCGCCATCCGATAGCAAGCCCATAATATGCACGTTGCCACCAAGCTCGTTAGCCGCTTTTACCGCATTAACCAACGCGTCGTTTTTATAGAAATCACGATTGGCCAATTCACTAGATATACGGGTTGAATCTTGATAAAGGACGCGACCCGCACCCAAGTTCATGTGTCCAACTTCGGAATTACCAAATTGACCATCTGGCAATCCAACGTCTTCTCCTGAAGCAGAGATCAATCCATGCGGATATTGTTGATAAATCTTATCCAAATTCGGCATATTGGCCGCAGCAATGGCGTTATCCTTGTCTTCTTCACGATGACCAAAGCCGTCCAAAATCATTAAGACATGCGGTGTTTTTTTATTCTGTGCGCTATTTTGCTCGGTATTAAGCTGCGCTTGATTATCATCAATAGATTCAGATTGTTGCTGGTTACTGGTCATGGATTACCGCTCCTCAAGTGAATGAACGCCTATAATGCTATATTAGGATGTTTAAAGGCCCTTATCTTAACACACATCTCAAAATAGCTGAAAAATCGACCTTCAAGCCATTAAATTAAGTCACTAAATACTCGTTTTTTGTATACCTACACTTTACTGAAAATGTAGTAAAAGATTAGTGCCAATCATACTCATTATTGAAGTCACGTATCAATCTGTAAATCATACTTGCAATCATTCAATCCATTGGTTAAGATAATTATATTCTGAAGTGTTGGCTAGTAGATGTTTATTCCCTGAGCCGATAATGCTTTACCAGGATGTGGTACCTATTACCTCATTGTGTATGCCTGCACCGCTTGCGGTGTATCAGGAAACCTGCCGAGGTAGTGACGCATCCGCCCTGAACTTCACGGTTCATGGGTCACCATCTTACGGCGGCACTTCGGTTGTTATATTCGGTTAGTAATTGCTTTATTTATATTCACTAGGTTTATTTATAACCAATAATTTATAAAAATTCATTACGACCACCAAAAAGCCCCTTTCGTCATAGACGTAAGGGGCTTTTTTTATGCCTGATTTTAACTAATCAACTCTCTGATAATTACTCATCATTAGCAGATTTGGTAATTTTTTTGACATCTTTGGGAATGTTTTTGGCGGTACCATCAACGGTTGTATGCTGTTTAAAAACATCACCAAACGGGTTTTGTTGTTGCTGACCGAAAGGGTTTTGGCTATTCATGCCGCCTGCCCCGCCAAATGGGTTTTGACCACCCATACCACCAGCACCGCCAAATGGGTTTTGACCGCCGCCCATTTTTCCACCCATTTGCTTCGCCATCATCTCCATCATTTTTTGCTGGTTATTCATGACGTAATTATTAGCCACATCTTTTAGTTTCTTTTGTACAGGTGGCAACACAACCAATAAGGCAAGCAAGTCGCTCAGCACACCAGGAATGAGCAGCAAAATACCAGCTGCCGCCATCGCCACACTTTTCATCATGGTCGATTCTGGTGGACGCATGGCAGGATTCATCATGCCACCCGCTTTCATTTGCTGCGCCATTGGATTGAGAGAGGCCATACCTTTACGAATGAGTGAGATACCGATAACAGCGGCGATAATAAACCAAATAAATACCCACCAGCCGCTTATAAACTGAGCAAGTAAATACCACAGCAGCATCTCGATAATAAACCAAACGATGGCAATACCAACTATCTGACCCATAAAGTGTCGTCCTATAAAGTAAAAGCTAAAAAGTGAAGCGCCATACAAATTAAAATGGCTAACATATGATGTATATGGGGATTGATTGCTATACTATCAAACTTACGGCTCATTTTTAAGCCATAAAACAAAATGAAAGCAAGACGGAACACTATGGCAATTATTATCGGGATTGATCCAGGCTCACGTATGACGGGTTATGGTATCGTTCGACAAACGGGCGATAAACTGACTTATATTGATGCAGGTACCATTCGTACGGATACCAAAGAGATGCCTGAACGCCTTAAACGGATTTTCAATGGCTTGACGCGCATCACTCAGCATCATCTAAAATATGCCGATGAGCCCATTTATACGGCGATTGAGCAAGTATTTATGGCAGAAAACCCTGACTCTGCACTTAAGCTTGGGCAAGCACGAGGCGCGGCTATTGCAGCCTTGGTGGCATTGGATTTGGAAGTATCAGAATATACGGCGCGCCAGATTAAACAGGCGGTTTGCGGTTATGGCGCAGCGGCAAAAGAGCAAGTGCAAGAAATGGTGTGTCGGATATTGTCACTAGATTTTGTACCACAACAAGATGCTGCCGATGGTCTTGCCTGCGCCATTTGTCATGCGCACTCAAGTCATTCTATGAATAAGCTACTGCTAAATAGTGCCATGCGTGGACGCGGTGCTTCTAAGAAAAAAGGCCGTTGGCGTTTGACTGAGGAAGATCTTGGTAATTTGCGTTAAAGGAACAGTCTCATAAAAAAACGCACATAATAGTGCGTTTTTGAGTAATATATAGTCGGTGAAAAGTTAAATCGATACATCACGCACTGCTACTATCAATTTTTCTTGCTTGCTGTGCCTGCGCAGACAGAGGCTGTAAAAAATTGATATCAGCAGTATCGTAGCGTTTTTAGAATGTTTTGACTATAGATGTATATTTGATACGTCAAGCGAGGTTAACGCTGTGGTTCTTTTATAGTGGATTGACTATAGAGCTTTCAATCACGGCGTCTAATACATAAGCATAGGATTCATCTGATGTACTTGGCGCTTTGTCATCTGCCTTTTCGCTAGTATCTAACTGATAACGCTGTAAACGCAATATTTCGTCATTTTTGCCATCATGTTGATAGCCATCAATGTCACCTGCAAATGGCGTCCATTTACCTTCGCTATTTTTAATACCTTGATCATCATAAGTAATCGGTTTAACTTGTAGACACAGCTGGGAGCTGTTGTCTTCGCAAGGTATCATTTGAGCATTTACCGCCCAAAATACGGTTTCACCTTTACTATTATACTTAGCTTGCGCCGTGAGCCTACCTTCCCAAACTAAAGTAGTGGCTTCGCTCGTTACTTGCGTTACTATCGGCTGATCATCTTTAGAATCGTCATCTCTATTTAATACTAACTGGCTATTACCTTGCATCAGTTTGATCAAATTATTTTCAACCATATTAAGATCACCACATGACATTTTAGTACTCATGCTATCTCCAATGGTTAAAACTGAACCTTGCAATTGATAGGCAGCGCTTACCGTGTTACAGCCAACACTATAGTTTAAGGTATTTTTTCCTTGGTACTGACCAAAGGACAATCTCACCTTGTCTTTAATGTCCATCAGCTTACTTAGGGACTGAGCATTATTGTCTGCCGCTGACATTAGTGTCCAACGATAATTCGCAAGATTGACAATCATTTTTTGTTCAGCGCTCACCTTGTCTGGCGTAAAATCGTCTATTATCGGATCTACATTAGAGGCTGTATCTGATTTATTATTAATAGTGTTAGCGCCTTTCTTTGACTCTTGCTCATGTGACGAAAAGGATTCTTGACACGCGCTTAACGCCAAACTTGCTGACACCATAATTGATAGCACACCCAATTTAAAGGACAACGATTTAAAAGATAGTGTCATAATAGTTATGCCTCGTTGTTGCTCTTTTCGCAAAAAAGCTTTTTTACAGCGCAGAAAATAGTTATGTGTATAGTTATCAAAACCAATAACTTAATTACTATAGCGCTGCTGTCTATCGTATCCGTAACAAAATGTTTTATTTTACATGTCTATAGTAACTGTATTCAAAACTCTTTAAAAACGCTACGGTACTGCGGATGTATTGATTTAACTTTTCACCGACTATGTAGTCTTTTCTCAATCCAACAACATAAAAAAACTGCCTTAGTTATTTGAAAATCATACCAAATAATTAAGACAGCACATTATAGATAATTTTGAGATATGGAAAAGTAACTAGAGCGTGTCATCATTTAGATTGTGAGGCTTAAAATGAGATAAATTGCAGGCAAACATTGTCAAAATTTAGCCATTTTAAGACCACTAAATGATTAAGTGTGCTAATTGATGACATGCCCTAACTTTTAATTACTTTCATTGGCAGTTTTAGCTTTTGCCATTTTTTTAATGCTAAACCGTTCATGCATTCTTTCATAAAACTGCGCAAGATTCGAACCGTGGGCAGTAGGATCTACTTTTAACGCTTTACCAAAATCCAATCCCAAGTACAGCACGATGTCAGCAAAGCTCAGCTGATTGCCAACCAAATACTCATGACCTTCTAAATTTGTTTCGAAATATGCCAAAGCTTTGATAGCACGGGCAATGGATGGCGCTACAAATTCTGGTACTTGTTCAACACGTTGCGCTTTTGACGGATGGCTGTGTTGAAAAGCCAACATCAAGTTATATAACACTTCAAACTCGGCAATACGGCGCATTGAACAAACCTGCGCACGCTGAACCACATCATTGCCCATCACCGAACGTTCACCATAAACGCGGTCAAGATATTCACACACTGCCTGCGAATCATTGAGCACCGTGCCATCATCTAGGGTTAATACTGGCACTGTCTGCATGGGATTAATCTTAGTAAATTCTTCTGAAAACTGCTCTCTGGCAGCAAAATCAATATCTATCACATCGAGATCATCCATATCATCGACATCGATACCTTTTGAGGCAAGCAAAATGAGGACTTTGCGAGGATTGGGCGCGGTACGAGTTATATATAATTTTTTCATAGTAAATTCCTTTTAATGGGGTCTCAAAGCGATTCAACACTGATTGGCTTTATTATGGTTATTGCATAATAACGTATGGATAATACGTTATATAACAGTTATAGCCTACTCTGCTCATCATAGCAAAACCTTATCGAGCTTACGGCTCTAATAAAAGCTGACTAATAAAAGTTGGATAGTAAAAACCCCACAACAGTAAGTCATAGGGCTTTTTATTTTAAGCAATTAAACACATGCTTCCTTTATTTATTTATTTATTTGTTAGGTGCAGGTGTGGTGCGCAAATAAGGCTTAATTTCTGTATGGCCTTTAGGATAATTGGCGGCGATGTCTTCATTTTTTACACTTGGCGGAATAATAACGTCATCGCCGTCTTTCCAATCCACTGGCGTAGCGATATTGTATTTATCAGACAACTGCATCGCGTCGATGACTCGTACAATCTCGTCAAAATTACGGCCACAGCTGGCTGGATACGTTAAAGTCAGGCGTACTTTTTTGTTCGGATCAATGATAAAGACACTTCTGACCGTCGCTGTATTATCCGCATTAGGATGAATCATGTCATAAAGATTGGCCACGGTGCGCTCAGAATCAGCAATAATAGGAAAGTTGACCGCAGTCCCTTGAGTTTCTTCAATATCGCTAACCCAGCCTTTATGATCTTCTAATCCATCAACTGATAAAGCGATTGGCTTCACATTGCGCTTTTGGAACTCGCCGCCTAATGCCGCAGTACGACCAAGCTCAGTGGTACAAACTGGCGTATAGTCGGCAGGATGAGAAAAGAAAACCACCCAACTGTCGCCTGCCCAATCATAAAAGTTGATATCGCCTTCTGTGGTAGTGGCGTCAAAATTTGGTGCGCTATCGCCTAAACGTAAATGTGCCATGCTTAATTCCTTAGCTATTGTTAGTGATGAGCGCTAGCATCTAAAGTCTAATATTTAAAATATATATAAGGATTAACATTTCAAGGTTAATACCCAAAGATCTAAAGAAAGTCGTGCGCTCTATTATTATCATTGACGTGTACTGCTATCATAAGCAACTTAGTACCCGTCAGGAAAAACCTATTTCATCTTAACAAACTGGTTATAAATGTCTTGTGACGGATTGTAATGCAGTTATTCCGTTTGCAAATAAGATCACAATGGATGATGACGACTCATTAGCCTATAGTCAGCTCTAAATAAAATAAGTACAAACCTGATCATGCGCTACTGGTATAAATTTCCCTTGCTTGCTGTGCCTGCGCAGACAGAGGCGGCGAAAAAATTATCCCAGTAGCACTGTGTTTGTTTTATAGTGGATCGACTATATCAGCGTATACTCAACGCTAGCCAGATTTAAACATAGGTGCACCATCAATTTTTAACTCAATCTTATCGCCCTTCCATGCCAACTGCGGCGTTGCCTCACTCATACGCTTACTGGTCTCCCCTGAATGTTGCAAGGTAATACCCTGCTCATCAATAATGGCGATGCCGATGACGTAGGTATATACGAGATTGCTTTTGGCTTTAGGTGACGCTTTTATGTTAAAGACACATTCTATGATTTGATCTTTATATTGCATCCGCATTTTGGGCTGCAAGGAGGCGATGGAGACTGCGCCATTGGATACAGCGGAATAGACTGAAAATACCAGCGCGACTTTACCACCATAATGTTTAGCAATGTCTGAGCTGACCAAAACGGTTTCTTTTCCCGGCTCATTGGCACTAGCAACCTTAATATCGCCTTGATGCTCAATATAAGGCATACGGCTCAAACTACCGCTTTGCTCTGGTGCATGGACATAGCTCATCGCTTTACCATTCTGTGCCAATATGCCAACGCGCAAATCCAAGTCATCATTATTGGCGCTGGCATCACCATTATCTATCCATATCGCTTCTACTATTAAATGATCACTACTTCCTTTGGTAAGATTAATTCGATGCTCACTACCAGGTTTGTCTAATGTGACTTTCTTTAAATTAAAGGGTTTTGACTGACTGTCGGGAATATCAGTAGACGGCGTTCTTTCTGAATTAGGGTGTGTCGAGCTACTATTATCATCCGCCACTTCACCACCGAAATGAGTGACTAACGCACTCAAACCACCACTAAAACCTTGGCCAATCGCGTTAATGCGCCAAACCTCATTTTTGCGATAGACTTGTAGTAGCATGATGGCGCGTTCACTATCAAAGCCGCTGCCATCGAAATTGTAAGTGGCTAACGTTTGCCCTGCTTGCTCTAATGTTACTTTACTAGCACCAAGCTCTCGCATGGTGGCTTGCCCATCAATGGTCGCAGTCAATACTAGATAATCTATCGTATTAGGCAGTTTATTGAGATCGATATCGAAGCGCTGCTGCTGATTTGTCGCTTGCCAACTGACTGCCCCACATGGCGTCTTTGGCTGATTATAAAAAGTCATATAATCATCACTTGCCAGCTTTTGCTGACCATCCAGCCCAAAGCACGCTACGTCTATAACCGCGCTATTGGTCATCAATTCCACCACCAAAGTAAACTGCTGCGCGATACCTGCATCAGTAAACTTAGCTTTTTGACCCGTAATGAGATTTAGCATTATATTCATCCTAAAAATGAGGGTAAGCCCGTTTTGATATCTAGAGCGTGTCCTCAATTCAAGCGACTGTATCTAAATGGGCTAAAAATGGCTAAATTTTGCCAAACATCGTCAAATAGCTGATTAATATCCCGATATTATTTGCGCTATTTTCCTTGTTTGACGGCAATTTATCTCATTTTTGTGACCATTTTTAAAATGAGGACACGCCCTACTCTTAGCTAATTAATATTACGCCATTGAATCGACTGATTTGTACTAATTTTTTAAAGATTTAAACCACCATTCCAGAATCCCACAAACAAAAATCACCGAATTTACCTTTTTTATTTATGCCGCCCGCCGCACTACCCGCATCGGTCAAGACTAACTCGCCTTCTTGCTCCACTAAATATCCTGCGGCAAGAAGCTTATCGTTTAACTCCTGCGTCTTAAAACCCAACTCTTTGGCAAGTTTAGCCGTTGTTAGCTTAGAGTAATTGGGCGTTGCTGCTTCTGTAGCAGGAGTAACCGCCGTATTCGAATTACTGTTAGCGGTGCTATTATTGAAAGTGGCTTTATTATCAGTTTCGGTGACTTTTTCAAGGGACATTCTCACCTCATCACTAATTCGGATGATACGCTGCGCTTCTTCATAAGTATCAGCATACAATTTGGCGTCTTCATTACGGTAAATCAGTACGCCCATCTCATTATTATTCACCTGACTAAACTCATAAAGGTTCAAACTGGTAATGATGCATTCATTTTCATTCAGGTAGCATTTGGCATGCAAGTTTTTGCAAAAGCTGGTACGGATAAAGGTCAGGTTTTTAGCCAATTAATCTCTTCTGGATGTAAGTCGTTTTTGCCATAAACAATACGAATGTCAATTTTGAGACGATTACGGTCTTCTAGCAGCTCTTTAATGCGCTCATTGAGCTTGAGATATGGACTAATGATAATCAATCTATCAGACGCATTTTTAATCAATTCCTCTAGATGATAAGTCGTACCACTACTGTTCAAAAACTTTGCCATTCGTTTAACCCTCAACCTATATTGTTAAAATTTATACTTATTCACAAAAAAGCCCATCCCTAGCGTACTAGAAATGGGCGGGCTTGCAAACTACTATTGTCAGGTAATAGCCCAACATTATTAATTTATAGATTAAGCAGGTTTATAGCTATCACGCAAGCTCACAATTTGGTTAAATACTGGCTTGTCGCTGGTATGCTCTACTGCGTCAGAGATGAAATAACCTTCACGCTCAAACTGGAAGCGCGTGCCAGCATCTGCATTGACTAAAGAGGGCTCAACCACTGCCGCAACCTCAGTCAATGAGTTTGGATTTAGCACTTGATGCACGTCACTTGCGCTACTTGGGTCTTCAACACTAAATAGCTGCTCATACATACGTACCGTCGCAGGCACACCTTGGCTCGCCGATACCCAATGAATCACTCCTTTGACCTTGCGACCTTCAGGGTTTTGACCCAATGTCGTCGGATCAATGGTCGCTTTTAGCTCAACGACATTGCCTGCGTCATCTAGGACATGCTCAGTCACTGCCAATATATAGGTATTACGCAAGCGAATCTCTGGTTTTTCGGGTGAAAGACGCTTATAGCCAGCTGGCGGCTCAATCTCATAATCCCCTTGATCGATATACAAAGTCTCGGTGAAAGGAATTTCACGTTCGCCCATATCGACATTAGGATGGTTCGGCTGAGTCAGCCATAAGGTTTGCGACGCCTCATCAAAGCGGGCATTGACGCTCTCCGCTTTTAGCACTTCCCACTGACTGACCGCTTCTGCAAAGTTCGTAATCGTCACTTTTAGTGGTTTGAGCACTGCCATGCCACGCGCAGTCGTCGTCTCTAATGACTGACGAATACTAAATTCTAATAGACGAAAATCAACGACACTGTCTACTTTGGTCACGCCGACACGCTCACAAAAGTCACGCAGGCCCTCTGCTGTATAACCACGGCGACGCATACCAGCGATAGTTGGCATACGCGGATCATCCCAACCACTGACGATATTTTCATCGACCAATTGCTTGAGCTTGCGCTTACTGGTCAACGTATGGTCAACATTTAAGCGGCTAAACTCATACTGATGCGGCGGTACTTCAAAGCCGATTTTTTCAATAATCCAATCATAAAATGGACGATGATCTTCAAACTCTAACGTACACAATGAATGGGTGATACCTTCAATGGCATCAGAGAGCGGATGAGCAAAATCATACATGGGATAGATACACCATTTATCACCCGTTTGATGATGCGTTTGATGCATGACACGGTAGATAACAGGATCGCGCAGGTTCATGTTAGGGCTTGCCATATCGATTTTGGCACGCAGAACCGCTTTACCCTCAGCATACTTGCCTGCTTTCATCTCATTAAAAAGTGCTAGATTGTCATCAACGCTAGCATCACGTTGCGGCGAGGCCGTTCCTGCCTCATTAAACGAGCCACGATTGTCTTTCATCTGTTCAGGTGACTGCAAGTCTACATAAGCATTGCCTTGCTCAATCAACTGCACGGCCCAAGCATACAGCTGATCGAAGTAGCCTGAGGCATGATGCGCGTCTCCTGCCCACTCAAAGCCCAACCATTTCACATCGCTTTCTATATTATCGATAAAGTCTTGCTTTTCTGCGGTTGGGTTGGTGTCATCAAAACGCAGATTGCAAACACCACCAAACTCTTTGGCAACCCCAAAGTTTAGACAAATAGATTTTACGTGACCAAGATGCAAGTAGCCATTTGGCTCAGGTGGAAACCGTGTCACAATTTGCTGGTATTTTTGCGCATTGACATCGTCACGAATAATATTGCGAATAAAGTCATTTTTTTGTTCATCTTTCTGTGCATTGTTGCTTGAGTGCTCACTCATTGGGCATTGCTCCTAACGCAAATTATCAGTTCATGGTGCGTGCCATCACGCATCATGGAAAATACAGACTAAACTATAGTCATTCATAAATAAAATAAGGTCAAATATGACCATGCGCTACAGGAATAAATTTTCCTTGCTTGCTGTGCCATTGCAGACAGAGGCGGCGCAAAACTTATCCCAGTAGTACTGTGCTCTTTTATAGTGGATCGACTATATTAAAATAAAACGGGGTTATAAAATGTGGGTCATAAAAACAGTGGATTAAGTAAACCAAGCTGCTAGGGCGTATCATCTATTTAGATTGTGAGGCTTAAAATGAGATAAATTGCAGTCAAACAAGGAAAGTAACGCAGATAATATCGAGATATTAACCAGCTATTTGACGATGTTTGGCAAAATTTAGACATTTTAGGACCACTAAATGATTAAGTGTGCTAATTGATGACATGCCCTAGACCCTTATTATCAAAAGTGCTTAAAAGCGTGTAAAGTTGCGTCATTCTATCAGTTTTTGCAAACGCATTAACAGCCTGATACATGACACAGGCTAAAAAAGCCGTTAGACTACTCATGACTTTTTATCAACCACTCTCGACAGTGCCATTAAAGGTGCTGCAATTAAAAAGGAATATCCCATGGTAGACATGCCACCAGTAGTAGAACTTGAAACCAGTATGGGTGCGATCGTTATCGAACTCAATGAAGAAAAAGCACCAAAAACAGTAGAAAACTTTTTAAACTATGTAAAATCAGGTCATTATGACGGTACGATTTTTCATCGCATCATTGATGGCTTTATGATTCAAGGCGGCGGAATGGACGCTGAGATGAATGAAAAACCAACCAATGCCCCTGTCGAAAACGAAGCAGACAACGGTCTAAAAAACGACAAAGGTACGATTGCGATGGCGCGTACGCAAGATCCGCATTCAGCCACCAGCCAGTTTTTTGTTAACGTAAAAGACAATGATTTCTTAAATCATTCTGGCAAAAACATGCAAGGTTGGGGTTATACCGTATTTGGTAAAGTCACAAGCGGTATGGACGTCATCGAAAAAATGCGCGGCGTACCAACAGGTCGTTTTGGCATGCATGCTGATGTACCAAAAGAGCCAGTAGTCATCAAATCTGCGACTATTATTACTCAGTAATTAATCATTAATAATTAGCAATCACTAAGTCACTGTGGATTGGTAAGCATTGTTCAATAGAATTCGTTGGGTAATGCTCACCATACGATAAGGATAAAGATAAATGCAGAGTTTTAATCACCTAATTACGACCCGCCCTCATCAAGTGCGGCAAGTATTGATTAGCGATTTGCATTTATCGTTAGATGAGCCTGCCTTAGTGCAGGCTTTTTTGACGCTGCTTGATGACTGCCTTGCTCTGCCCGCTCTCAAACGCTTGTTTATCTTAGGTGATTGGTTTGATGTGTGGTTGGGTGATGACGTTTACTTATCGCTATCAGAAGACGCGCGCACCCTGCATTGGCTAACACCGATTATCGTTAAATTAAAAAAGCTACGCATCAATGGTTGCGAGATATTGGTCATGCATGGCAACCGCGATTTTTTGTTGGGTCAACTTTTTTGTAATCTGTTCGGTGGTGAGCTGATTTTTGAGCCTTATACCTTAGCGGTCGGACAGCAGAAATATCGTTTAGAGCATGGCGACGCTTTATGCACCGATGATAAAAAGTATCAGTTTTTTCGCAGAGTCATGCGCAATCGTTTGACACAATGGTATCTGCTGCATAAGCCATTAGCGAAGCGTTTGGCGATTGCGAATAAAATGCGCCAAAAAAGCCAAAAAAACAATGCCAATAAAGCGGCTTACATCATGGATGTAAACGATGAGGCGGTAATAGAAGCAATGACCGATAGCGATGCCTTGCTACATGGGCACACCCATCGTCCAGACATCCATCAAACCACCAATGATAAAACGCGCTATGTGCTTGGTGATTGGCGATTATTGGATAAAGAAAAACGTCAGGCAAAGGTTGTCGCGGTGATCGGCGCAGTAACAGTAGATGACAGCGCAAATCATCATGATGATGAATTTGGACTGGTTGAATTTACAGCACGCGTTTCATAAAATCCATGTGAGCACGTTTCACATAAAATCAAAAAGGGTCTGTTGTATCATCAACAGACCCTTTTTTTATAGAAATTTTTAAATGAAATCGATACGTTAATAGCCACGTGCGACTGGTATGAGTTTTTCTTGCTGGCTGCTAATACAGAGGCAACGAAAAATTCACTCCAATCGCCCTGTACCGTCTTTGAAGTAAATAGACTATATGGCCTTTAAAGTAAATAGACTTTAAGGCAGCTTTAAGGCATCAATTGAAAGAAATGCTGGCGATAGTGCTTTAGCTCACGGATAGAATCACGAATATCATCCAATGCTAAATGGCTGCCACCTTTTTCAAAATTTCTCAAGATATCAGGACGCCAGCGGAAGCAAAGCTCCTTGATCGATGACACATCAAGATTGCGATAATGAAAGAATCTTTCTAATTCAGGCATTTGCCGCGCCATAAAACGGCGATCTTGACAGATTGAGTTGCCGCACATTGGCGACTTGCCACTATCTACCCATTTGTTTAAAAACTTAATCGTCTCAGCTTCTGCTTCTGCTAGCGTCACGGTACTACGGCGCACACGGTCTACCAATCCTGACTGTCCATGCTGTTTGGTATTCCAGTCATCCATTGCGTTTAAGACACGGTCAGAGACTTTGATCGCAAACACTGGGCCTTCAGCAAGGACATTTAAATCTTCATCAGTAACGACAGTAGCGATCTCGATAATTTCATCATTTAAGGTATCAAGTCCGGTCATTTCTAGGTCAATCCATACCAGCCCTTTTTTGCCTTGATTTCTAATTTTAATCTTATTGGGATGGTCATCGGTAGCCATAAAATATCCTATATTCAATAAAGTTTAAAACAACTTTGGCGTCATTTTCATCATATAAAGCAAATATATAAAGCAATATTTTGACAATATTACTATGCAGCTGTCCGCTTGTGATATTTGAAAAATCCAAATTATTACAAAACCACTGTCTGCCACAGACGCTTTAGGCTGTATGTTAGCAAATTTTCACGCTACACTTAGCAATATTTTTTAATAGGTCAAAAACCCATGGCATTAATCCGGCAACGCAAGCTGACTAAACAACAGATTCGTCGCATCGACAAACAGCAGCTGGCAAGCCAAGACAGCGTCGATGACAGTTTGATGGATGGCGTGGTCATGGCGCATTATGGCAAGCAACTAGAAGTGCAAGTCACCAGCCTGCCTACCGTGATACCAGTACAACCAGAAATTGCGCCTGATGATCCTGAGCCATTTTGGCAGACGCTCGCATTGGGCGATATCTGGCGTTGTCATGTACGTACTAACCTGCCGATGCTGGCAGCGGGCGACCAAGTTCGCTGGAATGCTGACTCTAACACAGGGTTTGGACGTATTGAATCGGTCAAACCGCGCACTTCTCTTGTGTCACGTCCTGACCGTTATCACAAACTCAAGCCGGTCGCAGCCAATGTCGATATTCTGGCCATCGTTTTTGCACCGCTGCCTGCCGCTGCTCCCACGTTAATTGATCGCTACTTAGTCGTTTGCCATCATGCTGGCGTAAAGCCGCTATTGGTGCTGAATAAATCCGATTTACTGGCACAAGAGAACGGTGTCGATACCAATGAATTATTGGCACAATATGCCGCGCTTGGTTATGAAAATGTCTTGACCTCAGTTGATTGTCCTGAAAACATTGCGGACAGTGACGAGCAAGAAGGCCTTGATGAGCTAAAACGCTATATCGATAAAAAACTGGTTATTTTTGCAGGTCAGTCTGGTGTCGGTAAAAGCAGTTTAATCAATGCGCTATTGCCAGCCTCTGGTCAAATCGTCAATATCATCTCGGAAAACTCGAAGCTTGGTCAACACACCACGACCACTAGCCGCTTGCTGCCATTCAATCCAAACGACTTAACCCAAGGTGGTATCGTCGATACACCCGGTATTCGTGAATATGGTATTTGGCATTTGACGCCTGATGATATCATCTCAGGCTTCGTTGAGCTGGCACCGCTTGCGGGTGACTGTCAATTCCGTGACTGTCGCCACACCCATAACAGTAAAGGCTGCGCGCTATGGAAAGCGGTGGCTAACGGTGATGTGTTGCAGCGCCGCGTAGAAAACCTGATTACACTAAGAGAAGAGGCAGATACTAAGCCTTATTAATAGCTGTCTTATTAATCGTTAAACGCTAGGTTGGTCATCACACGTTTACTATGGGCGGTCTAATCGGTATAATAGCGCCTTGTTCAATTCGTTAGGCTGCATTCTCAGCTTAATAGAACACTTATTTTTTTGGAGGTATGGTTTGGATCGTGCGCTGGAATTTGTGGGCAACCACCCGTTTTTATTTGGTATATTAGCCGTACTTGCTGTGCTATTTTTTGCCCTTGAAAACAAACGTAGCGGCAGAAAAATATCGCCCAACACCCTTGGTATGATGGTTAACTCCCAAAATGCGCAGCTTATTGATATCCGCGACAAAAAGAAGTTTGCCTTAGGATATATTCAAGGCAGCCGCAACATACCTTTCGCTGAGTTAAAAGACCGCATTGAAGAAATCCGTGCGATTGAGCATCCAGTAATTATTATCTGCGATATGGGCGCACAAGCAGGCGCCGCTATTCAAATGATTGGTAAAGACGATGTTTATCGATTAGAAGGCGGTGTTGGCGGCTGGCAAGGCGCTGGCATGCCATTGGTTGGTGTAAAAGGCGCTGTACCTAAGAATAAAGGCAAAGCAAAACCAAGTTTGCATAAGTAGCTCAAGACAACTTTAAGGCAATATTGATTTAATTTCTGCTTATATCGGCGACAAAAAGACACCTATTCACAAGGTGTCTTTTTTTATGTGGCATTTGTGAAACTGTTGCGCCTTTTATAGTGAGGTAGCTTGAATTTGCAACGCTTATCCCCACTTTAATAATAAGTATCACCAAATATGTTTTTAATTTACTTGTTGGTAACGGATTATAATAATTTTTATTAATGGATTGTTTATAATACTCTTTATAATAAAACGGTTACCGACGACACCTATCAATAAGGATTTATCATGACTGTATCTGTTAAAGTCTATACGACCCCTATCTGCCCATATTGCTCAAACGCCAAACAACTACTAAAAACCAAAGGCGTTGATTATGAAGAAATTGGTATGCATGACATGAGTAGCGAAGAACGCCAAGCATTAATGAAAAAAACTCATAACTATCGCACCGTGCCACAAATCTTCGTCGGCGAAACCTTTGTCGGTGGTTTTGATGAGCTCAACCAAATGAACCAACAAGGCAAACTTGACGAGCTATTAGCGGGTTAATATGCTAATTTCTTTGCTGTCTGTCTTTACCTATCGTAAGGATAGACAGCGGCAGAGATATTGATAAAAAATGTCGAGATATAATCTCGATTTATATTACAATGCTATTTTATGACAATGACAGTTTGTCCAATCATTTGATTTAATTTTAGAGGAATTATCATGGCTGAAGAACAAGCACAACCACAATTAGCATTAGAACGCATTTATGTCAAAGACATGTCACTTGAAGTCCCAGGTGCTGGCGTATTCACCAAAGAGTGGAATCCAGAGCTTGATATCAATTTATCAAGTAATGCCGAAAAACTTGATGACGATCATTATCAAATCATTTTGACGGTGAGCGTTACGGCTAAAAATGCTGATGAAGCGGCATTTATCGCAGAAGTTCATCAAGCCGGTATCTTCTTGCTAAAAGACATTCCAGAAGATCAAATTGGTCAGATTTTAGGCGCTTATTGCCCTAACGTATTATTCCCATATGCTCGTGAAGTGATCAGCGACATCGTTACCCGTGGTAGCTTTCCGCAGTTATTGCTTGCACCAGTGAACTTCGATCAAGCATACGCTCAGAGCCAGCAGCAAACGCAAGTTGATGCTCAAGGCAACGCATAGTTTTGACTTGATAGCGCATTAGTACAATTGTATTTGCAAGCCGTTTACTTATTATAAGTAAGCGGCTTTTTTGTGTGAACAATCTATAGTCAAAATATCCTAAAAACGCTACGGTACTGCATGATATATCGATATTACTTTTCACTGACTATATTCAATTGATTGAAAAATAGATATTTCATTTGTAGTCAGATATAAAAAAACCCTGCCAATAAGCAGGGTCTTAAACAGTACTATTAATTATCTAAAATACGCGATAAACGATTAACCTTTTAGCGCAGATAAGATTTGTTGCTTAACGTCATCAATACCTTGCGTACCATCAAACTTATCATAATTAGGCGCATCAGCACCTTCTTTGGCTTTGTCTTGGTAAAAGCCAACCAGCGTTGAGGTTTGCTCATGATAAGTGGCTAAGCGATCACGAATGGTAGACTCTTTGTCATCTTCACGCTGAATCAGCGCTTCGCCAGTCACGTCGTCAATACCTTCTTGCTTTGGTGGATTGTAATCGACATGATAAACGCGGCCTGAATTTGGGTGCTGACGACGACCCGACAAGCGGCTGACGATTTCATCATCAGGAACGCTAATTTCAACCACATGATTGATAGCAACATCGGCATCTGCAAGCGCTTGAGCTTGTGGAATAGTACGCGGAAAACCGTCGAAAATACAACCATTGGCACAATCAGGCTTAGCGATACGCTCTTTCACTAGGTTAATAATGAGGTCATCAGAAACCAAACCACCAGCATTCATGATGTCTTTGGCCTTTTTGCCAAGCTCGCTGCCTTCTTTGATTGCTGCACGCAGCATATCGCCAGTTGATATCTGCGGAATATCATATTCTTTAGAAATGAACTGAGCTTGGGTGCCTTTACCAGCGCCTGGTGGACCTAGCAAAATAATACGCATCATTACACGACTCTCCTTAATAGATAGGATTTTGGGACTAATAAAACCTAGGGATTGGTTGATTGCAAAGCTACCTTACCTTGTGGCATGGCAAAGCTCAAGTATTTTCCTTACTGCTGTGTTAAGTTGCCATGACTTATGTGTTCATACAAGGCTGTTGCACGCTGCTATATCGGACAACAGCGCTTAAAGCTTAAGGTGCGTCCTCAATTAGAACGATAATAGCTAAATAGCTAAAAATAGCTAAATAACCATTCTATGGAATTTGCTGATTAATTTCTACACTGGCCTGATCCTGTGCAGCGCTAATAACCACTGGATTGCCTGACAGATCTCCTGACTCTGCGCTGGCAGTGCCACTATGGCTGATACGTGCAATGACTGCTAGCTGCACTTTATCCGCTCGAGCAGATTTCAGAGTACGCTCTGGCATCATGGCATCAAGATCACTTAGGCTAATGACAGCCTCGCCTTGTTTGATGATGCTGATCGGTAAGCGCTTGGCGGCAAATGGCGGACCGCCTTTCACATCACGTATCGCCACAAATAATACATCATCTGCTTTTACTAATGGCAACAGGCTAGCATCAATTTTTACGGTTACCTCAATGCCTTCAGATGCCTGTTGTTCTTGAGTAGTCACATTGGCACTTAACTCGTCTAAACTTGCCAGCGCTTGGGTATGGTCGCCCGGTTTAGCAGCGATATTGTCACGTAGACGCTTGATCCAGCCTTGTGCTTGTGCGAAGTTACTACTACGTGCCTCACCCATTGCCATGAGCATTTGCGCGCCTTCATGATCTGGATTTTTGGCCAATACGTCTTGTAGCACTCGGCGACTATTGGCATCTAACTGGCCTTTATTGGCAAAGAAACTAATCTGTGCGTAAGTGGTCGCAATTTCTTCGTTGTCTGGTGATAAGCGATAAGCACGAGATAAAGATTCAATCGCCGAATCAGTGGCTTCTAACGATAAAAATAGCTCCGATAACCGCATCCAGCGATTAGGATCATCGGCGTGACGATAGACGTTGGTTTGCATCGCGCTAATCAGCTGCGTACCATCTTCAATCGCCCAAGCCGGTGGCTGATCGATCTTGCCAGTCAATAAGTCATCGGCCACTTGACCCACTTTGTCCTCGCTTGCCCAAAGCTTAAATACAGGGGTACGATCACCGATCATCAGATAAGCCATTGCCGCCAACACAAGCACCCAAACTACGATGATTAATCGACTCTTAATGCCAGGCGTGACCATTGGCGTGACTTCGCGCTGTGCATCTAAAAGCTGGCGCTCAAGCTCAAGCTTTTGGTTTTGATAATGACTATCATCAATAACGCCACTGTCTTTATCGGTTTGCAGCTCAGCTAAGCGTTCACGGAACACAGCGACATTGATATCTAGTAGCTGATTGTCTACGGGTTTCTTTTGCGTACGAGAAGCTCTTAACCACGGTACGATAGCAATGACAGCAAGTATTAAGGCGATAAGCAAGCTTAGAGCAATAAACAAGCCAACAGTAGAGAATAGGGTCATTTTTTGTCCTCAAGGCTTGTGATGTCATGATCTGTTTTTGCCTCGTTATCAGCACGTGATAAAAGGCGATCAAGTTCGGCTTTTTCAGCAGCAGACAGTGCCGTAGCAGTATTTTCTATTTTCACACCACTCTTGCCACTGGCAACAAGCTGCCGCCGTTTGCTTTGCCAAAACCAACCTACCAATAGCAAGATTAGCAGTAATGGCGGGAAAAACCACAAGATCCACGTTGATGGACGTACGGGCGGCTTATAACTGATAAAGTCGCCATATCGATCCTGCATATAAGCGCGAATCTCACTATCACTACGACCGTCTTTTATCATGTCATAGGTTTTTTGCTTTAAGTCTTGCGCAATCGGCGCATCAGATCCTGCAAGGTTTTGGTTTTGGCATTTTGGGCAACGCAGCTCTTCGATGAGGCCGCGATACTGGGCTTCTTGTTGCACAGAATCGAAGTCGTAGACGTCAATTGCAGCATAGCTTGCCACACTTAATAGACAAGCTATTAGTAAGCTCGCTAACTTTATCGTGACTGATTTCACCTGATTGGCTATCATTTACACGCCTCCGCAACCTGATTAGGATTTGGACTGACGCTTTTATTACTGGCTTCATTGAGCACCATCAAGCAAGGGGTAATACGACTTTGCCAATTACTTTCAGTGATCTCACCAATAATATGCTGACGAATCACACCGTCACCATCGACGACGAAAGTCTCAGGCGCACCTGTCAAACCCAAGTCTAAAGCAAACTGACCAGATAAATCCTGAATGGACATCGAGAATGGATCACCACCTCGGTTCAAATATCCCAAGGCATTGCCAATATCATCTTTATAGTTAACGCCTACCAAATTGACACCACGCTCCTCCAACTGCATTAAAAAAGGATGTTCGATAATACAAGTGGGACACCAAGAACCCCAGATATTCATCAAAAAAGGCTTATCAGGCAAATTCTCATTGGTCATGATACGACTGGTGTCTGACAATAATGGTAACTCAAAAGCAGGCACAGGACGCTCAAGCGCCGTATTGGTTACGATATCGGTAGGCTTACCCAAACGTAGATATAGCATGACGATCAAACCGATGAAAACAATCAGCGGAATTAAAAACCATAACTTAAGCTGCTTTTTATTCATGGTTTTGACGCCGCTTATCTTATCTTGTTTAGCATTTGGATCAGAGGAATTATTTGATGCGCTCATATTAATGACCTCCCAACTTGGTTGCTGGCTTATCCAAATCAGTAACCGTGGTAAATCCTGGTTCATTGTCAGTGATTTGTGTTTTCGTTTTTTTGATACGATAACGGTTATCGAGAATACTCAGGAGTGCACCGAACGCCATTATGAGCGCGCCAAGCCATATCCAACGAATAAGTGGTTTGACATAAATACGAAACGCCCATTGATTACTGTTCTCAGCGATAGGCTCACCTAGCGCTACGTACACATCACGCATGAGACTGGCATCAATAGCCGCTTCTGTAATCGGCATCATACTGATAATATAATTACGTTTTTCGGGATAAACAGTAGTCACAACTTGACCGTCTTTACTAATCTCAACTTCAGCTTGTGTGGCATCAAAGTTACTGCCTTTGACTTCATGAAAGTCTTTCACAGTAAAGTCATAGCCTTGGACATGGATAGTGTCATTTGGTCCCAGTGCCACATCACGCTCTATGCTCAGGGTGCTGGTGAATGCGACGCCAATGACCGCAACGATTACACCGATATGAGCTGTCTGTTGACCCCAATAACTTAGGCGCAGCTGCCGTAAGCCCTTAAGACGGCTTGGGGCATTTTTAGTTTTGTCTCTGAAATCGACAATCATCCATAGCAGCACCCAAAAACTGACTGCCAAAGTCACCCCAATATTGAGCATGGCAGACGGACTCACAAAGTACGTGATAATCGCTGCTAATATTAGGCTACTTACCGCAATCACCATCCCGACGCCCAAAAGCGGTCGACTGTCTTTTTTCCAGCGAATATTAGAGCCCATGCCCATCGCTATTAATAACAGCCATGTTAGAGGAACAAATAGCGCATTAAAGTAAGGAGGGCCAACTGATACCTGACCTAAATTAAAGGAATCGGCAATAATGGGATATAGCGTACCCAGTAGTACGACTAAGGTCGAAATCAAAATAATCACGTTATTAATGACCAAAAAAGACTCGCGTGATATGAGCTGATACTGACTTTCAACGGTCAAACGCCAACCGCGTATGGCAAACATAAACAAACCGCCCCCGATGATCACACCAAGAATCATGAGGATGACAAGACCACGCGTTGGATCAGCGGCAAACGAGTGTACGGAAGTAATAACGCCTGAACGAACTAAGAACGTACCTAGTAGACTGAGCGCAAAAGCAAAAATTGCCAGCATAATCGTCCACGCTTTAAAGACACCTCGTTTTTCGGTGACCCCAAGCGAATGTAATAACGCCGTGCCAGCCAGCCATGGCATCAATGAGGCGTTCTCTACTGGATCCCAAAACCACCAACCGCCCCAGCCAAGTTCATAATAAGCCCACCACGAGCCAAGCGCGATACCCACGGTCAAGAATCCCCAAGCAGCCAGCGCCCACGGCCGTGACCAGCGGGTCCATACCGCATCCAAGCGCCCTTCCCACAATGCCGCCATACAAAAAGCAAACGGCACAACCATCCCTACATAACCCATGTAAAGCATGGGCGGATGAATGATCAAACCAAAATCTTGCAATACAGGGTTTAAATCCGCGCCATCGACAGGCAAATTGGGCAATGTGCGATCAAACGGCGATGATGTAAAGATAAGCATCGCTAGCATCATCATCTGCACGCCCGCTAAAATCACCAATACTCGCGCGCGCATAGACAGAGGTAGACCACGGCTGAAATAAGAAACCAGCGCACACCAAGTGGCCATAATCGTCATCCAAAGCAGCAATGACCCTTCATGACCGCCCCAAGTCGCCGATAACTTATAGTACCAAGGCAACAAAGTATTAGAGTGTTGAGTGACATAGACGAGACTAAAGTCATTATAATAAAAGCCTGCCATCAACGCAGAAAACGATATAATCATTGCGGCAAATTGTGCCCACGCAAGACTTGGTGCCAGACGCTGCCATGCAACATAGTCGCGCATGACGCCAACGGTTGGTAACACTACCTGCAAAATCGCCAATACAAAAGCAGCTAGCAAGGCAAAGTAACCCAATTCTGTGATTAACATACGGTCTAACCCTGTTTACCTTAATACGGTCATTGTTTATTTTACGGAGTCGAATGTTAGGGTACGCAAAACATCTAATATTTGTTACTGCTCACATTTTCACTACCATCATTATCGCTATCAGCACTTGCAGCTTAGGATCTTACAGCAGGATACATCAGCGTCACGTCGTCATATTCCTAATTGCCACATTCTTGTATAGCCCCGATAATCATGTGTATGAGGCGCTAAAAGTCTATTTATTATTGCATTGCTGGAAAGAATACCAAGATCAGATGCAACCACCCTGCTAAAAAGCCCGTTAAACCACCCAAAACAATTAAGGTCATCTCGTCTTCACGAAAAGCGGGGCGCAATAAGTTTTGGAACTCACTGGGCGTTAGCGCACGAATCCGATCACGAAACAGACCAAATATTTTACTGGCGCGGCTTTCGTTCAGTTCAGGATCACGCAATGGCACCATCGTGGCAACAATAGACTTATCGATAATGGTGTTTTTTAACTGACCATACTCGCGGCGGCCCAAACCGACACGCAATGTGGTACTAATAACAGGCGACTCTAGCACCTTATACAGATGTGACTTCATCAACTCACGTGTTTGCGCAGCGTTGTCACCATACATCATCTCATTCATGATGTTCTCAAGCGTCACCAAATCCTTCACGACAATTTCAGCGAAAACTTCGGAAACTTCCTCTTGGCGCTTCATAAAGCCACCTTGCAGGCGATACTGCGCGATGTGAGACATCTGCGGTTTGATAAAGGGGAAACGGCTTTGTACGCTAAAAAACTTCAAATAAGGTATAAAGTGTGGTTCTACTGGATTAAATACCATCCAAATCGCGATCCAATTGGTGAGAAAGCCCCAAATCGCGGCAAAAAACGGTACGGTCCAATGCTGCGGCACCAGCAAAAATATGAACATCTGAACAACACCGAAGATCAAACCAATCAAAGCACTAATATGCCAAATAAAATTAATTTCTTTTTGTCCGACTTTTAAAAACATATTGACCATCAAACGACGATCGCTTTCCATCGTATTGACAATCATCTTACGCATATCAACCAAATCTTCGACATGATAGGTCAGGTCAGTCACCAAAGACTGCATAATATTGGGCAATTCTTGATGTGCTTGAGCATAAACGCGGCGCTTTAACGCATAAGGCAGATTACCCCATAGCGCTGGCGAATGATCCAGCATGATTTCATCAATCAGTGGCTCAAGATTTTTGTCCACCGTATCAGTGATGAATACCGCCATTTGCTCAGGCTCCATTGCCTGAAAAAACTCATCAAGCGAGCCAAGTTTTGACAGCGTCTGATCAACGATAACGCCTGATATTTTACCCGCTTTGCGTGGAACGATACCTTGCCAGCCAATACCCGGTAACCCAAAAAAAGGGAAGTTTGGGATACGAATGCCCCAAAACTTAATCGGATAAAACAGCATTTTAAGCGCCATCCAAACGTGTATCCATGTGACAAATGCTGTTACTGGCGGAATGGTTAGCATAGCAAAAAATTCTGGGTGCTCAGCTATCGTCTGCCACAATGAAGTTGCATCCATGAATTGTCTTGCCCCTAAAGAAGTTGGAGGTTGAGTATCGTTGCTAATAAACTACGGTTAGCAAATTAGAAGGCTTAACAGAAACACGCTCTGCCCATAATAATTACTATAAAATAAATCGCCTGATTTTAGCATACTTGCTACTCTTTAGCACACGTAGAACCTAGGCAAGTTGTGACTAGAGATGACACGTTTGACGGCTTTTCTGCAATCGCAAAAACATGACCATCATCTATAAGCAACTTAGCCAATGATAACGACAAAATAAATGGCTGAATACTGCGTCCTATGACTTGTTCTGTTATAATTGCTCTCTAAATGCCAGTGATTATCTAAAATCAAGCTGATGCATTGTTATTTCAAATTAGGTCAGCCTATGTGATTGAAATCCTTTGCATTATCCTTTATGCTCACCGCACTTTGGCTAACTGCCCTACTCATTTATCTCTTTTATTGATTCACTGACCGTTTTGGCTCTGACTTTATATGAATAAACCAATGACTCCCCATACTGAACAGGTTAATAATGTTTTTACTAGTCGCATTATTATCCTTGGTATTTTAATATTTGTGGGTTTGGGCGGCTTGATAATGCGCTATGGTTATTTGCAAGTTTATGCCCATGATAAATATACAACCCAAGCAGACAAAAATCGTATCAAATTGATATCTGCACCGCCCAGCCGCGGCTATATTTATGATCGCAACGGTATAATCTTGGCAGACAATCAACCTGTATTTACGGCAATGTTGAGCCCTGACGAAGTAGAGAATCCAGAACGTACATTAAAATTGCTCGCACCTATCTTTGATCTGACAGATGAAGAAATCACTGATATTTTGGCGCGTCTGAGTAAAAGTAAAAATGATCCTGTGACCATCAGGATTGATGTAACAGATACGCAACTGGCCCAGTTTAGTGAGCGTAAACCCTTTTTTCGCGGTGTCACGATTCAAAGCAAGTTGACGCGTTCCTATCCTTATGATGAATTATTTGCTCATGTCATCGGCTACGTTGGTCGTATCAATGATAAAGAAAGCAAACGTATTGATAAAGATCACTACGCTGGAACTGACCTGATTGGTAAGATTGGGATCGAAGATTATTATGAAGACATATTATTGGGACAACCCGGTTATCAATCAGTAGAAACTGATGCTCATGGCAATATCATACGTCAATTAGACACCAAGCCGCCCGTATCCGGCAATGACATTACTTTGAGCTTAGACTACGGATTACAAACCGTTGCTCAGCAGCAGCTCGATGGTCGTCGCGGCGCTATTGTCGCGATAGATCCCAAAAACGGTGACGTACTGGCCTTCGTCAGTAACCCAAGCTATGACCCCAACCCTTTTATATCCGGTATCTCGTTTAAAGATTATGGCGCGTTAAGAGAAGACATTGACCAGCCATTATATAATCGGGCGCTACAAGGCACCTACCCGCCCGGCTCTACCATTAAGCCCTTTGAAGGCTTAAGCGGTATTCATTACGGTTTACGTAATTGGGATACCACTATTTATGATCCTGGTTATTTTAGCTTACCGGGAGATTCACATCGATTCCGTGACTGGAAGCGCGGTGGTCACGGTACGGTAAATTTAAAAACGTCTATCATACAATCAGTCGACACTTACTATTATAAATTGGCCTATGAGATGGGCATTCAGCGCCTGCATGATTGGATGGTACGCTTTGGTTTTGGCGCACAAACGGGTATCGATTTACCCAATGAAAAATCAGGCATTATGCCATCGCCCAAATGGAAGAAAGATACCTATGATAAAGGCTGGCTACCGGGTGAGACTATTTCGGTCAGTATCGGTCAAGGCTATTTTTTAGCAACACCGTTACAGATCGCCAATGCCACTGCCATGACAGCCAACAAAGGCTATCATATCACCCCGCATCTGCTAAAAAGCAGCGATGGGGCCGCTGAAGTGAAGGTTATCACCAAGCCTGATGGCAAAATAGATTATAACGGCAAACCTTCTGATTGGCTGCGTATGCATGATGCCATGGAAGAAACGGTTAAGCATGGCACGGCACGGCGCGCTTACAATCCGCGCTATCGTACTGCCGGTAAATCTGGAACAGCGCAAGTAAAATCTATCGCTCAGGGTAAACGTTACAATAAAGCCGCACTAGACCCACGCTACTGGGATCACGCTTGGTTTAACGGTTTCGCACCCGTAGAAAACCCAGAGATCGCACTTGCCGTACTGGTCGAAAATGGTGGTGGTGGTGGTGCCGTCGCAGCTCCTATTGGTCGTGCTTTATTTGACTACTGGGTACTACAACGCAAAACCGATCCTATTTTGCCGCCGACAGCAGATCAGCTTAAAGCGATTAAACGCCAAAAAGCGTTTGACAAAGCCGCACGTGACGCCATACGCGATAAAGAAGCAAAAGCGCTAGAAGAAAAAGCAGCAATAACTGCGGCAACCACTGAGTAACGACAGCGTAAACGAGATTTGCCATGAAGAAGTCCTTAAGCGGCCGCGAGCCTAAAAAGAGTCATAAAGTTAAACAGGTAGCGGCGGGTGACGTGCGTATCATTGGTGGTCAGTTTAAACGCCGTAGCGTGCGCTTTGTCGATGCAGAAGGCCTACGCCCAACGCCAGATCGGCTGCGAGAGACGCTATTTAACTGGCTATTGGCTGATATTCATGGCGCTCATATACTTGATAGCTGCGCTGGTAGTGGCGTGCTAGGGTTCGAAGCGTTATCACGCGGAGCAGCACACGCCACCTTTATCGAAGTCAATCCTGCACAAGTTGACATGCTGCGCCAAAGTACTGAACAGTTGCGCGTTGATGCCACCACTTACCAAATCATTCAGGGCACAGCCGAGCAAGTATTGACTAAAAATCAGCTGACTCAGCGTCATTTTGATGTTGTATTTATCGATCCGCCTTATGCTCACGACTTATGGCAGCCTATTTTAATGGCATTGATTAGCCATTCATTGATCGATACAGAAACGCTGATTTACTTAGAAGCGGACAAAGATTTAGACGATCAATTAAAACAACTGGCGAACTCTGTTAATGAAAACTTAGATGCTAATCTACTAAAAAGTCAACATAAAATCGGTTTTAAATGTTTAAAACATACTAAAGTTGGACAAGTTGTCGCTGGACTTTATCGATTGTCATCGTCATAATTGTATCTTGATTGCCAAAGGCAACAGCCACCGTTTTTAAATGAGCCTTTTTAGTAAAATTATTGAATACCAGCTAAAAATGTCTAAAACCGCTTAAAAACTGACCAATTGCTGCAGCTTAATGTATCTAAGGCAAAAATAAACCCCAATGCAGCTTGCAAGCGTAGGCGCTACTGCTTATAATGTGCAGTCTGTTTTTTGAGAGCCCCGTTCCCAGCTAAACTCTCAACGAATTCTAATTTTAAGGTTTTATCATGAAAACACTTAGTGCAAAACCAGCTGAAGTGACCCATGAGTGGTTTGTCGTAGATGCTGACGGCAAAACTCTTGGTCGCTTAGCTACTCAAATCGCTACTCGCTTACGTGGCAAGCATAAGACTTGTTATACTCCACACGTAGACACTGGTGACTTTATTGTTGTCATCAATGCAGAGAAAATTGCGGTAACGGGTAAAAAAGCTCAAGATAAAAAGTACTATCGTCACAGTGGTTACCCAGGCGGTATTAAAGAAACCAACTTCACTAAGCTGATTGCACATAAGCCTGAAGATGTTCTACACAAAGCAGTTAAGGGTATGCTTCCAAAGGGCCCTCTTGGCTATGCGATGATCAAGAAGCTGAAACTATATGCGGGTACTGAACATCCACATACTGCACAGCAACCTAAAGAACTAGACATCTAAGGATATACTTATGGAACGCAATTACGGAACTGGTCGCCGCAAGACGTCTACTGCTCGTGTCTTTTTATCAAAAGGTACTGGTAGTATCGTTGTTAACGGTAAGCCACTTGATGAATACTTTAGCCGTGAAACTTCACGCATGGTTGTTCGTCAGCCTCTAGAACTACTTGATTCTGTTAACGCATATGATTTATATGTGACTGTTGCAGGCGGTGGTATTAGTGGTCAAGCGGGCGCAATTCGCCACGGTATTACACGTGCATTAATCGAAGCTGACGAAACTTTGAAACCTGCTCTAAAAGCAGCTGGTTTTGTTACTCGTGATTCACGTCAAGTTGAACGTAAGAAACTGGGTCTACGTAAAGCACGTAAACGTCCACAGTTCTCAAAACGTTAATCAAAGCTCTCTCTTCTCTGTTTGTTACTGTTGTCTTTTTCTCGGAGCCACAGTAACTGAACTGAGTAAGCGTGTAGATTTGCAAAACCTTATAAGCTGGTCACAGCTTGTAAGGTTTTTTTATGCCTGTTAATGGCGTGTTAGTCACATGAATGTCTCAATCAAACTATTCCTGTGATAAATTAATCATTCATAGCTGTCAAATACTCATATCTTTGTGCTAATACTTGGAGCACGAGTAATTTACTTCAACACTGCAAAATAGAGACCCTGTGAAAATTCTAACTTGCAAAGCGTCTGATGCTACCCCATCATATCAGCAACTTTTCATTATTAGCCCTGATGTCATAAACAGTGCTGCAGAAGGATATTATGAAAGCGCCAGAACAATACGATCCCAGCAAACCAACCGCTAATAGTAGCGTACCACCACCAAGTGGAAAGCCGTCGATTAAGTCGCCCGCCATACCGACTGGTACGCCGACGATTACACAAACGCATAAACGCACAGCGCAAGCAGATAAAAAGCCCTTTCAAAAGCAATTTTTATTACCCAAATATTGGGCTATTTGGCTGTTATTTATTATATGCTTACCCATGATATATCTGCCGCTACGTTGGCAGTTTTGGTTGGGGCGTAAGCTCGGTATTTTTTGTTATAGCGTTGCAGGCTCGCGTCGCCGTGATACATTGATTAATCTCAAGCTGGCCTTCCCAGAAAAACTGGAGATCGAGCGTGAACTGATGGCAAAACAAGTCTTTGTCAATCAAGGAATTGGCGTGTTCGAAACCTTATGTGCTTGGTTCCGGCCCAATGTTTTTACCCGTACGGTATCTATTTCTGGACTACAGCATCTCGTTAATGCTCAAAATGACAATCGTCCTGTCATTTTAATAGGGGCGCATTATACGATGCTTGATTTGGGAGGATTGTTTTGTGCTCAGTTTTTTGCCTTGGACTGTATGTATCGCACGCAGAACAATCCACTACTCGACTGGTTTATTTATAATGGTCGCACCAATCTGTTTGGTAAGCAGATTTCTAGCCGTGATATGCGCAGTTTAGTCACCTCCATTAAAGCAGGACACGTTATTTGGTATTCCCCTGATCAAGACTATGGCCTAAAGCAAGGGGTAATGGCGCCATTTTTTGGTGTGCCTGCAGCCACTATTACTGCCTCACGACGTATGGCTAAATTAGGTAGCAAGACGCACCCACCTGCTGTGATGGCATTGCATACCTATCGGCAGACGCCAGATAATTTGCCACGTGGTAAACGCCCACATTATCACCTGACGATTACACCAGAATTAGATAACTATCCAAGCAATGACGAGGTTGCTGATGCGACTCGGGTCAACGACGTGTTAGAAGGGTTAATTCGTATTGACCCAACTCAGTGGATGTGGTTTCATCGCCGCTTTAAGCATGGGCCGAATGGTCGTACTGATATCTACAAGTGATCCTTTATTCCCAAAAATATTGATAAAATTTGCTATACTTTACGGTTAATATTTTTATATTACCTGCATATAAATAACGATGAATTTATAATAAATTGAAAAACGAAACTTTTATAAATAAAACCTTGATAAACCAAATAATGGATTTACCATGAATAACAATCATATTTCTGATAACCAGACCTCTGACAGCCAAACTTCTAATAACTCGGCACAAGCCAAACGAATTTTAACGGGTATTAAACCGACTGGTACTCTGCATCTGGGAAATTACGTTGGCGCGATTCGTCCAGCCATTCAGTCTATCCAGAATAGTGACGATGAGGCATTCTTCTTTTTGGCAGACTATCATGGCATTATCGGCTGTTATGATCCTGCTATTATTCATGAATCGACCAAGGCTATTGCAGCAACTTGGATTGCCTGCGGTCTTGATCCTGAGCGTGTGACCTTCTATCGTCAATCAGATGTGCCCGAAATACCAGAACTTGCTTGGGTTTTAAATTGTTCATGTGCCAAAGGCTTAATGAACCGCGCTCATGCTTACAAAGCGGCAGTCGATATCAATGTCAGCAAACAAGACGTTGATCCTGACCAAGGTATTAACATGGGATTGTTTGGCTATCCGGTGCTGATGGCAGCAGATATCTTAATGTTTAATGCTACCCATGTGCCCGTTGGTCGCGACCAAATTCAGCATGTTGAGATGGCGCGTGATATTGCGGGTACTTTTAATCATCGCTATAAAACATTATTCACTTTACCGTTAGCGGTCGTTGACAGCGACATACCACTACTGACAGGGCTTGACGGTCGCAAGATGAGTAAGAGCTATGGCAATACTATTCCGCTCTTTGGTGAGCTCAACCCTCAAGTAAGCTCTGAAAAGCAGATGCATAAAGCGATTATGAAAATTGTGACCAACTCACAATTGCCAGAAGAGCCAAAAGATCCTGACGATTCTGCTATTTTTGAAATTTATAAAGCCTTTGCAAGCTCTGAAGAGATTACTGATATGCGTGCGAAGTATGCCGCTGGTATTGGCTGGGGTGATGCGAAGCAAGCGTTGTTTGATAAAATCAACGATGAAATTGCGCCATTCCGCGCACGCTACGAAGAACTGATGGCCAATCCAAAAGAGTTGGAAGAAATCTTACAAATGGGCGCAGACAAAGCCCGTCGTCATAGCCGTAAACAGCTAGACAAGACACGCCGCGCTATTGGTATCCGTCCACTTGCCAAACTTAAATAATAAATGAAGTATTGGTAGATATTATTAATGTCAATGCATGAATGTTTCGACAATACTTACTTCTTATCTTATTGTCAGTCTTTATATGATACTGACAAAGCGTATGACACTGAGCAAGCGAATAGACTTAATCGTCATCGCCATGTAGAACCAGATTCTGCTCAATTTCTAGCCAGTATTGCCATGATAAGAAAACCTAATAAAGTGCTGGAGATTGGTACGTCAACTGGATTTTCTACCCTCTGGCTTGCTTATGGTTTACGTCACCAGTCTCATTCTGATTTTATATCGTTAGATATAGATAAAAGCCGAAGCGATGCTGCTAGGGAACATTTACAGAATACCAGTTTACATACTTTCGTCAGGTTAATAGTGCAAGACGCATTTGTTTTTCTGAATGAGACTGATGATATTTTTGATTTGATATTTTTAGATGCAGAGCGTCAATTTTATTCTGATTATGCCGAACGTTTACATAAAATATTGAGTGTTGGCAGTGTTCTTATCGTAGATAATGTCCTCTCTCATAGCGATGAGGTTTCTGAATTCATAGCAAAATTCAAAAATAACTCTCGCTATATTTGTCATACTTTAGATATTGGTGCAGGATTATTTATGGCAGTATGTCAGGAACCTTGAGCATTATGGATACATTTGATACTACTGCTATTCGCATTTACCAAACGCCAGTTCAACATCTACCAGAAGATCTTTATGTGCCGCCGAAGGCCTTTGCCATTTGGTTAGAGCAATTCGCTGGGCCATTAGACTTTTTATTATATCTGGTCAAAAAAAGCAACGTTGATTTGACACAGATGCCAATATTGCCCATTACTGAGCAGTATTTGGCTTATATTAGCGAGCTGGACACGGCGCATTTTGAGTTAGCCGGTGATTATCTGCTAATGGCATCAACGTTGATTGCGATCAAAACTGAGCTGCTCTTGCCTTCGCCAGAAAGGCCTACCGATGAGCGCGATCCAAAGGCGGAATTGATTGAACGTCTAGAAGAATATGCACAAATTAAAGTGGTCAGTCAGCGTTTAGATAATTTGGTTCGTCTAGAACGTGATGTATTTTTGGCGATGGTCAGTATGCCTAGCCAAGACGTTATGAATACTGAATTACCGAGTTACTCACCGACTTTGTTAATTGATAGCTTGTTTAAAATGCAGTTACAACCCGACTATCAGATGCATACCATTAAAATTGATGCGGTACCGCTTGCTGATCGTATTGCCAGTATCAGTCGGCAGTTAAGCATAGAGGGCGCACGCCCCTTTTATGAGCTATTAGATAAAGCGCAAGGTAAGATAGGCGTCGTCGTCAGTTTTGTAGCAGTGCTTGAATTGATGAAGCGGCAGTTGATTGGCGTGGTCAGTACGGATACAAGTAGTTACACGAGCTCGGCAAATACTACTGATGCTAATGCGTCCGCCACAGGCAAGGAACTTGAATCATTAACATTACAATGGCTGGTTTAATAGCGATTACCGTGATGATATTTGGCCTGTAAGCATTACACTCACTTGATAGTTTATGTGTTATTGAAAACACCACAATTAGAAAGAGTATATTCCCAATGGTAGACAGTGATGATTCAATAAAAAACAATCAGGCACATAGATCGATTTTAGCAACTGTGCCTGCATCAACTAATGAACAGTCGCAAGATCTCAGCAAATATACAGAGATCAGCAAGTATATTGAAGTAATATTACATGCATCAGAAGCGCCACTCACGGCAAATTTACTCAAAAAACAGTTGTCTTTGTCTACCAAAGAGCTAGAACAATCTTTAAGATTATTACAAGAACGCCTAGATACTGGTGTGTTAAATTTGCATGAAACTGCCAGTGGTTATCGATTACAAATCGCGGATAACTATAGCGCGTTAATACAGCGTGTTTTTCCGCAGCGTCAAGAACGCCTAAGCCAAGCGTTACTTGAGACTCTGAGTGTTATTGCCTACAAACAACCCGTGACACGTAGCGACATAGAGCATGTGCGCGGTGTGACGCTATCGAGTAGTATATTACGGCAGTTGTTTGATAAAGGATGGATAATAGAGAAAGGCTATAAAGACACCTTAGGTCGCCCTGCCTTACTACACACTACACCGCAATTTTTGGATGCGTTTGGATTGAGTCATCTAGATGACTTGCCTCCGATGCCAGATATGGAAGGCATCAAATCACTGTCTTAGCAAATCCCTGTCTTAGGCTGTGCCAATATCCCATTTATGATTTAAAAAAAAGGACAAACCTTAATCGGCCTGTCCTTTTTATACTTGTTTAACTGTCAATAATCGTGATGGGCGTTGCTGATTATTGATTGATAACATCAACACCTTTTGGCGGAGTAAACTTGAACTGGCTGCCACTGATACTTGGATTAAGTTTAATGCTGCTGAACTTAATCGATGTTGTCTGGCCCAAGGTGTCATTTAGTACCATCATCACAGGTTTGCCACCGCTAAAGCTTATTGATAAGCTTTTAAAGCTGGCACTATCTGATTTTGGATAGAGTACATAATAGTTTTTATTGTCATAAGGCTGGGTAATTTTAAAATTTTGATCAATTTTACTTGGATCGCCTGACAGTAAGAGTGCTGGCGTATTGCCAACTTGGCTGTCGACATTTTGCTTGGTTGCTTGCTCCAAGTCTTTATCATAGACCCACATAGAATTACCATTAGCCACGATCAACTGCTCTGACGGTGATTTTGTTTCCCAGCGGAAATTATTTGGGCGTTGTACACTCATCGTACCCGAAAAAGTACCGCTATTGGCACCTTTAGTCGTTTGGCTGAAGTTGGCCGTCATACTTTTCGTATTTGTTAAAAGCTTGTTCAAGCGTTTGGCCGCTGTCAAATTATCAGCAGGCGCTGCCGTTGCAGATTGCGTCAATGCAATCATAGGTGCTGCAACACCAAGCGATGTCATTAATACACCTGTTAAAGCGCCACTCATTATTTTTTGTTTTAAAGTTGTCTGTTTGGCTGATTGCTTGGTTAATAAATTCATCATTAATCCTCTCTTAAAATGCATAATAGCTTAAAAATAAAATATCTTATTAAAATTGTTGTTCTCTGAAATCATTGACCTTACTTATATAAAGGTAGTGCTAATAAGCTAGGAAGACAGTTTGCCAGTTTTTTCATTGCGCGCCTAGTCATGATTTGCAATCATTACTACGCCTGCCATACACACTTGTAACCAGCTCAATTGCACAATAGTCTATAGCGTGCATCATATTCATTTAAAGATTTTATCTCTTTAAAAAACTCATAACGTCCTGCATTTAGCAATAGGCATAAAAAAGCTTCTACTACCATAAAGTAATAGAAGCTTTTTCGTCATCCAGTTATTTTATTCAAAAAGTATAAAATAACTTAGATAAGCAATTAGGCGTTTTCAACCATCACATAACGACGGTTGAACTTACCTTTGGTCGCAAACTTCACAACACCATCATTCAGTGCAAATAAAGTATGGTCACGACCCATGCCAACGCCTTCGCCTGCGTGGAATTCTGTACCACGTTGACGAACGATGATGTTACCAGCTGTGATAGCTTGGCCACCAAAGATTTTTACGCCGAGCATTTTTGGGTTTGAATCACGACCGTTACGGGTCGAACCGGCAGCTTTTTTATGTGCCATGAGAAAATCTCCTTGTTAATGTGACTTATCGCTAATGCGACAACTCTTAAGCATTTAGTGCGCTATTTAGCAATAATAGCTAAATGGGTAATTAGGCATTAATGGCTTTGATTTTTAACAAGGTGTACCATTGGCGGTGACCTTGCTCTTTGTGATAATGCTTACGACGGTTGTGCTTGATGATACGGATTTTTTCGCCGCGACCATGTTCAACCACTTCAACTTCTACGCTAGCGCCTTCAACGACAGGCTGACCGATTTTGACAGTTTCACCATCAACAACCATCAACACATCTTCAAATTTGATGGTTTCGCCTTTTTCTGCTTTTAGTAGTTCAACTTTAAGCAACTCGTCAACCACTACACGGTGCTGTTTACCACCAGTTTTAATTACTGCGTACATTGTATGACTCCGTTTAACCCGTGTGCCGTGGCTGATATCATACCAACGCTTTTACGACGAACACGACAGGGAAAAATTAAAGGCAAGATTTTACGTCTTTTTGCTTATAAAAGCAAGCAACGCATCTTGTTTTTGTAAGGTAATTACACGCAAACTATGTTCCGTATCACTATATGAAATATCATTTTTGAACACAACAAAAGCCATGTTCTATACGAAAACAAGTCATAAAACAATAGGGAATGATAATTTATGCCTAATCGGTGGCTATTATAACTTATGCAATCAGCTACTTACAGCCTTTTATTACACTCTTATGTGACTATAACTTTCTAAAAAAATAAGAACTCATTTAAGTATCATATCAGTGCTATTTTTATGGTTTGATCTCGGTTTCCGCCTGTAATTAATCTCACATAAATAAAAGATAATCGCTCTACCCTCCGCACACTTTAACCAACAATTTAAAGCGGTAGCTATGTTATTATAGGCAACACGATGCTTTACCTATATATCACCAAGGCTACAACAAACTTTCCTTAT
The DNA here is from genome assembly GCF_904846225.1 of Psychrobacter immobilis. Taxonomy (GTDB): domain Bacteria; phylum Pseudomonadota; class Gammaproteobacteria; order Pseudomonadales; family Moraxellaceae; genus Psychrobacter; species Psychrobacter immobilis_F. The sequence goes on along the minus strand of NZ_CAJGZJ010000009.1, from coordinate 45,094 downwards.
TAATATGACCATTTATTATGACTAGCACTCCTTTAAATAATACACATCACACCCTCCAATCTACGCCAACCTATAACGATATTCAAAGTATTGTGGCGGATGATTTTGAGATCATGGATAAGCAAGTATTCGGTAGCCTTAATTCAAAAGTGAAACTGGTAATGAATGTCTCACAGCATGTCATTAATGCTGGTGGCAAACGTATGCGCCCACTGATTACTTTGTTATGTGCACGAATGTTTGATGATAGTCCATCAGAAAAAGCCATGCATTTGGCGGCAATTACTGAAATGTTGCACACCGCTACTTTGGTTCATGATGATGTGATTGATGAGTCAGGTCAGCGCCGCGGTAAGCCTACGGCCAATGCCACATGGGACAATGCAACCGCAGTACTGGTTGGTGATTACCTAATTGCCCGCGCCTTTAACCTGTTGGTCGGCTTTCAAAGCTTACCATTGCTACAAGTATTCTCAGACGGTACCTGCGATATCGCCGAAGGGGAAGTGTTACAACTACAACATCAGCATAACCCTGCCGCGACAGAAGACGATTACTTACGAATCATTGATGGTAAAACCTCGCGTCTATTTATGATGGCAACTCAAGGCGCCGCCATTTTACAAGACAAGACAGAACATATGCAGGCGCTGGGTGATTTCGGTCAGCACTTCGGCAATGCTTTTCAAATCATAGATGATATTCTGGATTACAGCGGTGATAGTGAGTTGATGGGTAAAAACCTCGGTGATGATTTGGCAGAAGGCAAGCCAACGCTACCCACCATTAAAGCCCTTGAATTACTTAAAGACAGTGATATCGAAGGCTACGATCAACTGCGTATCGCGGTGCAAACTGGAAAAACCCCAAATGCTGAGCAACTTATCAAATTGGTACGTCATTCAGGCTCGTTAGACTATTGTAAACAGCGTGCGCTTGAAGAAACGAAACTGGCACAACAAGCGCTTAGCACACTACCTGATAACTGCTATCGCAAAGGCTTATATCAATTAACAGAGCTTGCCAGCGCTCGCTTGCTATAGCAGTAACGTAGTTACTACTGAATCATTGGGCGAGAATTGGTAAAGCCAATCATAATTATTATTACAATAATGGCAATTAGTGGTTGATAAAGTTGTTTTTTTGATTGCACAGCAGGTGTATCATAGTTTTAAGACCTTTCTATCTATAAGGCTTTGCTATTTTCACAAAAATTTACACGTGCTTTCAATTGAGCGTTGTATACCTCTTGATTAGGTGTTAGGGGAGACAACGCTTGCCATAGCGGTCTTTAATTCATTCATAAAAACCAATATTATCATTTTTTGCAATAAACTTTGCAAGCAACTACTTGACTGTGGGGTTACCCCTATAGTTTATAATTAGTCATCAAATTTACCAGTCAAATTTGTGGCTCAGCTACATTTTAGATGCCAAAAATTCTTACAACGATATTCAATGCACTTATCACTATCAACTGTCTTAATTGTGGAGCTTTAATTGAAGGTTCACTTAGTAAAGATAGGATAGGTAGGTTGAGCAAATACTAATTTTGATATTGAATACGCTAAGACTTATTGATAATTTTTTACACTGTCATTATTTATTTTATACATATTGCCGAGGACATTGATGAAGCATTCTTATCTTGCGCTTGTAATAGCATCTGTACTATCTGGAGCTGTACTTGTTGGCTGTGACAAAAACGAGGACGCCGCTGGTGATCAAGCCGCACAGCAGCAAATGCCGCCTGCGGTTGTAAACGTCCAAACTGTCACACTTGATACTGTACCTCAAGTACAAACTTTTTCTGGACGTACAGCAGCTTATCAAATTGCTGATGTGCGCCCACAGGTCAATGGTGTGATTGACGAGGTACTGTTCCAAGAAGGGAGCAACGTCAAAAAAGGCCAGCCACTTTATCGTATTAATACCGATAACTACGCGTCGTCTGTCGTCAGTGGTCAGGCATCTGTGCAACAAGCACAAGCCAACTATCAGACATCACTTGCAAATACTGCCAACGCAAAAGCTGAACTGGTCAGCCGTCAAGCTTCATTGGCCCAGGCACAAAATGACTTACAACGCTTACAAGGCTTGGTGAGTATTGATGCTATCTCAAAGCAGCAATACGATCAGGCACAGACGCAAGTACGTACTGCACAAGCAGCGGTACAAAGCGCGGCGGCGGCAGTTGGACAAGCGCAAGCGGGAATCGAAAGCGCTAAAGCAGGTATTCAGACCGCTCAAGCTGGTTTGGATGCCAATACTTTAGATCTCAATCGTACTATCGTGCGTGCGCCGCTTACTGGTCGTACTGATCGCTCTAGCGTTACCGCTGGTACGCTGGTAAGCGCCAGTCAGGCCGATCCTTTGGTTACTATCTCACGTCTAGATCCTGTCTATGTCGATATCAGTCAGTCATCATCTGAGCTATTAAAGCTGCGTCAGCAAATATCTGAGGGCAAAGCACAAGCAGGTATGGACTCGGTTGAGTTGGTATTAGAAGATGGCTCAGTCTACCCAGTGCGTGGCAAGCTTGCTTTATCTGAGGCAAAAGTTGATGAGTCAACAGGCGCTGTGACCTTGCGTGCGATCTTCCCAAATAACAATAACATCTTGTTGCCAGGTATGTACGTGACAGCACGCTTGACTCAGAGCGTAATTACCAACGCCGCATTGATTCCGCAAAGCGCTGTTACGCGTAGCCCTAAAGGTGATGCGCAAGTCTATATCGTTGATCAAAATAACAAAATTCAAGTACGCCCAATTACTATCAATGGTACTTATGATGGACAATGGGTCGTTACTGATGGCTTGCAAGCAGGTGATAAGGTCGTTGTGATTGGCGGCAGTAAAGTCAAGCCTGAACAAGAAGTGGTCGTTAAGCCATTAGAAAAAGCCAATGCAGCGCCCGCTGCAAAAAATGCACCTAATGCTAGAACGCCGCAGCAAGCTGCAAAAACAGTGGATAAGCAATCAGCTGGTAACGATAATTCTAGCGAAAAACAACCAAAAGCCGCTGCTCAATAATTCCATTCAAAGATAGGAAGACTTAGGGATATACTATGTCACGTTTTTTTATTACTCGCCCTATTTTTGCATGGGTACTGGCTATTTTGGTCATGCTCATCGGGGTGATATCGGTTATTAATTTACCGATTGAACAGTATCCACGTATTGCGCCACCGACTATTTCAGTCAGTGCAACCTATCCTGGTGCTAATGCGCAAACCGTCGAAAACTCAGTCATACAGATTATTGAACAACGTATGAAAGGTCTTGACGGCCTTATGTATATGTCGTCATCGAGCTCTTCAAACGGTGCTGCTTCTGTCACATTGACGTTCGAAAACGGAACAGATTCTGATACCGCACAAGTACAGGTACAGAATAAACTGCAAGCCGCTATGAGCTCGCTGCCTGAATCGGTACAGCGTCAAGGCGTCAACGTTAATAAATCCTCTAGCAGCTTTTTAATGGTGCAAGCTTTTGTCTCCGAAGACGAGAGTATGGATCGTAGCGATATCGCCGATTATGTTAACTCAAACGTTGTCGATCAGATCAGCCGTGTCGAAGGCGTTGGTGAAGTTCAGGTGTTTGGTTCTACTTATGCGATGCGCATTTGGCTAGATCCTGCCCGCCTACGTAGCTATAACATGGTGCCATCTGATGTGGTTGAGGCAGTACGTGCGCAAAACGCGCAAGTCTCTGCTGGGCAATTAGGTCAAGCGCCTGCCGATACCGACCAACAAGTTATCAACGCTACCGTTACTGTACAAAGCTATCTACAAACCCCTGAAGAGTTTAGAGATATCTTATTAAAGACAGACACTTCTGGCGCACAAGTGCGTTTGGGTGATGTTGCAGATGTAGAGATTGGTAGTGAAAACTACAGCGTTATCTCATTGTATAATGGTAAAGAAGCCGCTGGTATAGGTATTTCATTGGCTGGCGGTGCTAACGCGCTTGAGACTCGTGAAGCAGTCGGTGCAAGTATGGCAGAGCTGGAAGCAAACTTCCCAGCTGGTCTAGTATCAGTCGTGCCTTATGACACTACCCCGTTTGTTCGCTTGTCTATTGAACAGGTAGTAATGACACTACTTGAAGCCATTGTACTCGTCTTTATCGTCATGTTCATTTTCTTACAGAATTGGCGTGCCACCATTATTCCGACCCTTGCCGTACCTGTCGTTTTACTGGGTACGTTTGCCGTACTTTACATTGCTGGCTTTAGTATTAACGTACTTACCATGTTTGCGATGGTACTATCCATTGGTCTACTGGTCGATGATGCAATCGTTGTTGTTGAAAACGTCGAACGTATCATGGAGGAAGACCCGCATATCTCCGTCGTAGATGCGACAACACAATCCATGGGCGAGATTAGTAAAATCGTTATCGGTATTGCGTTGATTCTATCTGCTGTATTTGTACCGATGGCCTTCTTCGGTGGCTCTACGGGTGTGATTTATCGTCAGTTCTCTATTACCCTGATTACCAGCATGGTGCTGTCCGCTTTGATTGCACTTATCTTTACGCCTGCCCTATGTGTAACCTTGCTAAAACGTAACAAGAGCCATGAAAAAGGTAGTAATGAAAAGCAAAAAGGGTTTTTTGGTTGGTTCAACCGTGGCTTTTTAAAGCTTAGCCGCTCGTATGAGAATTTCGTTGGCAAAAGTATTCGTTTTAAATGGTTATATCTGATTGGCTATGCAGCCATCATCGGTCTTATGGCTGTTGTATTCTTACGTATTCCGGGCTCGTTTTTACCAGAAGAAGATCAAGGGATTATGTTTACCTTGGTTCAGCTTCCTGCTGGTTCGACGCTCAATCAAACACAAGACGTACTCGATAAAGTCAGTGACTATTACGAAACGAAAGAGACCGATAATATCGCTTCGGTCTTTACGATCGCAGGCTTCAGTTTTGCTGGACAAGGGCAAAACATGGGACTGGCTTTCGTCCGTTTAACAGACTGGGAGAATCGCTCTGGTGATGAAAACACCGCGCAATCGGTTGCTGGTCGCGCCATGGGTTATTTCACTACTCAGTTAAACGAGGCGCAAGTGTTTGCGATTGTACCGCCAGCGATTACCGAGCTTGGCAACGCTAGTGGTTTTGACTTAATGATTCAAGACACAGGTAACCTTGGGCATGAGGGATTACTTGAAGCACGCAATATGCTACTAGGTATGGCAGCGCAAAATGATCAAGTCGCTGGCGTACGTCCAAATGGTCAAGAAGATGCACCGCAGTTAAAAGTAAATATCAACCAAGAGCAAGCAGCAGCTTATGGCTTGTCATTGGCCAATATCAATAGCGTTATCTCGACCGCTTGGGGTTCAAGCTATATCAATGACTTCGTCGATCGCGGTCGCATTAAGCGCGTCTACGTTCAAGGTGAAGCGAATAGTCGTACTAACCCTGATGATATCGGCAAATGGTATGTGCGCAATGATAGCAATGAGATGATTCCATTTGATGCGTTCTCTAGCAGTGAATGGGAATCTGGCTCACCACGTTTGACTCGTTATAACAGCTTACCATCAATGAATATCCAAGGTAGCGCGGCACCAGGTTTGAGTACTGGTGAAGCAATGAGCTCAATGGAAGCGATGATGGAAAAGCTACCTGAAGGTGTGGGTTACGAGTGGACTGGTATGTCGCTTGAAGAACAAAAATCAGGTGCACAAGCGCCAATGCTATATGCGCTATCCATCTTAGTAGTATTCTTGTGCTTAGCCGCTCTGTATGAGAGCTGGTCTATCCCCTTCTCGGTACTATTGGTTATTCCACTTGGGGTGTTGGGTGCCGTTATATTTACTTTATTCCGTGGCTTTAGCAATGATATTTACTTGCAAGTAGGTCTGCTCACAGTGGTTGGTCTATCCGCCAAAAACGCCATTTTGATTATTGAGTTTGCCAAAGAGCACCAAGAGGAAGGTTATAGCCTCACAGAGGCAGTTATGACCGCAGCGCGTCAACGCTTACGTCCTATTATTATGACTTCACTTGCCTTTGGACTGGGTGTTGTGCCATTATTTATCGCCACAGGGCCTGGCTCAGGTAGTCAAAATGCCATCGGTACCAGTGTACTTGGCGGCGTAGTTACCGCTACATTATTAGGTATCTTCTTTATTCCTATGTTTTATATTTGGGTGCGCAGTTTATTCCCGCACAAATATGAGAACAACAAGCCAAATGATAGAGATGGCGGCAATGGCGGTAATGGTACACCTGACCCAAAAAACCCAACGCCTTCTGAGAGTTACCAGCCTGCAAGCTTTGGAGATAATACACAATGAGTGCTCAAAAAATATTTACCATCAACTCAGTAGTGGTAGCAAATATGGCTACCACTTCGCAACCAGCGCTATCACGGATGCGCAGAAATGGCGGTCGTCTAATAGGTTTAACCGCTTTGGCGATGAGTATGGCTGCTTGTAATACCATCCCTAAAGCTGATATGCGCCCTGTCCTTGCTGAGCCTAATATCCCTATCGGACAAACCTATGGGGCGTTCGACAAGGAAACGGTTAGTACGGCTGAGCAACCAAGTGTCGCCAGTCAACGCTGGCAGAGTTTTTATAGCGACGATCGTTTAAAAGGCCTTATTGCTTTGGGTCTGGAAAACAATAAAGACTTTGAAAGTGCTCGTTTAGCAATTGAAAAAGCACGTGCGCAATATCAAATTACTGATATTAACGACTTACCTAGCATAGATGGGACGGCTGGCTACTCTCGCAGACGTCAGCAAAGTCAAATAGGGTCAAATATTAGTGATTCTTATAACGTGCAACTGGGTTTGGCCAATTATGAGCTGGATTTTTGGGGTAGGATTGCAAGCTTAAAAGATCAAGCCTTGCAGAATTTCTTGGCTACAACTGCCGCTAAAGATGCCACTCAAATCAGTCTAATAAGTAATATCGCGCAGAGTTATGCCAACCTAAGCTATAGTTTGGCTCAACTAAAACTGGCGGAAGCAACCGTTGAAAGTCGTGAGCAATCACTATTTATTGCGGGAAAACGCTTTGAGGCAGGTATCGATCCTAAGCTGCCTTCACTGCAAGCGAGTGCGTCACTTGAAACTGCTAAACTCGCCGTATTACGTGCGCAGAGCAGCATTTTAACCTCACGTAACGCGCTGCAATTTTTGGTTGGCGGACCCATTCCAACCAACTTGATTCCAACACCAGCCGTCAGCAATATTACTAACCAGAAAATCTTTAATGCTGGTCTGCCGAGTGAATTGCTACGCTACCGTCCAGATGTACTGCAAGCGGAATATAATTTAAAAGCTGCTGGCGCAAATATAGCAGTGGCACGTGCTTCTTACTTCCCATCTATTAGTTTAGCAAGTAGTGTTGGTGTCAGTAGTGGCAGCCTAGACGATTTATTCAAAAACAGCGCGTTTGGCTGGTCATTCGGACCAACTGTCAGTGTGCCTATCTTTGATGCAGGTCGCTTAGACGCTAATTATGATGTGGCTAAAATTGAGCGTGAACAAACACTTGCAGGCTACGAGGGTTCTATTCAGACCGCTTTCCGTGAAGTATCTGACGTACTAGCAACACGTGCGACACTTGGCGAGCAGCTCGAATCTCAGTATCGTTTGCAAGACAATTTTGAGCAAACATATCAGATCTCTGATGCACGCTTTAAAGCAGGTATTGATAATTACTTGGATGTGCTTGATGCGCAGCGTTCGCTATTCTCAACGCAACAAGGGATTTTGGACTTAGAGTTACAAAAACTTGTCAGCCAAATTCAGCTATATCAAGTGCTAGGTGGTGGTGCCAATCTGGATACACCAACCGTTATCCCTGTGCCGCAGCACACCAACTTAGCACAAATTCTCACGCTACCTGCCAATACCAATAAAGCAAAAGCGGCCAATGCTATTAACGCCGCTGGCTCAGCGCGTGTTGCTTCTGCACAAGAAGTGGCCGACATTAAGCAGTCGCAACCAAAAAAGGTAACGACCTTTAAGCCTAGCGCTACCGTTGACATCAATGATGACGGTAGAACAGATGCAGCCGTAGGAGTCGTCACCGAAAAAACGACTTCTAACGAGAATAGTGTTGAGCAAGTGCCTGTCACACAGATTATTGAGCCTTAAATTATATAAAGCAATCATCTTGTGACGTTGTTTTCTCATTACGTTGACAGTCGATAAATACAATTAGCCCTACCGACTTGGTAGGGCTTTTTGCTTTTGTAACCCACTATTGGTTATAAAGTCGGTGAAAAGTTGAATCGATACAGCAATAGTCAGATAATACTGGTATAAATTTTCCTCGCTTGCTGTGCTGTGGCAGACAGAAGCTTCGAAAAACTCATTCCAGCAGTACTGTATCGCTTTTAATTTTTTTTGACTATAGTAGTGGCATTTTATTAAATACTCTTTTATAAACGCTCTTTCCATAAAATCCATATAGCCTAATAAGCTAATGTAATAAATGGGTTTTAATAAGGAAATGATTTTTGATATCACGTTAACAGTGATTAAACATAAAGTAAGGATTTATCATGACTTATACATTTAACCGCCAATTCCCTGAAACTCGCTTGCGTCGCCTGCGTTACAACGATAACGTGCGAGCGATGATTCGTGAAGTTGAGCTGCACCCAAAACACTTCATCGCCCCTGTTTTTGTATTAGAAGGCAAGAATAAACGCGAGACAATCGCTAGTATGCCAGGCGTTGAACGCTTATCAATCGATTTGCTCATTGATTATGCTAAGGAATTATTGGCAGAAGGTGTCACGACGATTGATATATTCCCCGTGATTGATAATTCATTAAAAACCCCCGACGGCAAAGCAGCCTACGATGAAAATGGCCTAACGGCACGCGCGGTCAAAGCCATCAAAGATGCCATTCCAGAAATGGTAGTAATGACTGATGTTGCGTTAGATCCTTATACATCACACGGTCAAGATGGCTTACTCGATGAGAATGGTTATGTCGTTAATGATGAAACCGTTGAAGTATTGGTGAAACAGGCATTGGTACATGCCCGCGCTGGTGCCGATATCATTTCTCCTAGCGACATGATGGATGGACGTATCAAAGCCATGCGTGATGGATTTGAGGCAGAAGGCTTTGTGAATACCGCTATTATGGCCTACTCAGCCAAATATGCTTCTGCTTACTATGGTCCGTTCCGTGATGCAGTGGGCAGTGCTGGCAATTTGAAAGGCGGGCATAAAAAGCAATACCAAATGGACTTTGGTAATCGTGCTGAAGCATTGCATGAAGTGGCGATGGATATCAATGAAGGTGCCGATATGGTGATGATTAAACCGGGTCAGCCATATTTAGACCTCATCCGCGAAGTAAAAAACACGTTTGGCGTACCAACGTTTGCTTACCAAGTCTCTGGCGAATATGCCATGCATATGGCTGCTATTCAAAACGGCTGGTTGAGCAAAGATGTCATTTTGGAATCTTTAATTGGCTTCCGCCGCGCTGGTGCAGATGGCATTTTGACGTATTTTGCCTTAGAAGCAGCCAGACAGCTCAACAACGCTTAAATTTTCAAATTTGCTTTTGTATTTTATGAATATATTGCGCCAGCTGACTGATATCAGCTGGCGCAATTTTTTGGGCTATTCAGTCAATTAATTAATTAATAGTATTGACGAATATTTGCCGATTAAGAAGAAATACATTGCCTTATAACACCAATTCGACACATATAACCATCTTCGAATTTAACGCTATAGACGTGCACGGTCATGCGGTTCATTAAAGTCTAAAAGAGGTCCCACAGGTATAATACGAGTTGGGTTAATATTAGCGTGACTGGTGTAATAGTGCTGCTTAATATGTGTCATATTAATAGTCTCTTCGATACCTGGCACTTGATATAAATCACGCAGATACCCCCATAAATTCGGATAGTCGACAATACGGTGTAGATTACATTTAAAGTGACCAACATAAACGGCATCAAAACGTATCAAGGTTGTGAACAAGCGCCAGTCCGCTTCGGTTATTGTGCTACCTACCAAGTAGCGATTATTTGCCAAACGTGCCTCTAAGGTATCTAACGCAGCAAATAATTCTGTCACTGGCTCCTCATAGGCGTCTTGTGTGGTCGCAAAACCTGCTTTATAGACGCCATTGTTTATGGCTGAATAGACAAATGCATTGATCTCATCGATTTCTGCCAATAATTCTGACGGTGCAAAGTCACCTGCTACGGCTCCAATCTCATCGAAGGCTGAATTAAACATGCGAATGATTTCAGACGATTCATTACTTACAATGCTGTTGGTTTTTTTGTCCCATAACAGAGGCACTGTCACGCGTCCTGTATAGTCAGACTTGGCAGCAGTGTAGACTTCGTAAAGATAGCTGGCATTAATAAGTGGATCAGCGATAACACCTTCGCCCTCTGCAAACGTCCAGCCTTTATCATCCATAAATGGGTGGACGACAGATATAGAAATCATATCCTCTAAGCCTTTTAGCTTGCGATAAATCATGGTACGGTGCGCCCAAGGACAGGCCAAAGACACATATAAATGGTAACGATTGGCTTCTGCTTTAAAGCCGCCCTTGCCTGTTGGACCTGCGCTGCCGTCTACCGTGACCCAGTTTCTAAAACCCGCATCTTCCCGTTCGAAGCGCCCACCGCTAGCGTCAGTGTCATACCATTTATCTTGCCATTGACCATCAACCAATAAGCCCATATCATGCTCCAGTTTATTCTACGTTTCATTTCATTGTTATAAAAAACAACTGATGTTTAGTCATCAATATAGTGCTGATGACTCACTTTGAAGGCTTATAATAACATTTCCATGTTACCTCGCCACTAACCTTTGTTATTTTATAAATAAGAATAACTAAAATAACACTTATCAATATTTAACTCATCTACATAAAAAAGCTGTCACGCCACTCAATACTCAGCTTTGTACTCAATATAAAAATAATAAGTCAGTATTATTATAGAAAAAGCTTGCAAAGTCTGTGAAACTTGCTAAAATGCTCAACCTAAATAGGCGTATAGCTCAGTTGGTTAGAGCGCTACCTTGACATGGTAGAGGTCAGCAGTTCGAGTCTGCTTATGCCTACCAAATTTAGAAAGCCCCAGTTTAACGACTGGGGCTTTTTTTTGTCCGTAAAATATGGGCTGTAGGGGGAAAAGAACGTTGACACCAATTAGAATACTCACTTTTCCGACCCTAATTAAATTGTATCAAAAACTCTGTGTGCCCAAGTTGTGCCCAAAATGTGCCTTCTCTTAATTTGCACTATTCATCAAAATAGCCTATTTGACCTCTACTTCTAGTTTCTCTAAAACCACTTAAAATCTGATTTATTTCTTTTTATCTATCGGCTCGTTTGGCACATAAGTAAATAAATCACCTACTCCAATATCTAATGCCTCACAAATCTTATCCATAGTTTCAAAATCTATTCTTGAAGTCTGTTCATTATAGATCTTGTGCATTGTCGACTTACTAATTCCCGTCGTTCTTATCAAATCAGCTACTTTCATACGTCGTTCAGCCAGTAGCACTGGTAAGTTACATAAAATCATCAATAATTCCTTAATAGACTAAAAAAGTACTTGCATCGACTAACCTTAGCTAGTAAAGTACTCCTATCGAATAACAAATTACTTTTATTGAATTATTTGTTATATCGATAAAACAATCTAGTTGTTTAATTGGCTTACAAGGAATTTATTATGTCACACACCTACCTGACAACCCAAGAGCTTTCTGAGCTTATCAAGTATAACCCTCGTACTATTCGCAATGAGCTTAAAGATACGGTACTTATCGAAGGTATTCATTACATTCGTCCTTTCGGCGGCCGTAAGATTCTATACGTTTGGGAAGAGATCGAAAAAGATATGCGTACTGGCATCGCTGGCAGCATTAACGCTATGGCATTGCAATAAGGAGAAGCATTATGGCTAGTATTAGAACACGCAAAAGTAGCAATATGCTATTTGTCGACTTTCGCTATATGAACAAACGCTGTCGGGAGACGACAAACCTGACGGACACGCCAGCCAATCGTAGGAAGCTTGAGAAGATAATTGAGAAAATGGAAGCGGAAATTACATTGGGTATTTTTAGTTATGCTAAATATTTTCCAAAAAGTGATAAATGCGACGAGATGATGGCGTTAAGTGATCGTAAGGAATGCATTCAAAGTGACACCCCTTCATTTAAACAATTTGCCCTGCTCTGGTTTTCTGAAAAAGAAATTGAATGGCGTGAGACTTATATACGCAAAATAAAGGAGATTATCGATATGTATTTACTACCTAGTTTTGGGACTAGACCCATTCATCTCATAAAAAAGACAGATGTATTAGCCTTCCGTTCATCGCTCGCCAAAGTAACGTACGGAAAAGCTAACAAACATCTGTCAGCGGCACGCATCAATTCGATAATGGTACCTTTGGGTATGATACTAAAAGAAGGCGCTAAACGCTACAAGTTTGATAACCCTTATTACGATATCAATGCGCTCAAACAGCCTAAAACGGATATTCAACCATTCACACTGAATGAGGTTTGGACGTTTATTAATGGTGTGAGAGCGGACTATCGCAATTATTATTTGGTACGTTTTTTTACTGGTATGCGTACGAGTGAGATTGATGGGCTGACGTGGGAGAACATTGACTTTAATCGACGTGAGATTGTGATCAAACAAGCTTATGTTAAAGGCAAAATTGTTCCTCCTAAGACTCAGGAGTCTTATCGTGCGATTCAAATGTCACCTTGGGTCTATGATGCTCTGAAGGAACAACAGACCATTACTTATAAGCGATCTGACTATGTGTTTTGCGCGCATACAGGTGAACCACTTGATTATAACAACGTAAATAAGCGTGTTTGGCACCCTACTCTTAAGATTTTGGGTCTCAAAAAGCGTAATGCCTATCAGAGCCGTCATACCGCAGCGACGTTATGGTTAGCTGCTGGCGAAAGTCCTGAGTGGATAGCCAGCCAAATGGGACACTCTACGACTAAGATGCTGTTTAATACTTATAGTCGCTACGTACCGAATATGACTAGGCAGGATGGTAGTGCATTTGAAGCATTGGTCAACCGCAGTCAGATTTCTCAGATATCTACTGACAAGGAGACGTCACAATGAAAATGATTGATTACGATAACCTACATGCGACGTTTAAACCTAGTGGTTACGTTAGTGAAGATGCCAATGTCATTGCCAATAGTATAATTTGTGAGTTTCCTATCCAAGCAGGTAATGGTTTGGCTAGGTTCTTAAATGTTGATAGTTGCTTCGATAATCATATGGCAATGCGGGTATGGGTTCAGAAGCGCTTAGATGCCAATAGTGGCTATCTTGTTGATGAGATATGCCATCAACTAGAGAGCGAGCTTTATGGACTACTGCCACAAACTGGCTATGATTACTAAGGAGAATATTATGAGTGTAAACTTTGTTTTTGATTTAGATCTGGAGGATACAGCAAAACGTTTGTGCCATGAGTATTGGTCATATGTATCACCTAGTGATTATATAGCTCATTTAAAAATACTTTGTTACGACCACAACATGGAATTTGATGAATTGTTTGCTACGCTTGCGAGGTGTCAGGTTTATTTAGATGACATACACTGTGAGTACTGTGGTCGTCCATACCAGCTGGATGTACCAGCAGATATACCCTATGCAAGACATTTAAACTCTTGGTTCTGTGAGGGATGTATCAACTTTTCTGGTGGACAGCTTATTGTAGATAGATAGATTTTCAGATGTACCTTATTACCAGATAATTTAGGTTGTCTGGTTTTTTATTATCTCCAAATCCTTAACGACATCTGTTGTCGCAGAGTAAATACTATCCATTGTTTTGCGAACATAATTCCAGTAAAGTAAAATCATGTCTTAAGGTCTTACTTTACTGGAATTACTATGGCTAAATCGACTAACCCCTATACAGATAATAGCTTTGCCTCATCGGATCTAAAAACCATCTTGCACTCGAAACGTGCCAATATTTACTACCTTTCTCATTGTAGGGTAATGCAAAAAGTGACTTAGAAAAAGCTGACGCGCTTTAAGTATGATGTTGCGATCTTCATCACCGCTCAGGTGACTTAGAAACTGCGGAGACAGCCGACACACGCCCTGATATGCTTCATCACCGCTCAGGTGACTTAGAAATGATTATATGGCATGTTTTGCTTGCTCAAGCTCTTCATCACCGCTCAGGTGACTTAGAAATTTCAGCAAGTGTATGACCAAGTATGCAGTGACTTCATCACCGCTCAGGTGACTTAGAAATCAATATCACTCATCGCCTTTTCTCCTAAAATCTTCATCACCGCTCAGGTGACTTAGAAAACCACACTACAAAGATGCAAGTGGAATTGAGTCTTCATCACCGCTCAGGTGACTTAGAAAGATCAAATCCGCGAGCAAGAAAAGATAATGGCCTTCATCACCGCTCAGGTGACTTAGAAATTCGCCTGAACCAAGTACCTGCTGAGCTTCGGCTTCATCACCGCTCAGGTGACTTAGAAATTGAATAAATCCATGACGGTTTATGACGTAGTCTTCATCACCGCTCAGGTGACTTAGAAAAGCAATCGTCTTGCCGACTCGGTTGCCAGCCACTTCATCACCGCTCAGGTGACTTAGAAAACACCTAGCTTGTAATCAACAAAGCCATGCGCCTTCATCACCGCTCAGGTGACTTAGAAAAAAATAATCAATCTGTAAATCAACCTCAGTTTCTTCATCACCGCTCAGGTGACTTAGAAAATGGAATAATTTTAGCAACTTAGATAGCTTACCTTCATCACCGCTCAGGTGACTTAGAAAATCTTGGTATTAATGCCCATTGGTGCCACCAACTTCATCACCGCTCAGGTGACTTAGAAAATTGGCAACGGGCAAGACCCAATCGTGATGGCCTTCATCACCGCTCAGGTGACTTAGAAAACGGTCTGCCAAGCGACATGCTCGGCCTACCACTTCATCACCGCTCAGGTGACTTAGAAAGGGGTGCTCAACGGCGAACTGCCAAAACTGGTCTTCATCACCGCTCAGGTGACTTAGAAAACCAACGGTCAGCTAACTTCTTATTGCCAATCCTTCATCACCGCTCAGGTGACTTAGAAAGATATTGATAACACTTGCTTAGATGAAGAAGACTTCATCACCGCTCAGGTGACTTATGAGCAGCGTTAAAAAATTGTACTGCAATTTTAATTGTGCAAGGAAAATCCTTTAAATAGGATTTTCAGAAGTTATAATTCCAAACGCAATTCGGAAAAATGGATCTCACCGCTCAGGTGACTTAAAAAGCTATAGCTGCTGAGTAAGAGACTGCCATTTACGGGTTTCATCACCTATAGGATGCTTAAAAATAGCGGGGGTTTAAAGTAGTTGACAGATGTCATTGCCTAGAAATTCGATTATAGTAGATATCTATAACCATTATTTAGACAAACTAAGGGGTTGAACCATGAAAGTACTAGGATTGTGTATTGCAGCAGGACTGGGCTTAAGCGCTTGTGCTATGACAGGTAATACAGACCAAAATAATAATGCCAATAGAGTCGTCACTCAATATCCTGTTGAAGCTGCCATACTAAACATCTACACCAAGCAACGCAGTGATAAGTTAATTGCCACGGTTGGGAATCAAAGTGTATCAGCAGAAATTCAAGTCACACCTAAAGGCAGTATGCGATTCAATAATAAAGCTGTACAAGGTGCCGAAGTAAACACTATCAATAAAGTGAATGATCGAATCACTGATCAGTCAGTCGCTATCAATTACTTTACCCTGAACCCACTCGTGTTTCATGGCTTTACAGATAGCACGGGTAAATACTCACTATCAAACCAGACAACTGTCATTCCTAAGATGGCTACAGTCGGTGACTCAAGTAAGTTGATGACTGAAACCGTCTATACTGATAGCAGTATGCGTAACAAGATAGCTACTTATAACCAAGATTGGTCTCTTGCGCGAGATACTAATAACACCGCATGGTTCTGCATAGAAACATCAGGCAATCTATTGCTCAGCTCTGACCCTGCAGGTACGTCATCAGAATGCTACAAGATTAATGCCAAAGGCGATCTATTAGCGAGCAAAGTGACACTTAATCAGCCTAGTAATAATGGCAGCGCTAGAACAGTGACCTTAACCAGTCAGTAGTGATTAGCTTTGTCATATGACTTTCATTGCATGACCTTAATCACATAACAATGATAGATAAAGTAGCGCCTAACATGGGCGCTATTTTTTATGGTTTAAACTGCTCATCTAAAACCTCACGACAACCACCGTCGCATAACTCACATTTGCCCTTGAATTGTTCAAGCGGCTATCTCTACAATCAAAGTCATCTCATCTGAGCATCTAGTTACTCGTGCTTGGATATACCTTTTCCTTTATGACGAGTCTGCTATGTATGCGCTCATCGACTGCAACAGCTTTTACGCCAACTGTGAAAAGCTCTTTCGCCCTGATCTTAACGACAAGCCTGTCGTCGTGCTGTCTAATAATGATGGCTGCGTCATAGCACGCTCACCTGAAGCAAAGCTGCTTGGTATTAAGATGGGCGTGCCGTACTTTCAAGTCAAAGACTTCTGCATCAAAAATAACATCACTGTCTTTAGCTCCAACTACACCCTCTATGCCGATATGTCTCAGCGTGTCATGAACACGTTAGAGATACTGTGTCCAACCGTTGAAGTGTATTCTATTGACGAAGCCTTTTTATACCTAGCCGATTATCCCGTTGCCATGAATGATCTTAATGCTTATGGCAATAAGCTTAAAGCCATTGTAGAGATGCACACCGGCATTCCAGTCAGTGTCGGTATTGGTACTACCAAGAACATGGCAAAGCTTGCCAATCATGCGGCTAAGAAGTATCCAGCCACCAAAGGCGTCTGTGTCCTAGAAAATATCAGATGGATACGCCGTATCATGCAGATAACAGATATAGGTGAGCTATGGGGTGTGGGTCATCGGTACAAGGTTAGACTCAATGAGATGGGCATTCATACCGTCTATCAATTAGCTATATGTGAGCCTGCCAAGATACGCCAGTACTTTGGTGTGGTACTAGAGCGCACCTGTTTAGAGCTCAACGGTCAGTCCTGTTTAGGTATTGAGAGCATCGAGCCTAAAAAACAAATCATCTCCTCACGGTCTTTCTCCGAGCGGATCACCGATCAGCAAGCCCTTAGCGAGTCGATCTGTGGTCATGTGGCAAAAGCCGCCAATAAACTACGCAAACAAGACAGCGTCTGTGCTTATATCACGGTCTTTGCTAAGAACAGCCCTTTTAGTAAGAATGAGCCCTATGTCTCAATCTCTGGTGACTATCACTTTATCACTCCAACCGCTGATACCAGAGTGATGGTCACCGCTGCCAGACAAGTCTTAAAGGTGATCTATAAAGAAGAGGTACGCTACGCTAAAGCAGGTGTGATGCTGCTTGGTATCTGTCAGCATGATGAGGTGCAGCTTGATTTGTTTGCAGAAGGCAAAGTAGTAGTCGAGGATAAAAAGAAAAGTACAGAGGTCACTGCCATCATGGATGCACTGAATAAAAAGTACGGACAGAACAGTCATCAGCAAGCGGCAGTGTTTATTGCCAGTGAAGGCATCAAGAATAAGCAGTCATGGCAGATGAGCCGTGACATGCTTTCTCCTTGCTACACCACCAATATCAATCAGTTGCCTAAGGTGCATTAGATGACCGTCAAAATAATCGGTAAGCTCACCAATGAGGTTGAAACGGTATTGCTGTCTTTATACAGCGATAAGGTCAAAGCAGGCTTTCCAAGCCCAGCCACTGACTATGTGCAAAACCGTATTGATTTAAATACCCTACTCATACGCCATCCAGCATCGACGTATCTGGTCGAGGTGGAAGGAGATAGCATGGTGGATATCGGTATCTACCCCAATGATATTCTAATCGTTGATCGCTCACTGACCGCTTGTCATAAGGACATTGTGATTGCACTGGTCGATGATGGCTTTACTGCCAAGCAATTGATACTGGGTGAGAACATCATACTGCGAGCGCACAATGAGAATTATGCCGATATCGTGGTTAAGGGATCGCTTGAATTATTTGGGGTGGTGGCGAGTAGTATTAGGCGGTTTAAGCGCTGAGATATATAAGACCACTCTTTTAATGTCTTAAAATCACATATTAATCTGTATCCGCGCCATCTAAGCTCTTGATCCTAATATTTAAGTAATATACTGCTCAGGTTCTATCTAGAATTTATAAGCTATTGTCTTGAACTGCTACTCTAGCCACCCTACCCATGCTCTTGCTAACTCTAGCTCATTTCTAAAACGCTTAAGATCAAATTATCGTTACCCTTCTATAAATAACCCTAAAAATAAAATGATGCGTCACGTATTGTCGCCTAGTTGACGAAGTGGGATCTAATTGATCGCCAGTAATAGTAAGATATGAGTAGAGGTCAATAAACGAGGCGTAATGTCCAAGTCCTCAACTCATTATTTCAGTTAGGGCGTAGGCAGATGGTAACGATAGCGAAACTACAGATAACCTCTGTGCTTATATTTCCAGATATTATCGATCTATTTAATATTTATACATATCATATCAGACCGTTCATTAATGAAGCCTTTAAGCTTGAACAAAGCGCTGCTTGGACTAAAACCACATTGTTTATCAAAGAGGATAAACAATGGTTTTTAGTCAATAATTTTGAGCTTTTTCATCTAGTGAAAAGCCCTAATATCGATTTTAATGTACTCAGACAAGAGGTATCTGTGCAATACATCTCAAAGGATGATTTTGAATTTGAGCTCTGTTTTTATGAGCTCATTGAGCTCATCACTCAGCATAACAAAAAGCTAGATATCAAACTCATTTACAGAAATTTGAATAACATCTTAGATAAACAGAAGAATCAGCAGTTATTTGGCAAAAACATTTTTGCTGTCACCAAATTTTGTGAGCTTATAAATATCACTGAGCAGACCTATCATGCGCGTCGCTCTGGAGTATCGCTATGACTCAAAATAATGACACCTCTCCCAGTCAGGAGGAATGGCTGTCTGCAAAGACTATTAATCATTTAAAGAGTGATAAAGCGTTTGTTTACCCCGAATCTGTTGTAGAGGCTATCTCTACCATCGTTATCGCAGTACATGACAGTTATAAACGTCCTGAAAACTCTACTAAATATTTAATAGAGACGATAGCGCCACTACTACAACAGAGACCAGTTGCCAATCAGTATATGCAGATCAATAGGACGGATTTGGCACAAAAACCACTGATGATGCAGCTGCTTATCCTAATGCAAGATATTGTCAGTCGTCAGCGACTCAATCACTCATCGCGGCTGATTTGGATGGCTATAGCGCTGCACACTGCCGCGCTGCTTATGGTGCCCGATAGAAAAACTGATACCAATAACATACTCATGCAATTTAAGATGGCGCAGTTTTCAGCGGCTCCTAGGCGTGTGTGGCTATGGCCGGCTCTACCTGATATCAAGCACATTGATATGAGCATAGAACGTATATTATCGGTATTTAACAGCCTGTTAGAGCAGCAAAAAAGCGCGCTTGCGACGATAAACAATAAGCAAACTACTCATACCGAGGAAATGAAAGTAGCAAAGAATAAAACTGACGCAAAAGCAAAACTCAGTCAAATAGAGAAAATAACGACCGCCTATCAAAATGCGCATGCATTACGCAAGCCTAAACCCAAGCGTAAGAAGCCACCTAAGAACATTAAAATTAAAGCTATCAACTTAGCAGACAATACATCGACAATACCCTTAGACTCTACTGCAACGAGTCACAACTGGAATACCACGCCCAGCAATGATGCATGGGGTAACACACGTGATGATATAGAACACAGCGCTATCGCCATAGATCTCGCATTTTTAGAAGCTAATACTGAAAGCTATGAAGGGTTAACGACGAGCTTTGAAGAGTGTATTGACCACTATGAGGCGCCCTATATCAGCTACGGCGAATATCCAAACCCGTTAATCAAAAACTCCATACCGCTGCAAACTATCGACTTATCGCTACAGCAAAACTACATGTCTCAGCGTAATCTCGCGCTCAACTCTAATACGCGCTTACTCTCCCTTGTCGGCTACCAAGCGTTATTTGCTGCGCTCAACCAAGACGCAAGTACCTTACTAGAATCAGAGACTCATAAAACCTGTGCGGGTATTTTACTGTTATCTATGATTACCGGACTGCCAGTTAAGTCCTTACTAACACCCGGCTATATAGGTCATCCTGGTATTTTTAACCTTGAAGGTAAAAAGTATTACATTAAACACAGTTTAGGTATTACCGAAAGGTCCACAAGCCAAACACTGGCCGAAAAGGATTATGAAAATCATTCCGATACCATCAAAGTTCCACTACCGTCGTGGCTGATAGATAATTTGCTTGCCTGTCAGTTGCCTGTAAAAGAAGATTTTACGGCGTATCTTGCCAACTTGCGTAGCAGCCTTGGATTGCCGTACCTGTCCGTCAATCGTATAGAGACCGCACTACATATCGTGCTCTCTCGTTATACACCTGATTGTCATCAGCATATTGCTGATATCATTTGCCGCACGCCAGCGCCCCATGCTCCAGCGATGTACTATAGTAGCCACACCAGCGAAGCGCTTATTACTAACTATAAGTCGGCGCTAAGCGTGTTTAGCAGCACTAGTAGTTTTGATTTATCTTATATATCTCTTTGGCGCAAATATACAGTGGGGTCAGGGTTTGCGCTAAAGATTGAAACGGTTTGCGACATCATAAATGAGATGAGGTGCTGGACCGATCAGAGTTTAAATGATGAGGATCACTTTAATAGAACCGGTATTTTTGTATGGTTTATCTTTTGCCTTTTAACCGGCGTGCGACCAAATAACGGTCTTGGCAAGATGTACGATATCGATCTTGATATGGGTTGGCTGCTCATCAATGACAAGCCTGTTAAGAAGGTCAAAAGTGATCGTTTGATACCGCTATGCTCTACTCTTGTAAAACACTTAATAGACTATAGAGCGTATTTGATTGACTATCAGGCTAAGCATCAGTCAAATCATGTAATCAGCGCCACCATTGACGATATTCGCTTAGGTAACGATGAGGCTTTATTGAAACTATTGTCTGAACGTGCTCCTACTTTTAATGCCACTGTTCTCAAGGATATTAAGCGTGGTGATGCTTATCAGACGACCAAACACATCATTGATGCTAATCCTTATTGGACACGCCATTTTGTTCGTACTCAGCTTGAAAAGCTTGGTGTTTCTTTATCACTGATTAACACGGTTATCGGTCATGAAAAAGCTCGTCAAGAAGTATTGGGGCGTTTCTCATCAAGTAGTAAAGCAGATATTAAGCGTGTAGCGTCCGTGTTTGAACAGATCGCAGCACAGCTTGGGTTATCGGATATCACAATCAACAACTACCCTAATTCAAATCATGTTGGCACAAACACTGCAGAGGTTGACCATGCTAATAAATGAAACACAGCTGCCAAAAATTATTGATGACTTAGCAAAGTTTGATGGTAGAAAAAAGCGCTACGTGCCTTACCCATCTATACTCAAAGACAGTGACATGGCAAGGACACGTGAGATACAGCTACTCGCCGATTTACAGACCGAATGGGAGTCATTGAAAAGGATTTATCCTGGAAGTATCGGATTCATAAAGTCTTTCAATAAATATTACCGACAAGCGCTTTGGTCCGATGAGCGCATCTTTTCATTTTTGCCAAGCTCTAAGGATTGTTTTGATTTGTCATGGCTGTCATGGAGCCAAATATTAGGCCAATGTCAGCATGATTTTTATGAACAGCTAAAACCTTTGTCTAGTGAGGGTTTTTATGAGTTTCAGCCAATCATTGAAGACAAAATTGCAAAAGCTTACGAGTCATCTAGAACACTCAAACACGTCTGGCAAGTCGTCGTTAAGTTCGTTGACTATCAAAATGAGCACTATATGCTTGCTGAGCATCACTATCCTAAGATAATCGCGCCACAGCCTACTAAAATCAATCCACTAATTATAAATACAGCTTGGATAAAAAACGGTAAGGCGCTGGTCAAAATTATTCGTGCAGTAGAGCATCAATGGAATCAAACAGCCGAATATAGCCAAGAGCAAATCATAGGCTGGATAATATTCTCAGGTATTGTGTATGGCGGTATTAATGAGATACAGATGCTCCAAGGGTGGCTTACCTCATTGCTCGCCAAAGAGTATCAGCCATTCATCAAAGAAAGAATAGTGGTCTCACCGCGCTTTGTGCAAAAGCGTTTTGGTAACGAGCGTGAAGAAGAAAGTGACAAGCTTTATAACACTAAGCAAATAATTGTAGATATGGTCAGTCAGTGTTGGCTGATGCGTTATCATAAAAACAGCAGTCAAGCAGAGATCAAACCTATCATTGCCAAGCTGTCAGAAGATAAGATAAAACAATACTTAACCGTGGCTCTGTCTGACGTGATCAAGCCTTTGGGTATTAAGCCACTTCCCTTTTCAAGGTTCTTATATTACGCCAGTTATTACTGGGAGGAGCTGAAGGGCGCTGATATTGACCATGCTTCAGTTGGGGTGCTGCGAGGCATGCATAACACTGTTGGACTGAGTACGCAGGACTTTGATCAGTTTTTGAACCGAAAATATCAGTATAAAGAGAAGCCGTATGATCTAGAACATATCTTGACGCTGTCTATCAGCAAAAACTCTATTAATCAAAACGAGACATCTAGTAGTAGTTCTACCAAAAAGATAGAGGTTAGAAAGTCTGATTTAATTATGAATCTGACTAAAGACTTCAAAATAAATGAAAAACAGAAGAAGAAAAAACTCGACCAAACGACGTACACTCTTATCGAAAGAGTACAAAAACGCTATGAGCAATATGATGACTTAAGTGAAAAAATTTTATTAGATTGGGTACTAAGTTTACTCAATCGAAAGGAGTCAAAATCACTTAGTAATGAGTCTATTTTGAAATATATTAGAACCATAGGCTATGAATGGTTATATTTCACAACGGCTCAGCCGCTTGATATTTGGTCAGAGGAAGAGTTTGAGGACCTTTATGAAGATATTTTAGAGTACAAAGCTGTCGTACGGAATAATACTGACATTGGATACTCTGCCAATTTATTGAAGAGTATGCACAACTTTGCTAAGAGCAAATACAATCTACCCTCCGTGAACTTTCAACACTCCAAAAACGGTCGGCGTGTACGTGCAGAGCTGGTATCACCGCAAGCGTACCAGGCCATCATTACGCAGATACTGGGTTCTGTAGATATATTGGAGCGGGAGATGTTCGCGCTTTTATTTATCTTAGTCTATCGTACTGGCATGCGTAAAAAAGAGCTGTTGGGACTTAAGTATAGTGATATCGAAGGTTTAAAGGCAGCTACACCCTCAGTGGTAATCAGGCCCAATAGCTACCGGCCCACCAAGACTCAAAGTAGTATCCGCCGCATTGCCTTATTTGCCCTTCTCAAGCCTGATGAGCTGAACTTTTTCATTAACTTTGTGCAAAGTAATATTGGCAGCCATTCAAACAAATTTATCTTTACGTTATCATCGGATCAGCGTCCTATTGATGACCATGTTCCTTTACAGTTACTCAAACGAGTCTTAAAAGACATGTCGGTAGATGATAATGTGGCAGAGCATACCTTTCATGGGTTTAGACACACGGCTGTGAGTAATCTATCTTTAGCGCTATTAGGTCATCCAGATCTCGTAGAAGCCCTCACCGATTATGACGAAAACGACATACTGCGTATAAAGAAAGGCCTACTAGGGGAGCATATCGATGCACAAGATCGCTGGTACGCTCTATCAGGTATTATGGGGCATTTGTCGCCTGAGCGTAGCTTTGAGTATTACAACCATTTAGCCACGCTGATGGCGACCTATGCGCTTAGTAAAGCAGATATAACATTGCCAGATCGAACGCTGTATAACATAACAAGTTTTACTAAAAAAAAGCTTAAAGAGAATAATGCGGCAGTTAGTAATAATAGTGTCAACATACCTAGTATTCGTACACTTTTATTTAAAAATATCATAGAGGGCAAACGCAAGTCACCGAAATTTACGATCGAAAACCGTGATGAGCAATGTCCCTTGAGTGCCAATTCACTGGGCAATGATGAGCTGTTTGGTCGCTATGGTCTGAACCGAATTCAGCTGCTACTACAAACCTATGATGACAAAATACCATTAAACAAAGCGGCACAATTGGCAAATATCTCTATGCACGATGCAAAAATTTTAATAAAACGTGCCAGCGAGGTTGCCGACATCGCTACCAAACGCGACAAATCTCGCTTTGTTAAGCTATCAGATTCAAAGAATTCCGTACTGAGTCCACTGAATATTCAATATCAAAGTGACTTAAGATTGCTATCGCTTTTGTTAAGCAATGCCTATCGCTTACGGGAAGAATCAAGGATAGACTGGGCTTTGTTCATTGAGATATGTAGTGAAAAAATATCTACTAGCAAAGCATACATATCATTTGGGAAAGGAGATAAGAAAGAGTTGCAGCGTTTCATTGATATTGTGGATAAACTACTGCCTTTGAAACATTGGCTAATGAGTAGCAACGAAGCCTTGTTAATGAAAACTATGCCATCTACTAATTATCAAAATATTAAGCGGCAGTCTAACAACTCGATAGAAGCTATTCATATCGGTATTGCTAGCCGAGATCCTAGAGATCAAACGAACAAATGGCAGTACTCGCCGCTACTACGGTTTTTTGTGCATATGATGCTTATCACTGATGAAAACATACTCATTATAGATAGTAAACTATAGATACTTTGTTGATTTGAGAATCATATTTTAAAACTTATATATCACTGGCTTACTTGGTTCTAAATTCATTTGTCATAATATTTCTATTATAGGAACAGTAAATTATCCCTATAATAATTCTGAATTTAATAGGCTTTACTGACAGTACCATTTTTTATGTCTTTACTATTTCACTCACTTTTTTTAAGTGAATTAGATCTAAATTATAAATTGATCTATTGCATGTTAAATGAATAAACAACGCAAGTCTAAACTATAGCGTAAAATTTAGAGATTCAGTCATGAGTACACTAGTATTTGTTGCTGTTATAGGCGCAGCTATATTAAACGCAGCATGGGGGCTGTAGTCCTTGGACATATGCCACTTGCATTAATCGTTTTACCATTTGTTCCAACGCCATCTGTTGTAAGTATGCCTTATCTAGCAGTAGGTATTCTACTCCATGTCGGATATCAATTATTCTTACTGAAATCATATGAAGCTGGTGATCTCACCCAAATATATCCAATTGCCCGTGGATCAGCTCCTCTACTTGTCGCATTAGTCTCTGTGACCATATTAGGGGTTCAACTAGAACCAATACAAACATTAGCTATCATGAGAATAGGATGGGGTATCCTCAGCTTGGCCTTGGTTCGGCAAGCTGATGGGCAACGTAATAGCAATGCAGCCATGCTCGCACTGACAACAGGGATATTTGTCGCAAGCTACTTGTTGATTGATGGCCTCGGTGCTCGTATTGCTGAAACTTCTTTAGGTTTCTATAGTTGGCTAACTATTGGTAACGGAACTATTATGGCAGCTTACCTTGCGTATGTATCACCAACTACACTAAAAACTATAGCAACTAAAGGCCGTGTTGTTTTCTTATTTGGCGAAGGAGCCTCTTTTATTGCCTATGCGATTGTTACATGGGCTTTTGCTCAAGCACCAATTCCTCTTATAACTGCTTTGCGAGAAATCAGCATTATCTTTGCATTATTGATAGGCGTTTTCTTTCTAAAAGAGCGTCTTAATTTGATAAAAGTTTTTTCAACGTTTACAACCTTAGTAGGAGTAGCTCTGTTGCGTTTTGCTAAATAATTCTAGATAGGTAAAGACATTAGTCTTTTCGACTGATACGAATATCAGACGTATATCTCAATTAAGTTGTCTGATTAAAATATCCCAAGTTAATTTCTACGAGATTAGCGGCAGGGGTCAAAACTGCTTTCATTTTAATAGAAAAAAGTCCTACACGTGATTAATCGTATAGTATAAATACTTGAGTTTTAAACCTTCCTCTTCTTAGGTTAAAACAGTCTCTTAAACTCTCATAAAAAACAAAAGAATAGTTTTACTGGAGAGTTTACACAAACAACAAGCCATCTTCAGTCTGATGCACCTTAATATCGACATCATAAACATCGCTTAATTGTGGACGTGTCATCACCTCACTAGGCGTTCCTTGTGCAACAATTTGTCCACCATTTAACAATACTACCTCATCAGTATAGCGATGTGCATGGGTCAAATCATGGAGGACTACCAAAATACTTTTGCGTTGCTGTCGCACCAAATTTTGCAAATAATGAAGTAAAAAACGCTGATGGCGGATATCGAGGTGATTGGTCGGCTCATCGAACATCATGATTTTAGTATCTTGCATTAGCGCCCTTACGATAGCCAAGCGCTGTTTTTCACCCCCTGATAAGGTTTGCACGCGAGCACTGATCAAGCTTGATAACTCAAAATCCTGTAATAAATGTTGCGCGCGCTCAATATGATTGCTGTTTGGGCGCTGATACCATGCAAGATTTGGTGAAACGCCTAATAGCACATAATCTAATACCGTTAGTGGCAGCTCAAAACGCTCATGTTGTCCAACCCAAGCGATATGACCATTATTCATGACCTCGTTGATAGGCTGACCGTAAATCGTAATCTGACCATCCGTTTTGAGCGCGGTTCCTGTGTGTTGACCCAAAACCGTGTGCAGTAACGTGCTTTTACCCGCGCCATTTGGTCCGATAAAGGCGACCAGCTTTTGACTTGGCACGGTTAGCTTGTCTATCTTTAACAATGTTTTATGACCATGCGAAATATGAATATCTTGCATCGACAACAGCTCGCCTGCATCACTACTCTTGATATTACTACTATTTATACGACTATCTTGATTCGCTAGCGATGTCTTTGATGTAGCCGTAAAAAATGAATGGAACATAAATACCCTCTTCGATTAACGGCGGCTACTACGCACAAACAGCCAAATAAAGAATGGACCGCCAAGCAACGCTAAAACGATGCCAACGGGCACATCCACTGGATAGGCAACATGCCGCGCCGCGCCATCAATGACGAGTAATAATATCGCCCCAAGCCAGCCGGACCAAATCATGAGACGCATACGTCTGCCGCCAAACAGAATAGCCAGCAGGTTTGGTACCATCATGCCAATAAAACCAATGACGCCTGCTAAAGACACCGCCGCCCCTGTCAATAATGCCGAGGCAATCACGACCAAACAACGAACCAAACCAACTTTGATACCCAAAGATTTAGCAGCGGCTTCACCAAGCATCAGTCCATCCAACTGGCGACCTAACGGTAATAAAATCGCTAAGCCTAAAACCATAGAAACAATTGAATATCGCAGCGGTGCAAAGCCTGCTTCCGCCATACTACCTGACAGCCAATTGGTCGCAGATCGAAGTACCATGTCATCAGACATGAATAAAATCAGGCTGACCACAGCGGCACAAAAAGCACTGATGACAAATCCCAATATCAGCAAGCCCATCTGCCCACCGCCCAAAAACCGATGACAAGCGAGAATAAACAAACAGACCAATACGCTTCCGGTAAACGCAGCAAGCGGTATCCCAATACCACCAAACCCCAATGCCAATACCAAAACAACACCAAGCGCCGCGCCACCTGACGTACCGATTAAGCTTGGGTCAGCTAAAGGATTCTCAAATAAAGCCTGTAATGCTGCACCACTAACTGACAACGCCATTCCCACTAATAATGCCGTAACCACGCGCGGATAGCGTAGCTGCCAAATAGTATCGTCAAGATGGCTAGGGCTTGACCATTCGCCAAAGCCAGTACCAAGCGCCAACCAAATTAGTAACACAGATATGACAGTGGCGGCAATATAATAGATGCTATGTTTGTGTTTTCCAGTTTGTATAGCGATAGAAGCAGAAATCGTATTTGCCATGTGAGATATCATTTTGTTGAATATAAGATAAAGTATTTTTACTTAGGCTATTTTGCTACAGCGTTCAGCTTCTTTAAGACTTCAGGCGAATGTAAGCCATACCGTAGAAATTCATCTGCTGGCCAAAAATGTACGCCGCCTTTTTTACCTGCTGCACTTGCTGCAATCTCTGGACGTTTACTAAATTTACTGACCCCGCCAACCACTGCTTGATTATGATCGGCAATAATAATCACATCAGGCTTGGCGGCCAGCCAGCCTTCACGTGACATAGGTTTTAGCCCTGATACGTTTGCAGCGTTAATTCCACCAGCACGGCGAATCAACTCATCCCCTACCGTGCCCTTACCTGCAACGATACGACCATCGTAACTTAATAAATAACGCTTACCCGTCTTTGCCATTGGACTCATCCCTGCATTCCAACGCTTCGCAAGCTCCAATCCTTCGGGTTTTTTATCAACGTAATTGCCGATGGATTTAATACTATTGGCAAAGGTGTTTACTTCTTCTTTAGGCGCTACATTGACAGCTTTAACTTTTAGGCCATTTAAGCGCTGATAAATACTCGTAGGCTGCACCATGTAGCTACCGAGCACCAAATCAGGCTTAACTGCCAATACAGACTCGGCGGTGATATTACGGTGCATACCCACGGCTGGCACGCTCTTCAACGCTGGATTATGATTGGTCGCATCTTTACCAACTAACTTATTGGTCCCTCCTAGTGCCACCACAACGTCTGCAACATCGGGACTCATCGCGACAATACGCTCATAAGCTTGGGCAGAAAGTGAGGGCACGGCAAATGCGCCAATAATGGCAGCAGTGCTGATAGCACGACTCATCAATTTTTTATTTATCACTGAATGAGTTATTACTGTTTTTGATAATGCAGAAGACATAAGCATTCCTAATTTGCTAACGTAAAAAATGACACTATTAACGTGTATTAAGCATCCCAAATAACTCACAAAACAGCTATGATTTATCCGTTATGTGAGTGTCAATATCGCAAAATTTGCTGATTTTTTATGACGGGTTTACACGCTCTCTTCTTCAGCCATTGCAACTGCTGCTAAGGCTTCTGCATATGGATGCGCTTCGATGACCGTCGAGACAATTTGCTGCCATGCTTCAAGCTCAGGTGTGCCTTCAATTCGCTGACCAAACACGCTAAAGATACTGACGCCGTGACCATCAAAACCTTCGATACAAGTCACGATGCCGTCTTTGGTTGGGCGCTTAACGCTCCACACTTGCGCCAATGCTTTGTCTTTTAAATGCAGCGTAAAGTCATTATGGTCTTTATCTAAAATATTGAACCAATCGCCCATACGTTTGAGCGTCTGCACGGTGCCAGTCTGAATCTGCACCAGACCGCTATTACCAACAAATATCATAATCGGACATTTCGCATCACGCGCTTGCTCAAATACCGCTTCGACCGCGCTAATATCAAGCTGCTGCGTCATCTGCTCTGGTGCTTGACGGTAGCTACTAGCACGATCTATATCGAGATTTTTTAATAATGAGTGGAATTGATGCACGTCTGTCATTGCCTGCCAGCCTTGTTGTAGCTGCGCGCGCGCATCTTCACTTAATGCCTTGTAACGCCAGTCATTTAGCGGCTCTTGTGCCTCTAACGTCAGCGTCTTCTTATTTACCGTTTGCAGCTGCTTCTGAATCATCGCCTGCCAACGGCTGATATTCTCATCGCTTAGCTCTCGCAGATAGACTTTGTCAATCGCCGCGCCCTGAGCGTTATAAAACTGAATACTATAAGATGGCTTATCGGCACGGCTGGTATCCGTTACCGCCAGCATATGCTGCCATTGCCACATAAAGAATCGCAAATCTAGACCACCAACATTGAGTGCCAATCCCATCTTTTCGCCAAGCTTAAGATTGTGATACGGCGCCGTTTTTTCATGCACGGCCAGCTCGTTTCTGACGATGCTTTCCATTTCACCAAACTTCTCAAATTGCTTTAACACAGCTTTGCACTGATCACCAATATACTGGCTATAGGGCGAGGCTAACATCAGTTCAAACTCGCTGCCCCCCAATGCAGCCGCCCCTTCTGTAGGAAATAGCATCGGGGTTTTTGCTTTTAATGCTTGGTACTGTTGCCACAACTCAGTATTTTTTTTGGTTAACGATAGCGGTTGACTCATGATGGTCTCCATAAAATAGATAGCAGTAAAAAAGCCAATGATCTTGGCTATATAGTATTGAGATATGAATATCTTTAGAAAATAGCAGCGACTATGATGATTGATGTTTGATAAGACCAATACCTGCTGTACTACAGTGCTTACAATGATGCAGCAAGGGTGTATTTATCAAGCAAACTTTTAGCAATTATCGCTTCCAATTCATCATTTATAATTTTGTCTCTAGGCTTCGGGAAAAATCATTATGGCAACATTTTTTCACTTTGTAAATAATAATAATTATCATTTACATCTTGATAATTGTTATCGTTTGAAATACTATGTCTGGGCTTTGTTACTTAATCTAGTGAATCAAGTAACCAAACCTTTAATAATTAATACTATGAAAAGGTCGCTTTAGATCGCTCTTTTTGTAGAAAAAGGTCTTTAAGTAACACGACTTTCTTACTCTCTCTTTTTACGATGGCTGTTTTATTTATGTCAATTTTAGCGTTTGATTTATCGTTGACTCATACGGGACTAAACACCCATCCCTCACTACTGCGTCGTAGCCCATTAGCCATAAGTGTGGCATTAGCATTGTTTACATTCACGTCAGTTTCAGTCCAAGCAGCGCCAATTTTCGCAGAGACGAATGGTGATATGACTAACGATGCAGCCATGCCGAGCACACGTTTAGACCCTATCGTGGTAACGGCGACTCGCTCTGAGCGCGCCTTGAGTGATTCGCCAGTTGCCCTGCAAGTACTTAGCCGCCAGCAGCTCGATGACAACCATGCTCATACTTTAAAAGAAGCGCTAGCCTTGTTGCCCAATGTCTACTTACGTGAAGTCCACGGCAAGACAGGTTACGAAGTCAGCATGCAAGGCTTCACAGGTGATCAAGTATTGGTGTTGATTGACGGTTTGCCTATTACGGCAAGCACTGGCTCGACAGTAAACTTGAATCAATATATGAATATGGATATCGAACAGATAGAGGTGGTGCAAGGAGCGGCATCAGCGCAGTTTGGTAGCGCGGCGATGGGCGGCGTCATTAATATCATCACCAAACCCATTGGCGCGGCAACAGGACATATCACCACCGAGATTGTCAGCAATGGGCAGCAAAATCCATCTGGTAAAAAGCTAGATGCCAATAAGCGCTATGTAGAAGCCAGCGTGGAAGGGCCGTTAGATAAAAACCAGCGCTTTCACGCGCGTCTATCAGGCTCGTATGTGCACAATGATGGCTTAAGCTTAGACCATGAAGCATGGCCTAGATTAAAAGATGCCAGCGAGCAATCACAAGTCAGTGCCCGCTTCAGCTACCGCCCTGACGGTAACGACACATCAGGTAATAACAATGACCGCAACGATAACCGACTGGTCAAAAACTCTCAATATTGGCTAGAAGCCAGCCACTATAAAGAAGACGATATCAGTCGCTTTAATTATTATGTCGCGCCGCGCTATTTGGCACAGCAAAGAGATGAGCACATCAGCAAGCAGCGCTTTAGTGTCGGTGCGCGCGCTGATATCGCGCCGCATGTCGATGATCGCAGCAGGACTTATCGATTGTCCGCTCAAGCGTTGCATGAGGAATATCAAAGCGAATCTAATACTAAAACACAGCAAGCCATCACTAGTGCCCGTGATACAGAGATTAGTACGACGTTGGTGCAAGCCCAGCTCGACCTACCTGAGCTATTGCTATCCGATAAGCACCTTCATCTTATCCAAGTCGGCGGTCAGGTTCAGCAAGACAAGTTAAGCCAAACGAAAAACCAAGTCAGCGAGCTTATCAGCGATGACGTCAGCCGTGATGTCGGTGAGCTGTATCTACAAGATGATTGGCTGATTGGCGATAACTGGGAAGTGTTGAGCGGTATTCGCTATCAAAACGATGAGGACTTTGGTGGTCATACGGC
This sequence comes from Psychrobacter immobilis, assembly GCF_904846225.1. Lineage (GTDB taxonomy): Bacteria > Pseudomonadota > Gammaproteobacteria > Pseudomonadales > Moraxellaceae > Psychrobacter > Psychrobacter immobilis_F. Next base: position 12,929 of record NZ_CAJGZJ010000009.1, on the reverse strand, counting down.
GCCAAAAGTATCACTCAAATACAACCATTTGGATGCAAGTGGGCGCGACCATGTCTTTCGTAGCAGTATTGGCGGTGGCTATCGCGTGCCCAATCTAAAAGAACGCTATTACGTTTTTGACCATAGCAATTTGGGTTATAAAGTCATGGGCAATCCCGACTTGCAACCTGAAACCTCAACCAGCTATCAGATCGGCTATCAAGGTCAACTGAGCGACACCATGAATTTGACGGTCAATGGTTTTTATAACGAGATAGATAACCTAATTCAGACCGATGAAGACAATGCGAGCTTTGAGGGCAATATCGCCATTTATAAATATATGAACGTCGATAGTGCCAAAACCTATGGCGGCGATATTGGCATTGATTGGCAAGTAGATGAGCGCACCAAACTACAAGCCAGCTACGCCTATTTAAAGACGTATAACAATGTGACGGATACCGAACTGACTTATAAACCCAATCACAAAGCGATGCTAGCACTAGATTATCAGCTTAATGACAAATTACAGCTAATCCCGCGCATCAATTATGAATCCAAACAGTTGATTAGTACCAGCGAGCAAGCGTATTCACCCTCTTGGTGGACGCTAGATAGCAAGCTCAATTATGACGCAACTGCAAACTTGAGCTTGTATGCAGCGATTAATAATATCTTTGATGTGCAGCGTGATGTCACCGATACCAGTGACTACCGTCCCATTGATAATCGCGAGTGGTTACTTGGCGCCAGCTACCATTGGTAAGCCTTTAATTCACAATCATTCTAAAGCAAGTGTATTTGTACCGCTATTTTTACCCTTATTTTGTACCCTCTATCTGAAACGACAACCATCAAGGAAGCTGATATGACCCCCATTCTCCCAGCAGTTCACACCAAGCCGACTAAATTGGCATTACTGTTTAGTAGCAGCATTTTAGCACTCAGCATGACCGGCTGCGGTGATGGTACAAGTAGTGATAGTAACGGTAATGGCGGCACTACCCCGCCTGTGAGCAGTGCCAGCTTTAGCGAAACGGCTACTTGGCAAGTCACCAATCTAGCGCCTAATACCGCAACCTGTTATGACTTTGATGCCAAAGCTGAAAGCTCGTGTGCTGAAGATAAATGGGATATCAAGTTTGATAACCAAGCGCGTTCGGTCAAGCTCTGGTCAAATAGCGGTGATTCTGGCACTGGCAAAGGTGGCGTTTTTGGTTTAATCGATTGGTCAGATCTGAGTCGTTATAGCAATGCAACTCAAGATCCTGATACCAGTCGTGACATTACCATGCACTACAATGAAGACCGTAGTGGCGGTATTTTTGATGCAGAGCCTTGGTTTGAGTACAACTTAAAAGGCAACCATCAGCTCTACCCGAACAATCGTGTCTACCTTGTCACCACAGATAATGGCAGCGCCATGACAGACAGCAGCGTACAGCAGCCTATTTATGCCATGCAGATTACCAACTACTATAATAATGCAGGAACCTCAGGCTACCCTACTCTGCGCTGGATTGATACTGCACTACCGAACAAGGTGCAGACAAAAACTATCGATGCCTCAAACAATGATAACTGGGTCTATTTTGATCTAACTACAGGAAAAATTAGCACTGCTAAAAACAGCACTTGGCAGATTGGCTTTAAGCGTAATAGCGTCATTTTAAATGGTGGCGATTCTGCTATTGGCACTAATAAGAGCAAAGTTGGTGGCTTCTTATCAAAAACACCGATAGGGTATTATGATGATAAAGGTGAGCCCATTGTCAGCAAGTTTATGACCGATGGTAGTGCGGCGACTTTAACCGACCTTACCAACACCGCTATATACGACAAACCGATGAGTGCCAGAAGCTGGGTCGTTGATAGTAAAGGCTCGGATCTCAATCCTGCTTATACGGGTAATTTCCCGAACCTAGACTTTGGCTGGTATACCTACAATGGCATGACGCATCAGCTAAATGCCAAAGCGGTTGACAGCGCTCAAGGCGCGCTCATTAGATCTGCTGAAGGCAATAGCTATGCCCGCGTGCGTTTGGATAAAATCAATTACCCTGATAGCTCAGCGACGACTGCGACCGCATGGGAATTTAGAATAGACATTCAGCCTGCTCCTTAGTTTTTTTACCTTTTGAGTTTAGCTCAGCTAAGCTTAACTTATACATACCGCATTATTTCATAAAATAAATACATCATTTTAACTGCCCTTCGCAAGCTATCACACTTTACGAAGGGCAATTAAATTGGACAGCTACTAGGCTTAGATCAGGACCCATTTATATTGTCTTTGGAATATCTTCAGATTTTCGGCTATCCTTCACTAATTCGACACCATTAGGATCACCGTACGCTGACGTACATTTAGAGTTCTGAGCCTGACTGTCAATTGCTTATGCAGCTTTAATTGGCATAATAGGAGCATTAGCATTCTGAAATAGACAGCTACTTAACAATAAGGCTCTGGGTAAAAAAGGTATCACGACTATTTTTTTGAATTTCATAAGGACATACTGGCTATACCACAGCATTTTCAGATAGGCGATCAACTCATTATTCATGAGCGATAAAGCTTGGCCCAAACAGGGCACTCAGGTGTTCCTGATACTGCGCAATATCATTAGCAATAGTCGGATTTTTTATGACATCGTTACTCATGAATGTTGGCATTGGCTCCATTCCTAGAAACTGATATGCCTTATGAGTAGCGATATATACGCCATCAACGCCAACACCTTCAAAAAACTGCTTAGGATCTGTGAATGCTTCTGTAGGTGCATTCCAAGTTACTGAAAGCATATACTGTTTACCTTGCAGCAGACCACCAGAACCATATTTACTCTCCAAGTCTTGCCGAGAACGCCCATCACTTTGATAGAGACTGCCATGACCAATGGTGAAAATCTCATCAATATATTTTTTGACTGTCCATGGCACACCCATCCACCAAGCAGGAGCTTGTTGAATGATAATATCTGCCCACAGCCATTTTGCAATTTCATCCTGAATATCATAACCTGCATCAATGTTGGTCACTTTTACGTCGTGACCTAAACTGAGTAATTGTTGCTCAGCGATATGGGTCAGGGTGTCATTGAGCTCACCTATTGAATGAGCAAAACGTTTGCTACCATTTAATATCAATATTTTTTTCATTATCAGCTGCCTTGTACAAATTAGATAGATGGATCCCAAATAGGTGCCAAACCTTCAGGATTGACTTCACGACTATTGGTATCGAGTTGGTCAATTTTCATTAATTGCTCAACGCTCAATGTGATGCTTTGTGCTACTAAGTTGCTCGCTAGATTTTCTCTTTTAGTGGAAGAGGGAATCACAGCGTAGCCTTTAGCGAGTGCCCACGCTAAGATCACCTGTGCTGGGGTTTGTTGATTGTAATTGGCTATTTTTTGAATGATAGGATCTTTTAATGCTTTGCCGTATGCTAGTGTCATATAGGAAGTCACGTTAATACCTTGCTGCTTCATAAAAATTACCAAGCGGCGATTTTGTAGATAAGGGCTTAATTCTATTTGATTGGTCTCAATGTTTTCAGCGCCTATTACTGCTATAGCTCGTTTTAACAAATCAATATTGAAGTTAGAAACTCCTATTTTTTTGGTGAGGCCTAATTTTTTTGCTTCGAGTAAAGCTGTCATATACTCTTCGACAGCTACTGGGCTTGAAGGCGCTGGCCAGTGGATCAATGTCAAATCTACAGCATCGACATCTAACTTTTTTAAGCTGGCTTTTAAGCTAGGAATGAGCTTTTCCTTTGATAAGTTATCAACCCAAATCTTAGTGGTTAGATATATTGATTCAGAAGATATGCCGCTATTTTTGATAGCAATACCGATAGCCTCTTCGTTATCGTATGCTTGCGCCGTATCTATCGCTCGATATCCTAAATCTAAGGCGTTTGTCACAGAGTGAATAACCGTATCACCTTGTAATCTAAAAGTACCTAAACCGAATTTTGGCAGTGTCATATGTTTTACCTATATTTTATCTATGAAAGTTATCGTTGGATTGGCAATCATTATATAGACGCTTATAATTGATAAGAAGGCACAAAAAATCAAAATACTCTTGCATAAGGATCAATAATGAAAGTTACGATTAATGAGCTTGATACTTTTGTTAGTATTGTTGATGAGGGCACAATTAGTCAGGCCGCTGAACACTTAGGGGTTACGGTTTCAACAGTAAGCAGAGCGTTATCAAGGTTAGAAAAGAAACTAAATACATCACTATTTAGGCGCACAACACGGCGTTTGGAGCTGACACAGGAGGGTGAAAAATATCTGGAACGTGTGCGGAGTATTCTCAGTGACTTAGAAGATGCGGGAGATATGATGGTGAAGAATAAAGAGGTGCCATCTGGTAAGTTGCGTATTGATGCAGCTACTCCTTTTATGTTGCATGTGATTGCACCATTGATCGATAAATATAGTAATGCTTACCCACAAATCGATATCGAGTTGGTCAGTAATGAAAGTTTAGTAGATTTATTAGAAGCACGTACAGATGTGGCTGTTCGTATCGGTGAATTAAAAGACTCTTCATTAAATGCTACCCCACTAGGCTTAAGCCAGATTCGTATTTTAGCCAGCCCTATTTATTTGAAAAAACACGGTATACCCAAAAGTGTGGAGGACTTGGCTCATCATCAGTTATTAGGTTTTAATTCATTGGAGAAGTTAAATGATTGGCCTATCTATGATGCGGCTAATAATTTGTTTCATATTCATACGAATATAAAAGTAGATAGTGGCGAGACGCTAAGACAGCTGGCCTTATGTGGGACCGGTATCGTGTGTTTGTCCGATTTTATGACTTATCAAGATATCCAAAAAGGAGATTTGATTCAGCTATTTGAGTCTAGTACGATCAAAATCCAACAGTCTATTAATCTGGTTTACTACAAGAATAGAAAATTATCAGAGCGTGTTAGCTCATTTATTGAGTTTTTAAAGGCGGAAGTGACGCTTTAAGATAGGTAAAAAAATACTTAACGTCATATAATGAAAATGACTTTCTTTTAAAAAGGCATTGAATATTTTATAAGCGATTACTCCAATGTTGCCAACTCTTACTAGCCACCAATTCCTATTACGATGAGATAAAGGTATTGATAACTGAGCTATGCTGAAGAAACCGTAGAGGTAAACTTGGTAAACTAAGCGTATTAATTGGAGTTTATCATGGTCAAGAAAATAAGAACCTATAGCACAGAATTTAAAGCTGAAGCCGTTAAGAAGATAGCAGACAATAATGGCAATATCTCAGCGACCGCAAAGCAGCTTGGTATCGCCATGCAGACCTTATCTAATTGGCACAATAAAGCTAATCAAGGCAAACTTGCAGGAACTGAGCAGTTTGATGCTGATCTTATGGCAGCTATTCAGGAAATAAAGCAGCTCAAGCGGCAGTTTAAATCGGCTGAAGAGGAACGAGAGATCCTAAAAAAGGCGACGGCGTACTTCGCGAATGAGGAACGTTAAAAAACAGTCTGGGAGACTGTTTTAGTGACGCAAGTCGAAGGGCTACGCCCGCAGTGACAGCTAATCAGGTACGCCTTTGTCAAAGATAACCAACACTTCTTTAGCATCACTACTATGTGCCGCGTGCTAAATGTTAATCCATCAAGCTATTACGACTGGATAAATCACGATATTAGTGAGCAACAGATACATCGTAACCAGTCTGAGCTACTGGTTAGAGCCGCTCACAGTGAAACTTGTGAGCGCTATGGTGCTGATCGACTGCGCGCAAAGCTGATTGAGCAAGGGCACGATATTAGCCTGTAAATGGTCAGAAGCATTAAAGAAGAACATGGTATCAAACGCCGTCGCCACAAATGTTTTAAGGTCACCACGGACTCCGATCACAATAAGCTTGTCTATCCAAACATACTAAATCAGCAGTTTGATGCTAAGCGTCCTAATAAAGCGTGGGTCAGTGACATCACCTATATTTGGACTGCTGAGGGCTGGTTGTACTTAGCTGGAGTCAAAGATTTATACACCAAAGAGCTGGTCGGCTACGCCATTAATAAGCGCATGACAGCAGATTTAGTATGCCGTGCACTCAATATGGCAATCAAAAATAAATGTCCAAGCCAAGGGCTGATTGTACATTCAGACAGAGGTAGCCAGTACTGTAGCCATGCCTACCACAAGTTAATTATGGCACTACACCATTGATTGACTCTAAATAAAGTAATAAAAAGAGGAGCTGATGATTAGCTCCTCTTTTGTAATAAACATACGCTTCAAAAACTTTATTCAATATTCGTCACATTGTGCGTAGAAACGCCCTTGTACAAAATCTCCTTATGACACCCGTTAATATCATCTGCCTCTATTAGATAAAACTCTTCAGCTACATCACTGTTAATTTAGTTACTACTGGAAATAATAGAAGAAACACCAAAATCGTATATAGGTATCATAATCTCGCTAGCATAATTTATAAAAAATTAAAACTAACTTTTGTAAAGTATATTTGGCTAACTAATAGCTAATCCTATAATACATAGCACTATATCAAACATTTAACGTGCAATCCCATAAAACATATAATACAATAAGTTAACAAACATGATAAACGGTCTATATTGACGACAAACGGTTTACATTTTGTAATTTTTTATTGATCTAAGGGAAACCTCTAGGTTTAATCGATTACTAAAACACATAATCTCCCCCATTTAACATGGTATAGATCAAGTGCCCATTTAATACTGCGCTATACCTCATTGAAATATTAAAAGTATTTATACTCTCTGGAGAACAATCATGACCTTTAACAAAAACTTATTGACCGTTACATTAGTTGCTATTGGTGGTTTTGCCGCTATTTCTAGCGCAAATGCTGCAGGCACTACCGATAGTAGTTTTGGCGTTACTATGGAAGTTGAATCAATATGTACTATAGATGCCGCTCCTGTAGACGTTGTACTTGCAGCAACTGAAGCAGGAAAAGCGACTACAGCTGTAACAGCAACCACTAATCTTATCTTAAATTGCTCTAAAGGCTCTGTGGCCGTTATTGGTCTAACACCTGCATCAACTGGTAACCTCGACGGTACTGGCACTATGCTTGGTGGACTTGGAACACTTGAAGAAGTGGCATATAAATTAACTTCTGGCTCAGCTAGTGGCACTGCTTGGGGCACTACTGATACAGTCTCTACCGCAGCATTCGAAAATTATGCTACCGCCATTTCTACTCCTATATATCTAACAGTAACTGATGCCGCCGACGTTACACCTGGCGCTTACTCAGATACTATTAATGTTTCTGTAGCTTATTAATTCCAATGTTGAGTCTCTGGTTACGCCGTGTTGCGAGACCTGCTGTTATCTCTAGTTTGCTACTGTTTTGTAGCGGTGCAATGGCGAGTGGCCTACAGGTCTCTCCCATCTCTTTAAGTTTACAAGCTAGAGAAAACGCCAGTGGCCTGACCCTTAGTAACTCAAGTGACGAAGCGATAAGTGCGCAAGTGCGCATTTATCAGTGGTCACAGGATGAAAAAGGCGATCAGCTTACTCCCTCACGAGGATTATTGGCCAGTCCGCCAATGATTAAGCTCAACCCCGGTGACAAACAACTGGTTCGAATTATCCGTGCCAAGGCACCTCCGCAAGGTACTGGAGCGGTGGAAGGTAGCTATCGAATTTTTGTTAATGAGTTACCAATTAAATCTGCTAAGAAAAAGAGTGGCCTGCAATTTGCGATGAGCTACTCTTTACCTGTATTTGTACAGCCCGTTGGTGTTAATAAAACTGAGCCAAAATTACAATGGCGTTATAGCGTGCAACCAGATGGTAAGCAAATAACATTACGCGTTAGCAATAGCGGCAATGGCCATGCCAAGTTGATTGGTCTGAGCGTTATAGATACTGCGGGCAATAGCGTTAATATACACCAAGGTTTACTGGGTTATGTTTTACCAGATGCCACTATGAACTGGACACTGAAAATACCGCCTTCCGCTCTTCCGACAGGGACAACAACCGGTAAATTCAAGGTAACGATCAATGGAATTCAGACGACACAGGACGTCACATTGGACAGTTCCACTCGCTAAAGCAGTTTTACTGCAGAGTATAACAGTATCGGTCAGCCACGCTATCGAACCGAATGAGATTGTCTCTTCTACGAGTGCTTCTAAAGACATGGCCTCTACAATCATTGATAATATTAGACAAGCTCAGCTCAACATAGACAGTTACAACACTGAAAACGATGAAACTGATCTGTATCTAGAGGTCACCCTTAATCAAACCAGCTCTGGTTTGGTACATTTCGTTTACCACAAAAACCAACTTTGGGCTAACGCTGATGCGTTGCAACAGCTTGGCTTTATAGTACCGCCTGATAGCACCGAACTCATACCGTTAAATAGCTTGCCTGACCTCAAGGTTGATTATGATGCACGGCGGCAAACGCTGAGCCTTATCGCACCTCTGAGCTTGCTCAATCTAGATACTACTGTACGTAATACACGCAGTAATCAGCGCCCGCAACCCACTGCATCACCAGGCATGTTATTGAATTATGATATTTATGGCAATCAAACTCAGAACAGTGCTAAAAACCTCAGTGCTTTTACAGAGCTGCGCGCGTTTAGTGATCTCGGTGTACTAAGTTCTACGACATTAACTACAGCCACTCACTCTGCTGGCAATAATGACAAAGATTGGGACGGACGCACAGTGCGTCTGGATACCAGTTGGAGCAAATCATTTCCTGATAAGCTGCTTACGGTTCGTGCTGGTGACATTCTCACAGGCGCGCTGTCATGGACGCGCTCTACGCGCTTAGGTGGCCTACAAATTGGTACCAATTTTGATCTGCAGCCTTATATGGCCACCACCCCATTGCCTTCGTTTTTTGGTTCAGCTACCTTGCCCTCAGCGGTAGAACTATATGTGAATGGTCTTAAACAATACAGTGGGAATGTACCAACCGGACCATTTGAGCTACAGACTGCTCCTAGCTTCAGTGGCGCAGGCAATGCTCAGTTGGTAGTTACCGATGCATTAGGACAAAGCACTACGCTTGAGTTCTCTTTATATGACGCCCATCGTTTGCTCCAGCCGGGGCTTTCCGACTGGTCAGTAGAATTGGGTACTGTGCGCAAAAACTATGGTAACAAGTCCTTTGATTACGGTAATAATATTGCTGCCAGTAGTACTTGGCGTTATGGGGTGAGTAACCGCTTCACTGCCGAAACCCATGCCGAAGTAACCGAAGGTCTAAGTAATGCTGGAGTCGGCGGTACTTGGTTATTAGGCCGCGCAGGTGGTGTTTTATTTGCATCACTAGCAGGTAGCAAAGGCCAAGGTGAAAGCGGTTCGCAATACAGCACAAACTACTCATGGAATAACAGTCGCTTTAATATCGGAGTCAGCGCTACAGGCACGAAAGGGACTTACCGTGACGTAGGTAGTCAATACGGATCTGCACCCGCTCGCCGCAGTGAGCAGATATCTACAGGTTATAGCACTCAATCCTTAGGTAGTTTTGGCATAAGCTATAACCAAGTGTCACTTGCTGATCAGCAAACAACACAGTTTGCCAGCGCCTATTGGAATAAATCCTTTGGCCAACGTGTAAGATTGAGGGCTAATCTTAATCAAGACATTAATGACTCTGCTAATAACAGTGCCTCTATCGGAGCTTCATTCTCGTTAGGTCGTAATATTTCGATGAATAGCAGTGTTCAGCACACAGACGAGCGTGATGTGTTTGTAACGGATATTTCACAGTCAGCGCCGAATTCAGGCGGCATAAACTGGCGCGCACAAGCACGGCACAGTATAGACAATAACTTAGATAGTAATTCTAATAGGAATGATAGTAACGATGGATTGGCAGAATTAAGTTATCTTGGGCGCTATGGCCGAGTACAAGCGGGTGTTAGCGTCAACGATGACAGTTACGCTACCTATGCCAGTGGCACAGGCTCACTAGTAATGATGGGTGGGGGAATTTTTCCGACTCGTCGAATAAACAGTGGTTTTGCGGTTGTCTCTACTGACGGTATTGCCGATGTGCCCGTACTACTACAAAACAGTCCAATTGGTACTACAAATAGTCGTGGCCTATTGCTGGTCTCGCCACTAAATGCTTATCAAAGTAATAAAGTTAGCATAGATCCTATGGGTTTGCCCGCTGATCTGCGGATTGATAACGTCAATATTGAAGCCACACCAACTGACCGCGCTGGCACTTTAGTCACATTTGCTATTACGCCAGTACGCTCTGCTTCCGTTATTCTTATAGACAGTAGTCATCAACCACTACCATTAGGCAGTCAAGTAAGACTGCTCACCAACACGGCTGTGCCATCGACAATCATCGGTTTCGATGGTGAAGTATATCTGGATACGCTAAATGAGCATAATGTGCTTGAGGTAATTAATCCCTCTGGTGACATCTGCACTGTCAGTTTTGACTATCATAAGCAGGGCGATGAGATCCCACTCATTGGTCCCCTGATCTGCCAGAAGGTACAAAAATAATGCACCGATTACAAATAAAAATATCTCCATGGCGTTACAGTATATTGTTGACACCTATCATACTGTGGTTCACCGCAGTAAGCTCACATGCGACATTAAATGTTAGTTGTCAGGCCAACATGAATACTGGAGTTGTAAATATAAGCAATACTATTACAACTGCTAATTCTGAGAGTGCAAATATCACTGGAAATTTGGAATACAGCTGTACCAATACTGGCGACACTGCTGGATATGTTTCTGTTTGCCTTGCACCTGATGGTGGCAACACACCTAACGCTGTGATCCCACGTTATATGAACACAGCATCTAATACTGATAAATTGGCGTTCGATATGACACTGCCAAATAGTAAAACTTGGGGAACTCGTACTTCTAGTTTTGGAGAGGAATACAGCTCAGGAGCAATCTATATTCCAGCCAGATCTACTACCTCAGGACAAAGTAATATTTCAGGCCAAGTTGTTATCAATATGTCCCTACTCTCAAATCACGGCAACACTCTAGCCACACCTGGAACTTATACTAATAATTTTAATGGCGATTTAACATTTAAAACCGCAGAAAACTCAAGCTTAACTGACTGCTTAGAGGGAGTTCAAGATAAAAGTAATTCATTCGCGTTTACAGTCCAAGCTACTGTCATTTCTAGCTGTGAAATCACTGCTAAACCTACCGATATCAATTTAGAGAACATTGCGGCAAGCGCCACTAATATCAAAGGCAGCACTAGTATAGGTGTAACATGCACTAATACCGCTCCCTACACAATTGGCTTAGGTCCTTCCAACGGCAACGTAAATGGTGCAGGCATTATGACTGGCACTACCCCTAATAGCGACGTGATACCTTATCAATTACAATCTGCTGATGGAACAGCATGGGGCAATACCTTTACTGCTGAAAGCGTGGGAAATGGTGTGGCTTATAATGGTACCGGAGTAAATCAATCACATACTGTACATATTAATGTACCTAGCGCTGACGTCAAGCCAGATCACTACTCTGACATAGTAACTATTAGTGTGAATTATTGATAAAGCCTGTTGCTTTATCAGTGATCAAATCCTTATCTGCTTAAGATGTCACATGAAGAAGTGTACCGGAAATTGCTTAATAGTAGTAGGCAGTCAACACCAAACTACTAGTGTCATTATGAAAAATGACTTTGGATAGAAGAAGGCTGTTTACAGTGGTTCCTTTGGGGTATGCCCCAAAGGAACCACTGTAAACAGCCTTCAAACCTATTAATAGACTACTTAAAACAGACTGCTAAAATGGAACCACTTATAACAAACTGCTGAACTAGCTCATCTATTGCGTTGCGTATCATAGAACCATGTGACCTTTATCACAAAGCTAACTCATAACTCGTACTACGCCCCAACGCCTCAGATCTTTGCAGCATCCCTTTATCCATCAAATCATTGAGATCTCGCAGTGCTGTATTTATAAAACACTTGGTCATCACTGCCCATTTCTTAGTGGTCAACTTGCAATAAAAGTCTATAAGTAAATTATTCTGCATATTTATTTATCGATTGTTTAAAGCATGCTGTCGATGGGTGTGCCAAAAACTCGCTTTATAAATGATGTTTGATGACCGTATTAGTAATCATTTAATCTAAATGGCAGTTACACCGAATTCGGAATACCCTCGGCCGACTAATTCACGATCCTAGTACTAAGAGCCTTAGCCCAACCTACTGAGTGTTGACAACGGCTACATGCTTCATTTAGATCTAATATACATTCGACATAACCGCAATGCATGCAAGCGTAGGGCTGTCCATCCTCTATGGTTTTCGCTGCTTGAAACTCTTTAGGAAAAATGGGTAACCCATACTGGGTCTTATCGTGTGGAAATAACAATACACTAAACTCACCATCTGTTTCTAGCAATCCTATCTCCACTTGTCCTAAATGACGCACACCATATTGGCGCATTTCGGCAAAGAATTCATCATGAGACATTTTATCTTTCTTGGTGTCTTCGAGTACTAATAAGCCATTTTCAACGATATAAGTAGCTCTACCTTCTAGCAAATCCTCAAAAAACTTATACTTTGCAGTAAACCAAGTACACAGCCTATAAAGTAGCAGCACAATACTCATGATAAGCACAGCTTGAATAAGCGGCAAATCTTTAGTGAACATTGGGTCGCCAGCGATAGATCCGAGTGACAAAATAATGGTTAACTCAAAAATAGAGAGCTGGCGAATGCCACGTTTACCTGTGAATCGTAGAAACAAGATAATCATAGTAAACATTACAATCACACGTATGACGATTTCAGCGGCAAACGACCATGTCGTGTCATATAGTCAGTCCTTTATAAATAAGATACAATGCTTTTAAAATAAGCGAAGTAGCAGAAGAATCCATGACCTATTCAGCAGACTTTCGAG
>NZ_CAJGZJ010000008.1 GCF_904846225.1 Psychrobacter immobilis | reverse complement strand
TTCAATTCATCGACGATCATAAGAATAATTATGGGGTCGAGCTGATCTGTAGAGTATTACCGATTGCCCCATCAACCTATCACCGTGCTAAAGACTTGGAGAGCTACCCTGAAAAACGCTCACTGCGCAGTCAACATGAAGACTTTTACATCAGCGAGATTAAACGTATCTGGCAGGACAGCAAATGCCGTTACGGTGCGCGTAAAGTATGGCAGCAGATGAAAGCGGATGGGTTAAAGGTGGCTCGTTGCACTATAGAGCGGTTAATGAAGCAGTATGGTATGCAAGGCATCTGGCGCGGTAAGGGCAAGATCACCGCCAACAGCCGTGACGACCAAAAGCGTGCTGATGACTTGGTCAATCGTAAATGTAATGCCCATGGTACTAATCAGCTGTGGGTTGCAGATTTTACTTATATCAAGACAACGAGTGGCTGGGTCTATACTGCTTTTATCATTGATGTGTTTGCCCGCGCTATTGTGGGCTGGAAAGTCTCTAATCGTATGAACACAGATATGGTGATGGCGGCATTAAACCAAGCAATAGCAGATAGAAACTATCCCAAAGATGTCATTCATCACAGTGATCGAGGGGTTCAGTACTTATCTATTCGCTATACTGATAAAATGACGGACTCTGGCGTGATTGCTTCTGTTGGTACAACAGGCGATTCATACGACAATGCATTGGCTGAAACGGTCAATGGGCTTTACAAGTCTGAGGTGATTCATTATTTAAAGCAGAACTGGACTGGTGTGAACGATGTTGAATTGGCAACCCTTGAGTGGGTAGACTGGTTCAATAAAACACGACTGCATAGTACGATTGGTTATGTGTCACCTTTTGATTTTGAAAAGCGGTATTATGATAATTTAACCCTGTCAGGCATCGCTGCCTGACTCAAGTAAATCACTCTCCGATAAAGTCGGGGCGGTTCAAATTGCTATATAAGAAGTAGGGTATTTCTTATTACATAAAGTCTGGCTTGACCTAATAGATATGGTAAATCCTTTCAATAACTTCATCTTGAGTCATGCCAGCCTCATTGAATATAAATACTTCAATATCATTCATAGCAGCCCGCAATCTTTTTTGACTGACTTGGATATATTGCAACGTCACATCATCTGATGATCTTGATTCCCTGTGATTAATCAGTCTCTTAATGACTGACATATTAAAATTCAGAGCATCTGCTACTGTTGAAAATGTCCTTCTTAGATCGTGAGGTGTGATATGAATACCTGCCAGCTTACCAATATTCGTGTATTGCTTTGATATACCAGTCAGATTGCTATCACAGTCTTTTACCCTTGAGGGAAATAACCACGGCTCATCTTGTTTGTACTTATGACGATTATTGAGCATGGCTACCATCACTTTGCCAAGCGGCACACTCAAAGTATCGCTATTCTTTGTATCTAAAATAGTTATAGTACCGTGCTTCAAATCGATACTATCCCAGCGCAAAGTATAGCCCTCGTTGGCGCGTATTCCTGTAAATAAAAATAGCAGCATGATATCGCGGGCATTATTGCTATGTGGCATCATATTGTGAAAATCCTCACTCTTAAAATCTACCAGCACTTTTACGTAATGACCCATAACATCCTCATTCAGATGTCTAGTGCGCGGCTTAACTGTATTCCACGCCTTTTTAGCAGTCAGCATCTCAACGGGGTTTGGTTTAATGATTGGCATTTCATTTTTATCTAAAAAACTGAGGCGTGAAAAATTCCATACCGCCCTAAGCGCTTTAAATGTTCCATTCGATTGAGATAAGCTATGCTTGCTTAACTCTAAATGCTTATCAGTGATATCGCCTTGCATAATGTCATTCATAGAAATATCTAGCCAGCATTCTAGGTTCCTATTTATCTGACGATTATAAGACTTAATAGACGAGCCCTTGAGATCTGGCTTACTTGCTAAGTAGTAAGCATAGGCTTCTCTTAGTGTAGGGGCGGTAAATTCTGGCGCTGGCTTGTCGAATGGGTCAATCCCTTGCATAAGGTCGCTTATGATAGACATTGACCTGTCACGGGCATCTTGGAGCGTTATATGAGAGCAGTCACTGAAAACTTTACGCTGTAATTTGCCATCGATGCGCTTATTAACTAGATAGCTCTTTGATGTCTTATTAGTACGCACAGCAAAGCCGTTTACGACCTCATCTTGATAGATAACTGTCTTGTCAGAGTATTCAAGACTGTCGATAAATTTCTTTGTGAATTTTATTTTAGCCATGACTGGTATGCCTTTCATGAGTTTGGTTACTAATCATGATAAGCGATAACGTTAATAATAGAAAGTATACGCAAAGTATACTCAGAGAGGGGTTATGGTATTTGATACTAGCCAGCAATAAACTCCAGACAACAAAAAACCCCGTAAACAGTGCGTTTGCGGGGTTTAAATTTGGTGGGCCCAGTAGGACTTGAACCTACGACCAAAGGATTATGAGTCCTCTGCTCTAACCAACTGAGCTATGGGCCCTAACGTTAGACGGACAATCATACCTGATTTTTTTAATTTTTCAAGTAAAAGATGGGAAGTAATTAAGTTATTTTCTTATAAGGCGTTATTTTTATCTTAAACATGACCGCCAGCCAAGGTAAGACTGCGACCACCATCAACGGTGATGATCTCGCCAGTGACGTAATGGGCTTGTATAAGATAAAGCACGCTATGAGCAATCTCATCAGGCAGACCGATTCGCTGCATGGGAATTGAGTCGATAATACGTTGTTGTTGCTCATCATCAAGGGCTTGATCGCTGTCAGCTTCTGGTAAAATATTGACGCCAGGTGCGACACCATTGACACGTACCTCTGGTGCCATATCCAGTGCTAGAGACTGTACCATCATACGATGAGCTGCCTTTGCCATATTATAGACAGTATAATTGCTAAACGGCTTATCGTGCGCATGAATATCTAGTAGGCTAATAATACAGCCCTTTTGCTGCTTAAGGTAAGGGAGTAGCGCTTGGCTTAATAATAAAGGCGCTTTTGCATTGGTCAGAAATAATTCATTCCATTGTCCGTTTTCAATACTGCCAAGCGGACTTGGATAAAATCGCGACGCATTGTGTACTAGGACATCTAGTTGACCAAAAGTGTTTATGATCTTTGCGACAAATTCGGATAATGCCGTAGGGTTCTCAACCATATTTAAATCAGCAACGATAACGGCGGCGCTATCTGCCCGATTTTCATTAAGCTGATCGGCTAGGGTATTTGCTTCTTGCTCACTATGATGGCAGTGAATGATGACTCTGTAGCCCTGATGATGGGCGGCTTTAATAATGGCTGCACCAATGCGTTTAGCACTGCCAGTCACGAGCATCACTGAATCGTGAGTGTTAATTGGCTGAGAAGGATTAGATTTTTGATTCATAGTTAAACTTTAATATACGTTAAGATATTATTTTTAGACCACTTTTCTAGATGGTTTTAAGGACATATCGTGCGCTTGTAAATGCTCAATTCTGGTTTGTCGCAACGCTTCACCAATTGCTGGGCCTTTTAGATCGGGCTGAATGTCTTCCATACCAATAGCATGAAAGCTGCCTAACGCTATCATCATCTGACGGTGCTGTATTGCCAGCTGTAAGACGTGGCTGGTTACCAGTAGTTGTGAGAGTTTGTCAGGCTCTTTATGAGCACCCGAGGCCTGTATGAGGTCAATTTTTTCAGCAGCACTCAGACTGTTTATGGCAATCAGCTTTTCGGCCTGTTGCACGAATAGCTTGGCAAATTGAGTTTGTGCTTTTGGCACCTTAGCCGTATTACCTATTTCATTGATACTTTTGACAGCCGTTAAGTCATTAGATGGTAAGTCTGTATAAGGCAGATGAAATAAAGGTGGATGAAGGCTGGTCATTAATAAGGCCCAACGCTGTGATAAGTTTAGTTTCATCTGAGCTGCAAAGTACAATGCAGTTTGCACGGTTTCTCGTATATGATCGTCAGTCCACGCCTGATTTAATGGGGCAAAATACTCTGTGAGCGCGCCAATCTCATACAGTTGCTGCCAGTATACATGAGGTGATAGCTGCATGGTCGCACGGCTTGATTCTTGCCAAATACGCTCGGCACTCAAATGCGCAAGTTCGCCCGAGCTGACCAGTTGACGCATCAACGTCAAGGTTTCGTCAGCGATAGTAAATCCCAGATCATAATAACGGCTATAAAAGCGCGCCGCTCGCAACACTCTTAGTGGGTCTTCGCTAAACGCCATTGAGACATGTCGCAAGGTTTTATTTTCTATATCAGCCAGTCCACCATAATAATCAATCACTTCACCGCTAATAGGGGCGTCATCCGTTAGACTCACAACTTCTATTGCCATGGCATTGATAGTCAAATCACGACGCTGTAGATCGTCTTTTAAGCTAACATCAGGGCTGGCATGAACACTAAAGCCTTGATAACCTAAGCCTTGTTTGCGTTCTGTACGTGCCAATGCATACTCTGCATGGCTGGTAGGATGCAAAAATACCGGAAAATCTGCCCCGACTTGTTGGAACCCTGCGTCAAGCATTGATGACACAGTGGCACCAACGACGACGAAATCTTTATCTTTGATAGGACGCCCTAACAGGTGATCACGTACGGCACCACCAACGAGATAAACTTGCATAATATTCTCTTTCTTCTGACTCAATTTTTACTTATTTAATGTGCACTGACCAAAAAAAACCAGTCAACGCTCTTTGAATGTCGTTGACTGGTTTTAGTATAGCAGACCCTCTCTATAAATAAATTATAGTGAAGGGCCTAATAACACGCTGATACTACTGCTGAGATTCAGCTTCTAAATCTTGAACTTCCGTCACCGTAAGCGCTGTCATATTGACGATACCACGGGCGGTCGCTGATGGCGTTAGAATATGAACGGGTTTACTAGTCCCTAACAAGATAGGACCAATAGAGGCGCTACCCGTTGCTGTTTTAAGTAGGTTAAAGGCAATGTTTGATGCATCAAGTGTTGGTAGGATGAGCAGGTTTGCAGCACCTTTTAACGGACTTGATGGCATATTATTCAGACGAATCGTTTCATTCAGCGCTGAATCACCTTGCATCTCGCCTTCGAATTCAAAGTCTACGTTCATATCCGTCAATAACTGGTGAACCTTACGCATTTTGACAGCGCTGGCACGATTTGAAGCACCAAAGTTAGAATGCGATACGAGAGCAACGCGTGGCGTGATACCGAATCGGCATAACTGGTCAACAGCCAAGACAGTCATTTCAGCCAACTGTTCAGCAGTCGGGTCTTCATGCACATAAGTGTCAGCGATAAAGATGTTGCGATCTTGCATCAATACGGCATTCATGGCATAAAAATCGTTAACGCCTTCTTTTTTGCCAATGACATTTTGTACGTATTCTAAGTGCAACGGATAATGACCAAACGTACCACAAACCATACCATCTGCATCACCATTATCAACCAGCAATGAACCAATTAACGTGGTTTTACGGCGTACATCACGGCGAGCTACTTCAATACTGACACCACTGCGTTTGTTTTTCTCATAATAACCCTGCCAGTAGTCTTTGTAGCGAGGATCATCATCTGGATTGACGATAGTGATGCTCACACCTTCTTTTAGACGCAAGCCTAATTTTTCAATATTGGCTTCAATAACTGAAGGGCGACCAATCAAAATAGGTAAGGCCAGCTGCTCATCGACAACGACTTGCACCGCAAGCAATACATTATGGTCTTCACCTTCACAGTAAACAATACGCTTTGGATCTGCTTTGGCACGAGCAAAAATAGGCTTCATGACGAACGCTGAGTTATAAACAAACTCAGACAGGCGCTGACGATAAGCTTGAAGATCATCGATAGGTAAGGTTGCAACGCCTGAATCCATCGCAGCTTTAGCGACAGCAGAAGCAATCTCAATGATTAGATTTGGCTCTAGAGGACCTGGGATCAAGTAGTCACGACCAAAGCTTTGTATTTTTTCGATATTTCTAGCGCTGGTGGTTGGCGTGGCCTCAACGTGTGCCATAGCAGCGATTGCTTTGACGCAAGCCACTTTCATTTCTTCATTAACCGTGGTTGCACCAACATCTAATGCACCGCGGAAAATATAAGGGAAGCATAGGGCATTGTTGACTTGGTTCGGGTAATCCGAGCGACCTGTTGCCATAATAACGTCTGGACGTACCGCATGTGCCAATTCTGGCATAATTTCAGGCGTTGGATTGGCAAGGGCAAAGACGATAGGGTCTTTTGCCATACGACGAACCATATCTTCTGATAATGTGCCTGGCATGGATAGCCCTAGGAACATATCGACATCATCCATCACTTCTTCGATAGCAGTGGCAGTGGTATCACGAGCATAGCGTTGCTTGGTTTCATCAAGGTTTTCACGATTGGTAGTAATGATGCCGCGTGAGTCTGAGACAAAGACATTGTTTTTATCAACGCCAAGGGCGCAAATAATATCGAGACAAGATATTGCTGCGGCGCCTGCGCCAGAACAAACAATTTTGATCTCTTCAATTTTTTTACCAGTAATCAATAACGCGTTGAGCATCGCTGCTGCGACGATGATTGAGGTACCATGTTGATCATCATGAAACACGGGAATATTCATGCGCGCACGTAGTTCGCGCTCAATTTTGAAACATTCTGGTGCTTTAATGTCTTCTAAGTTAATGCCACCAAAAGTCGGTTCAAGAGAAGCAACGGCTTCGATGAACTTATCTGGATCGTTTTGGGCAATTTCAATATCAAAAACATCGATACCTGCGAATTTTTTGAATAGAACGCCTTTACCTTCCATCACAGGCTTTGAGGCCAATGGGCCGATATTACCCAAACCTAGTACAGCAGTACCATTAGTAATGACACCGACTAAGTTGCTACGTGCCGTATACTTGGCTGCGAGCGTTGGGTCTCTTTGGATTTCAAGACAAGGCACGGCAACACCTGGAGAATAGGCGAGTGCCAAATCACGCTGGTTAGCCAGCTGTTTAATAGGGGTAACTGAGATTTTACCTGGGCGTGGGAATTCATGATAATGTAGGGCAGCTTGTTCAAACTGCTCTTGTTCCGTACTAAGGTTATCCGTATTCAAAGTAGTATCGTCATTCATAATAATTGCCATGGTTGGAAAATTAAATGGTGATAAAATATGCCACACCCTCGAAAGATCACTGAATGAGAAGAATCAAAGGGAACGGTGACATTGGAAAAGCAATGATCAGCGATTAAATATCAGATCAAAAAACTGTCTAGTAACGACGGTTATTTTAGCATTATTGGCAATTCACTGCCTATACAACCGTAGTGAATTGAACCAATAATATATCAAAATGATATTCATCATTTAGCTAGTTGATAATGCCAAAGAGTAGGACTAAATATCAACCTTAATTTAATAATATTTCAAAATATTACAAAATAGTGGGGTTGTTAAGAAGAGCAGCTAATCGGCATTTGCGCTGCATTAAGTTCAGGCGCTGCAATATCCAAATCAATAGCAATATCCTGTGCACGATAAGGGTCAGAGAGTAACTTGAATACTCGATCTACCTCATCAAACTGGCCTTGTTCAGCGGCAGTGATAGCTCGCTGCGCCATACTGTTACGTAAAACATAAACAGGATTATTGGTTCTCATGTCATTGATGGCTTGTTCAAAAGAGACGAGTTCCATTTGTGCCAAATAACATATTGACCAATCTTGCCACACCTTTTGTGCCTGCTGATCGAGCTCCATCGTCATGGTTGCTAATAGATGCTGCTCATAAGGATGCTCGTCTGGTGCGACCAGACCCAATAACGCCCTAAAGCTATTGGTATAATCAAGTGAATTGTCCTCTAGCAGCGTCAACCACTCAAAGGCCAAGGTTAAACTTTCTTTTTCATGTGGCAGTCCAAGCTTACGGCACAGCCCTTGCTGATAATGCTTCATAAAGGTCGCTTCATAGGGTGCCAAGCAGTCAGCCAACGTCTCACGAGTAACGCCTTCTAAGCGCATAAAATGTGGCAACCAGACATTAAGATTCCAATGACCGATAGCAGGCTGGTTTTGATAAGCATAGCGTCCTGTATGGTCAGAGTGATTGTTGATCCAAGCGGGGTTAAATCTTTCCATAAAACCAAATGGACCAAAGTCCAACGTGCTACCAGTGATAGATAAGTTGTCTGTATTCATGACACCATGTGCAAAACCAATCAATTGCCAGTCGGCTATCATACGCGCTGTACGTTCAACCACTGCGGTCAAAAACGCTAATACGGGCATCTCGCTATCACGGCACTCAGGATAGTAAGTATCAATCATATAGTCGGTAAATTCACCAAGCACATCAGGCGCAAAGCTGGCAATCCACTCGACGTGACCAAGGCGAATATGGCTGTCAGCCACGCGCATCAATGCAGCTCCGGCTTCCATACGCTCGCGCCGCACTTTTGTGTCAGACACAACAAATCCTAAGGCATTAGAAGAGGGAATGCCAAGTTGGGTCAACGCATGACCACATAGATATTCACGAATGGTACTACGTAAGACCGCGCGCCCATCGCCCATTCGTGAGTAAGGCGTCAAACCAATGCCTTTGAGATGTAAGTCTTGTGGCTGCCCGTCATTATCTAGCACTTGTGCCATTAATAAGCCGCGTCCATCTCCCAGTTGCCCAGCCCATTGTCCAAATTGATGCCCTGCATAGGCCATAGACAAAGGTTTGAATGTATCAGGCACGTATTGACCACCAAGAATTTCAACCCAGCGGTCCATCAGTTCTTCGTCTTCTGTCCAACCTAACTGCTGGGCCACTTGCTCATTGAAATGACCAGCGCGTGGATTGTCTAATGGCGTTGGCTGCTGCTCATGATAAAGGCGTGTGTCCAAATTGGCATAAGTATTCTGATAACGCATATAAGCTGCTCCGATTGAATAATAAGATTGATAAACTCACTATAGCATAGCCTTCATAGAGCATCGTTTCACTCTGTCCGTCTCTTGTAATCTACGCTCATTTAACTGTTTTAACTAAAGAATTATGATTGGAGTTTTTTATAAAATCATAGACAAAAAAATCCCTCTATCTGTTGCAGATAGAGGGAAGGAGAACCATTAAAATAGACGAGCGATGTTATAAAGAAGCAGTCAGCGTTTAAGCCGCTTTTGCGTTATGACCAATAGAGCGAAACGCTGTCTTTAAGTTGCTATTATGCTCAAGTATTTTTTGCTCAATCTTGGCATAGTCATGCTTTAGTATGTCTTCAACTTCATGTAGACGATCAGCAAACTCAGTCTTTTTCAGCTCAATGGTTTTCGCTTTTAGTGCTTGCCATTCTTCAACTGTCTGAGTGAAAGCATCATATTCGAACTTAATACGATCTTGGAAAGATTTCATCGCATGAGGAAGGTCAATATCACCGACTGTCGCTGTATCAATCTCTTGCTGTGCTTTTTTAAACTGCATTTGTACTTCAGCATGTTTAATGGTCGTATCATCAACCGTACGTAGCTCAGTGGTTAAGCCAAACTTCGATAAACCAGCAATCAACCATTTGGTTGGATCATATTGCCACCATTTTACACCGTTACGATAATCGTATTGGAAGAAATGATGATAGTTATGATAACCCTCACCCCAAGTCACAAGCGCTAAGAAGAAATTGTCACGAGCACTGTTTGTGTCGGTATATGGGCGCGTACCAAACATATGGCATAAAGAGTTAATGAAGAAAGTGAAGTGATGCGTCAAGACCAAACGTAACAAGCCAACGATGACCAACGTTCCCCATACATCACCAAGTAACCACCCAATAGCAGCAACCATACCGACGTTCAATGCCACTACCCACAGACCATAATATTTATGCTGAATTTGTAGCGTTCTGTCTTTAGTCAGATCAGGGATGTTTTTGTAGTCAAATTTACCACTAGGATAATTGCGCAGCATCCAACCCATGTGACTAAACCAAAAACCGCGCTTCGCTGAATACGGATCGTCTAAACGATGATCAACGTGACGATGATGGGTACGGTGACCAGATACCCAATCAAATGCAGAACCTTGCACCGCTAGGGTAGAACCAAGTAATAAAAAGTTTTTTACCACTGGATGTGCTTTATAGGCACGATGCGACAACAGGCGATGATAACCAGCTGTGATACTGATACCGGTCCAAACCATGAAAGCGCCAAATACGCCCCATACTGGCGCACTGACGTCATGGGTAAGTAAATACCATGGCGCAATAATAGCAGCAGCAATAGGCGTGGCTACCAAGATAGTCGCTGGAATCCAGTTGATCGGTGCCTTCGTAAACTCAAACTCACGCATATCAATGATTTCTTCTTTAGAAGCTTCATCGATTTGACCCTCAACAGCAGCATAGTTGCGTTTGGCAACAGGTTGCTCATTGAGTGAGTCTTTCGTCTTATTATTCTCATCAAAACGCATTTTAAAACGTGTGACTTGAATGCTGGCGGCTTTTACAAGCGTGTCGCCAGATTTGATAGCGAAACGTAAGCCTTTAAGCGGGAAGCCAAGTGCTTTTTTTGCAATCATATAATATCCCTAACGGTATTAATTTAAGCCTCTATAATACCTTAAAAATCCAGTAAAGTGAACAGTTATACACTATAAAAATATTGCTAAATAACAATAACTTGTATCGATTATAGGAGGTATTAACGAAAATAATTGGTGACTTATCAGGCATGACGTAAAAGTGTAAACAACACGATAGATATGTACATCATTTTATGAAAATAAAAGCAAAAATTAGTTTATTAATCAATAAGTAAGTGGCTTGGATAATCGGTAATAATCACGTCAGTTTGCCATTGTATGAGCTGTCTGATTGTCTCGACATCGTTGACCGTCCAAGCACTGATTGGCAAACCATAACGGTGGCTGTGGTCAATAAAAGACTGACTTAACAGAGGATAGTGAACACCCAGTCTAACACAGCCAAGTTGTAGGGCTGTGTTGGTCGCATTTATTAACGCCTTAGGTGTACGAATCAATAGACCACGCGGTATATGTTTTAATAGTTTACTGCAATGTAGCCGAGCATGAAGTTCCATATCAAAGCTTGTCAATACGATAGGTAAGTTGGCAAATGGGCTATCAATTAAATCGTGTGCCAGCGCCTTGATGAGTTTGCCATAATCAGTGCGGTCATTTGTCTTAATTTCGAGCTCAATGTAAGTAAAATCATTTAGCACAGGCGCTATACTAGCCAATGTGACAATGTGCTGACCAAATTGTAGATAGCGCTGGAGTTCTGCCATCGTTAATTGGTCAATGCGAGATTGCTGACCACACATACGTTCTAAATTATCATCATGGAACACCATTAAATGGCCATCAGCACTTAACTGCACATCGAATTCGATTCCTGTTAAGCCATGCGCTTTGAGGCGTTGAGCATGCTGAAAACCCATCAATGTATTTTCTAATACTTCACCGCGAGCCCCGCGATGACCCAATAAAAGCGTGTGTTCAAAATTTATCATAGTTATATGTCATTGGCTATTTTTACGAGTAATCATATAGATCCGCATTAACGACGTCTAATGAAATCTGCGCTATAAATGTGTGTTTTGGTAAGACTTCTTGCACTAATGAGGTGCGTATACCAATATATCAAATACTCTTTATTTTTAAATTTTGAATAATTTATTTGATAATAACCATGCAATTTCACGCTCACACCGACTTTATAAGTATGTGTTTGTTATGTTTTTGCAACTAAGGGCAGATTTTATCCATAATGAGTGGCGTTATTTGTATATCCATAGGCTACACTAATGACCCTGTCACTTAAAAACCGTATAATAATGTGATTTTCAAATCTATGGCAGCTAGGGTTGCGGTTTGAGCATCAATCACTGTCCGTCAGTGGCGGTATGAATTAGTAAATTGGGAGCAAAATCATCATGAGCGTAGCAAATAAGAGTTTGAGCAAATGGCACAAAGCAGCTGGAATTGGCATAGTATGCAGTTTGGTGCTTGCAGGCTGTAATCGCTCAGAGAAAGAAGATACCACTGAGACAGCAGAAGTAACGGAGCAGGAATCCACCGTTGATGAGAATGCGGTAGCTGCTGCCGTTAATTGTGATGATCCAATGGTACAAGATCGTCTTAAAAACACGCTCAGAAATACGCTTAATCAACAAGCACAATCACTGGCGGCCAATTATGCGAATGATGCAGAAGTCAGTCTAGACAACGGCGTTATTACGAATAAAACGAATGGTGTCGTGATTGATATACAAAATGCAGCGATCATACAAGAAGCCAATGGCAATGGTTTAACAACCTGTCAGGCAAGCGTTAGCATGACCTTGCCAAGCGAAGATTTGTATCAAGCCAACCAAATACAAGCGGCAAATAATCTGCCGAGTCTGCAGTCACGTTTAGCGCAAAATAACATCCGTATCAATAACAATATGCTCGTTGACGATGCCTTTACTTATGTCGTTGGCACTCAAAGTGGTCAGGTACGTACACGTATCGCAGGACAACCAGCTTTGATTACTGTCGTCGCTGACGTAATGGCAAGTTCTGTATTCAAATCAGCGGTGGATGATCAGCGTGCCCAACAACGTGCTTCTACCTCAAATAGTGACAGTCAATCAGCACCAGCGCGCCAACCTAGAGAATCAACCCCAGTTGAGCCGATTCGTCCTACTGAGCCTGCTACGTCGCCAACCATTAACCGTCCAAGCAGCAATCAAAACAGCGCGACAGAAAACAGTGCAGCAACCACAGCACCTACTACCCAGAACAAAAATTCTACAACACCAAATACACCAAAGCTAGTACCCAAAGATGAAAGCATCGATATGGTGATTATCGAAGATAACAGCGCTACTTATTAATTTATAAAATTGAAGCTATTTTTAACTACGCTCGTCAAATAAAGAAAAGCCCGCAACGATAAATTTGCGGGCTTTTTCTCTTATGTTTCGGCGATTATCAATAATCAATGCTTAATAATCAATAATCATGGCATTGTTCTATGATTTTATACCAGTAGTGCCTTTAAATCCGTATAACCGTTTTATTTTTAGCTGACTATATTACGAATTATCATCAGCAAACACTTGCAAGACTTGACTGTCCCAAAGTACTTCAGAGACTTGACTGGGATCAGTGCAAAAGCGAGCGGCGACAAACAGCCAATCAGACAAACGATTTATAAGGGTGATGGCAGTACGTCGAATGGCTTCTGGGCGCTGTTGTTGCAATAGTACCGCTTGGCGCTCAGCACGTCGGCAAACACAACGTGCCACATGTAACTGACTGACCAACACTGATCCCGTCGGTAAAATAAAATCTTTTAGTGGTGGCAAGGTCGTATTCATCTCATCAATCTGCTGCTCTAACCAGTCGATATGAGTGGCATTGATGCCTTCATATTCTGGCATAGCAAGCTCACCGCCGATATTGAATAATAAATGCTGAATGATGACCAACGCTTGAGAAAATTCTTTATCGATAGATTGCCCTTTATTCTTTTGTAATTGAGCACGTACTAGGCCAATATGTGAATTTAGCTCATCGATATCACCCATCACGTTAAACAGATTATCGGCTTTACTGACACGGCTACCATCTGCCATGCCAGTAGTGCCATCGTCTCCAGTACGTGTATATATTTTGCTTAAGCGATTGCCCATCTCTAAATCCTTAGCTATTTTTATGATTGAATAATGTTAGTTGCGCGCTCATTGTAGTATTTTATAGCCATTTTCGCTAAGATAATGGGTTAATTTTTATATTACTGCTATTTTTTAGGTAGTAGCCATATTTACTGTATTTATCGATCATTGTTTTTATTCGATCATGCTACATGGCTGCTATTCTCATTTTATTCTCTATACTCTTAATAAAAAGGCTTTTCCACTATGACCACACCACTTGCAGACGCTATGTCTCAGCTTGCAATCTACGATTCACTCACTGGACGCAAGCAGTCATTCAAACCGCTTGTCGAAGGAAAAGTAGGCATGTATGTGTGCGGTATGACCGTCTATGATTATTGTCACATTGGTCATGCTCGGATGATGGTTGGCTTTGATATGGCAGTACGCTGGCTGACGCAATTGGGTTATGACGTTAATTATGTGCGTAATATTACCGATATCGATGACAAGATCATCGCTCGTGCTGCTGAGAACGGCGAGGAGATTGGCGCATTAACACAGCGCTTTATTAATGCAATGCACGAAGATTTCTCTGCACTTGGTTGCTTGTCGCCAGATGCTGAGCCGCGGGCAACTGACTACATCGATGACATGCAGCAAATGATTGAGACCCTAGTCACGGGTAATTATGCCTATACAGGTGACAATGGTGATGTATATTATGCCGTCGATAGTTTTGCAGATTATGGCAAATTATCGAAGCGTAACTTAGAGGATATGCAGGCAGGCTCGCGTGTCGATGTCGAAAATGATAAGCGCAATCCGTTCGACTTTGTCTTGTGGAAAGCGGCAAAACCTGATGAGCCACAATGGGCGTCACCATGGGGGCAAGGGCGTCCAGGCTGGCACATTGAATGCTCTGCGATGTCGACTAAGTGCCTAGGCAACACTTTTGATATTCATGGTGGTGGTCATGATTTACAGTTTCCACATCATGAAAACGAGATTGCCCAGTCTGAAGCAGCGACTGGCTGTGAGTACGCGCGTAATTGGATGCATGTTGGCTTTATCAATGTCGATGGCGAAAAAATGTCTAAATCGCTAGGCAATTTTGCAACCATTCGCGATGTTATCTCGTATTTCCATCCTGAAACCGTACGCTTCTTTTTATTATCGAGTCATTATCGTAGCCAAGTAAACTTCTCTGATATCGCACTAGAGGAAGCGCATAATAGCCTAAGCAGACTGTACAATGTTCTAAAATTGGCTGAACAGCAAAAAGAGCAAACATTAATCATCAACGATGCAATGATAAATGACGCTTATAGCAGTGCGGCGGGACAAGACTTTATCAAAGCCATGAATGATGATTTTAATAGCTCCACCGCTATCAGCGTACTATTTGGGCTGGCACGTGATATCAATAAAGCGATTAAAGCCGAAGAAGTAGAGACTGCTTGGCAATTGGCACAGCAGCTCAAAGCGTTGGCGCAAGTGTTGAATATTTTGCAGCAGCCAGTACAGCAGTTTTTGCAAGCAGTGACTGGTGAGAAAACAGATGATGGTTTGACAGATGCGATTATAGATAGCTTAATTATTGAGCGCGCTGATGCTAAAACCAATAAAAACTTTGCCCGTGCAGATGAGGTACGTGAGCAATTAAAAGAGGCTGGTATTGAACTTGAAGACAGCCGCGCTGGTACAACATGGCGCCGTGCATAAGATAAATATTACCAAACATATATAATTATAGTAATAAATCAAGTCAGCCTTAGGTTGGCTTTTTTTGTAGACTGTATGAGGACACGCCCTAGATGTAAGATTATATTTAGCTCTATTCTTTGTATATTACCCCTTTTAAATCAGTGACTTTGAAAAATATGAATACTCTCAAAAATGGTGCTATTGAAGATAATTTGACTGCAAGTGATGGTGCATGCAATCACCATTACAATGTAAGGCGTTTTAGTCTGTGCGATAACACCTTGCAATTGCTATTGGGCTTTTTCATTATTGCCATCAGTACGATTTATATACCCGCTAATGCGGCCAGTGCAAATGATGAGCAAAGTACAAATGACAAAGCTGATTCACAAACGCCAGATAAGCTGGATAAATTGGCGGAGTATGCGACTCAAAAAATCAATACGATCAAAGAGGAGGATCTTAGTGTTTCTAGCATCGCTGAAAATGTGTTTGATCCTACTGAGCGTAATGCCGTAGAGCAAGCAGGGACATTGCAGGGGGATTCTGGTCTGACGGGTGAGTATAATGAAAATTACTACCTTTTAGACAGACTCAATGTGGGCTTACCGCCATTGGATGTACCGCCGAATCTAACCACACCGCTTGCAACGTTAGAGTTTTTTCAATCAGCAGTGATGAAGCATCAGTATGATTTGGCCGCTTACGCCCTCAATATGAATTTGATTGATGAAAAGACTCAGCGTACTCGTGCTTTGGAATTGACAAAGCGTCTTGATTTTTTATTGTCTGAAAAAAAGCTTTATGTGTTTGACGATTTGCCAGATCGACCTGATGGCCTGATTGAACCACCGCTTGGTAATACCAGCAGTGTATTGGGCATTGCCAGACGTTCTATTCAGCTTGGTTATATTGATTACCGTGAGCGCCGTGTTCCCATCCATTTGCAGCGCGTACGAACGGAGGATGGTGCGCCTGTTTGGGTGTTCTCCGCTCAGACAGTGGGCAATATTGACAATCTCTATGAGCAGTATCATCCAGCAGAGTTTGAGCGCTACTTACCCACGTGGATGAAATTTAAAGTTTTTGGCATCGCATTGTGGGAGTTTTTAGCACTCATCTTATTTTTCTTGTTCACGATGGGTGTCGGCTGGCTACTGAGTAAGGGGGCTGAAAAGATCATCAGTTATTATATTGATGACGAAAAATACAGTATGTATGTCGGTAGTAGCAATGGCGTGGCAGATTTGGTCAGCAAACTGACGGTACCTTTGACCTTCACGATTAGCTTTTTGCTCGTTTTCACTTTGGTTTCAGGCGGCTTTCCCTACTTAGATGCCGTTGCTTCATCGACGCGCCCGCTTATTTGGACTGGTCTAGTATTTAGTGCTATGTGGCTTGGTATTCGTGTCATTAACTTTTTTGCCAATCGCTATCAAAACATGCAGATCGAAAATCTGTCAGAAGAGCATTTTGATAAGGAACGACGTCGCCGCACTTATGTATCGATATTCCGTCGCGTTTTTATCTTTGTGATGATTCTCGGCAGCATTTGGATTGGGCTTAGTGAGTTTGCCAATATGGATGGCCTTGGCAAGACCTTATTGACTTCTGCTGGTATTGCTGGCGTGGTCATCGGCATCGCCGCACAGCCTATATTAGGTAATATTATCGCTGGCGTGCAGGTGGCACTGACGCAGCCCGTACGCATCGGCGACAGTGTGATAATGGATGGCAACTTTAGTACCGTTGAAGATTTGCGTTACACTTATGCGGTACTGAAAACATGGGATGAACGTCGATTAATCGTGCCAATGCGCCAACTGATCACTGAAAGGGTAGAGAACTGGTCACATACAGAGGTACATCAGACCTGTCCTGTGTTTTTATACATTGACTATGGTGCAGATATTGATGGCATTCGTCAGCATTTTATATCGGTGGTTAAAAATAACAAGCTTTGGGACAACAAAACTGAGCCTGAAATATTTGTGGTTGAGGTGACTGAAAAAACGATTCAACTGCGTGGCTCTGTGTCAGCGATAGGCCCTATGGAAGCATGGACGCTGGCTTGTGAGGTACGTGAGAGGATGCTTGGCTACTTGCATGAGCAGCAAAACAAATACTTACCATCTGAGCGTGTGATACTTAAACATGAAGACGAGTAAGTCACTGTCTATTTGTCATTAGATAAAGGCTATCAATTTTTCTTGCTTGCTGTACCTACGCAGACAAAGGTTACAAAAAATTGATAGCAGCATTACCGTAGTATTTTTAGGATATTTTGACTATAGATAGATGCGAGCAAAATAACCTGACAAATAAGCATGCGATTGGCGTGCTTATTTGTTATAATATGGCGTTATTTTTAAGGGATAAATGAGTGATTAAGAGTAAGGCGGCGTTATAGTTACCTGCACTTACTACCGATAAATTAATGGCAATTTTCGAGTGTTTTACTTAGCTGGCTCATTGCTGATTATCTAATGCTTTATGATGTAAAGTCTTGGCTAAATAAGACTTTAGGATTATAAGCCATATCGGTGATCTTAATTGATCGTCTTAATACGAAAATCCCACCCATCAAAATAACCACACTAGGGGTCTGTATGTTGCGAATTGTCGATGAAGCCTTAACCTTTGATGACGTTTTATTGTTGCCAGCCTATTCTGAAGTCTTGCCAAAAACTGCCGATCTGTCTACCCGTTTGACCAAAAGTATTACCCTTAATCTACCGCTTATTTCTGCGGCTATGGATACGGTGACCGAGTCTGAAATGGCCATTACAATGGCACAGTTAGGCGGCATGGGTATCTTGCACAAGAGCATGGATATCGTCAAGCAGGCCACACAAGTACGCCGTGTCAAAAAATTTGAAGCGGGTACAGTGGTCGATCCTATCACCGTGCATCCAGAAATGACCATTGGTGATTTACTACAGTTGACTAACGATAACAATATCTCAGGTGTCCCTGTAGTCGAAAGAGGTACAGACAATGTCGTGGGTATCGTAACCCATAGAGATTGGCGCTTTGAGACCAATTTATCGCTACCAGTTAGTAAAATCATGACACCAAAAGATCAGTTGGTCACGGTGCATGAAGGTGAGAGTAACGAAAATATCAAAAGATTGCTCCATGAGCACCGCATCGAAAAAGTCATTGTTATTGACAATCAATTCCGTTTACGCGGTTTGATTACGGTCAATGATTTTGCTAAAGCAGAAAACAATCCGAATGCCTGTAAAGATGAGCAAGGCCGTCTTCGCGTTGGTGCAGCCGTTGGTACAGGTCCAGACACGCAAGCACGTGTTGAAGCGCTCATCGCAGCAGACGTAGATATCATCGTCGTTGACACAGCACATGGTCACTCAAAAGGCGTGATTGATAAGGTGTCTTGGATTAAGAAAAACTATCCAAATGTACAGGTAATCGGTGGCAACATCGCAACAGGCGATGCAGCTAAAGCATTACGTGATGCTGGTGCAGACGCGGTGAAAGTGGGTATCGGCCCTGGTTCAATTTGTACCACTCGTATCATCGCAGGTATTGGTGTGCCGCAAATCTCAGCCATCGATAACGTTGCTAGCGCATTACAAGACAGCATTCCATTGATTGCTGATGGTGGTATTCGCTATTCAGGTGATATGGCAAAAGCCATTGCAGCAGGCGCTTCGTGCATCATGGTAGGCTCATTGATGGCAGGTACGGAAGAGGCACCGGGCGAAGTAGAGCTGTTCCAAGGTCGCTATTATAAAGCGTACCGTGGTATGGGTAGCTTGGGTGCTATGTCAGGCTCAAATGGCTCATCAGATCGTTACTTCCAAGATGCCAAAGATGGTGTAGAAAAATTGGTTCCAGAAGGTATCGAAGGTCGTGTTCCTTATAAAGGCCCAGTTGCTGGTATCGTTAATCAATTGGTTGGCGGCTTACGCTCATCAATGGGTTATACAGGTTCTGCAACCATCGAAGACATGCGTACCAATCCACAATTTATCAAGGTTACATCAGCTGGTATGAAAGAGTCGCATGTTCATGATGTACAAATCACTAAAGAAGCACCAAACTATCGAGTGAATTAAACGATAGTTTTCAGCCTGATTTTATATCAACACCCTCTGATTTGTAGGGCTGCAGTGACTTTGAGATACAAACAGCCAACAATACCTTGCTATTGTTGGCTGTTTTATTTGTAAAATACATAATCAGATTATTATAATGATAGTATTGCCTGCATATAGGCCTGACCTTTCACTTTTAGACTTGGAGAGCACCCATAATGAGCTACTTTGGCACCGATGGCATTCGCGGTAAATTTGGTGAATTACCTATTTCACCTGATTTTATTTTGAAGTTAGGCTATGTGACGGGGCTGGTATTAGTAGAAAACAATGACAATCCGGCGCGTAAACCAAGTGTGGTTATTGGTAAAGATACCCGCCTGTCAGGCTATGTCATTGAGGGCGCGTTACAAGCAGGATTTAATGCAGCGGGTGTCGATGTAAATCTGCTAGGGCCATTGCCAACGCCTGCTATCGCTCATTTGACTCGTAGTTTTCATGCAGATGCTGGCGTGGTCATTTCTGCTTCGCACAATCCCTATTATGATAATGGCATCAAGTTTTTTTCGAGTAATGGCAAAAAGCTAACCGATGAGATGCAAACCGCTATTAATGACAAATTAAAAGCCATTATGACTCAATCTGAGAGCGTCAATCATGTAAGCATGCCTATTCTGGATCCTTCCAAACTTGGCAAAAACAATCGTATCAATGATGCCAAAGGTCGGTATATAGAATTCTGTAAAGGCAGTTTTCCTTATCAGTATGATCTGAGTCATCTGACCATCGTCGTCGATTGTGCCAATGGGGCAGGCTACAGTGTGGCACCAAGAGTCATGCGTGAGCTTGGTGCCAATGTAATCGCGATTAATAATACGCCTGATGGCATTAATATTAATGCTGATTGCGGTTCGACGCATCCTGAGGGTTTACAAAAAGCGGTACTCGAGCACGAAGCCGATGTTGGTATCGCCTTAGACGGTGATGGTGATCGTATCGTGATGGTTGACGAAACGGGTAAGCTAATCGACGGTGATGGCATCTTATACTTGTTGGCGACTCAAGGTCATACCAAGGCTGAGGGCGTGGTTGGTACACTTATGAGTAATATGGGGCTGGAACTAGCACTGAAAGCAGCGGATATTGAGTTTGCTCGTGCAAAAGTAGGCGACCGTTATGTCATGCAGAGCCTTGAAGCCAAGGGCTGGATATTGGGCGGAGAGCCTTCTGGACATATCTTATGCTTAGATAAAAGTCGTACGGGCGATGCTATTATAGCGGCTTTGCAAGTATTGGCCGTGATGCAAGCTCGAGGGCGTGCGCTCAGTGATCTTGTCGAAGGTTTTGAGGTGTTACCACAAAAACTGGTCAATATACGTTTGTCTCAGATGCAAGATCCTTTTGAGCATGAAGAACTGGTCGCCGCTTTTGATAAAGCGCAGGCTACGTTAGAAGGGCGTGGTCGTTTACTGATTCGTCAGTCTGGTACAGAGCCCATGATTCGAGTGATGGTTGAGTCAGATGATGTGATTGAATGCGACGTGATGGCCAATGATTTGGCCGATCGTATTAAAGCAGTATTGGGCTAATCGCTTTTAAAAAAATAATAGCAAAACAAGGACTTAAAATGAGCATGGATTTTACCAATCAACGCCTGTCATACGAGAAGGGTATGCTTGATCAACAGTCAGTACCAGATTCGCCATTTGAGCTGTTAAAGGCGTGGATGAATGAGGCAATAGAACAAAGCGTACAAGAACCCTATGCATTGAGCTTAGCAACCTGCGGCGCGGATAATAAACCTAGTGTCCGTATCGTATTGCTGCGTGAAATTACAGAGAATGGTATTGTCTTTTATACCAACTATGAAAGTGCGAAAGGTCAGGACATCGCTGAAAACCCGAATGCTGAAGCGCTGTTTTTTTGGCATGAACTTGAGCGTCAAATTCGTATTAGCGGCAGTATTGCTAAAATTGACAATGATAAATCTGCGGCATATTTTCAAAAACGCCCGCATGATAGCCAAGTAGGGGCGTGGGTTAGTCGTCCACAAAGCGGTGAAGTGGTCAATCGTGACATAATGGAACAAACGTTCGAACAATTACAAACGCAGTATCCAGAAAACAAGCCAGTACCAACACCTGAATTTTGGGGTGGTTATGAAATCACCGTTGAAAAAATGGAGTTTTGGCAAGGGCGCGCCAATCGGATGCACGACCGCATTGTTTATATGCAAGAGAGTGACAGCAAAGACGATGTAGCAAATTGGACGACCAAACGTTTACTACCATAGCCATGCAGCTGTTTTAAAGACAGTGTAAGTCTCTAATCAACCCTTTTATAATGGGATTGATTAGAGACTTTTTTATGCTATTTATTTCATTTAACGCTGGTATCGATATCGACAGAAACCGACATACCGGGGCGTAAGCGTGCAAGCTCAGGCTGATTTTGATCCAAATCGATTCGTACAGGAATGCGTTGGGCAATTTTGATATAGTTGCCCGTCGCAGGATTGGCCGCACCAGCACTAAATTCACTGCCTGTGGCTGGTGAGATGTTACTGACATGACCACTAAATTTGGCACCACCAAGCGCGTCAACATGAATGGTTGCTGGTTCTCCAATAGCCATTTTTGCTATCTGAGTCTCTTTAAAATTGGCAATAATCCACACACCTTTTGGTACGATATACATCAGCTGTGTACCAGCACTAACGTATTGGCCTTCTTTGACACTGACTTGACTCAGCTGGCCAGATTCAGGGGCGGTGATGATGGTATTGTCCAAATTAATTTGTGCTTGCTTGACACCTGCATCCGCACTTTTTATATTCGCATCTAGCGATGATCGACTGCCACTTGTTTTTTCACGATTTTCACGGGCAGCTTGTAGATTGGCTTCTGCTTGCTGAACACCCGCCTGCGCCTGTGCCAGCTGTGCCTTGATATGAGCAACCTCTGCCTTTGATACAGCACCGATGGCATCCAAACCTTGATAGCGATTCACATCTTCACGCGCACTTTCAACATTGATTTTGGCACTATACAAATCCGCTTCTCGTGCTTCGATTTGAGCTTGGCTAGTTTGGGTGTCTTGAGTATTACTAGAGCGATTGGTCAGGGCAACTTCGGTATTTGCTTGCGCTTGTTCAAGCTGTTGCTGGAACGTTCGATCGTCAATTTTTATCAGCAGATCACCTGCTTTTACATTGGTAAAATCTTGTACAGCCACTTCGGTCACGTAGCCTGATACTTGCGGGCTAATAATGGTCGTTTGGCCTTTGACAAAGGCATTATTGGTTTGTTGTATGGTTGGCGTAAAAGGTGGTAGCTTCCACGCGTATAAAACCAATCCAACCCCAATGACAATTAATAGAATCAATAATCCTAAATTCAAATAAGATTTTTTCTTGGGTGACCAGCCAGCAGCACTATCAATAGACTCTTTTGGCGGCATAGGCGGCTCAT
This sequence comes from Psychrobacter immobilis, assembly GCF_904846225.1. Lineage (GTDB taxonomy): Bacteria > Pseudomonadota > Gammaproteobacteria > Pseudomonadales > Moraxellaceae > Psychrobacter > Psychrobacter immobilis_F. Next base: position 91,081 of record NZ_CAJGZJ010000008.1, on the reverse strand, counting down.
TATTGTCTACCGTATCTGCCGTTGCTCTAGCTTCTAAGGGTTCTTTTTGATTTTGCACAGAGTCCGTTGTCATCTCTGTCTTATTAAGATCAGATTCTGTCGGTGTGTTTTTTGTGGGAGCATCAGATTTGGTTGAAGCGTCAGTTAACGTCTGAGTTTCTTGGTTAAGCTCACTAGGTTTTTCTTGACTCATGACGCGCTCCTAAATATTGAATAAATAAATGCTGAAAGGTTTTGACTACTATTAATATAATGAACCAAATCATTTTGATTCACGCATTTTGGCCATCACCGCAAGCTCTTTGGCAAGCGGGTTACGTTTGTGATAGCGATAGTAAAAATAATTGATCAATAAGATAATCGTTGCGAGAGTAGCCATACTGGCCATTACAAAGAATAAATCGCTATACGCCGAAACGGTCGCTTGCCGCTGGATACCTTGCACAACTTGACCGATGGCAGCAACATTCGCTTGGGCAGAATCTGTGGTTTGACTCGATAACGCCCTACGTGCGCCTGCAACTTGTGCGACTAACTCAGGATCTCCTAAGTTGAGTGAGCTGACCATATCAGCGTAGTGCACCTTTGTCCGAATAGTGGTAAAAGCTTGAATGGCGGCAGCACCAGCAAGCCCGCCAACCGTTTGAGAAATACCAAAAATCACTGAAAAGCTAATAATATAAGCAGGACCACTGGCAATAGCCCGCAAAAATCCTTCAAAAACCAAAGGCCCCATAAAATAAACCGCGGCAAAGGCAATCAAAAACTGGCTGAGATAAAACATATAGGGTGCTGAATTAATAGACACACCAACGTCCATCCAAGAACCTAAGGCGATCAATGCCACGGCAAAAATAACGGGACGACGCAACTCTGTCGCAGCGGTCGTAAAAATACTAATCACCAATGCCAATATACTGGCAGATATGATGACCGCATAAAAAGTAATCAGCTGATCGTTACCGTAGCCAAGGCTGGCAAGTAACCCTGCGGCGCCTACATTTTGCTCAGACAGCAAGATGCGCATCACCGCACCCGTGATCATAAAAGCAATAATATTGCGACTACGCATCCAGCGAACTTGTAGCATGGGATTTTTGCGGTGCGTTTCAATCCATAGTGCGATGCTAATATTGACGCTTGCAATAATGAGTGAGTAAATTAGCCAAGGTGTCGTCCACCATTGTATGCGGCCCTGTACCAAAAACACCGCCAACGCGGCAAGACCACTAGCAAAAAATGCAAAGCTTAAAAAATCCAGTTTTTCGAATACTTTTTCAGTATTACCTGGCGGCAGCTCTAATAGATTAATCAGTCCAAAACAGATCAACGCCAAACCAAATTGAAATAAAAATAAGTTTTCGAGTAGACCATCGACAGCGAGGTAGGGCGAAATAATACGTGATAATGGAATACCAAACTGCACCAAGCCAAAACCCAATATTAAGCCACTGGTACGTCTGACAGTTGGCATACCCTGCAAACAATAGAATAAACCCAATATGGTCATGCCACTAGCCACCATGCCACTGAGTCCTCTAGCAATGATTTCTAGATAATAAGGATCAATTTGGAGACTGGTAGCGTTCAATAGATGGCTACTGACCAACCACTGTAAACTCGTCGCAGCTAATAGAAAAAATAGGGTAATTTTACTAAAAAGCGACATGCCAAACTGCTGGCGAATTTTGTACAGTAGGACGGTGATACAGGCATTGGTCATATTGTAGCTGACAGATATCCAACCACCTTCGACGGGCGTTAAGCCCAGCTGGCCTTGAATTTGAGTCAAGTTTGCAACGAGTAGACCGTTTTGGAAGCTGGCAGTTATACCAATGAAAATACCAATAAGTAAATAAAATACTTTACGGCGTGCAGGATGATCAGGATTGGCTGGAGAACCCACCATCATTGGTTTTTCATGTGGCTTAAATTGATATTCAGTATTCATGAGCGTACGACGATATTTATAGGAGATTAAGTGACATAACACAGCGCCCAAATGACAAATAGACAGTATCAGTTGAATCAGTAGCTATTGGCTTAGTATTATTTGAAGTACTTACAAAGCTAAAAAATAGCTCAAAAAAAACTTGAGATATTTTATCATAATTTCGATTGAGATTTTTTTATATACTCGTAATTCATTACATGTATCGTAATCTATAGTCAATACACTATAAAAGAGTAATAGCGTTAACCTCGTTTGAGGTATCAAATATACATCTACACTCGGTTGCCTTGTACCACTTTCAAATTGAATCAACTATATTTTAGAGGTTTACTATGAGAACAAATCGGGTAATACATCGATAACCCTATTAACTTAAGTAAAAAAGGCTTTAAAGCGCCTGCTTTATATTATCTGACATTATAGGTAATAGGATTTTCGATCAAAAATAAAAACAGCCCTTTACAGAGCTGTTTTTATAGACAATAGGATAATAGGGCATGTCATCAATTAGCACACTTAATCATTTAGTGGTCTTACAATGGCTAAATTTTACCAAACATCGTCAAATAACTGGTTAATATCTCGATATTATCTGCGTTATTTTCCTTGTTTGATTGCAATTTATCTCATTTTAAGCCTCACAATCTAAATAATGACACGCCCTAGTTTTAAAAAAATCTATTAGAGCGATTCGTCATAATTTGCTTCTAAACGCATGGCACGCTGATAACTGTCAAGACTGGCCAGTTGCAACGCGTATTGTTTAATATGCGGATAGTTATCTAATTTCTGACGCTTAGCAAGAATAATCAAGTCGAATGACAACATAAAGTCAGCACCGCTCAGCTTATTACCAACGATATAAGACTTGTCTTTGACCGCTGAATCTAAATAACTGAAAAGTTTGGTCTTTTCTTGATCGATATAACCATTCAAAAACTCATTGTCATTGATGCCTGCTTTTTTGGTAAATAACTCAAGCATTAACGGCAACATCAATGAGCTTTCGGCAAAATCAATCCACTGTAAATAATGTCCGTAATCTACACTATCAGTTATAGGGCGCAAGCGATCTGGCGCGAAGCGTTCGATCAATAGCTCCGTGATCGCACCCGACTCTGAATAGACCTGACCATCTAGTTCGATGACTGGCGACTTACCCAGTGGATGTATCTCCTTGAGATTATCAGGCGCTAAGTTATTTTCAGCCTTACGCTGATAGCTAACAATCTCATACGGCTGCCCCAATTCTTCTAGAAGCCACAATATGCGTAATGATCGTGATTGATTGAGATGATGTAAGCGAATCATGATGTTGACCTTTTTAAGTGATCTTTTATGTTGAGCGTCAAGCGATGTTAGCTGCTACGCGATATTAACCGTTAAGCTTAGCTATCAAGCGTTTCGCTGCTTCTTCTGATGACGCTGGATTTTGCCCCGTAATCAACAGACCATCTTCTACGACAAATGATTCCCAATCAGCGGCTTTCTCATAGTTGCCGCCATTGGCTTTTAATGCATCTTCTACTAAAAATGGTACAACATCGGTAAGGCCAACAGCCGCTTCTTCAGAGTTGGTAAAGCCAGTCACTGTTTTACCTTTGACCAAATATTCACCATCAATTTTAACGTTTTTAAGCGCAGCAGGCGAATGGCAAACAAAGGCCACAGGCTTTTCTTGCTTAACAAATGTCTCAATCAAATTGATAGAGTTTTGGTCGACGGCCAAATCCCATAATGGGCCATGACCACCTGGATAAAAGACCGAGTCAAAGTCTTCCGCTTTCATGTCAGCCAGCTTTTCAGTATTGGCCAAACGTTCTTGAGCGTCTTTATCGTCTTTAAAGCGTTTGGTATCTTTGGTCTGCGTGTCTTCGGTATCGCTACCAGGATCGAGTGGCGGTTGACCACCAGCAGGAGAGGCTAGCGTAACATTGACACCAGCGTCAAGAAAAGCATAGTAAGGAGCGGCAAATTCTTCTAGCCAAAAACCTGTTTTTTTGCCCGTGTCGCCTAATTTATCGTGTGAAGTTAGTACCATTAAAATGTTCATAATTATCCTTGTTTATTGTTGATGTCGTTTTTAAATTATTGATTGTTAGCAGTCATGTTCAATGAATAATACTTAACGAATAGTAGTATTAGAAATGACAGCTAACAGTATTCATGGTTAATGTGTCACTTTCAGTGGTTGTCTTAACGAATTATGTAGTTAAGTCGTTATCTGATTCTTTGGTTACTGCTCATTATTTAACGTCAGCGATTTTGACAACAGTTTTGCCAAAGTTGTCGCCGTTGAGCATACGAACAAAGGCGTCAGGTGCATTATCTAAACCCTCAGCAATATGTTCTTTGGTTTTTACGTCGCCTGACTCAACCCATTTGCTCATGGTTTTTAAGAACTCAGGGTAGTGGTCGCCATACTCTTCAAAGATAATAAAACCTTTTATGGTTAAGCGCTGGCTTAAGATCAGACCTGTCAGTACACTCAAACGATCTTGACCTTCAGGGAGTTCAGTGGCGTTGTATTGTGCAACGAGACCACAGACTGGAATACGAGCATGCGCATTTAATAATGGCATGACCGCGTCAAATACCTTGCCGCCCACGTTTTCGTAGTAAATATCGATACCATCTGGACAAGCCGCTTTTAGTTGCTCGGCAAAGTCATCGGCTTTGTGATCGATACAGGCATCAAAGCCAAGCTCGTTGACCGCAAAATCACATTTTTCTTTACCACCTGCGATACCAACGGTGCGTAAGCCGTATTGGTTGGCGACTTGTCCGACAGTAGCACCGACTGGACCAGTAGCGGCAGCGACGACCAATGTTTCGCCTTTTTGTGGTTTACCGATATCAGTGAAGCCCATATAGCCCGTAAATCCTGGCATACCCAGCACACCCAAACCATAAGAAGGGTTTGGCATATCTTTATCGAGCTTTAGGACACCTTCGCCATCACTGACACTATAGTCCTGCCAGCCTGAGTTTGAGACGACCAGATCACCGACCGCAAATTTATCAATATTGGATTCGACGACTTGGGCAACCGTTCCACCTAACATGACATCGCCCACTTCTAGTGGATCAGCATAGCTTTTAGCAGCGCTCATACGCCCACGCATGTATGGATCTAAAGATAAATAGACTGTGCGCAATAGCATCTCGTTATTATTTGGCGAGGGAATCTCGCTAGTAACCATGTCAAAGTTTTCGGCTTTAGGCTCACCTGTTGGGCGGCTAGCCAGTTTGATTTGACGGTTTTTTTCTTGATTTTGTTGCTTATCAAAGCTCATTTTAATATTCCTTTTATATTTCTTAGTTTTTATTTTAAACGTAGTAGCTACTCAGTGCTGAGTAACTACTATCAATAACATAACGATATGTTTTTTTATTACGATAATCTGTCTTATTAAGAAGCTATTATTAAGAATCTACCATTAAGACGCTTTGCTGGTTACAGCACGTTCGAGAATACGGCGTGAGACGGCTAAGTCGTTTTTACCGTGCTCGCCCAATTTCACCATTTTGTGTACTTCAAGCTGCTTGATGATTGGGTCAATTGCTGATTCAGTCAAATCTACGTCTTCTAAGCTCACTGGCAAGCCAAGTTCGCGGAAGAAGTTTTCGGTGTAGACAATGGCGGTTTCAATGATTGCGTCGTCATCTTGATCAGTATCTGTGATGTTCCATACATTATGTGCGTACTGAAGCAGTTTTTCTTTTTTACTTTCTTTTAGCTCACGCATCACTGATGGCAGAACGATGGTTAACGTACGTGCATGGTCAATAGCGTGTAGAGATGTCAGTTCATGACCGACCATATGAGTTGTCCAGTCTTGTGGTACGCCAGTACCGATCAGACCGTTTAATGCCATGGTCGCTGTCCACATAATATTCTTACGGGTTTCCATATTATCTGGGTCTTGCTTAACCACGCGACCTTCATCGATAAGGATTTTAAGCAAACTTTCAGCAAAGGCGTCTTGAACTTTAGCATTCACAGGATAAGTCAAATACTGTTCCATAACATGGACGAATGCATCGGCAACACCGTTCATTACTTGACGTTCAGGCAATGTCAGCGTTTTGATAGGATCTAAAATTGAGAATTTAGGGAAGGCAAGTGGATTGCCAAATGGAAGTTTTGCTTGACGCTCACTATAATTGATAACGCCACCTGAGTTCATCTCAGAGCCAGTAGCAGGAATGGTTAAAACTGCACCTAAATCAATAGCAGAATCGAGGTTTTTGCAGTAGTCATTCAACGCATCCCATGCTTGGTCACGTGAGACTGTACCGTCTGCTTGAGTCAATGAAGAAACCAACGCAACAAACTTGCTGCCATCGATGACTGAACCACCACCGACTGCTAATAAGAAGTCAATGTTGTGCTCATTGACCATATCAGCCGCTTTTAATAGCGTAGTAAATTCTGGATTGGCTTCGATACCGCCAAATTCAAATACAGTGCGTGTGCCACTCGCTGCCAATGCTTCTTTTACTTCGTCTAACGTTCCTGTACGCTGCGCTGAACCACCACCATAAGTAATGAGCACGCGCGCATCAGTAGGGACTAGATCTGATAATTGTTCGATTTGACCTTCACCAAAAACGATACGGACGGGGTTGTAATATTGAAAGTTATTCATAATATTCCTAATGTTAATAAAAATGGTTCTATCAAATGTTTTGACGTTGAACAATGAATGGTGAGCAATGCTTATTTGTGCATCTACTCCAAAGATTGATGCGTATTGTACATTAAATAGACCAGTCGTCTAGAGATTTTTACAAAACTCTCTTATAACTTTTTTATCTTATTATAGATGCGTATGGCCAGTTGAAAAAAACACGAATAAAAGGGGATCGTAGCTGAAATAAACTTCTCTTACTGCGTCATAGGGTAGGGCATTATCTTTATCCTCATTTTTAAAATAAGGAAACGATCTAGAAATTTGGATTTTACGAGTAATATATTCCTGTAACAATGCCGCTTTTTAAGTCAGATATGTAGGGTGACCGCTGAGAATCATCTATAGTATCAGCGGCCCATTTGTGACGTCGTCATCTGCCAGACTTCTGCAAGCGGTGTATTGGTCTGGCTGGTTTTGGCGATTAAACTGGCACCAAGCCATGCAAAGTACCAGCGTTTGGCTATGCTTTCAGCAGAGATGTTTTCAGACTGCGGTACAGAATTATCTGCCCAGCCCGCTTTGATGTGCTCAGCCAGCCAAGTGATGATTTGCTGATAACCTGTATTCAATGTAATACGCATAGGTTCTGAGATATCTGCGACCTCAGCACTCAGCTTAACCACCAAGCACTTGTCATAGTCACAGCCGTTTTGCTGAGTGTCATACCAGTTCTGAAAATAATTATAAAGCTTCTGCTGAGCACTAACATCTTGCTGAGCAATAGTGTTTAAACGTATCTTATAGTTGGCAAAATAATTGCTAATAAGAGCCTCGCCAAATGCTTCCTTTGAGGCAAAATAGTGATAAAACGAGCCTTTAGGGACGCCTGCGGTGTCTAATATCTGTTTGAGACCGACAGCGGTAAATCCTTTTTTAGCGATAAGCTGATAGCCTGTTTCTAACAGATGCGTTTTGGTATCTAGTGGAATTTTGGTTGCGTTAGCAGACATAGTAGTCATGTTCTCCTAGGGTGTTTGCAAATTTGATTGAATAGAGTATGGCGTACCACACTACTAAAAGCTATTAGGGTATTAAAAGTCATTAATGTTATTAAAAGTTATCTATTATACGGTCTATGCGTGTATTTAGACTATTTATCACCTTTTTCAGTATTTGTTATCAGTAGCTATATAGCCTCAGTAAGTAATAAAAGCGTTACGTATTTTCAACAATCTTTAATGACAAAATATTCTAGTTTCTATTATATCTATGTTAACATTAGACCAGTCGTCTAGCAAGTTTCGGTTTAATACACTTTATTAGGTGTCTCGAAGATAGACCATGAGGAAGATAGACCATGAGAAAGATAGCTCAATAGAAACAATGATATCAATTATTACTCTCTCAATTTGCTAGATATACAATTTCACTTAAAAATTAAATGATTCCCATAAGATAAATAAGATAAATAAGGTCAATTATGTCAACTGATACCAATAATACGACAGCCAATGCTTACAAAGATTTTCATCTGCAATACATCGCTGGTAAGTGGCAAAAAGGTCAAGACGACAGCGTCAATACTAATACCAATCCATATAATGGTGAGACACTAGTAGAGATTCAGCAAGCAACCGAGAAGCAGCTTGATGAAGCTTATCAAGCAGCAAGTCAGGCACAAAAAGCATGGGCGAAAGAAACCCCTGCTGCTCGTGCTGCTGTGCTATATAAAGTTGTCAAAATCTTTGATGAGCGTCAAGATGAAATCGTTGATTGGCTTATCCACGAGTCTGGTAGTACTCGTATCAAAGCCATGGCAGAATTCAGCAATGCACGCTCAATTACGTTAGAGGCAGCGTCATTTCCTAGCCGTGTTCATGGCGAGATTCGTCCTTCTAATATCCCAGGCAAAGAAAACTTTGTCTACCGTGAACCACTAGGTGTCATTGCGGTTATTAGCCCATGGAACTTTCCATTACATCTGACGCAGCGCTCTATTGCGCCAGCATTGGCACTTGGTAATGCAGTTGTGCTGAAACCTGCTAGTGACACACCAATCACGAGCGGTCTGCTATTTGCAAAAATATTTGAAGAGGCCGGTCTGCCAAAAGGATTGCTCAATGTGATCGTTGGGGCGGGTAGTGAGATAGGCGATGCGATTGTCACGCATGAAATCCCAAGTTTTGTCTCATTTACTGGGTCTACTTCGGTCGGCAAGCGCATTGGTGAGTTGGCCAATGGCGGTGATTTCCTCAAGCAAGTGGCATTAGAGTTGGGTGGTAACAGTCCCTTTGTCGTCCTAAAAGATGCTGATATTGAACAAGCCGTAAAAGCCGCTGTGTTTGGTAAGTTCTTACACCAAGGTCAGATTTGTGTCGCTATCAACCGTATCATTGTGGAAGATGAAGTTTATGATGATTTTGTAGAGCGTTTCTTAGCACATGTTAAGACATTAAACGTTGGTGATCCTAGCAAGGGCGATACAGCAGTGGGTCCAATCGTTAATAAAAAACAGGTTCAATCACTAAAAGACAAGATTGCTCAAGCACAAGAAGAAGGTGCTACCATGGTCTTGAGTGGTGATATTGACGGTCAATTGGTGCCACCACATGTCTTTACTGGCGTCACTCGTGAGATGGATTTGTCACGCAATGAAGTATTTGGACCATTGGTTGGTATTATTCGCGCCAAAGACGAGGACGACGCCCTGTCGATAGCCAATGACTCAATGTATGGTCTGTCCAGCGCCGTTTTTACAAAAGATATGGCAAAAGGTCTGCGCTTTGCTCGTGGTATTAGAGCAGGTATGACCCATATTAATGACGTGTCTGTAAATGATGAGAGCCATCTACCGTTTGGTGGTGAGAAAAACTCAGGTATCGGTCGCTTCAATGGTGAATGGGTGCTAGAAGAATTTACTAGAACGCATTGGGTATCAATGCAGCACGAGCCACGTGAATATCCATTCTAGTATAGTCAAAAAAAGCGCGACAGTACTGCTGGAATGAATTTTTCGAAGCCTCTGTCTTCAATGGCACAGCAAGCGAGAAAAATTTATATCAGTAGTATCTGACGATTGATGTATCGATTTAACTTTTCAGCGACTATATAGTCTGAAACTATCATTTGAATAAAAAAAAGACCGCTTTCATGGCGGTCTTTTTTTGTGAGACACTTGGCGATTACTTAAAACGATTTATTTACCAATCGGTTGATAGTCGTTTATCTGGCATGGAAGCCCAGTAATCCCCCAATCTCTTCTATAGTCATGCGCCTGACCAGTGCTTGCTCTTCTACCGACAAGCGATTGGTATGTTCTTTTATCATGGTATGGATGCTCCGAGATATCTCAGAGGTCGTGGCGTAATACATTTGCGGTTGCTCTTTCGTTAGTCTTACCAAAAACCGATTGATGAGTTTACGCTTTGCATCTGATGTATTTTCTTCAATCATAGTATTCTCCTAGAGGTAAACCATTTAAGCAGTCGGGCTCATGAGAGTCAATGTTTAACAGTGGTTTTTATGTCTGAGAATATTGCTCGATTGATATTCTGTTAGCATCGTGGTCGAATATCAAATATCTCTTAAACGGTATATGATATTTTAAAATATTAAAGACAGGTTGTCGTGGTTAATCAAGAGAAACCAAATAGTGAGAGGTTTAGAAAATGTCAAACCAGCCATCTGATAAAAACGTCACATTGGTCTTATTCCATAATGACTTACGGATAGCGGATAATGCCACGTTATTAAAAGCGGCTAATTTATCCAGTAATGGACGATTACTGCTCGTTTATGTATCGTCTTTGACTGATACGCTAAACAATAAAAAAGACCAGCATGCTTATCATTATGACACTATGGGTCATGCCCGCCAGCAGTTTCTGCATGAGAGCTTGGCTGACTTAAATGTTTCACTGATGCAGCTTGGTAATAGATTGCTATATCTACAGAAAAATCCGGCAGTATCAGACACCTTTATGCAGTTGAATGAGCTCATCGAGCAGCAACAGGTCACAGATATCTGCATCAGCCAAACGGCAGATTATAATCAAAATCAAGCGTATGCTCTCTTACAGAATCAGCATCCGCAAGTACATTGGCATATTCAGACAACCGCTACTTTGTTTGACGAGTTACCGCTAGAGGATTTGCCTAAAAGCTTTACGCAATTTCGTAAAAAAATTGAATCAGATTATGATTTATTGAATGCACAAACAGATATCGCTACTTGTCTAACGCCAAAATCGCTCGCGCAAATGCCTGAAAGCATGCTCAGTAAACACGAATACTTTTTTGAATCGCAATCGTCTGATGAGAGAAGGCTTGATAAGCCGTCACAGCAAGTCTCTAGTTTTAAAGGTGGTGAGTCAAATGGTCTCAAACACGTAGAGGCTTATTTTGATTCTGATGCGCCGCGTACCTACAAAACTACGCGAAATGCGCTCGATGACTGGACACATTCTACAAAGTTTTCTGCTTGGCTCGCGAATGGTGCTTTGTCTGTAAACGTGATATTGAACCGTCTGCGCCGTTATGAGCGCGATGTCATCGCAAATGGATCAACCTATTGGATATGGTTTGAGCTGCTTTGGCGCGAGTACTTTTATTGGTACGCGGTTACCCATCAACAAACGTTATTTTTGTTTAAAGGTATTGGTCAGCATATTCGCTCAACCCAGTGGGATCAAAGGCGTTTAGAGCAATGGAAAAATGGACAAACGCCATATCCCATCATCAATGCCTGTATGAATCAGTTAAACGCGACAGGATATATGTCAAACCGCGGACGGCAGCTAGTTGCGAGCTGCTTTATTCATGAACTGGGTTTAGATTGGCGTTATGGTGCGACTTATTTTGAGCAAAATCTCATTGATTATGATGTCGCTAGTAATTGGGGCAACTGGCAGTATTTAGCAGGCGTTGGGGCTGACCCAAGAGGATGCAGGCAATTTAATCTCGCCAAACAAACCCAGCAATACGATCCAAATGGTGATTTTATTCGTCAGTGGCAAGGTGAGACGCAGTAAATTGGTGAATTAATATATGATGAAATTGCTGATTAACAGTCTATATCGTCAAAATACTTTAAAAACGCCACAGTACTGCTGGTATGCATGTTTGTGTAATGAGAGTGTTGTAGCCTCTGTCTGCGCAGACGCAGTAAGCAAGAAAAATTGATAGCAGCAGTGCGTGATGTGTCGATATTACTTTTCACTGACTATAGATGGATATCAATAGACCAAACATAAGATAGGTTCATACTATGAAAAAACCCAGTCCTTATCTAACCTTTGCAGGCGCTATTCCGTTTGTGGCTTGTGCGCTCTTACTTGCTATGGATATTGATAGCATGCCTTACTTAGGGGCAACAGCTGACGTTTTAAGTGCTTATGGGCTGGTGATTGCAACATTTATGGCAGGCTCGCAGTGGGGTAATCATCTGAGCTTGGCTGATGACAATAAATGGGCTGTCAGATTGCCTTTAGTAAGTAACATGATAGCGATTGTTCTATGGTTAGGGTTTCTGATGCTATCAACCATCGGTTTTGTTTGGCTACTCATTATTGGGTTCGCCAGTATGTTGATAATTGATTATGGTCTCAATCGAGCGCGCATTATTACGCAGGATTATTTCAAAGTGAGAAACTATGTCACCGCCATAGTCGTTGTCTCTTTGCTCGCTGCTGCTATGCAGTTATAAGTGTTACTATCTGTCATTCAAAAAGGGCTACCATATTGGCAGCCCTTTTTTGTATTCACCATTTTTAACCCATTTAGATAGTATCGATTAAGTTGAAGACATGCCCTAGGCTGTTTCTAACTTTGGACGGGCTTTATCAATCGCTTTTAATAAAGCTTGTTCAAAATCACCTTCATTAAACGTCACTAAATAAGAATGGGCTGCGCAGAAATTGCGAACATCGCGCCACTCATGCGCCAGACTGCTTGCCCAATCACAATATTGTTTGCCTGCATTAGGCTCATTTTTGAGTGCTTTTTTAGTAGTAGGGTGCAATAGCAGTTCAGGCAATATGGCTTCTAGTAATTTTATCGGTGGACTCATAAAGGTATCATCCACGTGCAGGCTTTTGCTGGTAGGGTGATAGGCGAGTAATGAACCTGCATGAACCATCTCGTTGGGCGAGATATAATAGATACCTTTTGACATTGAGAACTGAAGCTCAGGATAGCGATTAGCGACCGCTTCACTTTCGACCAAATCCTCTGACCATTGTACCTTTGGCACTTTTTTATGATGGCGACTGCTGCCATAAAAGGTCGCTTGCGGGAAGTCTTCTGCCATTTGCGCGCAGTGTACGGTATGGAAGGGATGGACGTTTAAGACCGCCTCAACCTCTTGTCCGTTATTGGTCAATGCCATTACCTCATCTCGAACCTCACCTGTTAAGGCGTAACTGTCCAAAAAGATAAAGCGCCCTGATTCTAGCTTGATGAGTGAACAGTGCGCGCCAATATTTAAAATACCACCAATGCGAAATGATCCGCGTATATTCCAGAATCCTGCACCCAAATCATGTATTTTATCTGACATTAATAATTCTCCTTATTTGATTTTCTATGTATGCATTCAAAAGTAGCGGCTTCATAACTTATGACGATTGAAGCTCAAAACGAGCGCCATCAATGGCAGACAGCAATGCTGCCTCAAATCTTCCTTCGCCAAATTCAATTAAGCCTGAGTGCGCACCGCAGAAATATCGAGCATCACGCCACTTGTGTGCCAGCTCCGTTGCCCAATCGTAATACTGCTTGCTTGCGTTTTTCTCATCCTTAAGTGCTTGCTTGGTGGTCGGATGTAAACCTAAATTAGGCTGTACCTTATTAAATAGCTTAGAAGGAGGAATCTCAAAAGTATCATCAATATAGACACTTTGGCTAGCAGGATGATAAACCAACAGAGAACCTGCATGGATAGCCTCATCAGGCGAGATGTAATAAATACCTCTAGGAAGCGAAAATTCAAGCTCGGTATAACGCTCTGCAACGGCGTCACTTTCGACCAAATCTGCTGCCCAATTTATTTCTGGTATCTGTTTATGATGACGGCTACTACCATAAAAAATCGCTTGCGGAAAATCCAACGCCATTTGAGCACAGTACACAGTATGAAAGGGATGAACGTTTAACACAGCTTCGACATCTTGACCTTGATTGGTCAAATCCATGACTTGCTGACGGACATCGCCTGTCAGCGTATAACTGTCTAAAAAGATAAATCGTCCCGAGGCCAGTTTTATTAGAGCAGATTGAACCCCTATGTCAATAATATCATTTTTGACAAATGAGCCACGTATGCTCCAAAATCCTTGACCTAAATCATAAATCTCATCGTTCATTATTATTCCTTAATAGTGATTTTCTTGAATGGTTCTATTTATTAATTTTACTTATCAATAGATAGTGACTTAATATAGCAACTTGCAAGTATGGTTTTTTGAGCACGCAAAGTCTGTAATAAAAAAGATAAGATAGTGTCAAGCTCTGTTATTGCTTGATATTAAGCAAGCTGAGGTGGTAGAACCGCTCTTTAGATCAAGCGTAACAATTTTTATACAGTGATTAACAATTGAAATTTATGGTTATGAATTACAATCTAAATTTGTGCTACTGCTAGAGCTGATTACAACACACAGTTTTATGGCAGTCAGTTTTTATTACTAATATTTGTTTTGATTTTTGAGGCCAATCTATGAATTTTGTCTATAAACTCAGCACGTCAGCAATTATGGCAGCTATGCTATTAACAGGGTGCTCAAGCTTGAGTACTGGCAGCGATATGACTAAAGATGAGGCAGTACAGGTCACGCAAGTTATGCCTATTGCTCAAGTGGGTTATCGTTTTAGCGCCGCTGAAAATTTTGATATCGTCAATAAAGACAAACTGTCTTATCGTAATTTTTATGCCAAACCATCGACTGGCGCAGACGCTAAATGGTTTGATGCGGTTAAAAAAGGCGATTTAGCCACTGTTAAGTACATGGTCGCTAATGGTCAGAATTTAGAAGTGAAAGACACTGGCAATCTTGACCAAACTGCCTTGGGTTGGGCGGCATTTATTGGTTATGAAGACATGGTAGACTATTTAATCAGCCAAGGCGCTGATCTGTACGCCACCGATAAAGGCGACGTCTATAATGTCCTAAAATCTGCCGTATTGGGCAAAAATACCGCCGTTGTCAAAAAGGTTTATACGCTACTAAATGCTAAAAAACCAGTGGATCTCAATGATCAAACCCAAGAGAGCGATGGTGAAACGTTGATTATGGTTGCTGCCAGTAACAACCGTTTAGAGACGGTAAAATACTTGTTAGCAAAAGGCGCTAACCCTAATCTTGTCGCTACGACTAAAGATACAAAGCTAGGCTCGTACAACCAAGGCGCTTACTCGTATGCTTGCACCCGCGGTCATGTAGAGATGCAAAAGTTGCTAAAAGCCAATGGTGCGATCAATCATCGCACAGGTAAAGCAAGCTGCGAATAAACGCTCTACTGGGCTTAAGCGTTAACAATAAGGCTGCTACTATTGTAGTGGTCTTTTTTATGTCTCCAAAACTGTTTCATACAACACTTTGAGCACTGAGCTTATCTCTCAATGTGCTACCATAATGGGTATGTCATTAAGAGTGCTATCAATATTTTTGCTAGCTATTTCAAGCGATTATAAGTTCAAGCGATTATAAGCCCAGGCTTTTTATAGCGCTATTCCTACCACTCACGCCTAGATCAACCGCGTCTAACATAGTAAGCAGCATTGTGAAAAATAATCTTCAGAATAAGGCTCAAACCAGTAGCAGCATGCCACTAACAAACACTCCAAAACCCTCATTACAGATTCCGCAGTCTAATCCGCCTTCATGGATATTAAAAATTACGATTGGTTTGATTGGCATGTTTGCTTTTTTGCAGGTCTACTCTATTCAAGCCGTATTGCCCGTACTGATGGCAGATTTTTCTGCTACTGAGGTGCAAGTGGGTATGATTGTTGGGGCGACAGTGATGGCGATTGCCATTATGTCACCGTTTTTAGGGATGCTATCTGATGCGTTGGGTCGTAAGTCTTTTATCGTTGGCGCGCTACTATTTTTAGCAATACCCACCGCGTTAATTGCTCAAAGCCCTAGCATTGGTTGGTTGGGCTTGTTCCGATTTATGCAAGGTTTATCTGTTCCTGGCATTACGGTGGTGACCATTGCTTATATTGGTGAGGAGTTTAAAGGACGAGCGCTCACTGAGCTGATGTCATTTTATGTCTCAGGTAACGTACTTGGTGGCTTTTTGGGAAGATTTTTGCTTGGACATTTGCATGAGCTGATCGGTTGGCGGCTCGGCTATTATTTGATGGCGATGCTCACGCTTATAGGTGCGCTATGGGCATGGAAAATGCTACCAACATCGCGCTGTTTTGAAGCCAACCCAAATGTGGGATCAGCGGTGCAGACGCTGGGCGAGCATTTGACCAATCGTTACGTCGTGACGGCTTGCTTGCTTGGTGCCTGTGTTTTATTCTCGCTAGTGGGCTGCTTTACCTTTATTAATTTGCACCTTGCTAAGACGCCCTATAATTTGAGTACGGGTGCGCTTGCCAATATTTTTGCCGTGTATCTCATTGGCGTGATTATCACGCCATTATCGACCACGTTACTACGCCGATTTGGGTCGGCGAGAACGGTTCGAGTGGCGGTGATGGTATCCATGTTTGGCGTGTTATTGACTTTGGTAACGCCATTATGGGGCGTTATTGTTGGACTAGCGATTATGTCGTCGGGTGTTTTCATTACCCAAGCTGCGACCATCAGTTATATCGCTGTCAATGTGAATAAAGGCCGCTCATTGGCTTCTGGTTTGTACTATATGGGCTACTATGCTGGCGGTACGCTGGGGGCGTGGATATGCGGTATTGCCTACGCGCGTGGCGATTGGAAGCTGACGGTCTGGCTGTTATTATTTGTGCAGGTTTTGGCGCTATTAGTGGCAAGCTTTGGCATGATTAAAACCCAAAGAATGATCAAATCGCCTTCATAAAACGCGCGACTTAGTGTTTATGTGCTTAGCACAATGGGGCGCATCATGAAATCAAAAATACCGAACGCTTGCGGTTGTCGTGCTTACGTGTACGGGCTTTACATGGAAGTGTTTTTTTCTTATTATCAATAGAGATACGATGAGTTTTATTGATAGTGCTCTGATTACTAGCCCTAGTCATTATTGGTTTGAAAGAAGAATGAACAAGTTCTCAATAAAGTATTGTAGCTAGAGAGGTAATCTCTGCATTATTATTCTCATTTATACGTATAGCAATTTTCATCTATGACCAACAAGGAAGTCATGTCTATGTCAAATACTTACCAGAGTGCGCCGTCTGCCTATGATTACCCTTTATTGGTAAAGCAGTTATTGAACCGCGCCAAGACGGTATCGCAAGATCAAGAAATTGTTTATGCGGATAAAAAGCGTTTTACTTATAAAGATTTATTCAATCGTATCAATCGCCTAGCCAATGTATTAGCAGACTTGAATTTGTCTGCTGGTGATGTCGTGGCGGTAATGGATTGGGACAGTCATCGCTATCTTGAGTCTTACTTTGCCGTGCCCATGTCAGAGTATATTTTGCAGACAGTCAATATCCGTTTGTCACCAGAAAAAATTCTTTATACCATCAACCATGCTAAACCTAAAGTGTTGTTGCTCAACTCTGAGTTTGCGCCATTGGTCAAAGATTATCAGTTTGAAAACTCGAGCATCGAGCATATCATTTGGTTAGATGATAATGGCGTGACGTTTGAAGGTGTCTTTGGCGGCAACCAAAACCGCGTCATCGGTGAATATGAAGCATTAATAGAAGCGGCCGATAGTGATTTTGACTTTCCAGACTTTGATGAAAATACCATTGCCAGCACTTTTTATACCTCAGGCACCACAGGCGATCCAAAAGGCGTGTTCTTTAGCCATCGTCAGTTGGTATTGCACAGCCTAGCAGAGGCCGCTACGCTTGGTATGTTGCCTGACAAACAAGGTGTCAGTTATGGTGATGTGTATATGCCGATGACGCCGATGTTTCATGTACACGCGTGGGGGTTTCCATTTACAGCGACGATGGTTGGATTGAAGCAAGTCTATCCGGGACGCTATGCGCCTGATGCGTTGTTAGATTTGATTATCAATGAAAAAGTAAGTATTACCCATTGTGTACCCACTATTTTACAAATGGTACTCAAAGAAGCGCAGGATCGTGATGCCAATTTTAATGGTCTCAAAATGATTATTGGTGGTTCTAGACTGACTGAAGGTTTAGCAAAAACGGCCATGGCACAAGGTATCGAGGTATATACGGGCTATGGCATGTCGGAGACGGCACCACTTATTAGTCTGACAGAATTTAGCTTGAATGAGCCTGAAATGACAGCAGATGAAGATATTAATCGTCGCTGTATGGCAGGCAAGCCTGTACTAATGGTTGATGCCCAGATATGGGATACGAATAATGAATCGGTTGGTATGGGTAAAGACAATACAGGTGAGCTGGTATTGCGTGCGCCTTGGTTGACTCAAAGCTATTTTAAGAATGACGATGCAGGCAAGGAGCTGTGGGAAAATGGCTATATGCACACCCAAGATATCGCCTATATATGTCCTGATGGCTCTCTCAAAATTACGGATCGTTTAAAAGACGTGATCAAATCAGGCGGCGAATGGATTTCATCATTGGAGATTGAGACAATTTTATCATTACATCCAGCAGTAGCCGATGTGTCAGTGATTGGGGTTCGCGATAAGCAGTGGGGCGAGCGCCCATTAGCTTTGATTGTTCTCAAGCCTAATTGCCAAGACACCCATGCTGACGATATTAAAGCGATTGCTGAAAAGGCGGTAGAGCGCGGTATGATTCCTAAATATGGTGTGCCGAGTGAGTTTAGGTTCGTCGATGAATTACCAAAAACCTCTGTAGGTAAGCATGACAAAAAGGTGATGCGTGAGATGTATAGCCAGCAGAACGAAGCCTGATAGACTTAAGTGGTTCGCTGATAAGAGGTTTGAATCAATAAAAATATCAGTGGAGTGACACGCTTAACAGTTGACCTTTATCGTTAGCTCTGTTACATTTTAAACCGATACAATACGTATCGGTTTTTTACTTTTGGCACGGACAGCCAGTATTTTATGACAAAATCACTCTAATACTATTAATTAGTTTTATATTATATTGTTATTTAATAAAATCGCCTCACCACCGTTTATGCTAAGGACAGCCATTATGAGCGAGCAAGCCACCAATCAAGCTTTTGACCAAACCTCTCAAGCGTCATCCAATACCACTCAAACCTTTGCCGATATATACGACGCGTCAATCAATGATCGAGAGAATTTTTGGGCCGAGCAAGCAAAGCGTATCTATTGGCACAAAGCCCCTGAGCAAATTCTTGATGATAGCAATTTACCTTTTGCCAAATGGTATGTCGGTGGCGAGACCAATCTTTGTTATAACTGCGTTGATCGCCATCTAGAAGAACGTGCAGAACAAGATGCATTTATTTGGTTATCGTCAGAAATAAACCAAGAGTTAATCGAAACCTTTCCAGATATTACCAATGCTTTCAAAGATTTGGGCAATAACGTTGAATTTTATACGGATTATACCAAGCGCCGCTTGACCTATAACGACTTATATAAAGAAGTCAATTATTTTGCTGATGTGCTACAGCGTCACGGTATTGAGAAAGGTGATCGTGTCATCATTTACATGCCGATGATTCTAGAGGCGGCTTATGCGATGCTGGCCTGTGCGCGTATCGGTGCGGTACATTCGGTGGTATTTGGCGGTTTTGCCGCACACAATTTGGCCATTCGTATGGATGATGCCGAAGCAAAAATGGTCATTACAGTGGATGCAGGTCTGCGCGGTGGTAAAGTCATCAATTACAAAAATTTGGTCAATCAAGGGATTGAGCAAGCCACTGTAAAACCTGAGCATGTGCTCGTGGTGAATCGCGGCGTGCTGCCATTTAAACCACAAGATATAGAAGTGGACTATGCCACTGAACGTCGCCGTAGCTGTGAGGCCAATGCGGTGGTCGAGCCTGTTTGGCTGGAGTCAAATACGCCATCGTATCTGCTCTATACCTCTGGTACGACGGGTACACCAAAAGGGGTGCAGCGTGATACGGGTGGTCATGCCGTGGCGCTCACGACTTCGATGGATTATATTTATGATGGCAAAGCGGGCGAGACTTTTTGGGCAATATCAGATATCGGTTGGGCCGTTGGCCACTCTTATACAATCTATGCGCCATTGCTCGCTGGCATGACCAGTGTCATGTATGAAGGTCTGCCGCATCGTCCAAATCCGGGTATCTGGTGGCGTATCGTTGAAGCCAACAAGGTTAATATTTTATTCACCGCTCCGACCGGTGTACGTATGCTCAAAAAACAAGATGAAACGTGGATGACACGCTACGATGTATCAAGCGTCAAATCATTCTTTTTGGCAGGTGAACCGCTTGATGAATCGACAGCCAGTTGGCTGACTAAGCATTTGAACGTGCCAATTTTAGATCATTATTGGCAAACTGAATCAGGCTGGCCGATTTTGAGCAATACCCCTAAATTTAATGACAAACCCCACAAACAAGGCTCGCCTGGGTTCCCCATGTATGGCTATGATGCCCAAGTGATCAATGAAGAAACGGGTGAGCCTTGTGCTGCTGGAGAAAAGGGTTTATTGGCAATTCGCGCACCTTTGCCACCAGGGTGTTTGACGACCGTTTGGCGTAACGATAAACGCTTCATTGATAGCTACTTTAGCTTGACTGATAGCAATCAATACTCAAGCTCAGACTATGCGGTCGTTGACGAAAATGGCTATTTTCACATACTTGGGCGTACCGATGATGTGATTAACGTGGCGGGTCATCGCATAGGCACACAAGAGATTGAGGAGGCCATTAGTGGTCATCCAGAGATGGCAGAGTGCGCTGTGGTGGGTATTCAAGATGAGTTAAAAGGCGAGTTGCCTATCGCTTTTTGTGTGTTAAGAGATCACGAACAAGTGGCAACAACCGAAAATCGCTTTCGTATTGAGCAACAAGTGATTGGCGCTGTTATCAAATCCTTGGGCGGTATCGCGCGACCAGCAGCCATTTATTTCCCGCAAGCACTGCCAAAAACGCGCTCGGGCAAAATCCTACGCCGAGCTATTCGCGCTTTAGCAGAAGATAAAGACACTGGAGATATGTCAACGCTTGACAATCCAGCAGCGATTGATGCGATCAAGCAATCTATGAAGGGATACTAAAAAAGCGTTATGAAAGCGCATTAAGCCTCAATCAAACTGCACTTTTAATACGAAATAATAAGCTCATGAAAAATCATGGGCTTTTTTATTTTTCAAATTTTTAGACAAACCTTTTCTAATTGATAAAAACTCAAATAAAATTTTGATAAAGCGCTTGACCCTAAAATTGTTTTATTGTTATAGTCAATAACGATACAAAATAAATCATTTTAAATTAAGCGAATTTGATAAAAATTTATCCCTTTTAAACTCATTTACGAATACAAAGACACCGCTAAATGGTAGTCACGCACGCAAGATAAGGATATCTTATGCACCACGTAAAGCAGCTCATCAACGGTCAATTTGTCGACTCTAACACCAATGAATGGATTGACATCACCGACCCGGCCACCCAAGAAGTCATTGCCAAAGTCCCGCAAACCACGAACGACGAAATCAACCAAGCGGTCGCTGCCGCCCAAACGGCCTTTCAGACGTGGCGCAAAACACCCATTACCACACGTGCCCGTATCTTTTTAAAATATCAGTCGCTGATTCGTGAGCACATGGATGAGTTGGCAGACATACTAACCGCTGAACAGGGCAAAACCATTGCAGACGCTCGCGGTGACGTATTCCGTGGGTTAGAAGTCGTCGAACATGCAGCAGGCATTGCCAACTTGCAGATTGGCGACTTCGTTGAAAACGTCGCATCTGGCGTTGATACTTACAGTATTTGGCAGCCACTTGGTGTTTGTGCTGGTATCACACCCTTTAACTTTCCAGCAATGATTCCCCTATGGATGTTCCCCATGGCGATTGCCACGGGCAACACCTTTATCCTCAAACCTTCCGAACAAGATCCCATGGTCACCATGCGTTTGGTAGAGCTTGCCGTAGAAGCGGGCGTACCTGAAGGCGTGCTAAACGTCGTCCATGGCGGAAAAGCGACCGTCGATGCTATCTGTGATCATCCAGATATCAAAGCCGTCTCATTTGTCGGCTCTACCGCCGTTGGTCATCATGTCTATGAACGTGCGAGCAAATCAGGCAAACGTGCCCAGTGTATGATGGGTGCCAAAAACCATGGTGTGATCTTACCGGATGCCAACAAAGAACAAACGCTCAATCAGCTAGCGGGTGCCGCCTTTGGTGCTGCGGGTCAACGCTGTATGGCATTGTCAGTGGTCGTGTTGGTCGGTGCTGCTGGTGACTGGATTGACGAGATTAAAGCCAAAGCAGAAGGATTAATCGTCTCAGCTGGCAAACATGATAAAGACTTAGGCCCACTCATCTCTCCTGCCGCAAAAGCCCGTGTTGAGCATTTGATTGGTACTGGCGTAGAAGAAGGGGCGAGCTTATTACTTGACGGCCGCGGTATCACCGTTGAAGGGTTTGAGAAAGGCAACTTCGTTGGCCCAACCATCTTTGACAACGTCACAAGTGATATGCAAATCTATAAAGAAGAAATCTTTGGCCCAGTACTATGTATCATGCGTGCAGCCAGCCTTGATGAAGCGATAGAGCTGCTCAATGCCAATCCACATGGCAATGGTACGGCGATTTTTACTCAATCGGGCGCAGCGGCGCACAAATTCCAACAAGATATTATGGTTGGTCAAATCGGTATTAACTTACCCATTCCTGTACCATTACCGATGTTCTCATTCTCAGGCTCACGTGCGAGTAAGCTTGGCGCTCTTGGCCCTTATGGCAAGCAAGCGGTACAGTTCTATACTCAAACCAAGACTGTGACTGCGCGCTGGTTCGATGATGAGGCGAGCCGCGGTGTGAATACTACTATTTCAATTTAATTATTGATTTATTATATAGTCAGGACAATATAAAAGAGATACAACGGGACTGGGATAAATTTTTTGTAGCTTTTGTCTGCTAGCCACAGCAAGTTAGGAAAATTGTCCCAGTCACGCAATATGCGTCATACATTAATTTTTCTGACTGTTATTTTGCAGTAGAATTTTCTTATCGTTATACCACTTTTATAATCAAACGATGACGCATCAAATCTTATTCACCATATTTGCTATAAATGCATAAGGATGACCCCATGGATTTTTCATTAACGGACGATCAAGTTGCTTTTAGGCAGACCGCTAGGCAGTTTGCACAAAAAGAGCTGAAGCCAAACGCAGCAGAATGGGATCGTACATCGCATTTCCCCGTTGATATCATCAAAAAGTCAGGCGAGCTTGGCTTTTTAGGGCTTTATACCAATCCAGAATACGATGGTTTGGGGCTGCCACGTTTAGATTCAGCGATGATTTTTGAAGAGTTAGCATGGGGTGATACCTCTGTTGCCGCTTATATGAGCATTCATAATATGGCTGGTTGGATGATTGGTGAGTACGGCGACGATGCTTTATGCAAGAAATATCTGCCGAATATGGTCAGTGGTGAATGGCTTGGTAGCTACTGTTTAACGGAGCCGAATGCTGGTTCTGATGCCGCTTCTCTACGGACCAAAGCGGACAAGCAAGGCGACCATTATGTACTTAATGGCGAAAAAACCTTTATATCAGGCGCAGGCTCAACCGATGTGCTTGTGGTGATGGCGCGTACGGGCGGTGCAGGGCCAAAAGGTATCTCAGCATTTGTTGTTGATGCCAATAGCGCGGGTATCGAATACGGCAAAAATGAACATAAAATGGGCTGGAAAGCGCAGCCAACGCGAACGATTAGTTTCAAAGACGTCAAAGTACCCGCAGAAAACCTAATAGGCGAGGAAGGTCAGGGCTTTCGTATTGCTATGAAAGGCTTGGATGGCGGACGCATAAATATCGGAATTTGCGCAGTTGGTACCGCGCAGTCAGCGTTAGAAACAGCGACCAATTATGTCCAAGAGCGCAGCCAATTTGGTAGTCCAATTGCCAGCTTACAATCCGTACAGTTCAAACTTGCGGATATGCTCACTCAAACCATTACGGCACGGCAAATGCTCTATCTAGCAGCCAATAAAGTTGATAACAAGGATGCTCAAGCCTCTACCTACTGCGCAATGGCAAAACGCTTATCGACAGATCTTTGTTTCGATGTTGCCAATGAAGCGTTACAGTTGCATGGCGGCTATGGTTATCTGAATGAATACCCACTTGAGCGCCATGTACGAGATTTACGTGTCCACCAGATATTAGAAGGCACCAATGAAATCATGCGCGTAATTGTATCGCGTCAGCTGCTACAAGATGATGCGCTGAGCCAGCTACGTTAATATATCTGTATTATTTAACTAGGGCATGTCATCCATTAGCACACTTAATCATTTAGTGGTCTTAAAATGGCTAAACTTTGCCAAACATCGTCAAATAACTGGTTAATATCTCGATATTATCTGCGTTATTTTCCTTGTTTGACTGCAATTTATCTTATTTTTATCACCATTTTCAGATTGAGGACACGCCCTAGATGCCAATCATACTTAATAAATAAAGCCATGTTAAGACAAGGATGTTTTATGACGGATTATACCAATCTTAAACTATCAATTGATAATCATACTGCTATCGTAACATTGAACAATCCGCCTGCCCATACGTGGACAATGGACAGTCTACGGGCGTTTAAACAGTTGATCGCTGACCTTAATGCGACGAATGACATCTACGCCTTAATCATTCATGGTGATGGCGAAAAGTTCTTTTCAGCAGGCGCGGATCTCAATAATTTTTCAGACGGTGACAAAGGTCATGCCATCAGTATGGCCATTGCTTTTGGCGAAGCCTTTGAAGCATTGTCAGCCTATCGAGGCGTCAGTATCGCTGTTATCAACGGCTATGCAATGGGCGGCGGTCTTGAGTGTGCACTTGCCTGTGATATTCGTATCGCAGAAGCGCATGCGCAGATGGCATTGCCAGAGACGGGAGTAGGTCTGTTACCTTGTGCAGGCGGCACGCAAAATCTAACAGCTTTAGTGGGTGAAGGTTGGGCAAAGCGTATGATATTGTGCGGTGAGCGTGTCGATGCTGACACCGCATTGCGTATCGGCTTGGTTGAAGAAGTCGCTACAAAAGGGGAGGGTCTCGCAGCTGCAAAAGCGTTAGCACAAAAAGTCGCTAAACAGTCACCTGTGGCCGTCAGTTACTCTAAGAAACTCATTCAAGCGGCTAGAAACACACCACCTGCGCAAAATCTCATACACGAGCGTGAAGCCTTCGTCAAATTATTCGATACCAAGGATCAGCGTGAAGGCGTGCAAGCTTTTTTAGAGAAGCGTCAACCCAATTGGCAAAATAAATAAAGCCTATTGCCTTATTTTTTAAGCATAATTTTCTAAACATAATATTTTTTCATTTATTTTTTGTGGGTCACTTTTATGACAGTAACTATAGATGATACAGCGCAAGACGCGCCTGTACTGTTCGATACCGAGCTGACAGATTGCGGGCATCTGATCGGGATAATGACGTTAAATATGCCCAAATCTCTAAATGCCTTGAGCGTTGAGATGTGTCAATTATTGTCAAAGCAGCTAGAGCAGTGGCAAGCTAATGATCAAGTAGTGGCACTAGTGCTAAAAGGCGCAGGTGATAAAGCGTTCTGTGCTGGCGGTGATATTCGTAAATTATATGACAGTATGTCCACCAGTGCGCCGATTCCGAACCCTTATGCCACAGAATTTTTTGGTAATGAATACAACCTATATCGACAAATGCATTTTTATACCAAACCATTAATACTGTGGGGTGATGGCATTATCATGGGCGGCGGTATGGGACTCATGGCGGGTTGCAGTCACCGTTTGGTCACTGAACGTACGCGTTTTGCGATGCCTGAGGTGACTATTGGGTTGTTTCCTGATGCCTCTGGTAGTTGGTTTTTGCAGCGGATGCCAGCCAAGATAGGTCTGTTTTTAGGACTGACTGGTACGATGTGTAATGGTAGTGATGCGCTATTGGTCAATCTTGCAGAATATGCAGTCGCCAGTAGTGACTACGATGCCATCATCCAGCGTTTAAAACAGAGTGGTTGGCAAGGGGCAGCTGATAACACGGATAAATGTCACAACAATAGCGCTCACAGTATCGTCAGCCGTGCACTTGCTGCACAACCAGTGACTGATTTACCTGATAGTAAGTTGGCGACCTACTGGCGTCCTATTCAGCAGTTGATGAATAATGGTGGCTTAGGAGATATTGATGCATTATTACAAAGTGATGAGGCGCTCGCACAACTAGATACAGACTTTGCGCAAGACAGCTGGACACAGCGAGCCGTTGCCACTTATCGTCATGGCTGTCCTACGACTGCTGCTTTGACCTATGCGCTTTATCATAAAGTCACCGACCTATCGATAGAACAAGTTTTATATTTAGAGACAAATGTGGCGGTGCATTGTGCCGCCAATCCTGATTTTAAGGAAGGGGTGCGGGCATTGTTGATTGATAAAGATCGCAGCCCGCAGTGGTCACGCTCATTAGCAGATTGTTTGAGCCTCGAAGGGCAAGCGTATATCCAACAGCATTTTATTAATCCTTATGCTAAGGGAGAGCATCCTTTAGAGAGTTGGTTGAGTGATAAGGCCTTGGGCAATGAGCTTGTGCGCTAAAGATTTGATTTACTGGTTTAGAATAATTATTAGATAAAATTAGACTCAAAAAATAATGACAAACTGTGTGTAGCACTATCTACATGAGCAATCATCAAGGAGCGATGAGATGAGTACAGAAAATACAAGTGCGACTAATAAAGATGACAATAATGCTACCAAGCCAAACATAGCCTTTATTGGACTGGGTAATATGGGCGCACCAATGGCAGAGAACTTGTTAAAGGCAGGTTATGCGCTGTGTGTCTATGATTTATCTGAAGCGGCGACTCAGCGCTTACAGCAAGCAGGGGCAAGGGTTGCAGATAACCCTAAAGACGCTACGAGTGACGCCCAAGTTGTTATCAGTATGTTGCCTGCTGGCAAGCACGTCCATGCTGTTTACTTGGGTGAGAATGGCTCTAACGGCTTGCTGACAGAATTGCCTAAAGGCACGCTAGTCATCGATAGCAGTACGATAGCCGCTGCTGATGCAACCACGGTAGCCGATGCGGCGACTAAGCTTGGTATAGACTTCTTGGATGCGCCAGTTTCTGGTGGTACAGGCGGTGCAATCGCTGGCAGTTTGACTTTCATCGTTGGTGGTAGTGATGCAGCCTTTGCCAAAGCTGAGCCAATACTAGCGGTGATGGGCAAAAATATTTTTCATGCAGGCGATCAGGGTGCAGGGCAAGTGGCGAAGATTTGCAATAACATGCTGCTGGGTATTCTCATGGCTGGAACGGCAGAAGCCATTAATCTAGGGGTCAAAAACGGTTTAGACCCCAAAGTACTATCGGATATTATGTTACAAAGCTCAGGTCGTAACTGGACGTTAGAGGTCTATAATCCTTATCCGCAAGTCATGGAAAATGTTCCTTCTAGCAATGGCTATCAAGGTGGATTTATGAGTAAGCTAATGCAAAAAGACCTCAATCTCGCGATGCAAACGGCTCAGGATACCAATGTTGACACGCCAATGGGTGCTAAAGCGGCCGAGCTTTATGAGGCTCATGCTGTAGAGAACGGCGATAAGGATTTTTCAAGCATTATGGGTCGTCACGATAGTTCAGTGCTGTCCTAATATTCCTTCTTCATATGAAGTGGATTACTATTAATTTGACTGCGTGCTAGCAATCATGGCAAATATTAAACTGGTAAGGAAGTAAAAAAGTCTGCACTACTATAATAGTGCAGACTTTTTTTGTTTTTTAATGCCTGATTTTTTAATGCTTGTTTTTTAGCTTTGCAGGTCGTAGACGAGAGTCTGAATATCCTGCGCTGCTTGCTGCAAACGTGGCGCATGTGTTAATAACTCATCCAACGACACACGTATGGTTGGTGCATGAAGGTATAGAGAAGCTAGATAGCGCGATTTTTTATCCAATATCGGTACCGATATGGCTACCATCTCAGAGATGAACTCTTCGTTGTCTATACCGATACCAGTTATAGCAATGCGATCAAGCTCAGCATTTAACGCATCAATATCCGTAATAGTGTTTTTGGTAAATTTAGCCAGTGGTAAACCTTGCAAGATTTTATGTCGACTGGTCGCAGATAGCTGGCTTAGATATAGCTTGCCTGTTGCGGTACACCACATCGGTGATTTCGCGCCTACAGGTAAATAGATTTGTAGTGGCAAGCTCGTTTGCGCACGGTTAGTGTAGATCATGTTCATATGATAAGGGACACCAATGCCACAGGTCTCTTTAAGCTCATCAACCAGCTGTTGCAAAATCATTTGTCGTTCATTAAAAAATAGCCGCTGTTGCCAAAGCTCGACACTTAGGTTACGCACCCGTTTACCAGGAATGATGCCACCACTAATATCAACGGTCAAATATCCTTCATCAACCAAATTCTGAATCAATCTATGAATGGTTGGCTTAGGGATATCTAGTTCTTGAGACAATTCAAGTGGAGAGAGAGGTTTGGAAGCATAAGACACCGCCTCTATGATCTCTAACACACGCGTAATCGACGATACTTTAGGCATATATATGGCTCAATAGTAATTAAAAGAATAAAGCAAGAAATAGGATACTACTTTTATAAGTGAAATAAATTTGAAGTTTGGCGATACCTGTCTCATTAACTGTAATTTAGCATAATCTGAGCGGCTGTAATATATAAGCACAGACAATATAGTCACATGATATAGGAATATCTATAAAAAATGCCTATGTGTCTGAAAGTGTCTAAAACGTTGACTATTAGAAATAATGGCTACGTTAACTCACAAAACACAACAAACAGTATTATTATGCTATATAAATGTCATTGAGTTGATTAAGAAGGTAAGTCATTATACTGAAATACTTTGTAATACCTTTACATGAACATTAAGCTAATCAATATTCATGTCTTGGCTGTTTAGTTACTTTAAGAGTATTGTGTAACAGAAAACCGAAGTTTTGCAGTTTCGTGTAGTAATTATTACAATATCCATGCAATCTTTACATAACGGCAAATAAAAAGAGCGCATTTAGGGGTGACTTTTTGTGCCAAAATTGTTTTAATCTGCCCAACAAAATGATTGATTTAAAAAAGCTAAATTGTCATTTTTTATGGGCGAGTTATTCCACACTTTAGGAGAGTATTTATGAAACTTATTAAATTAACAGCAATTTCTGCTGCCGTTTTAGCGTCAACTGTTGCACTAGCAGCCGAACCTGTTATCGTTGTTGATGGTAACAATGCTACAGCGTATGAAGCTGAACCTGCTGTAGTTTATGAAGCTGAGCCAGTTGCAATGGGTTATGAAGCACAGCCTACTGGCTATGCATACAATGCTGATGCTGGTGTGGTACGTAACACTACTGGTGCAATTTTTGGTGGCACTAAAACTTTGTTCCAAACTGCTATTCATCCAGCAGCTGTTAGTGCTGAAGTTGGTACTTTAGGTTATGGCGCTAACGTTGCTTGGGCAATGAATGACAAAACTGAATTACAAGCTGGTTGGGCAGGTGGCGATTCAGCTGACCTTTTCGGCGGCGACTTTGATGCTGATGATGTTAACTATGACGTAGATTCAGATTTCAGCAACCCGTACCTAGGTGTTCAGTACCGTCCTGTAGCCAACTGGTTTACAATGGGTGCTGGTATCATCGTACCTGACAACGATATCGATGTAACTGCTAATTCTAAAGGTGGCACTTACAAGATAAACGATGTTTCATACAATGCAGACGATGTAGGTACACTACAAGGCACGTTGGAACACCGTAACAAGCTAGCTCCTTATGGTACTATCGGCTTCCGCCCTAACATCAACAATCATTGGGGTGTTTTCGGTGAAATCGGTGCAGCATACATGGGTAAAACTGATGCGACTGTTAATGCAAAAAATCCAGGAAAGTTAGTAGACATTTCTAATGGTCAAACTGATGTACCTTCTGGTTTAAATGCTGGTCAGGTTGCTAAGCTTGCTGAACAAGAACTTGAAAACAAAGACTACTTAGAGTGGTTCCCAATCGTTAAACTTGGTGCAACTTACCGTTTCTAATCTAATCACAGTTTAATTACTGTATTAGAAGAATAGTAAGCTCATAAAAAACGACCCTTTTTAGGGTCGTTTTTTTGTCTGCAATAAAGTGAAATTTTTCTAAAATAAAAAACAGTTACTGTTTGGAACTAGGGTGTGTCCTCAATCTGAAAATGGTGATAAAAATAAGATAAATGGCAGCCAAACAAGGAAAATAGTGCAGATAATATCAAGATATTGACTAGCTATTTGACGTAGTTTGGCAAGATTTAGCTATTTTTAGCCCATTTAGTCGCTTTTGTTCAGATTGAGGACACGCCCTAAGATATTTACAAGGTTTTTAATAAACCACCACAGTCTGTTGAATGGGCAAGAATGCGATATGGTAATCGGACTGACGATTGGCTATGACGACTACAGGGGAAGGGTCTCTTAGGGCATCAAGCAAATCAGTTATAAGATAAGCATAGTCCATACCCAAGCCTTGTGCCAAGGTATATTGACGAATCTTGATAAAGCTTTCTTTTATTTGCCACAGTAGCTTGATAATAATGTCACGTTGGGTCGTTGGTAGTGACTGTATGGCAGAGATTTCATTGTCTGAATAAAAGCGCTGCGCCACTTTCCAAGCAACGTTGTTATTTTCTATATCGATACCAGCAGAGCGATGATGACTAATAATCACGGCAACATTACTATTTAAAGACTTATCATTAGGCCCTGTATGACTAAAGCATACGTAATACTTATTATTAATAAGCCGATAGGGAAAGTTTGATTCATCTAACGTATCACTGATCTCTAGCTCACTGATTAATGCTTGTAACAATAATCGGACACCCGTGCGCTGTAGCTGACGTTGATTATGAGCGATTTTACGTGCCGACAAAGTGACAGGTGCAGTGTAGTATTGCCAATTAAGAGCACAAAACTTATTAGGTGCTATGGGCGGTATATTAAAAACTGATAACCGTGACCATGATGCTTTATCCCATAATGTGTCAAAACTTAAGCATAGCGATTCCCTTACTTGTGCAGTGGCGCACCATGTCATAGTGTCGAGCTGAGTATATGAGAGATGAGTTAAGTGTATGTCTGCTATCATTGATGGTATCGATTGTTATTGGTTGGCTCAGTAAAACATAAAAAGCCCAACAATATAATATCGTTGGGCTTATTTTTATAAAGAAAATTGAATTCTATTCTATTGATGCTAGTGAGTCTTAGTAAGATAACTCAGCACGGCGGTTTTGTGCATAAGCTTCTTCATTGGTACCAGTAGCAGCAGGGCGTTCTTCGCCATAGCTAATGACACGGATGTTGTTTACAGCGACACCTTTAGTAGCAAGATAATCACGTGCTGCTTGCGCACGGCGCTCACCCAATGCGATATTATACTCACGGCTACCGCGGTCATCAGTATGACCTGCGATGACAACAGCAGCTGCTGGGTTAGAGCTTAACAAGCTTGCATGCTGATTAAGGACACTTGCGGCTTGTGTGGTAATCTCACTGCTATCAAAAGCAAAGTAAACAACCGCTTGTAAATTCTCAGCGCCAGCCATGACAGCGTTTGAATTGTCCACGATGACAGCGCCTGTATAGCCCGCTTGACCACCTGGGATGCCTAATGGGGCAACCACAACTTCAGAGGTAGCGCGTTTGGTAGCACAACCTGTGGTTAGTGCAACAGCGCTTGATAATATAGCAAGAACTGCGATCTTAGAAAAACCAGTTGACATGATACGCTCCTAAAATTTTAATTAAATTGTTTTTTTAAACTGCTTACGATAAAACTTAGGCAATTGCTATCTATAATATACTAAATGTTACTTTATGTAAGTAGTATTACTGTAAATAATAGTAGAATTTACAGTTAGATATGAGACAAATTACCAGCGACGCTTGTCCCAATTTTCAGGATTGGCCCAATAATCAGCATTGAGCCAATTTGGTAATTGTTTATAATCATATAAGTTAAATTGCCAAAGGGTGGCTGACGATATAGCAGATTTTGTTGGATTACTATTGTCAGATTCTAGAGACGGGTCGTTCAAGATATTAAAGGGTGTAAAACCATAAGCTTTTAGATCTATGGTGCTATCAAGTGCGAGTAGTAGGTGGGCCGCATATAGATCGCGGTAGCGCATAAGCAGCGGAATATACTGTTGTAGTAATTCAAGTGATAAAGTGGGTAACCAAAAGCAGGCCAATCCATAGCGTTCAGTTGTTTGCTGTTGCATAAGCTCTGATAAAGTCGATATCTTTAATTTCTCAGCTTCTGCTACAGTACCATTGTCTTTGTTAAGTATATGGTTTTTGAGCTGTGACTGTAATGCCAAACAGGTACGCATGTCTTGTACCACCCATAACAATGCAGTGTTATCATCTGCTTGTTTAGAGTTTATTGGCATGTTCGCCTGTATTGCTAGCGACGGTAATAGGGCATCAACGTAATTTATGAGTAAGGGTAGAGTAATGTCTGAGCGACTGGTAGTGTGCTTTGTCATATGATAGGCCGTTTATCGAATGTAAGTCATCGGTGGAACTATTAAATCATCTTAGTGAACATTATCCAATGGATGATTTACGCGAATGATTTATTTTAAAATCTTTGCCAGTTTTCTATTACTATTACTGTCGCTATAGTCGATTCACTTTAAATGCTATACAGTGCTGCTGGGATAGATTTTATTTCGAACTGATTATATGACAATCTTATGTATATATTAATTACTGTTTTGATATTCGTTATGGCTTATAAATATAGTAATTTTCAGGCCAGTACTTGAAAATTGGCAGTTTAGTTCAATGTAGTTAGGGCGTGTCCTCAATCTGAACGAAAGCGACTAAATGGGCTAAAAATAGCTAAATCTTGCCAAACGTCGTCAAATAGCTAGTCAATATCTCGATATTATCTGCACTATTTTCCTTGTTTGGCTGCCATTTATCTTATCTTTATCACCATTTTCAGATTGAGGATACGCCCTAGAAGTTTATTAAAAATAAATTGCCTTAAGAATTTGCATAATGTCTGGTTTATTGCCGTTGTCGTTGTTAACCTTATCCATTACCATTCGTCTATTCATATCATAAATAATAATAGGAATTCATATGTCTACCGCTGAAACCGATGCTCAAATCATCAATCCAGAAATGCCCGATGTACCGCCGCATGCGCCTAGCAAAATCAACCTAAAAGATTATAAAAAACCAAGCTTCGATGTTGAAACTGTCAGCTTAGATATCAAGCTGTTTGAAGCGTATGCACAGGTAGACAGTACGCTAAAAATGGTGCGCCAAACCGCAGGCGAGCTTGTATTATTGGGGGAAGACTTAGAGCTACTGGCGATTACGATGAATGGCAGTCAACTGGCTGCTGACGATTATCAGCAAGAAGCAGGTAATCTTACGATTTTTAATGCGCCTGATGAGACCGTGTTGGATATTCAAGTACGCATCTGTCCGCAAACCAATACGGCTCTTGAAGGGTTTTATATGGCAGGTAGTGGCGACGATACTATGTTTGTCACTCAGTGTGAGCCAGAAGGCTTTCGTAAAATTACGTTTTATCCAGACCGTCCTGATGTGTTAGCGATATTTACGACACGTCTTGAGGCGGATAAGCGCTATCCAACTCTATTGGCCAATGGTAACTTGGTCGAGGCGGGTGAAGTGGCAGACGAACCAAGCCGTCATTATGCTATTTGGCATGATCCAACGAATAAGCCAAGCTATTTATTTGCCTGTGTGGTCGCTGATTTAGATGTATTGACCGATTCTTATACAACGAGCGAAGGTCGAGATGTCCTACTTGAAATATACGCAAAGCCTGCTGATATCGATAAATGTGATGTCGGCATGCAGGCGCTAAAAGATGCTATGAAATGGGATGAGGTCAATTATGGCCGACCCTATGATTTAGATCGTTATATGATTGTCGCGGTCAGTCAGTTTAATATGGGCGCGATGGAGAATAAAGGTCTTAATATTTTCAATACCGCCTGCGTGTTATCTAGCCCTGAAACCACAACTGATAGCCGTAGTTTTAGTGTGAAAGCCATCATCGCCCATGAGTATTTTCATAATTGGACAGGCAATCGCATCACTTGTCGTGATTGGTTCCAGCTATGCTTAAAAGAGGGTTTTACCGTCTACCGTGATCAGTCGTTTTCAGCTGATCAGCAGTCGAGTGCCGTACAGCGAATTGATGATGTAGCCACCTTGCGTGCGCATCAGTTTAGCGAAGATGCAGGACCATTGGCGCATCCTGTGCGTCCTGAGAGTTTCGTTGAGATTAATAATTTTTATACGACAACCGTCTATGAAAAAGGCGCAGAAATCGTCCGTATGATTGCTAATACCTTAGGGCCAGATAATTTTCGTAAAGGGACTGATGAGTACTTCCGCCGCTATGACGGGCAAGCCGTGACGGTTGAGGACTTTTTGTCTGCGCTCAGTATCACTGATGATAAAATCGAAAACTTCATCGATTGGTATCGTCAACCGGGCACGCCAGTCGTATCTGGTCACCAAAATTACGATAGTGCAGCGCAAACGCTGACCATTACTCTGAATCAACAAACACGCCATGTCAGCGGTTTTGATGCACCAAAACCCTTACCAATTCCAGTAGCGACGGCGCTGTTTGACAAAGACACAGGTAACATCATCACCGAACGTATGCTGCTGTTAGATAAAGCAATGCAGACCTTTGTTTTTGAAGGGGTTGCTAGCGAGCCTGTCGTGTCTTTATTACGTGACTTTAGCGCACCCGTACAGCTCAACTATGATTATCAAGATGCAGATTTGGCATTTTTACTCAAGCACGAAACCAATGGTTTTAATCGCTGGCAAGTGACACAAATGCTGGTAAATCGTATTTTACTGCAATCTCAAGGCTCCAAGAGCAGCCCTGAAATCTATCTGCAAGCATTGGCGCAATCGTTACCAGTGCTAGCCGCCGATGATGCGATGTTGGCAGCGCGCTTGCTTGATATTCCATCAGCGCAGGAGTTGGCTTCTGCCATTCCTAAAGATTACGATCCACAGTTGGTTAAAGTACAGCGTGAAGGCTTGTATCAACAAGTGGCAAATACACTAAAAGATCAGTGGGCAACGCTTTATAAACAGCTGCCTATGCAGTCTTATGAAGATAGCGCTGAAGCTCGCGGCAAACGTGCTTTGCGTAACGTTGTACTAGACATGGCATTGACTGCTAACGTTGATGGTGCAGTAGAATGGGCCGAGCAGCAGTATGACAATGCCAGCTGTATGACTGAACGTTTTGGCGCATTAAAAGCAATGGTCAATCATCAAGTGGCAAAAGCGAATGATTATTTGACAGATTTTTATCAGCGCTTTCAAGCGAATGATTTGGTTATTGACTTGTGGTTCAGTGTGCAAGCGTCTGCCGATGACGTGAGTGTTGGGGCTATCCAGTCATTGCTTAATCATGAGGACTTTGATTGGAATACGCCAAATCGTGTGCGCTCAGTGATTAGTGCCTTTAGCGCACAGCCGACAGTATTGTGGACCCAAGACGGTCTCGATATCTATACTGGGGTGATTAAAAAACTGGACGATGCCAATCCTGTATTGGCCTCACGCTTATTGCAAGTGTTGGCACGATGGAACACATTGGCTGAGCCGCGTCGTCAAATGGCGCATGACAGTCTTTTAGATCTGCAAAAGCATGCCGCTTCTAAACATGTACTTGAAAGTTTAGATAGCGTACTAAAGGCCGAAAATAGTTAATGGTAGATAGACTTACTTATAAATGAGTAGATAATAAAAAGCCCGCCTAACATTAATCATGTCAGGCGGGCTTTTTGCGATTGACGTAGAATCAATTCATGATAGCCAATATCTACTAGCGGTTAGGCAATACGTCTTTGACCATATCACGTAAACTATGTATAGCAGTAACCGTGCTTTCCCAATCTAGACAACCATCAGTGATTGATACACCGTATTCGAGTGCTTCTAAATCAGCGGTTAATTCTTGACGACCACCTTTTAGATGACTCTCAATCATCATGCCGATAATAGACTTATTACCGTTTTTGATTTGTTCGGCCACGTTATTGATGACCATTGGCTGTAAATAAGGGTCTTTGCCTGAATTGGCATGACTTGAATCGATCATAATCTTGCTATTGGTTTTGCCTTTTGCCAGCTCATTTTCAACCTGAGCAACAGCTGTTTCGTCATAGTTCGGTTTACCGTTACCACCGCGTAGTACCACATGGGCGTAAGGGTTGCCTTTAGATTTGATGATACAGACTTTGCCATCTGATGACAGACCTAAAAAGCTATGACCGGCTTTTACTGCTTGCATGGCGTTGACAGCGACTGTCATACCGCCGTCAGTACCATTTTTAAAACCAACAGGACACGATAGGCCAGAGCTCATTTCGCGATGCGTTTGGCTTTCAGTGGTGCGTGCGCCAATGGCTGACCAGCTGATTAAATCCTGCATGTATTGCGGGGTATTTGGATCCAATGCTTCGGTCGCACAAGGCAAACCTTTTTCATTCAAATCAAGCAGTAGCTTACGAGCCGTACGTAGACCTTTTTCGATATCGAAGCTATCATTCATATCAGGGTCATTGATCATACCCTTCCAGCCAACGGTCGTACGCGGTTTTTCAAAATAAACGCGCATCACGACAAACACGCTGTCTTCGATCTCTTTTGCCAACACGGCCAAACGATCGGCATATTCGTGGGCGGCTTTAATGTCATGAATAGAGCATGGGCCGATGACCACAAACAGGCGCTTATCTTTACCATCTAAGATATCTTGGATGGTATTGCGACCTTTTAGTACCGTGTCATACGCTTTTTTTGATAAAGGCAGCTCGGTTTTTAGCTCATCGGGGGTGATCAAAGGAATAAATTTTTCAATATTCACGTCATCAATATCTGCATTATGGGTAGCTGGTGTTGTCATGATTATATGTCGTCTAGCTAATGTATGGGAATATTCATTATGAGGACAAAAATGCTGATTGACAAGGGTTGTCGCGCAGTTAATTGATTCATAACTGGAATATCTAAAACAAAACATCGTTATAATGTTGATTCAAAATAAAAGAAATCGCTCTGATTTCGCTATTTGTATCTGCGTCAAGTATGATGGCAACATAAGTAGTATGACGTTGTAGTTAATTTTAAATAAATAGTGCGCCTTTTGTAATTCTT
Organism: Psychrobacter immobilis; assembly: GCF_904846225.1. Taxonomy (GTDB): domain Bacteria; phylum Pseudomonadota; class Gammaproteobacteria; order Pseudomonadales; family Moraxellaceae; genus Psychrobacter; species Psychrobacter immobilis_F. The sequence goes on along the minus strand of NZ_CAJGZJ010000008.1, from coordinate 53,959 downwards.
ATTATTAATATTGAGAGCTTGTCATGACAGATTCTGCTACGCCTGATGAATATACTGATTTAACACAGCAGACGGCGACTAACCATCGATTGCTTGAATCAAAAAGTGCATCGCTTATTATAGGCATAGTCGCAGGCGAGGTGTCAGGGGATAGCCTGGGCGCAGACTTTATGAGACAGATGAATAATCTACGTGATGATATTGTTTGGGTGGGCGTTGGTGGTAGCAATATGCAAGCGCAAGGATTACAAAGCATTTTTCCATTAGAGCGTTTGGCAGTGATGGGATTGGTGGAAGTCATGGCGCAGCTGCCCGATTTGCTCAAAGCCCGCCGTGAGTTATTAACCGCATTTAAGGCAGCTAATATTGATTGGTTTATTGGGATTGATGCGCCCGACTTTAACCTAAGAGTCTCCAAAAAACTGAAGCCTCAAGGCATCTTTTGTGTGCAGTATGTCAGCCCCTCTATTTGGGCATGGCGTGAGTCGCGTATTCATAATATTAAAGCCGCGACCAATCTAGTATTGTGCTTATTCCCATTTGAGCTGCCCGTTTATGAGCGCCATAATCATCCGGCAATATGTGTCGGTCATCCGCTACTTCGCACCATTGATCAAACGTTATTAGATACGCCAATCAATCAGCGACGTAGCGAGCTTGTTTGGCACAATGATGGTTTGCAGCAGTTTTTTATCGAACGATTTGACGACGTCAGCCAGCTCATTTGTGTGATGCCAGGTTCTAGACGTGGTGAAATCACAGCGATCTTGCCACTGATGTTGGATGGTATCCAAAAACTCATATTATTAGATCCTAAGCTGTGCTTTATCATTCCAACTGTTGATCAAAACCATCAATATATTGTTCAAGATGTCATTGATCAACGCTCAGAGCAGCTGCGAGCCGCTATCGTCGTGGTTTATGATGACAGCCAGCCAGATTTTAGTCAGCAAGCGATGGCAGCATCCGATGTCATTATGCTTGCCTCTGGTACAGCAACTTTAGAGGCGATGCTACTTGAGCGGCCCATGGTAGTGGTTTATCAATTAAACCAAATGACCTATCAAATTGCCAAGCGTTTGGTAAAAGTACCGTATGTGGCATTACCCAATATTTTAGCGAATACCGCGATCGTACCTGAGCTTATTCAAGAGCAGGCAAGTGGCGATAATATTTGCCGTACAGTCATGCGGCTCATGCAGCCCAGAGCCTACGCTGAGCAATTAAAAGATTTGGTAGCCACTAAGCAGGCGTTAGAACAGCAAAGCAATCATGAGCCTGCCAACAGTGTGATTGAACAGTGGTTTGTTCAAGACAGTCGTAAAATCTAATTAACAGTTGCTCAAAATTATCCTTATCTTCTTAATAAAAAGACATTTTAACGCTATGAGTAATCCGCATTTTATAAAAAACTGCATGACACCGATTGAACTCAGTATTGAGCAAGTTGATATCAAAGGGCAATACATTCAACTGGCTGAGTCCGTCCATTTATTTGGTCAACTGAATGTTTCTGAATTACTCACTCAATACTCGAAAAATAGAAGTGAAGATCTGCAACCAACAACGCTACAGATTGGCGTTGACGAAGCAGGGCGCGGACCACTATTGGGCAGTGTCAATGTCGCTGCTGCGATATTACCAGCGGCTTGGTCAGGCCTGATTGAGAATCAGCCACTCAAGGACACTCCATTATCTATATTGACGGACTCAAAGCAGCTGAGTGAAAAAAAACGCGATGTTTTATATCCGTTGGTTCAGCGCTATGCCATTGGTTATGTTGTCGCTGAAATCCCAGCCGCAGTCATCGATCAAGTCAACATCTTACAAGCGACGATGCTTGGCATGCGTTTATGTGCTGAAGCATTGTTGGAGGATATTGCCAAGCATTTGATTACTGATACGATTGAAACGAACTATATAGCCTCTCAGGTGAGCTATGATTCGCACTTTCAACTATTATTTGATGGTAATCGCTGTCCTAATTTAGACTATGTCATGCTTGAGAAAGTAGGTATCGAAAAATCAGCTATTGACTCTCAAGCTTGGGTAAAGGGCGATGCGCGTCATACCAGTATCGCGGCAGCCAGTATATTGGCAAAAGTGAGTCGTGATGAAGCCATGTATGCTCTTGATGTCAAGCACCCAGAATACGGTATCGCCAAACACAAAGGTTATCCAACCAAGGCGCATATGGCAGCGATTGAGACGTACGGTGTATTATCTGCCCATAGACGCAGTTTTGCACCCGTTAGAAAAGTACTTGAGAACGAATGCTAAATTAGTAGTAGTCTCTTTTACAAATAGCCTAAGTAAAAATAAAAACTATAAAATAAGCAATAAAAAACATCTACTCATAAATGATAAGCAGATGTTTTTTTAAAGATTATAACGAGAATTTAAATTTAAAATGCCCTAAAACGACGAGTTTGGCTCCTGCAAAAAAGCTTCTTCTTTATCAGTTGACTCGCGATCTAACGTATCGTTACGATGAGGATAACGGCCAAACTGTTCAATGATATCCTTGTGGCGTTGTTCAAAATCTAATGTTTCCGCATCATTCAATTGTTCAAACAGTGGCAGATACCGCTCGTGAATCATCAATGATTCTGAATGCATAAATGGCATGATTATAAACTTGCGCCACTCTACTGGCAGGGCGCCAAAATGTGGTTGCTGAATGGCTTCTTGTGCCAATACCACTGACATACTGTCTTGCGCAAAGGCACGCGCTTGCCCGCGGCATAAATTACGTGAAAACTGATCTAAAACAATAATTTCTGCTAAACGCCCCGCTAAAGAAGTGATTGAGCTATTGCTATCTTTTGGTGTATTTGCATTTCGCCACGTCACGCATTCACCTCGTCTTGCCATCTGCCAAATTTTGCCAAACTTGTCATTTATTTGTTGATCAAAATTATCATTTTTTGCAAACCAATATTGTTCATTGTCTTTATCAAACCAAAAAGCCAAAACGGCACAAGCATCAGGATCAAGATGCTCTAAACTAATATTTTGTGAATCAAGTTGCGATAATTTGGTTTGGCTACGAGCAGTAGAATAATCGGTTGATAATGACATAAGATATTCTAATTATAATGAATTTAGTCTACTATAGCGCAAATATTTACATCTGTCATGATGCCAATAGCGGCTATTAGGTAACCTCTTATGAATTCAAAAAACTCAGTAAAAAACACACGATTATCACTGCCGCCGACGCCATATTATCTCCTTGACGAAGCGGCAATCGTTGCAAATATGCAGATTATTGCACGACTGTGCGAGCTGTCTGGTGCAAAAGCATTGTTAGCACTTAAATGCTTTGCCACGTGGGGTGTGTTTGATGTTATGCAGCCTTATTTGCATGGTACTACCTCGTCTTCGTTGAATGAAGTGCGTTTGGGCTATGAGACTTTTGGCAATAATAAAGAAGATAGCAAAACAGAAGAAAATGCCGAAAATAAAAAAGAAACCCATGCTTATAGCGTGGCCTATAGCGCCAATGAGATTGCTGAAGTATTGAGTTATGCGGATAAGATTATTTTTAACTCAATCTCGCAGCTAAATGCTTTTAAAGATCAAGCGGTGGCAAAAAATGTTCCAGTCGGATTGCGTTTTAATCCTAAAACTAGCAATTCATCGTTTATTATTGCAGATCCCGCTCGTCCTTTTAGCCGCCTTGGTGAGCATGATAAGGATAAGATTATAGCAGTACTGGATGACATTACCGGCGTAATGATTCATAACAATTGCGAAAATGACAGTTTTGAGGCGTTCAGTGAAAGCCTGGCTGACATCGAGTTGCGATTCGGAGATATTTTGCAGCAGCTTGAGTGGGTCAGTTTGGGTGGTGGTATTCATTTTATTGCGCCTGATTATCCACTAGAAAAACTTGCCGACAGATTAAAAGTATTTAGCGAAACTTATGGTGTACAAGTCTATCTTGAGCCAGGTGAAGCGAGTATCCACGGTGCTGGCTCGTTAGTCACAACGGTGTTAGATACCATGCACAATGAAAAAAACCTTGCCGTCGTTGACGCCTCCATTGAGGCGCATATGCTTGATTTGCTTATTTACCGTGAGTCCGCACCCATTGCAGCTATCAATGAATCCACCCTTGATATTACTCCTGTTATTTCTTCTGTCAATGCCTCAGAGTTGCAGGAGCAAGTAACAGGCACACCAGAAGAAGCGACAGAAAACACGATTATTTATGGTCGTTCCTGTTTAGCAGGCGATATATTTGGTGAGTATGTGTTGTCAGACAACTTAAAAGTAGGAGATACCGTTACCTTTGGTAATGCCGCAGGTTATACCATGGTCAAGAAAAATTGGTTTAACGGTGTCAATATGCCAGCCATTGTTATTCGTCGTCTGGACGGCAATATCGATGTGCAACGCGAGTTTGATTATCAAGATTATAAGGCAAGCTTATCGTAATTTCAGTCTTATGATTTTTGATAGATAAAACTATTGGTTATCTTATCTGTTAATTATTGCCGAAAGGCATGTAAAAATTGTTATAATCTCCACGGGCAAAAATAGTGATATTTGTCCGACGGGTGCGTGGGTTTTCCTCGGTCTTCCTTTTTAATTCACGCATATCATTCACTCGTTTCTGTTTTGCATAGCCACTATTGATGGTATCGACAGGGGCACAAAGGAGGATTGTTCATTGAACACAAACCAAAAAACTAAGCACAACAAAAAAGACGTACTCATCATCGGAGCTGGCGGTGTCGCTCAAGTGGTTGCGCATAAATGTGCAATGCATAATGATGTGCTCGGCAACATCCATATTGCCTCGCGCACTTTAGATAAATGTGTCGCCATTGCCCAAAATGTAATAGACAAAGATAGCTTTAAAATGCCTGCGGTATTTCACACGCACCAAGTCGATGCAATGGATACCCAAGCGTTGATAGAACTGATAGAAGCTACAGGCGTTCAAATCGTTATTAATGTTGGCTCGGCATTTATTAATATGACTGTGCTTGAAGCTTGTATCGAGACCGGCGCGGCATACATCGATACCGCTATTCACGAAGATCCACGCAAAATCTGCGAGACGCCGCCATGGTATGGTAATTATGAATGGCAACGCCGCGATCGCTGTGCAGACAATAATGTCACGGCTATTTTAGGTGCAGGATTCGATCCCGGAATGGTCAATGCCTATGCGCGTCTTAGCTATGACATGATGGATGCAGGCTCAGTGACTGATATTGATATCATTGATATCAACGCTGGCAGCCATGGCAAGTACTTCGCTACCAACTTTGACCCTGAGATTAACTTCCGTGAATTTACCGGTACAGTTTACTCGTGGCAGGATAGCACGTGGCAGTCTAATGAGATGTTCGAAGTGAAGCGTACTGACGATCTACCTGTTGTTGGCGTGCAAAACAGCTACTTAAGCGGCCACGATGAAGTTCATTCGTTATCTGCTAACTTAGATGTGCCAAACATTCGCTTTTGGATGGGCTTTGGTGAGCATTATATTAATGTCTTCACTGTCTTGCAGAGTTTAGGTTTGTTGTCTGAGCAACCTGTCATGACAGCCGAAGGTCAAGAAGTAATCCCGCTAAAAGTGGTCAAAGCAGTACTACCAGATCCAAGCTCGTTGGCACCTAACTATACAGGTAAGACCTGCATTGGTGACAAGGTCAAAGGCAAAATCAATGGCGTCGAGACCGAGTTATTTATCTATAATATCTCAGATCATAAAGACGCTTATAACGAAGTGGGCAGTCAAGGTATCTCTTATACCGCAGGCGTGCCACCTGTCGCGGCTGCCATGTTAGTCGCTACTGGTGAATGGGATGCGGGCAAGATGGTCAATATCGAAGAGTTGGATGCCAAACCATTTATCAATCTACTAAATAAGATTGGTTTGCCAACACGTATCAAGGATAGCGAAGGTGATAGAGCGCTTGAGTTTGATATTTAGTCAGCGAGTTTAATTTAATAAAAAAGCTTATCTTTTATAGATAGGCTTTTTTTATGTTTGACTATATTAGGAATGAGGATAGCTACTAATCCTAGCGGTAACATCATGTTCTTGCTACTATCTATCGTGGTTTGAATTAAAGTTGCTATATCAGCTACTAAACTACCTCCGCTATAGATAACCTAAGTTTGGTGGTAATAAATGAATCTAAATAGTATAAAAAAATTAAAGAAAGGAGAGCTTCACGTTCATTTGAACGGTTTAGTAAGCACTGAAGTAATTAAAATGCTAATTCGGCATGAACATTGTGATATTCCTAACGATTTTGATTTGAACACAGACTTGACTATTTTGAAACCAGCTAATTCTCTTATTGAATATCTAAAGCCATGGCAAGTGTTGAGATTAATACCAAACAACAGAGAAAGTCTTAAACTTATTGTAAAAAGTGCATTCATAAATCTAAAAGCAGATAATGTTGATTTTGTTGAAATCCGTAACAGTGTAATTTATATAGCTTTACTGAACAAAATTACAGTAAAGGAAGCTTTGCTTTGGTTAATTACAGAGATAGAAGATGCATCTTATAGATATGATATTAAAGCAGGTTTAATCCTAACGGTATCTAGAGGTGACTATGCTTTAGAACATCTTAGAGCCTTATTGAAAGCATATAAATATCTTGGACTACATAAGTGTATTGTAGGACTAGATCTGGCAGGTAATGAAGACATTGATTCTCCAAAAGGAACAGGTCAATTATTTCAAAAGGCTAAGGCTGATTTTGGACTTAATGTTACCATTCATGCTGGTGAAACGGGAAACTGTGAAAATATAAAAAAAGCTATAATAGACTTTGGAGCAGATCGAATTGGACATGGAACAGCTGCATCAAAATCAAATGAAGTAATGGATCTACTTAAAGAGCGAAATATATGCCTTGAGATATGCCCTATTAGTAATAGACTTACAAAAGCAGTTGCTGAGCATGAGCATCATCCAGTAAAAGATTTCATTGATAACGATATACCATTTGTAATTTGTTCTGATAATCCGGCAATTCACTCTTCTTCTCTTAGCTTTGATTATTATGAATTTTTGCTTGAAACTAAAAATACACTATATCTGAGTAATATGTATTCAAATCAAAAAAAGTATAGTTTTCTCAAGGGGTTGTCATGAAGATCAGATTTATTACTAAAAATAATCATAAAATTTATGAAATAAATAAAATCCTTTCGGAAACGGGCTTCGAGGTTATAGCGGTCAATTATGCTATCAATGAAATTCAAACCGAAGATGTTGATATGCTAGTTAAAGACAAACTCTTGAAAGCTTTTAAGCTCGTTGGACGCCCAGTATTTGTTGAACATACTGGATTGTATATTGAAAACTTGAACGGGTTTCCAGGTGGTCTAACCCAAATATTTTGGGATAAATTACAAGCAGACAAATTTACAAGATTTTTTGGCTCAGATAACAATAATAAGCTCTCAGCGAAAACAGTTATTGGCTACTGTGATTCAATGCAAGTATACATGTTCGAAGGAAGTGTAAGCGGAAAAATAGCGCCCGAACCAAGAGGCAATCGTGACTTTCAATGGGATTGTGTTTTTATTCCTGATGGCGAGACAGAAACATTTGCTGAAATGGGTGATAGAAAAAATGAGATTTCAATGAGAAGAATTGCTTTTGAAAAATTTAAGGACTTTTTAAAGGGAGATTTGAGGTAATGGAGCAGCTTTTATCTTCATTTAGACAAGGAAATGTAATACTTTTTGTTGGCGCAGGAGTCTCTATGAATCTTGGCTTACCTTCATGGAAGTCATTGATAGATAAAATTTCGGAAGATTTAGGTTACGATCCTGAGATATATCAGACCTTTGGAGAAAGTCTATCTTTAGCTGAGTATTATATACTCCAGAAGGGTAATATTGGTCAGTTGAGAAGCTGGATGGACAGGAAATGGCATGCGGATCATATCGATATATCTAAATCAAAAATCCATGAATATATTGCAAAAGCTAAATTTCCTATTATCTACACAACAAACTACGATAGATGGATAGAATATGCTTTAGACCATCATAGTATGCCATACACCAAAATATCCTCTGTTTCAGATATGACAAAAATAAGAAATGGTAGCACGCAGGTGATTAAATTCCATGGTGATTTCGATGATGATGAATCAATAGTATTAGGTGAAACAAGCTACTTTGAGCGTTTAGAGTTCGAGTCGCCATTAGACATAAAACTACGAGCGGATATACTGGGAAAATCGGTTTTGTTCATAGGGTATAGTTTGAACGATATAAATTTGAGGTTTTTATTTTATAAACTATCTAAACTATGGAAAGATAATCCAAAGGGAGATGGGCAGCCAAAATCATATATTTTCTCTTCTAAACCGAACCCTATTCAGGAAAAAATACTTGAACAGTGGGGAATAAGTATGATTTCTTCAGAGATAGATAATGCAGGCGAAGCACTAAAAGAATTTCTCAGTGAGTTTCAACGAATTTAGTAAAATGACAAAGCTCATTAACGAGAGTAAGCGCTAAGTTATTTGATTTTAAATGACAATGACCTTAAAGGCACTGTCAATAGAAACAAAAGAACAATTAAAAAGAGAACATCACATGCAATTAGAGATAAACGTTGTTGACGCCTTCACTGATACTTTGTTTAAAGGTAACTCCGCTGCAGTCATCATTACCGATGATTGGCTGGCTAACGATTTGATGCAATCAATTGCTTTCGAGAATAATTTATCTGAGACGGCATTTATCGTCTCAGATGACAAAGGTATTTATCACATACGATGGTTTACACCTTTCACTGAGGTTGCTTTTTGCGGGCATGGTACATTGGCCTCAGCGTTTGTTTTATTCAAGAAAAATCCTACGTTAACATCGATCAAATTTTCGGCCAAAGCTGTTGGAACTTTTACTGTCATAAAAACTGACTTTGGCAAAATTCAAATGGATTTTCCAAACACAAAGCCTAAAAAAGTTGATGATATTCCGGACAGTTTATTAGCGGGTCTCTCTATTGTACCTATTGAAGTTTACCGCAACGAAAAAGCCTATTTCGTCGTTTATGACTCTGAGTCTGATGTATTCAATGTCAGTCGTGATAATGAGAAATTAAAAGAGCTGTTACCATTAAATGTGGTGGTGACTTGTCAGGCTGAGTCGGATATTTATCATCAGTATGATTTTATATCACGCTATTTTTGGTCAAATAATGGTGGCGGGGAAGATCTAGTAACTGGTTCGGTGCATACTGGTCTTGCGCCTTTATGGGCGGAGCGTTTAGCTAAAAATGAATTGGTTGCTTATCAAGCGTCAAGTCGAGGCGGAGTTCTAGACTGTGCGGTTGTAGATGATAGAGTACTTATTTCTGGCAATGCCGTGCAATATTTGACTGGATTTATTACGATCGAGGAGTGATGCGCGTTGACTGAATTAAAGACAGTTGGGCTTTTTGCCCTTACTGCACTAGCAGAAATTATCGGTTGTTATTTGCCATATCTATGGCTGCGAGAAGGTAAGTCAATTTGGCTGCTTATTCCCAGTATAATTAGTTTGGCAGTATTCGTATGGCTGCTAACGCTACATCCAACGGCTGTAGGTAGAGTCTATGCCGCTTATGGTGGGGTATACGTCGTTATGGCAATTATTTGGCTATGGACGGTAAATGGTATTCGGCCAACCACGTGGGACATGTTAGGTTCTGCGGTGGCACTACTCGGAATGGCGATTATTATGTTTGCGCCGCGTAGTACGTGATTATATGATATGAAAATGCCAATCAAACCGTGAGGTCGATTGGCATAGATTCAATTAGCGTATATTCAATTAAGATAGTAACGCACTTAATCTTTGAGTCTTCAACAGACCTTAGTGTTTGCCTAAGATACTGCCATTGTCATCTTTTTTTGCTTGTTTGGCAGCTTTTTTCTCTTTTGCGGTTAAAAGTGGTTTCTTCTTAACGTTCTTCTTACTATCTTGACCTTTGCTCATTATTTTTTCCTCTTGAGGTAACATATACTGCCGTTTTTTAAGTTAGATTGAAATGACTTAAAGACGGTATATTGATACAGTTAATGCAGACACTGCGTATTGAATTGAGTATAGGCTTAAGACCGCACAATAGATAGCGCTGGCACAATTTACCTACGATGCAGATAAATTTTTTTTGCTAAAATTTATTTATCTACTACTTTATAGACAATCTTCATATTGATATTTAATCTATAGTCGATACTGAATAAAATGGATACATAACACTATATTGCGTGACTGGGATAAATTTTTCTTGCCTGCTTGCCTGCTTGCCTGCTTGCCTGCTTGCCTGCTTGCCTGGGCAGACAGAAGCGACAAACAACTTATCTCAGCCCCGTTGTCTCTTCTTTATATTGACCTGACTATATCTCGTTTAGGTTTTTTAGCCAACATCGCGTCTAGAAACTGTCTCTGAAAACCGCCTTTGAAAATAGCCTTAGTTGATTCGTTCAATAAATATGAGTATTCATAAGTCCTTACTTACGGATACACGGCAATTTGCTATAATGATCAACAAGCCGATGAGTAGACGCGGCAAACTCTTATTTAGCACAAAGATGCTTACTGTTTTGGTTGATGAATTATTATGCGTATCCGTAAATTATTTAAATTTGAAAATGCTCACATCGTTCGTAACTGTAGCTCTGAGCGCTGCAAACACTCTATCCATGGCCACAGCTATCAGATCGAATTGATTCTTGAGGCTAAGCGCTTAGACCACGGACAGATGGTTTATGATTTTGGTCTGTTAAAGTCTTCGATTAAAGACATTATTGATAGTTTTGATCATGCTATTTGTTTTTGGAGTAAAGACGATCCTGAATATATTGCCGCTTGTAAAAAGTTCAGTGCGCGCTGGATAAGTTTGCCAGTGTCACCATCAGCAGAGCAGTTTTCGCGAGTGATATTCTTTTGGGCGCAAGAGATTTTGAAGCAAACTCAAATGCAAAACGGTGAGACAGACGTTAGTGTTTACTCAGTAATTGCGCATGAAACGGCAACGGGTTATGCGCAGTGTTTTGCTGATGATGTTGCTAATGAGCAAATGGGTAAACTTGTTTTAGACGCGTTTGAATTCAGCGAGCAAGTTCGCGCTGAGTGGGACGATTCGGAGCTGTATGCCAAGCTGATTCGCGGTGAAAATTTCGTGAATCCATCGGTAACGATGCAAGTAAAGGCAGATTAAGCCCGATGTCTAATGACAATAGTATAAAAGATAATAAAAACGCGAAAATGTTGATACTACATTCCGAAGCAGATACGCAAGCTTTAGCCACGCAATTGGCTGCTTTGCCAATCGTTGGTAGTGTCTGGCTATCAGGGGATTTGGGTGCTGGCAAAACCACGTTGACTCGCTATTGGTTGCAGGCGCTGGGTCACAAAGGCGCAGTGAAAAGTCCGACTTATACCTTGGTTGAACCTTATAGTATTCAACAAGAAAATGGGTCAACTAAGCCTGTCTATCATGCTGATTTGTATCGCTTGCAAGATCCAGAAGAACTGTCTTTTATCGGCTTTGATGAGTATTTGGATGAGCCAAATGCGCTGGTTATTATCGAATGGGCCAGTCGTGCTGACAGCTATTTACCACCGCCGTCCCTGTTTATTGATATGACTCAAATTGACAACGGCAATAATGATAAAGCAGCGCGTCAAATTGAGTTGCAATTATCCAGTGTAGGACAAGCGCAAGGGTTAGATTTGTCTGCACTTCACATTTAGTTTTTATCAAACACACTGCAAACAACACTAAAGATTCATGATATTTATCCATGTCCAATAACCACTCTGATATACGCATCAAAAAACTATCGCCGCTGCTGATCAATCAATTAGCAGCTGGCGAGGTTGTCACACGTCCAGCTTCTGTGGTCAAAGAATTGCTTGAGAATGCTATCGATGCGGGTGCGACTAATATTGAGGTGCATATCACTCAAGGTGGTATGGGCATGATTGAAGTGATCGACAACGGTATCGGTATCCACCCTGATGATATGGTGATGGCAATTACCCGTCATGCGACCAGTAAAGTCGCTGATGTGGCCAATCTGCACGGTATTATGACGTTGGGTTTTCGCGGTGAAGCACTGGCAGCTACGGCTGCTGTTTCTCGTCTGACACTGACCAGTAGCCATGACTACAGTGGTATCGGTCGCCAATTACAAGTTGCTGGTGTATTGGATGATATACCGAATCTGCTACCTGTTGTGCATAATCGTGGTACGACGATTACAGTAAGAGATTTATACTTTAACGTGCCAGCCCGTCGCGGCAATTTAAAATCTATTGCAACCGAGTTTGGCCATGCTGAGACGATCATTCGTGAGGTAGCATTAGCACGAGCAGACATTACGCTGACGCTTTTTCACGACAATAAAAAACGGTTATCATTATTTGCAAGTGACATTGACAACAGTAATAACAACCGTCTGCCTTTATCGCGTCTTGAGCAAGCTATTGGTACCTCGTTGACGAAGAATGCAGTTGATGTAGCGGTGAATTTATCTAGCTTAATACAGCAGTCAATCGAATATGGCGATAACAAAAAGGCTAACAGTCATGCAGGTATTAGTGGTTGGTTATGGCCTACGCATAATCAAAAAGAGCTATTGCCAAAGCTGATTTATGTGAATGGACGGCTGGTCAAAGAGGCGTTAATCAGCAATCAGCTTCGCCAGCTGGCTCAAGGTACGCAGCTTACGGGCATCGGTTATGCACTCTATTTTGATTTGCCAACGCAGTGGCTTAATATCAATGTACACCCGTCCAAACAGCGTATTAAAATCAGTCCATTAAATAATATCATGGCACATCTAAGCCATGCGCTTCGTGCAAAGCTAAAAACGGTTAATACAACGGAAATTGCTGGCGAGCAAAATACAAAAATACCAAACCGTCCTATTTCTATAAGCGAATCCCTCGATACAACATTGCCTCAGACATCTTCTGCCCATGATTTCACACAGAGCAGGCAAGTGCAGTCAACTAAACAATCTTATCAGCTGTCAGCAGCTGCGCAGTCATTCGAAAATGAAGCAGAATTCCATTTTGATAGGCAATCAGATCAAGAGATTAACACGCTGAGTTTTTCTTCAACAGATACCATTAGGCCTTTGAATAATGCGCCTGTATCGACATCAATAAAAATTTTACCGTACTGTTTAGATATCATTGCTCGCTTAGATGAATCAATATTTGAGTCTTCTGTTATGCAGTATCGTGAGGATAAAGCGTTGCCTTGGTTACTTTTTTATCATCAAGGACAGTGTTTACTTGTTAGTGCAGATGATTGGTGGTTAAAGGTCAGCTTGTTATTTGAATCACATACACTTAACGACCAGACATTTGGCAACGAGATAATTAACAAAGATAAAATGCTCAACAATGTTAATAATGCTAGTAATATTAATCAGAAACTTGCCAGCGTAATCGCTCAAATGTCAGTGCAAGATTCGGCGACATTTATAGCAAATATCGAGGAATTACTGATCAAAAATGCCATGAAAGTCGTAGACAGCAATCGACTGGTCACCTTGATGCTCTCATCTGCACACTAACCGCGCTTAAGCCAGTCTATGTGCTAGGCTCTAATGACTCACCATATAAATACTATAAAAGGCAATTTCATGAAAAATTCGTCTGATACCGTAACTGATCATCTGGCGGATAATAGTGTGGTGTGCTTGATGGCGCCAACAGCCAGTGGCAAAACGGCGCTCGCGTATGAGTTATACGATACAGGACGTTATGAGCTAATATCAGTAGATTCAGCGCTGATATATCGCGATATGAATGTCGGCACGGCTAAGCCGACGGCTTCTGAGCTTGTGCGTTATCCCCATCATTTAGTTGACATCGTTGATCCCATGCAAAGCTATAGTGTCGCTGAGTTCGTCAATGATGTTGCGCGCCTGATTGATTGCTGCCATAAAAATGGCAAAATACCGTTGCTTGTGGGTGGCACCATGATGTATTACATGGCGTTACTTGATGGCTTGTCTCCGGTGCCTGATAGTGACGACACTGTTCGCGCGCGCGTAGAGCAATGGCGACAAGATGAAGGTATTGGGGCATTGTATGATTATCTTGGCAAAGTGGATTCGATTAGTCATCAGCGTCTTAATGCCACTGATACCCAGCGCATTACTCGTGCAGTTGAAGTTTATCTACAAACAGACATTCCAATCAGCGATTGGCAGCGTCAACCCAAACAAGCTTTAGCCCACAATCCAAATCAGCAATGGCATGTATTAGCGGTCATGCCTGATCGTCCATGGCTGCACGAGCGTATAGAGCAGCGTTTAGATATCATGTGGTCTGAAGGTTTGGTGGCCGAGGTAATCAGTTTGCTTGAGCGCTATCCGCTGACACCTAACTTACCTTCTATGCGTTGCGTTGGCTATCGGCAAGTATTAGAATATTTGGTACAGATCAAACGCCCTATATTTGAAAAACCACATCTCGATAAAGCACAATTTTATAATGCTTTTGAAGTACTTGAAGACACCGCTCATAAAAATTCAGAACGAAATGATACGCTTTCGCCGCAAGTACAATCAGGTATGGCTGATAGCCAAAACGAGGCACTTGCTTGTCAGCAAATGCGAAATAAGGCATTATATGCGACAAGGCAATTAGCAAAGCGTCAGTACACTTGGTTGCGAAAAATAGTGCAACTGCCTTCTGCTTCAAGCGAGGCGTCAATAACATCTGGTTTATTGATTGATAACGAGTATCCTGTCAATAATGATATAAAAATAAAAACATGTGATACGATGGCGCAGGCAAGAAATTATTTACTATAAAAGCGGTGGCTTGTTAGATATTTGGTCATAGCAATCGACAATGATTGTCATAAATATTCGATATTTAAGAATACGTTAAAAACAAGTTACATAAAAAGCTAAATTTATTAACAATACAGTTAGCGAAAAGCTTTATAAGTATATAAGAAAGCAATGACAATTAGTTTCAAAGTATAATGTAGATAGCTGTTATAATTTGTAATTATTAGAATAATATACCTCTCATTATTATTGCTGTTTCTTAGTCATTCTATTGACTTTTGTTTATAAAAATACTATTGAAACAAGTGGTTACTTAATGATTTACAATAATAATGAATTCACAGTAAAGTATAATCAGTTAAGAACAATAAGTATGTATTTGGATACGTTTTAAAAAGAAAGCTTATTATTGTATCTACTTTTAGCCATTATAATTAAAGCAACACTTAAAATAATTGGCACTTAAAATATAACTATATAGAATTTAGGAGAGATTTCATGTCAAAAGGACAAACTTTACAAGATCCGTTCTTGAACTCGCTGCGCAAAGATCGTATTCCCGTTTCTATTTTTTTGGTCAACGGTATCAAACTGCAAGGTCAGATTGAGTCGTTTGATCAGTATGTTGTATTGCTTAAAAATACAGTCAGTCAAATGGTATACAAGCATGCCATTTCAACGGTAGTCCCAGCACGTAACCCGCGTACTAGTACGACAACAGGAGCGACTACCCAAACGCCAAGCACAGCGCCCACTGGTTATCAGGGTAGCGGTTTTGAGCGTGGCAGCAATCCAGCCAACGCTGGCGGCGGTTTTGAAGAACGTGGTTTTGCCTCTAACCGTAGTGGTTTTAATCGTGGCGGCTTTAGCCAAGGTCAGGAACGCGGTTTTGAGCGTGGCAGCTTTGGTCAAAGTCAGGAACGCGGTTTTGAGCGCGGTGGTTTTGGTCAAGATCGTGGGTTTGAAGCGCCAGCAGATGGCACAGGCTTTGAAAACAAATCAAATGATGGATCTAACGATAACAATGAGTAAACGCTTAAATATATAATTGAAAGTGCATCATTGAGACATGATTGATTCGATCAAAACCTGCTATTATAGTGGGTTTTTTTTGTCTAAATAAACGTATACATAATAGGGCGTATTGAACATTTAGCATAGCCTCTACGACTGTGATAGTCGAATGTTCCGCATGGCTTAATGATCTAACAGTAAGCACTGGATCAGCAGCTATGGTTTATATAGATTATTATTATGAGACTATTATTATTGTGAGAGTATTATTAATATGAGTCATAGTATAGTAAAATACTATATTGATTTATTAAAATAATAGAGTGGATTCATGAGTAATACCCAAGTCAATTTGACCCATGAGAAATTTACAAGTAATGCGATCGAAGCAATTAATACAGAAATTCTTGCGTTATCGCTATTGATAGAGCAGATAGACGATAGGTTTGCGCAAGCTTGTGATGTTATTTTGGCATGTAAGGGCCGAGTGGTTGTCACTGGCATGGGTAAGTCAGGATTGATTGGGCGTAAGATAGCAGCGACTTTTGCCTCTACTGGTACGCCAGCCTTTTTTATGCATCCTGGTGAAGCAGGGCACGGCGATTTGGGGATGTTGGTGAAGGGCGATGTATTGCTTGCCATCTCTAATTCTGGTGAGTCGGATGAGATTAAAATGCTGCTGCCTGTGGTCAAGCGTTTAAATATACCGCTGATTAGTATCAGCCGTGATAAGCGTGGCATGCTACCACATGCCGCTGACATTATATTGACGCTTGGCAAATCGCAAGAAGCTTGCCCACTTAACCTTGCTCCTACTTCAAGTACCACGGCGACTTTAGCGCTTGGAGATGCACTGGCCGTCGCATTGGTGCATGCACGCAACTTTACTTCAGAAGATTTTGCTTTATCGCATCCAGCAGGCGCGCTAGGTCGTCAGCTGCTCACTCGAGTTGAGGATTTGATGCACAACAAGTCTGAATATTTACCGCTGATTCATCAGCACGCGCCTTTACAAGAAGCACTATTCACCATGTCTGCTGGGCGCTTAGGTATGACAGTGGTGACCGATGATAGTGACAAAGTCGTCGGCGTGTTCACGGATGGTGATCTACGCCGTAGTTTGGAAAAAGGCATTGATCTACAAACGCCAATGCGTGAAATGATGGTTAGCAATCCGCGCCATGTTAATAAGACCATGCGTGCCTCAGATGCCCTTAGTGTGATGAACGAAAATGGTATCAGTCAATTGTTAATTATTGATGACGAAGGTCGTTTAGAAGCCGTTATTACCGTACATGATTTGCTACAAGCGGGTGTAAAGTAAACGTCACATTAAACATAGCTATTAATTAATAAGAGATAAGTGATGCAAGATTTAATTAAAAAAGCGGGACAAGTAAAGCTGCTAGTCATGGACGTCGATGGCATTTTATCAAATGGTCAAATTATTTATGATGCCAATGGTATCGAGACCAAAGCATTTTCAGTTCATGACGGCGTTGGTGTCAAATCTTTAGCGCGTTATGGTATTTTGACAGCAATTATTACCGGTCGTAGCAGCGCCATGGTTGATAAACGCGCCACAGAAATGGGTGTCAATTATGTTGTACAAGGCCGTGATGACAAATTAATTGCCCTAAATGAGTTGTTATCTATTCTTGATCCAGCCCTTAATATTACGGCGGCTGATTGCGCTTATATGGGTGATGATTTGCCAGATATTAAAGCGATGCAAACGGTAGGTTTTGCGGCAACAGTGCCTAATGCACATGCGGAGGTCATCAACCGCAGTGATATGGTAACGACGCGTGCTGGCGGTACTGGCGCTGTACGCGAAATATGTGACCTCATTTTAAAAGGTCATGGACATTATCAAGACTTTATCGCGCATTACACGCTTGATGAAGCCAAAAATCAGGATAACTTGTCGTGAATACTCGTGTTTTAATAGTCCTTGCATTGATTATCGCTGGTGTTGCAGGCTGGTTCTTTCAGCAGCAAGGAGAAGTATCACCGCCAGTGAGTATGGAAGCGACTGACGTTGATTATGAAGCAACAGAAATAAAGGCTGTGCAGACTAACGATAAAGGTGAAACTGAATATGAGCTGACTGCTGAATCTTTAACGCATAATCCTGAAACCAATAAAGATGAGATGTTGGGAATCAAAATGAATTGGGAGCCGTCAACAGAACAGCGCTACCATATTGAAGCGGGTAGTGCTGCTATTAGTCAGGAGACAGGAGATCTCAGCTTGTCAGGTGGTTTTTCATTGGTCAGTGAAGGCAATAAAGACAAGTCTGATATTGAGCCAATCAAGGTGACTGGTAGTGCTCTTAAGGGCAATACTAAATCAGGGCAAGTATATAGTGATGCACCTGTTAAGATTGAACAAGGGCTGAATCGGTTTGAGGCCTCTAGTATGAAAGCCAATCTTGAGACAGGTGAGTATGAGTTTGGACAAGTTGCTGTCGGTTTTACACCCGCTGATCGCAAAGATAAAGCGTTGTTCTGATTATAATTGTTTTCAGCCACTATATTTTAGCCTCTAAAAACAGTGGCTAGCACGAAGTTTGCAAATCCTACTACCCATTATAAAACGAGTAATTTTATGACATCTACATTTTTGCCTACTTTGCGCTCATCATTGATACGCTTTAACCTAACCTCGAATAGCTTACGTCAATGGCACAAATTACCGATGGTTATGTTGTTAGCGCTACCCATTTATAGTCATGCGCTTCCATCAGATGCCAATCAGGAAATCAAACTGTTGGCTGATAAAGCGACTTATAGCGAGCGTACAGGCGTTACCAGTTACTCAGGCGGTGTCATTATTACTCAGGGCACGTTTAAGATGACGGCTGATAATATCACGGTCAATTTGTCACAGCAGCGTAGTATTAATTCAGCGGTAGCGACTGGACGCCCAGCGACCATGCAGCAGATTGTCACGCAAGAAAAAGGTGTAGCAAAAGGTCAAGCTAACAAAATTGATTATAATGCGGTCACAGGTATTATTACTTTAACAGGTAATGCCAAGCTGGTTCAAAATGGTGCCAGTTTTGCAGGTAATGTCATTCGCTATAGCCTAAAAGCAGGTGATGTTGAAGCGACTGCTGGTGGCAATCAGCGAGTAGAATTGGTATTTCCGCCGAGTAATAGCGGTAGCCAAAGTGGCATACGCTAAAAATATTGACAGTTAACTCATCAATATGAAAATAAGTCCTTATTAATGTATCGGTCCTTGAATGACGCAACAGTAAGAGTAAGTTATGAGTGTTAATAAAAATATAGAGTCTTTAGCAGCAAGCAATAACACAGCACCCGTCGCACGCTTAACGATGCAAAACCTAGGCAAACGCTACGGTAAGCGCTGGGTCGTTAAAGACGTCTCTTTTTCTGTTGAGCAAGGTCAAGTTGTTGGATTGTTAGGCCCAAATGGTGCCGGTAAAACGACCAGCTTTTATATGGTAGTAGGGCTGGTTAATATGGATAAGGGGCGTGTGACCTTAGGAAAAATGGACTTGTCTAAATATGCGATGCATGAGCGCGCTCGTGCGGGTATTGGCTACTTGCCGCAAGAAGCGTCTATTTTTCGCAAATTGTCTATCGAAGACAATATTTTGGCTATTTTGCAAACGCGTAAAGAATTGAGTGCAAGCGAGCAAAAACAAGAGCTTGAAAAGTTAATCGGTGAGTTCCATTTAGAACATGTCAGAAAATCATTGGGTATGAGTGTGTCAGGTGGTGAGCGTCGTCGTTGTGAGATTGCACGCGCTTTGGCAGCCGATCCCAAGTTCATTCTATTAGATGAGCCTTTTGCAGGAGTTGACCCGATCTCTGTTGGCGATATTAAAGACGTTATTTTGTCGTTAAAAAACCGTGGTATTGGTGTGTTAATTACGGATCACAACGTCCGTGACACGTTGGCCATTTGCGAAAAAGCTTATATTGTGTCAGAAGGTGCTATCATTGCTGAAGGTACTGCATCCGAAGTCTTAGAAAATGAATTGGTTAAGTCCGTTTATCTAGGTAAAGACTTTCAAGTATAAATCAGCACTTCAATATTTTTTTTACGCTTATATTTACGCGGGATGCTGGCATCAGATTTTTGCAAATCCCTGAGCCAGCTATCGTTCGCTTTCTTGTATCTAGACTTTCCTTACTGACATTTAGTTTTACCTCTCCTATAAAACACTGCCTGTTACATTGACAGCAGGTTTGTCTTAAAATAATTTTCAAATTAACGCTTATCAAAGCATCACAATACTCTATTCATTATTCTCGATTAATCATCTGAATAAGGCTGTATGTTATGGCAAAAAATAAAAGCAGTTATGTCTGTCAACATTGCGGGGCGCATTTTGGTAAATGGGCAGGGCAGTGTACAGATTGCGGAGAGTGGAACAGCTTAGTTGAAGCGCCAAACGTCAGTATGCCGCATCATAATAAGAGTACGAGCAAACCCAATGCCAGTCGAGCCACACCTCGTAGTAATGGTGCGCCCGCTGGTAATTATTCTGGTACTCATAGTGCGGTCATGCCTCTAAACGCGGTTAGCGTAACGTTGGATGCTCGCTTGCCAACGGGAATAAGTGAGTTTGATCGCGTATTGGGTGGTGGATTGGTCGCCGGTTCTGTCGTGCTGATAGGCGGTGATCCTGGTATTGGTAAATCAACCATATTATTGCAGACAGCGACTAATATGGCACGTGCGGATTCACTGGCAGGTAGCGCGTTATATGTGACTGGCGAAGAGTCGCTCGCACAGGTGGCCATGCGTGCTAAACGCTTGGATTTGCCCGCTGATAGGCTGCGAGTGCTGGCCGAAACCAATGTTGAGACTATTTGTGCGGCCTTGACTCAAGAGCAGCCCGCCATTGCTATTATTGACTCTATTCAAACTATTTATACCGACGCAATTAATTCGGCACCAGGTGGGGTCAGCCAAATTAGAGAGTCAGCTGCAATTTTGACCCGCTATGCTAAGCAAACGGGGACTGCGCTATTTTTAGTGGGTCATGTCACCAAAGAAGGTACACTGGCGGGGCCTCGCGTACTTGAACATATGGTTGATACGGTGTTGTACTTTGAAGGTCAATCTGACTCGCGTTTTAGGATGATTCGTGCGGTCAAAAACCGTTTTGGTGCGGTTAACGAGTTAGGAATTTTTGGTATGACGGATATGGGGCTCAAAGAAGTCGCCAATCCGTCGGCTATATTTTTGAGCCGTTATGACAAACCTGTTGCTGGATCCGTTGTTATGGTTAGCCGCGAAGGTACAAGACCGTTATTGGTCGAAGTACAAGCGTTGGTTGATGATTCCCAAGGACAACCGAGGCGGATGGCGCTAGGACTGGATTTTCAACGCTTATCCATGCTACTGGCAGTAATGCATCGCCATGGTGGTATTCATACTAGTGGTCAGGATGTCTATGTCAACGTAGTTGGCGGGGTCAAAGTTATAGAGACAGGCTCTGACTTAGCAGTGCTATTGGCATGCGCCTCCAGTATTAAAGAAAAAGCATTGCCATCTTCATTGGCCGTGTTCGGTGAAGTAGGGCTATCTGGTGAGATTCGCCCTGTCCCTAATGGGCAGGAACGTCTAAAAGAAGCCATGAAACATGGATTTAAACATGCCATTATCCCAAAGGCCAATGCACCCGCTAAGGATTCTCCTCAGTTTAAAGGCATCAATGTGATTGCCGTTGAGCGTCTTGATGATGCGATTGAAAGTGCATTTGAGTTATAGAAAATTATATTTACAATGTTAACTTTTGGCGTAGTAAAGAGACTTACTATAGTCAAAACGCCCTAAAAAACGATAGAGTACTGCTGATGTCAATTTTTTGCTGCCTCTGTCTGCGAAGGCACAGCAAGCAAAAAAAATTGATATCAGCAGTGCGTAATGTATTGATATTATTTTTCACTAACGATACTTTAATAAAATCGATAAAATTAAGTCATAAAAAAAGCGCTTAACTATGGAAAGAGTTAGGCGCTTTTTTTATTTGATCTGACTAAACTAAGCTCTGATTAAATTAGCTAATGACTGGTTTAAAACTATGGGCCTGAAACACGCTCGATAGAAACGTTACCAACACCTTTACTGGTAATGCCTAGGCGTTTGGCAGCACCATAAGATAAATCCATAACGCGGTTACCATGGAATGGACCACGATCATTAACTTTTACTACAACGCTTTTACCATTAGTTTTGTTGGTCACTTTAACATAACAGTTTAATGGTAACGAGCGATGCGCTGCAGTCAAAGCATTCATATCGAATGTCTCACCACTGGCAGTTTTACGACCGTGAAACTTGCGACCGTACCAAGAGGCCAGTCCTGTTTGCTTAAACTTGCTTACTGAATTAGAAGCTACTGCTGTCAGACGCTCTAATACATCTTCGTCATCGGTTACTTGCGCCGTGTCACTGGCTAACAATGAGCTACTAAGCGCTAATGAAGTAGGTTGACGTGCTGATTTAACTAAACTTGATGCACCATCATGCTGACGGCTGAGCTCGCTGAGTACACGATCGATATGGGAGGTGTTATCTTGTGAGATCATCGCAAGAGAGGTTTTTGCTTCTACAGCATTTACATTAGTAGCGATTGCAGAGCCAGCAAAAAATACTGCTGACATAGTAAGTAGACCAGATAAACGCTTGTTCATAGATACCTCTATAACTTATACATTAAAATCTAATTCTAATAATTCTAGATTGAGTGTGATCGCATTAGACCAATCTAACTGCGTCAAAAACTCTAAAGTCTCACCATCAATCTGCCGTTCATATAACAATTGATGTAAAACCGAAACTTTTATAGATTTTAATATATGGTAATTTTTCATTTCATAATCATAAGCGGGTAACGGTAATATGACCGACAGTACTTATGAAACGCTTAAATGATAGTTAATAATATTCGTAAAGCACATTATCTAAAGTTAAAAACTGAGTACTGATTCAACTATATATCGTATTTACAAAATTTCATTCATTGCTAAATTAATAAAGGTTTTAAAGAGTGTTACGTGTTTCTTTGTTGTTAAACCGTTAATTAAGTAGTGTATTTGAAATCTCGGAATCTGTAAGCTGCTAACTATACGTAAGGGCTATAACCAAAATATAATTAAATGCAAAGTTATTTAGCAGCTATGTAGGGGTTATGTATCAAACTACATTCAAACGAGGTTAACGCAATTATTTGTAAAAAACAAGGATTAAAAGTTTTCAGAACTAAATAACAGCGACTTAGTTCTAATGATATAGCTACCGATCTTCTTTAAAAACAAGCGATATATGAGTAATTATTCGTAATAATAATTGAGTAGATAGAGAGTTGTAGATACTTCTGATTATAGAAAAATATTAGCTATATTCGATCCACTATAAGACAAACTCAGTAATACGGGGATAGGTTTTTTGTCGCCTCTAGCAGCAACGGCACAGCAAGCAAAGAAAATTGATACCAGTCGCGCGTGATAATATTTGACTTTAATTTGGCATTATTTTATTTAGAATTAACTATATCAGGAAAATAGCCTAAGCAAAAAAAATACATCTATTAGCGTATTTTAAACATTAGAATGTTGTCAATAATAGAGTAAGGCATTGATTTAAAATTTAATTTTATTTTAACAGCTATCTACCTTTATGGGTATGAATGGACATAAGCAGGCCAAATCCAGCCATTAAGGTGACGACCGCAGTACCACCATAGCTGATAAAAGGTAAAGGAACCCCAACGACAGGCAAAATACCACCCACCATCCCAACATTGACGAATACATAAACAAAGAATGACATCGCAATAGCACCTGCTAACAATCTGCTATAGACATCAGGATGAGTAAAAGCAATATACAAGGCGCGCATCAGTAAACAGGAATAAATAAATATCAATAAAATCACGCCTAGCAGACCAAACTCTTCTGAAAAAGCAGCGATAATAAAGTCAGTGTGGCCTTCTGGTAGGAAATGTAGATGTGATTGTGTGCCATCTAAATAGCCTTTTCCAGTGAGACCACCAGCACCAATTGCTATCTTTGACTGAATTATATTCCACCCAGCACCCTGTACATCCGCTTCTGGATTGAGTAGTGTTAGTACACGCATACGCTGGTAATCATGCAACAGAAAATTCCAAGCAATGGCGATCAAAGGTATTGCTAAAATTACGGCCGCTGAAATTAATCGCCAAGATAAACCTGCTAAAAAAAGCACAAAAATGCCACTGGCTGCTACCAGCAGCGATGTACCAAGATCCGGTTCTTTAGCAATCAATAACACAGGAACAACGATTAAGGCCAAGGTTATGGCGATACTGGATAATGAGGGCGGCAAATCACGCTTTGATAAAAACCACGCGCACATCATTGGCATACCGAGTTTCATAAACTCTGAAGGCTGCACGCTGCCAAATCCTGGCAAATTAATCCAGCGCTGAGCACCCATACGTACTTCACCGATGATATCAACCAACAGCAATAAGATTAATCCTAGTACATAAAATATAGGCGTAAAGGTGCGATAGATATTAGGCGGTATCTGCGCCATAGCGAACATAACTGCGAAGGCCACACCATAGCTGACCATTTGGCGTAAGACCATATTCACATCTTGGCCGGCAGCACTATATAAAATAGTCAATCCAATACAGCAAACTGTTAGTAAAAGAAGGGTCAACCATGGATCTATATGGATACGTTGCCACAGCGTCGGTGCATGGTCTTGACCCAAATGGTGGCTTTGGCGTGAGAAACGATACTGCGGGTTAAAAGACATAAGCAAATGTGGCTGGCAATTGATGTAAAAGTGAGGTTTTATCTAAAAATATAGTTCTAGACGTGATTTTGCTACGGCTATTCTAATGGAATTGTGCTGACAAAGTAACATGTAAGTAATAAACTCACGTAATTATAAAAATTGTGAGGATAAGTGTTAATTACGAATATCATGACTAAAATTAGAGGCGATAGTTTAGCCTGCCTATCAAAAATTTGATAGTATCGATAAAACCTTTTTAGTGGTAGTTTCTTGCAATGATGAATACAAAAAACCATAGCTACAGGCAAATCCACAAGCCTATTATTGCACTGCTTGTATATACCAGCAGTATCTCAGTTCATGCCGCTATTATCAGTGATAATAGTGAGCGCCGTGTCCAAGTACGTCAGGATAGTAGCAATGCTTATATTGCGCCTTCTACCAATACCTCGAGTTATCGGGCTGGTGCGACGATATTGAACGATACAAATGCCGATAGTATGCAAGGACTAATTGCCCAAAAACAGCGCGATTATCCACTCGATGCCAGC
This sequence comes from Psychrobacter immobilis, assembly GCF_904846225.1. Taxonomy (GTDB): domain Bacteria; phylum Pseudomonadota; class Gammaproteobacteria; order Pseudomonadales; family Moraxellaceae; genus Psychrobacter; species Psychrobacter immobilis_F. Next base: position 28,806 of record NZ_CAJGZJ010000008.1, on the reverse strand, counting down.
GTATCTATCAAAGAAAATAAACAGGTAAGTATCACTCGACGTGCTCCTATTTATAAAACGACTGATAGTAATAACCGATATAACACAGCCAATAATACTTATAACAGCACGAATAATGACTCTAATAATATGGATTTCAACGCGTGGCTAAATAGCAATAGCTACCGTGCTAAACAAGTAGGAGAGTATCAGCGTTATTTGGCATCAAGAATTGGCGCACAAAATGTACCGCCGTTGTCTCAGCTACTCACTACTGCCCGCAGTTGGAATGAATGCGGCTATGAGCCTTACCAGCTACCACCGCAGGAACTATGGCCAAATGTTGTGCCGACATTACGCTTATACAACGACTTGAAGCAACAAGGCGTTCTGCCAGCAAGCAGTGAGATACGCTCCGTGTATCGCAGTCCTGGCCTCAACGACTGTGCAGGCGGCGCTGCGAGTAGTAAGCATATGAATGGGAGTGCCATAGATATTTGGGTGCCAGAATATGAAGACAATTTATGGCAGCGGAGCACTTTACAAGATGGTTTGTGCCAATTCTGGCAATATCAGGGTCAATCGCATAATTTTGGTCTAGGTTTGTATGCGACCGGTGCCATTCATTTAGATACAGATGGTTATCGCAAATGGGGTTTCAATCATGCTAGTAGTAGCTCTTCTTGCCGTTATTAAATAATCGTAAGAAAAAATATAAACTAATGTTTATATTTTAGATTATAATTAACGGTTCAACAGACCCTAGAATATAGATATAAAACTCATCAGTTTTCTTTGGCATTGATAATCTGTGTTCTAATAAGGATGATTTTGTCATTCATCTTTATATGATTGAATTTATAAAGTATAAAATAGCGTTTATTATGAGTAGAATCCATGAAAAAGCGGTATTCAACAGTAGCAAAAACTGATAAATCAAAAAAAAGTTTTTTACAGTCAAACAATACATATATAGCGTTGGTTAGCTTGGTTTTTTTGGCTCTGTTATTTATCAGTGCTTGTAGGCCAAAGCCATCTTCTGAAGACATTCTAATGAGTGACGAGGACTCTGTTTCCGCTCTTGATAAAAAACTAAAAAAAGCTGAAAATATTGAAGAAAATATCAGAAACTCTTATGCCAGACTGGCTGCTGAGCGCTCTGATCTCTGTCCCAAACTGATACAAGAAGAGGTAGGTAATCAGGTCATTGAACGTACCAAAGAAGTGATGACGGATAACCATTGTGATTATTTTTTGTATCTGCGAGAGGGTCAAAACATTTCGGTTAGCGTTAGTGATAATCAAATTGAAGCGCTATTAATAGTGCCAACATTGCACAACTTTGCCAACGGTGATTATCGAGTAGACTCTTACGACAAACATATCATTCGATTGACGTACAACGGGGCAACTTATAAGCCTAAAAACCTAGTCTATGATGTTGCAGTGACAGTTTATGATTGAATGACTGCCTATAATTGAATGACTGTCTGTAGTTGAGAAGCTTACTCTTGATTGAATCAATGATTAGTTGTATCTCTTATAAACAGCAATGATAAATAACAATTACGAGCTAAAAATAAGGGGCGATACCACTTGGTATCGCCCCTTATTCATATAACGCTTACTATTTATACGGGTATTTTAAAAAGTGAGTCTATCACTGCTATTTTTTAGCCTTTTTATCTGTCCAAGGATCATCCTGCCCAACGGTGACAATCAAAAAATCCTCTGGCTTTAACGTATCACGCATGGTTTTATTGACGCCTGCTAGCTGCACTTGGTCGATACGGTTTATATAATCGGTCAAATAATCATTTGGTAACTGATAAAAATTCATCATTCCTAATAAGCCATTGATGCCTGCATTACTGGCAAAACCCATCGGAAAGCTGTTTTTGAGATTGTCGGTGGTTAGACGCATCTCATTGCTGGTAATGCCTTTGTCTAAAGTATCGTTGATGACATTTAAGCTGGCATCAATAGCAGCGCGTGCCTTATCATTACGGGTTGAAAAACTAATTTGATAGGGACCTCGCGCCAGCATCGGATTCATAGAACCTGATATGCCATAGGTGTAGCCAAGTTTTTGCCTAACCTCAGTCATTAGACGTGCGTTAAAATCACCGCCAGCCATCACTTCATTGCCGACTGCAAAATTGGTTTGCTGCTGCTGATCTTTTGGATTGGTAGCGCGTTTACTACCTAATTGACCCATCAATATAGTTGTCTGAGTACTTGGGAACGGAATGTGAATATGCTTTGTGTGGTTAAGTGGTTTTGGCTCAGGTAGGGCCGCTGCAGCCTGACCTGCGGGTAATTGAGTGGTTATATCCTCAGCCAGTTTTTTTGCTTGGTTTAACGTCAGATTGCCTGTCATCGCAATAGACGCATTGGCCGCGACCAAATAGCGATTTTTAAAATCTACTAGCTGTTGCTTGTTGATCTTGGATACACTCTCAAGAGTACCAACTGATTGATGGGCGTAAGGATGCTCGCCATATAATGCTTGATTAAAGGCGATGCTTGCAAGGCTGTTGGGATCTTGTTTTTGCTGTTGCAAACCGACCAATAGTCGTGCTTTATTGCGTGCTAGAATTTGATCATCAAAAGCTGGCTCGCTAAGCATTTGAGTCATCAAATCGACGGCAGGCAATAGGTGCTTATCGTCAGATAAACTGCGTAGCGACACGATAAACATGTCCTTATAAGCGCTGCTATTTAGATCAACGCCCAAGGTTTCGACTAACCGCGTAAATTCATTTTCATCTAATTTTTTAGAACCTTGCGTGAGCATGGTAGCGGTCATATTGGCAATGCCAAAAACGTCTTTACTTATACTACTATCACGGGCGCTACCAGCATTAAAGCGCAAATCGATATCGACAATCGGCAATGCGGTTGTTTGCACAAAGCGTACGGGTACGCCTGCTTTGGTTTTGAATTGTTGAATGGTTGGTACGGTGATTTCTAAAGGTTTGACGTCATCAAGGCTAGTCAGTTTTGATAATGCGACAATTGGAGCGCTCGTATCCACTGAAGCGGCAGAGCCACGAGACTCTTCAGCACCCGTTGTGTCTGCTTGTGCTGTCATCGTTAAGGTCGTCAGACCTAACAGTATACTGATGCTAAGATAGGATAGCTTTTGACATATAGGATAGGCTGTTGGTGTTGAAAACAGAGTATTATTTACAGGTTTTTTTCTCATTTGACATAAATCGCTATTTTGAGTCATAGTTTTCTTCTTATTAATAAGGTCGTTATAGTCAAATCCTTATAAATCCGCTACATCGTCACCCACGCTTAATGTACTACTTGTACTATCTGTGCGTGGCTTCCTTGTATCGAAATTATTTGGCTTCGACTATATAGTCGGCTTTTTTGTCAGATAAATAACGGTTCACTATTATTTCTCTTTGTCGGCTTGGTCTTTAGGGGGTACGACATGCATCACCGTCAAATTATCCTTCACTAAATACTTTTTGCTGGCAGCTTGTATATCGGCGATTGTAACGCTATCAAGTTTGGCTGGTAGCTCAGCAAGTAGCCTGTCATCCAGACCAATGGACTGTAATGAGCCAATCATACGTGCTTGACCTTCCATGCTGTCTTGCGCATAAACAAGACCCGTGACCGTATTGGTTTTGGCACGGCTAATTTCATCTTTGGCAATTGGATCGGTCTTAAGTTTTTCTATTTCAGCGATAATGGCTTGTTGTGCTTGTTCTAAACTCACGCCTTCACGCGGTGTCGCTTGAATCAAAAACAGACCGTCGCCACGATCGAGTAAATCATAAGAGGTGCCCACCGTAGTAAGCAAACCTTGCTCACGTATCAATCGACTCTCTAAGCGTGCAGACAGTCCACCATCCAATACGTCTTGAGCGAGTGAAAGTGCATAAGCCTGTTTCTCGTTACTCGCGCCCGCAGTCAAAAGGCTCGGTACGTTATAACCCATCAATAATACGGGCACTTGTACCGCTTGCTCAGAGTCGACTTGCTGATAACCACGGAACCCTTTTTGACTGACGGCAGGGCGTTTGGGCAGCTTGCTTGGCGTCAACTCACCAAAGTAACGTTTGACCTGAGCCAATACGTCTGCTGGCTCTACATCACCAACGATTACCAAGGTAGCATTGTTTGGTGCATACCATGTTTTGTACCAGTCTTTTAAGTCTGAAAGCGTAACTGACTCAATCTCTTCCATTGGGCCGATGACAGACTCGCCTTTAGGACTATCAGGTAAGGCCAATAAACGAAACGATTCATAAGCTTTGGCAAGTGGATTGTCATCGGTACGCTGACGGCGCTCTTCCATCACAACCTGATGCTCTTTGACAAACTCTTTTTCATCAAACATTAAGTTTTTCATACGATCCGCTTCTAGCTCTAGCGCCAAAGGAAAGCGGTTGGCAGGGAATAGCTCGTAATAACCCGTATAATCGTAGCTGGTAAAGGCATTATTGACGCCACCGAATTTAGCAATTAAGCGCTCATAGTCGTCGCTCGAAACGTCAGTAGTGCCTTTAAACATCATATGTTCAAGCAAATGAGAGATGCCACCTTTATCTGCTTGCTCATCTGTTGAACCGACCTTATACCAAATCTGTGTCATAACGACAGGCGCGCGATGGTCTTCTTTTACCACTATTTTTAGACCATTTTCTAACTGGTATTCATGTCGACCTGACATATCTATGGCCAGTGTTGATGACGGTTGAGTATCTTTGACTTTATTGTCTTGGCCTGTTTTACTTTGACCATTGGTGTTCTGAGCCGCTGGGTTTTTAGTCGTAGCAGATGAACTAGAGCCAATAGTATTGGTTTGGCAAGCGGCAAGGGTCGTCGCCATGGCTAACGCACAGGCAATACGTAGCGAGATCGTAGATAGTGGTAAAGACGAGGGCATGGTATGTTCTACTTATATAAAATGACGAATTGTAGATGAATGAATATATCAACTTCAATTATAATAGAAGGCTTTATAAAGGTTTGTGTGCCCCAACCAGCACACTGGCAGTTGGCTTGAATCCTTGTGTGGTCGTGCAACCTGATACCGCTGATAAGGCAACCGTCGTTAGTAATAAAGCCGCGCTAATATTGGCTGTTTTTTTACCATATTTTTTACAAGTATTGGATAGTGATGACATGGTTAATTCCTATAAAAGTTAAGTCGTAAATAATTTGTAAATTATTGAATAAAGAGAGTTAGAGTAGGCGAAGTTTGACATACAAAAGGTCAGATTTTTGTGTCCAAATCTTAAGCGAAGATTGCACAGATAATTGCAGTGACTTTTAAACTTGTAAATTTTGAGTACAGTCTACGTTGGTAGGGTCTGAGCACCACTTGAATTATGCTAAACTAGGCCGAAAATTGTCTGTCATGTGATAGTAAGATCATGACGATGTGTAGATCTATTTAAAATAAACGAATAACGAATCGTGATAACTTTTAGGGCGAGCTTATGAATAACCCAAATAATAACAATCGTGTGGTCATCAATCTTGATGGCAATCTTGACGACTTAGATGACGATGATATTACCTTACCCAGTCTGTCAGCGCAATCTGTGCCCATTATTGATGAGATTGATATCGACGAGACTGAGGATGAGATTTCGGCACCTAATGATGAAAGTGTCACAGAGCAGCAAACGAGCGATAACGTTAATCAAGATATTTTAAGCGCTGATGAATCCAATCAAATTGCGTTGGGCACGTCAGTCGGTACAGTACAAGAGCAAAACGCAGTTGATAATACATTTGAAAGTTTTTCGACTGTCAAAGAAACAGATGCCGCGACCAAATCTATTGATATGTCTGCTATACCGCCCATGCCGTTACAAGATCAATTAGGCGATACCCCAAACGTCACTCCTGCTGGCATTAGTAGAAAAAATAACAATCAGCCAGCAGCAGAGCCAGCAACTCAACAAGTAGCAAAACCGGTAACAGAGTCGCAAGAGACTCAAGGTACTAAAGATACTCAGGAAAATAAGAAAACAGGCAGCTGGTTTAATCGTATGAAAACCGGTCTTAGTAAGTCACGTAAGAACTTGGCCGAAGGGATGGCCAGTATTCTTATCGGTGGCAAAGAGATTGATGATGAGCTGTTAGAAGAAGTTGAAGATCAATTGCTGGTCGCTGATATCGGTGTCAATGCAACCAACCGTATTATCAAGAGCTTGACCGAACAGACAGCACGTGGCGATCTGATTTATGCGCATTCATTATATAAAGCGTTGCAAACTGAGCTGGTCGATATCTTAACGCCAAAAGTTGCCCCATTAGTCATTGATACCAGTAAAAAACCCTTTGTTATCTTGGTGGTTGGCGTTAATGGAGTGGGTAAAACAACGACTATCGGCAAACTTGCCAAGCGCCTACAAAGTGAAGGCAAATCAGTCATGCTAGCGGCGGGTGATACCTTCCGCGCGGCTGCCACTGAACAGCTACAGATTTGGGGCGAGCGCAATAGCATTCCAGTCGTCGCGCAAGGTCATGGTTCGGACAGTGCCTCTGTCATCTTTGATGCCATGCAATCAGCCAAAGCAAAAAATATCGATGTGCTGATAGCAGATACTGCTGGACGCTTGCAAAATAAAACCCATCTCATGGCGGAGCTGGAAAAAGTAGTACGTGTCATGCGTAAAGCGGATCCGAGCGCACCGCACGAAGGTATGATCGTCCTTGATGCTGGTACAGGTCAAAATGCCATCAACCAAGTAGAGTTATTCAACAAAGTGGTACCATTAACGGGTATTACTATTACTAAGCTAGATGGTACTGCGAAAGGGGGTGTGGTCTTCAATATTGCTGAAACCACAGACGTGCCCATTCGCTATATCGGCGTAGGCGAGTCGATAGATGATTTACGCGCCTTTAGTCCAAAACAATTTGTCGCCGCATTGTTTGAGACAGATGATAAAGAGTAGCCCTCGATAGTTTAATTTGGTTGATGAGTAAGTCTTAAAAATCTAACGATTTAAAAGGAAAAAGTTATGATAGTCACCACAGCAGCTTTTGGATCTCACCAGTTAACGTTAATTGCGAGCGTTAATGAGCACAGCAGTCCTAAACTGGTTGAAGCTAACTGGCTGCTGGCAGGTAACTCTTGGCACCGCTCGAAATCTATTCCCAAACTTAAAAAGCACTATGGACTTGTTGATGAGAGCTTTACGTTCATAAGTAAAGATGACTTAAGCAAAAATGAACCCGCTCAAGCTCTGTTAATCAATGCTATAGAACAATTGAACGAGTATTTTAAGGGCGAGCGTCAAGCGTTTGACCTAGCATTAGATCTGTCTTTGGGTACGCCATTTCAGCAACGAGTATGGCGGGCATTGCAAGACATCAATCACGGTGAAACTATCAGCTATGCAACGCTGGCACGAAATGTGGATAATCCCAAAGGATTTCGTGCGGTTGCGAATGCCAATGGTAAAAATCCATTCAGCATTATCGTGCCTTGTCATCGAGTCATTGCGAGTGATGGCAAGCTTGGTGGCTATACAGGTGGGCTGGATAAGAAAGAATACTTATTAGCGCTCGAAGGTGTGGTTTGCAAAGCTTAATTGATAGTAAGTAGTTGTCTCACGCTCCAAACAGAAAAAGACCAAACGTTTTTAGCGTGTGGTCTTTTTCTGTGTAGATAACCAAAAAAATTACTGCTCGAGCTGAGCCATTACATCAGCAGAGAAATTCACATTGCTATAAACCTCTTGCACATCGTCAATGTCCTCCAGCATATCGATCATCTTCATGACTTTTTCGGCATCATCAATATTGTCTATTTCAGCAATAGTTGATGGTGACATGGTCACTTCGGCATTGTCAGAGACAAGACCCGCCGCATTAAGCGCATCTTTGACTTGACCAAAATTTTCCCATTCGGTAATGACCAGTAAGCTTTCACCATCATTTTCGATATCAAGCGCGCCTGCATCTAGAGCGGCTAGCATCACTTCATCTTCTAAGCTTATATCATCAAAAGTGATTTCACCGCGCTTGGTAAACAGATAAGCCACTGAGCCTGCGGTACCAAGATTACCCTCATACTTGGTAAAAGCGTGGCGCACTTCGCTGACGGTACGGTTAAGATTGTCAGTCATGGTTGCGACCAACACCGCCACACCGCCAACGCCATAACCCTCGTAATTGACTTCTTCCATGTTTTCGTTATCACCGCCGCCCGTACCGCGATCGACAGCACGATTGATTGTGTCCCGGGTCATGTTGACTGACAATGCTTTTTCAATCACGGCACGTAGGCGTGGGTTTTTATTCGGATCAGGGTCACCTTGTTTGGCAGCAGAAACAATTTCACGAATAATCTTGGTAAATACTTTACCTTTCACCGCATCCTGACGGGCTTTACGGTGTTTAATATTTGCCCATTTTGAATGGCCTGCCATATAACATCCTTAATTTTTGCGTATTATTTTTTATGCTTAAAAAAAGTGTTTAATCACACCCTTTAGTACTTGATTACATGCTTTTATCATAGGATTGCTCTGTTTACATAGCGTAATAGAGCTACCTATACGTTAACGATTTGTGTGTTGCTAGGAGTGCTTTTTTGCTACACTGTGGCAACTTATAGGCGATATTCACTGCGATCAGTGAGCAATATTATAAACCAGTTTTGTGTGTTTTAACTAACTTGGTCTTATCCATCCCATTTTAAGTCATTGGATACTATCAAGCCATTGATTTTATAAAGTTACTGATTCTATGAAGCAAACAACCAGCGAAGCCGTGACACATTTACGTAACCGTACCCATATTATTATTGAGGGTACAGATACCCGTATGGGTAAACTGTTTGATATTGTGTTGTTGATTGCGATTTTGGCCAGCGTAGGCGTGGTCATGCTAGATAGCGTGTTGTTTGTGCGTTTACAGTATGGAACCATATTCTTTTATGCAGAATGGTTTTTTACCATTTTATTTACTCTTGAGTATATTTTACGACTATTTTCGGCACCCAATCGCTTTCGTTACATATTTAGTTTTTTTGGTGTAGTGGATTTACTGTCTATATTACCCAGTTATTTGAGTCTCATATTTGGCGGCATACAGTATCTCATTGTCATACGTATATTGCGTATTTTGCGTGTATTTCGAGTCCTCAAACTTAAAGGATATATGCAGCAAGCAGGCTTTTTGGCTGCTGCCCTTAGAACCAGTCAGCAAAAAATCACGGTGTTTTTCTTGTCGCTGGTGCTCTTGGTTACTATTTATGGATCAATCGTTTATGTGGTAGAAGGTCCAGAAAACGGATTTACCAGTATTCCGATCTCCATTTATTGGGCGGTTGTGACCTTGACCACGGTTGGTTATGGTGACATCTCGCCAAAAACACCGCTCGGTCAGGCCATTGCAACGATGGTCATGATTACTGGTTACGCAGTCATCGCGGTACCAACTGGTATTTTTACCTCAGAGCTGACACGTAATATGCGTCCGCAGCTTAATCCTGTTACTTGTCCGAACTGCGGTAAGTTTGGTCATGCAGTGGGGGCGGAGTTTTGTGATCGCTGTGGACATGCTTTACACGTATAAACGCTATTAAATTAATAGCCATTCATATAAACGAATGGCTATTTTTATAATTTAATGTATTCATCAACGAGTGGAGACAGGTCAATCTCAACGCCCAAATTCACCAAATTCCAATATTGTCCTGATATAGTTCGATCTAGCATCATGGTACTCGCAGAAGGCTGAAATTGACCAAAATATTTTAAAGAGGTACGCATTTGTGCAATGGCTTCATGATGTACTTGGCTGCTACCAAAATCAAAAGCACCGTCTTGATAGGGTTTAATAGATAACGGTTTTAGACCAATGGATATCCATTTTTCATAAAATTCACCTGGAATATTTTTATTATCCTCACGGCGAATATCCAGAGCGATTAAGTCTTGCTCAAGTGCTGTCACATCATCTTTAATGGCGTGTTTGGCAAAACGACGAAATAATTGAATTTCGCTGTCACTGTAACTACGAATGCCACCAAAATCGTAAGCCACGACGCTGCCATCTTTACGAAAAGCAAAATTGCCTGGATGTGGATCACAGTGCATACGGTACAAGCCAAATAGCTGTCCTGCGGTAAAGTGAAACAAGCGCTCGGCTATTTTTTGTTTGATATCATTATCCCACGTCGCAGCCACTGTCAGCGTTTCTCCCATCTCCTCTGTCAGCGTCAAAATCCGTTTAGAAGAGTGACTGCTAATAACTTTGGGAATGATAAGTCCTTCGTCTTGGGCATGAAAAGCACCAAACACTCGCAAGTTGTGCGCTTCTTTAATATAGTCCAATTCATCATGTAGGCTTTGGCGAATCTCGTTAAAGAGTTGCTCTTGCAACTGTTTACTCATATTCAGTACACCCGCGATTTTCAAAGCCATGCGTACTTGTTTAAGGTCACTATCGCAATTTTCATCGACATCAGGATACTGAACTTTTACCACCACTTTTTGTCCTGATAGCAAAATGGCTTTGTGCACTTGTCCAATGGATGCGGCGGCAAACGGGATTTCTTCAAATTCGCTGAACAACTCTTTCACAGGCGCTTTGAGCTCACGTTCGATTTGTGCACGTATCTGCGCATAAGGCATGGCCGGCGCATCTTTTTGTAGCTTCTCTAAAGCCAGTGCGACTTCAGGTGGGAATACATCTTTATACTGCGAGGCGATTTGTCCCACTTTCATCACTGCGCCTTTCATTTCACCAAGCGTTTCGGCTATCTGAATACCTACTTCTTGCATCAACTCCGAGCGCGCTTGCAAACGTTTTTCTTCGTCACTTGAGAGATGCTTAAATGAGTTTTTAGCTGCTTTGCCGGCAATACTTGCTGTCATGCCAGCGAGTTTCATAAAGCGCTTTCCAGACGATTTTGCCATTCATATCACCATGTAGTGGGTTGTTTGCTCAGCCGCAATTCTAGTATTTTAATCAAACAATTGCTGTTTAACTCGTGTGCTGATGATTACACTATCTTTCTCGTTTGACTGCAATTTATCTCATTTTTATTACCATTTTTAAAATGAGGACACAGCCTAACAAGTAAAATCCGTGCTCAAATCAGCTCTTAAAATTATCATTCAAAAAATTCATCACATAACGTTAGTCAGCAAGCTCTACAGAGTAGAGGTTTTCTAGCCAATACGTCAATGCCATTTGATACCCTAAATGTCCCAAACCACAAATCACACCGACGGCGACATCGCTCAAATAAGAATGATGGCGAAAAGACTCACGTGCGTGAACATTGGATAAGTGTACTTCTATAAAGGGCTTTTGTGTGGCCAGTAGCGCATCACGCAGAGCAACTGAGGTGTGAGTGAACGCGGCAGGATTAATGATAATGGCATCTACTTGTGCTGCCGTTTCTGCCAATAGTCCATAATGCTGAATCTCATCAATCAGCGTGCCTTCATGATTTGATTGTATGCAGATCAATTCAATATCGTACTGCGCGGCACGTGTCACTAGGCGTTTTTCAATGTCTAATAGTGTTGTATGACCATAAATTTCAGGCTCGCGTTTACCTAGTAAATTTAGATTGGCACCGTTAACCAGCAATAGCTTACGCGTGAATATCTTAGTGGTATTTTGCATTAAAGGTTTCACAGCTGATGAGGATGGAGAAGGGGTCGTCATAATGATCTCTATAGCTACTAAACGCTAGTGATGGTTTATAGTTTATGGCAATGTATAAAAAGTCTAGAAAAAGAAACTGCATAATCTGATTGAACTTATGCCTTTATGATAACAGCTTGCCAACGATGTTATAAAAAATTACATGAAAAATCAACCTAAGCGCAAAAAACCATGTTAAAACGCTTTATGTTGCTAAAAACCCGTGCTATGATATTTTTTACGCAATAATTATTGCAAGTTTGTTACTATTATTATGATAGGTTAATATAGAAGAGACTAGTCTGTAAACTAATAGGTTTTCAACACAGTTATCTTTTATAAAAACTGGGTGTCAGTAATAGTCGTTAGGATAGTGCTCTTATTTTTTTGATTTCATAATCTTAGATCCCGTTTGTATGCAATTTTGCAAAGGAATTTGGGGCTAAGCGGACTTTTTTAGGAAGTAATATTATGTCAGCTCGTGAGCAAGGTATCGTTAAGTGGTTTAATGACTCAAAAGGCTTTGGTTTCATTCAACGTGACAGCGGAGAAGATATTTTTGTCCATTTTCGCGCGATTCAGGGTGATGGCTATCGTTCTTTAAAAGATGGCGAAAAGGTTGAATTCAGCGTGGTAGAAGGTGATAAAGGTCTTCAGGCTGAAGAAGTCAGAAAAGTAGAAGAGTAATCTATCCAGTCATTACAGCGGTTTAGCTATAATGTCTGTGTACACTACTGATATACTAGTGAGTCAAGCCCGTCTTATCTTACCTATGTTGGGTATAAATCAGCATATTTGGTAGGAGTAGGTGTGAGGCTTGGCTTTTTTTATGCTCGTCTATCTACCTGCTTTATATGGATCTAATGTGGCTACCGTTATTGGTTATGCTCTATGGCTGTATAAAGTTATGTTAAGACTCTATTCACGATGAATAATGTACACGCGATTAATTTAAAAGGATATTTTTTTGAGTAATTTCAAGACGTTTATTGATTTGCAACTTTCAGAACCGACCTTACGTGCCGTAAAAGATTTAGGTTTTACTGAATTAACACCGATTCAAGCACAAATACTACCCCATACATTGGCAAATCAAGACGCTATCGGACAGGCACAAACAGGCACTGGTAAGACGGCAACGTTTTTATTGACTATTATGGAAGCGTTACTAAAGCGTCCTTTTACCGACGATGAAGAGCGCTATTTGGGTGAACCACGTGCGGTCGTTATGGCACCCACGCGCGAGCTTGCTCAGCAAATATTTGATGACTGTATTGCTCTGACCAAATATACGGCCTTACATAGCGTCTGTATTATGGGTGGCACCAATTATGAAACTCAGCAGCATGAGCTTGAGCGCCAATATGTCGATATTTTGGTGGCGACACCTGGTCGACTGATTGATCTTGCCAATAAGGGTATGGTCTATCTAGATCGAGTGGAAGTACTGGTATTAGATGAAGCGGATCGCATGCTCGATATGGGCTTTATTCCAGATATCAAGCGCTTGGTCGGCCGAATGCCTGCCAACACAGATCGCCAAAGTCTATTGTTTTCTGCCACTTTTAACCAAGATGTAATGAATCTCGCCTACCGCTGGTTACATGAACCACAGTTTGTTGAGATTGAGCCTGAACATAAAACCAGTGAATTGGTGGATCAGCACTTTTACTTATTAGCAGAAGATCAGAAGTTAGCAGCCTTAGAGCGTATTATTAGCGATACCGCCGTAGACAAAGTGATTGTATTTGCCAACCGTAAAGATCAGGTAAAGCGTCTATATCATAAGCTGCGTCAAGGACATAAGATCGTCATGTTATCAGGTGATGTCATTCAACAAAAACGTGAAAAATACTTACAGCGTTTTAAAGATGGTCACGCTTCTATCTTGGTGGCGACAGATGTAGCAGGTCGCGGTATCCATGTCGATGATATCAGCCATGTGGTCAATTATACCTTGCCTGATCAACCTGATGATTATGTACATCGCATTGGTCGTACTGGCCGCGCTGGACAGACAGGCATTAGTATTAGTTTCGTGAGCGAAGATGATGCTTTTAATGTGCCTGCTTTAGAGAAGCATCTAGATACCAAGTTCACGCTTGAACAGTGGCAAGAATAATTGTTATAAACTAAGTGTTACTTTATAAAAGGCCCTCAATATCAGAGATTATATTGAGGGCTTTTCTATGTATAGTCAGTGAAAAGTAATATCCATACATCATTCACTGCTAATATCAATTTTCTTACTTGCTGTGCCGTTGCAGACAAAGGCTACAAAAAGTGATATCAGCAGTACTGTCGTGCTTTTAAGATACTTTGACTATATTTGATAAAGCTCAAAAAGTACTAGGGCGTGTCCTCATTTTAAAAATGGTCATAAAAATGAAATGAATTACAGTCAAACGAGGAAAATAGCGCAAATAATATCGCGATATTAATCAGCTATTTGACAATGTTTGGCAAAATTCAACCATTTTTAGCCCATTTAGATACGATCGTTTGAATTGAGGACACGCTCTAGGAATATTTATTAAAAGTTATTGAGCATGATGCATGGATGTGGCGTCATCGTGCATACTATGATCTATATTGTTGTCCATATCTGATGTCATATCATGATCCATTTGGCTCATATCATGAGGATTAGTAATAACTGTGTCAGACACCATAGCAGAATGGCTACTATGATCCATTTGCGCGTGTCCACTATGCATATTTGACATTATGATAGGCACAAATGCAACGGCTAAGCCAGACACTACCATCATAGCGCCATTAATCTGCCTTAAACGAAAACGTCCAATCTTGTCACGTAACCAGCCGACAGTTTCATGGGTGGCAACCAGCATTGGCATCGTTCCTAAACCAAAGACAAACATGAGCGCTGCACCACTTAATGGGTTGTGAGCGACCACTGCGATAAGTAAGGCACCATAAACCAAACCACAAGGCAAAAAGCCCCAAAGTAGACCCGCAGTTAGCGCCCGTGGGAAAGTATTCAATGGAAAAACTTTTTGACGAAGTGGGCTCAGGTATTGCCAAAAGCGCATGCCAAAACGCTCAAGCTTACTTAAGAATGGTGCGCCAAGCATGGTCACACCGACAAACACCAATACCAAGCCTAATAAGATTCGAGGCGTATTATTACCGCTCATCAATGGCTCTAGAACAGTCGTGCCAATAAGCCCTGCGATTAAACCCAAAAAGGCGTAACTGGTCAAACGACCTAGATGATAGGTGACAACAAGCGCACGACGCTTGGCTGGACTGACGTCTTTCATCGACAACCCAAATGCCGTCACAAGACCGCCGCACATACCTAAACAATGAGGTGAACCAAAAAACCCCATCAATAATGCTGCAATGAGTAGAGCTGTGGTCATTAAGCGTGTCTCCCAAAAAAGGCAAATCTCATTACTTTTGCGCATTTAACAAAAACCGAGCCTTGATTCATCTTAGCTAGGATGAATCAAGGCTCGGTTTTTGAGTTTTTATCTATACTAGAAGGATTAACGGATTTTGTATCAGCATTATTTGCTTTTTCGCTAACAACCCCAGTCGTAGCTGAATGCTCATGAGCTTGCATGGTTTGGCGACGCTCTTGACGATCGTCCAATATGATTCGCTGTGACGCATTGTCCAAATCTTCGAACTGGTTTGACTTTACGGCATAGCGTACCGCCCAAATGGCAACCACAAATAGCATGAGACTTAATGGTATTAATAAAAATATACTGAGCATAGTAAATTTCTTAGATAGCAGTTTGTTACATTATTATACACTTATAGTCATTGTGGTGATGCTCTGTAGTGATAAAAGTGAGATAGAAGCATATTATAAAATATATGCCATATATTGAAGGTTGCTGCTAAGGCATGAGTCATTTAGATAAAATCGCTTGAATTGAGAAAACGCCTAATTATTAAATGTCTTTACCGCATTACCTCGCGGCGTTAATAGCTGCTGTGAAGTCACATCTTCGGCATGACGACAATCCATCTGCGGGCGTATCACATCACGCAAATAGGCGGCGACTTCATAAACAGCACGTCGTGAGTGACTTAAGTTTTGTGCAGGTTTCATCCAATCACGGTTAACGGGTAAAGGCGCATTAAGTGGCGTGCTATTGATACCATTTAAGGCAAACTGTCTACGAGCACGCGCCATATGATAGCTATCAGTGATGAGGTAAACGTGATGCAGTGGAATACGTTTGGCGGTAAAACGCGCATTTTCGCATGTATTCATACTGGCATTTTCGCTTATCAGTCCATCGATACCATGTTCGAGAAGCCATTGACCTAACCACGGCGCTTCAGCACCGCTTAATACAATAGGCAGGGGTAAATCGTGATATGCGCTGGCAGCGGCACGGGCACGATTGAGACTGTAGCTGTTTAGTATGATTTGATTGTTATTATCATTGGTTAATCCTCCTCCCAGTACTACGTAAGCGGTGGGCGGTGAGCTCAGCGCAACAGAAGGTAGATTCGGTAATGGTAAAAGCATTAGGATATAGACAATTGCTTGAGAGAATAGTGGGGTGAACAAACTGATAACGACTAAAATAACCGTCGTTGAACCCAGCAAAAAGGTGATATTAATGATGCGAAATACTTTCACCATACGCTCAGCTGAACGCAAGTAATGCTGCCACAATCGCTTAGATAACGGCCGTTTAGGCAATGATTTTTTAGGCGACATGCTCGCCATACCCGATAGAGGTATCAGCATTCACCCAAATTGGCTCACGTGATAACTGAATGGCAAATTTTTTGTAGATGACATCGGTGATATGTTGTTGTGCATTTGCAACATCGTCTTGGGTCGCTTGATAAGGCGTATGGTTGGTCAGTACTAATGCTTGCTGCTGATGGGTGAAAATCGGTGCAATGCCGCCACCTTTTAGGCCTGCCTGCTCAATGAGCCATCCTGCGGCCACTTTTACCATGTCATTAGGCATTGGGTAGCCAACGATAGCAGGGTACGTTGCTTGTAGAGCAATAAACTGTGTTTGAGGGATAATGGGGTTTTGAAAAAAACTGCCACAATTAGGCAGCTGCTGAGGGTCTGGTAGTTTTTGCTGACGAATATCTATAATCGCCTGCATCACATCGGCAGGAATTGCCTGATTGCGTCCTTGTTGCTCAGCATAGCGCTCTGCCACTGTCTGCACATCGCCATAACTGGCTAGGATTTTATTTGGATCAGTATGTAATCTAAAACCAACGCAGCTGATCAACCATATATTAGGCGCACGTTTAAAAATACTGTCGCGATAACCAAACTTGCAGTTTGCTGAGGTTAAATGATGCCACGTTTTAGTGGGTAGATGATAAGCACGTACATATTCTAAGCAATCTTCTAGCTGGACACCATAAGCGCCGATATTTTGTACAGGCGCGGCACCAGTGAGACCCGGTATCAGCGCAAGATTTTCTAGGCCATACCAGCCTTGATTGACAGTATATACTACCAAATCATGCCAATTTTCGCCCGCCATCACTTCAATATCTACGTAACTGTCTGTTTGAGCTAATAGACTGATACCGCGCATTTTTGGCTGCAATACAGTAGCCTTTAAATGAGCTGGCAATAATACGTTGCTACCGCCAGATAACACAAATAAGGGCTTCTCGTTTTCTGTATTTTCTTCATAATTTGCCATAAAAACGTCAAGCTGCGCCTCACTTGTTAATGTCACAACCGAGTCAGCCACACAGGCCAAAGCCATGGTATTACCATGTGATAAATCGACCAATTCGCGCGTCGATAAGCTCGCTGACAAATCATTTATCGTCGTAGATTGAGCACTAAAATCAAGGCGCGAAGTGGAGGTCATAACGTAGCCTGTAGGACAAATGGATAACAAATTATGTGGTATTTATTATAAAGGATAGAACACACAAAAGTAGCAGCAATATAGCTACTATCGTTAGCAAGCCTTCCAACTTTCGATCCAAGCTTGGGCGCTTGACTCAATACGCTCAATCACTTCTTCAAAGTCGTTGTTATCACCTTTATAAGGATCTGGCACATCGTCGCCACCATAAGTAGGGTCTTCTTCACTGAATAATGCCAGCTTGGCTAAACGACTATCTGTGTTTGTTAGGCTGTCTTTGATGGCTTGTAAATCTGCCAAATTCTGTGAATCCATCGCCAAGATTAAATCAAAATTACGAAAATCATCAGCATTTACTTGACGTGCTATTAATTTATTGATTTTATAACCGTGCGATTTTGCATGGCGCTGCGCTCGCTTATCCGGCGCATGACCAACATGCCAATCCCCAGTTCCTGCCGAATCTACTTTTATTGACAGGCCTGCAATCGCGGCTTGCTGGCGAAAAACTTCTTCGGCAGTGGGCGATCGGCAAATATTTCCTAAGCAAACCAATAGTACAGACGATGGCGTACAGGTTTTCATCAGCATAATATAACCTTTTATAACGAAAAAACATGCCATAAAAGACCAGTACGGTTGGTACGGTTTTTATCAGCATGTAATCAATTAAACAAAACAGCCGCCAGCGTAACGCTTAATGCCTTGAATGGCAAGGGTAGAGACTGAACAATACGGTCATTTGAGCGCTAAAAAATTGATACGCTGGCGCTCCCGTGCTACTACCATTAATCTTGTTTACTTTTAAAGCGTTGAAGATCACGACGTTCTTTTTTATTGGGTTTATTATCGGGCCTTGCAAGATTGGCAAGTTTACGCTGCTCGGCATAATAAGCGCGGCGTACTGCGCTCTCATCAGTCTCTGAATACAAAACTTGGGCAGCAGTAGCATTACCACGTTGTACGGTTAGTGCTTCGACGACGACGGTCTTTTCGGTCATGGCAGTGGCTGAGCCTTGGCGAATGGTTAACTCATCTCCGACAGCAATCTCTTTGCTGGTTTTGACGCGGCTACCCGCATAATGTACCCGTCCACTTTCTATCGCTTCTTTGGCAAGGGTACGGGTACGATAAAAGCGTGCAGCCCATAGCCACTTATCGATGCGCATACGTACCGTATCAGGGCTGCTATGACTGGGCTGATTATGATTCTTATTATGTTTACTCATTAAAACCTCATAAATATCAATACACTAAGATAATAATGGTGGTTATTTTTCGAATTAAAAGGGCGTTCTATTGTTATGATGAGCGATTTTTTGAGCCATCGCTGTGGCATCTTCCGTATCTAATTGCACTAAATTATTGATCACCCCTGAGATATTCTCTGCTGGTTTATTTTGGCTCAATTTAAATTGGGCTTGTATGGTGTCTATGCTAAGACGGAAGCCAATAATTCCTCGGCACATAGCGTCGATGTAGGTATCAGGTGCATCCTTTAATGACCAAGGGTTGTCTGAGACAATTTCTTGTTTCGAAGTCATTGTTTCCAATAGCCACTTGAGCTGGTTTGTATCTTCAATCAATGTCATTGTAGACTGGATATGCACGCTTTGATAGTTCCAAGTGGGCACTTCTTTGTGGGTTTTGGCTTTGGTGGGATACCAATTGGGGCTGATATAATGTCCATATCCTTGAAAAATGATTAACCATGAAGTATTTGGTAAGGCGTCCTGAAAAATAGGGTTTTTACGACCGAAATGACCGTAAAGATAGCCGTGCTGAGCATTAGAGTTAACATCAGAACCAAAATCAGCATTAGGCATAAAGTTATCGTTATACCAGAATAGCGGTATATGGCAGGCTTCGATGCCATTTTTGGTTGGAGCAACCAAGGTCGCTAAGGGATTTGCTGCGATAAATTCCATAATGTTTTCTAGGTTTTCTTCGCTAAAAATGGCAGGAGTATGCATTGCTGTTCTCAGTTTATGTTTGATATAAAGTCAGTTACACCACTGCTGCTCACATGGAACACCGTCATTATTACCATCCATCCTGGTATTGGGACAGTTATTACTAAAATAAGTGGCTTCTGCGCAAGAGGTCATTTGTGAGCAGTGCTGTCTGCTATCACAGGTAAAGCTTGGTGCTGCTGGCGGTGTATTTAATACTGGTTTTACTGACGAGGCTGATGCTGTCTCTAGATCTGAATCAACGTACGTTGGTGGTATATCATCAAAGTCAGTAGATGTGGAGTCAAAAACCGTTGAGATATCAGTGACAATATTAGTTTTAGCACTATTATTGGAGCTTTCAGTTTGAAAAAATTTATAACCTGCAAAGGCTAGAACTAGCAACATTACGATCATCAATATTTTTTTCATAACTCTCCAGTGCCTGTTAATAAATGCTGAAAGCTAACCGTTACTATTAATTTATCAATGACAGCTAATTTATCAATGACAGTTTTTTAATTGATTAAGAAACTGCCACGATAAATGATGCTTTAGACTTATCTTAATTACTTCAAAAATAACTGATAGCCGATATTGTCATTTAGCATCGTACAGTCATAACCAATATCGAGAAGGGCGTCTTGTAGCTGGCGAGAATTGCCTTCAGAAGCTTGCAAACCGACTAATACGCGACCTTCAGCAGCGCCGTGGTTGCGGTAATGGAATAAAGTAATATTAAAATCGTCGCCCAGTTTTTCTAAGAACGTCAACAAGGCACCAGGGCGTTCTGGAAAAACTACTTTTAATAATTGCTCGTTTTCGATATGAGCATGACCGCCAATCAAATGACGAATATGCGATTTAGCGATATCATCATTCGTGAGGTCGTGGGCTTCATAGCCGTCGGCTGCTAACTGACTGCTAATGGTTTGACGTTCTTTATCGCCTTCTTTTAAGGCAATACCGACAAAGATTGCGGCAGGCTCCATAGAGTCTGGTGATTTTTTACTATCGGCTCTATAGTTAAATTCAGTGATGTTGCGTCCATGTAGACTACGGCAGAAGTTTAGGAAAGCACCAGTCTGCTCTGGAATAGCTACCCCAAAGATAGCTTCTTTTTTCTCACCAATCTCAGTACGCTCAGCGATATAACGTAGACGGTCAAAGTTCATATTGGCACCGCAAATGATGCCGACGCAGTTTTTGCTCTGTAGATTGTTGGCTTTGATATATTTTTTCATGCCAGCCACCGACAAGGCGCCAGCAGGCTCAACGATACTACGATTTTCCTCAAAGATATCTTTGATGGCAGCACAGACTTCATCATTGGTACAAGTAACGACGTCAGGCTCGACTACAGGGCCTGATTTATCACTTTTTTGCATACGTACGACGTCAAAAGGTAACTCGCCAATCTGTGCTACAGCCACGCCATCGACGAACAATCCTACTTGCTCAAGCTTGACGCGCTCGCCCGTTTCAAGTGCGGCTTTCAGACAAGCCGACTGATCAGCTTCTACGGCGATAACTTTAACATGCGGCGCAACTTCTCCTAAAAATGCTGCGACACCCGAAATCAGACCGCCGCCACCAACTGCCACAAAAACGTAATCCATATTGCGCCATTGCTGCGTTAGCTCTAGACCAATCGTACCTTGACCGGCAATGACCAATTCATCATCATAAGGCGGAATAAAGGTTAAGCCTTCACGCTCAGCGCGGTCGATGGCATAGCGATTGGCTTGATCAAAACTATCACCATGCAAATCGACGTTACCGCCCAGTGCTCTAACCGCATCTACTTTGATGTCAGGTGTGGTCGTTGGCATAACAATGATGTTATTGAGTGATAATTTGCGGGCAGAATAGGCGACACCTTGCGCGTGATTACCCGCTGAGGCACAAATCACACCGCGTGCTTTTTGCTCATCGCTCAATTGGCTAATACGGTTATAAGCACCGCGTAATTTAAAGGATTTGACGGGTTGTAAATCTTCACGTTTGAAGCGAATGTCATTGGCAAAACGTTGGGTCAACTTGGGTGCCGCTTCAAGTGGTGTTTGAATCGCAACGTCATAGACGGTGGCTTGTAATATGGCTCGTACCCAGTGTGACAGCATAGTAATCCCTAAACAGAATGAATATAAAAAGTATAAATTAATATAAAAAAAGAAATAGATTAGCCTATGCTGATTTTGATCGTCTTGCAAGACACAATTGCATTTTTTCGAGTAATTTAATACTTTGCTGTGCAGTAGGTAACTAGTATTGATATATTCACGGTCATTTACTACTTGTCCGATACTACTGTTATAACTGTTGCTCGCTAAAAGTTCATACCAGTTGCACCATAGCGTTTCTAAAGTGTTTAAACTATTTTGATGGATTGTTTGTGTGATTGTTTGCTGAATAATATTGAGTTATTTTCGTGCTTCTATATGATTGGCATATGAAAATAATACCAAAACCAAAAAACAGGCAAAATCGCTATGACATCATTAATTTTTCATAACCCAAAATGTAGTACTTCTCGTCATGCCTTAGCCATTATACAAGCGTCAGGTGAGAGTCCAGAGGTAATTGAATATCTTAAAACCCCACCAAGCCGTGATTGCTTGGTTGAGCTGTTGGCAAAAATGAACATCGCGCCACGTGAGTTGCTACGTAGTAAAGAGTCTATCAACGATGATTTGGGCTTAGATAATCTGGCACTTTCTGACGATGAGATTATCGATGCCATGATTGCGCACCCCATTTTAATCAATCGCCCTATAGTAGTCACCGATAATGGTACAGCGTTATGCCGACCATTAGAGCGGATATTTGGATTATTAAACACGCCAGTAAGCAGTTTTACAAAAGAGAATGGAGAGATTATTCATAGTAGCAACTTCTAATAGTAGCAACTCCTAAATGGTATCTGATTGATATTGTTTTTAGGGGGAATTACTGTTGCAAAAGCCACTTTCTTCTCATTATTGATTAATGGTTCTAGACTATGTTATTGATTAATGGTTCTAGACTTTGTTCGCTTAAGGCTATTCAATGCTTGCATTCATTATTTTTATGGTGACTTTGGTTTTGGTGGTATGGCAGCCTAAAGGGTTGGGTATTGGTTGGAGCGCACTGGGTGGAGCATTAGTCGCCTTAGTTTTTGGTGTGGTGCAATGGTCTGACGTTGGTGTCGTTTGGAATATTGTCTGGGATGCGACTTTTACCTTTGTGGCGCTAATTATTATCTCTCTCATCTTAGATAAGGCCGGGTTTTTTGGTTGGGCCGCGTTGCATGTGGCGAGACTGGGCAACGGGCAAGGGCGTTTATTGTTCCCTATGATTGTGATTTTAGGTGCATTTATATCGGCGTTCTTTGCCAATGATGGGGCCGCGTTACTACTGACACCCATTGTTATTGCCATTTTGCTGCGACTTAACTTTTCTCCACCTTCCGCTTTGGCTTTTATCATAGCGACTGGCTTTATTGCCGATACCGCAAGTCTGCCGCTGGTTACGTCTAATTTGGTTAATATCGTCAGTGCCAATTATTTTGGTATCGGTTTTGGGCGTTATGCAGCGGTTATGGTACCAGTTAACGTCGTTTCTGTAATCGCAACGCTGGCAGTATTATGGGTCGCATACTCTCGTCATATTCCAACGCTTTATTCAATTACCAATCTGAGCGCACCGACATCCGCTATTGAAGACCCATTGGTTTTTAAAGCAGCTTTTCCACTGTTGACACTGTTACTCCTTGCTTATTTTGCGACTGAGCCATTAGGCTTGCCCATCTCTGTTGTCACTGGTGCAGCGGCGTTAATGCTGATAGTCATTGCTGGTCGCTTTTGGCAAGGAGGTCGCGGTGCAGTAATTTCTGTATCCGATATTTTGCGTCACGCGCCTTGGCAAATTGTGTTGTTTTCAATTGGGATGTATTTAGTGGTTTATGGCTTGGGCAATGCAGGACTCACGAATTATGGTGCCCAAGTTTTGACTTGGTTGGGACAGCAGGGCGAGATTACGGCGACTTTAGGCACAGGATTTTTGTCCGCCATTATTGCTTCTGTTATGAATAATCTGCCTGCGACATTAGTAGGGGCACTTGCTATTGATAGCGCGCAAGTGCCTGTGGCGACTCGTGAGTTAATGATTTATGCCAATGTGATTGGTAATGATTTGGGGCCAAAGTTTACGCCCATCGGTAGTCTTGCGACCTTGTTATGGCTGCATGTATTAGCAGGGCAAAACTATAAAATCAGCTGGGGCCAATATATGAAAATAGGCCTGTTAATCACACCACCAGTCCTATTAATAACACTACTGGCATTGGTTTTTTGGTTACCATATTTGTCTAATTTCTAAAACACACTCTAAGAAATTGATGTGATGTACGATTATCAGAATAGTTATTGCGCTGACATTTAGTGAAGTCATCGGTTATAATAGCCGCGAATTTTACCTCTTTTATGTTTATCTCTTTTATAACGATACGTTTATTTTACCAAGGATTTATAATGAGTGATCAGCACGCACAAAAGCAAGCCGCCGCCAAAGCTGCGCTAAGCTATATCGAAGACGACATGATACTTGGTGTAGGAACGGGAAGTACGGTCAACTGTTTGATTGAGTTGTTGCCTACACTGAAGCTTGCTGGCGCAGTGGCTAGCTCACAGGTGACTGAGGATAGGTTGCGTGCACTTGGTATAGAGATAGTGGATTTAAATTTTGCAGGTACGCTAGATGTTTATATCGATGGTGCTGATGAAGTAAATGAGCATCTGCAATTGATAAAAGGTGGCGGCGGCGCGCTCACTCGTGAAAAAATCGTGGCGGCGGCTTCCAATAAGTTTGTGTGCATGGTAGATGCCAGTAAAAGTGTCGAGATACTAGGACGGGCGTTCCCAGTGCCAATAGAGGTGCTACCGCAGGCACGTTCTTACGTAGCGCGGCAGTTAACCCGCTTGGGCGGCGAGCCAGTATACCGCGAAGACTTTGTCACTGACTACGGCAATGTTATTTTAGATACTTACGATTTGGATGTGAGCGATCCAGTCGCGCTAGAAAAAACGCTAAATAATATCGTGGGTGTCGTATGCAATGGTATATTTGCGGCCAATCAAGCAGATATATTGTTAAAAGCCAGTAGTGATGGTGTAGAAACGCTAATACGCTAGTTGGTCTTTGATTATTGAGAAAAAACTAAAAAGGCAGAGCACAATAGATGTGATCTGCCTTTTTTATGTGTCTTATTCTATGATCACTTCATGCAGAGCTTTTTACGCAGGTAGCAATGTTTTTATGTAGGGAGCTTAATTTTGTCTTTTAACAAAAACTCCATCAAGGCTTTTTGCGCATGCAAGCGGTTTTCTGCCTCATCCCATACCACTGAACGCGGATCATCCAGCATATCGTGAGAGATTTCCTCACCGCGATGCGCAGGCAGGCAGTGCATAAATACCACTTCGGGATCCGCTTTATCCAACAATGATGGCGTGACTTGATAAGGCGCAAAACGACGGGCGCGGGTATTTTGCTCAGATTCTTGTCCCATACTTGCCCATACATCGGTGACGATTAGGTTAGAGTCTTTTGCTGCATCTTGTACGTTTTCTACCAAGCTTACGCAATGAGAGAAACGTTCCATCAGTTTTGGGTCAGGCTCAAAGCCATAAGGCGCAGCCACGCGTAGCTCAAAGCCGAACTGATGGGCCGCTTGCATGAAGGATGAACACATATTGTTGCCATCACCGACCCACGTCACGATTTTATTTTCGATACTACCGCGATGCTCGTAATAGGTCTGCATATCAGCAAGCAGCTGGCAAGGATGGAATTCATCGGTCAGGGCATTGATAATAGGCACGCTTGAGTACTCAGCAAAGGTCTCGACTTTTTCGTGACCAAAGGTACGAATCATGATGATATCAACCATGCTAGAAATCACGCGCGCTGAATCTTCTAACGGCTCACCGCGTCCCAGCTGGGTATCATTTGGCGATAAAAAGATAGCACTGCCGCCAAATTGACCCATACCCGTTTCAAAAGAAATACGCGTACGGGTAGAGGATTTTTCAAAAATCATACCAAGCGTACGACCAACAAAGGGCTGATATATCTCGCCTGCGTGTTGCATCTTACGTAATTCGCTGGCGCGCTTAATAAGGGTTTCTAGTTCTTGTTTGGTTAAATCAGATAAGGTCAAAAAATGGCGCAAACTCATAGTAATCCTAGCAGTCAATCGCAGTCAGTGAAATGTTATCAGTCTTCAATAGCATCGCATTAGTGCGCATACTGGGGTGACAACAAACTTTTAGTATAGCGCAAATATTTCCAATGTAAACGTTCAATTTGCGATGAGTGATAAGTCACCTAAGTAGACCGTAAATTCGTCATTATCTTGGGAGCATTGTATTGATTTTATAGTGGATCGACTATACGCTTCGGTCGTATACTCAGGCGACACAGTAATTCATAGCTAAGAGTGTCGGCATGCGTGGCCACTTCATCGACACGTGGTGCGTCACCCCATAGTATGACTTTGCTATTTAACAAAGCAATATCTTCTGATAGGGCGCTGACATCAATGACAATCATATCCATCGCCACACGTCCAATTACAGAACAACGGTAGCCTTGATTGCTGTCAGCATCGATGACAGTGACATAAGCATCGGCATTGACGACTCGTGGATAGCCATCTCCGTAGCCAACGCTCACCAAAGCCGTTTTGGTATCTTGCTGCGCCGTCCAGCTACTACCATAGCCGATAGCGTCATTTGCACTGACCGTTTGTAGCGCTATGATCTGTGCGCTAAAACTCATGACTGGTTGCAAGTCTAGCTCATGCGCGCTTTTATCAATGACTGGTGAGCTACCATATAAGATAATACCTGGGCGTACCCAATCATGATGATGCGCTGAGAAATTGACGATGCCAGCTGAATTACACAATGACCCTTTGATATCGGCGCTAATGTCTTCTTTTAACGTATTTAGCACGTCTGTAAAACGCTGAATTTGCATCGCATTTAATGGATGATCATGGTCGTCAGCGTTGGCAAAATGCGTGGCTAGTATCAGCTGATATCCAGCCTCATGCAGACGCTTGGCCGCTGTTATAACGCCTTCAGCATTGAAACCTAGACGGTTCATACCCGTATTGTATTTTATCCAAACCACTCTGCTTGCGCTATCAGCTGGCGGAATGTTGTCCAATGCCCATTCTAACTGCGGCTTATGATGAATCACACAGCCAATATCATGCTCAATAGCCTGCTGCCACTCATCGGCCGTGAATGCCCCTTCTACCAAACCAATGGTTTTATTCCAGCCTAATTGCCTTGCTTCAAACGCCTCTGTCAGCGTTGCCACACCAATACCATCTGCCTGTTGTAATGCTGGCAAGATCGCTGCCACACCATGACCGTAAGCGTTGGATTTTACCATGGCAAGGATTTTGGAGTGCGGTGCCAGCTTTTTAACTTGGTTGAGATTGTGAGTAAGGGCTTTTGGTTGAATGGTAATGGTACGCATAATTGGCTTCTTTATTGGCAAAATTACGAAATTATATTAAGAAAGTATAAAGCCAGTGGGCATCAATCGCACTGATGCATCACTGGCTATTTTTATTCATTATTGCTTGAGAATATTAATATTGTTTGAGAGTATTAATAGCTCATGGTTAAGCGTTAACGTTGGTTAGGCTCATTATTCATCATCATCGAAGCTGACGCCTTGATAATATTCTGGAGTCAGGTTAATAAAGCGGGTAAATTGCCCTTCAAAGCCTAAACGCAGTGTACCAATAGGACCGTTACGCTGCTTACCAATGATGATTTCAGCGACACCTTTATGGTCTGTGTTTTCATTATAAACCTCATCGCGATATATGAACATAATCAAATCGGCATCCTGCTCAATCGCACCAGATTCACGTAGATCCGACATGATAGGTCGCTTGTTAGGGCGGTTCTCTAGACTACGGTTCAACTGAGATAAGGCGATCACTGGACATTCAAGCTCACGTGCCAGCGCTTTTAAACTGCGCGAAATCTCTGAGATTTCCCCAACACGGTTACCGTCGAGATTGGGAACTTTCATCAATTGCAGATAATCGACCACGATAGCGCCAAGTTTGCCATCGTGATTTTTGGCGATACGGCGGCAACGTGAACGCATCTCAGACGGCGGCAGGGCAGTACTGTCATCAATATAAAGGTGCTTTGATTGCAAATGCTGGATAGCATTCATCATTTTTGCCCATTCATCTTCATTCATCTGCCCAGAACGCAGATGCGTCTGATTAATCGCGCCCCACGATGACAGCAAACGCATCACGATAGATTCTGCTGGCATTTCCATCGAAAACACCACGACTGGCAAATCTTCATTAAACAAAATACCTTCTGCCAAATTCATGGCAAAGGTGGTTTTACCCATAGAAGGACGGGCGGCAACGATGATCAAATCACCCGCTTGCAGACCTTGCGTTTTATTGTTCAACTCAGCAAAGGGTGTTTGTAAACCAATCATGCCGTCTGGATTGGATTTCAACTCTTGGATTTTATCGATGACATTGGTCAATACTGAGGTAATGCCAACAGGCCCGCGTTGTTCAGCGCGTTTATTATGCTGCTCGTTGATGCTAAATATCTTACCCTCGACACTGTCCAAAATATCACTGACGCTCTGGTCTTTTGGATTATAGGCAAGTGTCAACATCTCATTACCCGTGGTAATCAGCTGGCGCAGGGTAGACAATTCACGTACGCGCTGAGCATAGGCAGTTAGGTTAAACAAGGTCGCAGGACTTTGGCTCAAAATATCGGCCAGATAGCTGTCACCACCTGCGCCTTTGAGTAGTTTTTGAGCTTCTAGCCAATCATGCACCATAACCGTATCATAAGGCTCGTTAACCGCTGCTAAATGAGCAATAGCATCAAAAATATATTGATGTCGCCCCGCATAAAAATCATCTTTAGTGACGATATCTGCAATCTTGTCGTACGCCTCTTCGATACTCATCAAAGACGCGAGCAATGCCTTTTCAATATCAATATTGTGCGGCGGTGTCTGATTGAGTAAGTCGTCGGTTTTGTCGTTTTCTGCCATGAGAGCCTAATGAGTTAAAAATCGGTATAAGAAAAAAGGTGAGTAATATAGCAAAACAGAGGTGGCGCACTTCTACGATAGAAGTACCAAAACGTGGTCTCACGTTTGTCCGTAAATGCTACAATCAGAAGCGAAAGTTTAACACATAATGCACTTTTTTCAGATGCTATAAATAACTATCTGTTCTAGATTAAGGTTGTAATAAGTGAAAAAATCATTTATACAATGTGAATATAGTATAAATGATTTTTTCACTTATTACAACCTTAATC
>NZ_CAJGZJ010000007.1 GCF_904846225.1 Psychrobacter immobilis | reverse complement strand
TAATGAGGTGCGTATTATAGACGCTTTAATTAGATTGTCAAGAAATAAATTATTTTAATTTAGAAGTAACTTAAAATCATTTATCTGGATGGCTAGATCAAACAAGTGGTAAACCACTTCCCATCACCGCTTCCCCTTCCGACTGGGACGCATTATACGCACTTTGAGATAGGGGTCAAGAGGTTATTCTACATATTAATCAATTTACTTTGATCAAGATCAAATACTCGCTTTGTTTCAATACGTTATACGCTTAAATAAGTTTTGGTTTGTTTGCAGAGATAAGAGTTTGTTGATTACTTATTTTGGTCAGGATTGATTTTCTTTTCTATATAGCTCTCTTATATATAACCTTTCTATATTAAATAACCATTTCTGCGGTAACGATTTTATAACTTACCCATCTTTTCAAAGAACGCTTTATAAGCCGCGACCTTTTTATCTAACGCTAACGGATAAGCGCGTGAGGTAGAAGGCAGTCTATATAAAGTTAACTCATTAACATCCGCCGTTTGGTTGTTATCTGTATTTTGCCACTGGTAAAGATAAGCGATACTTTGATTGGTTTTTGGGTGCTTTGATTTAGCAAGTGGCTCATTTAATAATTCAAGCAGCACTTCAGTCGCTTTGCCACCTGTCGTGAACAAGGTATTTACCATTGGTACTTGCGGCAAGATGTTATCTAGATCGACCGCAGTCACGATGGTTAAATTTTTATCAGAAGCGTTGCCCGTCTCACGTATGGCCTGTTTGACTGTGGGACAAGAAGCGATGCCGCGTTCAAACATAAAGTCACGAATACGTTCAGGATCAAAACGCTTTTCGTCGCCTACTCTAAAATAATCGGCATCGTCAAAAAACACTCGTCCATAAATACGCCACATATCATTATAAAAGTTAGGATAATGAAAGCTCATTGCCCATTTATCAGCCGTCGGTGGAAAAGTACCCATCATCATCACGGTAGCATTGGGCGGTAGCACAGGAGGGAACGGATGGGTTTCTACTAACGCCGCTCTCGTTTCGGACAATATTAAGCGGTTGTCCGTTTGATTTGCGTCGTTTTGGACGTTAGCGGGTTGTTTAGTCATGATATTCTTCATCAGAAA
Organism: Psychrobacter immobilis; assembly: GCF_904846225.1. Classification (GTDB taxonomy): domain Bacteria; phylum Pseudomonadota; class Gammaproteobacteria; order Pseudomonadales; family Moraxellaceae; genus Psychrobacter; species Psychrobacter immobilis_F. The sequence continues at coordinate 124,271 of NZ_CAJGZJ010000007.1, read as the reverse complement.
AGTGGTTTTTTTGGTATCATAGCAGGCCTAAACACTGCCTCACTTGTAATGGCTTTATATAGTCAAGCACAGTCAACTTAAAACGTGGTCGGCTCCAATAGCAGTTATAAAGGTCAAGACAATAACGTTGAGCCAGTCTGACCCTTTAATTTTTAATCTTACTATTTATGTGCTCAATATAGCGTTAAAGTGCGGTAAGTGTTTGTATCCTTTATACTAATGGCAACCGCAGTAACTGCGCAAGCATCAGCCCAAAAATCAAGAGAGTTCTTATGAGTGACTTAAATAGCGGTTTAAAAATTACGGTAATCGATCATCCATTAGTCCGTCATAAGCTTAGCCTAATGCGTGAAAAAGATTGTAGTACTTATAAATTTCGGACACTGACTAAAGAGCTTGCACGTTTGATGGCGTATGAAGCGAGCCGTGATTTTGAAATTGAAACTTTTCCAATGCAAGGCTGGTGTGGTGAAATTACTGGTGAGCAGATCATTGGTAAGACCGCAACGATTGTCCCGATTTTACGGGCAGGTATTGGCATGTTGGACGGCGTGCTCGATTTGATCCCCACTGCAAAAATCTCTGTTGTGGGTCTACAACGTGATGAAGAAACGTTGCAGCCAGTGCCATTTTTTGAAAAGTTCGTCAGCCACATGGACAAGCGCCCCGCCCTTATCATTGATCCGATGCTAGCAACAGGTGGCTCCATGGTTGCGACCATCGAGATGCTCAAGAAAAACGGCTGTACCAATATTAAAGCGTTAGTTTTAGTGGCTGCTCCTGAAGGCGTACGATTGGTAAATGAGGCGCACCCAGACGTGACCATTTATACCGCTGCATTAGACAGCCATTTGGATGAGCACGGTTATATCATTCCAGGTCTTGGTGATGCGGGTGACAAAATCTTTGGTAAGCAATTATCAAACAGATAACTATTGATTTAATGGTCATTAAAATAGTTGCTGTTAAGTTAAAATAAAATCGTATCAACGATAAGGAGCGACAATGAACGTATTGATTACAGGCGCAAGTGCTGGTTTTGGTAAAGCATTGGCTGAACGTTTGATAGCACAAGGTCATCGCGTGATCGGTTGTGCTAGACGCATAGATAAGCTCAATGCTTTGGCAGAGACCTTGGGCGACAAATTTTTACCCGTCGTCATGGATGTGAGCGACACCGATTCCATTCCGCAAATCATCGCTGACTTACCTGATGACTTTAAGCAAATCGATGTGCTGGTCAACAATGCAGGGCTGGCACTCGGTACAGAACCTGCCCATAAGGCCAATCTTGATGATTGGATGCGCATGACTGATACCAACGTTAAAGGTTTGATGGCGCTGACTCATGCCGTCTTGCCAGCGATGGTCGCGCGGGACAGCGGTTATATTATCAATGTTGGTTCGACTGCTGGTAACTGGCCTTATTATGGCGGCAATGTCTACGGCGGCACCAAAGCTTTTGTAAAACAATTTAGCCTAAACTTACGAGCAGATCTGGTTGGTACGCAAATACGAGTCACTAATCTTGAGCCCGGTATGGTTGCAGGCACTGAGTTTTCAAACGTGCGCTATCATGGTGATGACGATAAAGCGGCGAAGGTGTATGAAGGCTTTAAAACCATGACGGGTGAAGATATTGGTGATATTTTATTGTGGCTCATTGAATCGCCTGCGCATATTAACGTCAATCGTTTGGAAGTCATGCCAGTGGCACAAACCTATAATGGTTTGACGGTTGCCAAGAACGACCAATAACGTATGGTGTTATCAACGTAACTCATAAGACCGAAGCAATATAGCGTGCTCTATATTGCTTTTTTTTATGTCATCAAGATTTAGCTCGTTGACCAATCGCAAATCCTGAAAATCTAATATTAATACCTCACTACGCAGGCGCTCGCTAGTGCGTTTATTGTGGCGTATTGGAAATCCTAGCACCTGTTTACCAGTAATTTTTATTTGATTGATAACAGTCGTTGAATGATGAATCACCTTTTTTTCAGCCATCTTCCGCGCATTAATAATACCAGTGGCAGGATTGAGTGTTGTGGTTAAAAGCTTGGTTTGACGAACGCTTTTGGGTAAATCGCCTGCAAAAAATAATATCTGATCTAGCGGCAAATACTGCGCGTGACGCATTAACTCCTGACGAAACAACGCGGGCATATCAACGTTAAAGCTGTCTTCTGTTTGCTGAGAGTACGCCGTAAAATGGCGATGAAGATAACGTCCAAATATGGAGCTAGTCACCCATTCTTGATAAATATCATTTTTTAATAAGTACTTGGCAAAGATACTGGCATCTGCGGTAATCTCTGCTGTGAGCATCGCCAATAACAGTGTTTGCGGACTAATAAATTTCTGTTGCTGCCAAATTTGCGGATAAAGGCTGCTATCGAGTAGCGGTAACGTCGACTTACTCATGCATTAATATCCTTATTTAGTTAACAAATAGTTACCTGTTAAACAGTTGCTTATCGAATATGACAGCAACTCTTTTTATCACTAGACAAATTTCATGCTATGGTTCCTTTGGCTGTTTTAATATAGCAGTCTTGTATTATTGTATAGTCAGTGAAAAGTAATATCGATACATCATACACTGCTAATATCAATTTTCTTGCTTGCTGTGCCTGCGCAGACAGAGGCTGCAAAAATTGATATTAGCAGTATCGTAGCGCTTTTTAAAAAATCCTAGCAAAAACTGTTGATAAACCTATCTTTTATAAATCTATCCTCTTACTTTGAAATGACTGTACCTCTCTATGAAAACAAAACTCCTTTCTCTACCAACTCCTTATCAAGTCAAAATGCTCAAGGTGACACTGGCTGATGGTAGTCGATTGCCCATGTCTGTCATTGGCAGCGGTAAGCCCGTAATGATGCTACATGCTTATGGCATGGATGCGCGTGAGTTTTTGCCATTTATTTTACCCCTCACGGGCAAATATACTTTTTATCTACCGCACTTTAGAGGTTTTGGTGCAGCAAAAGATCTCAATCTTACCCAGTTTGATTTTGTGCGTCAGTATACTGATGATATCAATGTCGTGATTGAGCACGTTTGCCTCAATCATAATGTAGCGTCTTTACCAGTCGCCGCCATCTCAATGGGTGCGCTAGTGATGTGGTCATATTTCGAGCGCTTTGGCATATCACGAGTCAGTCGCTATTTGAATATCGATCAAAGTCCTGTTATTCATAACCAACCAGACTGGCAAGGCGGACTGTTCGGCGAGCGACAACAGCCGTTGTTTGATGTCTTTCATGAGGTGGTAGATTTGACACTGCCCTATGCCAATCTCGATAGCTTCACTCACTTGCCTTTTGCACTCAAACGTCGCGTGACAGATGTCGAACGCTTGTTTTCTTTATTATCAGTTAATCGTTCACGCTCAAAGGCCATTGTAAAAATATTGACTTACCAGAACGATCATAAATTGGCTTTTTATGAGCACAGTACGTGGCAGCATAAAATGCGCTGTTTACAAGCCTATTTGGCCATACCTTATGATTTTCGGTCTGCCGTAAAAGACGTTACTATTCCCGTAGTCAGCCTCATCGGTGGTCGCTCCAAATTATACGATCCAATATGGCAGCAAAAAGTCACGCAGATGCTGCCCAATGCCAGCGAAATTATATTGCCACGCTCAGGTCATGCAGTGCCCCTAGATGAACCGATTGGATTTTATAAGGTGTTAAAAGGATTTTTGGATATTTGATTGATTATTCAAATTTCACATAAACCCTATAGAATCAACACCATGACTGTACAACATGCTATAGCTATGAATCTAATCGTCTTTTATACTCATTATGTATATTTACATATACTAATATATCGAAAAACGATATTTACTGCTGCTCAAAAAACAGCCCAATAATAATATGAAAGGACAAAACTATGCCTTACGTTACCGTTGCAACCCAAGCCGATCAACCTGTTGATATTTATTACGAAGTTCAAGGTACTGGTAAGCCTGTCGTACTCATTCATGGCTGGCCACTCAGTGGTCGTGCATGGGAAGCACAAACACTTGCGCTAGTAGAAGCGGGCTATCAAGTCATTACTTACGATAGACGTGGCTTTGGAAAATCTTCTCAGCCATGGGAAGGCTATGATTACGACACTTTGGCGCAAGATTTAAAAGCACTCATGGATACGCTGGACTTAAACGATGCAACCATTGTTGGATTCTCAATGGGCGGCGGTGAAGTGGCGCGCTATATCGGTAACTACGGCTCAGAGCGTATTAGCAAAGCCGTACTAGCCTCCGCCGTACCGCCTTACTTATTCAAAGCTGATGATAATCCTGATGGTGGTCTTGAGGAATCGGACATTCAAGGGTTTATAGATGGCGTGACTAACGATCGAATTGCCTTTTTAAATGACTTTACCAAGAATTTCTTTACGCCAAAAGATGGCAAGTTATTGGTCAGCAAGCCCATGCGCCTATACAATCGTGACATCGCCGCTTTTGCTTCCGCTAAAGCAACTTTGGATTGCGTTAAGTCCTTTAGCTATACTGACTTTCGCGATGATCTAAAAAAATTCGATGTGCCTACCTTAGTTATTCAAGGTGACGCAGATCAAATTGTCCCATTTGAGGCCAGTGGTCAGCGCTCGCATGACATGATTGCCGACAGTCAATTGCATGTTGTAAAAGGTGGCCCTCATGGTATCAATGTGACGCATGCCGAAGAATTCAATAAAGTATTGATCGATTTCTTAAACAGCTAATTGCATGTCCCTGTATAAGACACAAAAAAGCGACTCCAAAAGTCGCTTTTTTTTATTCAATCAATGTATAAATAACTTAAAATTAATCAGCCAACACTTTAATTAATTCAAAGCGCGGTACTTCTTTATCATCAATCATTACTGTTTCAGAAAACATCGAAAGCGGTCGTACCCAAACGCCATACTCTCCGTACAGACAACGATAAACCACTAATGATTCTTCTGTTTCTGAATGCTGGGCAGTATGCAATACTTGGTAAAGGCTGCCTTTATAGTGGCGGTAAATGCCTTGAGGGACAGTGTTTTGATTTTTTTGTGGCATAAGATTCTTATTTAGTTTGATTACAAGTTTTAGTCGCTTTTATTGAGCTTATTCGTCAGCTCGGTCTTTACTTTTGGCCACTCAGATTTTACCAAGCTGTACATGACCGTATCCGAAATAATACCATCACGGCAGACTCGATTGCCTCGAATGACGCCATCTTTTTTGGCACCCAAACGCTCGATTGCTGCTTGTGAGCGATGGTTCCCAATATCCGTGCGCCAGCCCACCGTTTCATATTCCAATGTTTCAAATATATAGGTAAGTAGCATGAGCTTACAGGCCGTATTGACATGCGTCTGCCAATACGATTTGGCGTACCATGTATAGCCAATCTCTAAGCGTTTTACGAGCGGTAAAATATCATGAAAACTCGTTGAGCCAATCGCTTTGCCCGTTAGCTCATCTATGACGACAAAAGCTTGCCTGTCAGGCATTGAATGTGCGGTATTGATATAGTCAATAACTTTATCTGGCTCAGGTACAGAAGTCTCGTTTATTTTCCATAACTCACCATCTTGACAAGCTTCGGCTAAGTCATTTGCATGAGTTAACATCAATGGCTTAAGAATAATGCCGTTATTGGATAATATAGAAATGTCTAGCATGCCTCTCTCCTTAAGCCATTATTATTTTTAAAACAACTCTGCCTAATTTACTATATTACTTAACCCACCGTCACTTTTGCATACGCTTTTTTGCCTGCTTGAATAACGGCTGTTTGACCTGAGGTTAAACTAAAACCGCCATCAACCACGTCGCCATCGACTTTTACCGCGCCACGCTTGATCATGTCTTTAGCAGATGAGCTATTTTTGGCAAGTCCAGCTTGGTTCAATATTTGGGTGATGAACAACGCCTCTTGACCTTCCAAATCTAGCGTCACTTCTGGCAAATCTACTGGCAACTCACCATCTGCTAGGACATTACCGGCTGATTTGTGTGCATTGGCAGCGGCATTAGCATCATGAAAACGCTCAATGAGTTCTTCGGCAAGAATGCGTTTGATCTCTTGTGGATTGCGACCGTTTTCCATCTCTGCCATTAAGACTTCAACGGCTTCCATTGGCTTAAAGCTTAAAAATTCAAAATAGCGACGAATCAAAGTATCTGGCATCGAGAGGATTTTTTGGTACATCGTGCCGGGTGCGTCATGGATAGCAACGTAATTATTCAAAGATTTGGACATTTTATTGACGCCGTCCAGCCCTTCTAGAATTGGAACGGTGATACACACTTGCTGCTCTTGACCGTAGCGACCTTGCAAAGTACGACCCATCAGCAAGTTAAAAGTCTGATCGGTACCACCAAGCTCGACATCCGCTTTGAGGGCGATAGAGTCATAACCTTGCACTAAAGGATAGAGAAACTCATGGATAGAAATGGGCGTTTGCGATGCATAACGTTTAGAAAAATCATCACGCTCTAGCATACGTGAGACCGTTTGTTGGCTGGCAAGCTGAATCATATCAGCGGCTGACATGTCATTAAACCATTCGGAATTAAAGACCACACGCGTTTTTTCTTTATCTAATATTTTGAATACTTGTTCTGCATACGTCATTGCGTTGGCTTTGATTTGCTCGTCAGTCAATGGCGGACGAGTAGAGTTTTTGCCAGAAGGATCGCCAATCTTGGCCGTATAATCGCCAATTAAAAAGTAAATCTCATGACCCAAATCTTGGAAGTGCTTGAGCTTATTAATCAAAACTGTATGACCCAAGTGCAAGTCGGGCGCAGTAGGATCAAAACCTGCTTTGATACGTAGTGGACGATTGAGTTTAAGCTTGGCAACTAAATCCTCTTCAGATAGGATTTCTTGCGTCCCGCGCTGGATAAGGGCAAGCTGTTTTTCTAGCGTGTAGGTTTGAGTGGTCATGATGATCTCTTTATTGTCTTTATTAAGGGGTAAAAGCACATGGACTATTTAAAATCGCGTCGCCGTCAAAAAATGTTAGAATTTGGCAGATATACTAGCGTTTTTTAAGGTAAATTGCCATGACCAACCCCGCATCGATTGCTGATACTCTTCATAATACCCATACAGATTTAAGTTTGGATAGTAGTTTGGATGACCATTCAGAGAGCACTTTGGATAATAATGATGATTTAAATTATGCCACCCTTACCGAAGCGCTCGAACAAACGGTATTTGAAAACTTCGATGATGGCTTATATATCGGCATGATGTCGGGTACCAGCTTGGACGGAATGGATGCGGTGCTTTGTCAGTTTAGTGCGAGCCTCGATAGTGACGTCAGTGAAAATGGTAACACTGAGGATGATACGCAGCCACCGATGCAGCTGCTCGCCACTTATAGCCAAGATTTTCCGCCGCGACTGCGTGAAGTGCTATTGGCACTCTGTCAGCCAAACGGTACGAGCCGTTTAATGTCGCAAGCGGATGAACCAAGTAGTGAGTTGGACTGGTTCGGTTGGGCAAGTCGTGAATATGCTGAATTTGCCAGCGAAGTGGTCAATACATTATTGCAGCAAGCACATACAGACGTCGAGGCGGTTCTGGCAATCGGCTGTCATGGACAAACCGTCCGCCATCGTCCGCAAATGGGTTTTAGTTTGCAACTGGTCGATGCCAATATTATCGCTGAGCGTACTGGTATAAGCGTCGTCAGTGATTTTAGACGCCGTGATATGGCAGTCGGTGGACAAGGTGCGCCATTGGTTCCCGCCTTTCATCAAGCACTATTTGCCACACCTGATAGCACTCGCGTGTTATTAAATTTGGGCGGTATTGCCAATATAACGGTCTTGCCAGCAGCTGATGCTAATGAGCAAAATGATCAGCAGGCAGATAAGCAAGTCGTCGGCTATGATACAGGCCCTGCCAATTTATTATTAGATGCGTGGACGGCATTGCACACCGATAAAGATTACGATGCTGGTGGTGCATGGGCAGAATCAGGGCAAATCGTCGAGCCATTGCTAAATCAATTGTTAGAACATCCGTTTTTTGCTCGACCTTATCCTAAAAGTACAGGCCGTGAAGACTTTAATCTAGCATGGTTACAGGATAAGCTACAAAAATTCGATCAAGCGTCTGTCTATGTGCGCTACTCATCGGCGGATGTGCAAGCCACTTTAACCGAGCTGACGGCCGTTAGTGCTAGTACGCAAATCAAACCATTTTTAAGTGATGATATTCAAGAATCTGATGCCGTTTATGTTTGCGGTGGTGGTGCGCTCAATAGTTATCTTGTCAAGCGTTTGCAAGCGCATCTGCCCCATTGCACCGTACAGACTACGGCGAGTTTGGGGCTTGATCCAACTTGGGTGGAAGCGGTGGCATTTGCATGGCTAGCGAGGCAAACATTAATGGGCGAAACAGGTAACTTACCAGCAGTAACAGGGGCAAATAAAGGCGTGGTATTGGGGCAAGTTTGTTTTGCCTGATTGGTCAAATTTTAGTTTACACACGTGCACTTATGTGTTTTATAATGACTCCAGAAATACCCTCCTCTTAGGACTCGTAAGTATAGGATATATCGAATGAGCCAACACAGCAGTTCATCTACCGCGCAAGCCGCAAATAATACTGCCTCGACACCGGAGCATAAAACGCGTCATAAGCCGCCACATTACGATCGCTCTGATGATATGCGAGTCGTAGTCACAGGTATGGGTGCAATTACACCGCTTGGTTTAGACGTTGATAGCTCATGGACAAGCTTACTTAATGGTGAGAGCGGTATCACAACTATCAATCACTTTGATGCCTCGGACTATCGTGCTCAAATTGCAGGCGCCGTCAAAAATTTCGATGCCAAGCAATACATGAGTGCCAAAGACGCACGTCGATATGATGAATTTATCCATTATGGTATTGCTGCCTCTGCCATGGCATTAAAAAACGCCGGCTTTATCGATGAGGTAAATGCGGCTGATGCGCCTGTGCAAGGTGTCGATCAAGAACGCTTTGGCATTATTTTGGGGTCAGGTATTGGCGGTATTCAGACGATTGAAAACAGTCGCGATATGCTGCGTGAAAAAGGCGCTACAAAAGTTTCTCCCTTTATTATTCCAGGTTCTATTGTGAATATGGCGGCAGGATTGGTGGCCATTAAACACGCTTTGCAAGGTCCTAATCTTGCGACATCTACCGCCTGTACCACTTCTACACACGCTATCGGTCTTGCTGCTCGTTTGATTGCCTACGGTGATGCAGATGTGATGCTGGCTGGTGGTAGTGAAAAAGGCTCAAGTCCCCTTGGTATGGCAGGTTTTGGTGCCATGCATGCGCTATCAACTCGTAATAACGAGCCAACCAAAGCCTCGCGTCCTTTTGATAAAGACCGTGATGGGTTTGTGCTTGGTGATGGTGCGGGTATGGTGGTTTTAGAAAGCCTCGCCCACGCCAAAGCGCGCGGTGCAACGATACTGGCTGAATTGGTCGGCTTTGGCATGAGCGATGATGCCAGTCATATTACGTCTCCACCAGAAGATGGTCGCGGGGCGGCACGAGCGATGAAAAATGCATTAAACGATGCAGGTATTGAGCCGTCGAGTGTTGGTTATGTCAATGCCCATGGCACGAGTACACCTGCCGGTGATGTCGCTGAATCCATTGCCATTGAAACAGTATTTGCACCAGTAAAAGACAGTATATTGGTGAGCTCAACCAAATCAATGACGGGGCATTTGCTGGGTGCTGCTGGCGGTATTGAAGCCATATTTACGATACTTGCCCTACAGCATCAGCACGTACCACCCACCATTAACTTGGACAATGTTGAGGACAACTGCAACCTCGATTATGTTGCCAACCAATCACGTAAAGTTGATAATCTACAATACGCGGCATCCAATAGCTTTGGCTTTGGCGGCACCAATGGCTCGTTGATATTTGCACGCTGGCCTGTCAGTCATTAAAGCATAAAATCTCACAACACGAGTCCTTGTAACCTTGGTGTCAGATTTACTACGTTTGTCCACTTGCAGCCCCTTATCATACTTGCGTATGATAAGGGGTAATTTTTGGAATATTTATGGACGATACCATGTCAAGCTACTCATTTTCCCATCAGTTTTATCAGCGCTGGACGTGTGCGCCTGAACCTATACGCGCGGCAATTACCCAAGAGCTAGAAGATATCACCACATTACTACAAGTAGAAACTCCCTTTGAAAGCTTCGTTTTTCAAACTCATGATTTAGATGCTCATGTCGATGAGCTTTATGAAAATTATGAGGCCGAGCAAGCGATTGCCAAAGCCATTGCTGACAAACAAGCGCAAGCGCGTGCTGCTGCCGAACAACAACGTTTAGAAGACGAACAAAAAAGACAGGCTGTAGAAGAGGCTAAGCGCAAAGAAGCAGCCGAATTAGAAGAAAAAGCCAGACTGCGCGAAGAAGCAGACGCGGCTCAGAAAGAACAAGAGAGAAATGCCCTAATATTAGTGGACAAAAATAATCTTGATGAGTCTGTGGCAACGGTTAATGAAGACCATTCAGATACGATAAGCGCTGATAACAGTGTTGCTGACAGTGTTGATAACGACAACGTTGCTAACAGCACTAGTGAAATATCTACTGGAAATAATTCTACTGAAAACAGTGCTGCAAAAAATAGCTCTGACACTAAAACCATTAGCGAACATGCCAATGCTATTGCCGATAACAGCATTAAAAATGGTAGCAATGTTAAAAATGATCATAATATTAAAAATGATAACAGTGTAAAAGCGATCAATGATAAAGCCAATGCTGCGATTAGCTTTGTATTAAAAGATGCAAAATCGAGCGTAACTCATCAAGAATTGATTCGTGAGCTAGAAATACAGATTGATGACTATCTCAGTGACCAGATGATGCTGATGTCTGAAAACCTAAAGTCTTGGTTGCGTGCCGAAGTGACGCAGCATCTCAGTGAGCAAGGCACCTCAACGTCAGTGGCTAATGAAGAGGTCGCTAAGAAAAACAGTCATTAACGACTAGCGCTTTTTTGATACTAGTATCTTTTTAATACTACAGTCAAAGTGCCCTAAAAACGCTACGGCACTGTTGCTATCAATAGTAAAAGATGCACACTAAAAAGCCCCGTCAATAATAGACAGGGCTTTTTAGTATTAGGAATAATTATCTTTATTTTAGATGGCTTGCGTACGCTCAGTTAACCATTCAAGTGCCGCACCATCAACACGATCTTTTAGCTCTGCAAAGACTTGACTATGATAGCCATTAAGCCAATCAATCTCTACTTGATTCAACAGTGAAGGCTCAATCAAACGCGTGTCAATTGGGCAGTAAGTAACGGTCTCAAAATTGAGGAAATCACCGAACTCTGTTTCTACTGGCTGAGCAACACGTTTATTTACCATCAAGTTTTCGATACGGATACCCCATTTGCCTTCGCGGTATAGACCGGGCTCATTACTGGATATCATACCCTCTTTCATCGCGCGCTCTTTTGGCGTGCTGGCACTATAAGCAATAACTTGTGGACCTTCATGTACGTTTAAGAAGTAACCAACACCATGACCTGTACCATGACCATAATCCATCTGTGCTTGCCATAATGGCGCACGGCAAATCGCATCGATCAATGGTGAGGCGATACCATCAGGAAAATGCGCTTTTGCCAAAGCAATATGGGCTTTTAATACCGTAGTAAAGTCACGTTTGTGCTCAGCATTTACTTGACCGATTCCAACCACACGAGTGATATCAGTGGTACCATTTTGATATTGGGCACCTGAGTCAATCAGCAATAACCCACCCTCGCCTGCGCTCACATCAAGGTAACTGAATTTTTCTGGCGTTGCACGGTAATGTGGTAATGCCCCATTTTCATTAAAACCTGCGATGGTTGGAAAACTTGGCGATACATAGTGTGGCTGCTGACTACGCACTTCAATGAGCATGCTATCAACATCCAGCTCACTTAAACGCTCGCCATTATCAAGACGTTGCTCGAACGTCGTAAAAAACTCACATAATGCCGCGCCATCTTGACGCATTGCTTCACGTACGTGGTCAATATCAGCATCAGACTTAACCGACTTAAGCAAAGTACTTGGTGCCATCTGCTCAATAAAGCCCACATCGTCTGCCATTTTCGATAGGGTACCTACTGCCACTTTGCTTGGATCCAATAACAACAAGTCGTCTGGCGTTAATGTACCTAATGCATCTTGTACCGCTTCATAAGCGGCGAGCGTGATACCGCTATCTTCTAAGCCTATGACAAGCTCGGCACTGACTTTATTGTTATCGACGAACAATATCGCACTGTCTTTACTAATCAGCATATGCGCCAAAAATACAGGGTTATAATCAACATCTGCACCGCGTAGATTGGTTAGCCATGCGATGTCATCTAAGCTTGAAAGCAAATGATGCGTCGCGCCTGCCTCTGCCATACCAGCGCGTACAGCCGCCAGTTTTGATGTGGCTGATTGCGCAAGAAACTGCTCATCATGTGGATATAGTTTGGCTGCTGGTAGCTGCGGACGATCCGTCCATACTTCGGTCAATACATCACGCTCAGTGATTAAGGTAATGTCATGAGCGTCAAACGCATTGAGTAGACGATCTTGCTCAGCGATAGACAACACGTTGCCATCGACTGCCACACTGTCCCCTTCTTGCAAATGCTCAGCCAACCAATCAATATGGTTTGGCTGACCAGGAGCGAGCTTCTCTAAGCTAATGCCTGTACCTGCTAATTGGTCAGCGGCATGTACCCAATAACGACTGTCCGTCCAAAGACCTGCAAAATCAGCAGTAACGACCAGCGTACCAACTGAACCGGTAAAGCCTGACAACCAAAGTCTTGCTTGCCAATATTCTGGTAAATATTCAGACAAATGAGGATCTGCTGACGGCACTATAATGGCCGTTAAATCTTGTGCTGCGAGCGTTTGACGCAGGGTATCGATACGATCATGGATGGTTTGCTTATTCATAAGATACTTCCTTATTAATTTTAATAAAAATAAAGTGATGGGCGACTATGGATAGCCGTCTTATTTGAGCGTGACAAATTAGAGTCGATATTGTTAAATTAAGATCAATGTTACGGCAGTAGAACATTAGGCTGTGTCTTCATTTCAAAAATGGTCATAAAAATGAGATAAATTGCCGTCAAACGAGGAAAATAGCGCAAATAATATCGGGATATTGATTAGCTATTTGACGATGTTTGGCAAAATTTAGCCATTTTTAGCTCATTTAGTTTAGCTTATTTAGATAGTATCGTTTGAATTAAAGGCACGCCTTAGATGTTTGGGCAAAAAATACGCTTTCAATAGTCTGAAAGAAAATGCTCACCAAGTAAAACAATAAAACGTGCTGCCAGTTATGGTAACACGTCTCATCATTTGGCATTGTCTTATGCCGTACGCATACTCAACGACTGATCTAAAGCCCTGTTAATTAACTGACTTGATCCGCCTGCTCACTATTTTTTAGCATATTATTGATAGGTTTTGCCAATACCAATAGGATGACCGCCGTAACCACCAAAAAGATAGTCATCGTCGTAAATAGTGTTGGTAAGCCTTCGATTTTATCCGCTGAAACATGACCACCAAAGAAAGCAGCAACCAAGTTACCCATAGCGATAGAAGCAAAGAAAAGCCCCATCATCTGACCTTGCATACCTTTTGGTGCAAGCTTAGTCATTGATGACAAACCAACAGGACTCAGCGCCAATTCGCCAAGCGTCAATAAGAACAGACTACCTACTAACCACAATGGTGAAGCCAAGCCACCATCAGCACCCAAAATACTTTTTGAGGCAAAAATCATTAGCGCAAAACCTGCCGCAGCAAGCAACATACCAAGCGCAAACTTGGCCATACTGCTTGGCTCAAGGCCTCGTCTACCAAGCTTGACCCAGATAATACTGACGATAGGGGCTAACATTAGAATAAATAAAGGATTCAACGACTGAAACCAAATACTTGGAATCTCAAAACCTAACACATTCAGATCCGTATAACGATCAGCAAATAGGTTAAAAGACGTTGGCTGCTGCTCGAAACTTGACCAGAATAGCGTCGAACCAATAATTAATATGAAGCAAATCAGCAGACGCAATTTATCTGTCTTATCTAATCGCGGTGAGATGAACATAATCGCAAAGTAACCTATCACTACAGCTGCAATGATATAAGTCATATACTCTGCAACCATTTGAGCATTGAACCCTAACATACCCGTTGAAACTAACAGTACGATGGCGACTAGTAGCGCCAAGAAGCCTGCCACCCAGCGACCGATATTTTTATAGTGATTATTTGAGGTTTCCCACTCAGCAGTGATACCTTTAGCTTTTGCGTAACGCGTCAAGTTCTTTTGGGCTGTAAACTTATAGACCAATAATGATATCAACATACCAATACCGCCGACACCAAAGCCTACATGCCACATGCCTTTTTCTTTAAACACACCCACGATCAGTGCGGCTAATAGCGCACCGATATTGATGCCCATATAGAACAAGGTAAAACCACTATCACGGCGTACATCACCTTTGGGATATAGCGCACCAACCATGACTGAAATACAGGTTTTAAATAAGCCTGAACCTAAAACAATACATATCAAACCAACAAAAAACAGCGTCATACCAAACATGGCAGAAAGCGCAATACACAAGTGCCCAAGGGCGATGATAATACTACCCCACCACAGCGCGCGTTCCTGACCCAGCCAATTATCTGCCAACCACCCACCTGGGACTGCCGCTAAGTACAATGAGCCAGCAAAAATACCATAGATAGCCGAAGCGGTGACCTCATCAAAGCCAAAACCGCCGCTGCCCACTGTCGCAACCATAAAGAGTACTAATAGTGGACGGATACTATAATAAGAAAACCGCTCCCACATCTCAGTAAAAAATAGCGATCGTAATGGCTTAGGATGCCCCATAAATCCATTATCTAATGCTTCCAACTCAGCAGCATTAGCCTCTGATTTTAATTCTGTACTCATACCTTTATTCCTTTAAAGACCAATGTGGTAATGACTAAAACTCTAATTATTCTAATAAGAGGTCATATAGGCGCGTCATTGTTTCACTTGGTTATAGCCAAGTAAAGAAAAAGTTGGTCAAAAATTACACAAATACCCATAAAAAAAACCCGCTTTCATAGGATAAGAGCGAGTTTTTTTGATATTGATAACGATATTATCGTCATTGTAATGTTATTACACGCAAGATTTAAACAAAGCTAAGCTTGAGTGTTTTTGTATAAAATCTAACTTTTTAGACCTTATAATAAAATTATTGCTTAACAAGTTTACTGAGAAACGGCTTTATCGTCAGTGCCAGCATCTAAATCAGCATCTGCTTGCTCAGCAGTTAAATCAGCATCAGCAACCGCCGTTTGGCTTACTGTGCCAGAAGCCGTTGCCGTACCAGATTGTGCAGCAACCACCGCACTGTCATCGCCTGTCGCTGCTGCGGGTGTGACCGTCGCATCGGCAGGCGTATCAGTCGCTACAGCATCCGTGTCTGCGGACATTGCTGGCGTCTTAGCAGGAACCGTATCTTTATCTTCAGCAGCAATCGCTTCCGCTTTATCAGTGGCGATTGATGCTTTGGTAGCCTCAGCAGTAATGTGTTCGCCTGCTGGACGCAAAAGTGCAGAAACACCGATAATTAAGACGATACCTAAAAACAAGGCAATGCCACCTAAAGTATATAACAGCTCTTTTTTTGGATTGTTATTAGCGATACCTTCTGACATATCTTATCCACCTTGCAAAAATATTTGAAATATTAAGCTATTATATCGCAATTCATACTACTTTGTTAAAACCCTTAAGCATTTAAAGGATTTATTCTCGATAACTTTTGCCGATCGCTTTTATGATAAATGGCTACTGGTTACGATACCCGTCATCCAAACGTACTTGTGGCGTTGCCCGTTTGCCAAAATAGCTCAATATAAGTAATAGCGCCATGATGAACAAAATAGGATAGTTACCAAAGCTCATAAAAGGCGTATTGCCAACCCGCGCCTGAATGTTGCCGCGCAACACGGTACGCTCAAACTGCGGCGCACGCTCGACGATACGTCCTTTATGGTCAATGATAGCCGTGACACCAGTATTGGTTGCTCGCATAAACCAACGACCATTTTCAAGCGCGCGCATTTGTACCATTTGTAGATGTTGTAATGGGCCAGCTGACGTGCCAAACCAAGCATCGTTTGAAATGGTCAATAAAAAATCGGTACCAATCGCATTTTTGCGTGTGGTGTCTGGATACGCCACTTCATAACAAATGGCTGCGCCTAAATTGTGACCACGTACCCGTAATGGTGGCTGGTCGTCACTACCGCGACTATAACTCATGATATCTTCATTACCCGCCAAATTGGGCAAAATATCCAATAAACCCTCGAAAGGTATATATTCGCCAAACGGCACTAGGCGTTGCTTTTTATATAGCCCTTCGCCTTGTGCACCCAAGGCAATCACACTATTATAAAAAGGTGGGTACTTGTCAGTGCTGGCATTAAACGCCGCTTCATCCTTATAAGGAATACCCGTCACCCACGTGGTGTCGGTGTCTTTGGCCATTTTGACCATTTCATTGATAAAGCCAACTGCTTCCGTCTGGAACATCGGAATGGATGATTCAGGCCACACAACGATATCACGTCCCCACTCTGTACTCGTTAAGGTTGCATAGATTTTTAAGGTCTCTATTTGATATTCGGTGAGCCATTTTAAATCTTGTGGAATATTCCCTTGGACTAAAGACACAGACAAATCAGGCGTGCCTTTTGGTTTCGTCCATTGCGGATTAATCAGCCACAATGCGGTGCTGATGACCAACAAAACCAGCGACGGAATCATATAACCACTACGGCGACGGAATAGCTCGACTATACTGGCTGCAATTAGTACAGCAACAAAAGACACGGCAAAGACGCCAGCGACGGGTGCCAATGAGGACAACCAATACTGCTCAGTGAAAGCGTAACCCACGAACAACCACGGAAAACCCGTGAATAACCACGTTTTCATCCATTCTTGCAAGATCCAAAGAGCTGCAAAAGACAATGGCTGCTTACCAACCATTCGATTAAAAATCAGTGCCATAAAGCCATGGAACAGTCCCATGCCAAGACCCATCAGCGCAATCATAATGAGCGCAAGCCATGCTGGTGTATCGCCATAAACGTGGATAGAGGTGTATAACCAAAATGCGCCAACACACCAAAGCCCTGTTCCATAAGCTTCACCGATCAGAAAAGCACGCTTACCACTCATCTCAGGTATAAGTAATGCATACAAAATAGCGGGCGATAGCAATGCTACTGGCCAAATACCGTAAGGCGCGAGTGCAAGAGTAAATATCGCTCCCGCCAGCAAAGCAATCAACACAGTCAGCGCTATAGGTAAGCCTTTTGGCTTACTGGGGTTCAGACGTTTTTGCAAATCAACAGTAGACAGACGCATAGCAGTTATCCAAAACCATATTTTCTAAAAATTCAAAGCTTTAGTATTCAGGCAAAACCCGAGCCAAAGCTGACCGTATCACGTTTTATACAGTGGCTAAAAATCAAACCCGCCCATGATACCAGTCTAACCTTATCAATGGGTAAAATTGCGTAGCAAAAACCCAATTTTGGACATAAAAAAAACACGATCGTCATCGTGTTTTTTTGAGTCTATCAATCCGTATTTAAATCGCTATATGGCCAGCTGAAAATAAAACAGTTATACAAGCTTAAATGCGCTACTGCTATAAATTTTCATTGCTTGCTGCTGTCACAGAGGCTGCGCAAAATTCATTCCAGTAGCGCTGTGTTTTTTTATAGTGCATAGACTATAGACTTATTAATGACTGCCTATCAATATTTGCTGATCTGCATCTATTTTGGTCAGCTCTAGGTTTTGGATAAAACGCCCTTCGACATCGGTAATAGTGATTTTCCAATCATCTATCGTCACGCTTTCGCCTTCTAAATCACCCACATAACCCAGCGCTTGCATGACCAGACCGCCCATGGTATCGACATCCGTATCATCAAAATGGCTACCAAGCTCATCGTTGCAGTCTTCAATCACTGTAGAAGCTTGAACACGCCACGTATTTGCTTTTTCGGGATCAGCAAGGATATTATTGATATCACTGTCCTCATCAAAGTCATCATGCTCATCGACGATGTCACCAACAATCTCCTCGAGCAAGTCCTCCATTGTGACCACACCGCCAAAATTACCAAACTCATCGACGACAATGGCCATATGCACTTGCGTACGCTGCAATGAGCGTAGCAACGTATCAGAACGTGCCGTTTCACTAATATATAGCGGCTGACGCACCAAATCTCTGAGACGTTTACTATCGATTTTTTCTTCTTGGTTACGCACCATATGGACAAGGATAGGAATCAAGTCTTTTGCCAATAAAATACCAATGACGGCGTCATCATCTTGGCTGTCAAAAACAGGATAGCGCGAGTGGGTGGTCTCAAGAATGATGTCCATCACTTCGGCGATGCTGGTACTTTCGTGCAAGCCAATGACTTGCGGGCGCGGCGTCATGATCTCACGAACTTGCGTTGCGGGTAGATCTAGCACGCCTTCTAGCATATCAACCGTATCAGGCTCTAAGAACTGACGTGAATCTTGTACCAAACGAATCAGTTCATCACGTGTTTCGGGGGCGGTCGATAGCCAGCGTTTTAAGCCTCGCATCGACCAACTACTCGGGCTGGGAGTGTCGTCAGACATGGTGTTGTGATTTAACCTCTTTAGTTAATGACAATTAAAATAATAAATAAACAAGCATAGATGGATGTAGATGGGGATAAAATTAGCAAATAAAACAGATCTGTTACTATTAAATAATAAGCGGACTTATTTAAATTAGCTTCACTTTATCGCATGATTCACCGACATTCAACGACAAATTCACTCAAATTGTATTGTCAGTGTGTTATAAACTTTGTTATGGTCAAAGTCTCCATTTATCAAAGCAATCGCTATGTCGCTACGTTCTCTTTTTTCTCGCTTACGTTCCTCTAATTCGAATAGCCATCGTTCAGATAATGGCTTAGATAGTCACGGCATAAATAGTCACGGCATAGAATTAAAAGAAACTGGTGACAGCCACCCAAAACCCAAATGGCGACGTTCTCTTATTCAATTTTTGATTGCATTGGTGCTGGTGCTGTCTGCTATCTGGTTACTGCTGGCAGTCTGGTATCAATTTGGTATCGCTAGTGCGATCACTTGGCTGACAACGATCATGGTGGTGGGATTATTATCAGCGGTGTTGGCGGCTCGTTATTTGCCTCAACTTTTTGATAAGAAATCTTCTAGTAATGACATTGCTAAAAAATCTGTCTCTCATATTGATCCTGCCAGCTCTGCTCATAACCGCACTTCTCATAAAAAAAGCACTCGTGTTAAATGGCTAATAGGTTTATATGCTGCTGTTTGGCTCATTGGTGTTGGCTGGTTTTTCTCTATTGAGCCCAAGCAAGAGCGAAACTGGATGGCGGAGGTCAGTCAACAGGTTTCTTATGAGCGCGATGCAACCAATCCTGATTTGATTACACTGACCAATGTCCGTAATTTTGATTGGTATGTTGATAAGGACGCGACCGAGCGTTGGGATAAACGCACTATTGATCTGTCCAAACTGTCTGGGGTTGATATCACCAACTCTTACTGGATGGGACCACTGATTGCCCATACTTTGGTCAGTTTTCGCTTTGAAAATGATCGACCACTTGCCTTCTCATTTGAGATTCGTAAAGAGGAGAACGAGACTTTTTCGGCGCTGGCAGGATTCTTTAGGCGTTACGAATTAATCCTTATTGCTGCCGAAGAACGCGATATTATCTATACCCGCAGTAACGCACGCGGTGAGCAGGTTTATCTTTTCCCTATTAGTAATCTGCAACAAAATGAGGTCAGAGCGTTATTTGAATCTTATTTGACCGCTGCTGATGAATTGAATGCAAAGCCCGCTTGGTACAATACCTTGACCAGCAACTGCACCAATATCATTTTTTATATGGCGCGTGTCGTCAGTGGTGATCGTCTGCCATGGGACTATCGAATTTGGGTCTCTGGTTGGCTGCCAAATTACCTATATGATGTCGGTATGTTGGATACCAATCCAAAGAAAGACCAGCAGCCGTGGTCAATGGATACGTGGTATGAGCGCACGCACATTAACCCGAAAGTGAGAGGGTTCAATAACCAAATCGATATAGCCTCTGGTATCAATGGCCGTGAGTTCTCTCAGCAGATTCGTCAAGACATTCCTACTCCCTTACTGGCTGACTCAAAAGGCGAAGCAGAGGCAAATGCTAAATCTGCCGCTCAAACTTCTCCTTAGTATCACTAACTAATTGGTATCGCTAAAAACTTAGTATCATTGAAAGCTTAGTATCATTGAAAATTTAGCATCACTGAAAACTGGTATCACTAAAAATTTATCTAAGTATCACTGTAGGCATTTTATAACGGATTGGCTATATCGCTAAAAGTAGCGTAGCGACGCTCACTGACGCTCATTAAGGATTAACCCAATTGACCACACGCGTCTCCATCTCTTCATCAGACATGCCAGTTTCAGAGATGCAGCGACCAGCCACGCCGACATTGGCAGTACGCATTTGCTGCTGCGTCGTCACAGCATCTTGGGTCAATAATAAATGCCAGCTTGGTAAGCTTTGACCTTTATACAAACGTTTGTATGCACAGTGCGATGGCAACCACATCATTTTTGGTAGGTTTTCTATGGTCAGCTGGATACAGTCCGGCACGTGCTCTTGACGCGTGTCGTAATGCTGGCAATACCCCGTCGCGCAGTCCATCAGCTGGCAAGTCACATCGGTATATTCAACCATCTCTTCGTCATCATCATTGTCGATGTACTTGATTAAGCAGCAGCTGCCACAGCCATCGCACAAGGCTTCCCATTCACTGTGATTCAATTCTGCCAATGCAAAACGCGACCAAAACTGCGGGCGTAGTGGCGAAGTCGACACCTTGTCCGATATCATATCAGACGATCCAGCAACCTCTGAATCCGAGTTTATATTTTGAGGAAACTGGGTATCTGTCGCAGATTTATTGAACAAATTTATAGTCATAACATCACAGTTGCATTTTGATAAAGAGCGTTACAGTATTATAGCTGTTTTTACTGAGCATGGGCGTTAAGGTAGTAAAAGTCAGAAAAACGAATCCTTTCAATGACGAATAAATAAAACTCACAATATAAAAAAGGACAATAATATGTCAATTAAGACTTTTGAATTAATCAGTACGACCGAAAACAACGTTGAGCTTATGAGCTATATCGCCTTGCCAGAAAACGCCTCAGACAGCAATTCAGTCGCAGGTATTTTGGTTGCACCAGAATGGTGGGGTCTCGGCGATTATACAAAATCAGTGGTTGAGCGTTTGGCTGAAGCTGGCTATGCGGCAGTGGCTATGGATATTTATGGTGAAGGTAAATTGACGTCGGATGCCGCTCAAGCCAATATATGGATGGAGCAAGTATTAGAAGATCAAGACATGCTCATGGCGCGTTGCCGCTTGATCCTCAATGACTTCAGCGATCAGCTCGCAGTTGATGGCGACAACCTAGGCGCAATTGGGTATTGTTTGGGTGGCAAAATTGTCCTAGATATGGCACGAGATGCTATGCCATTAAAAGCGGTCGCTACCTTCCATGGTAATCTATCACCGAAACAGCCAGCGGATAAAAACTTCAAAGCAAAAGTATTGGTGGCTCATGGTAGTGATGATTCGATGGTATCAATGGACGCGATTGAAGGCCTCAAAAAAGAGCTGGATGCAGCCGATGTTGACTACACAATCGATGTTTATGATGGTGCCAAACATGGCTTTACCAATCCACATGCTGACGAAAAGGCTGCTAAAAATGATGTAGACCTTGGCTACAATGAAGCTGCTGCTAAACAAAGCTGGGAAAATATGCTTGAGTTCATGAAAACCAACTTGGGATAAGCATCAATAAAGCGTGTCGAAATGTTGCTTTATATAATTGAAGTAAACAAGACACAGGCGAAGCAAACAAGCAGTTAATAAAAGGTCAGCTTACTCATTAAGCTGACCTTTTGCTTTTTGTCGTATTCCATTGTTTATCTGAACGAGTAGCACAGCCCGTCTTGTACTTCTGACCAAATAGCGTCATTATCACTTTATTATGAGCTGGATTGAGTGGCGAGGATGTTATATTTTTTGATAACCCAACTGGGTTGGCTGGCTTTTACCGCTTTATTAATCGTGGTTGTCGCCTTATACACCAAAATAAGTCGAAAACTTGAGCGGCTACGTCGCGATATAACCACGCTACAAATAGAGCTTGAACAACATAAAGACAGCACTAAAATGACGTCCCCTACTCGTGCTGCTGATGAGTCTTATGCGCACGACGTCGCTATTGAAAACATCATCACTGAAGACAGAATTACTGAAGATAAAATTACTGAAGACGAAACTATTAATCCGAAAATCCATCCCGTAGATACCACGTCAAATTCGTGGCCACCCTCACGACCAACCACGTCTCTCACTAACCTGACAGCAAACACTTCTGATGCTGAGTGGCTAGACAATCGCCCTTTAATCACGACAAAGAATAAAGCATCAGCCACGCCTATAGAACCTGATGAACGCTCATTACCTATCGTCACGTCACTGATTCACTCTATCAAAAATTGGTTTTTCGGTGGCAATCTAGTCGTGCGTGTCGGCGTACTAGTATTGCTGGTCGGTGTCGTGCTACTACTACGCTTATTGAGCGAGTATATAGAGGTTTCGATTGCTATTAAGCTCATGGCAATCGGAATCGCAGGGCTGGGGCTGGCAGGACTGGGGTTAAAACTGACGGCAAAACGCTTTTCTTATGGCATTACCTTACAAGGCGCGGGCTTGGCGATTGCTTATTTGAGTACTTTTTTTGCTTATAGCGTCTATCAAATTATCTCCAGCATCCCAAGCTTCATTGGACTGGGACTATTATCCACCATTACCATTGTGCTAGCCGTGCGTCAAAATGCGTTTCCTTTAGCATTATTGGCATTGTCTGGTGGTTTTTTTGCGCCCATTTTAACCAGTGAAGATACGGGAAGTTTGGTGGTATTGTTCAGCTATTATCTCCTGTTAAATGTCACGATTGCCGCTATCGCTCATTACCGTCCTTGGAAAATATTAAATTTATTTGGGGCGACCGTGACATTTGGGCTGGCCTATTACTGGGGCACAAGTGAGAATTTGAGTGCGGTCATTGAGTCGCAGCGCTGGTTATTAGTGACGTTGGTTGCTCTACATTTACTTCTTTATCTCTTTGTCGTCATTCGCTATGCACAGCAAATCATCAGCTATAACACGTTCAATGAAGCAGCCTTTAACGCTGACAGCCACACTATCAATAATACCAATGATATTGGCAAAACTGACCAGACAAAACCCCTAGAAGCTGAAGCAACTACTTATTTGTTCCCTATCGATACGGGTTTATTATTTTCGGTGCCGCTACTGGCCTTTGGTTTGTTTGCCGCCTTGCTAGACGATATCCCTAATGCCTTAACCGTGACCAGTGCGATTTTAGCCACTATTTATCTGGTGCTGGGCTGGGGTTTTGTGCAGCGAAGCCAACGTTATGCCCTAATGACGGAAGGTATGCTGGCACTAGGCTTTGGGTTTTTAGCATTGGTGATACCTTTGGCTCTAAATGCTGAGTGGATTGCTTTTGGTTGGTCAGTACAAGGATTGGCGTTGGTCTGGTTCGGTAGGCGCTCCTTGCGCTCTTGGTCCGTATTGTTTGGTCTATTATTACAGCTCATTAGTATTGGTATGCTCGTGACCACCGTGCTGTTTTCTAGCGAAAATTATCCAGTGTTAGCCTTGAGCATTTCGGCAATCAGTTATCTAGCCGCTACGTTTATTTTACGTGCTAGTCACTCGCCTGCCCTATTAGCAAGCTTGTTAGATGACGATGTCGCCCATTCTGCCACGCATAACTCAAAACTAAGCACGACGTCCGAGGCAATAGCGACCTACGCCAATGCATTAGGTATCAGCAACCAAGCCGCGCGCCAATGGCTAGTCTCAATCAATAGCCAAAGCCACGTATTTAACCTCGTTTGGCGCAGTCCTAGATTGGTAAAATTTTTGACCTTTACAGCGATGGCGTGGATGCTAAATGTACTGGTACTTGATTTGCGTTATTGGTTTGATGTTTGGCAGTTAAGAACGACCGTGATTGCGCTGGCAGCACTGATTAGCTTGAGTGCTTACTGGATTATCAATCGTTATCGTCCGTGGGTAGAGGTCAGACAGCTTAGTCAGGGATTACTATTACTGTTTTATCTCATGCTGGTATTGCAACTGCCACAAAAGTTTGAGCTGAATTTGATATGGACGACCATGCAATGGCTAATATTGTCAGTCTTAATAGTTGGCTGGTTTATGATTGGTCAGCTTTGGTTAAAAACACAATCAGACAATAATGACAATAATGACAATAAAAATACTGCAAGCTACGCTGGGGCAAGCTGGCTCGGTACTGGTCTCTTGCTCATCGCTGCTGCTGCCCATTATGGACTGCCAGCATCGGATGGCGTCATGGCTGTCTTGATCCCAGCAGTCTTGATATTGTCAGGGTTATGGTTCAGTTATCGCTCCATTGCTGATCGCAAGCAAAATAGGCAAGTGAATGAAAAGCCAAATCAAGGTTTACTGCACTGGTTTGATTGGCAATCCGCACTATTTAGTTGCGCCGTTATCTTTATCCCAATGGCTTTGTTTTGGGTCGTCATTACCAACTGGTCTTATGACGGCGTCATTTGGCATCTGCCCTATTTTCCACTACTGAACCTGTATGATATTACCTCGTGGCTAACGCTATTGGTTGGTTTTGGTCTGTATTACCTGAGCCAAAAGTACCATGATGAAAAGCTAAAACCATCAAATACTAATTTAAAATCCCAGCGACTATTCACCGCTGACAATTTACTGATTACCTTGGGACTGATCAGCTTCTGGCTAGTTTCCAGTATGTTAATCAGAACGCTACACGCCTTTATTGGCACACCGCTTTGGGACAACTCTCAAGGTGGCGCATGGCAGAGTGAGCAAGTACAGACTGGGCTGACGATTTTATGGACGCTTTTGGCCTTAGTTGCCACCATTATGGCAAGTCGCTATTGGCAGCGCACGCTTTGGTTTATGGGTATTGGGCTATTAGGAATCGTCGTCCTTAAGCTGGTATTGGTTGATTTATCCCAGACCGAGGCAATTTGGCGAGTCATTTCCTTCCTTGGCGCGGGTAGTTTAATACTATTAATTGGCTATCTCGCCCCATTGCCGCCAGCCAATGAGGAAGCAGAGAATCAGGCGAAAGAATAGCCTTGCGTCATGCTTGAACGAAATTGTGCCGTGAGCAGGCAGGTTCTGTAGTAAACTGACGGCCATGACTAAAGACATTGCCAAAAGTAAGGCATGATCTTTAGCGCCGAATTTTATGAATAAAAAGGTTACGAAAGCAAATGGATAAGAGAGTAAGTATTCAGTGGTTCCCTGGGCATATGAACAAAGCCCGTAATGAAATCAAAGAAATTATGCCTCAGATGGACGTCATCATCGAAGTGATCGATGCACGCATTCCTTATAGCAGCGAAAACCCAATGGTCGCGGCATTACGCGGCGAAAAACCTGTCATCAAAATCTTGAACAAAGCTGACCTTGCTGACCCTGAATTGACCCAATTATGGATGGATCATCTTGAGCAACAAAACAGTGTTAAAGCAATTGCTTGCGATACCGATAAAGCCAATGACGTAAAACGCATCATCGCGATCTGTAAACACCTCGTGCCCAACAAAGTCGGTACCGGTCGCCAAATTAAAGCGATGATTATGGGTATTCCCAACGTCGGCAAATCAACATTGATTAACACGTTAGCTGGGCGCGCCGTGGCAAAAACGGGCGACGAGCCAGCCGTCACTAAGTCTCAGCAATTAATTAAGCTTGACGATGACATCATGCTCTATGACACACCCGGCATGCTGTGGCCAAAGGTTGAAAACGAAAACTCTGGCTATCGTTTGGCCGCGACGGGCGGTATACGTGACACCGCTTTTGACTTCGCTGATGTCGCCAGCTACACCGCTGAATATTTGATGCACGCCTATCCTGAACTACTAAAAACCCGCTATAAAATTGAAGAACTGCCAAAGACTGATTGGGAATTTTTTGAAGTGGCGGGTCGTAATCGCGGCTGCGTGCGTTCGGGCAACCAAGTCGATACTTACCGGATGTCTGAGATTCTGATTAACGAATTACGTAGTGCTAAGATTGGTCGTATCACGCTTGAGACCCCAGCCATGATTGAGGCAGAAGAAATCGTCGTAGCAGGACAACGCCTTGCAGCAGAAGAGAGGCGCAAAGCTAAAGAAGAAGAAAAACGTCTACGTAAAAAGCGTACTCGGCAGAATCGGAAGTAAATCGAAAGCCGTTTTGCTTTTCACTTCAATGGTTTAGATTTATTTAGAACAAATACAAAAAAAAGCCCTTAAGGGCTTTTTTTATTTACTGTTAGCAATATCCAAAACATCAACTACTTCTGTTTAGGCATGACTTTTTCAATACCTTCAAGCGCACAAGCTTCATCTTGCACTGCACCACCTGCGCCACCCGCAGCGATAGCGCCTATCACTTCATCACCAAACTTTAGTGGTACACCGCCACCAAGCAGCAATAAATCACTGACTGTATTTAAGTTATTTGAATCTGGGTTCGCACGCGCATTATCAGATAACGTTCTTGAGGGCGTTTTGGTCGATAGTGCAGTAAAAGCTTTGCGCACAGCAGCATCAGTATTATGTGGCCCAACGTTGTCACCACGTTGTAGAGCAATGAGATTGCCACCGCGATCGACAACCGCTACTACTGCCGTTTTACCTTTATTCTGACAGGCAGCCATTGTGGCCTCAATGAGTTCATTGGCTAGCTTTAAAGAAACATTCGGCTGTTGTAACACTAAATTAGAAGGAGCCGCTATCACATTAGTAGTACAACCTATTACCGCTAGAGCCAGCAATGCTCTGGATAAGCCATTTGAAATTAACTTCATGAATATTCCTAAAATATTGCTCATATATATGAGCAACTGTTTATATTATATTTGATAAATATTTTTTACAGATAACTACTAGGGCGTGCCCTAGCGTCGTTTCAAATATTTGAACCAACAGTAACGAATGACTATAAATAAGCGCTCATTTTAGACTTATGGGTATGGATGAATATATTGTTTTTGTAAGAGTGAGTATAGAAATTATTATGTTCAGATACTTTGTTTTTAAAATCTCTTCATCAAAGTCTTATATTTAAAAATCAGTTATAATTTGCCCTTACGTTTAAGAAAAATGCTTATATGACCCAGCTAACTGCCAACTCAAACGCTACTCCATTAGATACAACTTTTAATCACGCCAACTCTTCCATCGAAACCTTCGCCCCACGTCTGCTTGATTGGTTTGCCGAAAATGGTCGCCATGATTTGCCTTGGCAACAGCATCAAACCGACACACCAAACCCTTATATCGTTTGGTTGTCAGAAGTCATGCTTCAGCAAACGCAAGTCACCACCGTTCTACCTTACTTTGCCCGTTTTATGGCGTCGTTTCCCACTGTACAAGATTTGGCCGCAGCAGAATGGGATGCCGTAGCGGAGCATTGGGCAGGGCTCGGCTATTATGCACGCGCGCGAAATTTGCATAAGGGCGCGAAGCAATTGGTCGCAGTGATCGATGAGATTGGCGAGTATCCCACGACCTTGGCAGGTTGGGAGGCGATTTCTGGTGTTGGTCCATCAACGGCTGGGGCGATTATGGCGATGGGTTTACATCGTTATGGCGTTATCTGCGATGGCAATGTCAAACGCGTACTAACACGCTGGGCAGCGATTGATGGTGACATCACCAAGTCTGCCACGACCAAAGAGCTATGGGCACTCGCTGAACGTTTGACACCTGTCGATGACTCAGGATTGTTTGCGCAAGCGATGATGGATATGGGCGCGACGTTATGCACGCGTAGCAAGCCTGCTTGCCTATTATGTCCGTTGCAAGAAGATTGCATCGCCCATGCTGAGGGACGTGAAACCGATTATCCAGTCAAAGCAAAAAAACAGCCCAAACCCAGTAAGTTTAGCAATGCGCTATTGATGGGAGATATTGATGGCAACCTATTATGGCTACAACGCCCTGATAATGGTATTTGGGGTGGTTTATGGAGCTTGCCATTACAGTTTTTGGAAAAAGTTGACGGTAAGGCAAGTGTTAAGAATACTGCTAAAAAACCAGAAGTTGGCGACAATAAATTATTAAACGTTGCAAGCAATGAAAAAGTATATGAAGCCGAATTTACCACTGCTGAGCAAATTATCAATGAGTGGCTGATAGAAAATGACTTAGTTGCCGAATCAATCAGTAACACATTATTTGATGATGCCCCTATCAAGCACTCATTGACACATTTTCATTGGTATTTGACGCCGCAAAAATTGATGATTGATACGGCACAAATAGTCGAATTAAATGAGAAATTGGCAGCGGCTGAAATCGCTTTTAAATGGTTAACACCACAAAAAGCGCAAGACAGTTTAGGACTGCCTCGCGCGATGATTAAAATTTTAGAATAAAAAAAGCGACTCATTATCAATAGTGAGTCGCTTTTTTTATGATGACATTATAACGAGAACTAAAAGTAACGAGGACTAACAGTAACGAGAACTAAGACTTCGGCACACGCAAACGCATCAACCCTTCTTGTTGTACCGTGGCAACCAGCTTGCCATCCTGCCAAAACTGTCCATGATTCAAACCTTTAGCGTTGGACGTCGTATCACTCCACATGTCGTACAATAGCCAATGGTTCAAATCAAAATCGCGATGAAAATGCATTGAATGATCGATACTGGCCGCTTGCAAACCACTGGTCATAAAACTCACGCCATGTGACATTAATCCTGTTCCTACCAGATAAAAATCGGACGAAAACGCCAGCAATGCTTGCTGAATAGCGACTGGCTGATTGCCCAGTTCGCGGATACGCAACCAGTTGGCTTGCTTAGGTTTCATTGGCTCTGGATGAATAGGGTCACGCGGTTTAACGGGTTTAATCTCGACATGACGACGACGCATAAATCGTCCTTTGAGCGCGTCTGGAACTTTACCCACATACTCTTCTTTTAAATCCTGCTCTGCCAGCAAATCTTCAGGCGGCGGATAAACGGGCATATTTTCTTGATACTCTAAGCCCTCTTCCATCGGTGAAAATGAAGCAATCATCGAAAATATGACTTGCTCAACTGGTGGCTTACCACGCATTTCTTTGTATTGAATGGCCGTTACTTCACGCGCAGACAGACTACGACCGTCACGCAAACGGCGCACTTGATAAATAACGGGTTGGTTGATGTCACCACCACGCAAAAAATACCCATGTAACGAATGACACGGTTTGTCTCTATCTAGCGTATGAGCCGCAGCCATGATTGCTTGGGCGAGCACTTGCCCACCAAAAATACGACTACCAACATAGTCATGACTTTTACCCTCAAAAACATCAGGGGTCACTTCAATAAGTGCCACAGTAGCAAGCAGCTCATCAATCAGTTGCGAATAATGGGACATGACGATAGGTTTCCTTATTTTTATAAAAAACGCCCAGCAGTTATCGATATCAATATAATTATGATATTGCGACAGCTCCTTTGCGTTTGAATTTAAAATAATATGAAATCACTTGCTAACCATACACAAGCGATATTTTAGAACAGGACATTATTTTAGAACAGAAAGTATAGTCATAGCAGGGCTATCACTGAGTATTTATTATCTAAGCATTTGTTACAAATCAGCAAGGTAAACATCTTACCCAATATTGATGGCTTTGACTAGAGACTAACCAATTACTTATGCGTCTTACCCAATTTATTTTAATGCGTCAATACAGAGTAAATATTCTATAAAACAATATGAGCGGCAAAAAACGAGATATCTGATAACATCTCGTTTTTTACCATTTTCTTAAAATTATGGCTTCACTGCCACAAGCACGCGAATAGAATCTGGTACTAAGGATAAGTTACCAAGCGCTTGCTCACCTTGAGCTTTTAGCTGCTCTAAACGTTCAATCTCTGCAGAACGCACGTTAGGATTGATGGTTTGCAAATGCTTCAGGCGTTTGATTTCACGTGACCACTGCTGGCTAAAGCGCGCACTTGCTTGCTCACCGATTTCTACTAACTGCTGACGAGCAATGTCTTCGGCTTCATAATAACGCTGCTCAATCACATCGCCACGTGCCTTAATTACTTGACGTGCACGGTTTTTGTCCAAGCGATCAATGTGCGGCATAATCATGTCGGCACTGATACGGGCGGATAAATCACTACCCTGCTCACTAATAAAGACACGGATGTTTTGCGTGGTTAAGGTCGCTGGTAAATTAAGCAGTCTTGGCGCAATGGCTTCAACTCGGAAGTTCACTTCGAGTAGCACCATACCTTGTGGCACAGCAGCGCTTTTTAGCATTGCGACGGTCGTATTACCAAAGGTGCTGGTACTCGCCAGCTCATAGATAGCGCGCATCAATGGATGCTCGTGAGTGATAAACTCGATATCTTCACGTTGCAGCGCTTGGTCACGCTCGAAAGTGAGCGTCATACCGTCTTCATCACCCAGCGGTAAGCCATCGATATAATCGCTAATCTCCGTACTGTCAATCGGGGCAATAACCCACGAACCATCACGCTGGATATTATGATCAATATTGGCTGAGGCAAAAAAGCGCTCAATAAACTGCGGTAATAGATTGTGGCCATCAAAATCACGCATCGCATCAGCGATACGCCCAGCAACACGAGGACGGCACGAGTTGTACTCTAGCAGGCGATCACGGCCAGCTTGTAGCTGTGACTCTAATCCCAAGCGCGTTTGTAATGCTTCGGTGATAACACCTTGTAATATCGTACGGTTATCGGCAGTATCAGCGCCTTCAAGCATTGGTTTTAGCTCTTGAATATATTGCTCTTGCACGCTTTGCGCGGTTGGTGAAATCTGGTTAAACATATTCAAGGCATTGTTATACCATTGATAAAGACGCTCTTGCGCCGTGCCTTGGACATAGGGCACATGCAACATGATTTGCTGCGTTTGTCCGATACGATCTAAGCGGCCAATGCGCTGCTCTAATGTATCCGGATTGGCTGGCAAATCCCACAATATCAATTGGCTCGCAAACTGAAAATTACGACCTTCCGAGCCAATCTCTGAACACAATAATATCTGCGCGCCTTCGCTATCGGCAAAGAACGCTGCCGCTTGGTCACGCTCAAGCAAGGTCATTTGTTCAGTAAAAATAGCCGTCTTAATCCCTGCATGCAGACGCAATACCGCCTCTAAACTCTCAACGGTCGCGCCACTACGAGCAATCAGTAAGACCTTTTTATGTTTAAGCTCACCGCGCAAGATATCAATGAGCCAAGACACACGTGGGTCGTCTTCTAGCCAGCCACCATCAGGCTGGTTCTCTTCACCCCATAACTGCTCGCGCAATTTACCAGTGGTTTGATAGCTGTCTTTCCACGCCTCAGGTAATGGCAGCGGATACGGCTGACTGCTACGACCATAAAACCCTTTCACACTTTCACGAGTATTACGGAAGAGGATACGACCCGTACCATGACGATCAAGTAACTCGTTGAGCGCATACGTTCGCAATTTTTCATCGTCGTTGATCGCGGCTAGCTCATCAATGCTAATATCTAGTAAACTGCTTAACGCTGCAATTTGACCGTCGCTTACTGGCTTATCTTCTATCAAAACGCCAGCGACTGCTGCTGTTTCAGCAAAGGCTTTTTGACCATCGATAAATTCATCCAAATCATCAAAACGGTCAGGATCTAATAAACGCAGACGCGCAAAATGACTTTGGGCACCAAGCTGCTCAGGGGTCGCTGTTAACAGCATAACGCCAGGCGTTTCTTCGGCAAAATCTGCAATCAAGTCATACTTATCATTGCCGCCTTGCGCTTCATCCCAATGCAGGTGATGCGCCTCATCGACGACCAGTAAGTCAAATCCTGCATCCATCGCTTGGTCATATAGATCAGGATGGTCAAGCAACAGATCCATACCAGCGATGATACATTGCTCAGTAGCAAAGACGTTTTGTTCAGGATCGTGCTCTTTGATCGCCGCAGCACGTACCAAATCAAACAACGCAAAGTTTAGGTTAAAACGACGACGCAGCTCAATCATCCACTGATATTGCAAGCTATCTGGCACAAGAATGAGCACACGCTCAGCCTTACCAGTCAATAACTGCTGATGAATAATTAAACCTGCTTCAATAGTTTTACCCAAGCCAACTTCGTCAGCGAGTAGAACACGCGGAGCGATACGTTTGCCGACTTCATGCGCGATATAGAGCTGATGCTCAATGATATCAACACGAGCACCCATTAGACCTTTGAGCGGATGCCCAGCAAGCGCCGACTGCATACGCAAGATATCTTGGCGCAGCTCATACCAATCGCCGCGTTCGATACGACCAGCCAGCAATCGCTCAAGCGGTTTTGCTAGCGTGATATTGGCCGCCAGACGAGTTTCCATGATGCCGCGTTCATGCTCATCGACACCATACTTGAGCACACCCATCACCTCATTAACGGCATTGACTGTGTAGCATTTTCCATCTTGATCGTAGATGCTATCGCCTACTTTGAAAACCACGCGCGACAATGGCGCAGAGTTTTTCGCATAGACGCGCGTTTCTTCACTTTGAGGAAATAAAATATGTACACATCGGTCATCGACATCGATGACCACACCTAAGCCCAGCTCGGACTCCGTATCAGATAAATAGCGTTGACCAACGGCGAATTCGGTGCTTTGCAATGAAGCGATAGAAATAGTCATAGGGCGATGTCTTTTGTACTCAAATGATAAGAAAATAGATAGCAATGGTGTCGAATAATCGTGGCTAAGAGGGCATATGCAGCTGAGCGTCAACAGACGTCAGAGCGATGTCGCAATATAAATCAAGCCATTCAACTGAACCATTATATAACGTTAGCGGCTAGATGAGTGCGTTAAGTTGAATTTTCAAGAGGCGCGCCACCTTACCTATTGAGATTATAAGGTATTTAGCGGATTCGTTTTTGATTAAAAACCCCAACGTGCTACATTAAGTCCATCATCACATTTACTATGAAAAGATAAGTAAGGAATAATTATGCAAGCTGTTTTTTTAGACAAAGGGACTTTTTCTGATGGTATTGACTTGCCAGCACCAGCGGGTGTGAGCGATTACCTCACTTATAATGATACGCCGAAAGATACGGCTGTCATCATTGAACGCTGTAAAGATGCGGATATTATCATTACCAATAAAGTTCAAATTGGTGCTGACGTGATTGCAAACTTACCCAAGCTCAAACTTATTCAATTGACTGCGACAGGAATGAATAACGTCGATCAAGACGCTTGTGATGAGCACAATATCGCGCTTTATAATATCGCAGGTTATGCGGTCAAAAGCGTGCCTGAACATACTTTTATGCTGATGCTGACGGCGATGCGTGCTGGTATTCATTATCATCAAAAAGTCGCTGATGGTACGTGGCTGGCAAATGGTAATTTTTGTCTGCTTGATATTCCGCTGATCGATTTGGAAAATAAAACATTGGGCATTATTGGCGTTGGCACCATCGGCAAACGTGTCACTGACATTGCCCGTGCCTTTGGTATGACCGTATTGTGGGCGGAACACCAAGGTCA
Source organism: Psychrobacter immobilis (assembly GCF_904846225.1). GTDB lineage: Bacteria > Pseudomonadota > Gammaproteobacteria > Pseudomonadales > Moraxellaceae > Psychrobacter > Psychrobacter immobilis_F. The sequence goes on along the minus strand of NZ_CAJGZJ010000007.1, from coordinate 90,379 downwards.
AGCGCCGCGCAATGACGACTATACAGCGTTCGATGACGTACTTGCCTGTGCAGATGTCATCACGCTGCATTGCCCGTTGAACGAAAAAACCCAGCATCTTATCAATAAAGATACCTTGGCAAAAATGACCAAACAGCCGCTCATTGTCAATGTGGCGCGCGGCGGTATTGTCGATAGTCAGGCATTAACTGATGCGATCAATAGTGAGAAAATCATCGGTTATGCCAGCGACGTGTTTGAACAAGAACCGATCGCAAGCGACGATCCTTTATTGACCCTGACCAATCACCCTCGCGTTATGTTTAGCCCGCACAACGCTTGGGGCAGTAAAAGCGCCCAAGAAACTTTGTGGCAAATGTTAAGCAAGCAAGTGACTGAGTTTATAGATAAGCAATTATAATGACTCACGACCTAGAACATGTCATCAATTAGCACACTTAATCATTTAGTGGTCTTAAAATGGCTAAATTTTTGAGGCCTCTGTCGCCGTAAGCACAGCAAGCAAGAAAAATTTAGCCCAGTCCTGCATGACAGTATCTTGTCGCTGTTTTATTTGGTATGACTGTCCTATTAACTCACTGACTATTGCCTGGCATTAACGGCTGAACTGTAACCAATCGTCCTTTATTTTACGATACTTCAGCATCACGCGGTCGCTTAGATAATTATTGGTCACATGCCAAGGATAGCGATCGCCTTGCTTAGGCAATCTATCCTTGCCGCGCGTCACATACCCTGCCGATAGTGCGCCCATGACCGTATCTGGTTGCATGTGCGCCTCAGCGTGTGCCGTCTTTGCTTGCGGTAATGCCACTTGATACCGCTGCTGGTGCATATAATCTAGCAGGCGCACGACATACTGACACGCCAAATCGATTTTTAGCGTCCACGAGGCATTGGTATAGCCAAACAACGCGACCAGATTTGGCACGCCTTCAATCATGACCGCTTTATAGGTCATGCGACTCCCAACATCAACCGCCTGACCATCGATATAAACGTTTGCGCCGCCAAGCATTTGTATTTTTAGTCCCGTTGCTGTGACGATAATATCAGCCTCGAGATATTTGCCAGATTTGAGCATAATACCTGTCTTAGTGAAATGTTCAATCTCATCAGTCACCATTGTCGCGCGTTTGCCATGCAAGGCTTTAAATAAATCACCATCTGGCACCGCACACAGTCGCTCATCCCAAGGATTATAGTTAGGCAAAAAATGAGCCACATCAACGTCGCTACCTTTTAGCTCGGTTTTGATACCCTGCTTTAATAGCGCTTTCATCATCTTTGGGGCAAAGATAGCCGCTCGGTAAGTACCTTGTTGCACCAATACGTTACGGGCGCGCAGCAGCTTATAGGCTTGCTCTTTTGATAAAGGGGAGAACTTACCTGCTAGCCAGTCAAGAGAATAATCATCGCCCGGCACACTCGCCACATAAGTAGGCGAACGTTGCAACATCGTGACATGGCGCGCGCATTGCTCGTCCGCCTCATCTACCAAAGCTGGCAACAGCGTCATCGCGGTCGCGCCACTACCGATGATAACGACTTTTTTATCGTCATAATGGGCATTTTGCCAGTGCTGCGGGTGAACAATGTGACCTTGAAACGCCTCTTCATTTTTAAAATACGGTCTATAACCTTGGTCATAATCGTAATAGCCAGTGGCACCTACCACGAATTTAGCAGTTAGAGTAAATACCTCGCCACTGCGATGATCTTTCACCATCGCTGTCCATTGCTGATGAATACTTGACCACGACAACTGCTGAACCTCATGCTGATAACGAATATGCTCAGTGATAGCAAACTCGTTCGCGGTATCTGCGATATAGCGTTTAATGTCAGCGCCTTTTGCTAAGATTCGATGATTTAACCATGGGCGAAAGCTGTAGCCAAAAGTCAACGCATCAGAATCAGAGCGAACACCAGGATAGGTAAATAAGTCCCATGTTCCTCCTAAATCTGCTCGTTTTTCTAATATCACAAATCGTTGGGCGCTTTTTTGCGTCGGCTTTTTATGTTGCTTTGAGGATTTGTGCTTTTGCTTACTGGGAATTTCATGACCAAACAGACCTTTGTGCTGCTGTTGCTGTAAGCGGCACGCCATACCAATGCCAGCAATACCTGCACCAATGATAAGCACTTCATAATCAAGGGGAATGGTTGCTGAAGGCTTTTTGGGTTTGAAGCGATTCTTAACCGCCTGTTTCATAGCAATGATATCAAGCATACTATTCATCCTTATAGTGACATGCGTCCCTGTACTTGCATAATATAGTCAGTCCTAAGTAAAACAAGATCAAATATTATCACACGCTACTAGGATAATTTTTGCTTGCTTGCTGTGCCTGCGCAGACAGAGGCGGCGCAAAATTCACCTTAGGAGCATTGTGTTTGTTTTAGAGTGGATCGACTATAGATTTTACATAGTTTATTTAAAATAAATTCATTTAAAAAGGGCTTGGGCTTTCCCAATCCATCCATGCGCCAAGCGTCGGATGTTTGAGACGCAATTGCTGTGCATGTAGATTGAGCCTTGAGGCAATCTCTAATGCAGCGCCTTCTGCATAAATAGGGTCGCCAATCATCACATGACCGACATGCACCATATGTACCCGTAGCTGATGGCTACGACCGGTCACTGGCTTTAACATGACTCGCGTGACTGTCTGACCGTTGCATTGTTCATGGGCGATCACCTCATATAAGGTCAATGCGTGCTTTGACCAATCATGATCGACGATATGACGCGGCTTGGTACTTGGCTCATAGCGTACTGGCACCGATATCTCGCCAGTGGCACCCATACTCTCCCACGCGCCAAAGACGCGTGCTTGGTATTTTTTTTGTGGTAAACGCTCTATAAATTGCTTACTGATATGGGTTTGCGCTGCGGCATTTTTTGCAAAAATAAGCAATCCCGAGGTATCCATGTCAAGGCGATGAATCAATTTGACTGCTGGATTGGCGCGCTCAAGTCGGCTAAGCAAACTGACTTTTAACGTTTTACCATCTACACTCAAGAGTCCTGCTGGCTTATCAACCACCCAGATATCACCATCTTCATAGACAGTAATCTGTTGCGCAAATGATTGAAAAAACTCAAGCGGATAGGCATTTTCTTGGGCATTGAGAGCAATGGTTTCTTCATCAGTAAAAGGCATAAAATAAGCTACTTATGTTATTGGGCTTAAGAGTATCAACTCTTATAAATTGAAAAAAGGCTAGCGATAGACAGTGCACGTGACAGATAAGACATAACCTGTTTAGTTGTGTTTCGATTTATTGTGCTAATAGTAATTGTTAACCAATTTAACCAGCTTGCCTCTGCCAATCGTTGTCAAACATGTTAATATAATGGCACATTTTTACCACTTCTAAACGATTCTTTGTCCACTCATCGCGATATTATAGAACCAATATAGCAGTTGATGGATGACGATAGAAACTATAAAACAAGAGAGATAAAATTATGTCAGACCTTATTGTTAATACCACCGATGCAAACTTTGACCAAGACGTACTGCAATCAGACGTGCCAGTATTGGTAGATTTTTGGGCAACTTGGTGTGGTCCTTGTAAAGCGATCGCGCCTATTTTAGAAGATCTAGCCACTGAGTACCAAGGTAAAGTTAAAATTGTTAAAGTCGATGTAGATAGCAACCCACAAGCGGCAAGCCGTTTCGGTATTCGTAACATCCCAACGCTATTTGTATTCAAAGATGGCGAAAAAGTTGACTCAGTGATGGGTCTACAGCCAAAAGCTGAATTGGCCAAAGTACTAGACAAGCATTTATAAGTTGAGATTAGCTTGCATCAGACAGCTTTGTGCAAGCGCTTTGTAAGAACAGCATTATTATTAAGAAAGCCATTATCTAATGTAGATAGCGGCTTTTTTGCTTATTTTTTATGCAAAAAACTCAATTATACGACTTTTTTGGCAAAATTTATTGACAATGCTATTGTGAAGACCGTATAGTCTGCTGACAAGAGAAAACTAACGGTTTTCCTAAGTGTCTTATTGCTATTCTCCTCGTGTTTATCAACAAAAACACAATCGTCGTTATAAACACCATTGCTGAACGAAATGACTAAACACAATTACTGATACTGAGTTTTTGACGCAGACTCTTATGTAGGCTTGTTTATCTTTATTTCTTATTACCTTGCATCAAATGATTGCAATTCGTACATAAGCTAACATGTAAAACCAAAACTACATAAATTCCAAATCTGTGCACGCACCCTCTATCGCCCTAATGTCGTTGTTTTAATCAATGTCGTGACTTGTGCTGCTAATGGCATCTCTCATCTGATCAATTGCTAATGACCTATCTATGAATCTAACTGAACTAAAGAAAAATTCAATCGCCGAGCTATTGGCCATCGCCAAAGAAATGGGTCTTGATAACATGGCGCGTAGCCGTAAACAAGACATTATCTTTGCTATTCTAAAAACCCATGCCCGTAACGGTGAAGCCATTTATGGTGACGGCGTACTTGAGGTTCTTCCTGACGGTTTTGGTTTTTTGCGCTCATCAGAAGGCTCTTATCTAGCAGGTCCTGACGATATTTACGTCAGCCCTAGCCAGATTCGCCGTTTTAGCCTAAAAACGGGTGACAGTATCGCTGGTACGATTCGTCCACCCAAGGATTCTGAACGCTATTTTGCCCTATTAAAAGTGGGCGAAATCAACTTTGACACGCCAGATCGTTCACGTCATAAGCTTATCTTTGAGAACTTAACGCCGCTATTCCCAACTGAACAGCTAAAGCTGGAGCTGGGTAACGGTACGACTGAAGATTTGACGGGTCGTATTATTGACCTCATCGCGCCGATTGGTAAAGGTCAGCGCTCTATCATCGTCGCACCGCCAAAAGCGGGTAAAACGATGCTGTTACAGACCATCGCTCAGTCGATCACTCGCAACAATCCTGAATGTTATCTGATCGTGCTACTGATCGATGAGCGTCCAGAAGAAGTGACCGAGATGGTGCGTACGGTACGCGGTGAAGTGGTTGCCTCTACCTTTGATGAGCCACCACAGCGTCACGTACAAGTCGCTGAAATGGTCATCGAAAAAGCCAAGCGTCTGGTCGAGCACAAGCAAGATGTCGTCATCTTACTTGACTCTATTACGCGTCTTGCTCGCGCTTACAACACGGTTATCCCCTCTTCAGGCAAAGTATTAACGGGTGGTTTGGATGCCAATGCCCTTGAGCGTCCAAAACGCTTCTTTGGGGCGGCGCGTAACGTTGAGGAAGGCGGCAGCTTGACCATCATTGCCAGTGCCCTTATCGATACTGGTAGTAAGATGGATAGCGTTATCTTTGAAGAATTCAAAGGGACTGGTAACCAAGAGATTACGCTTGAGCGCGACTTGGCTGAAAAACGTGTTTTCCCTGCGATCAATATCAAAAAATCTGGTACACGCCGCGAAGAGCGTCTGTTGGATGAAGATAAATTGCGCAAGGTTTGGATACTGCGCAAACTGCTTCAGCCGATGGATGGCGTACAAGCAACAGAATTCTTATTGGATCGCCTAAAAGAAGCGAAAACCAATGATGAGTTCTTTGAGCAGATGAAACGCAAATCACAAAACTGATTTAGTTTGGGCTAAGCGCTTTTTGACTGGCTTAATAGATATCTAACTTCAATAAAAAGACCGCCTGTGTGCGGTCTTTTTATTGTTATAAATGCTGAAAATCATGATTAAAAATCAGTTAGCGTAATATCAATATAAATACAATAACTCTAATCAAAAGCACTACCAACGGTACATTACAGAAACATATTTTACATAATATTTGCAAACCTTAGCGCTTTTACTACCCCTAGTAACGGTGAGATAGATTAGTATGAAAGCCAGTATAAATGTACTTTACTGTCAGTATTGATAGTAGTAGGAGTTCTAGGATATTTGCTCTTATTAATATAATTTTCTTAACGCTCACCTCACTGTTCTTTGCGGTAGCACGATAGATTATTTTGAGAGTATTGCCCCACTATTTTAATTCAACACGCTATTAATTCAAAATAATAGTATTAAAATGACTGGCAATTGAAATATCGTTTTTTAATTTTGATAACTTAACAGGTGATACTATGAAATTTGCTAAAACTATCGCAATGACTGCTCTTACTAGCTCTGCTCTTATTATGGGCGGCTGTGCGTCTGGTGGATACAACAGTGGTTTGAGTAATACAGCCAAAGGCGCTGCTGCCGGTGCTGCTGCTGGTGCTTTAATCAGAAGTGGTGGCGATAGTAAAGATATCGCTCGTGGCGCACTTGGTGGTGCTGCAGTTGGTGGCGCAGGTGCTTATATTCTTAAAAACAGCAGATAGTAAACGAGATACTATTTGAGTCTGCTTCGTTAATAGATATTCTATTTTAGGTATATTTTACTTAAGTAGAATCGCTCAAAACGTAAAAAGCCTGCAATTGATATTGCAGGCTTTTTAGTGGCTGATAGTTATAAAAATCAGGTTTGTATACTAACTCTTATGATAATGCCCCACTAAAAGTATCACAAGATTGTATATTCCCACTTCCCAATCCGCGAGTGAACCAATCAATACGCTGCTGACTAGTACCATGAGTAAAGTTATCAGGTACGACGGCTCCACCACTGGCTTTGGCTAAACGATCATCACCGATTTGGCCAGCGGCATTGATGGCTTCATCGATATCACCTTCTTCTAGAAACTGTACGCGCTCTTGATTACGCTGTGCCCAAACGCCAGCAAAACAATCCGCCTGCAATTCTTGTAATACTGACAGCTTATTGGCTTCTGCACGCGTGACTTGACGACTGGCCTCACTAATTTGTTGAGATATACCTAACAATGTCTGTACATGGTGACCAACTTCATGGGCAATCACATAAGCCTGAGCAAAGTCACCTGCTTTATCTTGATTCTCTTTGTCGCCTGACCCTTGCTTATCGCCTGTAATACCAAGATTTTGGCGCATTTCTACAAAAAACGACGTATCTAGATACACCGTCTGATCACCTGGACAATAAAACGGACCGGTTGCAGCACTGGCGCTACCACAGGCTGAACTTACTTGACCATTAAAAAGAATCAATGATGGCTCTTTATAGGTACTACCCGCTTCATTAAATACCTGACGCCATACTTCTTCGGTATCCGCCAATACTACTTTTACAAACTGCGTATCTCGGTCGGTATCTGTCGTAGGTTCGGTAGATGTGTTATTACCACCACCGCCAGCAATTACCTGACCTGTTTGCAAAGCAGTCATTGGATTCACACCAAATACTAGCCATAAAATACCAGCGATAATGATACCGCCGATACCACCACCTATCATTTTGCCGCCACCCGTACTTGAACGTACGTTGGAACTGCCTCTTCTTCCTTGCCATTTCATGTGTTGTTCCTCAAATGTACGATGTACGCTGCTGCCATTCGTATTGATAGTTATTCATATTATATAATTTCTAGTTCAATCCTCTCACTTAATACGTTAGCGCAGGCGCCCATTTTAAAATAGTGATAAAAATGAGATAAATTGACGTGAAACAAGAAAATTAGTACACATAATATCGAGATATTAACCAGTTATTTGTTATATTTTGGCAAAGTTTAGCGCATTTAGATGAGCATCGACTAAATTGAGGACACGTTTTAGCCCATTATATTAAAATGAATTGTATTAAAATATTTCATAAAACGCTTACTTTCTTATCTATTATTATTTTCTCATATGCTATTAGCAAACTAATAAACTGATTTAGTCTCTGTTTTGTGTCTATAAATCCAATAGATTGCAAAGAACATAAGATAAATCAATACATAGAGAAACATTCAATATAAAGTACTTTCATTGATGATACGCTCATTAACCAATAGTCTTGTATTAAAAATCATATCAAATAAGTAATGAGCAATAATAATTTTCAGTTTTATTGTTACTTAATTGTACAGCCTATTTCTATTTAAATAAAAAACCTATAGAATGCGTGAAAGCTGAGTAGCTGTGACCAAGACTAGTCGAATTCCGAGAAATCTTGGATTTCGACCTTTGCTGCTGCTACTGCTCATTTCATTTTTCCGGAGAATACCTTATGAAACTTAAATTACTTGCTCTAGCTGGTATCATGACTGCAACTATGGGCTTAACTGCCTGTGATAGCAACAAAGAAAACGCTGCTGAAGATTTATCTGACGCGCAAGAAGAAGTGACTGATGCTTCACAAGAGCTAGACACTGCTGCTGCTGAAGGCGAAGTTACTGCTGATGCTGACGCTGCTGTTGCTGGCGCTGAAGCTGACATCGCTGATGCTCAAGCTGCAACTGCTACTGACGAAATGGACGCTGAAGTTCCTGTAGACGGTACTACTACTAGCGTTGACGCAGCTAGCGAAACTCCTGCTACTACTGATGCAGCTGCTGTTGATGCTTCTGACGAAGTTGTTGTTGAGAAACCAGCTCAGTAATTTCTATCGTTTATACGATGAAAATACTGTAGTGAAAAAAGAGAGCATATGCTCTCTTTTTTTATGTCTATGATTTATCATAACTAGCGATTTGCTTATGTGATATAACGATTATCACTGCCTATGATATTTATCACTATAAACAACGAAGATCTATTTAAAATCCTCGCTAAATCATAGAAAATTTAAACGGTCAGCTTTAATAACAGATAGCAGTTGTGGCTATTCGTCAAATAATCGCTCATCAACTTGTTGACGAAATTTTTGTCCCGTTTTAAAAGTGACCACACGGCGGGCAGATACTGCCACAGGCTCCCCTGTCTTAGGGTTACGACCTGGACGGCTATTTTTATCTTTAAGCTCAAAGTTGCCAAAGCCTGAAAGCTTGACCTCTTTGCCATCAATCAAACTCTCTGACAATTCATCAAAAAAGTTCTCTACCAAACAGCGGCCTTCTTGGCGTGTGAGGTTAAGATGACTCATCAAATGCTCAATCATGTCAGATTTGGTTAAGGTGCTCACAGTACGACTCCTATGCTATGTCGTGATGTCGAATATCATGGTTTAGCGGTATGAGGATTTATATTGGTTATTATAAAGCTTATTTATCATCTTTTTAACAAAGATCGCATAAAAGCCTTTTATTAATAATAACTTAACAAGTTTTACCAATGAATTTTTTTATAAAATCCTAATTCTTATAAATAACGACACGCTATAGCCTCTTTATAAGTGAGGCTATGGCGCATGGTTTATTATTAAAACTAGGTGTTAGCTGTCACGTAACTGTACTGAATACTGCTCGATTAGTGTTTGCACAACCTTGTCAGTAACCACTTTTACCGATTCATCAGACAACGTTTGATTGGCATCTTGCCATATTAGTGCAAAAGCCAATGAACGCTGACCAGTTGGTACTTTATCGCCTTGATACACATCAAATAACCACAGGTCAGTCAGCAGCTCACCAGCGGCATCTCGTATCGTCGACTCCAATGTCTGTAAGCTAATATCGCTATCCACTAAGATGGCAATATCACGGCGTACTTTTGGGAATTTACTTGGTGTGGTGATTAAATGCTGTTCGCGTGCGAGTGTCAGTAGCGGTGCAATTGACAATTGCGCCACCCAAGTAGCGGGCAGATCCAGCTGTTTGGCGGTATTTGGATGCAGTTGACCCAACCAACCGACATACTCGTCATCAATATAGAGCTTGGCGCTTTGACCTGGATGTAAGAAGTTTAAACCGCTACGCTCATAGCGAATACGTGCACTATCGATTTGTACAGGCAGTAATTGTTCGATATCATGTTTAAGGTCATAAAAGTCTAAAGCACGGTTTTGATCAACTTGCTCATCCCACACATCACCCACTGCTATCAAAGCAATGCTGGGTGTCTGCACCAAATCCGTAATGCTATGACCGACAAAGCTCAGACCTGTTTCAAAGAAACGTACGCGTGATTGCTGACGGTTTAGATTATATTGTACACATGGTAGTAAGCTTGATAATAGCGTACGGCGCATCACCGCCAAGTCACTGGAGATTGGATTGGCCAATGCCAACACCTCACCTAGTGCTTCATCATCGAGTAATGCTTCTAGTTTTGCATCGCTGAAACTAAAGCTGATCGCTTCCATGTAGCCATTATCGACCAATGCCAGCTTCATCTCATGCGTCAAGTCTGCCGTATCGTCGTAATCCATGCTGACTTGCAAATGCGGCAATACACTGGGGATATTATCGTAGCCATAGATACGAGCGATCTCTTCAATCAAATCTTCTTTAATACTCATATCAAAGCGATAAGACGGCGGTGTGCAGATAAGTGTATCGGCTGTTTGCTCTACGCCAAAACCTAATTGGCTCAAAATACGCACCATGACTGCTGGCTCAATTTCAATACCGATGACATCACGGACTTTAGCAATGGGTAAGGTAATTGGCGCACGGGCTGGTAAATGCGCATCGCTTTCAACTTTTACTATCGGTCCAGCTTGACCAGCAGTGATGCTCGTAATTAAATCACAAGCGCGTGCCAAGGCCAGCTCTGGCAATTCAAAATCTACCCCACGCTCAAAACGTTGTGAGGCATCCGTATGCAGACCAAAACGGCGGGCGCGTGCTGCGATTGCCAGCTGGCTAAAAAAGGCGCTTTCTATTACGATATTGCTGGTGCTGCCAGTGACGCTACTGCGCATGCCGCCCATGATACCCGCTAGAGCCAGTAGCCCTTTATCATCAGCAATGACCAATTCATCGCCTGTTAAGGTAATGGTCTGCTCGTTGAGCAAGGTAATGGTTTCAGCAGGCTGTGCCAAACGCACTATAATATCGCCTACGATCGTATCCGCATCAAAAGCATGTAGCGGTTGGCCAAGCTCCATCAGCACATAGTTAGTCACATCAACTAAGAAATTATGCGAGCGTAATCCTGAATGGATCAGTGCATCTTGCATCCATTTTGGCGTGTCAATATTACGATCAATTTTGCTAATCGATTGCAAGAAATAACGCGGACAAGCGTCTACTGCACTCACGGTTACCGCTGGCGTAGAAGTATCAGCACCATTATCACTAATGGCTACATTGGCATGAATCTCAGGCAGCTGCATCGGCAAATCGTTAATGACTGATATCTCGCGCGCGATACCACGTACACTAAAACAGTCACCACGGTTTGGGGTGATTGAGATATCCAGTATCTGATTGTCTAAGCCTAAGTAATCACGGATATCTGTGCCGATTGGTGCGTCAGCTGGCAGCTCAAGCAAACCATCAATCTCATCAACCAAATCAATCTCAGAAGCACCGCAGAGCATACCGTTAGAGGCGACGCCGCGCAGATTGCCATTTTTAATTTTAAAGCCTTCGCCTTTACCACCAGCATCATCACTGGGTAAAACCGCACCGACGGTAGCAACAGGTACTTTCATACCGACTGTAACATTGGGCGCACCGCAAACGATCTGTAGAAGTTGAGACTCGCCAATATTGACCTGTGTGACGCGTAATTTATCTGCATCAGGATGCTGCTCGATGCTCATGACTTCACCGACAACCACGCCACTAAAGGCACGAGCAACCGCATAACGATCATCAATTTCTAGCCCAGCCATGGTTAACTGTTCGGCCAATTGCTCACTGTTATTATTGGGATTTACCCATTGACGTAGCCACTGTTCGCTAATTTTCATAAATATCTCGGGTCAGAATTTTATAATAAAGATTTTGGAGTAAAGGTAGGCGTATGTGCATTAACCCTTAAAAATAACAACCTAGCCAAACTGCTTTAAGAAGCGCACGTCATTTTGAAAAAATAAACGCAAATCATCAATACCATAATACAGCATGGCAAAGCGCTCAATACCCATACCAAAAGCAAAGCCGGTGTATTTTTCGGCATCGATACCGCAATTGGTCAGCACTTGAGGATGCACCATTCCGCAGCCCATCACCTCAAGCCATTTGCCGTTATCATCTAGAATATCTACTTCAGCAGAAGGCTCTGTGAATGGAAAAAATGAAGGGCGGAAACGCACAGTCAACTCTTTAGCAAAAAACGCCTCTAAAAACTCACTAATCAAGCCTTTTAGCTCAGCAAAAGTGCTCGACTCAGTGACCATTAACCCTTCTAATTGATGAAACATCGGTGAGTGGGTTTGGTCTGAGTCATTGCGATAAACACGGCCTGGACAAATAATACGAATCGGCGGTTCATTCTTTTCCATAGTACGAATTTGTACTGGGCTGGTGTGCGTACGCAGTAAGTAATGAGCATCAAAATAAAAAGTGTCATGCATCGCTCGTGCAGGATGATGCGACGGAATATTGAGTGCTTCAAAATTATAGTAATCGCTTTCAACTTCAGGGCCCGTTGCCACGTTAAATCCTGCTTGCACAAAATACTGTTGCATACGCTGGGTAATCATCGTGACCGGATGCAAATGACCTTTTTGGCCACCGCGAGCAGGCAAGGTAATATCGATACTTTCTGCCTCAAGCTTGGCGTTCAACTCGGCAACTTCTAATTGCTGCTGTTGATCCGTCAGTGCTTTCTGGATATGGCTGCGTACCTGATGCAACCAGCCACCATAAGTTTTTTTGTCATCGCTACTGAGCTTGCCCATTTGCTTTGACCAGCCAGTTAATGGGCTTTTTTTGCCTGTCAATTGCACACGTAAATCTTGGAGCGCACGCACATCGGTTACTTGTAGGATTAGAGATTCAGCAGCACTGGTAAACTCAGTAAGCTGAGCTTCATCAAGCTCGCTAAGCTCTGCGGACAAGGTCGGTAGCGCCGACAAATCGATGGTAGCAGCAGGGGTTGTCATAAGACGCATTCTTCCTGATTTAAACAGATTATTAATTGTAGGGATTTGACCAAATATTGCAAACCATTTACTTTATTATGAAGGCTAATTATATAAATGGCTTGAATATTTAGACGGTAGTAAGCGTTTTCTGCTCTCAATTTAGTCTTGATCGTACATATACGCAAAATAATTTAATATAAAAAAAGCCACCGACCAGCGGTAGCTTTTATTAATATCGTACTATTAATTAATATTAATCCTATTCATTTAGATGATTACTTAGATAAACGTTATATCTATTTAATATCTAAAGAACAGATAATATTTATGCTAGTTCCGCTTTTGCTTTTTCAACCAATGCTGTGAAAGTTGCTGCATCATGCATAGCGATGTCAGCTAGAACGCGACGATCGATTGAGATGTTAGCTTTTTTCATGCCATTGATAAAGCGGCTATAGCTTAAACCGTTTAAGCGTGCACCAGCATTGATACGTGCAATCCAAAGACGACGGAAAGTACGTTTTTTGTTGCGACGGTCACGATAAGCATATTGACCAGCTTTGGTCACTGCTTGTACCGCTACGCGATAAACACGTGAACGGGCACCGTAGTAGCCTTTTGCACGCTTTAAGATTTTTTTGTGACGGCGATTTGCCTGTACACCACGTTTTACACGGGCCATAACTTACTCCAAGATTTTTTAATCACTATTAAGCGAGTGATGATGCCATTAAATAACGAACATCATTGTCAGATTGCAAAGTCAAATATTTTCAATCAAAGATAGATGACGATCGGCTATTAAATGTATGGGCACATACGACGAACTGCTGCTTCGTCAGACTTGTGCACCAACTTAAGACCACGCAACTGGCGAATACGCTTAGGTGATTTCTTGGTCAAAATATGGCTTTTGAATGCTTGCTTACGCTTAAAGCCATTCGCGGTTTTTTTGAAGCGTTTAGCGGCACCGCTTCTGGTTTTCATCTTATTTTTCATGATGATTTGCCTCTTTTTCTGTGTTAGAACCTGGTCGTCAAATAGTAAAACTGAATAATCGTTATATAATTAACAACTAAACCTCTATTTGCCTCGAGGTGGGAGGCGCTATTTTAGCAGATAATGCGCTGTTTTGCCAAGTAAATTTTTAGTCCTGCCTTAGCAGACAATGACTTAGATTATTAGCATAAAATAGTTCCTTGTCTTTTTAATCAAAACACTGGCAAAGTTGCGGATTTGACCCAAATAGATTGAATGTCAGCTTGAGCTGTGCTTAAGTAGGGAATGAGATTTGCTATATCTATAATCTAAGGATTTATAGTAAAAACCTATTCATCATAGTTTATTTAGACGTTGATATTGCCTTTAATTCATTGCCCTTTTATTCCTATCGATAAGAAGACAGATAAATGACGACTGTACCTGCTTGGCTGACGGCCATAAATTTTAATGCGGATGGTTTGATTCCCGCTATTGCTCAAGATCATAAATCTGGGCGTATTTTGATGATGGCTTGGATGAATGCAGCAGCGCTTGCATTAACGGCGCAAACGCAAACGGCGGTCTATTTTTCACGCTCACGTGCCAAACTATGGCACAAAGGAGAGTCGTCAGGTCACACTCAAACGGTCCATGATATTCACTTGGACTGTGATGCAGATGTTATTGTGCTTAGCGTCACCCAAGCGGGTGGGATTGCTTGTCATACAGGACGCGAATCTTGTTTTTATCGGCGTTTGGATTTATCAGGCCAAGCCCCCCAATGGCAAACGGTTGATAAAGTCTTAAAAGATCCTGCTGATATCTATCATTCAAATGAATCAACCACTGTCCCTACTCTAATCGAAAACGCTAACGCTAATATCGACTCTGAGACCAGTCAAAATCAAACTGATAAAAGCTCTGTTTTGCAGCAACTGGATCAAGTATTGGCAGAGCGAAAACAGGCCGATGCAGACAGCTCTTATGTGGCCAGCTTATACGCTAAAGGACTCAATAAAATACTAGAAAAGGTTGGCGAAGAGAGCACAGAAAGCATCATCGCTGCCAAAGATTTTGCCAGTTGTGACGAAAGTAGAGACAAAGCGCAATACGATGAAGCACGACATGAATTGATCTATGAAGTGGCGGATGTCTGGTTTCATACTTTGGTGGGACTTGCGTGGTTTGACATAGAGTCAGATGCGGTGTTAAACGAGCTGGGTCGGCGCTTTGGTCTCTCAGGTATCGATGAAAAAGCGGCTCGATAGCTTGTGAAGTTACAAAATAATTGCCTAATCTGTTCGATTATTATTGCTTTCACCTTTTTGTCATAAGTGCAGGTTATAATATGGCTCTATCTTACTTCGTATTATATGTCGATCCTTTTTGTTTAATATAATCAATATTTTATACATTCGAAGCCTTCATATAAAGACTGAAAATCAAGTCACAAGGATACCATTATGGGTAGTTTTTCTATTACGCATTGGCTGATATTATTGGTTGTGGTCGTTGTCATATTTGGCACATCAAAACTGAGAAATGCTGGCAAAGATTTGGGCGGTGCCGTTAAAGGGTTTAAGGAAGCGGTCAAAGACGAAAATACAGCACATGCCAAAAAGCATGTTGTTCTTGACCACGATGGCAACGCACATACGACAGATCGCTCAGCGAGTACAAAGGTTCATGATAGCGATATCAATTCTGCTCCTGTCGACGATAAGCACAACGTATAATTTTTACGTTATCTAGCCTAGCCTGCTTCATTTGAAAGAGTGACATTCAACCATTATGTTTGATATCGGGTTTTCTGAATTACTGCTCTTTGGCGTCATTGCCTTGATTGTCTTGGGTCCAGAAAAACTGCCTCAGGCAGCGCGTACGGCTGGGCAATGGTATGCCAAAATTCGTCGAACTGTCTCCACTTTACAGTCTGAAATAGAAGCTGAGTTGGACTTGGCAGAAACGCGGCAACTCATGCAAAAAGAGCTTGCCAAAATTCGTCAGACAGAGGCGGATATGAGACGTGAGATGGCAGAAATACGTGGCAATATGAAAGAGTTTGAGTATTCTCAGAGCCAGCATCTAAAAGCCTCAGATACTACGCCCCATGATGATGAGCGCAGCAAGAACGATGCACCTAGTAGTGAGAAGGACAACAACCCATCTGCCACGCCAAAAGAGTTTGACTATCGATATGGCGCGTATGAGCAGCATAAAAAAACAGAAGAGACTGAGCTTTCATCAACGTTAGACGTTGAAAACCACCTAAAAAAATCCTCTAGTGATGATACTCATCAAACGACTCAAGCCATTCAAGTTATCAACACTAGACCGTGGGAAAACATGTGGTTCCGTCTTGGCGCGTATGATAAAGCTCGCCGTCTCCCTATGCCGCCATATTTACCAAATTATAAAGCTGATGCGTTATTAAATGCTCATTTAGATAAGCTCTCACATAAACAGGCTTCTGTAAATCAACAGGAAACCGATTAATGGGATTGTTCAAACGTAAAAAAAGCCGCCAAGAAAAAATGTCCGATGCAGATATTACTGGTTCAGACGCTCCTGATTTAAATGGCCCTGATTTAGATAATCCTAATTTAAATAAAGAAGCAACGACAGATGCCGTTGATGATGAGTCTACCGATGTTTTAAGCGCATTGGCTGATATGCCTATTACCGAGCATCTGATTGAGCTGCGTAGACACCTTATCAAAATATGTGTGGCTGTACTGGTGATATTTTTGGGTTTAGCAGGATATTCACGCGAGCTGTATGACTTATTATCAAACCCCTTAGTTGCCCAATTACCCGCCAACTCGACGATGATTGCCACGGATATTACGTCCAATTTTATGGCACCGATACGTCTGACTGTCTTTGTCGCCGCATTTTTGGCGATGCCCTATATTCTTTTTCAAATCTGGTCATTTGTAGCGCCAGGCTTATATAAAAAAGAAAAGAAAGTTGCGATCCCAGTACTACTATCGTCTATATTTTTGTTTTATGCCGGAGTGGCATTTTCTTATTTTATCGTCCTCAAAGGGGTGCTGAAGTTCTTTATCATGTTTGCCCCGCAGAATGTACTGCCAATGACAGATATCGATAGCTATCTAAATTTTGCCTTGAAATTGTTTATGGTATTTGGCTTAACTTTTGAGATTCCAGTGGTGACCTTGCTATTGATATTGGCTGGTATTGTCTCCATTCAGAGCCTAGAAGATAAACGTCGTTATATTATTGTTGGCTGTTTTGCCGTAGCCGCTGTCGTCACACCGCCCGATGGGGTGTCGATGCTGATGCTAGCGATTCCAATGTGGTTGTTGTTTGAGCTGGGTTTATTGTCGGCTAAAATTTTAATCAAAAAAGAGCCGACTCCTGCTCTAGCCTCGATAGATAAAGCATGAAGCAATTAATATCCTTATGTGGTGTGATATAAGTCTATTCAATAGAAAAAAATAATGTTTTAATCTATCATTATTTTGTTTTCCTCTTATCCCATTAATGAGCTCATTGCTTATTATCACAATTGAGTATCACCATCATCTACCAGCCATTGTGTATGCAGTGGTTGTTTTGCCGTTATTGTTTTGCCGTTATTGGTTTTAATTAATTTTCGTATTTTAGGTAGCTTTATTATGTCCGCATCCATGCCAGCTTATATGAGCGATCCCACTGACGAGCAACTGAGCGCGCTGAATATGGCGATGGATCACAAGTCATTTAAAGTGGTCGCTTATGCAGGCGCCGGTAAGACGACAACCCTAAAGCTGATCGGTGAGCGCCTACGTGGACGCGGCTTGTACTTGGCTTTTAACAAAACTATTGCCAACGATGCGCGGCAGAAGTTTCCACCACATGTAGAGTGTCGCACATTTCACTCACTGGCTTATCGCCACGTTGCTCGTGATATTACTGCCAAGCTTTCTTTACCGCGTTTTTCACCCAAGCGCCTTGGCGATGATTTGGGATTGCAGCCAGTACAAGTCCGTCGACAGATAGATGGGGCAAATAAGTACATTACACTCACGCCAGCTCGGTTGTCTCGTTTTGTCAGTGATGCCGTGAGCCATTTTTGTAGCACACATGCCAGCTACCCTGCGCCAAGACACATACTGTTTCCAAGCTGGCTCGATGAATCGGACGCCGAACAATTGCGTGAGATGCTCTACCCTGCCGTTGAACAGCGCTGGCTACAATCCATTGATGCGCGCCATCCTGCTGGCATTGGTCATGATATTTATCTCAAGCTTTGGGCGCTCTCTAAACCAAGCATTCCTGCGGATTTTATCTTATTTGATGAAGCGCAAGATGCTGACCCGTTGATGATGGGTATTTTGACCCAGCAGCCAAGACAAGTCATCTATGTGGGCGACGCTCATCAGCAGATTTATGAATGGCGCGGTGCGGTCAATGCGATGAAAAAGCTGCCTTTGCCGCAGACGTTATTGACGCAGTCCTTTCGCTTTGGGGAGCCGATTGCAGAAGTGGCCAACACCTTATTAAAAGCGTTGCAAGAAGACGTACCGTTGAAAGGCAATCCCAATAAACAATCCTCTACTGAAAAAGGCATGGTTCACAGTAAAAAAGACGCCATTCTTTGTCGTACCAATGCTGCTGCTATGTCACAGCTCTTGACTGGTCTCAAACTTGGACATCGAGTGGCGCTACAAGCCGATACCGATCGCATGCTCAAGTTCTGTCAGGCCGCTGAAAACTTAAAAAATGGTAAATCTGCGTACGGCGTACCCGAGCTGGCGTATTTCTACAATTGGGGCGATGTGCAAGAATACGCTGAGACCAATGAAGGTAGTGATCTAAAAACCTTAGTCAAATTGGTCGACGATCATGGCACCAATGTCTTAAGCCAAGCGGTCAATAGTCTGACCAGTATTGAAAATGCTGATTATGTCATCTCAACTGCCCATAAAGCCAAAGGGCTTGAATGGGGGAAAGTACAGTTAGACGACGATTTTTATTATGACGTCACGACCAATGCCGTCAAGATAAGTCCAGAAGAATTGCGCTTGCTGTATGTTGCTTGTACGCGCGCCCAGAGTAATCTTGATATTCACAATATTAAAGATTTGATATCAGGGTTACAGACGGGCAAAAAAGTGATTTTTGGCAATTCTTAATTTTCTCCTAACTCGCACTTTATAGTCTTTGCCATTCTCAATTTATAACGTTGACTTTCCGATCATGAATCATAATCAGCAACTTCAAGCACGCCAAAATACCATAAACCAATTATTTATTAACCCCGTCCGCCTTCTTGCCCCTATGGAAGGTTTGACTGATCCTTTGATGCGCCAAATCTTAACGCAAATTGCGTCAGACTTGGGTCGACCTTATGATTGGTCGGTCAGTGAATTTATTCGTATCACTCAGCATGTCCTGCCCGCGCATGTGTTTTATAAATACGTCCCAGAGCTGCATCACGATGCCAAAACGGCTTCTGGCACGCCGATTCATGTTCAGCTACTCGGTAGTGAAGCACAGCTCATGGCAGAAAACGCCGCTTACGCTTGTGAGCTTGGTGCGCCTGCGATTGATATTAACTTTGGTTGCCCTGCTAAGACGGTCAATAGTCATCGTGGCGGCTCAGTTTTGCTTGATGAGCCTGAGGTCATGTACGAGATTATCAGTGCGGTGCGTAAAGCTGTGCCCTTGCATATCCCTGTATCAGCAAAAATTCGTTTGGGTTACACCGACACTTCTAAAATGGATGACATTCGAGAGGCGATTGCGTCTAGCGGCGCTGATTGGCTGACCATTCATGCACGAACGAAAACCCAAGGCTACAAACCGCCTGCCTACTGGGATAAAATTCAGAGTTTTAATGCCCTTAGCATTCCAGTGATTGCCAATGGTGAAATATGGAACGCGGAGCAAGCACAACAATGTATGGTGCAGTCAGGTACGAAACATTTGATGTTGGGTCGCGGCGCAGTTACCCGTCCCGACTTGATTGCGCAGGTGGACAATGACAGTCATAAAGAGATGAAAAACACGACGACATTATCATGGGAAGACCTAATCGCCCATCAGATTAAATTCTTGGAAGGCGCGGCCAAAAGTGAGGTGATATTAGTTGGCCGTTATAAGCAGTGGCTCGCGATGCTAACCAAAGGCTATGTTGAGGCGCAAATACTATGGAACAGTATCAAACGAGAAAAAAATAAAGCAGTGATTATTAGTGCGCTACACGCCAGCATCCTATAGTAACCAACTGCTTTTATTTTAAAAAGATGATGGTATATTAAAAAAAACAACAGTTATAAATATTTAATGCTAGGGCGTTTCCTTATTTTAAAAATGATTATAAAAATGAGATAAACTGCCGTCAAACGAGGAAAATAGCGCAAATCATATCGAGATATTAATCAGCTATTTGACGATGTTTGGAAAAATTTAACCATTTTTAGCCCATTTAAATATGATTGCTTGAATTGAGGATACGCCTTAAACGCTCATTCGAATCGTTAAATAAAACAACATTAAACAACAAGCCATCGATAATACCCAGAGAATGGAGCGAAACGTTGCCAAGTTGGTGATGTAAGCGGCGCAATAACCCACGCGTGTCAGCACATATAGCCAAGCCAATGTATTGATAATCAGTTGCGGTACAAAGAACAACATCGCCGCTAATACTGCTGCCAAAAATATGGGCAACGTCTCGTAGCTATTTTGCTGAGCGGCATTAGCACGTGCCGCTACTCCTGTCATACCTTGCAAAAAATCGCGAGGATGCGCATTATTTCTGACCTTAAAGCCGCCAGATACTTTTGCAACGATTGATGCCGCCCATGGTAGTAAACTTGCTATTACCATTGCCCAAATTGCTGACGCGGCTGTATCAGAGACCAATCCAAAGATTGCATTCATTAGTATCTTTGCCCCTACCCTGCGATAACTTCAAAATCATGAGTGATATTTACGCCGCCTTGCACCAGCATTCGACTGGCCGAGCAGTATTTTTCTGCTGATAAATGAATGGCCTTTTCAACTTGCTTGTCTTTAATATCTTGACCCGTTACAACAAAGTGCATGTGAATATCAGTATATACCGCTGGTACGGTTTCGGCTCGCTGTGCTGTCAGCTCACAACGCACGTCTGTCACTTCTTGACGTGACTTTTGCAAAATCGCTACCACATCGTAGCTCGCACAACCACCTAGCCCTAGCAGGATCAGCTCCATTGGGCTTGCACCTTTTTCTTTATCAGCATCGATTTGAACGTTATGTCCTGATGGTGATATGCCCATAAAGGCTTTATTTTCTTGCCATGTAACGCTTGCTTTTGATTCTGACATCTTAGATTGTCCTCATATCAATGGGCACGTTGCCTATTTTTATTTTCTGAAATATACACAGTTTGCCTAGTGTAGCATAAGCCAAAGCGAGGTTTTATAACGCCAGTGTTTTTTAATAAGCTACTTTTCATAAATAACAGTTCACAGGTAATTTATTGGGCATTTATCAAACCTATGTTCTAACAATAACCTATCTCCATCGTAGAATCTTCTAAAAAAACTTACAAAAGTCTAATTATAACTTACTGATTTTAAACAGTAAAAGTCGTGAAACATTTTATAGCAAAATACTGTTACACATTTTGCTTGTTTCTTGGTTTAATAACGGTAATGAATCTTGTTTTTACCTGATATCGATAGTCGTCACCTTATAATAACTATGATTGCTATCACAATATCCTGTCTAAATAAGCGATGTTTTAAACAAATTAAAAAGGTTTAGTCATGATAGATGCAGACGGCTTTCGCGCCAATGTCGGCATCATCTTGGCAAATACACAAGGGCAAGTACTGTGGGCGAAACGTATTGGTCACAACGCTTGGCAGTTTCCGCAAGGTGGTATCGACCGCGGGGAGACGCCGATGGATGCGATGTATCGCGAGCTCTGGGAAGAGGTCGGCTTACATCCGCGTCATGTGGATTTATTGGCAGTGACGCAAGATTGGTTGCGTTATCGTCTACCAAAACGCTATGTGCGTCATGGACAATATCCTTTGTGTATTGGGCAAAAACAAAAATGGTTTTTGCTACGCTTAGATGAGCCGAATACCCAACATATTCACTTTGATGAAGGAAAACCGGAGTTTGACCACTGGCAGTGGGTCAGCTACTGGTATCCTCTCGGACAAGTGATTCACTTTAAACGCGGGGTGTACCGTCGTGCTTTGCAGGAACTAGTGCGTGAACTCCCCCTAAAACAAGAGCTGATTATTCCTAAACAAGATAACCATTTATTGGTGGAATAAGTCGCTCGATTTTTAGTTCAATACTAGCTCAATAAATATTAGTGCAATAATAAATGTCTACGATAATCGCTAGCAGTTTTAGTCATTATCGTGGACATTTTTTTATGGACGCTAGGGCGTGTCATCATTTAGATTGTGAGGCTTAAAATGAGATAAATTGCAGTCAAATAAGGAAAATAGCGCAGATAATATCGAGATATTAACCAGTTATTTGACGATGTTTGGCAAAATTTAGCCATTTTAAGACCACTAAATGATTAAGTGTGCTAATTGATGACATGCCCTAGTTGCAATCAATTTAAAAGTTAATCGCATTCTCGACTGGTGATATCGGCCGTGATATTTGAGTCTATATGACTGTCTCTACGCAAGGTTAGAATACTTTGGGTGCGCGTCCCGTAAGTTGGTACATTCTGTGCCAACTTACCAAAAGCAAAGGGCTCGATATAAACAGATGACAGTGTCTGCTCAATATCTGTACTCATGCCAGTATCAGGTAAATTGTCCGCTGGGGCTTGAGTATTGTCCGATAACACATCAAAGGCTACCTGTTGCCAATATTCAGGTGAGTTATTTTCAGCAATCAGTGGCAGCACTTCTTGGCGTAACCGACCACGCAAACGCTCAGTTTTGAACCAACTCTCCTCCGGTTGACCATTAGATATCACATGCAGCCCTGCGTACAACGCGGTGGGTGCATGGCCACGATTATTGACGATGACCGCTTGCGCCGCATCGCCGATAATGAGGTTAAAACCAGCATAATTTTGCAAATCAATCTGCCGTGCAAACGCCATCGGACTCATTGCACTGGTCAAAAAATCCGTAACCAATGCTCCTCGTGAGCGCTCATTGCTACTTGCCTGCACGCCATCACGAAAGTTTAATACCGCGGCCCAGCGTCCGTTTTTTTGATACAAATCCGCACCCGCCTCTCGGTGAACCCCTAGCCAAGTGCCACCGCTTTGACTGTCACGGCCAGCATAAATAGGCTTGTCCTGCCATTGGTGTAATGAATCAGTCGGACGCTGCAAAAACTCATCACGATTAGACAATAGCACTAGTGGTAATTCATCAAACAACTGCCAGGCAATGGCGATAATACACATAGACTTCCTTGAATTTTATATGATGAGAGTGTGTCTTTTAGTCGGTATTTAACTTTTTATCGGCAGGGTAAATAACTTGATAGGTAGACTGTAGCACTTGTGACTTTTGACTCGGCATGTCAAATTCCCAAGCGACCATACCTTGATTGTCATTCCAGTCCCGCTCAGTCACTGGCGGCGTATGCGTGACTGCTACTTTTACACTGTCGTCGCGGCTGATAGGCTCACTGCCTAATACTTGCAAATGCACGCCACGTTTGTGCTGATTGGTAAATTGATAGGATTGCGTGGTCGTTAGTTTCTGTTGTCGATTGAATACGCCTTTATCACCCTGCTTGTCTTCATCGATTAATTTTTTGACCAATATATTGGGATCGATGCCAAAGCCAATACCTTGCTCTTTTAAAGTTTGATAATCATAGCGTGACTGACCCACATAGTTATCATCGCGGTACAGCTGTAGAGAACCATCAACCCAAGACGATGTCAAAAACGGCGCTGACGCATACCAATAAGCGGCTGTTTCTACACTTGGCGTACTCCGTAGCCAAAGCTTGCTACTACCCGATTGTTCATCAATTACCGTGCTTACTCGTCTGCCATCGCTTGGAATACTGATACGCTGCGGCAACTTATATTCAGTAATGCCGTTTTTGTTTTGGCTGCTCACTGTAAAGCTAGGCAGGGGTGCCATATTGGCTTGAGAGTCGCTGCTGGCATAGCGTGTTTTTGCAGATATATCCATGGCAGGAGCATCTTCCATCATTGGTGGTGCAGCATATTCGCCCTCTTTATTTTCTTCATATAATGATAAGCGCTGAACAATGGGCAACTGGCTAGTGGTGTTTTGATTGGGGTTAACGGTGCTCAATGTGAGTGGCACATTCGTCCAATTTTCTCCAGTTTGCTGCGCAATCACGGCAGAGGCGATCATACTCAACTGCTGAGTTTCAGTATTCAGACGGGCTTGATAAGTCGGTTCCCACCCTGCACCGCGCACTTGATAATGTAGCTTAAGCGAGCTTGGCAAGCGACTAGCAGTACGTACGCTAACTTGCGTCACACTATTATAGGTTGAAGTATCGCTACCTGCGACCAGCTGATTAAGCTGCTCTTGCGCGCGAGCTTGGCGTTGCTGAATATCCAAAATTCTTTTATTAATATTTGCAGCTTGCGTTTCTATATCGCGTGCCTGATTAGCAACACTGCCATCGGTATTCATTTGCGTGACTTTAGTCAGATTTTGCAAATACGCTTTGGCTAATCGTGCTGCTTCTAATTCTGCGGTGATATAAGCCAAAGAATTTTGCTGCACCTGTACTTTGGCCTCGCCTTGATAGCGGCATTGAGCGGCCTGCTCACCACTCAAGGATTCGATACTGACTTCGCCCACATTCACCTTATCAGCTGCTTGCACGCTGATACTATCTTTATCAATGGACGGCGATAAACACGAAAAAACAAGCGTCTGCTCCCCACTACCATTAATAGGTAGCGTGCGTGTCACACTGGCTAAGCCTTGATAAACGGTAATTTTTTCAATATTGCTTATCGCCGCTTGGGCAGTCATAACATTCAAAGCTGCAAAACTGAATAGACCCAGTGAGACAATCGATTTTTTCAATCGTGGCTCATTCAGCTTTTTGCAATGATTGCTCTCAGTCAACATTGATAGTTTGAATAGATAAGCTGGCATGTCCATTCCTCAAAATAGTATTAATCCATTAATATTGCTGTCCAGTACAAGCTTAAGGTATCTGGCGCTAGGTCAAAGATAACGATCAAATAAGCCTGACAGTAATATAGTATGCCTAAGAAGCTATTTTTGCTATCATGAGCGGCATCTTATTATGAAATTTATGATGCCCTTATGATGATTCACCCTCAGTACGATCCCGTGGCGCTGTCCTTGGGTCCAGTTCAAGTGCACTGGTATGGTTTGATGTATCTGCTGGCATTTGCCGCAGCTTACGGATTGGCTTGGTATCGCAGCAGCAAACGCGATAACTGGACGACAGATATGGTATCCGACTTGGTCTTTTATGGCGCACTTGGTGTCATTTTAGGTGGTCGCGTTGGTTATGTCTTGTTTTATCAATTCGGTGAACTGTTGCAAAACCCCGCTTATCTTTTCAAAGTTTGGGAAGGCGGTATGTCTTTCCATGGCGGCTTGATTGGTGTGATGCTGGGCATGTTATATTTTGCCCGTAAATATAAAAAGACACCCTTTCAAGTGCTCGATTTCATCGTTCCCTGCGTACCAACTGGTTTATTATTTGGGCGTATTGGTAACTATATCAATGGTGAGCTATGGGGACGCGTCTCTGACGGTGGCTATAATTGGCTCACATATTTTCCTCAGGCCGCCAACTTTGATGTGCAGCAACTACAAGCCAATCCTGCGTTACAGGAGATTATGACTGAGGTTAATGGACAGTATTTGTTGCCTCGTCATCCGTCGCAATTGTATGAAGCATTTGCCGAAGGGCTGCTGTTGTTTCTCTTTTTATGGTGGTACTCATCCAAACCCCGTCCACGTATGGCAGTCACCGGTGTCTTTATGCTAGGTTACGGTTTTAGCCGCTTTATCATTGAGTTTTTCCGTCAACCAGATGTCGACCAAGGATTCATTTTTTTAGGGTGGATGACTAAAGGCCAGATGTTAAGCGCCCCGATGATTATTATCGGTCTGTTTTTGATCGGTTACGCTTACAAACGCGGTATCTACGATTGGGGTAAGCAAGCGGCTTATTAAGGCCACGCTCCCCATAGTATGATTGACCACTTGAATAATAGAGTGAGCTATCACAATGCTTATTCTAGTAATACCTTCAATAATGATAGTGTCTATGGCGATTACCAACCTAGTCTGTAGGCGCTATCAGCAGTAAATAAAGAGCATTTTATGATCAATAGTAATCAAAGTAATAATGAGCAAGGGTATCTTGATTTGCTGCGCCACGTTCTAGATAACGGTACCGAAAAAGGTGATCGTACTGGTACGGGAACGCTGAGCCATTTTGGCGCTCAGCTACGTTTTGACTTAGCGGCTGGCTTTCCCCTGTTAACGACCAAAAAAGTTCACTTTAAATCTATTGCCTATGAGCTGTTATGGTTTTTGAGTGGCAGTACTCACGTCGATTATCTACAACAAAATGGCGTGCGTATCTGGAATGAATGGGCAACGGCAGAACAAACCGCGCGC
This sequence comes from Psychrobacter immobilis, assembly GCF_904846225.1. Taxonomy (GTDB): domain Bacteria; phylum Pseudomonadota; class Gammaproteobacteria; order Pseudomonadales; family Moraxellaceae; genus Psychrobacter; species Psychrobacter immobilis_F. The sequence continues at coordinate 64,010 of NZ_CAJGZJ010000007.1, read as the reverse complement.
TTCAAACGTCCTGCGGGTGACTTAGGCCCTGTTTATGGTCATCAATGGCGTAATTATGGCGCGACTAAACATGACGATGGCAGCTACAACAGTGATGGCGTCGATCAAATTGCACAAATTATTGAACAAATAAAGAGCAATCCTAACTCTCGACGCTTGATTGTATCGGGTTGGAATCCGGGCGAAGCCGAGCAAGTGGCGCTACCACCATGCCATACACTATTTCAGTTTTTTGTCGCGGACAATAAGATGTCTTGCCAGCTCTATCAGCGCTCAGCAGATTTATTCCTAGGCGTGCCTTTTAATATCGCAAGCTACGCGCTATTGACTCATATGGTGGCACAGGTTTGTGGACTAGAAGTGGGTGAATTTGTTTGGACAGGTGGTGATTGTCATATTTATCAAAACCATCGCGAACAGGCTGAGTTACAGTTGACGCGCTCACTTTATCAGCTGCCAACATTGGCGCTCAATCCTGACGTTAAAGATATTTTCGCTTTTGAATACCAAGACATTAGCGTAGAAAACTATGAATCCCATCCTGCTATCAAAGCCAAAGTTGCTGTTTAAAAATTTGCCATTTAAATTGTTTATAGCTCTCATTTAAGAGAAAGTAAAAAGGACACATTATGAGTTATGCCCATACTGAAGTTGCCCAAATCGCTGCCATCAGCAGTAATCGCTGTATCGGTAAAGGCAATGAGCTACCATGGCACATCTCAGCAGACTTGCAACATTTTAAAAAGATGACCACACGTGATCCGCAAAATACTGCTTCAAATGGTGATATGCAGGGCATCGTCATTATGGGTCGTAAGACGTTTGAGTCCATGGGCAGCAAGCCTTTACCAAAGCGTGTGAACTTTATCATCACCACACAAATGGACTACGCAGAGCAGCAAGGGCTGGCAGGAAATAAGAATGCCCATGTGGTTCACAATTTGGATGACGCATTGACTCATGCTGCAAGTTTGGCACATGGTCTGCATCTAGATACTATTTGGTTGATCGGCGGTGAGCGGGTATTTAGCGAAGCGCTGATGTATACCGACCGCATTGAGTTGACCCACGTAGATACTGAGATTACGGATGGTGATGCATTTTATCCTGAGCTGCCAGATCGCTTTAAAGTAGCAAATGAATCTGAGCAGATGCACGATGAAAAAAGTGATTTAAGTTTTAAATTTACGACTTATAAAAGTGTAGCGAACTAAAAAATGACAATGAAATACATACCACTGATATTTCTCTTCGCATTTATGACAGGCTGCCAAAGTTTACCTCACACAGAGCCTGTCATTAGAGCGCCTGAGATTTTGCAATCAGTCAGTTTCAATTTGCCAAACCAAATTTTAAGGAGAGTACCTTCCAAAGAAAGCTACATGGTCATACTGCTCTTGTCTATTGATAAACATGGTACCGTTGACAGTATTAATATTAAAAAATCATCCGGTTATAAATCTATAGACCGACACGCCATGAGGCAAGCTCGTCAAATGACATTCAAAGCCGCAACTAAAGACAACAAATTTGTCAGGTCCAATGTGACACTTCCTATCACATATCTTGTCTCTTAGAAACAAGGCACAGCATCATCCCGCCTACTCATGAAGCACTTTATAAACCGTCTTCGCCAGCATTGGGCCAATGCCTTGCACGCCTGCCAGCTCTTGTTGCGAGGCACCAAGCAACTGCTGCATACCACCAAAGTGATTGAGTAGATCACGTCTGCGTTTTTCACCCAGTCCCGGAATCACTTCTAGTACCGATGACGAACGGCGCTTATCGCGTTTTTTGCGGTGGGCAGTAATGGCAAAACGATGCGCCTCGTCACGAATGTGCATCAATAGATGCAAAGCCTTACTATCCATGGGCAAATCAAGTGGCTCATGATCGATAAAGTGCAATACTTCAAGACCCGCTTTACGTCCTTCGCCTTTTGCCACACTGATGAGCAAAGTATCACCAAGGATACCTAATTCTATTAGCACTTCTTTGGCGATGCCAAGCTGACCTTTACCGCCATCAATAAGCAATAAATCAGGCAGTGGCTGTTTTTTATAACGACGCGTCAATACTTGCTTCATCGCCGCATAATCATCGCCACCTTGAATATCATGAATCGCATATTGGCGATAGTCACGTCGACGTGAGCCACCTTGGTCAAAAACCACGCAACTGCCGATGGTCGCCTCACCCATCGTATGGGAGATATCAAAACACTCAACCCGATCAATGGTTCGGTCGGTGACATTGGACAACACATCTTTTAGCGCGCCGAAGCGTGCATGCAATTCTAGATAATCACCTAGCTTGGTTTTTAGGGCATTATTGGTGTTCAATTTTGCTAAATCCAGCCATTCAGCACGATGTTCGCGCACGCTAGTCTTAATGACTACCTTGCTACCAAAATGCGTTGCCAACGCTTCACTAACAGCATTTTGATCAGGCAGCTCATGACTTAACATAATCTCTGCAGGCAAATCATCGGTCACCTGAAAATAAAATGACGTAATAAAGGCCGATAAATTATCTGCGAGCGGTTCGCTACTATCGACATCAGGGAAATAATTTTTACCACCTAACACACGGCCGCCGCGCACGGTCAACACATTGACACAGGTCATACCTGCCTGACTTGCAATAGCAATCACATCAGCCTCACCTTGTACGGTATAGACAGCTTGTTTGGCTTGTACTTCGCGTAGCATGGACAGCTGATCCCGATAAAAGACGGCTTTTTCAAAGTCTAATTCTTCAGCCGCACCTTCCATTTTTTCAATCAGAGCACTATGAATATCGCTAGAATCACCTTTCAAAAAGCGAATGGTATTATTGACATCTTCTGCGTATTCATCGGCTGATACCAAGCCCACACAAGGCGCACGGCAACGCTTAATCTGATACTCAAGACAAGGACGCTTGCGTTGTTTAAAAAAAGTATTGGTACATTGACGCATTTGAAACATTTTTTGCATCAACACTAGCGTTTCTTTAGCAGCATGGGCAGAGGGAAAAGGACCAAAAAACCGACCTTTTTGATGATTGCCTTTACCGCGTCCATAAGCCAATCTAGGATAAGGCTTATCTGCTGAAATGAACACATAAAGGTATGATTTATCATCGCGCAATAGCACGTTGTAAGGCGGACGGTGCTCTTTAATCAGGTTTTGCTCGAGCAGGAGCGCTTCTGTTTCACTACGCGTAATAATGGTCTCGATATTATGAATTCGCGCCACCAGCGCCCGTGTTTTCGGATGGTCAATAGTCTTTGCAAAATAGCTGTTTACTCGGCTCTTTAGCGACTTAGCTTTACCAACATACAGAATATCGCCATTTTTACCCAACATCTTATAGACCCCTGGCAAATTTGGCAGGCGTTGAATCAAGTGTTTAAGTCGGGCTTTTTTATCGTCGATGGGGCTCGATGTTAAGACATTGACCATAGAATTTTTTGCTCTTAAAGACATAAGTAATATCACTATTAATGGGGTGACATCAGTGATTTTGCAAGCCAATAAACCGTTTGGCAACAACCAAAAATATTACCATCATAATGACTTTTTATGTATGCAACTCGAAAGCGACTGATATTAAGAAACTCGATTGGCTCTTATTTCGAAAAAGTAATATTAGAATATGAGATATTGATAAGTTATTATGGTATTAATAACAGACAGCATTCATAGATTGTGTCCATTCATGGCGCTGATTGGTTCATAACCATTAGCATGACAGTCGCTCAGTCATTTAGCTCAAGCACTTCTGAGATTGCTATTATTTTATGGATGCTCAACTCTTTGTAAGGCTGGCGCAGCTCATAGTTTTTAATTATGATGAGTACTTTTCTTATCAGTCATTCTTTAATGCTTACTATATGAACGCATTTCAATCGGCAAACATAAAAATGAAGAAGCAAGATAATAGGATTAATGTATGAGTTTACTACCCATCAACTTTGAGACCCTAAAACGCAAAGCTAAAAAAAACATCATGCCGTTGCTGACGCCTCATTTAATTAAGCTGCGTATTAATACTTATGCACCTTATGTTGGCGCTGGTATCAAAATTGATCATATTAACCTTGATCAAGGGTTGTGCGTGGTGAGCATGGGACTGAACAGTTTAAATAAAAATATCGTCGGTACACAGTTTGGTGGCAGCTTATACTCAATGGTCGACCCCTTTTATATGCTGATGCTCATGCACCAATTGGGCAGCAGTTATGTGGTATGGGATAAAAGCTCACATATCGAATTTATCGCACCTGGCACTAGTAAAGTCACCACTCGCATGAAAATTCCTAACTCTGAGATTGTTACGATTCAAGAGCTGGCCAAAGATGGTGACGCAGTGTTTCGTGAATACGAAGCCAATATCGTCGATGATCAAGAAAAAGTTATCGCCACTGTCACTAAGACCATATATATCCGACTACGCAAATACAGTAAGTCAAAAGACCAAAGTAGCCGCGTAGATAACTTTGCTGACTAAATTAGACATTGATAGTCAAAAAACAGTAGAAGCGCTACAGTACTGCTGGAATGAATTTTTCAAAGCCTCTGTCTGTAATGGTACAGCAGGCGAGGAAAATTTATACCAGTAGTATATGACTATTGGTGTATTGAGTTAACTTTTCACCGACTATATATCTAAACTTTAAATGTAGAAGCTGACATACAAAAACCCCAATCTAGCTTTCGCATAGACTGGGGTTTTGTCTTTTTTGGTATGGCCCGCTTATTTATAAATAAACCTATGAATAAGGGCTTGTATCTACTATCGCATTCTCAGCTAACCGTACCATACGATCAACTAACAAAGGCAAGCTTTTGCTTAAATACCAGGTGCAGTGTCAGCTGCTTTAGGTACGCCAGCGTCAGTTTTTTTCTGAGCTGAACGAGCAGGAAGCTTTTCGCGGATACGGGCTGATTTACCAGAGCGCTCACGTAAGTAGTACAGTTTCGCACGGCGAACAGCACCGCGGCGTTTCACTTCAATGCTATCAATGATTGGTGAATGCAATTGGAATGCACGCTCAACACCGACGCCGCTTGAAATTTTACGGACAGTAAACGCTGAGTTTAAACCGCGGTTACGCTTAGCGATTACAATGCCTTCAAAAGCCTGTAAACGCTCACGCTCGCCTTCACGTACTTTTACTTGGACCACAACGGTATCGCCGGGTGCAAAACTTGGGCGTTCAAGCAATTGAGCGTTTTCGATGACCTGAACCAATGGATGCTTGTTGCTCATGAGAGTTATCTCCTCACATTAGATAATAGAGGCTTGACGCATATCACCTGTTTGTAATAATTAATCGCATCTCTTTATAATGAGACACAACGTAAATGGGTTATAACCAACGGCCATTATGCTATGACTCGTTTTGTTATTGCTCAAAATTTTATTTCTTAACTGTTTACCAATTTAACAATGATAAAGTCAGATTTTAAAAACCTACTTTTTCTCTGCTTTTGCTAATGCTTTTAACCACTTCGCTTGCGTGACCGTTGGGCTAAACGCTTGCCATAAGTCTGGACGACGCGCTTGCGTACGACTGACTTGCTGAGTAAAGCGCCACTTAGCGATATTGGCATGGTGACCTGAAAGTAACACATCAGGTACTGCCATACCAGCAAACTCATGAGGTTTCGTATAATGTGGACAGTCAAGCAATCCATCAACGAATGAATCTTGCTCAGCCGACTTATCATCCCCCATAACACCAGGTAGACGACGTATCACACTATCCATTAGCACCATTGCTGGCAACTCACCACCAGTCAATACATAATCACCCAATGATACTTCTATGTCGACATACTGCGACAATAGGCGCTCATCAATACCTTCATAACGACCACATAATAAAATCATGCCGTCATACTCAGTCATGCTGACCACACTACTTTCGCTGAGTGTTTGTCCTTGTGGCGACATATAAATCACCGGACAATGCTCGCTATCGACACGGCAACCATGTTGATTGGCACGCAAGCGTGCATCCTCGATAGCTTTCGACAATGGCTCAGCCATCATCACCATTCCAGGACCGCCCCCATAAGGACGTTCATCAATACGGCGATAGTTATCAGTGGTATAATCACGTGGATTAATGCATTCAATCGTAACTTGCTCTTGAGTCACTGCCCGACCCGTGATTCCAAACTCACGAATGGTGGCAAACATCTCAGGAAAAATACTAATTACGGCAAAATACATCTGATGTCTACTTGCATTTAGGCTAAAACAATCGGTGTAAGTACTAATAATGTCTGACTAAAAAGTCAGAATCGATATCAATAATCACTTTGCCATGCTACAAGCACCGTCTTATCGGTCATATCGACCTTTATTACAGTTTGCTTATGCCATGGAATCAGGCGTTCTTCATTATCCAAACTGTCTGAATTTGCCGTTACACGCATGATGTCATGGGCACCGGTTTCAAACATTTCAGTGATATTGCCTAGATATTCATCTTGCTCGTTGATAACGCGCAAGCTGACCAAATCCGACCAATAATATTCGTCTTCTGCTGTCTCAGGCAAAACGTCTTGTTCGACCCAAATGGTAACACCATTCATAGTCTCAGCAACATTACGATCAGGAATCTGCTCGAATTGAGCCACGATTCCTGTTCCTTGCTCACGCCAAGCTTTAACAGTTAAAGGTTTCATGCCAGTAGCGGTTTTCATCCACCATGACTTCATATCGAATATCGCCGTACGCTCATCCATATCACTAAATACCCAAATCCAGCCTTTGATGCCGTAAGGCTTCTTAAGCTGACCAATTTTCGTAAGGGCACTAGCGTTTGGAGCAGATGACATAACGGCTAACCTAGCAATGATTAAAACAGCAACTGTAAAAACAGTTGAGTCAAAAGCGATAAACAGTTAATGGCGTACCCTGGTTAGACCAGTTACGCTATGTGTTCTAAAGTCTACTGAGTGATGCCCATAATCGTGCTATCAGCAGCTCAGTAATAGCAACAAAAACTTAAGCAGTTGCTTCAGTTTGAGTGGCAGACTTGTTGTAAGCTTTTACTAATGAAGCAACGCGATCTGAAGGTTGTGCACCTTTTACGATCCACGCATTGTACGCTTCCATGTTTAGGCGTACTGCTTCTTCAGACTCTTTAGCGAGTGGGTTAAAAAAGCCGATGTTTTCAATATAGCGACCGTCACGCGCGCGGCGTTGATCAGCAACAACTACTTGATAAAATGGGCGTTTCTTGGCACCGCCCCGTGCTAAACGAATAACAACCATGTGAATTCTCTCTTTCGCAGGTATACCAAAAAGGGCATAATTATATCACAGTCTTAATTTATTGAAAACATAAACTGTGCTTATTTAATTATTTATTAACAATAGCTTAAATGCCAGTCGATGTAAAACACAATTAATAATAGTCCCTGTTTTTCATCTGCCTTGTATAGCTAGGTAAATATAAAAGAGATACAGCAGGGCTGGAATACATTTTTTGTAGCCTCTGTCGGCGTAGGCACAGCAAGCAAGCAAGCAAGCAAAATTTGTACCAGTCACGCTGTATAGTGCGGTGTATCTATTTTATTCATTATCAACTGTAGATCTCTATACCATGACAGATTGCTAAGTTAAAATCATTGAATAATATAGGGTAGCGCAATTTGACGTATTTAATAGATGGTTACCGTTTTAAAGCCATCAGTGTTATTAATGGATTATGCTACTCTATAGCATCCTATTATTATAAATAATTAAAACAGTCGCTTTGTTGCTCACGATCATAAAATCTCACACTAGAAATAAACAGATCAGTGGTTGATACCACCTTAAATTTTATAAAGCACCTCTCAACATGTTGGATTCATATGACCATACCAAACTCGCAGCCACGTCGTCGCAAAGGTTGGCTAGCACGTTCCTACTCTAATACTTGGCTGACCACCTTGATGGTCTCTTTTATTGTCCTTATTAGTGTTAGCTTGTCGATTCTATTTTTTTGGCGCAGTTTATATTTACCGGAGCTAAAAAACCATGCCCGCTATCTAACGAGCGAGCTACAGCTGATGAGTAGCGTCAACAAAGACTGGCAAAATCAGCCTGAGGTACGTCGATGGATTTATCAGCATTCTCATGTGGTGGTGGTGAATAATCCTAATGACTTTCCAAAAGTTTCTGACAAAGCCTTCGTCGGTGTTTTTACCGATGTATTACAACGCGAAATTGGTGCGCAGTTAGGACGGCCTGTTGAGGTTTATTTTAAATTCAAACCGACGCCGCAGCTGTGGGTACAAGACAGCCGTGACGACAGTTTTTGGATTCGTGAGCCAGTGGTTTATTATTCACAATATAGCCCAGGATTATTGGTGTTATTTCTCATCGGCCTGCCTATTTTATCGCTGCTGACTATTATTTTACTAGCGCGGCAATTAAATCGTCCGCTACGGTATTTACAGCGCGCGGCAACCAACTATATCCGTCTTGGCAATGCCACTACTCTGCCAACGCAAAAAGGCCCTACAGAGATACGGCAGGTAAACATGGCATTCAATCGTCTGTTTACCACTCTAAATCAAGCGCAAAAAGAACGAACCATTATGCTTGCCGGAATCTCACATGATCTGCGTACTCCCTTGACTCGTATGCGTTTGACAGCCGAGATGTTACCGGAGGACTTTTTTCGAGAAGGATTGATTTACGATATCGAAGATATGGATGCCATTTTAGAGCAGTTTATCTCATTTATGAAAGACGGCTCCGATGAGCCAGTGAGCCTCACCAATTTAGATACGATCTTTAATGAAATAATGGTGCAGTTTGCGCCAATGGCGTTTGTTTACCAATCAGAGTGTGACAAAGTAGTTCCTATACGTCCTATGTCCATCAAGCGCCTCATTATCAATTTGGTCAACAATGCCAAGCGCTACGGCCAGCCGCCCATTTATCTGTCAGCGACTGTCGTGCCAACCTTTATAGAGACGATCGAGGATGAAGATAGTGATGTCGTTAGTGAAAACGTCGTCAATAGAGAAGCGCAAGAGCAGCTGATTATATGTGTGCGTGACTGCGGTGATGGCGTTGAAGAAGATCAGTTGGAGCGTATTATGCAACCGTTTGAACGGGGAGAAACAGCGCGTACCACACAAGGCAGTGGTTTAGGTCTCGCCATTGTAGACCGTATCGCAAGATTACATCACGGTACCGTAGAAGCGATCAACCACCCTGACGGTGGCCTACAAGTATGCGTACGTATTCCCCTACTTTCCAAGGTTGCTGGAGATACGACCATGGCAGTGGAACAAGAAAAGCCAGCCATGGCTAATAACGCTATACTGGATGAAAAAGATTGAAAATGAATGGATAGAAAACGACTGAAGAATTATTACATATCGTTCTTCAAACGTTTTGGTGAATAAAAACTAATCCGTAGTGCCAATGATAGGTGGAATATATTTGGCACTATTGGTAAACGTTAATGGTTGAGTGATGTCGTCTTTCGCAGCTTTTAACGTCTCAGTCGTCGATGGCTGCTGAAAAAATAAGTAATACCCTAACGTGATGGCATTCAAAAGTACCAAACCACCAAATAAATACGGCATCCTCTACCCTCCTATAGTTTGAAACTACTTTATTTAAAGTCGAAATCACGCTCACTTTTTTCCTGCGTCAATTCATCAGCAGCAAAAATTTGTGTCAGTGGTTTGATAGGCCATGTCATCACAAATCGGGCCCCGCCAAGCTCATGGCTTTCATTTACCTTCATACTGCCATTGAACCAAAAAGCAATGCGCGACACAATAGACAAGCCTAGACCATAGCCACCTGATGCCCGTGTACGACTGTCGTCCAAACGTGAAAATGGAATAAAAACTTTTTCGCGATCCGCTTCAGCAATACCCTGACCATCATCTTCAACACTCACAAAGGCATTGCCTTTTTTGACACCCGCACTAATGATAATCGTCGTTTCTGCATAACGTAACGCATTACCTGCAAGATTCTGAATCACCCGATGCAAGTAGCGTCGATCTGCAACTGCCGTTACTTTGGCATTTGGCAGATTGGTGACGATTTTGATAGGTTTTCCTAGAGCATTGGTCTCACGTTCGATCTGCTCAAGTAATTCTCTAAGATTTACTGGCTCCAAATCTAATTTTGGCGACCCTTCTTCAAGCTTGGCATAGGTCAACATCTCATCAATCAAACCATTAAGCGATTCAATATCTTCATCGATATAGTCGCGCTGCATAAAACGAGAATCTTCATCATCAGTATCAGCAAGCATGTCTACAGCAAAACGAATACGAGCAACTGGTGTGCGCAATTCATGTGATACTGCTCGCGTCAACTCTCGCTGAGACTCAATCAGACGTTTGATATGTGAAGTCATCGCGTTAAAGGTTGCTGATAAACGGGCAATCTCATCTTGCCCAATGACCTGAACTTGAATATCAAGATTGCCTTTACTAACTTCATTGACACCGACTTGAATCAACTGCAATTTGCGCTCTAGCGGAAAAATAAGCGCATATACGCCCAAGCTGATTAAAAACATACTGATAAGAATCATACTAATAATCAGATTGAGTGGGAACCAGTTAAATAAAGGCACTGGCCCAATCAAAACTGCCATATCATTAATTTCAGATGGCACGATTACCCTGATAGCTGAGTTACTTTTGCTGCTATTGGTATCTTGTAATGAAATGACGACTTCATCACGGCGTAAGCGCGCCATCTGATCGGTATCTAAACCTAGCGTATTTACGGCTTTTAGCTCTAATGGAAAGGTGAACTTGTCTTCTAACTGAGCCAAACGCGCACGTTTATCAGACAATGTCATATGATAGGACAAATCATCCAATAAAAACACAGCGATGGCTCGTACTTGCTGTTCAGTAACTTGTGAAATTCTGGCGGTTAAAACGCTTTGATTGTCTGGCAAACGATAATAGACATCAGCGTACGTGGGTTGATTGACATAACGGACAACCGTACTGCCTTTTTCAAAGCGACGCAATTCACTGGTATTAAAATCTACTTTACTAATAGGTACAATACTAAACTTCGCGCCAAACAAACTGCTGGCATCCGATAGCCAGTATTTGCGCTGCTCTTCACTGTCCTGATGAGAAATGCCTTCACTTATTAGATGAAACGCCCCTGTTGCCATACTTTCACGGTAGGACTGAACGCGTTCTTTATTGATTGTTTCCATCAATAGTTGAGCAAACAACGCCACACACAAACAGACTATGAGCAGTCCAGCATAAATACGAACAAAGATACTGTGTTTTAAAGAAGAAACTAATGACATACGTGCCGTGACCAACTTAATAAATGAAAATTTCTAATATCATTCAGCGTGTGTACGCTGTATTTTAAATGATATCTAACCCTGTTAAATAAAGACTGCTTCGGCTACTGTGTTTTACCTTGTGAGTGATAATCCCCCAAAACTGCTTCTATAGTCAAAACACTCTAAAAAACGCGACGATAATGCTGATATCGATTTTTTGCAGCCTTTGTCTGCGTAGGCATAAGCAAGCAAGAAAAATTAATAGCCGCAGTGCATGATGTATCGAAATTAATTTTTACTGACTATATATGATGTGTATAGTCAGTTCAATATAAAACCGATACGTTAATAATGACGTGCGACTGGGATAAATTTTCCTTGCTTGCTGCTATCAAAGAGGCTACGAAAAATTCATCCCAGTCGCACTGTATCGGTTTTAAAATGAATTCAGTGTATTTAGTCGATACCCGCAATTATCGCTTAATTAAACCACATAACGTTGCATTTAACTTCAAAAATTAAAATTTAGCCACAAAAAAACCAGCATATCTGCTGGTTCTTTATTTTACAGTGATAATCAGTAACTTACTCTACAACTAAGCTAGACTTAGTTACCTTCTTTCACGAACAAATAACCCTTGCTACGTACGGTTTTGATACGTTTCGGGTTTTCTGGATCATCACCAATTTTTGGACGAATGCGTGAAATACGTACGTCAATTGAACGATCTTGACCGTCATATTCAATACCACGCAAGCGCTCAAAGATATCTTCGCGCGATAAAATACGTCCAGCATTAGAAGCAAGCAACCACAACAGATCATATTCAGCACTAGTGAAATCGACCAACTCGTCGCCTAGGTTGACTGAGCGACCACCATTATCGATGACCAATTCGCCAAATTCTAAACGCTGTGGCACATCTTCTGACGGTGCGTTTTCTGAGCGACGTAATAACGCACGAATACGTGCAAGCAATACACGCGGCTGAGCTGGTTTCGCGACATAGTCATCGGCTCCCATCTCTAGACCCAATACCTGATCCATATCTTCAGTGCGAGCCGTCAACATCAAGATAGGATTCTGATAATGCGGACGAACCTCACGGCACACAGTAAGGCCATCGCTACCAGGAAGCATGACATCAAGTACGACCAAATCTGGTTGTTCACTGACGATACGGCGAATAGCACGGTTACCATCAGTTTCAATTGCTACTTCTAAACCATTTTTGACCAAGTAATCTTGAGTCAACATGGCCAGACGCTCATCATCCTCAACAATTAAGATTCGGGGAGTGTTGTCTTCTTCATTTGTTGTCATTGTTATATCCTCTAATACATCTAATTTAAAAGCAGTAAAAGTAAGAGCGGTAAAATTAATAGCACCATAAGCCGGCACAATTGATGTTCGTATAGCTGTTACAAACTTGGTAGCATAGTATACTATTAAACCGTCAGCTTCCTATACTATAGCTTATAGTCGTTAACAAAACCTATAAACTATACTCATTAAAGCTTTAGTTTACGTCCAAAAATTATGCGTTATAAGCAAATAATATTGATTAAGACCATTTTTATGAACCGTTCAGTGTTTAAATATCTAGAAACCATTTAGCTTGCTGATTTGCATAATAGTGTGTTTAACACTCACTCAATACCTATCAACCTATCCTATCTAATATAACCATATATTATCATTGTCGCCAGCAACATTTTAGCAATTTCCTAATATTAGTTTAGGACGTGTTTGAGTATTCACAAATAAGTACTGCTGATTGCTAAAATTGTGCCATACAAAGCACAAATTGAAGATAATTTTAGTCAAAAAAATAAAAGCGCGACAGTACTGCCAGAATAAAGCTTTACAAGCCTCTGTCTGTAGTGTCACAGCAATCAACTTAACGCGCGGACCAGACTAAAAGAGAACAGCTAGCACAAAAAAAACAGCCCATTATGGACTGTTTCTTATTACTTTAAATAAAGCCAGATTAAACCATCACTCTTTCATATGGTGAGATTAAGCGCGGTTTTTATACTTACGAATAGTCTGTAGTTGTCCTACTGACTCTGCAAGCGCGGCCAAAGCCGCATTAGTTTGTAATGTATTAGACTGGTTGACCAGCATTTGCTCAGCTTTTTTGCGTGCTTCAACGATTTTACTTTCGTCAAGATTATCTGCACGTACTGCCGTATCAGCCAATACAGTAACCATTTTCGGCTGTACTTCTAATACACCACCTGATACATAAATCACTTCTTCTTCACCACTTGGTGTTTGCACTCGCATTGCACCTGGTTTTAACAAAGTAATAAGCGGCGTGTGACCTGGCAATACACCAATCTCGCCTTCGGTACCAGTAGCTATTAACATGCTAATTTCGCCTGAATACAACTCTTCACTAGCACTTACGACGCGACATTGTAACGTTGCCATACTTAACTCCTCACGATCAAAACACAATCAAAACTGCAATGCGTTAGTCAGTGGCAAATAGGCTTGTTACACCCTATCTGCCCTTTAGCAAATGCCAACACAACTTACGCTGCAGAAGATTTCATTTTCTCTGCTTTAGCAACGACTTCATCAATGCCACCCGCCATATAGAAGGCTTGCTCTGGCAAATCATCATACTCACCAGCGATGATTGCTTTAAAGCTTGCAATGGTATCGCGTAGTGGTACATATTTACCTTTGGCACCAGTAAAGACTTCTGCAACATGGAATGGCTGCGATAAGAAGCGCTGAATCTTACGCGAACGATAAACGACTAACTTGTCTTCTTCTGACAGCTCGTCCATACCCAAAATTGCGATGATGTCTTTTAGTTCTTTATAACGCTGCAAGACTTCTTGTACACCGCGAGCAACGTTATAATGCTCTTCGCCAATAACCAATGGATCTAACTGACGTGACGTTGAATCCAGTGGATCAACTGCAGGATAGATACCTTGTGAGGCGATGTCACGACTTAGTACAACAGTCGCATCCAAGTGAGCAAACGTCGTAGCTGGTGATGGATCCGTCAAATCATCCGCAGGTACATATACGGCCTGAACCGATGTAATAGAACCTGACTGAGTTGAGGTGATACGTTCTTGTAGTAGACCCATTTCTTCAGCAAGCGTTGGCTGATAACCAACCGCTGATGGCATACGACCAAGCAATGCTGATACTTCAGTACCGGCTAGTGTATAGCGATAAATATTATCAACGAACAATAGTACATCACGACCTTTGCCAGTGGCAGGATCTTTGGTATCACGGAAGTATTCAGCCATGGTCAAACCAGACAAAGCAACACGCAAGCGGTTACCTGGTGGCTCATTCATCTGACCGTATACCATCGCAACTTTAGATTTGCTAAAGTCTTCAGTGTTTACAACGCCAGCTTCTTGCATTTCGTGATAGAAGTCATTACCTTCACGTGTACGCTCACCAACGCCAGCAAATACTGACAAGCCTTCATGTTTAAGAGCGATGTTGTTAATCAGCTCCATCATGTTGACGGTTTTACCAACCCCAGCACCACCAAACAGACCAACTTTACCACCTTTAGCAAACGGGCAAAGTAGATCGATAACTTTAATACCAGTCTCTAACAATTCAGTACTGTTCGACTGATCCGCATAGCTTGGCGCTTCACGGTGAATAGACCATTTTTCGTCAGCAACGACAGGACCTTCTTCATCGATAGGACGACCAAGAACATCCATAATGCGACCAAGTGTACCGATACCAACAGGCACAGCAATAGGAGCGCCTGTGTTGGTAACGGATAGGTTACGTTTTAAACCTTCAGTTGAGCCCATTGCAATAGTACGTACGATACCATCACCTAGCTGTTGCTGTACTTCTAGAGTGGTTTCGGTACCATCTACTTGCAAGGCATCATAAATCTGAGGAACTTCACTACGGTTGAACTCAACGTCAAGAACCGCGCCAATAATCTGTACAATACGACCGCTACTCATTGCGTTCTCCTTGAACTTCTGTATAAAGTGGGTTTTATAAAAGGTTTCAATTATGAAACAGCAGCAGCACCGCCAACGATTTCCGATATTTCTCGGGTAATCGCCGCTTGACGCAGCTTGTTATAAACCAACTGTAAATCGTTAATTAGGTCACCAGCATTATCTGTTGCCGCTTTCATCGCAACCATACGTGACGACTGCTCAGAAGCAATGTTTTCCATTACCGCTTGATAGACAATCGATTCAATATAACGGCCAAGCAGCTCATCAATCAACGTCTTGATGTCAGGCTCGTAGATATAATCCCAGCTAAGTTCTGTCTCTATACCGCTCTCTTCATCACCAAATGAGTCCTCTGGTAGAGGCACTAATTGAGTGACGGTTGGCTTTTGAGTCATGGCATTGACAAATTGATTATATACCACATAGATACGGTCAATATTACCGTTACTATAATCCTCAAGCATGGCCTGAACGGGCGCATTTAATTGCTCAAACGTCGGTTTGTCGCCATAGTCGGTCACAGCTGAGGTGACTTTGCCGCCGAAGTTTTTGAAGAAACTGACGCCTTTGGCACCGATGACTGAAAACTCGGCTTGAACAGACTGATTTTGATACTCTTGAATACTTTTGGTTAGCGCCTTGAATAGGTTAATATTCAAGCCACCCGCAAGACCACGATCGGAGGTGATAACAATATAGCCAACCTTGTTGATCGGGCGCGATACCATATACGGATGTTTATAATCTGATGATGCATGTACCAAATGTGAGATAACCCGACGCATACTATCAGCATAAGGGCGACCCACAGCCATGCGTTCTTGGGCACGGCGCATCTTACTGGCGGCCACCATTTGCATGGCACGAGTAATTTTTTGGGTGCTTTTAATACTGGTGACTTTGGCACGTATCTCTTTTAAGCTTGCCATAATGATTCCAATATAAGAGGGTTAAAAAGCATTGGCGCATGCAACAATTCTTTAATATAAAACATTGAGCTATCAGAATAATATTTTAAATTTTGTGGCAACACGCGATCTAATACCGTTGATGGTTAGTATATATAGTGGCGCGCCTGTCTTAATAGAAAACTTATCAGACAATACGCCACTTTATAAACTGTCAATGACAGCCGTAACCAATCCGGCTTAACCCGTTAAATTAATAACTGTGATTTTGCTTAAAGGTCTCTAAAGCTGACTTTAAACGACCTGCGATATCATCATTATAGTTCGCAGTATCATCAATCTCACGCATCAATTCACTTTGCTCATCATGCATATAACGTAAGTAAGCTTCTTCAAAAGAACCCAATTTTTCAACTGGAACGTCCGCTAAAAACCCTTCGTTCGACGCATAGATAACGGCTGCTTGCTCAGAAATCGACATTGGCTGATACTGTTTTTGCTTCATCAGTTCAGTCACGCGCTCACCATGATCAAGCTGTTCGCGAGTGGCGTCATCAAGATCCGAGGCAAACTGAGCGAATGCGGCCAATTCACGATACTGAGCCAAAGCGGTACGAATACCACCAGACAGTTTCTTAATGATCTTAGTCTGAGCAGCACCGCCTACACGCGATACCGAGATACCAGCATTCACTGCCGGACGGATACCTGAGTTAAATAGGCTTGATTCTAAGAATATCTGACCATCAGTAATTGAAATCACGTTAGTTGGTACGAATGCAGAAACGTCACCAGCTTGAGTTTCAATGATAGGTAGCGCCGTTAAAGAACCCGTTTTACCCACAACTTCACCATTGGTGAATTTTTCTACGTATGCTGCGTTTACGCGCGATGCACGTTCAAGTAAACGTGAATGTAAGTAGAATACGTCACCAGGATATGCTTCACGACCTGGCGGACGACGTAACAATAGTGAAATTTGACGATAAGCCACGGCTTGCTTTGATAAATCATCAAAAACAATCAGCGCGTCTTCACCGCGATCACGGAAGTATTCGCCCATCGTACAACCTGAATACGGTGCGATATACTGTAGTGCCGCAGGCTCTGATGCTGAAGCAACCACAACAGTGGTATACGCCAATGCGCCAGTTTCTTCAAGCTTACGTACGACGTTAGCGATGGTCGAACGTTTCTGACCAATAGCAACATATACGCATTTAATGCCCGATGATTTCTGCGCAATGATCGCATCGATGGCCATCGCGGTTTTACCCGTCTGACGATCACCAATGATAAGCTCACGCTGACCACGGCCAATTGGAATCATGGTATCAACGGATTTATAGCCCGTCATTACTGGCTGATCTACTGACTGACGATCGATAACGCCTGGGGCGATTTTTTCGACTTTATCAGTCATTTTGGCATCGATAGGACCTTTGCCATCAATAGGATTACCCAAGGCATCAACAACACGGCCTAGCAGCTCAGGACCTACTGGTACTTCAAGAATACGACCAGTACAATAGGCTTTTTGACCTTCTTGCAGCTTTAGGTAATCACCAAGTACTACCGCGCCGACAGAATCACGCTCTAAGTTAAGCGCCATTCCATAGATTTCGCCTTCAAACTCAATCATTTCGCCGTACATGGCATCTTCAAGACCATGAATCTGCACGATACCGTCAGATACTTTGACAATCGTGCCTTCATTCTTTGCAGTTGCACCCGCATCAAGGTCTTGAATACGCTGCTTAATCAGGTTACTGATTTCCGCTGGATTCAATTGTTGCATTGCCTTGTTTCCTTTAATTTATGATAACCCGCCTACTGACTTAAATGCTCTTACTATCACGCAGATATTATACGGCTGCGCTGATGAATGGCATTAGGCCGTTAGCTGTGTTTTTAACTGTTGTAACTTGCCACGCATAGAATCATCAATGATTTTGTCACCGACTTTAATCGTAGCGCCTGCCAATAAACTTGGATCGACCGATTCGTGAATCACCACACTCGCATTTAGCGATGCAGCAAGACGTGTTTGAAACATGTCACGCTGGGCGTCGGTCAATGGATAAGCAGAGGTCACATAGGCGTCAAGCTGCTTTAAGCTTATTGCCTTATGACGGCGAAAATGCTCATAAACTTCAGGAAGCAGCGCCAGACGCTCTTGTTCTGATAACTGTTTAACGAAGTTACTAAGTGCTATTGATACTTTTGGATAGCTGGCGTCGCTGTCAGGGCGAACCCCACGAGCCTCACCTAATAACTGCTTGAAAGCAGAATCATTAGCGCTAGCTATTTGCGTATCATAAAGATCGGTCAAAGCAGCTGACTTATGCTCAGCAGAAACAGCTGGATTGTCTAGCCAAGTACTAAAAGACTTGTCATTGACAATGGTGCCGGCAATAAACAAGAAGTTTTCCCACTCGTTCACTACCCCATTTTCGTTGGCATAGTCAAACGCGGCTTTAGCGTACGGTCGTGCTAAGGTTGATAAGTCAGCCATTATATCCTCACAATTACAGCTTCGCCGCCAGTTGGTCTAACATACTGGCATGTTTTTGCACATCGACTTTGTCTTGCAAGATCTTTTCTGCACCAAGTACAGCCAGTTCAGCAACTTGGGCACGCAATACTTCACGCGCTTGATTGATTTCTTGGTCGATAGATGCTTGAGCTTGTTGACGAATGCGTTCGCTCTCCACTTGGGCTTGCGTTTTTGCATCTTCAATCAGCTGATTGGCACTCTTGTTCGCTTGCTCGATTAAAGCCGCAGCTTTAGTCTTTGCAAGATCAAGTTCATGCTTGACATCTTGCTCCGCGGTTGCCAAGTCTGCTTTTGCTTTTTCTGCGGCATTTAAGCCTTCAGTAATTTTGCGCTGACGTTCATTAAGGGCACCGATAAGTGGTGGCCACACGAATTTCATGCAAAAAATCACAAATATTGCAAAAGCAATGGCTTGACCGACGAGGGTAAAATTGATATTCACGTGATCACCTCTTTGTTAATGAAAAATCAGTTTCATTGATCATGTTTGGTAGCCAAATTTTGACTATATTTGATAGACAATTTCTGAATACCAAACATTTACAACTGAGCTTTCTGATTAACCTGCTAGAGGGTTAGCGAACAACAATAGCATAGCAATACCAACACCGATCATCGGAATAGCATCAAGAAGACCTGCTACGATGAACATACGAGTTTGCAATTGTGAGCCAAGTTCTGGCTGACGCGCAACACCTTCTAAGAATTTGCCACCTAAAATAGCAAAACCAATACCTGTGCCAAGTGCGCCAAGACCGATTAGTAGCGCTACTGCGATAACTGTGTAACCACCTAATACTGGATCCATTGATGTATCCTCATTTACCTATTGAATGTCTAATTAATGTTCAGTTGATGATGCAAGCGACATATAAACTATCGTCAGCATCATGAATACGAACGCTTGAAGTGTAATAACTAAGATGTGGAAGATAGCCCACGGTACCGATAACGCCCATTGAATCCAAAACGGCATTAGAGCAATCAGTATGAAAATTAACTCACCGGCATACATGTTACCGAATAGACGTAAACCAAGTGAAACAGGCTTCGCTATTAGAGTAACCGCTTCTAAAATAAAGTTGATGGGAATTAAAATCGCTTGTACGATTGGGTTTTTGGCGCTAAATGGATGTAATGTTAATTCTCCAATAAAGCCGCCCAAACCTTTTTCTTTAATGCTATAAAAGATAATCAGTGCAAAGACAGAGAATGACATGCCAAGCGTGATGTTAGGATCAGTCGTTGGAACGACCTTAAAGAAAACATGATGTGGATCGTGGCCCATAGCGGCACCAATTTGTCCAGCGATACCCGGAATAACATCAACGGGTATCAAGTCCATCAAGTTCATCAAGAAGATCCACACAAAAATGGTCAACGCCAATGGCGCAATCAACTTTGAGGTACCACTGTACGAATCACGAACGTTACCATCAACAAACTCAACGATCATCTCAACCGCTGCTTGAGTTTTACCCGGCACGCCTGAAGTGACTTTTTTGGCAACCATCCAAAAGATGGTACAAAATAAAACACCCAGACCAATTGACCATAGCATAGAGTCAAGATGGATAGCTTTAAAGCCCATTAGCCCTGCTTCTTCAGCAGTATAGGCAACTTTCCAACCTTCGCCCGGCAGATAGCCGTACGTCCAATTCGTTAAGTGGTGAGAGATATATTCTGATGATGTTTGCTCGGATGCCATAATGTAAGCTTCTTATTAATCAACGATTTAATCAATTACCAAAAATATGGTTGTTATCTGATGAGGGTTAACGTCTCTATTCGTTTTGCTAACAAGCAAGACAATAAAATGCGTTAAAGCACCCATGTAATCAATAACATCCAACCCATAACTATATTACTAATGCAAGATTTGATCGCTTGAGATAAATTTTAGCTATCAAAAAAGGGCTTATGATAACTCAGTAATAGCCCTTGCATTTTTACGCAAAATTATTATATATGTATTTACTTAGTGCCAGTTTTCACGACTTGCGCTTCATACTTTCACTCAATACAGCGCTTATAAGCAAAATATTTAACCGCTTATCTTAATGCAGCGTTGTATTCGTGTAAAGTCAATAATGATTTTTATCCACGGTATAAATAAGGTAGCTACTGGCAACGTTTACTAAAATAGCTTTTCATTATTAGTTAAATAACAAGAATTTAATTAACAGTCATCGCTATATTGTTTTTACCTTAGTACTACATTATTGTCTATTACGTTTATTTTAAACGCTTATACAGTGGTTTTTATAATCATCGGTACTGTTCAGAGACAGTTTTTCATACTTCGACTTTGTGAAACTAGTCATAGAGAAGCTGGACGGCAGGGTGACTTATACCTAGCGATATTAATTATCGAACTATGTGTATAGCGATTATTTTATTAACACTAGCGTATATGCCACAACATCCAACTGTGACTAATTTGCATTACCATAAAACCGATAAACAGCGCAGGCGCAGATAGGGGTTGTACGGTAATAAAAATTAGTGCGAAACCAAAAACAGTCAATAGCCATTTCGCCATTTGACCCCGATATAGCTGGCTAACAATATGTTGGCGCGCGCGATAACCGGTATACCAAAAAATAAAAAAAGCAAATACTGCTTGAGTGGCAAAACTAAGCAACCCACCAATAGCCGTACTTTTCGCTATGGTAAGCTCGCTACTGCTGAGCCAAAAACTATCTATTATCCAAGCAATGAGAATAACAACAAATAATATCCATGCTTGGCGTTTAATATAGATGCCAATTTTATCTTTTTGCGTACGTTTGGCAGGCTTGGTCATCGATACTCCTATAGCCTTCGGATAATGTAGCATACTTACGACACTTTTATCCTTAAATAGCTGATTCTATAGGTGTTACCTTTTAACCAAAATAAAACGCTACTTATTATAAGTAGCCTACTTCTTTTAAGCAAGCATAATATGAAACTTTCAAAGTTTTAACAAAAAAACATGACCAAAGCCAAGCTATACTTAGCTTCTCGTGTTTGGTTTTGGCCATAGTAACATTTATTTGGGTAAAAATTATATTTAATCCTATTTACCATCGATACAGTTGTTAATTTGTTGAGCCATTTGCGTCCATCCTTCTACAAAGTCTTGGCTATCACTCATGTCCTCGATTTGTACGGTGGTTCTGACAGGCTGTAGTTTGGCAAGTAGGCCTTTGGCAGCAACGCTTTGATTGAGCAAACACATCTGTTTGGCCGGACGATTCTCATTAAGCCAGCGTAACTGACTGGCTTTGGGGGCAAGATCATGATCTGGACTCAAGCTGCCAGCCAGCTTTATTTGCGCAGCGTTTTCTATGTATTGATACGCATCGTGATATGCCCAATAAGGACGATTTTTGCGTGTATTTTGCTGCACTTTTGCCACCGCGTTGTCCATACGCTGAGCGAATTTTTTGGCGTTCGCTTGGTAAGTATCTTTATACTTTGGATTGGCATGGCTATGAATAACGGCCAATGCACGAGTGATGGCTTTGGCGTTTTCAGGATCAAGCCAGATATGCGGATCAAGCGTGCCGGCGATAGGCGCTCCTTTAATATCGCGAAGTGGGTGCCGATTAAAAGCCTTAAAATCAAACAAGGCAATCGCATTGGGAGCAGTCTTTAAGCTACCAGTAAGGCTGTTTTCTAATGAGCTGCCAAACCAAACCACGAACTTACTGTCTTGGATGGCTTTCATATCGCTTGGGCTAATACTGCCATGATGCCCCACGTCGCCAGCTTGTAAGATTTGGTTGGCAGAAGGCGTACCTTCAGTCACGGCTTGACTGAGTAAAAACATCGGATGATTACTCACGCTGACTGTTGCGGCTTGGGCATTTAATGTCGAAAGGCCTAACACTACTACGCCAGTAATTAGCAGTCGCTTTAATATAATGATTGAACGTAGAGAGTATTTAAAAACTGAGTTCATAGTAGATTCTTTGATGGGTTAATGATAGAAGTGTGAATAAACATTGTTAAGCATGTCATCTCATTAACGATAGGCGTGTGCCTAGATAATCTAAGACAACTTAGCTGTTTTTCACATTATTATGTTATACTATAACAATAGAAAATACTATCACAAAACAAAAAACACTATAATAGAATGAGCCATTTTATTTTTAGGAGCTTGCAGCATGTCCACCCATTTATCAGTATGCGACCATTTGCATGATGTGCAAGACTTTACGCCTCATGATGTGACTGAACGTTTAACGGCTGCCAAAGAACAATGCAGCTTGAACGGCGCGCGCTTCACGGCTCTGCGCCAACAAATATATCAGTTGGTACTAGAGGCCAATAAGCCCATCGGCGCGTATGATTTAATCACTCAATTGCAGCAAATGCGGTTATTAGAAATTGGCTCACAAAATCAAGTATCAGAAGAACAGTCAGCCAAAAAGCAAACACCAAAAAACGTTGCGCCGCCAACGGTTTATCGCAGTTTAGAGTTTTTATTGGGTGAGGGTTTGATTCATCAATTAACCTCTATCAATGCCTATGTCCCCTGCTGCCATCCAAGAGCACATCATACCGCTGCGTTCTTAATCTGCGGACAGTGCCAGCGCGTACAAGAATGTAGTAGTTTACCCGTACAAGAGATGATGAGTTTTGCTGAGCAAGATGTCGGTTTTGTTGTGGAGCGTAGCGTCATTGAGTTGAGCGGCCTGTGTCAAGCGTGTCAGGCAGGTTAAGTAGAATGTCTATTGAGACCCCTTATTTTATTACTTTTAATTAAGCCGCTGTGAACTTATGAATTTTTCTGAATCGCCCTCAAATCCAAAATCAGCACCTATTATCGATGGTAATACGAAGCTGTTGAGCTTACATGATGTGAGCTACCAGATTGGGCAGCAACAATTACTCTCGCACATTGATATCAATATTGATGTCAATGAAACCGTCAGCCTTGTTGGGCCCAATGGTGCTGGTAAATCAACTTTGGTTAAACTCATTTTGGGTTTGATTGATCCGACTAAGGGTAGCATTACAGCGCATCAGTCATTGCAGCTGGGCTATGTACCGCAGCGATTTGCCATACCACCGATATTGCCGTTACGAGTCAGCGATTTATTAGGTCAAGCCAATAGCAAACGTTTAACACCGGAGCAGCGCCAATTTATATTTGATAATTTATCGCTAACGCATTTGCTATCGCGGCAAATGCTGCATCTATCGGGCGGGGAAACGCAGCGGGTTTTGCTGGCACGGGCGTTGTTAGATAAACCCAATTTGCTCATTTTAGATGAACCTATGCAAGGGTTAGACCCTGATACTGAGGTTTGGCTCTATCAGTTTATTGATAAATTACCAGATTTTTTGCGCTGCGCCATGCTGGTGGTATCGCATGATTTGCATTGGGTAATGAGAGGCAGTCGGCGAGTGATTTGTCTGAACAAGCATATTTGTTGTGAGGGACAACCAAGCGAGCTTGCCATTAGTACCGAATTTCAAAAGCTCTTT
Source organism: Psychrobacter immobilis (assembly GCF_904846225.1). Classification (GTDB taxonomy): domain Bacteria; phylum Pseudomonadota; class Gammaproteobacteria; order Pseudomonadales; family Moraxellaceae; genus Psychrobacter; species Psychrobacter immobilis_F. The sequence continues at coordinate 39,793 of NZ_CAJGZJ010000007.1, read as the reverse complement.
GGTCATTATTATGAGCAGCCATATGTGCACCAACCACATGCTTGCAAGCATCTTGCGCCAAACGAGCTCGAACTATAATAACGCCACTCAAACGTATCAAGGCTGTATTTATTAAATACCAATACAGCTTTTAGCCTTTATAAAAACTTTTACGGATATTTCTTATGACTGCTTGGTTAGCCATCATTGCTCCTGCTTGGATCGCTGGCAGTATTTTAGCGCTATTATCAGCGCCTTTAGGGTGTTTGGTATTATGGCGTCGCATGGCATTTTTTGCCGATGCATTAGCACACGGCACCTTACTTGGCGTTGCATTGGCCGTATTGTGGCAATTGCCGATGGGTATTGGTATTGTAATCGTCAGCGTCTTAGTCGTATTGGGACTGGTATTAATTGATGATGAACGTCTGCCCTCTGATGCAGTGCTGGCGGTCGTTGCCGTATCGTTACTGTGTTTAGGCTTACTGACTTTGACCCAGCTGACCGATCAGCAAGCCAACGTGCTGGGGTTTTTATTCGGTAATTTGCTTGAGCTTGATTGGGCAGATCTGCCTCTGCTCGCTGGTAGCGTCTTCGTTGGGCTGGGATTCCTGACTTATATCTGGCCGGCGCAAATTAAACTTGCTACTCATGAAGCGTTAGCACGCATTCAAGGTATCAATCCGACACGTCAGCGGTTGTTTTTTATGGGTGTGTTAGCAGGATTTTGTGCGATTGCACTACAAGCTGTCGGTAGCTTATTAATCAGTGGTTTGTTGGTATTGCCAGCGCTCACAGCACGCTTGTGGTCAAAATCGCCAAAACAGATGGTCATAATATCGCTCCTCGTCGCACAGCTTGGTGTTACTTTGGGCGTTTGGGGTAGTATCTGGTTCGACATTCAGACCGGACTCTCTATCGTATTGATATTGGCCATTTTATTTTTTATAGCACTGATTTTTTCAAAGCTAGTGGTCGTTGTCGCAAAATTTCGGTCGGCTCATAATTAATTCAGTCATAGAGTCAACTGAAAATAAAACGGTTATACGGACTTAAATGCGCTACTGGTATAAATTTTACTTGCTTGCTGCGCCTGCGCAGACAGAGGCCACGCAAAATGTACGCCAGTATCGCTGTATTTATTTTATAATTGATTAGCTATAGTGAGTCATTTATCTACTTTTCTTTACTTATTTATCCAACTTTATTTTGTTAACACTGCTAGAGCTTTAATCCACTTTATGTTATAAATCTTCCCTATTATTATTAACGCTGATGAACCACTCTCATTTAAGGCGTTAATCAATATCGTTATTTATATTAGGCTACGCCTTAGAAATAAGATGTGAAAAAATTACTGATAACGCATTGATCGATATTGATTCTAGGGTGTGTCCTCAATCTGAAAATGGTGATAAAAATAAGATAAATGGCAGCCAAACAAGGAAAATAGTGCAGATAATATCGAGATATTGACTGGCTATTTGACATAGTTTGGCAAGATTTAGCTATTTTTAGCCCATTTAGTCGCTTTTGTTCAGATTGAGGACACGCCCTAGCAATATCAATTGTTTTGATTCGATGAGGGACTAACCCAATGCTCAGCTATCCTGTCAATAAAATCAGCACGGCAGATAAACAAGTAAACATACTACAGATTACTGATTTGCATTTATCGACACCCGCTGCTTTTATAACTGATAACGCCAATGATGATAGTAATGCAGCGTTTTGCCAGCATTGTTTTGAGAGGGTGCTACAACAAGCGTTGGATACAGACATTCGCTGTGATTTGATTATCGTGACTGGTGATTTGGTCAGTAAAGTAAACACGGCTATTTATGACCATATTTTTGAGATATTACAAGCAACCAAAATTCCTTTTGCTTGTATCGCTGGCAATCATGACGTAACGGACGAGAATGATAGTGATTTGCCATTTTTGCAGCGCAAATTGATCGCCCATCCTGCTGACGCGCGCCTACTGAGTCGACATGTTATTGACACCGATTATTGGCAACTGCTGCTATTAGATTCATCAATCATGGGTGAAGTGGCAGGCAAAATCACATCGACCGATATTGACTGGTTATGTGAGAGGCTGAGCGCCTGTAACAAACCCACATTAATCGCTCTACATCACCATGTTATCCCCGTAGACTCTGCCTGGATTGATACTCATATGCTAGAAAATGCCGAAGATTTTTGGCAGCATATGGCGGCGTTTGAGCATCTAAGAGTGATTATCAGCGGTCATATTCATCAAGAACAAGTCCTCCATCGTCAAGGCGTCACTGTCTATAGTACGCCCTCTACTTGCTACCAGTTCAAACCTTATGAAGATGATTTTACCTATGATAAAAAAGCGCTATCCGGTTATCGTTGGTTGCAATTAGCCAACAATGGAAAGGTTGCAAGCTGGGTTGAAAGATTGGATACTTGACGCCCATATTCATTAGTGAAAATAATGATGACAGCCCCTATCTATTGGGTTTCAGTAGATATTTATTGATTGCATAGAAAAATACTGACAAAGTAAAGAAGTCATCAACATAAAAAATCACTTCATTATTATTAGAAACAATGATACAACTTATAAAATAAAACGAGGACACCCTAATAGTTACTATTAGGCAGAATTATAATAGCTAGGATGGCTAAATCGACCACAAGCTAAGTTTCCACAGTCAGTGATTTGTAGCATTATTTAGACAATGCCATTTAAATAAAAATATATATAACAATATACTTGATTATTGATATGTCGATGTCAGCATATCGGAATGACGTACTATTAGATCAGCTGTGTTACTTGTGTTACCCAGTGGTAAAACGTTTTATAAAGGGACAAATTATAGTGTTTGTAAATTAATAGTGTCTTGTCTTTTGATACGTCGTTTTATTGAATTAATTTGAGAAAATTAGGATACCTATATGAGCACCCCGACCACAAACCCGAGTGAAATCAAGTTTACTCCTTATGTTCCAGCTGAAGGCGAAGAATACATGTCTGACGCCCAGTTAGAGCATTTTAAAGCTATTTTATTGGACTGGAAAAGCGATCTAATTGGCGAAGCGGATCGTACGAAAACTTATATCCAAGATGAGTCAAGTGCCATGCCGGATATCAATGATCGTGCGACTCAAGAAGAAGAGTTTGCTCTGGCATTGCGTACGCGCGACCGTGAACGTAAACTCATCCGCAAAATTGATAAATCTATGGTAGAAATCGAAAACGATGACTATGGATTTTGTGAAACTTGCGGTGTAGAGATTGGTCTACGTCGTCTTGAAGCGCGCCCAACGGCGACTCAATGTATCGACTGTAAGACATTATCTGAAATTAAAGAACGCCAAAACCAAGGCGCTTAAAACAGATTTTACTAGTGTGATTAAAAGTACGAGCGACCCTATCATTGGTCGCTCGTTGCGTTTCAAGCTGCCGATTTTTAATAATTCGTTGTACTATTTCTAAAAATTTGAGTAATAAAAGAATTAAATCAAACACGCCCTAATAGAGTAAGCGCGCCAATCGTATTTTGGAATGATTACTACTAACAAAATTGGCTTATTTAATAAATATCTTTTTACACTCATCTTTATTATCCTATCTATACCTCTTTTAACGATACTCACTTATTTTGAAAGCCCTTCATATTCCTATGCCAACTCAAACAAAATCACCACAGCCTATTGGCCGCTTTGCTCCCTCACCCACTGGTGAGTTACATCTTGGCTCATTGACAACCGCCCTTGCCAGCTTTTGCCATATAAAATCATTGGGTGGTCAATGGCTACTGCGTATCGAAGATACTGATATTGAACGCTGTGATCGGCAATTTACTGAACAGATTTTGATAGATTTAGAAGCGCTTGGATTACACTGGGATGGCGATGTCATTTATCAGTCTGAGCGCATTGATATTTATAATGATTATTTGCATTCAGCTCTGCATCCATTGACTTATGGTTGCCAGTGCTCACGCAAAGAGTTGGAGCAGTATTGGGCGCAAGAAAGCCAAAGTAAAGAGGATGATGACCACAAAATATCGTCAAATAGAATGCGTTATCCGCGCCACTGTGTGAATGCTAATCTTGATAGAGAACATCACAAGCTACGCATACAGCTGCCAGACTATAGGATTGGCTTTAACGATGGTATTCAGGGATTACAGTGGGACAATCCTCAGCAGACATTAGGCGACATGGTGGCTCGCCGCCAAGATGGTATGATCAATTATATATTGGCAGCCAGCCTCGATGATGGTTTGCAACAGGTCACTCATATCATGCGCGGCTTGGATATTTTACCTATGACCACTGCGCAAATCAGTATCATGCATGCCGCTCAACTACCAGCTATCGATCATTGGTATCATCTACCATTGATATGTCATCCTGATGGGCAAAAGCTCTCTAAACAAAATCTGGCTCAGCCAATTGATACGCGCGATCCAAGCCAATTAATCACTGATGCGTTACAGCTATTGAAGCAAGCCCCTGTGGATAGAGATACGCCTAACAACATGCTCAAGCAAGCGATTGCTCAATGGGACAATACGCCGCTACAAGGAAAACAGCAGTTAAATTTACCTAGCTGATAATGAACCCGAATAATAATGAGCCTGACTAATAAAAAATATAAAGCGCCGCTATAAGCGACGCTTTATGTATAAAAATATCAGACGTTATTATCGAAGCGGTTTATCATATAAAAGCACTTAATAATAACGGCACTGACTTTTTTCTATCTCAGGACTTTCTTTATAGATTTTTAGCAATAGCGCCACCATGACTAGACTAATCAGCATAGAAGAACCACCATAACTAAAGAATGGCATGGTCAGACCCTTGGTCGGGAGCGCGCCCATATTCATCCCTGCATTAATAATCGTCTGTGCAATGAACACCACACCGATACCAAAAGCAGTATAGCTCATACGCATCTGTCGACGTTTCAGCGCATTATAACTGATACGCATCGCACTACCGATAATGAGCGCCTCGAGTATGAGTACCATGCTAACCCCAACAAACCCTAACTCTTCACCCGTAATTGCCAATAAAAAATCCGTATGAGCCTCTGGTAAATGCGACAGTTTCTGTACGCTCTCACCATAACCAACCCCGCTAAACTGGCCACGACCAAATGCAATTAAACTGCGTGCCAGCTGATAGTCAGTATCCTGAACATCGTCAAACGGATTTACAAACGACATCACACGTACCAATCGATACTGTGCCGTTGTAACCATTAGAACAGCACCACCAATGGCGGCGGCTCCCAAAGCTAAGAAATGCTTATAAGGCGCCCCAGCGATATAAAATATCGCAAAGATGGTGCCCAAAATAACCACGAAAGAGCCAAAATCTGGCTGCGATAATAGCAAAATAGTGATTAGCGCTACTACCAACATAATTCGCAAAAAGCCATCCAAGCCATTACGGACTTCGAAAGAGCGGCGCACCACAAAGTCAGATACAAAGACAATCATGACCAACTTGGCCAATTCCGCTACCTGAAAATTAATTACCCCTAAATTCAGCCAGCGCTTAGACCCATTAATAGGCGTGCTAAACAAAGTTGCTACTAACAAAATGCCCGTAATACCCAACAGCATAAACTGAGTTTCGGTCTTATATAATGTTCGTAAAGACACGCCGTAATAAGGGATAGCAGCGACAATCAGACCGATCATCATATACAGCAACTGATTATTAAAAAAGTACAGCTCTGTCATACCGCGGCTAAGTGCAAATGGTATAGAAGCAGAAGCCACCATCAATAAACTAAGCACCAGCATGCAGCCAACGCTCGACAGTAATATTGAGCGAGCGGATGGCATAGAAAGAATACCATCGGAACCAGAGGCTTGTTTTGGTTGAGACGAGGAACGAAAAAAAGAAGAGAGGGCCATAATTTTATATACACTAACGAACGAAAAAACACGGCGTCTATTCAACGCCACCGTTTAAAAAATATAAAGTAGATCGTAAAAAACACCTAGGACATGTCATCAATTAACACACTTAATCATTTAGTGATCTTAAAATGATGACACGCCCTAATAATAACTGCTCATAATAGACAGACAATGAATTTTACAACGCCTATTATCTATATAACATAGCAATGATGCCATAATAACTGCAACGATAATTGAGCAAATAATATGGCATATCGTTTGGTTGACCAGTCATTATGGACAGTAGCAGTAATCTATAGGCAAAACAATCATTTATAAAGAAAATGCCTGAGCATTTTAAATTTCACTAAAGGACGACTGTATTTGGCTTTGGCAACTCACATGCTTAATTACTGATTATACTGCCTGTTTGGGCATATCTAACTCGCGAACCAGCTGACTGAAATGTTCGCCGCGAGCTGCATAGCCGCTATATTGATCAAAGCTGGCACAAGCGGGCGACAATAGCACCGCTTGCACTTGTGAGAGACTGCTTGCCGTTACTTGTTGAATCGTTGCAAACGCATTTTCGAGCGTTTGGCATTGATGCAGCGCAACGTCATCGCTTATTTTGGCCGCGCGAAGATGCTGCTCAATCAGCTTGGCATCTTCCCCAATAAATAATACTTGGCTCACATACTGATTGATAAAAGATGTTAAGTCGCCAAATTTTTGACCTTTACCCTGCCCACCTAAAATCAATAATAGCTTACCGTCTTTTGGGGCGTAAACTGCGCCCAGCCCTTCAATAGCAGCCATAGTCGAGCCGATATTGGTGCCTTTTGAATCATTAAAGTAATCAAGGTCAGCAACCTTTGCGACGTATTGGCAGCGATGCTCAAGTCCCGTGAACTGCTGTAAGGTATTCAACATACTATCAAGTGGCAAGCCAGCAAGTTCGCCTAATGCCAAGGCTGCCTGCGCATTGAGCAGATTATGACGGCCTTTAATCAACAGTTTATCTGCCGATAGTAGCCTTTCTGTACCGCGGGCAAGATAAGTCTGACCTTCAGGATCAGTGATAAGGCCATAATGACCTTTATCGGGAGCCTGAATACTCGTGCTCAGTCTGGGTAAATTGTCGGCAACCAGCGGGCGAGTCAGTGCATCTTCACGATTAATGACCACGGACTTGGCACCCTGAAAGACACGATGTTTGGCTTGATGATAACCAAGCATATCACCATGACGATCTAGATGGTCAGGCGACATATTAAGAACCGTCGCAACTTGCGCACCCAAATTGGTCACGGTTTCTAGCTGAAAGCTGGACAACTCAAGTACTACCAACGCCATCTCGTCATTATTAAGTAGTGTCAATGCAGGTACACCAATATTGCCACCAACACCAACATTCACGCCAGCGTCCGCCGCCATTTGCCCCACTAACGTGGTAACAGTACTTTTGGCATTGGAGCCAGTGATAGCCACTATCGGCACAGTACAGGCTTCACGAAACAGTTGAATATCACTAACCACTGGAATATTGGCTTGACGCGCAGCCGCCACTGCTTCGGTAGCAAGAGAGATACCAGGACTGATAATAATACGCGCCGCTTGTTGTAATAGATCGGCGTCAATTGCACCAAACTGACGAATAGTAATCTCAGTTGGCAATTTATCCGCTAAGCTAGGGGCGGATTGAGCATCAGTGATTGCTACTTGATAGCCTTGATTGGCCAAATAGTGTGCTACTGATAACCCAGATTGCCCCAAACCGACCACGACTTGTAGACCACTGCCTTTATGAAGTAAGGCGTCTGTTGCAGTATTGGCGGTCATATCTATTCCTTCTATTAAATGAGCAAAATGGCATCAAAAAATTGACAGTATTGAAACGCAAAAGCATGCCGTTAAAATGAGAAGCATCATAACCATAACGTCGAGATTTCGATACTGATTTTCTATCATTTTATCTATTATGCGCCTGTTTTTATATTGCGCGGCTAATGCTATAATAGCCGCCCTAATCTGTACGTAGCTGGATTTTGACCCAAGCATTTAAGTTTACCATGTTGTTACACGTAACGCGCTATTGTCCTATCTCTATAGCAACGATTTGTATGATGGTAATGCTATGTCAGTCTAACGTCTTTATTTGACAGATCGTTTATCACCCTCTACCGCAGCAAGTCATTGCTGACTCTATCAATTATTGTAAGTGCTATCTTTAAACGCCTTACGCTAAGCAACCTGTTTTAAACCCTACTTTTTAGGTGATCTCACTGGATTTATCATCACATGAATGACTGATGATACCAGTCAGTAAATCAGTAGACATGCTTATTATTGACCTTCAACAATTCAATGCCGCAACATGACCGAGCACATGTTGCCGTAACAGAAAGATGAACCGCTACTTTTATAGCGACGCGATCATTTTATTAATGAGTGATGATTACTTTTTTTGCCTCTAACTTTGTACAGTTTACTTATGACATCTTTTATTGATAATTTACGTAACGAGTGGTTTTCTAATGTTCGCGGTGACGTTTTATCAGGTTTGGTCGTTGCACTGGCCCTGATTCCTGAAGCCATTGCCTTTTCTATTATCGCAGGGGTTGATCCAAAGGTGGGCTTATACGCCTCATTTTGTATCGCCGTCGTGATTAGTTTTGTCGGTGGTCGTCCAGCGATGATTTCAGCGGCGACAGGCGCCATGGCGCTGGTAATGGTGGATTTGATTGCTGAGCATGGTTTGCAGTATTTGCTAGCCGCTACTTTATTATGCGGCGTGATTCAAATCGTCATGGGTATTTTAAAGCTTGGTAATTTGATGCGTTTTGTCTCTCGCTCAGTAGTCATCGGCTTCGTTAATGCGCTGGCAATATTGATATTCGCCGCCCAACTGCCAGAGCTGAATCCCATGACCGAGCGTGTCGGTATGACCGTTTATATCATGACAGCAGCTGGTTTGGCGATTATTTATCTGTTCCCGCTTATTCCTAAAATCGGTCGCGTGATACCGTCACCACTTATCTGTATTGTTGGATTGACGGCGGTAGCGATGTATATGAATCTCGATATTCGTAACGTCGGTAGCATGGGGGATTTGCCAGATTCATTACCCATATTTTTGCTACCTAACATTCCGTTGAACCTAGATACGTTGTTGATTATCGCGCCTTATTCTATCGCGCTGGCCATCGTTGGTTTATTGGAATCTATGATGACGGCGACTATCGTTGATGAATTAACCGATACGCCAAGTGATAAAAACCGTGAGTGCCGTGGTCAAGGTATGGCCAATGTGGTATCAGGTTTCTTTGGTGGGATGGCAGGTTGTGCGATGATTGGTCAGTCCATGATTAACGTAAAATCTGGTGGACGTACGCGTCTGTCTACTTTGATAGCGGGTGTTGTGCTACTCATTATGGTGGTGTTCTTAAGTGAATGGGTGAGCCAAATTCCAATGGCCGCGCTGGTCGCTGTGATGATCATGGTATCCATCGGTACATTCAATTGGCAGTCTATTCGCGAATTTAAAACGCATCCATTGTCCTTTAATATTGTCATGTTAGCGACTGTTTTGACAACCGTTTTTACGCACAACTTGGCATATGGTGTGGGCGTAGGCGTCCTACTATCTGCTCTAGCGTTTGCCAACAAGATTGGTCAGTTCTTAACCATCTTTAGCGAGTATGATGACAGTAGCAATACCCGTTATTACTATGTTCAAGGACAGGTTTTCTTTGCTTCTACGACGCAGTTTTTAAGCAGTTTTGATACCAAAGAAGCCTTGGACAGTATCCAAATTGATGTCAGCCAAGCGCATTTTTGGGATATCAGCGCTGTTGATACCTTGGACAAGCTGGTCATGCGCTTGCAACGCGAAGGCATTGATGTCAAGGTGGTAGGACTCAACAATGCAAGCCGAACACTGATTGATCGCTTCTCTGTCCACGATCGCCGAGATATTGGTTTGCTCGATTAAACAAGCCAGACCTGTTTATCGAGCTGATGTTGATTAATGATTCATAAATAAATAGTTGGAAACCAGCGGCATTGGTACAAAAATTTGAGCCTGAACGTCATCGCCAACTTTTGCACCAAGCAGCGGTACTTTCTAGCGGTACTTTCATTATTGAGATGATGGGGTGGTCTTATGAGTAATTTGAAACCAGATAGTGTCATTGCCTGCTTAGACTGCCCCGATCACGTGCAAGCAGTATTGGAGGCGAGCATGTGGGTCTCTACTCGCCTGCGAGCGCCTGTTGGATTGTTGCACTCAGTTCCAAGCTTGCAGCAAAAAGCAGCGGTCAATTATTCTGGCTGCCTTAACATCAATGATGAGAATAATTTGCTCGAGCAGTTTACGACTAAAGAGCACCTAAGTAACTGTGAGTTAAAAGCTCAAGGTAAGCTGTTACTTCATCAAGCCACTACCTATTGCGAGCAGCAACATCATAAGATCAAGACTTACACCTTGCATCGGCATGAGAATCTGAATCAAAGTATTGATTATGTCGATGACAAAGCGCAATTGATCGTTATAGGCCATAATGTGACTTGCAAATCTACCTTAAGCCAATTAATTAAGGTCAGCCACTGCCCTATTTTGGTGACTCATGCACCATTTTTGCCCCCTACTACGGCTTTATTTGCCTTTGATAATAGTCCAACGTCTCATAAGCTGCTCAATTGGCTATGTAAAACCCCACTCGTTCGTGCCTTAACGATTCATATTGTTATGGTAGGAAAAGAAAATTCTGAAAACTGCGATGCGCTACGTGAAGCTTATGCGCGACTCAAGCAAGCGGGCATTAAGTCTAAAAAAGCATTACTGGATTGCCGCGACGTTGCTGCTGCCTTAAATTATTATCAAAATGAAAATGACATAGGTTTGCTGATGACAGGTGCTTTTGGCCAGTCTCGTCTGCGCGGACTTCTAAAGGGTAGCGACACTAAAAAACTGCTGGGCAGCACAAAAACCCCGTATCTCCTTCTACCTAAAGCCTGTATCTAAGCAAAAGCTAACTTATATACGCATAATTGCATCTATTAAAGCGCAGAGCATGGACACTCACATCAAGCTCTGCCGCTTACCACTGCTTTACTCAACCTCTCTATTCATTGTTTCCTCATCAAATTTCTCATACCAATTTGTCAAATTAGGTTAGCAAATCATCACATGAAATAAGTGGATAGCCTCCCCAAGCACCTAAAAAGTTGGTTATAATAAAGTTTTCGTTGGTTCAAAGCCAAAGTTCGATTGACATTGTTTATGCTTATAATGACGCTTTATCGTTGTAGCATGACCAGTATTTTTTGCCACTTATGTGGTCATTTTTGAGCAAATAAACCAATACTACCTTCCCCCTTGAGTAGATTGGCACAATTCTTGAATGACTAATGGTAAGCATGGCAGAGATACGGCGCACTACAATGCTTCTATCAACCTACGGCATCACACAAATAAGGAATTTTTTATGAAGCTAATCACTGCGATCTTAAAACCGTTTAAGCTCGATGATGTACGTGAAGCGCTTTCTGACATCGGTGTTAAAGGTGTCACTGTTACTGAAGTTAAGGGTTTCGGTCGCCAAAAAGGTCACACTGAACTCTATCGCGGCGCAGAATATGTGGTGGACTTCTTACCTAAGGTAAAAGTCGAAGTCGCTGTTATCGATGAGATGGTCGAACCTGCTATCGAAGCAATCACTCGTATTGCTAGCACCGGAAAGATTGGTGACGGCAAAATCTTTGTCACAGCGCTTGAGCAAGTGATTCGTATACGTACAGGCGAGACAGGTCCAGACGCTATCTAAAGCGCCAAGCCAAATTATGAGCACAGACTTATAGATTATACCGATAGCTGTATTGCATCAATTCAAGGGGGAATTAATATGCAAAATCAAATCTTCGAGCTTCAGTACGCACTTGATACATTTTATTTTTTAATATGTGGAGCGCTAGTCATGTGGATGGCAGCGGGCTTTACCATGTTAGAAGCGGGTCTTGTCCGTTCAAAAAATACGGTTGAGATTTTAACCAAAAATATCGCACTTTTTGCGACTGCATCTATCATGTACATGATCTGCGGCTATGCCATCATGTATGGTGGCGATTTCTTTTTGAGTGGTATTGCAGGCGGTGAAAGCGTGGTAAAAGATGCGTTAGCCAAATCAGCTGAAAATGGTTTTGGCGGCGATTCTGTCTATTCCGCTGCGTCTGATTTTTTCTTCCAAGTGGTGTTTGTCGCAACCTGCATGTCAATCGTCTCAGGAGCTGTAGCTGAGCGCATGAAACTGTGGTCATTTTTATTATTTGCCGTGGTCATGACTGGGTTCATTTATCCATTAGAAGGGAGCTGGACTTGGGGCGGTAATGATGTCTTTGGCTTATTTAATCTCGGTGATTTAGGATTTTCTGATTTTGCAGGTTCTGGTATTGTACACATGGCAGGGGCATCAGCGGCCTTGGCAGGCGTACTACTATTGGGCGCACGTAAGGGTAAGTATGGCCCTAAAGGTGAAATACGCGCTATTCAAGGGGCAAATTTGCCACTAGCAGCGCTTGGTACGCTCATATTGTGGATGGGCTGGTTCGGTTTTAATGGTGGCTCAGTGCTAAAGCTTGGTGATATTGCTAGCGCCAATTCAGTTGCCATGGTCTTTTTGAATACTAATGCGGCGGCGGCTGGCGGTGCTATTGGCGCTTTATTAATCGCCCGCCTTATCTTTGGCAAAGCTGATTTAACGATGCTCCTAAATGGTGCACTAGCAGGACTGGTTGCTATTACTGCTGAACCCTCGACTCCATCTGCGTTGCAAGCGACACTTTTTGGTCTGGTCGCTGGTGTTATCGTGGTGCTTTCTATTCTGGCATTAGACAAAATAAAAATAGATGATCCAGTTGGAGCGATTTCAGTTCATGGTGTGGTCGGTCTGTTCGGTCTACTCATCGTACCGATTACCAATCCAGCAGTGACATTCTTAGGTCAGCTTGCTGGTGCCGCTACTATTTTTGCTTGGGTATTCATTGCCAGCTTAATCGTTTGGTCAATTATCAAACTTGTTATTGGTATACGTATCTCAGAAGAAGATGAATATGAAGGTGGAGATATCGCGGAATGTGGTATGGAAGCTTATCCAGAGTTTGTAAGATAAACGGATTGATTTCCGCTTAAACAGCTACACTAAAAATCCCGCAAAACCTTTCGGTAATGCGGGATTTTTTTTCATCATAAAGCTAAAAATAAAAGATAAACTTATTTCTTTTTCCATTCTTGACTACGTGAGAATGGACCGATATAGCCTTTTAACTTGAATGTATTACCACTTAGGTTGGCAGTCATACGATAGTCTTTACCTTTTTCAGGATCAGTGATCGTACCACCACTGTACTTACCACCACCATCCGCTTTCAAACCTTTGATAATGGTCATACCGACATATTTTTTGCCTTTTTCGGTAGCAGTACTAATAAGCTTACCGGTTAGCACGCCGTTGGACTCAGTGATTTTCACCACGCCTTTTGGCTGACCTTCATCAAACGTCTGCCAAGTCGTATTGGCTAATGGATCAGCGGCGAATGCCATACTGGCTACACTGATACCGACAACGGCTAAAGTGGCTCTCGTAAATAATTTCATAGATTGACTCCCTTCATACAATGATTACTCGAAACATTATGTTTCTGATGTTCTACGCTTATCCTTTGCTAGAATCTCTTGTTACAAGCAACGCGCTCTTGTGCTATCTAGAAAGCTATTACTACAATTGCTTATAAGATTTTGTTTAAAGACTTGAGCAACATAAGCGATGTCTTAATTCATTATAAGCAATTTTTAGACTTTGCCTAGTAATTTTTTTGCACTTTGCTATTTCTACAAAAATAAAACTATATCAAAGAGTTACAGGAAAGGATTGTCGATATCCTTACCCGATTGGTCATCCTTTTCTTTTGACTTGGCTTCATTGTTACTGTACAGGCTATGAGTTTCAAAAGCTTGTGTAATTTTGGTTGCCAACATCTGTAATTGCTGGGCTTGCTGATATCCTGCTTCGTCTAGCGTAATTTCGATATCACCATAGATAATTATTTTGTCTTCTTGGTTCTCAATGACAAGTTCACCTATCTGCATGCTTTGGTGATTATTGGCAAATGGTTCAATCATTTGGTCATCCTTTTTATTGATAGCATCGTACGTAACTTCCCAAATTGAGCGCTTTTAACTGCATTTATAATTTTACCTATTAGGATTTTATGCTTTTAGTTGCGTCATTAACCATTCAAAAATCGCCCAAACAAATACCATCCAATCAGGTTCTTCTGTCGGCGCATCCGGTATCTCTGAACTCTCACCTGCCTTTAGCGGTAAATCAAATGCCTGTGTTTTGGCTTTGGCATCCAACACAGGTAAAACATCAATACCAATTTCGGCCGCTAACGCATCAACACTGATGATATCTATGCGTTCTGATTCATCATTTGGTGCGTAATAAACACCCGCTTGATTGATCGCTGGGATATAAACGGCTTTGAAAAAATGACTGGGTACGAGCACTCGATCTGCCAGTTGCTTGGTTTTTTTACCTGTAAATGCCACGCCCGTAACGGCATAAACTTCACCATACTGCTGGGTTAGGTAGCGCGTCGCCGATTCAATATTGCGCCAAATATAGCGATTATTACGTGGTGACTGCGGGGCAATGTTGGCCAAACTAAAGCTGTCATACTGCTGGCTGCGCGTTGCCATATCACCATTGGGCGCTATGTGCCCGCGATCATAACCAGAGCCTGAATAGTCGGACAAGGAAGCGCGCGCTGATTTTGGTAGTCTGCTTTCTTCATGAAAGCTGTCCTCACGGTCTATCTGCTTGGCTTGTTGTAAACGTTTGCGATCCAAGTATTCTGCCGACCATAGCGGTGTACGCGACACACCCGAATACATAATCGCAAAACCTTCCATGCATAATGCTTGCGTGTTATTACTTAATTTAGCGTTTGTAAATTCAGGGTAGATACCACCATAAAAAGACTGGCTACACTGGGTAAAGTCATCAGCATTTGCCGAGGTGCTACTTATGACAGTCATCGCTATCATTATTATGATATTTTTAAGACTGTATTGAATCCTGCTAAAACTTATCATTCAACTTTCAACCATCTATGCTTGTCGTTATGTATACGCTATCGTAGCAGGCGTTTATAAATAAATAAAGATAAGGTACAGGTCGTGACATTTTAATTCGTATCCGCTATACTGAGCCGTCTAAAAATGGTGAAGTGGGTGAGTGGCTGAAACCGCACGCCTGGAAAGTGTGTATGCGTTAATAGCGTATCGAGGGTTCGAATCCCTCCTTCACCGCCAATCTTAGTTATTCCCTGTTTTCCATATCTGTCCCATCCTATCCTAAACAACCCTTAAAACCTTTAATAGTAAGACTTTCAGTCTATGCTTATCATTTTCTGCTGTCCGAAACATCCTTGTTCAATCCTATGCATCCCTTCTCGTCCAGATAAATACAGTAGTTATAGTGGTCAACTAATTTAGGACACCTACTAAGCAGTTGCTTATAATTTTTTGCTTTTCACGATTTTGATAAAAACGCCATTATCTTCAAAACCCACTCAATATTCGGTCCTTCCTTTTTAATATGAATCATAGCTCCGTATTAATATGAATCATAGCTTCGTAGCCTTTTAAACATATGACATCGAATATCATTGATAGTAACAATGATAATATTTGTTCGTCTGAGACTTGTTATTACAAAAACATCCTGCTAATTTAATATAACAATACGCGTTATCTCGTTATACCAAATTAGTAGTTAAATTCTATATGTAGTACAAGAAATGCATACGATAAGTTTATTACCGTCTGATCATCGTTAGGCTTGCTAACGCACTTGGCTCATCATGGACACAGTGTCATTTTACGTATCTCTAAGCGTATCAACTTTCATAGCAGTCATTACCTTAGGTACATTCATGGGCTCGTTTTAGCAAAGTATTAAACACATAGTGATTAACACAAGGATAGGTAAATATGTCACATAGTATTCTATTGCCAAGAATCATGGAGGTCGGCCACGATGCGTGTCAAAAGCTGCCAACGATATTGGATAGCTTAGGTATCAAAAAGCCACTCATCATTACCGATAAAATGATGGTGAAACTGGGCTATGTAGAGAAATTACAAGCCATTTTGCGTGACGTTCAAATCATTGCTGACGTATTCTCAGATACTATGCCCGAACCGACTGAAAGCTCTATCGAGTCAGGAGTGCTTCAAGTACAGCATCAAGACTATGATGGCTTAATTGCCTTAGGTGGGGGCAGCCCTATCGATAGTGCAAAAGCCATTTCAATTTTAGGCAAGTTTGGCGGCGTTATTAACGACTATAAGTTTCCGCGTCAAGTCAATGAAGCAGGTTTACCTATTATTGCCATTCCTACTACCGCAGGAACAGGGTCAGAGGTGACCAAATTTACTATTATTACTGATGAGACAAATAACGAAAAATTATTGTGTGTTGGTATGGGATTTATGCCAGTTGCAGCGATTATTGATTATAGCCTCACGATGAGTGTACCGCCTCGAACCACTGCTGATACGGGTATCGATGCAATGACTCATGCCATTGAGGCTTATGTTAGTCAAAAACGTAATGCTTATAGTGATCAACAAGCTTTAGCAGCATTACGTTTGATTGGGCCAAATTTACAAACTGCTTATCATAATGGTGAAGACGAGGCAGCCCGTGAAGCCATGATGTTAGGTTCTACCTTAGCTGGCATTGCATTTTGCAATTCATCTGTCGCCTTGGTGCATGGCATGAGTCGACCCATTGGCGCTTTTTTTCACGTACCACATGGTTTATCCAATGCGATGTTATTGCCAACGATTACTGAGTTTGGTATATCCAGTATGCCTGATCGTTATGCAGACTGTGCGCGTGCTTTAGGCGTTGCTGAATTCAGCGAAACAGACGGCCAAGCCAATATCAATTTGATTACGTATCTAAAAAATCTTAATAACGAACTCAAAGTGCCGACATTGTCACAATTTGGTGTTCAAAAAACCGATTTTGATGAATTGATCAATACTATGTGTGAACAGGCATTCGCCTCAGGATCGCCTAATAATAATCCTCGAATCCCAAGCTTAGAAGAGATGATTCAACTTTATACATTATTATGGACACAAAGCCGTTCAGATGAGGTTTCGCCACGCTAATAAATTTAAGTTTTACCTTAGGGGGTGCTTGAACATTCGACCATGATACTAAGGCACGCCGCCGTACCACACTGCGCCAATGGGCAAAGCAGCTTACAAGCAAGCGAACGATCACTGGCCAGACTCGTGAAAAGCGATACGGGACTGAGCTTCGGACGCTGGCGTCAGCAGCTGCATCTGATGATTGCACTGAGCAAGCTGGCAGAGTGGCAATCTGTGCAAAACGTGCTGGCATTTTGGGATATGACTCTGTTAATGCATTCATCACCATGTTCAAAAAATCCTTAGGTAAATCGCCTACCCAATATTTTTCATCACTACGTTATTGACGCACTATCAATAGCGCCTAATATTAGCTTTTATCCCTAGGCGAGCAAAATCAGTTACCAGGCATAGATATATAGTTCGGTAGTTGTTGTAGGCGAGTCATCCATGACTGAATATTGCTATAGCTGTTTATGTCAATATCGCCTTCATGTGCAATTGAGATGTAGGGATAAACGGCACAGTCAGCAATAGTAGGACGGCTGGCAGCTAGCCAGTGATGTTCACCAAGGTGATTGTCTATCAAGGTTAGTGTTTTATGTGCATGCTCTGAGGCTTGCGTCCAATCACTGTCCAAACCGAATTTTTTAATCAAACGTGCTGCACCGACACCATGTTTGATCTCATTAGAGGCGGTAGATAACCACTGCATCACATCTGCTTGCAAGTGTGCTTCGCTCGGCCACCATGCTTCACCGCCATACTTATTGGCCAAATAGACCAATATAGCTTGTGAATCTCTTAATAAAACATCACCATCTTCTAAAACAGGAATTTCTCCCCAAGGATTTAATTGGAGAAATGCATCTGTTTTTTGTTCACCGTTCATAAAATCAACAGGCACAATCGTCAAAGGAATATCGATAAACGAGGCAAATAGCCTTACCTTATAACAGTTTCCCGATAGATCTAAATTATATAGTTTCATGGTTTTGTTCCTCAGAGAGTAGTTGGTTGAATTCAAGTACGTTGCCATCAGGATCACGGATGAATAAAGCAATCCTTCTTGGACCGAGTTTTTTAGGGCCTTCTGTGACTTCTATTCCTTCTTTAACTAGCCAGCTTTGAAATGCCGTTATGTCATGAATAATAAAGGCTGGATGAGTCATGCCTGGTCTTTTAATCGGTTCGTCAAGTAACAGGTTTTTTTGGTTTTTTGTCTTTGCGCCATTAAAAATAAGATTGATTCGTACGCCAGCTGATGTGACCATTTCATTGGCCTCGCCTTCAGGTATGCGATAGGTTTCTTTGAATCCAAGACGCTCATAAAATGTCAGCGCTTCTTGTCTATTACTGACTCTGATGCCCACATGATCGTAGGCAATCGCAATCTGTGAATTTGCCTGAGATAAGGTATTCATAAGATATTTCTCCCATTGATTTTAACAGGATCAGTATGGCACTTTGTTATTTAAAAGATAATACTGTAAATTCGATAATGATATTTTCAATAAATGAGACAGTGATGGATCGGTTGCAAGCAATGTCTATGTTAATCAAAGTGGCGGAGGTTGGTAGTTTTTCTGCCGCGAGCAAAATCTTGAACGTGCCACTGCCAACGTTAAGCAGAAAAATATCTGAACTTGAAAATCAGCTGGGTGTTCGTTTATTGCATAGAACCACCAGAAAGTTGTCTTTGACAGATGCTGGAAGCGATTATATAGAAGCCTGTAAGCGAATATTGGAGCAGATTGAAGAGGCAGAAAGTCAGGTAAAAGGAGAGTATTTAGAACCAAGAGGAGAGTTGGTGATAACCGCGCCCGTTATGTTTGGTAGATTGTACGTGCTGCCAATTATTATTGAGTTTTTATCTCTGTATTCCAATATAAACGTGCAGCTTTTATTATCGGATAGAAATATTAATCTTTTCGAAGATGACGTAGATATGGCAATTAGAATAGGCAAGTTGCCAGATAGCACGATGATAGCGACTCAAGTAGGCAGTATGCGCATCGTGACATGTGCAAGCCAACCGTTTTTATCTGAACATCATAGCGTTGAATCACCTCATGATTTGACGCAACACTCTTGCATCTCATTAGATACAGCAATGACTACTTCGCATTGGCGTTATAAGTTCCCTGATTCTGGTTTAACCGCTCATATAGATATGTTGCCAAGACTGACGGTTAATGATAGTGATTCAGCGGTGCAGGCTGCTATAAAGGGTGTGGGCATCACGCAACAATTACATTACCAAGTGAAAGCAGCGATAGATAAAGGCGATCTTAAAGTCATATTAAATGAGTTTGAACCTGATGAAATACCCATACATTTGCTTCACAAGACTCGGAAGTATTTGCCACAAAAAATGAAGATTTTTTTAGAATTTACCGCATCAAAACTAAAAGATAGACTTTATGATTTGCGCTTTTAACTTGTTGTTATTTGATTATGACTTTATTGATATCCGTGCTTAAAAGTATAGAAATCGTTTTATGCAATTGTGTTTTACTAAACCAATCCACCCATATTGATATCGCCTTTATTGAAATAGGAGACGGATATCGATAAAAACTCGATACTACTGTCTCTTTACTGTTAATACTAAATATTTGTTTTGCAATAGCATCTAATTTTGTCTATGCTCATATTATTACTACAATCTAACTAAAGGTAACAATATGAAAATGAATAAGCTTTATACAGGAATAGTATTGGCAAGTACCTTAATACTGACAGGGTGCGGCGATGACGACTCAGGCACGGATAATGGCAACAATGATGGCCCTATTGTCAATAATGAGTTGAACTATGCAACTTTTGATCCTTTTACTGACATGTCTAATGATAAATATGAAGAGGCTTGGGGTAAGCTTGCTTATAGACTTAGCAATAACGGCTTGGTACAAACAATCTCTACTGTTGTAGGAAGCTCACCTACTGCTTATCAAGATAGTAGAAGCGACGATCTTGATTTAGAATACTTTATCGGCAAAAATGTGTTTGCTGCTGTTCCTGAAAAGTTCGATAGTAAGTTCTATAAAATCAGCTTTATTGATAGCGATACATTTAAGCTAAGAGTTCAGTCAGACAATGCCTCTATTAACTCTACTTACAACATTGTGACGCTTGACCTTACTGGTGTAGGTAAGCAACCACGCAATGCTAAAACAGGCATCGCCACTGATTTAGATTATTTCCCTAATGGCTTTAACGCTACTTTCCCTAGTGGCTCTCAGTGCTACATTATTTTAGAGACACCTGAGCAAGACTTTTATACTTTTGATAATGACGATGATGAAGGTAGCATGACAATCGAGCAGTGGATTGCTAATGAGAGAAAAAATAATACCGTCACCAATCTCATTCAAGAAAATATTGGACTCAATAACGAACTACCAGCTGCTAGATATACCGACGAAGATGGTAATATCATTGCCGCTGTAAGATACAACGGTTTGATTTACGACGCACTCTACAATCAAAAAGGAGTTCAAGAGAAATTCAATCTTGACCCTGAAATTGAAGAGGTTTACTGTAATCTATATAATGATGTTGCCACCAAGTTTTTTGAAGCGCAAATCAAAGCTAATTATTAGAAGGGCGTTGCATGGCTAAGACTTAACTTTGATGTAAGGTCGCGTTTACCAGCCAGCAACTAATTAATTTCTTCTTCAAAAAATAGCGCCTAATATGGGCGCTATTTTTTATGCCACTACACTTTACTGATATCGCCTTTATTAATGTAGATGTCCGATATTTGTGGTTCATTAAAGCGCTGGGAAATTACTGGTTGTTATAGTGATGTAATGATAGCAAGGTCTATAGTGATTGGCAGATGCCATTGCTTAAAAATTCGATTATAGTAGCTATGGATAGCATTCAATTAAAAAACTCAGGGATCAATCTATGAAAACATTAGGCTTGTGTATTGTGGCAGGGCTGGGTTTAAGCGCTTGTGCCAGTGGTATGAATAGTGGGACGACAGGTAATACCAACCAAAATAACATGGTGACTCAGTATCCTATCGAAGCTACCATGCTCAATATTTATACCAAAGAACGTAGCCAAAAATTGGTGGCTATGGTGGGCAATCAAAGCGTATCGGCCGACATTCAAGTCACGCCTAAAGGCACTATGCGATTCAATAATAAATCTGTCCAAGGCACCGAAATAAATACGATCAATAAGGTAAATAACCAAATCGCTGGTCAGTCGGTCGCTATCAATTACTTCACCTTAAACCCATTAGTATTCCACGGCTTTACGGACAGCACAGGTGAATACTCCCTATCGAACCAAACGACCACTATTCCAAAGATGGCAACGGTTGGTGAATCTAGTAAGTTAATCACCGAAAACGTATACGCTGACAGTAGTATGCGTAAAAAAATAGGTACCTATAATCAAGACTGGTCTTTGACGCGAGATACCAATAACACCGCATGGTTCTGTATAGAGACGTCAAAAAATCTGTTACTCAGCGACGACCCTGAGGGCACATCAGCAGAATGCTATAAAGTTAATGCTAAAGGCGATATCTTAGCTAGCAAGGTAACGCTCAGTCAGCCCTCTACTAACGGTACTAAAACGATAGCTTTTACTAGTAAGTAGTTATGTCATTACCTTGATGAGATGTGCCTAATCTCAGTTATTCGTCAGCTGACAATGGCTTTTAATCTAAAAATATAAAACCACGTTAGATGCCCATAATTTTCTATTGAGACGGGCTATTAAAAAGCCCCAAACCACTGGCTAAAGTAGTTTGGGGCTTTTTAATATGTAGAGCTTTTTAATATTTGAGGCTATATGCTGTTAGTGTATTAGTAATTAAATAAGGTATTAGCGATTAATCATCACGATCAACGTCACTCACCTGACTGCGCGTAATCTTACCAGTCATGCTATCAATCACTACTTTATGAACCTGATTGCCTTTACCAACTTCAACTTTGTAGACAGGTTTGCCAAAATCCATATCAAATTCTACTTCAAGCACTTTTCCTTTGAGCGTTTGGTTTGCTTTTTTTATGGCTTGAGACAAACTCACTTTTGCTTGTTTCATGGCCTTATATTCTGCCAAGTCCTCTTTATCTAAACGCTCTGTGTCCCCTTTTGAGACTTTGCCTGTATTGGCATTAACGCTTACTTCTTGCTCATTATTGTTAGTAATGATTTTGATATCGTAATGGCTGTTTTCTATGCGATCTTCTTGGTCAAAGTCTGCACTGATAATATCGCCTTTGACCATTTTATTAGCAAGGTTCAGCGCTTGCTCTAGGCTAACTTTACTTTGCGATACCGCCTCAACCTCATTAATAGCCGCTTGGCTAACGGCAACGGTTGCAAAACTGATACTGACGACACTTAGTGCCATCACAAGAGACTTTTTCAATGTTGATAATTTTTTCATAATAAGATCCTGAAATGCTCCAGTTGTCTGAAGACTATTTATTCATTTAAATGATGTTTAAGCGGACAATCTCAATGAGAGATTAATTTCAAATCGAATAATGACACAGAGTCAATCGTGATGTCTAAGCGATTTATGCTAGCAAAACGTAACTGGCGTAACGCTTATACCATTGAATGCTTTAAATTTTATGAAAACGCGGGGCTGAGCCACCTAATATTTTTGAGGCTGTCAGCCAGGCAAACATGGTTATATTGCGAATAGCCGCTGCTATGATAAATGTGTTGAAGCGTCTTGCAAGTCAGACGTTTTTTGCAAAATATACACCACAAATTTTGCCTCCGTATTAAATTCCTCTTTTTCAACGACTGCCAGTAACGCTTGTCTTTTCTCAATTTTAGCACGATAAGCATAAGGCGTCATAGTCATTAAATCAGCCAAATCATCCGCTGTTAAGGACATCTCGCTACTGACACGATATGTGTTCATCAGCGTAAAATAAGGTGATAATTCTTGCAAAAACTTATCCGAATCATGTTCGCGAACGTTATCAAATAAGGCGTCACGCATGGTCGCTAAATGCCCGATATCAGGTTTGGCAATGAGTAAATAGCTATTATCAGCCAATACCTCAGCAAAAGCTTTTGGCAAAATGGGACTAAAAATACTACTGATACCCGTCATGCTATGGGCGCGTAGCGGCAGATGCGCGGCGCTTGTTACGAGCGGGTAGATGGCGGTTGTCTGGACAGACGGCTCTTTGTTTTGTTGATACCAAAGCCTACCTGCTGCTTTACTCACTTTGGCCAATTCGACCAAGGCAGGCTTACTAATGTCAGCCGCGATTAAGTTATCTATACCACTTGAACCCATTTGTGCCATCGCCTGCGTGTAATATCCCTCACCGCAACCGATATCCAGCCAATTGACAGGCTTATTATTTTGCGCCGCTACTGACTCATCTTGTGCCAGTAACTGCCGCATTTGCTGACTGATTAACCTTTGTAACTTTTCATAATGTCCCGCATGCAAAAACCGCTTTCGCGCCTCAATAGCTGCTTGGCTATCGCCTGGTGCTTTCGATTTTTTTTGTTGTACTGGCAACAGATTGACATAACCTTGCCGCGCTACATCAAAAGGATGTGCGGTCTGTTTAGGGTTTAAGCTGCCATCACAGCGCCACGTATCAGTGGCTGGCTGTAATGGAGACTGGCAAAGTGGGCAAACAAATAAGGACACAGGCATCTCAAGGTTATCGCAATATGGCGAGTATTTTAGCAAAGTTCAGCTGTAGTGAGTAATAAAAGAGGAGCAATAAAAAAGCCACCTCAATCATAAATGAGATGGCTTTTTTATTGATAACATAAATATCAGTTCACTATCAATCAAAACGACTGTTAACGCAGTTTGAGTGTCATTAATCCAAGAATCACAAGAATGATGGCAATAATCCAAAACCTTGCCACCACTTGTGTTTCTTTCCAGCCGATTTCTTCAAAGTGATGATGTAGCGGTGCCATACGAAAAACGCGTTTTTTGCGAAGCTTATAAGAACCCACTTGCAGCATTACTGACAGCGCTTCAGCGACAAACAGACCACCCATAATGGCAAATGCAATCTCTTGTCGTGTCATGACTGCGATTGTACCCAGCATCGCACCCAATGCCAGCGCACCGACATCACCCATAAATACTTGCGCAGGATGGGCGTTAAACCATAAGAAACCCAGTCCTGCACCAATCATCGAGCCACAGACAATCAGGACTTCCGAGTTGTAAGCAATATAAGGCACATGCAAATAATCCGCAAAACGCACGTCACCAGATACATAAGCCATGGCACCCAAACCTGCAGCGACTAATACCACTGGCAAAATAGCCAAACCATCCAAACCATCTGTTAAATTGACAGCGTTGGATGCGCCATTAATCACAAAATACGTAAAGATAATAAAACCAATACCAAAGGGCACTGCGGAGAACGGAATCATCCAGTCCTTGAAAATAGGTAATAACAAATCTTGCATTTCACGCGTGGTCGCGACGTTTGGCTGGATCGTGGCAATATAATACAAAGAAACGCCAACGAATAACGCCCCTATCGATAACCAAAAATACTTTTTGCGGGCAATTAAACCTTTGGGATCTTTATATTTAATCTTGAGCCAATCATCTGCCCAACCTACGGCGCCAAATACAATCATGACAATGAGCAAAATCCACACATAAGGATTATTCAAACGCGCCCAAAGTAGCGTTGATACGCCAATCGCGCTCAAAATCAACACCCCACCCATCGTTGGTGTGCCAGTTTTGACCAAATGCGATTGCGGGCCATCACTACGAATGGCCTGACCATACTTGAGCGTTCGTAGATGCCGAATGACACGCCCGCCAAAAATCATACTGAAAGCAAGGGCGGTAACAACCGCGAGCAACGCTCGGAGCGTCAACGAAGAAACCGCAGAAAACGGGGTATAATACTGACCAAGCCAGCCGAACAACCAAACTAACACCGCCTACTCCTCTACTAGCGCATGAATAAGTGTTTCCATCTGCATGGAACGAGAGCCTTTGAACAACACAGTACAAGTCTGAGACTGCTGCGTCTGCAAATACGGTTGTAAATACTGTAATAAGCTATCTTTATCAGCGAATGCATGAGCATTGATACCAGAGATCTCTTGGGCACCAGCAACGGTATAAGGCGCATATTCACCAACACAAAGCAGTACATCAATGCCCGTGGTCGCGATAGTACGACCCAAGCTCTGATGTTCACTCACTGCGGCCGTACCAAGCTCACCAATATCTCCCAACACCATGATTTGTGTGCCCGTTTGCGCTGCCAATACTTTTGCAGCAGCGCGCACCGAATGCGGGTTGGCGTTATAAGTGTCATCAATCAAGCGGTGCCGACCAAGTAGCTGACTGTTCAAACGACCTTTAGCGGGACGTGCATTTTCTAGCCCAACGACGATGTCAGTCACATCAATATTGAGCGCATACGCACAAGCAGCAGCAGCCAACGCATTATTGACATTATGCTCACCTGCTAGCGGCAACTTGATATCATGAATTTGGTTGCCAATATGCAGCTTAAACTCACTGCGTTCAGGCTCTACATCCAAGTGGCTCGCACTCACGTCTGTATTGCCAAAACCAATCACATGCGAGGTGTGGGTTTCAGCGATACGGCGTAACTGATTGGTAAAATCGTCTTTGTCAGGAACAATGGCAAATTGTGCATCCGTCAAGGTATGATAAATCTCCGCCTTGGTTTGGCAAATACCTTCACGACTACCAAATTCACCCAAATGAGCCGTACCAATATTTAAGATACAAGCCACATCAGGCTCTACAATCTCAGTCGTATAAGCAATCTCACCAATGTGATTGGCACCCAACTCTAAGATGGCATAACGATGATGGTCCGATAGCTCAAGAATCATCATCGGCACACCCAAGTCATTATTTAGATTGCCACGGGTAATCAATGTTGGTGCCAGTCGACCAAAGATGCTACCGAGCATCTCTTTACAAGTGGTCTTACCGCTAGAGCCCGTAATCGCAATCACGGTCAAATCTTTATGCTGTTGACGGCGATAAGCGGCCAATTGCCCAAGCGCCAAACGGGCATCGCTCACGACCAACTGCGGAATACTCGTAGAAATAGGACGAGAAACGATCGCAGCAACTGCGCCTTTCGATGCCGCCAGATTGATATAATCATGGCCATCAAAATTGTCACCACTTAACGCCAAAAAGATATCACCGGTTTTTATGGTGCGCGTATCAGTGGCAATGCGATTACTAATCACCGCGTTTTTTGCTAGCTCTGACTGCTCTTCGCTTGTCTGCGCTTCTGGTAGCTGCCAATGCCCATTCAGTGTCTTTGTCGCTGTGAGCAAATTATCTACTTGCCACACATACAGCCCTTGAGACTGGGTGGCGTTATCGTTGTCCGCTGTCATAATAATTACCTTATATGATGACTACTTATTTCTTATATTTAGAGGTTTTGGGAAAATAAAAACGGCTTATAACCGCTATTATTTATACTCGTCCCGCTTGCTTGAGGGCGTTTTGTAAGATAACACTGTCATCAAAATCATAACGTATATGGTTAATTTCCTGATAAGTCTCATGTCCTTTGCCAGCGATAACGACGATGTCATCGGCCGCTGCTTGATTGACAGCGTACTCAATAGCGCGTTGGCGCGCAGGTTCTATATGAGTGCGCTGATATTGCTCAGCACTCATGCCCGCTTGCATATCCTGCAAAATCATATTGGGATCTTCGGTACGAGGGTTGTCCGCTGTTAATACGACTTGGTCTGCACCCGCCAAACCTGCTTGTGCCATCAACGGACGCTTGCCAGCATCACGGTCACCGCCGCAACCAAATACCGCCCATAACTGACCCTTACAATGGGTTTTGAGACTGGCCAGCACCTGACTTAAAGCATCAGGCGTGTGAGCATAATCAACGATAAAACAACCATCGTTAGAGGGCACGCGCTGCATACGCCCAACAGCGCCTTGTAGCTCTGGAACAACGGCGGCAATCTGCTCAATATCGTGGTCAATGTCAGAGCCAAGTGCGACAGAAGCCGCCATCGCCGCGAGCAAATTCGCCACGTTAAAGCGTCCCAATAATGGACTGATGATATTGATGGTGCCACTTTTCTTTTCAGCGACGTCTGTATGACCAAAATCCGTACTACTAAAGTCATAACGCAGAGCAATCTCGACATCTTGTAAGCTTGGTTTGATGTCAGCGGCGACGAAGGTCGCCGTCTTGGATGCGTCTAAACTGTATGTCCATACGGTTAAATCACTGCCGTGCGCCATATCCAGCATAACTTGTGCATATTCGTCGTCGATATTAATAATAGCGTGGGTCAAATCTGGAAAATGTGCTTTATCAAACAGTTTGGCTTTGGCCGCCGCGTACTCTGCCATATCGGCATGATAATCTAAATGATCACGGCTCAAGTTGGTATAAATCGCAACCGACACTGGCATGCCCTGCAAACGCTGCTGATACAAACCGTGCGAACTCGCCTCTAGAGCTAACAGCTCAGCGCCATCAAAACCCATTTGATATAAAAACTGCTGTACAGCTAACGCGTCGCCCGTGGTGTGGCTGGCTTGAACCAAAGCACCAAGCTTGCCATTGCCTGCTGTACCCATCACAGCACTGCTCATTCCAGTTAATTGCGTTAATTGCGCAACCAATTGACTGATGGTGGTTTTGCCATTGGTGCCTGTCACTGCCACGACCGTTGGCAATTTCGCTGGCTGCTGATATTGCAGGCGCGCTTGGCATAAATCACCTAAAAAATCACGGATATTGGGTACATATAAGATGGGACAAGACAATGCGGAGAGTTGCTGCTGAGCGAAAGACTGCGGACTGTCAGTACTAGTAATATTGGTATGAGATGGCGCATCAGCCGTTGTGAGCAAAGCCACAGGATCGATTTCTGATAGGATAAAAGCTGCATGGTTAGCCGCTTGATAAAGATAGTCTCGGCTTTTTTGACAGTCGGATGTTTGGCTTTTTAATAAAACAAATACGTCGTTTGTCGCTAACTGACGACTGTCCAAACAGAACTGATGAAACGGGATATTGGCAACCGAATTTATTTGACTTGACTCAAAATCAGCATCAGCTGATGCGTTCTGACTATACGCCGTGATCATCGCTGTTAATGCTTGCTGTAGACTATGTCTATTACTGCCACTGGCCTCCATCAGCTGTTGCAAAGTGACAGTAACGCGGCTTAGCGATGAGGGTGACATGGTCATTAGCAAATCCTAAACAGTTAAACAAATCAAATAGTGAATGGCTATAAACTTAAAAACTGATATCAATGGCTACTGGGCTTCGGTTTTCAACGGTTTATCCAAAGGCACATTATACAGACGTAGCGCCTCTTTCATGACGTTGTGAAAGACAGGTGCTACCGTTAAACCAGCATACATTTGACCACGTGGGTCTTCGATTAGCATTACACCAACCAGCCTTGGATTTGAGGCAGGTGCCATACCAGCAAAAACGTTACGGTACTGGTCAGAATAGTAGCCACCCTTTGGATTGATACGGCGCGACGTTCCTGTTTTACCAGCGACGCGATAACCATCGATAGCAGCGGCTTTAGCCGTACCACCTGCTTCGGTGACACCTTCCAGCATTTGAACGATAGACATCGCTTGCTCATGTGCCATGATACGCTTGCTTGGCTTCGTTTTGTCACCTTTAATGAGCGTTAACGGATGCATGACACCGCCTGCTGCCAGCGCTGAATAAGCCTGCGCTATTTGTGCGAGGGTCACTTGTAGGCCATAGCCATAACTGACCGTCGCACGTCTTGCGGTCTCTTTTTCTTTTGGCGTGACAATCAGTCCACTACCTTCCCCTGGGAACTGTAACGGTGTTTTTTTGCCAAAGCCAAACTGTCTTTGCATATTGGTAATCGCGTCAGGTGGTAGCGATAGCGCAATCTTGGTTGAAGCCACGTTACTCGATTTCTGTAACAATGTCGCCAAGTTAATCCGTCCTAGATTGTTATGGTCACGGATGGTATAACCACGAACGCGGATAGAGCCGGGACTGGTATCAATCAAAGAAGTGGGCGTATACTTACCTGAATCTAAGGCCGTGGCAACGGTAAATGGTTTCATCACTGAACCCGGTTCAAACACATCAAGAAGCGCACGGTTACGCTGATTTTCGCCAGTCATCTCATTCAAGTTATTGGAATTAAATGACGGCCATGTCGATAAAGCTAGCACCTCACCAGTTTGCACATCGACGATCATACCCGTAGACCAACGCGCTTTTTGCAAACGTCCGGCTTTTTCTAGCTCTTTATAAAGCAAATACTGCAAACGCGAATCAATGGTCAACGCCACATCTTTGCCCGCAATCTCAGGTTCAATTTGCTTAATTTCTTTGAGGCTATTTTGCTTGGCATCTTTAAGTACCAAAACCTTACCATCATCGCCCGCCAACTCTTTGTCATACTGACGTTCGATACCAGCACGCCCCTCGTAGCCGCCTTCGGGATCGACAGAACTTTGTCCCATAAAGCCCAATAACTGCGAGTTTGGTTGCGGCTGCGGATAATAACGCTGAAAGAAGTTTTTCTCGTAAACGCCCGGAAAATCAAGCGAGCTGACACTTTGAGCAATCTCTGGTGTTACTTTGTTTAAAAGTGGCAAATAATGCGAGCCTGCACCCTTTGGTAAGGCCGCTTTGACCGCCTCTTCATTAGTGACATCGACACTAGGATCGATAGCGGTTACTTTTTTTAGCTCATCGACCGGAATATTGGCCGCCGCCGCCAGCTGTGTTAAGTCCATATTGTCCAAACGCTTTTGCATACGCGCGACCAATTGTGGACTATCAGGATTGGTAATGATAATACGCTTAAGCTCGTAATACTCACGTGCATAATCATGCGGACTAAAAGTAACCGTCGCCAGTGGCGCACTGACAGCCAGTGGCAAATCATTGCGATCGGTAATCATGCCACGATAGGATTTCTGCGTGCGCACGCTGGTGATAAGCTCATCGCCTTTGTCTCGATAAAACTGAGAGTTAGCGACCTGTAAATAGTAAGCACGTGCTATAAGCAAGCCCAATACAACCAGCGCAATGACCCAAATCAGACGAAAGCGATTTTTGTCCTGCTCAAAGCCGCCACGAGATGACGCACCAGACGCTTTGCCCAAAAACCCTCTTTTACTTTTTGCATTTTTGGCACTGGTATCAGCGCCCTGTTCTTCGCTCTTTTTTAGGCGACTAAATAACTTGGCCTTGCGGCTATCGGTTGCGTTATTGCCCGATTTGCTGCTCGTTTGTCCAGATTTTGCGACACTGGCACGGCGCAAAGGTTTTGTTACCTTGCCACTGGCTGGTTTTTTACTCGGGTTTTTGGCGGGCTTATCGCTATTGGCGTTGGATTTTTTATCGCTCATTGTCCTGCCTCCGATAAGTCGGAATCGGCGGTAGAAGAGGCATTACTATCAGCATCTGCTTCATAAACGTCTGTTTCGATAATATCTGAATCATTGGCAGCAACAGCATCTGAGCCACTAGTAGCAATAGGTGCTACTACTCCGGCCACTCCCGGCTGGATAATCAGCTTGTCTTCTAGGGTTGGCGAAAACATACCCAATTCAGCAACGGCACGACTGGCAATTTGCGGCGTGGCACTAAACGTCTGCTGCTCAATTAACAAACGCTGGTGTTCAATTTGTAACTTACGCTCTTGTTTTTTCATGTCTTGCAAGGCTTTATAATCCTGATGATATTGCTGAACGCTTTCGGCAGTTTTGATACCACTCCATACAATAGCTGCGGCCAATAACAATAATACGGCCACATAAATACTGACCACATTAAATCGGCGCACAAATAGTTCGCCAACATCAGCATTATGGGGCATTGCGGCACGGCGGTTTGCAGGTTTATCAGATATTGCCATCACGATCTCAAAAAAGTGAACTTCAAAATATAAAAAACGACAACGGTTTATGAGTGATGAAAATCTCATCAGCCAGCAGCATTATCGATAAGAATAAAACCAAACACAGAAGTAATTGCCGAGCCTAGCAGATAATATTTACAGCTTTTTAACAGTAGCGTAATCATTAAAACATTTGGTCGCATCTAATCAACAGAAGACTGACCCAATATTAACTCTATCAACTCATGTGTGGCTCATTGCCCAACGTTGGGTAGATAATCACAATCAGTACGTGTCGCACTACGCAGCCACGCACTACGCGAGCGTGGGTTGTGGCTCGTTTCAGCTTTACTTGGGCCAACACGTTTAGGCTTACTAAAGTAGCGCGGACGCTTCGGCGGCATCGGCAAATTCTCATCTTCTGGATATTGCCCTTTACTATGACGCTGCAAAAACTGTTTGATACGGCGATCTTCTAACGAGTGAAAGCTAATCACCGCCAGCTGTCCACCTGATTTTAGAATCGGGATACTTTGTTCTAAAAAGTCATCAACATCGCCAAGCTCATTGTTAATAAAAATACGCATGGCCTGAAAGCTTTGCGTCGCTGGATGTTTGCCGCGCTGCCAATTAGGATGGGCCACTTTAATCACTTCCGCCAGCTCAAGCGTGGACTCAAAACTGTCCATCTGCTTGATAGCGCGCGCAATACGGCGACTGTGACGCTCTTCACCAAATTCATAAAGCACATTGGCCAAGGTTTCATCATCGACTTTGGCAAGCCATTCGGCAACCGACTGACCGCGACTGGTATCCATACGCATATCAACCGCCCCATCACGCATGAAGCTAAAACCACGACTGCCATCATCAATCTGTGGTGACGAAATACCTAGATCTGCCATTAAACCATCAATTTGAGTGATGCCAAGCGCTGCTAGACTGGTCGTCAACGTCGCAAAACTATCATGAATCACTTTTACACGACTATCACTATTTGCCAATTCGTGCGCTACGGTAATGGCCGTCGGGTCTTTGTCAAAGACAATCAGCTGCGCATCATCAGCCAGCTGACTTAACAATAAACGACTGTGACCGCCGCGACCAAAAGTCGCATCCACATAAATGCCGCTCATTTGTAAGCTATTTTGCTCTTTCGATGCGTCTTTTTTATTTGGCAAGGATTTGACGCCCAACACCGCTGCGACTGTTTCTGGCAAGAGAACGGCATCATGTACGAAGCTCAATGCATCAGACGTGGCGAGGTCTTGAACAGCACTGCTTTCTACAGAAGACGAACTCGTCAATGACTCAACATTATCAGTGGTTGAAGAAGAATTTGGCTTGGATTTTGGCTTGGATTTTGATAGTGACACAAATAACTCAGTAGATGACGACCATTTTGGCCAGTAATAGTAAAAAATCAGATAAAAATAAACAAGTTATGATTTGCCTAGCCGTATTATCGCAAGGATACACGGGTAGTCAAGCACTAGAAGGGCTTTTCATTAAAAATATCACATCTCTCTGTTATACTAGCGCTATATTTTACGCTATTTTTCAAATTTGACTTCTATTGTTTCACTCGTATTTTTAGTTATATTTTTCATTCGTATTTTTTATGGCTATTTTTTGCTGTCATTTTCATTCACCACCATATTCTGAGATTTCTATGATACAAACCTCGACCCAATCATCGACGAACCCTACGACGCCTGCTAGTAGCAATCGACCTGTCCGCACTCGCATTGCGCCATCGCCTACTGGCTTTCCTCATGTAGGAACGGCTTATATTGCCCTATTTAACCTAGCATTTGCTAAGGCCCACGGCGGCGAATTTATTTTGCGTATTGAAGACACTGACCAAACTCGCTCCACTGAGCAATCTGAAAAAATGATTTTGGATGCGCTGCGTTGGGTGGGTCTTGATTGGAGCGAGGGCCCAGATGTTGGCGGCCCGCACGCGCCTTATCGTCAAAGCGAGCGTAGTGATATTTATAAAAAACACGCTGAGCAACTGATCGATAGCGATCATGCGTTCCGCTGTTTTTGTACCAGCGAAGAGCTGGATGCTATGCGTGCTGAGCAAATGGCAAACGGTGAAACCCCGCGCTACGACGGTCGCTGCGCGCATTTAGCCCCAGAGACAACCGCACAATTGGTCGCTGAGGGCAAACCCCATGTGATTCGTATGCGTGTACCCACCGAAGGCGTCTGTCAGGTACAGGACATGCTACGCGGTACCGTTGAGATTCCTTGGACACAAGTCGATATGCAAGTGCTGCTAAAAACTGATGGCATGCCAACGTATCATTTAGCCAACGTCGTCGATGACCACTTGATGGACATCAGTCACGTCATGCGCGGTGAAGAATGGTTGAACTCTGCGCCCAAACATCAGCTGCTGTATGACTACTTCGGTTGGGAGATGCCAGTCCTGTGCCACATGCCGCTACTGCGTAATCCTGACAAATCAAAGTTGTCTAAACGTAAAAATCCAACGTCTATCACCTACTACCGTGATGCAGGCGTATTGCCTGAAGCCCTGCTCAACTATCTTGGTCGTATGGGCTACTCAATGCCTAGTGACGCCGAAAAGTTCACGTTAGAAGAGATGATCGCGAGCTTCGATATTCAACGTGTGTCGCTCGGCGGCCCTATCTTTGACATCGAAAAACTCAATTGGCTCAATGCCGAATGGCTACGCGCCCTCACGCCTGAAGAGCTAAAAAATAAAATTCTAGACTGGGCAAGTAATAGCGACAAGTTAACGGCTATCGCAGCCGCGATTCAGCCACGTATCGAGCTATTGTCTGATGCGGTTAATTGGGGCGGCTTTTATTTCCAGAACCTGCCTGATATCACTGCTGAAAGCTTTACCCATAAATCATTGATGCCTGAACAAATCATCGAAATGCTTCAGCTGTCATTATGGCAACTAGAAGTATTGCCTACATGGTCAGAAGAAAACATCTACGCCACCCTAAAAGGTCTTGCAGCGCATCTTGATATCAAAATGCGTGACTTTATGGCACCGTTCTTTATCGCTATCGCTGGTAGCACTTCATCGACACCAGTCATGAACTCTATGGAGATTATCGGTGCTGATATGACGCTAACACGCTTGCGTCATGCGGTTGATGTATTGGGCGGTCTTGGCAAAAAGAAACTCAAAAAACTTGAAAAACAAGCGGCAGAATTGCCGGATTTTTTAGCGGCTTCTGAATAGTCCATTAGTAAAGAGTTTATGATGTAAAAAAGGGTCAGGCTATTACTGATCCTTTTTTTATTGTTCATAAGTGTTACTACTTTTATTTTATCTAACGTCTCAATGGGAAACAAATATGGCAGGCAAAACCGTCACAATAGAAAGCAAAGATTATGTTTTTTCGACGTTAAAAGAAGCGTAAAAATACTATGATGCAGTCGTAAAAGAGCTTTATGACGCAAAACTTATCCTGTCAACAGGTCAAGACTTCGAAGATTTGAAATGGATATATAAAACACATTTAAGTTATACAAAGCAGAATTTAGATCAAATAAATGAGTCTGACATTGTTGGCTTTAAAGGCATAAAAACCGTACGCCAAAATGGCGGTCAATACATTCCTACTGAATGTTGCGCGGTTGTCTTTGCGGATAGTACGGAAGCAGAGTTTTTTACGGACAAAGCGATTAAAGATATCTCCATCAAGCAAAATCCACGTTAAGTCGCACTTATAACCTCAATAAAACCGCTTTGAACAGATTTTTTTGCTTATTTATGAATTATTTTTAAAATAGCGGTTGACAAGACTGCTGCTCTTACATAAAATACGCACACTCTTAGCGAGGGGCTATAGCTCAGTTGGTAGAGCACTTGCATGGCATGCAAGGGGTCAACGGTTCGACTCCGTTTAGCTCCACCATACTATTTATTGCAAAGCTCAGTTTACTGAAACTTTAACATAAATACTCGCTAGTAGGACGATATCAGCACCTAGGCAAGGCTTGCTCTATTATTAATAGATAAGCGCTCTGATATTGTGAGGTACCGTTATAACCATTGGTTATGACAATCTATGCGTCCCCATCGTCTAGAGGCCTAGGACACTGCCCTTTCACGGCGGTAACGGGGGTTCGAATCCCCCTGGGGACGCCACTATTCGGCGTCACTTATTAGCCCTTTTGCTCAGCATGAGATAAGACTAATAAGCGAACAATAAAAAAGCTCAGTCATCATACGGTGACTGGGCTTTTTTATGTCTGTTAGTTCTCTATTTCATTATCTTAAGCTCTCGCTATAAACAATTACCTATTGCTTATCTCCGAAAATCCTTAGTAATATTAATAGTTTAGCCTAATTATTTTACAGTTGATTACATATTCCTGATTTTGTCACTCGGATTAACACTCCTATACAGAATCATCGTATTTTTCTACTCAATAGCATTATGAATGCGATGTCCTTTTCCTTACTATGTCCTTATATTCACTGTCGACAATATACAGTGAGCGTAAATTCTCATGTCAACACTGTCATGGTGATAGTAAAAATTATACGTTTTCATAAAACTATTGAAATTTGAAAAGGAATGCTTATGTTATCTACTTATAATCCCCAGCGCCGTCCCTCTTGGAGTGGTGTGCTCGCAGGTCTTGTAATGGGGCTGATCGTAGTTATGGCAATGATTGCGCTTGCCTTGGTACTCAGCTCATTTCTGCCTTTTGACTTGAAGGGAACCAGCATTGGCGCTGGTATTTATACCGCCATTACGGCGATTGTCAGTGCTTTTGTCGCAGGCTATTTTGCGATTAAATTTTCGGCACCTGAAGCTCTGTTTGGTGATGGTACAGACATTGATCCAAAAGATGCTACGCTCACGGGTATGCTGACTGCTGCGTTAATCGTATTGTTAACGACGTTTTTTACGTTAAGCAGTGCGACTGGTATTTTAGCCACAGCAGGTAAAGCTGCAGGCTCTACTGTCAGTACAGTAGCTAAAACAGCGGGTGCTGGTGCAGCTGCTGTTGGTTCAGCCTCAGAAAATGATGGCTTACAACAAAAAGCGAAAGAAATTTATCAGAGCGTATCAGGCGATATTACCGAAGAAAATATCCAAATGATGATGGCAAAAAATACAGAAGATCTAAATGAGCAACAAATCGCTGCTACCAGTCGTGTGATTAAAGACATGCTTAGCAGTACTAAAACTGAAGTTGCTGACATGGACTTCACTGATATCAACACATGGCGCAATATTGATGACTATACCAAACAGCGTATGGCATCTATTGAAGAGACGTTAGCAGGTCCTGAGCTAATCACTCGTCTGCAACAAGAAGGGCTAACAGAAGCTCAAGCCATCGAAGTTCGTACAGAAGTTGAACAGTCATTTGACGAATATAAAGCAAAAACAGAACAAGCGATTGCAGAGTCAAAACAGCTTGCTGAAGAGAAACTCCAACAAGCTGAAGATATTGCACGTAAAGCAGCTTTGTATACTGGTCTGTTTTGGTTAATCAGTGCCTTGTTAACCTTTATCGCTAGTATTGCTGGTGCTAAAAGTGCAGCAGCAAAGTACCGTTTAGACAAGCCGCTTGTCACACGAAGTGATAATGTGCGCTAAGACAGCAAAAGAAAAATTGGTAAAATACTGACGTTGAATAAAGAAAAGCCCAGCCATCATATGGTGACTGGGCTTTTTTATGTCTGTTACTTTTTAACTCTGTTTATACCGCTTCATCGCTATTGGACTTATTGCCAATCCATTTAATACTCGCTAATATCAATATTATGGGAAATCTCATAACCTGTACTCACATACTACAAATGATGAGTTTTAGCGCTATTAAAAGAGGTGGTTGATTATGTTCGGTATTGAAAATTATCTGGGATTTGTCTTCGCTGCTATTTTACTCAACCTCACACCAGGCTCGGATACCATGTACATTATTACTCGTAGTATCTCACAAGGGCAAACAGCAGGGCTTTATTCTGTTTTGGGTATCACCTCGGGTAGTTTAATTCATACTTTATTGGCATCGCTAGGATTATCAGTATTGCTCGCCAGCTCCCCTATCGCATTTATGATCGTCAAATATATTGGTGCTGCTTACTTGTGTTATTTAGGCTTTAAAATGCTAACGAGCAAAAACTCGAACTCAATCGCAAACCGTTTATCCAAAGGTCAGGGCGTCTCTAGCCAAAAGGATGTCGATGGCTGGCAAATCTATAAGCAAGGAGTGTTGACCAATGTATTCAATCCAAAATTTGCCCTATTCTTCCTCGCATTCTTTCCACAATTTATTGACGCTAGCTACGCTTACGGCATGCTCTCATTTTTAATATTGGGATTAACCTTTGCCACTACGGGCTTGATATGGTGCTCGTGTTTGGCATTATTGGCATCAAAATTCAGTGCCAGCCTACGAGAGAACCCATCTGTTGAAATAATATTAAACAAAATCAGCGGCGTGGTATTTATGGGACTGGGCGTTAAGTTGTTGACTGAGAAGGTTTGACTAAATTGTAATGCTCTACATATTAGTAGACTCAAACATTAAATTTTGCTACTTTAATATAGCTTAACAGAATACTATTAGCTCATTAACAACTCAAACTTAACTTATAGCTAAATATAAATTGTGACCATAAAACATATATCATTAAATTTCGATAAACAAAATATAAAGAGGTTTACGAGAAACTGTAAATTAATATCAATTATAGCTTTAACACTATAAAGGTTTTATATGTCGTACAAGTCAGAATGGTTAAGCACACTTGCAAACCTTAATGCTAGCATCAAACTATATAATATGTCTCAGAACAATAGAAGCTCTGAAACACTTCGAAAATCTATAAGCGACTTTACAACCTTTGTAAATGGCCACTTACCTTTACTGAAAAAACATTCCTATAATATTGATGTTATTAAAAGTTTTAACTTAAACTTATCTAACCAGAATACTTCAAATAGCTCATTGAGTGAAATGCAAGAGTTTACCGACACTCTGGAAACAGCAATTATGAACATTAAGGAAAATAGCAGTATGAATATTAAGATCGGAAGCATTACAGGTGGAAATCAACAACTTGGTAACGATAATACTCAGAATAATAATGATATTAACATCGACTTGAAAACCCTCATAAATCAGATTGAGGAAAGTAATGATGCAGAAGCTAAAAGTAGATTAAGAGACTTACTTAATAACAGTACAGTAGCTTCAATTATAGGTGCTTCTGTCCCTGCTCTAATGCAGCTAGTCCAGAATCTATAATACATTTTGATTTATCTAGATCAATAACTTTCGAATGACTCCAAACTAGCCAAAGTATTTTTAAGCACTAAGTTCTCTTCTCTTGATAATTTGAATACCCTAAAGAAATCAATTTCTCTTTGCTCATGAGTATTTTGAAAATACTCAAAATTCTGAAAACAAAGCTCAATGTATAATTTTAGACTAGTAACTACGTCACTATGATCTTTAGAATATAAGCTGCCTAGTTCATTATTCATATCCTTCATGGACACACTATTCGTTCTTATTTTCTGGATCAGCTCATTATTTGCAACTTTAAGAATACTTACAAAGATATATAAACATGCTTTTTGAAACTCGATGCCAAAATTTATATCTTGTGAGTCAATGAACATCTTAAAAGTGTAAAGAGCCTTATTTATTTGTCGGTGTGATAGATCGTAATAATTAGATAATATTGCAAATAGACGAAAAACATAAGGTGAGCTATCAAATTCCCTGAATTTCAAAAAATTTATTTGATTGCGAAGATAATCACCTGTACTTCTGTCTAATGAAAAATTGGCCTTTGGTAATCTTGTAGGATAATCTATAAATTTTTGAAGGTAAGTATGAGCATCAAGATTTGAACCATAAACTTTTTTTATTGACTCTTCTAGTTGCTCATGATGCATTGATAAGACAAAAACCACATTATCTACGAGAAATAAATGCTTTATTTTTTCCAACACTTCTACAGCATAGTTAGGTTTGCACCTATCAAGCTCGTCAATTATGATTATTAATGGCAAATTCTTAGATGATGTGCTTGAAGCAAGTATAGATAGTGATTTTTTAAAGCTTGTAAAAACTTCTTTATGATTGATAGCCTGATTAAATGCATTGTTTAGTAAATAGTTTAAATTATCTTCAATATCATCAGCAACTGTGTTTTTATTAACTTCATCTGGCTTATCGAAGAGTTGTGACTCAAGTATTATAGGTGAAGTATTCATCTTGATAGATTGTAAGTGGCTGAAAACACTTTTTGATTCTTCAAGATAATTTGTTGACAATGCAAGATCTTTATTTTTAGCAAAGTTGTATATTTCTATCGCAATAGATAAAAATACATTTTCCATGTAATCATATTCGAAAGCATCAAAATAAATACAGTTAATACCTGCATTCTCCATTTGCTTTTGCCACATCTTAACAAATGTGGTCTTCCCTTCTCCCCATTGGGCACTGAGTCCAATTACAAAGCTCTCTTCACTATTATTTTTAATAATATTAGTCAACTGATTGCTAAATTCTTGCCGTTTCAACCAATCATTTTTGAATGGATTTGTTTCGTCGATTTCTGTGTTGTGATTTTTAAACTTCATACTTATCCCTTTATTCATATATTTCGAAAATCTAATGAACATTTATTTATTAGTTTAGCCAGTTTTAAAAAAAAAGCTACTCGTAGTTATAGTCAGTCTTTTATAAATAAGATACAATGCTTTTAAAATAA
Source organism: Psychrobacter immobilis (assembly GCF_904846225.1). Classification (GTDB taxonomy): domain Bacteria; phylum Pseudomonadota; class Gammaproteobacteria; order Pseudomonadales; family Moraxellaceae; genus Psychrobacter; species Psychrobacter immobilis_F. The sequence continues at coordinate 33 of NZ_CAJGZJ010000007.1, read as the reverse complement.
GCGAAGTAGCAGAAGAATCCATGACCTATTCAG
>NZ_CAJGZJ010000006.1 GCF_904846225.1 Psychrobacter immobilis | reverse complement strand
ATTATGATAATTTAACCCTGTCAGGCATTGCTGCCTGACTCAAGTAAATCACTCTCCGATATAGTCGGGGCGGTTCATACAGGTATCACCATCTATAGCACCCAAGAAACAGGTCTCACATTGGGTGATATTGAAGATAGCTTGAGCAATTAGCGGCATTATTAACAGCAATAGAATCGCGAGTTCAGCAGGCATTGCTTATTAAAATCTGATATATAATAAAAAATAAGAATATAAAATGTTAAAAAAATCCATCCTAACAATACTTATGTTTCTTATTTTATTATTCCTTAATCATAAGGTTTATCAGCCTCCAGTCCTAGGTAAGTTAAAACTGAGGTATATCTCTAGTCAAAATTACTATTTAATCTACAAAGGTGAAAAAATTGCAGGCAAAGTGACAGCCGTTGATAGTTGGTATATTCAAAAACCTTACGTTTATGGATCAACGACAGATTTTGAAACATCGACAGGCGACGATATTGTGTATTTCTTCATTAATGTGTGTGACGGTAATAATTTTGAAACAAAGCATTCTAGAGAATTTGAACATTACTTAGATGGCAAACAAATACCAAAAAATAAAAGAAACTGGATGAGTGGTGATAATGCTCTAGATATCAAAAAACCTGAATACGCTTCAAGTATTAATTGCGATGACTATAAACACTAAACCACTTTATCTAAGATTTTTTAGAAAAAAATTAACCTAAAGGCGTGATTATGAAATACTTACATGCAATGATTAGAACAAATAAACTAGAAGAGACCTTAAGCTTTTACTGTGAACTGATGGGCTTGAAGCTTCTTAGAAAAAAAGATTCTGAGTCGGGACGATTCAGCTTGTACTTTTTAGCGACCCATAACGGTGCTCCAGAGATTGAACTCACTCACAACTGGGACGAGGAAGAATATCCAAATGGCAGAAATTTCGGCCACTTTGCCTTCAAAGTTGATGACATATATGCGCAGTGCGAAATATTTATGGCAGCAGGTGTTAGCATATTAAGACCGCCTAGAGATGGGCATATGGCCTTCGTTAAAGACCCTAATAATATCTCAATTGAGCTACTCCAAGATGGTGAACATTTGGCACCCGCTGAGCCATGGATTTCGATGGAAAATATTGGTAGTTGGTAAAATGAGTACTTGGCAAAATTAAACCATCACTCAACCGCTAAACCATCTAAAATCACTTTCACCTCAGTGACATACTGACCTAAATCTAGCTCTAAATGAAATCCTTCTACTGGCGTGGGTAAGCCTTTTTGTTTGCCTAGTCTAACGATAATCACATTCTCTTCGGGCAGCACTAATACTCTCTGACCTAAATGACCCAGCATGGCATAAAAAGGAATGGGACTATCCATATCCGTCCACACTGAATGCCCGTAAACTTGCGGAGAACCCTTTGGAAATGCTTGCGCGTTGGGCCTAATCATAAAATTAACGTGCGCTTTGCTAAGCAACTGCTTGCCTTGCCACTCGCCACCGTTTAACAATAACTGCCCAAATTTGGCAAAATCTAAAGCGCTGGCATTTAGGCAGCAATATACTTTTTCGATGCTCTCTGAGCCGTCAAGTGACCAATAAGCGTCGCCTTGCATGCCCAGTGGCTGCCAAAACTTCTCTTCTAAATAGCTAGAGATGGTATAACCATGCGGCTCTAACGCTCGCGACAAAGCAATCCCAAGCATTTGCGTGTCGCCGGATGAATATTCAAACGGGCCACCACAAGGCTCAACAAAGTCACGATTGACCATTTGCTTGACTAAATCATGACCATAATAAGATTCCGCAGTGGGATTGATAGGAAAGTAATAATCCTCTGTCCAATCGTAGCCCGAGGTCATCGCTGAGAAATCTGCGAGGGTGCAGTTTTGCGCATATTTGTTGTCAGCATATTCAGGTAGCCACTTGGTAATTGGCTCATCGATACTACCGATATAACCGTCTTCAACTGCTTTTAGGTACAGCATCGTAGTGACAGTTTTTGCCATCGAAAAGCTGTTGGTATGCGAGTCGGCGCTGTAGCCTTGCCAGTAATTTTCGTAAAGCAATTTGCCATCTTTGATAATCGCAAAGGCGATGGTATCATCGCTGTCCAAAGCCTGTTGCAAGGTAGACGTTAGTTTGATTTGGTCGAAGTTCGGAGATTTGTCCCATGCGATAGGATTTTTAGCGCGGATAGTACGATTATCAAAATCGACATAATCATCAATATTGGCGGTGTTTTCGCCTTTTAGATAAGTGAGTTGAACGCCTCTAAAAATATAGCAATTGCCTGTCACTACTAATCCCAGACTGATAATAACTAACAGCCCTATGATCGGCAATACAATCCATTTAAACAGTGCCTTTAAAGATGCCATGTCAAAATCCTTTTTATATGGCGTTACTTTGCTCCTACCTTAAAATCATCATAAGGTATTTAATGGCAATAATGCTATATTTATGTTTAGCCTTAGAAAATAAAGTCTTATGTATTTATCAACATTCAATCAAACGTTAAATGATGAGGATAATATGAAAAAATCAGCCTTAGCCATTATGAGTATTTTAGGCACCGCCCTATTATCTACTGCGGCACATTCAGCCAGTTTTGATTGCAGCAAAGCAGCTACTTGGGTAGAAAATACGGTTTGTGCGAATGATGAATTATCAAAGCTTGATGACGCTATGGCAGAAAAATATAAACGAGATCTCGCTAATATAGCTAATGAAGAGGACATCGAAGCCTATAAAAACAATATGATTATAGATCAGAAATTGTGGCTAAATTTTCAACGGAATACTTGCAAAGGTACCAAGTGCCTTATTCGAGAGTATAAAGAATATATCGGAAATAAAAATCATCATGGTGTGGCAGGAAGTTATTTAAATAAGCCAAGCCGTTATGAACTACTAACGAAAAACGCTTTTGGTAAGTTTTCTCAAAATTCTCAAATCTCAATGTACAATCCAGATAGCAAACAGTGGGATGATATGGGAGAAACGACCAATACTTTATCGATTCGTAATGTATCCATTAAACCTTATCTTGCCATTATTGATAGCATTTTAATTTTTACCAATGGGCATACCTGTGAGATTGAAGCGAGTAAGGCAACGTGGTCACAAAACCATTGGGTCATCAACGATGATCTGCAAGATGAAACCGCTGAACTGCGTTTGTATCCAGCACTCTATAAAGGTAAGACTCAATTATTATTAAAAGACATTGATAATCGATATAGAGAGCGACATTGTGGTATGCGAGGTTATTTTGACGGTATTGTATTAAAGCGTGAGGTGAGTTAGCCGCTTTAAATCTTTATATAGAGTAAAATTAAGCGTGCCCATCATTAGATGTCAAGGTCGCAGATTTGGCAGATTACGCTTGCTCTTTATATGGTTTAAAAATAATTTTGTATAAATTCCCTAACAATCATAGCTTTCATAACACGCTATGCTTGTATTAGTTATACTTTCAAGGTGTTTAATAAACACCTGTGTTTCAGACCTACTATGCTCATTACTAACAGTAAAATCTCCTATCGAAACAGAACAATGACCTCTGCCTTTAGCAGGTAATAGGTTAGACCATGATGTTTTGAGAGTGCTGTTTAGCGCTATGGTTTCCCAATAGTTTGATAAGTAATAATCACCGATTATCGATTGCCATGTACAAATTTGAAATTTTGAAATCTGCGATTGAATAGCTGATGGCGTTTGAAATAACGCTCGTTTATAAAATCCGTTAAACGCTCTAGAAATAAAGTTAGTGCTATGATTTGGAAATCTCATAGTTTCCATTGACCATGAAGCACGTTGTGCTGATTGCATTTGAAAAACATCAATAGTGTTAAAGTTTATTTTATTAATAAGGTTGGACTCTATATCCTTTAAAGGTTTTGAGTACAATGAATCTAAGAGTTCAACGTCTTCTAAATCTATATATAAAAGTCCCATGTTCACCTCATCATTTTCTAGGCGTAGATCACCATAAATACTGACACCGATAACACAGTTATCAAATCTCCAGTTGCAGTTTTTTATTACGCTACCACTACCCCGGTTATCTCCAGTACTAGCATCAGATTTAGGACCTAAATACTTTTCGAGCTGTCTAATTATTCGGTATTTACCAAATAGAATTGGAGGTAAATTAATCCATATTCGATGAATTAATCTATCGTCATCAGGTGCACTAAATTCACATGAATTGGTTTTAATAGACCAGATTTCTGATAACTTTATGGTCAAAGTTTTATCTGTAGCGTAAGAATTATCGTTTTCACTGATTATTCTATTGGTTGAGAGCTGAGACTTGACATCAGCTAATTTATCGCCCCATTTAAAGCTCATACCATCTAATAAAAAGTGGTCTTTTCTCATAACATTTAATCTTCAAATAGGAAGTGATTTACGGGCAAATTGTCATTTCTCACTATCATTCAAATGTAGAATAATTGCAAATTATTTAAACAGAAAAAACGGCAGGAAATTGCTTCCCTACCGTTTTTTAATTGACTACTTTAAATGACTTATTAAATACTTGCCGCAACCTCAGCCCCATCACGAATCGCGCGTTTGGCATCCAGCTCAGCAGCGAGTTTTGCGCCACCGATTAGATGATATTGCGCGTCTGGTGCATCACCAACATTTGGCATCAGCTCGACCACCGACTCTTGACCAGCACAGACGACCACGCTGTCAACACGTAACAATTGCGTTTGACCTTGATTGTTGGTGATCCAAACACCTTCATTGGTGATTTTGTTGTACTGAGCGCCCGACACTTGAATGACGCCATGCGATTTGACATGAGCACGATGTACCCAGCCTGTGGTTTTATTGAGACCACCGCCCAAACGCCCTTTGGTTCGCTGCATGAGATACACTTGGCGGATTGGTTTGATGGCTTCAGGTTTAATCAAACCACCCTCTGTTTGATAATCGGTATCACCAGTCACGCCCCACTCTTCACGCCATTCGCTAATCGACTGGGCTTTTGGACGATAACTTGGGTCTTTTAGCAATTCAGGACCTAGCTCATCAAGCGGCTGACCATGTTTGGCGGTCAGATATTCACTCACGTCAAAACCGATACCGCCCGCACCGATGACGGCAACGGTATTGCCGACTGATTTTTCACCAGAGAGCAATTCTGCATAGCTCATCACTTGTGGCAAATCTGCTCCTTCCAACTTACCTGCCAAGCTTCTAGGAACAACGCCCGTAGCGACGATAACGTGATGGAATTTGGCTTTCTCAAGCATGGCTTTATCGACTTTGGTATTGAGTTTAATCTCAACGCCTAAGTGCTCAAGCTCATTGATATAGTAGCGAATGGTTTCAAAGAATTCTTCTTTACCAGGGATGACCTTAGCGTAGTTAAACTGTCCACCCAAGATATCTTTGGCTTCAAATAACGTCACTTTATGACCACGCAGTGCGGCCACGTGCGCCGCTGACATGCCAGCGACGCCGCCACCGATGACAGCAACTTTTTTGGGTTTTTTGGCTTTTTTATAAACCAATTCGGTCTCGTAGCACGCTTGTGGATTGACCAGACAAGTCGAGCGTTTATTGGCAAACGTGTGGTCTAGACAAGCTTGGTTACAGGCGATACAGGTATTGATGCGATTGGCTTCGCCATTTTTGGCTTTATTCACCCAGTTTGGATCAGCTAAGAACGGGCGCGCCATTTGAATCATATCCGCCTGACCACTGGCGACGATTTCTTCGGCCGTTTCCGGCATGTTGATACGGTTGGCCGCCATCATAGGAATACTGATATGCTTTTTAATTTCAGCGGTAAAATCAACGAACGCTGCTCGCGGTACGCTGGTGACAATCGTCGGAATACGTGCTTCATGCCAGCCGATGCCCGTGTTCATAATAGTCACGCCCGCGGCTTCTAACGCTTTGGCGACGGTGATGACTTCATCCATGACGTTACCGTCTTTGACCAAATCAATCACTGATAAACGGAATAGGATAATAAAATCTTCGCCCGCCGCTTCGCGAACCGCTTTGACCACGTCGACGGCAAACTTCATACGATTTTGAATATCACCGCCATATTCGTCCGTCCGTTTATTGACATGACGTGACAAAAACTGATTGAGCAAATAGCCTTCTGAGCCCATGATTTCAACACCATCATAACCCGCCTGCTTAGCCAATTTTGCAGAACGAGCATAATCTTTTACCGTCTGCTCGATATTTTTGATACTCATCTTACGCGGTTTAAATGGCGAGATTGGCGATTTGATCGGACTTGATGACACCACGAATGGCTGATAACCATAACGACCACTGTGCAAGATTTGCATGATGATTTTACTGTCATACTTATGCGCGGCACGAGTGACGCGCTGATGATTCATCACGTCAGCTTTGGTATTCATCATGCCACCAACAGGCGACAACCAGCCTTCGCGATTGGGCGCAATGCCGCCCGTAATCATCATCGCTACGCCGCCTTTGGCACGCTCTGCGAAATACGCTGCCAGTTTGCCGTAATTATAAAAACGGTCTTCAAGCCCTGTGTGCATCGAGCCCATGACCAAACGGTTCTTAAGCGTGGTAAAGCCCAAATCTAGTGGTTCAAACAAATGCGGATAGTGTTCGTTGGTGCTGGCGGTGTCAATCGTATTGGCAGTGCGGCTGGCGGGCATATTATTTTCCTTATGAACGATTTGCTGGGAATGCTTCGTGAAAACAGTGATGCTATGCAATTCAGGGCGTTAGCGTTGATGCTATCGTAACACACCGCCATTATTATCAGCTACGCAGACAAACGACTGATGAGTGAACACTAAATTAATACTCGCTGTCAGTAAACGCTACTGATGGCATTGCTTTATGATATTTGGTCAAATAAAGAATACAAAATCTGCCAAATTTTGACTTGTGACTGTTCATAATTAACCGTTACTGCTACAGTAGTTTTGATAAAACATGGCCTCATTGCCTATTACAACAACGATAAGGGACGATCACAATGACTGACTTTCACACCGGACTTGGCAAAAATACTGCCAACCATCAACCGCTCACTCCTATTGATTTTATCATTCGTAGCGCACAAGTTTATCCTGATAAAACCGCCATCATCTATGACGATTTAGAACACAATAATCTGACCCAAACTTGGCAACAGACTTACGATCGTTGCAGACAACTGGCGGATGGCCTGCGTAAACTCGGCATTGATAAAAATGACACGGTGGCGGTCATGCTACCGAACACGCCAGCGATGGTTGAGTGCGCTTTTGGCGTCCCGATGTCAGGCGGCGTATTGTGTACCCTAAATACCCGTCTCGATATCAATGCGCTTACCTTTTGCTTGCAGCACTCAGAGGCCAAAGTCTTAATATTAGACAGTGAATTTGCTGAACACGCTGAGATTATCGAGGAAACGTTTCCTAACTTAATCGTCATTCACTCGATTGATGCTGCCATTGATATCGAGCGTTTTGGACAAATGACTTATAGCGAACTGATTACCAGCTCTGATAGTTTGGATAATTGGGAAAAACCATTGGATGAATGGGACGCCATTGCCCTCAACTATACCTCTGGTACGACTGGCAAACCTAAAGGCGTGGTCTATCATCATCGCGGTGCCACGCTCAACGCTGTGTCCAACATTTTAGATTGGGACATGCCCAAGCACCCGATGTACTTGTGGACGCTGCCATTATTTCACTGCAACGGCTGGTGCTTTCCATGGACGATCGCTGAGCGCGCGGGCGTCAACGTCTGTTTGCGTCAGATAAATGCTGATTTGATTTTGCAATTGATTGCTAAATACAAAGTCAGCCATTATTGCTCAGCGCCTGTGGTACACAATATGATTGCAAGCGGCAAGCCTGAATATAAAAATGCTATCACCCACGAAGTGAAAGGCTGGGTTGCTGGTGCACCGCCCTCTGAAACGATGCTCGCGGCGATGGAGGAAATGGGCTTTCATATCTCTCACGTTTATGGGCTCACCGAAGTATATGGACCAGTCACTGTCTGCGCTGAGCAAGAAGAATGGCGTGAGCTCGATGTGGCCACTCGCGCACAGAAAAAGTCACGCCAAGGCGTTACGTCTCATCTTATGACAGGCTTTGATGTATTTAAGCAAGGTACCACTGAACCCGTTGCCGCCGATGGCGAAGAGATGGGTGAGCTGGCACTGCGCGGTAACATGGTCATGAAAGGCTATCTAAAAAGCCGTAAAGCAACCGAAGCTGCCTTTACCGATGGCTGGTTTCGGACGGGTGATTTGGGCGTTAAATACCCTGATGGCTATATCAAAATTATGGACAGGCTCAAAGATATCATCATCTCAGGCGGTGAAAATATCTCTAGTATCGAGGTCGAAAATATCTTGTATAAAATGATTGAAATTCAAAGCTGTGCTGTCGTCGCCGCGCCACATGACAAATGGGGCGAGGTACCCGTTGCCTTTATCGAGATTCATGATGGCAGTACTTTACAGCGCGATAATGTGATCGAGCATTGCAAGCAGCATTTAGCGGGCTTTAAAGTCCCTAAACATGTTATTTTTGCAGAAATCCCAAAGACCAGTACGGGTAAAGTGCAGAAATTTGAGCTACGCCAAGCCGCCAAATCATTGGCACATGAAACGCAAAAAGTAACGGCTAGCGCTAAGTGAGTTTTGATAATACTGAACCTAGCCTAGCGCTATGGTTCAGTATTTTTTAGGAGCTTGTTCAAGAACTTGTCAGTCGAAAAAATGGCTGAATGATGCGAATTATTTAGCCAAAACGGTTTCAAGCGCTGATTCAAAACGCGCGACTGCGCCATCAACGTCTGTCAATTTATCTAGACCGAACAAACCTAAGCGAAAGGTTTTAAAATTATCAGGCTCACCAACTTTTAGCGGTACGCCAGCGGCGATTTGCATGCCCGCTTCCGCAAAGGCACTGCCTTTATGCATATCATCACGGTCAGTATAAGATACGACCACGCCTGGTGCCTCAAAACCTTCAGCTGCAACGCTTTCGATGCCTTTATCCGCCAAAACGTTACGAATACGCTTGCCCAATTCCCACTGCGCATCGCACAATTTATCAAAACCAATGTCTTTGGCCTCCATAAGCGCGTCGCGGAACTGGCGTAAGCCATCGGTCGGCATGGTCGCATGATAGGCGTGACCACCATTTTCGTAGGCGCGCATGATGTTCAACCACTGCTTTAAGTCTAGGCTAAAGCTATCAGATTCGGTGCTGTCTACTTTTTTGATTGCCGCAGCACTAAGCATCACAAGACCTGCACATGGCGTGCTACTCCAGCCTTTTTGCGGGGCACTAATCAGAACATCAATACCCAAAGCTTGCATATCTAACCAAACACAACCTGAAGCGATGCAGTCGATGACCAGTAGTCCACCAACGCTATGAACGGCATCGCTCAATGCTTTGATATAGTCATCTGGTAAAATAATACCGGCTGAGGTTTCCACGTGCGGCGCAAAAACAATGGCGGGTTTTTCGGCTTTAATCTTGGCAATAGCGCTGTCGATATCAACTGGCGCAAATGGTTTTGGCGACTCGCTATCGTCCATACGTTCAGCAGTTAGCACGGTAGATGATTTGGCAATCTTGCCTTTTTCTAAGATTTGCGTCCAGCGATAACTAAACCAGCCGTTACGGATAATAAGACAATCTTCATCATTGGCCAATTGACGCGCAACCGCTTCCATCCCATAAGTGCCAGAACCCGGCACGATCACGACTGCATCAGCGTTATACACTGATTTTAGTTCGCTAGATAGATCGTTCATCACTTGCTGAAAAACGCTAGACATATGGTTTAGGGCACGGTCAGTATAGACCACTGAATATTCTAATAAGCCATTTGGATCAATATCTTGACGTAATGCGGTCATTGGACGCTCCTAGTTTATTGTTAGATTATTTAAGGTTTCTCTGAAATTAGGGCGTGTCATCATTTAGATTGTGAGGCTTAAAATGAGATAAATTGCCGTCAAACAAGGAAAATAACGCAGATGATATCGAGATATTAACCCGTTATTTGACAATGTTTGACAGAATTTAGCCATTTTAAGACCACTAAATGATTAAGAGTGCTAATTAATGACATGCCCTAACCACCGTAAAATCTATATACCATATCGAAATACTATCTCGACCAGCCTAGCAAAACAAGGTTAGCCAACTATTATTCTTAAACAATATGATGACTAAATTTTACTAAAGGTCATAGTGACTGGTTACTGGTTACTGGTATCAGGTGTCAGATATCAGATATCAGATAATGATTAAGCGTATAGAATATAAGGCAGAGTTGACAATATAGCACTATATCCTAGCGCGATTGCCGTTGCTCAATGGGCTTTGTACGCATGAGTTTTTATTGACTTTTGATAAAGGCTTATCAAACAAGGCTGCTCATACAATGGAGGTAATTGACAGGGATGATATAGGCTAACAACCATTCGCTCATTTAACGATAGCGCGCGAGATAATTAGAAGAGTTAGGTAAGTAGAGTTGATAAATATTGGAAATTATTAATAAATAGTAGATCGCTATATTAGCGTTGATTTAGCGACCACGATCAGCGTCTTGTAATCCTGATACAACAAAATTTAGTAATTCGCTGTCACCTTCGCGAGCAGCCTTGCGCATGAGCTTCGATGGTGCATGCGTCAGCGACTGAGTCAAACGTCGTGACAGCTCAATGATGATATCCTCAGGGCTGGCGTCACCCTGCTGCAACTTGGCAATGGACTCATGTAGCAGTTTATCCACTTGATCATGGGTACGCGTACGATACTGCTGAATATCTTTGCCCACTTGCCGTACCTGAAAGCGACGATCCATCTCAACAACCAATTGGCTAACGAGCAGCTCTGCCTCTACCGCCGCTTGCCGACGCTGTTCGATATTACCAGCAATGACGTGCTGTAGGTCATCAACAGAGTACAGATAAACATCATCTATACGGCCAATGTTGGAGTCAATGTCACGCGGTACTGCCAAATCAATCATCAGCATTGGCTGATAACGACGACGCTTTAGCGCCTGCACCGTCATATTTTTGTCAATTAATAAATCCATACTACCGCTACAGCTGCTGACAATATCGGCTTCTGCCAATACTTGCGGCAACTCTTGCAATGTTCTGACTTCCACGCGGCGGTTAGGATTACGCAGTTCAGCAGCCAGCGCTTCCGCCCGTTCAGGATTGCGATTACAAATAATCACTCGCCCTACCCCAAGCCCAGCGATATGCGTGGCTACCAAGCGATTCATCTCGCCTGCCGCGACAATAAGTAAGGTGCGACTGGGCAGATCATCAAATATTTGCGTCACCAATTTAGCCGCCGCAAAACTAAGAGACACCGCTTGTGCGCCAACTTTCGTCTCATTACGCACACGCTTAGCTGCCGCAAACACTTGATCGACGATCCAGCCGAGCTGATTACTCAACACTTTTTGATCTTGAGCCAAGTGTACGGAGCGCTTGATTTGACCCAGTATCTGCGGCTCACCCAAGATCATAGAGTCAAGCCCTGCGGCAACTCTAAGCCAATGAGTCAGGGCGTGAGTATCGCGATGCACATAGAGGTATGAATCAATCTCAGTCAGTGGCAACTGCTTAAAGTCAGCCAACCACGTTTTAATCTTGACGATATGAGCACTGATGGCGGCAGAGGAGAGCGCCGCACTACTGCTAAACGTATTATCAGTATTTGCTGGCACGTCAGTCTCAATCACTTGTGAGTCTGACGCTTGTGAGTCTAACGCTTGTGCGGATGAGGACTGTGTGGCTAAAGATTGTGAGTCTTGCACCGTTAAAGTCTGCGGAACTAACGCATAAATCTCAGTACGATTACAGGTAGAAACAATCACACTACCATCAGTCAATGCTTCTAATTGTTTGAGAGCAATGCTCACATCGTCACCCACAAGTACCAAGCGCTCTCTAAGAGCGACTGGTGCAGTTTTGTGATTGACCCCAATGACCACTAATCTCATTATTGATAGACCATAAACATGACACTCATCTGCCAACCAAGCTATCTTGTTATTTTTAAAAGACAGTTTTGGGCGTCAGTGCTGAGCCGAAGATTCTAAAAATCGCTTATTATATCATTATTGCCAGATTTAATTAACACTCACCCAGCTATGATGGCTTTTTGCTTGTATTTGGGCACTTTTGTAACAAATCAACTACTGATACGATTTATAAAACCAATAGCTGGGTTTTAGTGAGTGGTCATATAAGTAAACATAAACTGTTCGCTTCCTTCACGTTAACTTGCTATATTTTAAATATACTATGACCAATTTTGAGAAATAACAAAAAGCGAGACTGATATAAAACCTCAGTAAATGAGGCTTTGTACAAACATGATTGATAGTATAATTATTACCAATATTGCAGTAACATGGGCACTATTGTTTATCGTGTCAATGTCCTCGTATAATACTGGTCATGGGTACTCGTTACCGACGATTTAGTTGAAATGATTAACATAAAATTGCCTTATCAATATAGATAAGCAATGGGCGAATATGGCTATCTATGATGTTTTTTGGGTCATTGTTTCAATCACAGTTTAGATCACATTTGCGATTACCACTTGCGCATGCCGACAAGTCTAGACTTCGTGCTTTATTACAGGTCGTGCTTGAACGTCTATGCCAACACTACAGGCTAACGTTATCGTTGGCGGTTTGTCTGTGCCTAGTAACACCTGCCCACGCCAATCAGCCTGATGACTTGCTAGAGGCAAACGTATCCGAAGTCTCAACGGCTCTCAAAAACGAAAATGATAAAGACATCGATAAAAATACCCAGCCCATCGAAAATGTAGCGAATGTCGATGGCCTAGCGCCAACAAGTTTATGGCAACCTGAGCATAGCGAGCCCAGCTTGTACGCGCTATTGGATGCAGAATTTTCAGCAGATCGTGGTGATAAAATACGAGCAGTCACTATCTACAAGCAGCAATCCTTCAAAGAAGATGCAACTGCCGTGTTTGAAAGAGCCCTTAGCCTCTCTTTGCGTACTGAAAGAGTTGAGGATTCATTACACTTTGCTAAGTCATGGCAAGACCACAACCCAGATCACGTGCCCGCGTGGTTTTATGTGGCACATTTAGCACTACGCGCGCATGATTATCTCTTAGCAGGTGAGACTCTCAACCGTATTTTACGTTATGACCCTCGCGCAGATTTAAGTGAAATCCTGATCGGCATTTATCCCAACGATGATGAGGACAAACGCGAACTGCTTGCCGCTTTGCAGCCACTCGATAGTGAACAAAATGCGTCATTGTCCGTCTTAAAAGCAGGTTTGCTTTACCAGTTTAATGAGCCTGAAACTGCCCTCGTGCATATCAATCGCGCGTTAGAACGCCAACCCGATTACGTTCCTTTTATCACGCTAAAAGCGGACATAATGCGCAAAATCGTCACCGCCAAAACAGTGGTTAAATACCTTGACCAAGCCCGCCTACGCAATTCTGATAGTAAAAGCTTGTATTTATATGAGATACGCTATTTGCTGGACTTAAAGCAGAGTCAAGAAGCATGGCAATTGTTGCTCAAAGCACATGACCGCTTTAATGATGACGAAGAAATCACCTTACTTGCTGCCTTGGTAAGCTTGGATATTGAAAAATACGATAGCGCTGACCAGCTACTCAATATGCTAGCAAAATCTCCATCTTATCTGGATCAAGCCTACTACTATCTCGGTATCAGTGCCGAGCGCCAGAAGCGCTTTGAGCAAGCCAAATACTATTTCAATGGCGTCATGCAAGAAGACTTGGTGTTAGAAGCTCGTAGAAAAGTAGTGGACTTTGAAATGCTTGATAACAATGTTGATGCGGCAATCGCCACCTTAGAAAAACTGCGTAAAGACTTTACCGTGTTCGCGCCTGACACATTTGTGCTGCAAGCCGATATTTTATGGCAGCAAAACGAACCCGAAGAAGCCTTGCGTTTATTAACTCGAGCAGCTCGTAAGTATCCGGATAATGAAGCGTTGCTGTTTGCTCGCGCCCAGCTACTTGATGACCAAAAAGACTACATTGTTAAACGGACTTTGCTCAATCATTTGCAAGCATTAGATCCTACCAATCTGTCTTATCAGCTTAGCTACGCACAGCTACTACTCGCCAATGAACGTAGCTCTGAGCAAGGTCTTGCATTGGCAACCGCTATTATTCAAATCCGTTACGATGACCCACGCTATGACAATGATCTGCATCTACAAGCCCTCAATGTGCTCGCAAGCAATGCTTTAGCCAACGAAGACTATAAACAAGTCATCAACTATCTACAAACGCCTTATGATGTATTCCCAACGCTACGCTCAGGAACGTTATTACTGCGCGCTTATCAAGGCTTGGGTGACAATGCTAGAGTCGAGACCCTACTCACAGACTTACAGCAGCGCTTCTCATTTGGACAGCACAATATAAATGACCGTATACAATTATATTAATAAGGTATTTCGTACGAGATAAATCGCCCAAGCTCTTACGATTACAAGGCTATTATAAGAAGCTAACAACCACGTATAACCGAGTAACAAATAAAACTTAAGCTAGGACGTGGCCTCATTTTAAAAATGGTCATAAAAATGAGATAAATTGCGGTCAAACGAGAAGAATAGTGCAAATAATATCGGGATATTAATCAGCTATTTGACGATGTTTGGCAAAATTTAGCCATTTTTAGCCCATTTAGATACTATCGTTTGAATTGAGAACACGCCCTAATATCTTTGTAAATTTGCCTATTTTTGAGGAAACATCATGTCAATACTCACATCTTCTTATAAACCCAATAAATTGGCTCTATTTACTGCCATGACGGCGGCAATTGCCATCACGTCTGGCTGTCAGTCATTAAAAACGGGTAGCACAGCAGCGCAGCCTACTACCATGCAAGGTTCAAACGCGACGCAACCACAGAAGCTAGAGAGCTTCAAGATCACCGGAAAAATTGGCGTCACGACAGCTGCCAATGACACCACAGTAACCCAAGGCGGCAGTGCGTTTTATGCATGGGGACAAGAAAACGATCGTTTTGCGATTGAATTGATTGGCGCATTGGGTATCGGTAAAACCAACATAGAATACAATGGTCAAACGGCCACTTTGGTCAGCGAAAAAACAGGGACATTGACCGCCGATGATCCTGAGACATTGCTCAAAAAAGCGACTGGCTGGCAAGCGCCTATCTCGCAAATGCCTTACTGGATATCTGGTCGCCCAGCACCTTCAGACAGCGCACCACAAATGGATGCGCAAAACCGCTTAATTAGCTCGGTAAATGGCGATTGGCGTGCCAGCTTTACCTACAGTGGCGCAGATAAACTGCCCAACAAAATCACAGCCGTTCAGCCACAAGGCAACAAGGTTGTCATGACTATCAATCACTAAGTCATGATTACTATATCTGTAATCACCGCTTCTTAAGACCGCTTTTTATGACTGAGAATTTAGCCGTTTCATCCACTACCACTATTAGCCGTTTATCACCTGCAAAAATTAATTTATTTTTGCACATCATGGGCAAACGGCCTGATGGCTATCATAATCTGCAGACCGTTTTTCGCCTGCTCAATTGGGGCGATTATCTGCATTTTTGGCTGGCTGATGATGCCGTGATACAGACGGCTAATATTAAACCAGATGCTAATAAACTCTGTCATGAGCTATTGGTATTGGCTGGTATCGAGACGATAACTGCCGATATAGAAGACAACTTAATCTTTAAAGCGGCGCGTGCATTGCTAGCGTTTGCCATACAGTCAGATGCCCTTCCTGAACAGTTAAAACGCGTGCGTATCACGTTAGATAAACGCTTGCCGATGGGCGCAGGATTGGGTGGTGGTTCGTCCAATGCTGCAACGACCATGCTCGCGCTCAATGAGATTTGGCAGCTTAGCTTTAATCAAAATGAGCTGATAAACATTGGCGCAAAAATTGGCGCAGATGTGCCCATTTTTATTTTTGGCCAAGATGCCATTGCCACAGGCATTGGCGAGGAGCTGACAGCGATTGATCTGCCTGAGCAGCAGTATTTAGTGCTAACACCAAACGCACATGTCAATACCGCTAAGCTATTCGCACATCCCAAACTACAGCGAGATATCGCGCCACTATCGATTGATATGATTAAAAATCAGTCTAATCATTACGTTCAAAATTTGAATACGCCTTACCAAAATGCGTTTACGCCAGTAGTAACGAGCCTTGCTCCTGCTGTCGATGAAGCACTCAGATATTTGCAAGGGTTAGAGATACAAGCACTCAGCATAGCACGCATGACGGGCTCTGGTAGCGCGGTGTTCTTACCGTTGGATAGGAGCGTCACAAGTAATCAAGCGCTTTTGACAAAGTGGATTGAAGATTCGCCTTGTACAGGATTTGTGGTTGGGAGTTTAAAATAAAAATTGTAACCATTTTACAGTCGATCATTTAAAGGACGGCAGCGAGAAGATTAGCAAACTTAACTGGCTAAACTAAAGCCATCATTCAATATTTATGAATAAATGCCAGAAAAAGGCGCAAATGACTTGCAAAATCTGAAAATTTACTTATAATAGGTCGCCTCAATAGGGGTATAGCCAAGTTGGTAAGGCATCAGGTTTTGATCCTGACATCCGTTGGTTCGAGTCCAGCTACCCCTGCCATTTTTAAGCTCAAAGCGTTTGATATGCATTTGTTACAAGTGGTTTATAGACAGCTACTTATTGACATTGACAACGTTATCCCCGTTTCGGTATAGTTCGCAATGAGCACCGTTAGGGAACAGTTATATTTTAGACGGTTTATCCGTTTATCAAATAACGAACAGGTCGTGACATTACTCTAATAATGATTTTTATTAAAAGTTATTGTTAGATATCGATGTACACAACCTAGACATTACAGGGGTATAGCCAAGTTGGTAAGGCATCAGGTTTTGATCCTGACATCCGTTGGTTCGAGTCCAGCTACCCCTGCCATTTTTTACTGTAATAGTAGTCATCCATACTTTTCACCACTCTTTTCTGAATTTGAGCAGTTTGACACTGCTTAGCGGTCGCTGCTTGAGTCAATCAATAGGACTTCTGTCATGCCTTATTTGGCGATTTTTACGGGTAATGCCCACCCTGAATTAGCAAAAACCGTAGCCGATCATCTTCATATACCTCTTGGTAAAGCTGACATCACGCGTTTTTCTGATGGCGAAATTGCCGTGGAAATCAAAGAACACGTTCGTGGTAAAGACGTGTTTATCATGCAGCCTACTTGTGCACCAACCAATGACAACTTGATGGAAATCATGATGATGGCTGACGCATTGCGTCGCTCTAGTGCTGGTCGTATCACAGCCGTCATGCCTTACTTTGGTTATGCCCGTCAAGATCGCCGTCCACGCTCAGCTCGCGTTCCTATCTCGGCCAAAGTGGTCGCTGATATGCTGAACATCGTCAGTATCGATCGCGTCATGACTGTTGATTTGCATTCAGATCAGATTCAGGGTTTTTTCGATATTCCTGTCGATAATATCTATGGCACGCCTGTGCTATTGAACGACTTACAAAAACAAGATTATGACAACATCATGGTTGTCTCACCTGACGTTGGCGGCGTGGTTCGCGCACGTGCAATGGCCAAGCAGTTAGGTGATACTGATATGGCTATCATTGATAAACGCCGCGCCCGTGCCAATGAGTCACAAGTGATGCACATCATCGGTGACGTTCGTGACCGTGATTGTGTGATCGTTGATGACATGGTCGATACCGCAGGTACGTTATGTAAAGCCGCTGAAGCACTTAAAGCAAACGGTGCACGTCGCGTATTGGCTTATATCACCCACCCTGTCTTATCGGGTAATGCACTGAAAAATATCAGTGAATCTGCGCTAGACGAAGTGGTTGTTACTGACACGATTCCATTATCAGCAGAAGCGAAAGCCTGTAGCAAAATTCGCCAAGTTAGTATTGCACCGATGTTGGCTGAAAGCTTACGCCGTATCAATAATGAAGAATCTATTAGCGCAATGTTTGACGTTTAAGCAATCATCGCTATATTTTCTGATAGCGTTATTTGTTATGACATAGAATTATCAAAAAGCAGCGTCAAGTATTATTACTTGGCGCTGTTTTTTGCGTAGGCCTTTTTCGTAGGTCTTTATTATTGTTATAAAAACACGTATAATGCGCGCCTGTGCTGCCCGTTTTATTAATTTAATGGGGTTGGCATTATCAAAAGTGCTGATCATGCTTAAAAGTGACGACGAACTTGGCCATAATTGGCAAAAAAATCGTTATCATAAGCAAATGGCTAAATTTAACATTGTGCGCTTTATTAGCAATGATAAATTTAGTTATCATCACGTAATAGTGGATTGGTCGCAAATCCACTTTTTTATGACCAGACACTTCATCATTCTTTTTATAGGATTATATCCATGAGCATTAATCATTTTGAACTAAACGCCGTTGATCGCTCTGCTGAACAACAAGGTAAAGGTGCGAGCCGCCGCCTACGTAAGCAGAATCTAGTTCCTGCTATCATTTATGGTGGTAACGAAGAGCCAACTTCTATCTCTATCAAAATCAACGAGCTAGTAAAAGCACTTGAATTCGAAGCATTTTTCTCGCACATTTTGACTATCAACGTTGACGGTACTGAGCATCAAGCTGTAATCAAAGACTTGCAACGCCATCCAGCGAAAGGCTTCCCAATGCATGCTGACTTTCAGCGCATTGTGAAAGGTCAAAAAATCCACATGAATGTTCCTGTGCATTTTACTGGTCGTGAAGATGCGCCTGGTACTGCTGCTGCTGGTGTATTATCTACGCTAGTATCTGATATCGAAATTATCTGCTTACCATCACAGTTACCTGAGTATCTAGAAATAGATGTATCTGGTATGGAAATCGGTGACTTGTTCCGCTTATCAGACATCAAACTTCCTGAAGGCGTTGTGATTCATGAGCTTGAGCTAGAAGACGGCCATGACCGCACCATCGTTAACATGCAGCCACCAACGGTTGAAGAAGTTGATGAAGTTGCTGACGACGTTGATGCTGATGACGTACCAGCCACTGAGCAAGATGCTGAAGGCGAAACTGAAGAGAAGAAAGACGACGAGTAATTGTCACTCTCTATATGACTGTTTATCGTTAATACAGTACATATAGTGGATGATTTATTCAGTCAAAAAAAACAGCAGGTGATTCAGATCTCCTGCTGTTTTTGTCAGTAAGTTTTGAAAATAATGTCGATACTATTTTCAAAGCTTATTATTTATTTACTCAATCCAAGTAGGGTATTTTTATGGCCATAAAGCTTATTGTCGGTCTCGGTAATCCTGGTCAGCAGTATATGTTTACGCGTCATAATGCCGGATTTTGGTTTGTCCATCATTTGGCTCAGCAATTCAATATTACCCTCTCCCCTGATAAAAAATTTCATGGAGTGACAGGGCGCGGACAAATTCACGGATCTGATGTGCGTTTATTGATGCCATTAACTTTTATGAATAAATCTGGTCAGTCAGTCGTGCCGATGGTTGATTTTTACGGCATAGATAATAATGAGCTGTTAATTGCTCATGATGAGCTTGATATTCCAGCTGGTAGTATCAAGCTCAAAACTGATGGCGGACATGGTGGTCATAATGGGCTACGTGATATTACGCCACATATTGGCAATGATTTTCATCGTCTACGTGTTGGTATCGGACATCCTGGCCACAAGTCTAAAGTGAGTGGACATGTTCTCTCAAAAGCGTCTCCTGATGAACAGATTGCCATTGATGGCGCTTTAACGGCGGCTTTTGAGGCGTTACCCTTATTATTAGCAGGTGATGTTGAAAAAGCACGTTCGCAAATTAATAGCTTTAAACTCCCTGAATAAGACACTACTTAAATGTCAGCCGTCTTTTATTTTAGCAAATTAATCCCCATTTATTTTTTGATTTAGTTACTTAATCTCAGTTACGCTAAGGAAGCAACCGATGCTACTTAATATGCTTAAATGCAAATTACACCGTGCCCGCGTCACCCATGCTGAACTGCACTATGAAGGTTCGTGCGGTATCGATGGTGATCTCTTGGATCTTGCTGGGTTGCGAGAAAATGAGTCTATCGATATTTATAATGTAACCAACGGCAAACGCTTTCGCACCTACGTTATTCGTGCTGAAGCAGGTTCTGGTATTATCTCGTTGAATGGTGCTGCGGCCCATATGGCAGATTTGGGTGACATCGTTATCATTTGTGCTTATGCCCATTTTGATGAAGTAGAAGCGGCGACGTATCAGCCAAAATTGGTCTATTGCAACGAAGACAATACCGTAAAAGACACCGCAAATATTATTCCTGTGCAAGTGGCTTAAGTAAATCACCTAAAAGCTTGTTACATAAAGTATGAGTAAATACGTCATCGTACCATTGCTGTTGTTGTCAAAATCCTATTAAAATACTTGTACTTATATCGAAGCTGAATCCAGATTGTGATTCAGCTTTTTTTTATGCCATTTTTATATGATGTAAGATTATTCAAAACCCAATAGCTATTTTTTATCCCTAACGAAGGAGTTATCTACATGTGGTTGGCAGTCATTGCAATTTTGATTGGTCTAGCAATTTTGGTTTGGAGTGCGGATGTTTTCATTGATGGAGCGACGGCACTGGCAAAGAGATTCAGGGTTCCAAGCTTTTTAATCGGTGTTTTAATATTAGGAATAGGAACATCCGCGCCCGAGATGGTGGTGTCAGTATTAGCAGCATTAGAGGGTAGCCCTGAATTGGCATTGGGCAATGCCTATGGTTCTAATATTATCAATATCGCATTAGTGCTGGGTGCGACGGTATTAATCAGTCCTATTATCATCCGTAAGGGTATCGTAAAGCGCGACTTGCCTATCTTATTACTGATTACCGCTATCGCCGCATGGCAACTGCGTGATGGGCTATTAAGCTTAACCGATGGCCTCGTTCTATTAGTATTATTGGTCGTGGTATTAGGAATGCAGATCATCCTCAGCTTGCGTGAAGGCTATCATGAGCATGAAGATGATGTGGTCGCAGATAATAATAGTAATAGTATCGACCCAAATTACGTAGAACAAAGCGTTGTGCGAGGTGTTGGTAGCCTATTTATTGGTATGCTGATGCTGGTCATAAGCTCGCGTGCAATCGTTTGGGGCGCTGTGGAGCTGGCCACATTTTGGGGATTCAGCGAGCTAATCATTGGGCTAACGATTGTCGCTGTTGGTACCTCATTGCCTGAGCTGGTATCGAGTTTGTCAGCGGCACGCAAAGGCGAACATGACATGGCATTGGGCAATATCATTGGCTCTAATATCTTTAATACGTTGGGCGTTGTCGGTCTTGCCGCACTAATCACACCGATTACTGTCAATCCGGTTATTTTGTCTCGTGACGTGTTAACAATGGGCGCAATCACTTTACTGCTCATCGCACTGTGCGTCTTTGCCTTTATAACGAAACGTCAATTTGGTCGCACCTCAGGTGCTACACTGGTGCTGTTTTTTATCGGTTATACAGGATGGCTCATTCAAACCGCCAATATGTAGTTTTTAATCGCTATACTGTTGGCTTTACCGCTATTTAAATATGAGAAGCTTAAACGCTTTGCCTCTAGGGCATGTCATCAATTAGCACACTTAATCATTTAGTGGTCTTAAAATGGCTAAATTTTGCCAAACATCGTCAAATAACTGGTTAATATCTCGATATTAACCAGTTATTTTCCTTGTTTGACTGCCATTTATCTCATTTTAAGCCTCACAATCTAAATGATGACACGCCCTAGATCGTATTATTTATTTTTTCTGCGATTTCTAAAGCCACGCCATAACCCTTCTTGTGCGACTTTTGGCATTTTTAGGGTAATGGTGTTGGATATCATGTCTTGCACCGCTAAGCCGCGAGGATTAAATAAGCAGAACACGTAATTGAAGATCAGTCCTAAAATCGCACTGGTTAATAATAACGCACGTGACTCGCCAATTAGGCTACCGATAATGCCAAAAAGTAACGGCATCAAACAAGCAGCCAAAATACGTTTAAAAGACTGTCCCCATGTCAGTAGATGACCTGAGTTATTGACCGTTTTTAGTCGCCATGTTTGCATACCTAGTGTTTGCCCGCCTCGTCGCCAAAATATCCCATAAAAGCCCACCAGCGTTAGTATAAAAGCTGGCGTCATGATCACGTTTTGATACCACGTTGGTAGCGACTGTGCTTGCGAGGATTGCGTGCCCGTCTCCATAGTCATCAATGTACCAATAACCGTTAGCGTTGTTCCCACCAAAAATAGTAATGCCAAAATCAACATGCCATCATAGAGAATAGCCACGACACGAGTCGTTGGCTGAGCAATCGTTGGTTCTTCATCGGGAATTTGCTGCATAGCGGGGTTACATTGAGGCTTTGGCTTAATGGCAGATTTTGATGGGCGTTTAGATAAACTCTTTGACATGATACCAGCTCATAGCAAGCAGTGAATAATGGCTCTATTGTACCGTAATTCATGGTCTTATCGTACATTATCCTAATAATGCCATTTAGCCACATAATAAAGTCACAGGCAAACTATAATCACGAAAAAACCATGGCAATAAGAAAAATACAGTCATGAGAAAACTAGGGTAATTAAGAAAATTGCAGACATAAAAAAACCGCCAAATTGTCATAAGACAGGCGATTTATTTAATGTTTTCTTTAAATTGTATTAAAGAAGTGATGATGCAAATGGTGCGCTTGGAGAGATTCGAACTCCCGACCCCTTAGTTCGTAGCCAAGTGCTCTATCCAACTGAGCTACAAGCGCGTACTTTGCACATCATTTACTGCCTTGTTAAACAATTGCAGTAAATTAGGTTGGTCATTATATAGATAATATCGCTTGTGTCAATATATTTTTTCATTAAAACCAAATTAGTTTCTGATTTAATGACTAAAAAATATTTAACGCCAATATAATGCGTTACTACTCTAATAACAACTGAATAAATGGAGGTGAAGGAGGGATTCGAACCCTCGATACGCGCAAACGTATGGTTCCTTAGCAGGGAACTGGTTTCAGCCACTCACCCACTTCACCAAACGATATAAAACACTTATAAAAACTCTATAAGCAAGGTATCAATGCTAATGATACGCCTTATGCCGTGGGTGAGTATTATAGCAAAGCCAAAACGAATTGCAAGCGTTGTCTATAGATTTAATGAAGGTTTTAGCATAATTATTCATTTATCTGCTTTCATATCCTTTTAAAGCATCAAAGTATCAGTAAAAACAGCATTTACCCTATCAGCGCTGTATCTATTTTATGGTGAATCGACTATGTATTGATGGTTTGATCATTTAAACGCACTGTTTGGACAGCTATGGCTTTTCGGTCAGTAGATAGCTATAGTATTTGTTATTTATTTTCAAACATGCGAAAGGAATTCTTATGCGACCAGTGGTACTGTGTTTTTCAGGCTTGGACCCCTCAGGCGGTGCTGGTCTACAAGCCGATATTGAAGCCATCGGCCAAGCAGGCGCACATGCCACCATCGCTTGTACAGCGGTCACTATACAGAATTCGCAGCAAGTATTTGGCTTTGAAGCTTGTAGCGCTGAATTAGTCAGAAACCAAGCGATGGCAGTACTCGAAGATTTGCCAGTAAAGGCTATCAAATCGGGCATGCTCGGGACCACTGATAATATAAAAATGATGACTAGATTATTCGCTAATAAAGTTATTAAGAAAAATACCCCTTTTGTATTAGATCCCGTATTGGTGGCCAATAGTGGCGGCAGCTTAGGTGATGAGAAAACGTTAGTGACTGCCTTTAAGAAACTGTTACCTTATGCCACTTTAGTTACGCCCAACAGCCATGAGTTACGTGCTTTGAGCGGCGAACAAGACTTGCATGTCGCGGCACGAAAATTATGCGCAGAGGGTGCTTATGCCGTCCTAGTGAAGACCTCACATGACTTTGATAGTGGCGATATCGAGCAGTACTTATATGTAAAAAGTGAAATGATTCATCAAAGCACATTGCCGCGCCTACAAGGTGAGTTCCATGGCTCAGGCTGCTCACTGGCCAGCTTTATCGCAGGACGCTTAGCGATGGGAGATGTGCTTGTAGAAGCAGTTAAAGCAGCAGATAGCTGGATTATCCAGACTTTGCGTGCGGCTGACGTCCCACATCCTAGCGATGCTAAAGCTCAATTGATACCCAATCGCTTCGTCCGCTTTTGACAGATATAGTCGATACTGAATAAAATGGATACACGACACTATCCTGCGTGACTGAGACAAATTTTTCTTGCTTGCTGTGCCTGCGCAGATAGCAGCTACAAAAAATTGGTATCAGTAGTGCCATAGCGTTTTCAGGATATTTTGACTATATTTATAAAACAATAATAGGATCAACAGCATCCGGCAAAAAGGCGCTCTATAAGATATAGAGCGCCTTTTTATTTGAATATTACGATGCCATTATTTTCTTAATTTTGGAGAAATACCGCTTAGCCCAACATTGGCATAAGGCTAGATGTCAAACCACCAATGAATATCTCAAGCAAGTAAAAAGCAAGAAAAGCGACCATTGGCGATAAATCAAGCATGCCTAGGTTTGGTGTGATACGGCGAAACGGTGCCAAGATAGGCTCCGCTAGATTAATAATGATACCGATAATCGGATGCTGAGATTGGGTGAACACCACAATCCAACTGACAATGATGGAACCAATGACTAGATAGCGACACAGGCGCAAAAAGTCCAAGATTAAGCTGGTTGTACCCGTAAAAAATAACGGTACCGGCGAAATTCCTTTATGCATCAATGCCGCTTTACCAGAGATATCAATCAAGCGAATCAAAAACATCAGCACGATAGCGGCAATACTGATACGACCTTGACCGACGGTTGGAAAAATACGCCCAAAGACATCGACAATATGGGTTGCTTTATAAGCAGGCGCAACCATAGGGTCACTCGCGTCCATTCCTGCAAACTGTAGCATAAAACGAATGAACACCAACATCATAGCGAAAGTGGTGACCAAATCAAAGATTTGAAATAACATGTTGCTCATAAAGTGCTACTCAATATGACATTATTAACAGGTTTTAGGATGACAAATGTCATGATTAATATAATGACTCAAGTGCCTCATTAACCTTTGGAAAATGAGGCACTTTATAGGGATAGATAACTATTTACTGAGCTCTTCGCTAAGTGCTTGGCTGCGATCATAACAAGCCTGCATGGCCTCACCTATTTGGCGACCGATTTCATTGTGCTGCATTGACTCAATCGCTGCTTGAGTTGTGCCATTCGGTGAGGTTACTTTACGGCGCAGTTCAGCAGGCAAATCATCACTATTCATGGCCATTTTTGCCGCACCCATCATCGTTTGCAATGCCAGCGCTAACGCTTGTTCTTGATCCAAACCTAATGCAACCGCTCTATCGACCATCGACTCAATAAAGTAAAACATATAAGCGGGCGCTGAACCTGAAACGGCTGTGACCGCGTGCATGTGTTCTTCGTTTTCGACCCACATGACCAGCCCTGATGCTTCCATTACCGCCGTTGCTAATTGCTTTTGTTCGGCAGAAATATTCTCAGTGCCATAAAGACCCGTGGCACCCATCTGAATCATCGAAGGCGTATTGGGCATCGCGCGCACAATATTGCGATAACCATTTAACATGCCAGATAAAACCTCGGTCGACAAACCTGCCGCGACCGAAATCACCAACTGATTATCTAGCGCATCCGCAAACTCACCAATGACCTGTCTCATTACTTGCGGCTTGACTGCCAATACTACGACGTCAGCGCCAATCACGGCAGCTTTGGGATCTTCGCTTGCATCAACCGTGTTCATTTGCTGCTTATCATACTGCTCGCGTGTCTCTTTGCTAGGTGCTGATACGGTGATAAGCTCAGGCTTGACGCCGCAGCCGATAAGCCCACTAATCAAAGCCTGCGCCATGTTTCCGCCGCCGATAAAGCTGATTTTCTTATTATCTAATACTGACATAACTGTCTCCTACTAAAAAACTCAAAAACATTCAAATTGACATAACGAGATATAAAATGACACTCAGTTTACCATACTGCTACTGCTACCGTTTGATAAATTCAAGCAGACATTAGCGTCATTAAATATCGAAAAATCCAATGATCTAAAATGAATAAAGCCAATTTTTAGCGTGTATTATTTGATGCTTAGATGACTGTCAATAAGGTCGTTGAGTAAGGTTTTATTCGTATGAATAGCTACAGGATCAGTGTTTAATATCCAGCGCTCAAAAGGTGATAACAATAAGATAGGAATATCTTTTATTAGCTCGTTTTTGGCGTTCTCTTCATCTATAAACGCCACACTGATGACAACCAAACTCTCGCGTAACCACAATGGAATGCCTAAGTTCTGATATAGTTTTTTGCCTGCTTGCGGGCGTGAAGCCAGTGTCGTTTGAAGACGCTGCTGACGATCTAATGGTGTTATTTTCAGCACTGTTTTAAACGCCGTCTCATCATTATAGTGGTTTAATAGTTGCGCCAACGCGTTTGACGCTACTTGCAGTTGCCAAACAAAATCCTTGCTCGTGCGCAAAGTGATGGATATACATGCACTATGTAAATCATCCTGCATAAAATTAGGATCGCGTACTAATTCTGTTTGTTCGATAAGCGGCATTTTCAGCCCTGCTAGCCACTTATTACTCAAACGATAGAGCTGCTGACGGTAGCGGCGAATGGTATATGACTGCATGCGACCTTGCCAAAATAGCTCGGTTTGATGGTCATGATCACGGCGTTGGCTTAGCGTTAGTGCATCATCTATCAATTGTTTGGCAGGCGGTAACGGCTCATCTTGGCCTAGCCAATGGTGCAAGAGCTGGCGTTGGCGGTGACAAGGTAGCTTTTCTAATTGATCAATATTTAGTACCCGCTGTGCGGGTGGCAGTTGTAATGAGTCAATCGCTGTCTGCTGCATATCTTGGACGGCTTGCGCTCGAACGGTAGATTCTGCATCGCTCAGTAGCTGCGCGCTACGAGCCATATTCTCAATGACATTTGGATTATATGTCGCCAATACTGGCATGATGTCACGTCGCAGTCCGCTACGAACATTATCGCCCGTCTCATTGGTCGGATCGTCGATATAAGGTAGCTTCAAACGCTTGGCATAGGCACTAATATTGGTACGGCGTATCGTGAGCCAAGGTCGCCATAATACTATTCGATGCGCGCCCTGCGTTTGTACTCGCCACGGCTGCATACCCGATAGACCATTGACGCCCGCCCCTTGAATCAACCGCATTAATACCGTCTCCGCTTGGTCATCAGCATGATGCGCTAGTAATAAAACATCCTCTTGATTCATATACGAACGCATAACGTCATAGCGGGCTTGTCGTGCCGCCTGCTCGTCATGGCCGATCACTTTTGCTTGCAAAATATGACAAGGTATCTGCTGCGTCTTTGCCCAGTGATTGATATGCGCCGCCCACTCATCACTCTCAGACTGTAATCCATGATCAACATGTAAAAGCTGTGGTAAAAATGGCAACTTACCTTGCCGATAAAGCTGCACACACAGCGCCGCGAGTGCCAACGAATCACGACCACCACTACATGCCAGCCAAAGCCTGCGACCATGCAGCTGCGTGCCATACTCAGCCATACTATTCAAGACTGCTTGTGCCAAATTATCATCAATTGGCAACGCTGCTATTGGCTCAATAGGATAGGGAATAATTGCGCTGCTGGTCATAATCAGCCTTATTTATTTGATGATCAGATGGGTTATAGGTAGAAAACAGTAAAAATGCTACGGTGCTGCTGGAATGAATGAATTTGCTTATAAGCTGAAATTGATAGGCATAAAAAAACGCGCCATTAACTGACACGTTTTATTTTAGCATTAAGCACAACTCTCTAATATTAAAAGCGTTGCATTTAAGCGGGTAGCATCACTTCTGAGTTAAAGGATTTCAGCTTTTCATAGCGTAGCTCGCAACGCTCTTGCGCGTCCAAGTCTTTGATTTCATCTAATTGTTCAGCAATGAGTGCTTTCAAAGATTTCATCACAGGTTGCGGGTGAATATGAGCGCCCTCTCCTTCCTCGATCACAGCATCGATCAAACCCATTTGATACAAATTAATCGCATTCAATTTTAATGCTTCGCTGGCATCTTTCGCTTTTTCAGCCGTTTTCCACAAGATAGAGGCGCAACCTTCAGGAGAAATGACTGAATAAATACTATTTTGTAGCATATTCACTTTATCACCAACGCCAATCGCAAGTGCACCGCCTGAACCACCTTCGCCGATAATAGTGACGATAATAGGTACTTTTAAGCTAGAAAAAACCGCGATACTTTCGGCAATGGCTTGTGCTTGTCCACGTTCTTCAGCGCCAATACCAGGATAAGCACCTTGAGTATCAACGAAAGTCATCACTGGAATGTCAAAACGCTCAGCCATTTTGACCAAACGAATCACTTTGCGATAGCCTTCAGGGTTTGCCATACCAAAGTTATGAGCAATACGCTCACGAGTACTGCGACCACGATGTTGACCGATGACCATTACTGGCTTGCCGTCAAAGCGTGCCAGTCCACCCAAAATGGCTTTATCATCGGCATAAGCACGGTCGCCATGCAACTCATCAAATTCGGTAAATAGCTGATTAACATAGTCCATAAATAATGGACGCTTGGCGTGTCGTGCAAGCTGCACACTATCCCAGACAGTGCTCATAGACGCTTCCCTTTAATAGTTATACTTGATAATGGCATCGTTATCGATTTTCAGATAATGAAAGTACAGTTGTAAACTCAATAGAAGCTATAGTAGCACATCTTATATGGCATGACATTACCGACAAAGCAGCTTTTGTTACACGAATCTTTAACGCAATAATCACAATCGTAATCTATAAAAGCCTTGGCCCTAAACTTCGATAATACTCAGTGCCACGCCCCATTTAGAGAACTGATCAATTTCAGTATGAAGATCAGCCAACAAGAAAGCATAATGCTCGCTACTATCGGCAATGGCAATTTGCCAGCAGTTTTCATCGATTATTTTTAGTTGTAATTCTGGTAGATCATAGTCGCTACGGCTATGATGCGTCAGTACCGCGAGACGAAGTAATAAACAGAGATAAACCAGCTGATTACCACCGATATTACAAGTCTGCTCGAACATATCCGCTTTGAGCTTACGACGATGATTGAGCATCAACTGCGCCATACGCTTTTGATCGACTTGTGAAAACCCTGGAATATCCGAATATTCGAGCAGATAAGCGCTGTGTTTGTGATAGCTGCTATGACTAATCGCCAGCCCTATTTCATGCAAAAACGCCGCACGCCTGAGCAAGTCGCCGTCCTCATTACTAAGTCCAAGCTTATCTTTTACTTGGTCAAACAGATGGCGACTGGTTTTTACGACTTGTTTGGCTTGTTTTTTATCGCCTGAATAACGCTTGATTAGCGCCAAGACGCTACGATCACGTACGTCTTCGCTCGCAAAACGCCCCAGCATGTCATACATGACGCCTTCGCGTAGCGCGCCATCTGAGTAAACAATGGTCTCTACGCCCAATACTTTCATCACAGCGCGCAGTACCGCGACACCTGCTGGGAATACTGCTTTGCGGTGGTCTTTGACGCCTTCTAAATCAATGTCATTGACGTTGCCAATTTTAGTGAGCAGCTTCTCTAATTTTTTGACACCTTTATAAGTAATGCGTTCTTGCTCATCGGCCCAGCCTTGAGAAACAAGGACGTTGCGCACCGCTTTAATCGTCCCACTAGAGCCAACCACACTACTCCAACCCGTCTTTTGATAACGGCCATTAATCGCTAGCACTTCTTTGCGAGCGCCTGAAATGGCATTATTGAAAGCTTCTTTGGTAATCAGACCGTCCGCAAAATACTTTTGCGTAAAGGCCACGCAGCCCATCTGTAAGCTCTCGGTCAATAGCGGATCAAACTCTTGACCAATGATGAACTCTGTCGAACCCCCACCGATATCAATGACCAAACGCTTGTCACTACTGGCATTGGTATGTGACACGCCCAAATAAATCAAGCGCGCCTCTTCACGTCCTGAGATGATTTCAATGGGCTTGGGCAAAATCTTGTTGGCTTGGGCGATAAAATTATTGGCGTTTTTGGCCTGTCGCAACGCGTTGGTTGCCACGACACGAATGCGTTCGGGCGGCACTGAATCCAAGCGCGCAGCAAAACGGCTCAAACATTCGAGACCGCGACTCTCAGCGACTGCGCTTAAAATATTATGTTCATCCAATCCTGCGGCGAGCTGCACCTTTTCGGACATAGAAACTACTTTTCGTACCTCACCATGGTCAAGACGAGCAATGGCCAAATGAAAACTGTTGGAACCAATATCAATGGCTGCCATCATTTCGTCATCAGTGAGTGGTGGGTTTATCAGGTAGTCAATAGGCATAAGAGAAGTCGTTACCATGTTGGATAAATAAAAAAGAATATTGGTCAAATATTAGGCACATAATAATTATAAGTATGACGGACACACAAAAGAGCAATATCTATTTGAATCGACGTAATTTCGCCATTAAAGCATTTATGCCAAAAACTGGCAAGTAACATAAAATCCTAGCACCATGGTAGACAAACCATAAATAAATAATAGACCGACGCTCGATATCTATTACTTGTGTTAACAATATGGGTTTGCTACATTAAAAGCCACCAATTTTATAATAAATAACAGCGACTTACTGGTTATTTATAAGTATAAGTGCTCTATAAAATTATCACGATATTTATTAAAACGCCTCTTCGATTTTTATTTGATAAACGACCAGCAAGGAAGCTAGAAAAATGAATCAAATTGTCGCACCAAATTCGCCTAAGACAGCAGATGCTCAGGCTATCGATAACGCTAAAAAAGACGTCGTAAAAATTAATCCTCCAGCAGAGCAGAAATTTTATGATTTCTATTTGGATGAACATCAAAACATGGCTTGTCGCCGCCTGCATTTTGCCGGTAGCAGCTTTGGCTTATTAGGATTGGCAAAATCTATCAAAAACCGTTCACCAAAACCATTATTCAAAGGCATTGCAGCAGGGTACGCCTGCGCTTGGATCGGACATTTTTTCTTTGAAAAAAACAAGCCAGCGTCTTTTAAGTCGCCACTAAAAAGCTTTGCCAGCGACTTTCGTATGTATAGCGATGTACTGCGTGGTCGACTAAGTTTAAAAGATCGCAAGTTCGATAAAGTACGATAAAACCTATCTACAAAAAAACCAGCACAGTAACGGATGTACTTGTGCTGGTTTGCTCGTGCTAGTGACTATTTTATTTAAGCACTTAATATAATCAGTCCTAGATAAAAGAGATACAAATATTATCACGCGCTACTGGTGTAAATTTTCCTTGCTTGCTGTGCCGTTGCTGTCAGAGGCAGCGCAAAATTTATACCAGTAGCACTGTGTTTGTTTTATAGTGGATCAACTATATCTAAAACTTTGAACGGTTATGCTAGATTTTTGCCATTTCTGCAAAGATTTCATCAGCTGCTTTAATCGATGCGTCAATATCTGCATCGCTGTGCTTGATAGACATAAAGCCCGCTTCATAAGCAGAAGGTGCCAAGTAAATACCGCGATCAAGCATCCCGTGAAAGAAAGTATTAAACACGTCCATATCGCACTCTGTCACATCGTCAAAATTCTTTGGCGTTGCAGTGTCAGTATCTTTGACAAAGAACATACCAAACATGCCGCCCAATTTATTGGTGCGCATATTGATACCATGTTTGTCAGCTGCCGCTTGAAAACCATCAATAAGCTTATCTACTTTTGCGGCAAGCTCATCGTAAAAACCCTCAACCGTCAAGTCTTCAAACATCGCAATGCCAGCGCGCATTGCCAGTGGATTACCTGATAAGGTACCCGCTTGATAGACACCGCCGAGTGGCGCGATACAAGACATGACTTCTTTTTTGCCACCGAACGCACCAACGGGCAAGCCTGCCCCAATGATTTTACCAAAGCAGGTCAAATCAGGGTCGATACCGAAATGCGCTTGCGCACCGCCCAATCCAACGCGGAATCCGGTCATGACTTCATCAAAGATAAGCACTGAATCATTGGCAGTACATTCTGCACGTAATGTATCATGGAATTCTTGCGTTGGAATGACCATGTTCATATTGCCCGCGATAGGCTCCAAGATGACGCAAGCAATCTCGTCGCCCCACTTTGCAAAACAATCTTTGATCGCTTGTGGGTCATTATAAGGAATCGTAATCGTGTGCTTAGCAAAATCTGCTGGCACACCTTTGGAGGTAGGTTCGCCAATATCGAGCATGCCTGATCCTGCTTTTACCAGCAAGCTGTCTGAGTGACCATGGTAGCAACCTTCGAACTTCACGATTTTGTCACGCTGAGTATAACCACGTGCCAAACGAATCGCACTCATGGTCGCCTCTGTACCTGAGCTGGTCATACGAATCATCTCAACGCTTGGGACGATTTCGCAAATTTTATCTGCAACGGTCGTTTCAAACGGCGTTGGCGTACCAAAGCTTAAACCATCGTCCGCCGCTTTTTTCACCGCATCAATCACTTTTGGATGCGCATGACCCAAAATCATCGGGCCCCAAGAGCCGACATAATCAATATAAGCATTGTCTTCGGTGTCATAAATTTTGCTACCGTTAGCGCGGTGCATAAAAATTGGTGTACCGCCTACGCCAGCAAAAGCGCGAACGGGTGAGTTGACGCCACCTGGAATATGTTTGCGGGCTTGTGCAAATAGTTGTTCGTTTTTAGTACTCATAGTTATTCTCTACTTAATGGTTCTATATTTTCTGACTGATATCAGTTTTATATTTGTTCATTATTCAATCTTTCAAGCCATTACTATATATAGATATATAGTCGATACTGAATAAAATGGATACGCAACACGATACTGCGTGACTGGGACAAATTTTTCTGGCTTGCTGTGCCTTCACAGACAGAGACAACAAAAAATTCATCCCAGCCCCGTTGTGTTCTTTTGATATTGCATCGATTATATACTCTAAATTACGCTTTCTTCACCACAGAAGATTTGAGCTTCATTGGGCCATAGCCATCCAGTTTGCAATCGATATCATGACCATCGCTAGCATCTGGTAGTAGGCGAATGCTTTTTGCTTTAGTGCCAACTTTGATGACGGTTGAAGATCCTTTGACCTTTAAGTCTTTAATCACAGTAACCGCATCACCGTCGTGCAGCTCATTACCAACGGCATCACGAATGACCGCATCTTGATCTTCAGCCTGTGCCGCATCCGTCTCATCTTCTGTCCACTCATGAGCACACATGGGACATACCAGTAACGCACCATCTTCATACGTATATTCAGCATCACATTTTGGGCAATTTGGTAAGCTCATCATTTCCTCGGCAGCGGTTGTGAATTAGGTTTGTTGTCTAGCCAACATTGTACCGTAACTCACCACCTTTCACTAATTTGTACCGTTGAAAACTGTCTGCTGTGCCCAATTTATAACTTAACTCACCACGTAAGATGACATTTTTTATGACTACGATTTTTGTGGTACTCTTCTTAGCCTAAATGAGTTTTATATTCCCTGTTTTATATCGTTAAATTTTACTGCCTATATCTCTAAAAAATAAACATCCATTAGAAGGATAATAATAATGACTCAAGTTTCAACTACCTCACTATTGCCACAGTTTTCACAATTAACCATTCAGGGTGAGGATGCCGAAAAATTCCTACAAGGTCAGCTGACTTGTGATGTCACCAAGCTCGGACTCAGCTACCAAGCTGCCGCCAGCTGTAACTTAAAAGGTCGCATTGAATTCGGCATCTGGATCAAGAAACAAGCAGAAAAACACTTTGACGTGGTCATCAGTGCCGATTGTGCCGATGCTTTGCAAGCGCATTTAAAAAAATTCGGAGCATTTTCAAAGTTTGAGACTAGTGCACCAGCAGCGATTTATCCTTGCGTATTAGCAAATGAGCCGACTTTTAGCCATAAAGATGACCACAATACCCTAGAGGACACGCAGGCTTGGGTGCAATGCAGTATTACCGCTGGCAACTATTGGATCGTCGCCGACACTCAAGGCGAGTTCCAACCGCAAGAGCTGCGTTTGCATCAACGTGGCGGCATGGACTACGATAAAGGCTGTTATTTGGGTCAAGAAGTCATCGCCCGTATCTATTTCAAATCAGCACCCAAAGCATTTTTGCACTATGTAAAAGGCTCGGGTGCTGCACCAACAGCAGGTGCAAAATTGGATAAAATCCAAGTGGTCAATACGCTAACGAAGGCGGATGGCTTTGAAGCGCTTGTAGTGGCTCGCCCAGAACATCTCGCTGAGAGTGATCTGACTGTATTGGACTTACCACCTGCCTTACAAGCGAATGTTGCTCGTCCGAAGTAATACTAAACGATAAGCACATTTTCATGTATTTTTACTAAAATGCAGCAGAGCGTCCTATGACACATATTGCGGTACTCGGAGCAGGCGTGGTGGGCGTGACCACCGCATGGTATCTACGTCAAGCAGGCTATGATGTAACGGTGATCGAGCGCGAATCAGCCGCAGGCATGCAGACCTCGTTTGCCAATGGTGGTCAAATATCGGTATCACACGCCACTCCTTGGGCCAATCCTGCCACTCCGATGAAAGCACTGAAGTGGCTGTTTAAAGAGGATGCACCACTACTCTATCGCTTGCGTGCTGATAAGGCGCAGCTCAAATGGGCCATGCAGTTTTTGCAAGAGTGCCGCGCTGATAGAGCCGATGCCAATCTGGTACAGATGGTTCGTTTAGGACTGTATTCACGCGATGCCTTGCAGCAGCTACGAGCGGATATCGGTATCAATTACGAGCAGCAAACCCGCGGCATTATGCATTTTTATACCAATCAGGCTGAGTTTGATGCAGCTCTCAAACCAACGGAGCGCATGCAAGCGCTTGGTTGTGAGCGCCATGTAATTGACATCAATAACGCCGTCAGTTTGGAGCCAGCCCTTTATCCCATTGCTCACAAGCTCACGGGCGCAACTTATACCAGTCGTGATGAATCAGGCAATGCGCACCTATTTACTCAGCGTCTTGCGCAGCGCTGCATAGAGGCTGGCGTCCGTTTCTTATATGAGACAGAGATTTTAGCCATTAATACAGATACGCACAGTAGTCGCCCGCACGTGTACAGTATTACCATTAGACCCAAAGGTGAAAACGCACAAACCTTTAGTGCTGACAGCCACGTACTAGCCCTTGGTAGTTATAGCGTGCCGCTGATGAAAGCACTCAATATCCATCTGCCTATCTTCCCTGCGAAAGGCTATTCAGCGACTTATCAAGTCAATCCTCGGTCGCCGCACCATGCTCCTTTTGTCAGTCTCATTGATGATGAATTTAAGCTGGTCACCTCACGGCTGGGCGATAAACTGCGGGTAGCAGGTACGGCTGAATTTAATGGCTATAATTTGGATTTAAACCGCGTCCGCTGTGAAGCCATCACCAAACGTGTACAGCAATTATTCCCCAAAGGGATCGTCGCAAGTTCTGTGCAATATTGGACAGGGCTACGTCCTATGACTCCCTCCAATGTGCCCTTAATCGGACGGGCGCATATGGGTCAAGTCCGTCACGGTAGCCATAACGTGGATGCCACTTTTGATAATTTATGGCTCAATACTGGTCATGGCACGCTTGGTTGGACACATGCATGCGGGTCAGCAAAAGCGCTTAGCTTGCTGATACAGGGTGAGACGCCAATAGTTGACTTTGATTTTGTTGGTATAACAACATAAAAAAGGCGCTCTATGTAAGTATATGAGCGCCCTTCTTATTCAAGTTGAAAATTTTAGTCTAGAATTACTTTATGCAGCGCTACTGGATTCAGGGTTGGAATCAATAGTGTTCAAATCAAGCGCTGCTGGCGCGATTGCCTCTAACTGTACTGGCACGCCATTGACGGCCGCATTACCACTTAACGTATCGATAAGTGTATCGTCCGTCAAATCATTCACACTGACGCCCGCATGTGCCTGAGCAATTTTTTGTTTCACGCCTTTGCGACCATGACCCCAACCATGCGGAATACTCACAACCCGCGGCATAAGCTCGTCAGTCACTTCCGCGATGATAGTAACGCTACCGACACGTGAGGTCACCTTCACCTGCTGACCATCCTCGATACCGTACTCCTTGGCCGTTTCTGGATGTAGCATTAACGTACAGCGAGGCTTACCTTTTACCAGTCGATGGCTGTTGTGCAGCCACGAATTGTTGCTGCGTACATGACGACGACCAATGAGCAAAATCTCATTATGATCGTATTGTTGCCTCATTGCTTTGACACGCGCCAAATCTGCCTGATAAAAGTCAACATTGAGATGAATCTGCTTGTCCGTGTGCTTAATAGCCTCTGGCAACATGCTGTGCAATGGTCCCAAATCTATACCGTGTGGATTGTCTATCAGCGCGTCCAATGTGACATCTTTGTAAGGCCCATATTTGAGAGCTTGTCCGAGTAAAAACTTGGGTCCAAATGCTTTTGTCGCTGCACGTTCTTTTTGCGTCGCTTCTGACGCGTCTTTATCCAAACGATTGGCCAATTCTAAATAAATCTCCCAGTCGTGCTTTTCGCTGTCGTTTTTGCTAAATAATGCCGGCGAGTACTTGGCTACATTGTGTACGGCAAAGCCATTAAACGTGACGTCGTAATGATCGCGCTCAAGTGGCGAGACGGGTGGCAAAATGATATTGGCATGACGACTGGTCTCGGTCACAAAATAATCCAATGAAACCATAAAATCTAAGTTTGCCAAGGCTTCATCCAATTTTTCGCCATTGGGCGTGCTCAGGACAGGATTACCCGCGACACTCATAAAACCTTTCAATTGTCCCTCGCCTTCTACCAACATCTCATCTGCCATCGCAACCACGGGATACTCGCCATTAAAGTCAGGCAGATTACTCACACGGCTATGACGTTTGCCCAAATAGCCAGGACCGGAGCTATTCACAACATCGACGGCAGGATTGGGGAACATCAATCCGCCTACTTCATCCAAGCGTCCTGTCACAATATTGATGACCATAGACAGATACTGGCTTAACAAACCAAATTCTTGCACCGATATACCCATACGGCCATAACAGACTGAGCTTTCGGCTTCACAAAACTCTTTGACAATGCGTTTTATTTCAGCGGCGGTAATACCCGTAATATCTGCGACGGACTCAGGCGTGTATTCTTCAGCAAATGAAGCAATACGGTCAATCTCTGGCGCTAACGCTGCGGCTCTGCTATCCACTCGCGCATAACCTTGTGCATAAATTTCATTGAGCATAGCCAGTAATAGTAAAACGTCTTTCGCTGGGCGAATAAAGTGATGTTCGCTGGCGATATCTGCCGTTTCGGTGCGCCTTGGATCAATCACCACCACTTTGCCATCGCGAGCTTTGATGTCTTTTAGTTTTTGGCGCATATTTGGCGCTGTCATAATACTGCCGTTAGAGGCCAGCGGATTACCACCAATGATGAGCATGTATTGGGTGTGATTCACATCAGGGACAGGGATGCGTAGCATATGCCCAAATAAATGCATACTCACGATGTGATGCGGCAACTGGTCAATAGAAGTCGCAGAAAAACGACTGCGCGTCTTTATACTGTGTAATAAATGCTTGATCGTCAACATGCCGCCCATGTTATGGACGTTAGGGTTACCCAAATACACCCCAAACGCATTTTGTCCGTATTTTTGTTGAACAGATTCGATGCCTGCTGCCACTTTGTCCAGCGCGTCCGTCCAGCTAATTTCTTTCCAGCCATTAGCCGTTCTCTCTACAGGAGCGCGCAAGCGATCAGCGTCTTCATGTAAATCTTGCAAGGCAGTCGCTTTTGGGCAAATGTAGCCTTGCGAAAATGGATCGTCTTTATCACCTTTAATCGATAGTACTTTTTTGCCATCATGCTTGATGACGATACCGCACATCGCCTCGCATAAATTGCAGGTTCTAAAGTGTGTTTGTTCATTATCCTTGACTGGTTCACTACTCATGATTGCGCTCCCTATTATTTATTTACTATCGTTCCCACTATATAAATTCCATTTTTAGCGATTTTATGACAACAGTTTCTTTAATAATCTCTATAACTAGCCAGCGATAAGACTAGTGATTATCAAATCATGAGCTTAAGAGTTAGTTTCTTATTCTTTACTCAATCTTAGCAACGCGCTTGAGAAAAGCTCCTGAAAAGCGCATCAAAATTTTTGCACAATATAGCTACTGCTTGCTGACGTGAATAACGCAATTGATGACAGCCCAGTATCAGCTCATGTACTTGTGCAGTGGCAACATCGACACATAGATTTATCTCAGACCGGTCAATGAGGTGTTCGGCTGACACTAATCCCTGAATAAATATCGCTGCCCACTCTTCTTTTATCTCACCAATCAGCCGTCCCAAACCTT
This sequence comes from Psychrobacter immobilis, assembly GCF_904846225.1. Taxonomy (GTDB): domain Bacteria; phylum Pseudomonadota; class Gammaproteobacteria; order Pseudomonadales; family Moraxellaceae; genus Psychrobacter; species Psychrobacter immobilis_F. Next base: position 122,383 of record NZ_CAJGZJ010000006.1, on the reverse strand, counting down.
TATTTTCTGAGTGGTTAGAGAGTGAGGCATCGTTTGACCTGTATTGATTTGCCGTCTGTGGATGATCGCGTATGCTATCCTCGATTAATCGTTGGAACAAGTCAATATTTTGGAATGCAGCATCAAAAATCACGGTCAAGCAGTACTGACAACGTTCATTAAATTGCTCGTGCGTCAGCGTTGCATAATCTTTTAACATAGTTATCCAAGCGCTGCGCATGGGTGAGAGATAATTGTGTTTGAGCTGCTCGCTCAACTCATTTTGTAACTCATCTAAGCTAGCGAAATGATTATAGAAGCTTGGCTGTGCAATACCCGCGCCTTTTGCGATTTTGTTCATGCTCATGCCGCAAGCGCCTTCCAAGCTGTATAACTTTAACGCGCTTTTTAACAAGGCACGACGCGTTTTGGCTTTTGCCAGCTCACGCTTTGATTCTACTGGCGCCTCAACCATCTCATTTGTAAGAGTTACTGTTTTGGAAGAACTTACCATTAATCTACCCTAAGCTTATAGTCGGTTCAATTTAAAGACGATGACTGTTTCAACTATAAGCCTATAGTCATTTATCTGATATGTCTATCACTAAGTTTTTAATCATTATCGTTGTAATAAAAATAATGCTTTTTCTCTCACACAGCGTCAGAAATCTCTGCCAAATTCATCGGCTCTGTTTACGTATCTCGCTGATAACACTCATCAGTTATTACACAAACAAGCGACTCATAACACAACCATGCCGATTTTTATAGTAACGCAACACTATAAACATTGCACATACAGACAAGGCAATTTTGGACGCTTATATTAAGTGTTATCAGCTGGCTGACAAAGCTACTGAGTAAACTGTTAATTAAAGACAGATGGAAAAATTGTCTTAACAATCATTTAATAATAAAATAAGGAATATAATAATGAACGAACATACGCTAAAAGGTGACTGGAATCAGATGAAAGGCTCAGTGAAACAAAAATGGGCGGATCTTACTGATGATGATCTATTGCATGTTGAAGGCAGTCGCGACAAACTAGTAGGTAAAGTCCAAGAACGTTATGGTCACAATAAAGAAGACGCTGAACGTGCAGTCGATGATTGGCGCGCTGAAAATAAATACTAATTATTTATAACTCGCACTCTATAACCGTTAAACAATAAAAAACCGTATAGACTTCTATGCGGTTTTTTATTGTTTAACGAAAAAATATAGACTCATAGCATAAGTTGTTTGGTAAAAAATGTCATAAAAGAGCCTATAGACTTAACACCCAGACACGATAAAACCGCATAGCAATTAATTGTTATGCGGTTTTATTGTTAACGATCCATGTTACCTATCACGACTGTTTCCTATGCATCCTTGCATAATATGCAGTATATTGTGACACTGGGCATCCTACCCTTTTTACTACGTTTAGCAATATTCACTACTGCTATCTATCAGCAAAGGTTATGTGTCCTTGCTTCACTTACTTTTATCATCCTGATGCTAGTAAATGAATCATTATCCTTAATGCGGTCAACTCAATCCTTGAGTCACATTCCCTAATGCCGTATGACTATAATGCCTTTATCTTAACCCGATGTTAAGTCGCGTAAGCGTCATTGCGTGTAAGCATATGCTTACAAAATGCATATTACTCAAAAAAAATTACAACTCATTAACGCACAAGACACGTACTATCAAGCTTTGTCGCTTAATATAGATAATGTAAGAAGATATTTCCAAATAATTTATGATACGTTTTAAAGAATGAATGATTCTTAAACTAATTATTTTTTAAAACGTAATCGCGTAGATATGGTACAAACCCAATCATGCCAAAACTCACAAAGTGCCTAACTCTTTCAGCTGCCATCATCGACGACAGTAACGAGAAGTTTGTAAATATAATAGGATATTGAATTATGAACATTTTAAAGGCTTTCTCGTTTAAAACCGTTATATCTACTGGCCTTGTGGCTGTTTTATTGGGCACTACAGTTGGTTGTACGGTTGCAGGTTCAGGCTATGACAATCGACCGATATATCGCGATAATAATAGTAATAATGGCAATAGCAATGCTAATTACAATCGCGCCCAACAACAGCTGCGTCAAGACTTACGCCGTCAAGGCTATCAGGTGATGGATATCAAATCTGATAACTACCGTGGTGATCGCGTCCTCACAGCTTATGCCAAAAAGAATAACCAGCCTTACGAGCTGAAATATACTTATCCTAGCCTCAGACTCATTAGCTCAAATAAAACGTCTTGGTCTAACAAAGAGCAAAATAATAGATATAAAAAAGACCATCATAAGCAAGATAAACACAGAAATAACGGCAAGCACAATAATAATGGCAAACATAACAACAATAAGCATTATAAAAATCACTAATACTTAAAGAGAATGGCATTATCAGCCATCAATCGTCAGATACTACTGGTATAAATTTTCCTCGCTTGCTGCGTCGTTGCAGACAGAGGCTTCAAAAAATTCATTCCAGCATTAATGTCGCGTTTTTATTGTTTTTTAACGATATATAAGTTTTGACATCACGAGCTTTGTGATGTTCTTGGTCAAATAAACCAGCCCTTGGTATATTTGGCTTTTTTTTATTTTATTAGAAATACTGGTAATCTTAATAAGTATAGGCAACCTTAAAAATCTAAGACCTTTATCACATCATAAGCGGGCATCTCATAAGGATGTGCTCGTTTTAACGCAGCGATAACAGCATGAATCATTGGTTCATCAACGACCATCTCAACTCGCCATTCGTCAACTTCTTCGAGTCGATCCTGCGCTCCGATATGTGGTTTGCTACCTGCTAATGGCCTAAATTGCCCCATACCCCGTACTTGCCAACAACATTGCTCATAATTGCCAATCTTTCCTGCACCAGCGGCGAACAAAGCTGACTTCACCGTATCGAGTGCATCATTGGGGATAAAAACCGTCAGCTTATACATATAATGCCCTCGTCAAACCAGCTAAAAGTAAAGTTGGACACTCAGCAATACTATAGTCAGTCCTAGATAAAAGAGATACAGCTATTATCACGCGCTACTGAGATAAATTTTCCTTGCTTGCTGTGCCGTTACTGCCAAAGGCTACGCAAAATTCACCCCAGTAACACTGTATCTACTTTATAGTGGAACGATTTTACTATTTTTGGCTAATGTTATTATTTGAGCACCGCTATTTTTTGGATAAAGAGGGATGCGCCGTCCATATATAGCGCAGTAACCAATCTTTGGCATCCCCAGCATAATCAATACCAATACGTGGACGCAACGATACTGGCGGCGCGCAACCATCATCTTTTATCCAAACTCCTGACTCAGGAACGATGAATTTGCCATATAATTGGCGATCAATCTGTAATTGCTTAGTCAGTTTGCCAGGACCTGCAAATTGCTTGGGATGGGTAAGCTGCTTGTCTGGACTCAGTTGTTGTTCTTCAATCAAGCGATCGCTATCCTCTGTTAAGAATCCAGCACGAATCAACACCGACTCAGGTGATTCTAGAGGGCCACTGATTACGTTGAGCATATGATGAATGCCATAGGTCAAATAAACATAGAATACCCCACCTTGCTCGTACATAATTTCAGTGCGCGGCGTCCGAGTGCCCGCATGCGAGTGACAAGCAGGATCCTCTTCTCCAATATAAGCTTCGGTTTCTGAGATGCGCATGCGCAATACTTTCACCGTGCCATCAGTATCTATCAGCTTTCTGCAAAGCACCTTACCGACCAAATCAGCAGCGACCACACAAGTTGGACGAGTAAACCATATTGGATCTAAAACGGTTGATGTCGATTCAGGCTTTTCCAATTTAGATGCTCTCGATTTAGGTATTGTAGGTTTGAGCATAGAAGCTAAGCCTTCTATTTAAGTAAATAATTTGAGTAAATAAGCTTTATTATAAGAATAGTCAGTCACATTCCTCGTGCGTATTTCATAACGATTCAGTAATTTTTTGCATAAAAAAACTGAGCACATGGCTCAGTTTTTTTTATTTTAGAAGCTTAGTTAGATCATTTAGCTTAAAGGCACGCCAATACGGTTAGCCACTTCTTCGTAAGCTTCGATCACATCACCCAATGACTGACGGAAACGGTCTTTGTCTAGTTTCTTTTTGGTGGTTTTGTCCCAAATACGGCAACCATCTGGTGAGAACTCATCACCCAAAACGATGCGGCCATGGAATACACCAAACTCTAGCTTAAAATCGACCAATATCAAATCACCTGCATCAAACAATGCTTTTAATACATCATTCACTTGATACGTCAGCTCTTTCATTCTTGCCAATTGTGCGTCAGTTGCCCAGCCAAGAGACACAGAAAGTGAGGCGTTTACCATTGGATCACCAAGCGCATCATCTTTATAAAAAAGCTCATAAGTAGATGGGGTCAGTGCTTGACCTTCTTCTAAGCCCAACCGACGAACCAAGCTGCCTGCCGCAAAGTTACGGACAACGCACTCAACTGGAATCATCTCTAAACGCTTGACCAAAACTTCGTCTTCAGACAGCTGTTTTTCGAAATGCGTTTCGATACCAGCGTCAGCCAACTTTTGCATAATAAAAGCGTTAAAGCGGTTATTAACGACGCCTTTTCGGGCTAATTGTTCGATACGCTTACCATCAAGCGCTGAGGTATCGTCACGGAAATGTAAAATCAAAAGATCATTGTCTTCTGTTTCATAGACAGATTTGGCTTTGCCTTTATACAGCAGTTTTTGCTTTTGCATTATTGGAGTTCCTGTTCGTTCAAGCTTATGTGGTAAAAACGCGCAGCGACCGCTGAGTCTTATACGACTGAATTAATTGTATTCAAATTAATCGTAATAACAAGCCAGCGGTATAAATGGGGAAATAGGGTTACTCTGAAGGACTACTGACAACACGTTGAGGCTTTGGCAGTTTGTACTGGCTGCCTGATTCGTTTTGCAGTGTGAGTGTATTTGCACCAGCACTAGGAGTTGGATACAAAGGGACAAAGGGCGCCGTTTCTTGGTCAGCTTTTAGCTCTACTGGCGCAAGTTTTTTGCTTTGTTGATACTCTAAGCTGCCATTGTCACGCTTACCAAGTAAATCTTTAGTTGCTTGGCAGCCGCTTAATACTAGGGTGCTTCCCATAATTAAGGTCAGCATTGCAGGGAATATCTTTGCAGTTATTGATGATGTTTTCATCATGTTATCTCTCTGGGTTAGCAGTGATTGCTCATTTGAACAATTGGCTTATCGTTTTTACTAAATCTTATAAAATTTTGCTAAGTCATGTTATTACCAACCGACTTAGCATTTAGTCGTTGTATTGCTATTAATCGTTGTATTGCTATAATAATTTTGCACGAATCCATCGTCGTCTCGTACGAAATTATATTGTTTTTCATGCAGCTACATTATTTTTGCACGCAATAAAGCGTCATCAAGAGTGGCGTGATGTTGTTCAGCCAGCCATACTAGTGGCAGGCGAATGCCATTGTCTATCATACCCATTTTATGTAGGGCATACTTCGCTGGGATAGGACTTGATTCGAGAAATAAGTCACGGTGCAAGTGTTTGACAATATCATGTATTTTATTTGCCGCGTCAAAATCGCCACGCAAACCTGCAGCGAAAGTTTCGCTCATGGCTTTTGGAGCAACATTGGCTGTCACTGAGATATTACCTTGACCGCCCACTTTCATTAGTTCCAGCGCCGTACCGTCATCGCCCGATAGCACGACTATTCTATCACCAACGGCTTTGATCAATTGTTCACCGCGGATAACAGAGCCAGTAGCATCTTTAATCGCAACGATATTATCGATATCAGCTAAGCGCTCGACCGTTTCTTGAGCGATATCAACCACCGTACGCCCAGGCACATTATAGAGCATCTGCGGGATATTTACGGCTTTGGCGATGGCTTTATAATGTTGGTACAAGCCTTCTTGCGGCGGCTTATTGTAATAAGGCGCAACCAACAATGCGCAGTCCGCACCCGCATCTGCCGCATCTTGCGTCAGCTTAATCGCTTCACTGGTATTGTTTGCGCCTGTACCAGCAATCACTGGCACTCGACCGTTAACGTGCTTCACAAAATAACGAATAACATCACTATGCTCTTGCATCGACAATGTCGCTGACTCACCAGTCGTGCCAACCGCCACAAGACAATGCGTGCCTTGCTCAATTTGCCAGTCTATGAGATCAGACAGACGTTTATAATCGACCTTGCCGTCAGGGTGCATGGGCGTTACCAAAGCTACCATTGAGCCTTGTAGTCGGGTTTTAATCTCGTCGTATGCTGTGCTCATAACTGTGCCTTACTGTTGTATTATCCTAGCTTTTTTCAAAGCTGTCACATGATAGGTCGTTTGCCAGTATCAATCTTTATGTCTGTTCCTACACTCATAATATGTGTAAAAATAGACACTAATAACTAATAACTAATAACTAATAACTAATAACTAATAACTAATAACTAATAACTAATAAGCATATTGCTTGATATTAATGCTGTCTGTTTGGCTATTATTAGAGCATTTATATTATAAAATTTAAACACTCAAATCAGTATTGACGTTATTTTTGCCAATGACTAATAATGTCTATGAAAGAATAAACATTTAATAATAAAAACGACTGCTAGTGTAGCATATTTTGATTTGACCGCTATCAAACAATTAACGTTCCATATAATCATTCAACGCCAAATCAACAGTGTCTTTTCTCTCTAAACATTGTAGATGCCAAGCTCAAACCCTATCATTAATAGCGTCATTACTTAACCAGTAGTTGGCAATATAAATAAGCGCTGATAAGACTTTCAGATATTATTAACGAATTGTCAACACATCGATAGTGGGACGATACAAGCGAAAAGGCAATCCTCGCGTACCAATACCGCTACTCACAAATATCTGGGCACTACCATACTGATATAAGCCGCGCTGCTTACCCATACGGCTATTGTTTAACAACGTTGCTCGCTCGTTATGACGCTCGATATCTTTCTGTTTTTGTGCCAACCGTATATTTTTTTGAATTGCTTTTGCCGCACCTGTGATCAATAAAGGTCGTGGTTGTAAGGTTTTTGGCAAATGGCTAATACTATCGAATCGTGACGCTAGAATAATGACCGGCTTAGTGGCTTTAGCGATTTCAGCACCCAGCGCTGCTTTATCAGCGATATTTGTAAGTTGCCTAGGCGTGTCTTGCCAGCCGCAAAGCACTGCTACCGCTGAACTGTCTGCTAAGCGCTTCTGCCTGATACTAGGTTGAGCATCATCTCTATGGCTTGATTGATTCGCTACTGATTGACCCTCTTTATTTTTCACACATTTTAGTGGCAAAGAGGTGCATTGCTGGCCAATATAACTGATATCAAGTATATCAAAGGCACTGGCTAACGTATCTTCTAATAGTGGTTGGCCTTGCTTGTTTGTGTTCATCGACTGATAGCGCAAATCTGAGATACTCATCACTGTATAAACGGGTTTGTTTAGCCCTTTAAACAGCATAATCTGCCCAACCAAATCCGCGCTTGGATAATACAGCCAATCGCCAGTAATCAGCACTGCATCTGCTGATAATGCGTTAATGGTGGCGACAAGCTTACGAATATGACGAGGCTTACCGCTATATAATCCAATACGCAAATCAGCCAATACAGCAACTGTAAGCGGTGTAGACAAATCCAAGTCAACCGCATGATGTTCTAAGCGTAACCGATTGGGCTGTACAATCACTGTATGAAAGTAGAGCGCCATGGACAATACAGCCAGTAGTACGAGCGGCATTGAGAACGGCGCCAGCATCGGTAGCTCATATTCTGACCAACCTATCACCAACATTATTGCCCAAACTGGCATCGTATAAGCGGCATAATATAGCATCAGCTTAAACCAGATGCGCATAAAACGGTTGGTAGGATTGGCGTTGAATGTCTGTAACCCTGACCACAGTAAAATGTACGCTAGCAATGCTGCTGCCGTAAAGATACTTAGCGTATAAAAAGTGTGGTCAGTCATAATTACCTGATGTTTATGTAAGGGTATAAACCTATCGACGGTTTACCCTATATTAAAGCGTCTTGAGCGATAAATATATCACTCATGGGATAAGTTAATGACATTGTTCGGTCATTTTGAGTCATTTGATAAAAAAATCAGCCATTATAGAGGTCGAGCTCTATGATAGACAAGTATAATTATCAACGCTGACAGTTATGCTATTTGTGATGTCAGCGCAGGCGGTCATATCAGTGTTTATTCAATACGTAGACCAATGATGGCAGGGATACCTTGACGCAGTACCTCAATAGTCACCACACCTGTTTTAGGTAATGATGAGATGGCGCTTGAAAAATCCGTCACTTTTTTAATCGGCTTTTGGTGGAAGTTGGTAATTACATCCCCTGCCAAGATACCCGAGCGTGCTGCCAAACCAGTCGGATCAACCGTGGTCACTAAGATGCCCGATTTGTTGTCTGGGGCGACTTCTGCTTGCTCATCGGCAGTCAAATTACGTAGACGCAAACCCAACTGCACCTCATTATTCTGCTGATCACCGCTTTGTGCTCTGACGTCGCTTGGCGCGTAAGCCAGCATGCCGTTAACGATCATCTGCTTACCATCACGCTGAATCTGCGTGCGAAATGTGTCGTTAGGTTTGGCACGATTGAGTAGGTTTAACAAATCTGAGGCGCGCATAATCTGCACATTGTTATACTGTAGAATAATATCGCCAGCCTTCAGCCCCGCTTTTTGTGCTGGTGAGTCTGGCGATACGCGGGTCAGCAGAGCGCCTTGCGGACGAGCCAAATTATAAGCTTCAGCCAAATTGCGATCGATATCTTGTGGATAAACGCCCAAATAAGCACGCACCACTTCTCCATCTGTTTTTAGCTGCTCATAAATATCCATTGCAGCATCAATCGGAATAGAGAACGACAGACCCATATATCCACCAGTACCACTAAAGATACGCGAGTTAATACCGATGACCTCGCCCCGCTGATTAAATAGCGGGCCACCTGAGTTACCAGGGTTTAGTGCGACATCGGTTTGGATAAATGGCACACTGGTCTCACGCGAAAAGCTGCGAGACTTGGCACTGACAATACCAGCGGATGCTGAATAATCAAAACCAAACGGTGAACCGATTGCTAATACTGGCTCCCCCACTTTCAAAGCATTTGAATCACCGATAGGCAATGCGGGAAACTGACTGCCTGCAATTTTAAGGACAGCTACATCTGAGCGCTCATCACTACCAACCAAGGTTGCATCAAGCTCCGTTCTATCGTTGAGCGTGACCGTAATTTTATCAGCGCCGTCTATCACATGATGGTTGGTCAACATATAGCCATCGGATGTGACAAAAAAGCCAGTCCCATACGCATGCTCAATCGCTGGTGTGGTCGCCTGATCAGGAATACGTAGACGATCACCAAAGAACTGCCTCAGCAATTCAGCAGTTTGCGCCTTGGCCAGTTCGGCTTCACTGACCGTTTTTGTGACATTCACACGGGCGATCGCTGGTGTCACTTGCTGTACCAAATCAGAGAAGTCCGCAGTGGTCACCGCTGCTTGTGCCGTAGTCATTGCCGTGGCAGTAATACCAGCAATCATCGCGGTACTGACAGCGAGCGCCAGCGCACTACGCTGTAACCAATGCTGCATCCTAAACTTAGATTGCGATTTAAACATATTATTAGGCATATCGTCCTCTGTATGATGGTCAATTATTATTGTTAGGGTTCAAGCTTTATTGGTTGTCAGCAGTGCGTTATATGAGACAAGGTGTTTTTATAGAGTGTGCTTTTAATGGCTATTGGTCAGTTTACTATTACCCGCCTACCTATATCCATGTTTTAATGCTTTTATAACTTTATACTATCGATTATTAATGTTTCTATATAGTTGAGCCTAAAAAAATAAGCACATTCATTACAAAGTATCGCTAGGATAACCTACAGCAGTGTTATTTCATAATGACGTGGCACAACTTCATGACTGGTGGATAGTATCGTGATCAGTCCAGTCCTGATAGGTAAGAAATAAAATCATGTTATGATAGCAACCAAATAATTTCCGAAGAAACAAACGTTAAATTTACTAATAGTGAATTTATCAAAGTGACCATCATCACTCTTATTTTTCATCTTTTGCATTTCTAAAGTGGCTTATGTCTCAAAGAATGCTTTTGTCTTTACTATAGTCGAATCCAAATAATTTCGATACAAGTAAGCCACGTACAGATAGTACAAGTAGTACATCAAGCGGGGCTGACGATGTAGCAGATTTATAGGATGTTGACTGTACTTTATAATATATATCATATCTAGCTCATGTTGTGATCCATAATGGCTCTCATTGTTGTCGTTCAGACGCTGTAGAGATTGGCATCTACTTACTGATTAAAGTGGCTGTCACAGTTATTTCTATAAAAGCTATTGATAGACATAAAATATGACAAGATTATAAAAGGATCAACTTATGGATACCGCCCTATTATTATCCGGCGTGGTTGGGATTGGCATTGCCGCCCAATGGTTGGCTTGGTATTTAAAGCAACCATCCATTTTATTTTTATTACTAATTGGCATTGTCGTTGGACCCGTGCTGGGTGTTTTCGATCCTGACTTGGTGTTAGGGGAACTCATGTTTCCGTTCATCTCTTTGGGTGTGGCGATTATCTTATTTGAAGGCTCGCTGACTTTAGAGTTTGATGAGATTAAACAACACGGTACCGTTGTGCAAATGCTGGTATCGGTTGGTGTGCTTATCACCATCGCTATCGTCGCGTTATCGACTTATTTATTATTTGATGTCGATCCGCTGATTGCGTTGTTGTTTGGTGCGCTGGTGTGCGTCACAGGTCCAACCGTGATTATGCCGCTACTGCGTAGTGTGCGCCCCAATAAAACCATATCCAATATCCTAAAATGGGAAGGTATTATCATTGACCCAATCGGCGCAATCGCGGTGGTATTGGTCTATGAATATATCATCTCAGGCGGCGAAGCCAGCAGTATCTTACTGTTTGCCAAAATTGTGATATTGGCGACGGCGCTTGGTATGGCGGGTGCTTGGGTACTGGCCTTCCTTATGCGCCGCCATATGATTCCTGAGTTTTTGCGCAATGTGTTTACACTCGCTTTTGTGCTGGTATTATTTTCTGTATCGAATCATTTGGAGCATGAATCTGGCCTATTAACCGTTACCGTATTGGGCGTTGCTTTGGCAAACTGGCCTAAGTTCCCACGCGATACGATTTTAGAGTTCAATGAATCATTAACCATTCTGCTGATTTCTGTACTCTTCATTATTTTAGCCGCTCGTGTGGAGCTGGCAAGCTTACTGAGTGTTGGTTTCGCAGGCTTGGTGTTACTTGCTGTGGTTATGTTTGTGGCACGCCCATTATCAGTATGGGCCTCATCTATCGGCTCCAACCTCAAAACCAGTGAAAAGCTGATGATTAGCTGGATTGGACCTCGCGGTATCGTCGCGGCTGCCATCTCATCATTGTTTGCTATTCGTCTGCAAGAGTATGATATTCAAGGGGTTGAGTTACTGGTGCCCTTAGTATTTATGGTCATCATCGGCACAGTGATGATTCAGGGTCTGGGTGCAAAAATCGTCGGCAATATGCTGGGGGTACGGGAACCTGAAACCAATGGTATTCTTATCGTCGGCTCAAATCCAATTGCCCTTCTCATAGCCACTTCTCTAAAAGATCAGGGATTTGATGTCATCGTCGCGCACAATAACTATACCAATATTGCTCGCGCACGTATGAGCGGCCTGCGTACTTATTTTGGCAATCCCATCTCTGACCATGCGGATCATCATCTTGACCTTATCGGTATTGGCCGTCTGTTTGCCATGAGTATGGATAAAGAGATGAACACCTTGTCTGAGATTCATTATCGTCATGAATTTGGCGAGCGCAAATTGTATCGTTTAAAGTTCAGTGACGAAAAAGTCAGAAGCGAGCGTGAGGACAAGCAGTCAAACTTTCACTCACAGTGGCTATTTGGCAAAGATGCAACTTATACCAAGCTTGCCAGTATGCTGTCAAAAAAGGCGCGCATCAAAATCACCAATATCACAGATAGCTACAGTTTTGAGCAGTATAAAGCCGACAACAAGCAGTTTGTCCCGCTTTATACCATCGACAAAGAAGGCACGCTACACGTCATTACGGATAAATTTGATGGCATTGTACCGCGTGATCGCAAGCTTATCTCATTGGTGGTAGAAGATGAGGTGCAGCCAAAGCCAGTAGACGTCACGCCCAAGCAAGAGCAAGCGCGCATGGCAGCAGACGCGAATTTTGAGTCCGGCTCAAAAGCGCCTGAAAAGCGTAAAGAAAAAGAGTTAAACGAAGAAAATGTCAGTGATAATATAGGGCAGCCAGAATCTGTCGTGGGTAGCGAGAAAAATACTGAGCAAAATGCCGCTGGCGATTCATCGACTAAGCCCAGCAGTCGCTCAGAGTCTTTATCGAGCACCTCAAAGACAGCCAATGACCAAGCGACAGAGCCAAAAAATCTATCTGCTGAGACGGTGAATAAAGGCGTTATGTCTGCAAACTCGACAGCAACGTCGAAAACCAAGGCTTCTATCAATAGTAGCAAAAATGGTAATGGCAGTGCCCCTAAAAATAAAAAGGGATCGCTTGACCCCAATCGTTTACCTGACTCTAGTCAAGATAACGCCGCCTCTGACATCGATGTCACGAAAAATAATGACCCTGACAGCTCAGATAAAAACGCGGATAAGTAATAACTGTCGCTCTATTAGCGATCGTTTTAATAATTTATAAAATACAAAAGCCCTAGCATTATGCTGGGGCTTTTGTGTGATGACACCTTTTAAAAATAACCTATTATGCTAAATGATAAAAACGCGATGGTACTGCTGGTATGTGTATTTTTTAATGCGTGTTTTGTAGCCTCTGTCTGCGCAAGCAAGCAAGCAAGCAAGCAGTAAATTAGGCCGTGTCCTCAATCTGAAAATGGTGATAAAAATAAGATAAATGGCAGCCAAATAAGGAAAATAGTGCAGATAATATCGAGATATTGACTAGCTATTTGACGTAGTTTGGCAAGATTTAGCTATTTTTAGCCCATTTAATCGCTTTTATTCAGATTGAGGACACGCTCTAACTATAGCTAACGTATCTTGCACCGTTTGCCACACGCGCGCGCTAACTTCATCGGTACTACCTGACGCATCAATACGCTGTATACGCGCAGGGTACTCGCTAGCAAGGGTGCTAAATCCTTTATGTACCCAAGTAAAAAACTCAGTAGCCTGTTGCTCGAACCGATCGGCAGCGCTACGTTTATTGGCGCGCGCCATACCCTCTAATACAGGCAAATCCAACCATAATGTCAAATCTGGTAATTGTGGAACAAACTGATTGATAAGCGTATCAATCTTGGCACGCATGACATCGTCACCATGTGCGCGCCCGTAACCTTGATACGCAATGGTCGAGTCTTGTCTTCCGTTCTAACAATTTGTAAACTAATAAGCTTTATATCCGTATATACTATAATGTAAACTACTAATGTGCTATAAAACAAACAACCTTATTTAAAGTCTAAAACAATATAGCTTAATAAGAGATGTTTTTATAGAAATTAAGCTTAGGTGATGGGAAGTAAATTAAGAATGACTAAAGTAATTGGAATTGCAGCTATAGCTAGATCAGGTAAAGACACAGTAGCTTCTATATTATTAAAACATGAAGATGTAACTACATATGCCTTAGCCGACCCGTTAAAAATTGGATGCCAAATATTATTTGGGCTAACCGATGCCGAAACTTGGGATGATGATCTTAAAGAGAAAATAATCCCTCATTGGGGATGGTCACCTAGAAAAATTTTTCAAACGGTTGGAACTGATTGGCTTAGAGAATTGGATTCTGATCATTGGTTATTAAGAGCAAACTTGGCATTTAACCAAAATGAAACCAATAAATTTGATAAATTGCGAATTGACTTTACCGACCCCAAAGCCCCTTTCAGGTTGGCTGCGCAAGCTATTTTTGGGATTACTCAAGAAGAAGCATGGAATCCTTTATTACTAGAGAATAATCATAACTATTGGGATATGACACCAAATCAAATGATTGAATTTCTCTATAGCCATGCTTACTTAGAATTCAGTAACTATCGCTTATTAAGATCAGAAATACCTTTGACTCTCCCTTCAAGGGAAATTCCTGCTTATGGAAAAGACAAAATTGTTGTAATCAAAGATGTTAGATTTGAGAATGAGGCTGACTTCATACGGTCTCACAACGGCAATATATGGCACGTTAAGCGAGACAATGCAGCAAAAGTTATAAGTCACTCCTCTGAAAGAGGAATAGAAATAAAACAAGGAGACATTGTCATTAACAATAATGGTTCCTTAATGGATTTAGAACTAATCATTGAAAAAGAATGGGGAAAGACTAATCGTGAATGAAAGAGATATTCGGAATGTTATATCTGTTGAAACATCCTCTGGTCATGTTATTAAAGCAAGATATTTGAGTATTTCAGGCTTTGAACTTGATAATGAATTATGCCTTGAGCTTCACAGGTTATTCCTTTTTCACTCTAAGGATAGGGTCAATACGTCAGCGTATATTCTGAATCAAGCAATTGAAACGTTTTTTGTATTCATAAATAAGTATAACGAAAAACAACCTAATAAGCTTAAAGTAGACTCTCTTTCAAAAGTACACTCTGAAGCATTTAGAGCCTATATCAGATATTGCCAAAAAAACAAAATAAACCTAGAGATCCCATCAAAACTGAAAGCTGCAATTATTGATTTTTCTGAAAAAACAAAGTTAATACCAATCCCTTCATTACCCAATGTTACAGCTTTTAAAAGCAAAAACAAGCCAACAGAACCATTAGATAAAATTTGTTATGACGATTTGACACAAGCTTTAAAATCAGAAGTAGATCGCCTCTACGAAAAAATTAATTTTATTGAAAAGGTTAATAAGGCAGAGCCATATACATTAGCTGAAGCTCATTCAGAAATATTCCCACCCATGACTAAAGAACGTGTTTTTGCATGGTATGAGATGATACTCAGTGGAGAGGTTTCTACTAGACTTAATATACAGACTCTCTCTATAAAATTAAAAGATTGCATAGATACTGAGTTGTCGGAGTTAATGGAACAATGTGATCCGAAAATACTTGATAAATTCAGAGCTATTTATGAAAGAGATAAAACATTAATCAATACTTCTCAAACAACTCTGCATTTAAAAAAACAGCAAGGATTTGGCTTAAGTAACTGGAATTTTGATGTCTTGAGGGGATTAAAAACCTTAATCGCTAATGGCTATCCAATGCAAAAGACGCTGGATGAAATTGATGCAAAATATTCGGCTGATTCTTGCATCGCTATAGGAGAGTGTGAGGATATTATCCAACTATTGATCTTGCGAATATCCCGTTCACAAAAAAAATATAAGCACCCCCAAATAGACAATTGGGATGCTTTTTTAGGAATGTATTTCCCTTCTATGATTGATTCTGCTGCAATCTACTTAATGCTCGCACTTCAAACTGGGTGGAATAAAGAGACTGTTTTAGCAATTGATCCTAACAATTATGAGCATGTATTAACTGGTGCTTTAAACGAAAATCAATCCATTATCTTCTCAGAAAAACATAGAAGCCAAGATTCTAACCTACCTTATAGTAATTCGAAGGAATTTATAGCTCCAAGCAATAAGGATGATAGATATTCAATCTACAATATTATTCAATTAGCAAAAAATATTGTAGCACCTCTTGAGAGATATTCATTTGATTATATCCCTATGCATCATCAAAAAGATGATTTAAACCCTCTATTTACATGTCTTAGATATTGGGCCGACTGGGTTTCCAAAGGAGGAAGACATACTTCGATATCTCAAAACAAAGCCTTCCAAACCGCAATCAAACATTTTATTAACAAACATGAAATTAAAGAGCATGGAACGCAAATTTCTGCAATTGGCGATCTTACTTCGAGAATTCGTATCACTTGGATGCAAATCAAACGGAAAAATCTTCCTTTGACAGTCGTGAGACTAGTTCAAGGACATAATTCAAAAAACACTACTGATCAATATTACGACAATTCTGGCATAGCAAAACAAGATAGAAAAAACCGTTTAAGAATAGAACAAGAAGAGATCGTTACTTTACTTAGAAATAGGAAATTCAAAGGTATTGTTGGAACAAAAAACGATGAAAATCTAAATACAAACATAGGGCTAAAGATTTTTCATATACCTGGACAAAAAGGCGCTCTATGGGGATGCTCTAATCAATATGACCCAACATGGCTTGAGGCAGAAAATGAAATTTCTAACGGTGAAAAATGTTACTCAATTCAAAATTGTATTTTCTGCAAACAAATTCGACTCTTTGAAGACTCCGTACCTTATTTGATGGAGAGATTACTACATATAAGAGACTTAACGAATGAGACATTTGAGTCTCACTCTATTTTAAATGATGAAAAACTGATTATCGAGTCAATTCTAGATAACTGGAATGATGATGATCACATTAAACATTCAGCAAGATATCAAAGAAAAAATTCACCGCTTTTACCTAGAAATCTAAATGACTTAAAGGTTATTTTTGAGGATGATGATGCTTGATCTAGATAGATATTTTACCATTGAATCTTTACAGAGAGATGAAGGTGAATCTGCTAATAAAGAATGTAATCACTCTTTAGAAACAACGTGCGGGAAAACATCTGGCTCTGCTATTTCACTTTCTGTAAAACTAAGGGAACATTCTAGCCATGACTTTCCTATTTCCGAATACTCTTTATATAGAGACAATGTTTGGTTGCTTGAATACACTACTGGCAAAAACCCTACAAAAATATATTTTTACAAAGAAGACGAAAAATACAATGGTTTAAAACGAGTATTATTATATTACGCAATTCCAGATTTCTCTCTTTCCGGCACTATTAAAAGTTACAACACCACTAAATCTTACTCTAATCTCTTTAATATCTTTATATCCTATGTTTTTAAGCATAATCATTTATCAGCAAATGATCGAACCGATATAGATTGCATTACTCCAAACATGTTAAATGAAGCTCTTGATAGAGCCAAAAATAATAATGATGCCCCAAGGCATTATTCTTCAATGTTTAGTATGATCAGATTATGGTTATCCCTATCACGTCAACGATCCATACCTGAAAAGTATAGACTAGATATTGATTTTACGTCTGTTGATAACAAAAAGAGGCACAAGGATGTTGTTAATCACTTTCAAGGCATAGTATCTACTTGGGTACCATTTTCTGAAAGTGAATTAGCAAAATTAATGGAATATTCACTGTTCTGGCTCGAAAGTGCATTACCAGAATTAATAAATGTACGTGATTATCTCGGTGGACTAGATTTAGCTAAAAAAAGTAGTGCTACTTTCTATTCATGGGAGCCAAATGAAGAATTTGAAAAACTTACGAATATCACAATACATGAAATAAACGTAATGTCTAGTAGTCGAATTTACTCGAAAATAACACTTGAAAATTGGAGCAAACCTTACTCTTATACATGGAAAAATCAATATGCGATAGCCTTAGATCACGTTAGGAATGCTTTGTTTATCTTTGTTGGTCTTCTTATAGGAATGAGAGCAAGAGAGATTGGACAAATCATGCTAGATGATATCTACATTGATAATAACGGAGAATACTGGATTAACATTACACGATTTAAAACGACCAATGACTCAAATTATCAAGGTGAAACTGAAGTAATTCCGATTCCTTCTTTTATCGGTGACTGTGTATCTTCTTTCAAGCATTTGAAAAGCTTATCCGACTTTAATAAGGAAAGTTATTTGTTTCAGTCTAATAAAGGCAGAAAGGTTCTAAATAATTTCACAGATGCACAGATTAAACTCATCACAAATGAGATCAAACGATTTACTGGAATAGAAAGAGTTCATAACCATCGGTTCAGAAAAACAATAGCTGAAATATTAATTAATCGAAGTGAAAAGAATATCGATTTAATTCGGATGCTATTTGGGCATGAGAGCTATGCAATGACACTGAAGTATATAGCTAGAAATCCATTTATGGTTAATGCTATTGCAGAAGCTATTGAGGTGAATTTTACCAAGGACTTTCATGAAGTAGTAAGAAGTATTAGAGATGAATCTTATTCTGGTAAATCAGCGGAAAAAATTGCACATGCTATGATTAAGACTCCAGAAAAATTCGTGGGTAAACAACTTAAACTTCAAGTAATTAACTATGTATCTCACATACTTTCTAGTGGAGAGATGTGGTTTATCCACAGATCTGCATTGGGAACATACTGCATTCATAGCGGGGAAATAAAGAAAGACGACCTACCTCCATGTCTAATTGGAAAGAAAAATTTGGGTCAATTTTTAAGTCCTGATGTAACTAACTGTCAGTTGGATTGTCAATATTGTGTCGCGATTGAAAAATCAAGGAAAGCTATCTCTGACAATATTAACTTTTATCATAGTGTTTTAGAATCTACAGATAACATTGGTAAGAAAGCTGGGAAAATGATTCGTAAAAAACTTGCTGCAAATGAAAAGCACCTAGAAGAATTAGATATGAATCATCACAGAGTCAAAAAGACTCTTAAAATGAAAGTGGTACAATTATGAGTTCAGTAATAACCAGATCTAAAATTGTTAGCGCTATCGTTGAAGAAAAGGTCAAGAATCCTAGCGTTAAACTGAAAATACAAGATATATGCGCAATCGTAGAAATATCTAGACAATCATTTAACCGATACTATTCTGACTTAAAACCCTATATGAAAGGTGAAAAACCTATAAGTGAATTAATTGAGGGTGAAGATGAAATTTCTTCTAATCAGTTATTATGTACCTACCAATCAAAAATTATTGAGTTGCAGAGCAAGCTTCATAATATTGAAGGAGAGCATATTAAAGAAGTAGCTAATATAAAAAATAGTATAACAACTTCACTAATGAATAATGATCTTACTTTGTATGATGCAGACGCTGTTAGATTACAGTTGCAGAAACAAAGTTTACATAATGATAAACTGCTTAATAAGATAAATACTTTGCAAATTGAGCTAAGCAAACAACATATAAAACAAAATGTTGAGCCTGTAATAACTCTCTCATCTGCTAACTTTGAAATTTTAGAAGATAATTTCGGATTAATCTTTAGAAATTATATTGATAAGGATGGTATTGATACTTTCGAAGATGAGAAAGATAACGAAATTGATCATATAATAACTAAGTTGAATAAACTTTCAGCAAATAGAAAAGTTATTACTATCTTATTCATGGAAAGGTATTTATGTAGTTTTAAAAAATTCGTAGAACGTTATGTATTCGATTCTGAAACATTCCATCTATTCACCAGACTACCTATACATTCAAGATCGGAATTGAAGTTAATTTTAAAAAGACTTAGCTGTCAAGTAGAGATAAAAATCTATATTCCTTATTCAGAGTCAGAAGCAATTACTAAAACACAACGTCAATTCTTTTTCAAAAATGTACCTGAGCTTGAATTACAAGCAGCTGATAAGTCATTCATACCCTCAGTTCAGGATGGTTTTGATACAGTTTGCCAATATCGAATCAATCAGGGGGATTAATGATAGTAATCAAGACAATACTTATTGAGTATAAAAGCATTGATACGCTTAGTAATGCTCAGCATTACATTTTAAAAGCTTTACTTCATAATGATAAAGAAATATTGCTCAGCCATCCTAATTTATTTCTTTACAATGAAACAAATGGGACAGTTAACACATCCAGGCGTTATGCAAACATCATATCGCAATTTTATTCATATTTATCTACAGAGGACAAGTTTAGTAGTATTGATATTGGTAAATATCATGTTCTTATTGATAACCATGACATCAGAAAATGGCAAATTTATCGCCAAATCAAGCGAGTAGAAAAACAGTCTATTAAACCTACTTCAAAGACGATTTTTGAAGACGCAAGAATTCTTTTAAATTATGTTAAGTGGCTACACAATGCTGGATATATTACGAATGTTTCAGTACAGCATAAAGATTGGATTGCAAATTTCAAAAATAAGAGAATGCTAAATTATATTCAACAAGAAGCTAAACAAGTCACAGATGCTAAAAATATAAGCATTTTAGATAAGGAAAGAAGACAAAAATCTTCAAAATCTCTAATTACAAATCAAGAGATTAAAGCTCTTCTTGATGCCTATGCTGATTCCGTCTATTCTGCATTATTCAAGCTATCACTTGGTACTGGAATGCGCCCTATAGAACTGGTTCAATTTCCATATATTGGAAATGGAGATAATAAAAGCATTATGCCTTATTCTGAAATGGATAAAGATAAAGCTACTGTAGAATTCAAAGTGGTTGGAAAAGGTAGAAAACTCCGAACTGTCATCATTAATCTCAAAGATTTAAAAGAACTAGATAATACCTATATCAAACCTTTTTATAATGAAAGAAGAAAACTATACCGAGAAAGACATGGTGTTGCTTGCCCACCTTCAGTTTTGTTTTTGAACAAATCTGGCAAACCTATAACTCCAATGATGATTTCAAGACGCTCAAATGATGCCAAATTAAAAGCGATACAGTTTTATCCTGATTTTAGAGAAAAAATTACTTTTTATGAAGCTAGGCACTGGTGGCCAACAATGTTTGCAATTGAATTTTTTAAGGAAAAGCTTCTTAATGAATCTTCAGAGGTTCTTTACGCTGCTTTCGGTGAAGCCTTAAAAAACCAGATGGGGCATGAAGATTTAGAAACCACTTACAAATACTACATAGATATGGCTAGACTAGTATATTCAGCACATCAAGGGACTGTTCATGAGTTACTAACATCACCTCAAAAAACAGTTCAAGAAATGCTTAATGACATGGAACCTGAAAGCATATAGAAAAGCAAGTTATGTAGAAGATACCGTACAAGTAGACTTAGCTAACTGAATGTATCAAAAGAAGTCTATTGTAACTAAGAAAATTGGTAACTGGAAGTTTCATAAAAACTGTGCAACTGCTTATAATCCACTAACAGGAGAATAAGCAATGACTAACCAATCTGACCTTAAGAAAATAGCCCAGCAGATGGCTGGTAGCATGAACAGCTTTGATGACATCAAAGACTTTCAAAAGCAACTCATACAATCTTTTATCGACACTGCCTTAGAAGCTGAGATGGAAGATCATCTAGGCTACCCTAAGCATGAGAAGACAGACAAGCCTAATAAGCGCAATAGTCACACTAAAAAGACAGTGCGTGGCGACACAGGCGATCTTGAGATTTCATCTCCAAGAGGCCGTGAAGGCGCTTTTGAACCTGTCCTAGTGCGTAAGCATCGAAGTCGTATTAGTGGCCTTAATGACAAAATCATATTCTTTTACGCTGAAGGCCAAACCAACATTGAGATCGTCGAAACCATCAAAGAGCTCTATGACGTCGATATATCAAGCTCTCTTGTCTCAAGAGTCACAGATAACATCTTAGAAGACATCGCCGCTTGACAGAACCAGCCACTGAGCAGCATCTATCCTATCGTCTATTTAGACTGCATTGTCGTCAAAGTACGCCAAGATAAGCAGATTATCAACAAGGCTATTTATCTGTCTTTAGGTGTCGCTCTTAACGGTAAAAAAAGAGCTGCTTGGCATGTAGTTATCAGAGAATGAAGGAGCCAAGTTCTGGCTTGGTGTTCTCACTGAATTGCAAAACCGCGGGGTGCAAGATATCATCATTGCCTGTGTCGATGGTCTAAAGGGCTTCTCTGATGCCATCAATACCGTTTATCCCAGAGCCAAGGTTCAGCTGTTTATCGTACATATGGTGCGCTATTCAATGAAGTTTGTACCATGGACGGATAAAAAGGCAGTAGCGGCTGATTTAAAAGCTATCTATGCCGCTGATAGGCTTGAGATAGCACAGGCAAACCTTGAGCACTTTGATAAGACTTGGTGTAAAGAGAGTACCCGCACATGGTTACCTCTTGGCGCAATAACTGGGAGGGCTTAACGGTGTTCTTCGAGTATCCTAAAGACATCAGAAAGGCGATTTATACCACTAATGGGATAGAGTCACTAAACAGTGTGATTCGTACGGCGGTGAATAAGCGTAAGGGGTTCCCGTCTGATCAAGCTGCTTTTAAAGTGGTATATCTAGCAACACAGCAAGCATCCAAAAAGTGGTCAATGTCGATCCTTAACTGGACGTCTGCTTTAAATCGCTTTGTAATTATGTTTGATGACCGTATTAGTAAGTATTTAATCTAAATGGCAGTTGCACAGAATTCGAGATGGTCTGCAGTAACTATTAATACGAAATTATAAAAATGAGCCATTATGAGGCTCATTTTTATAGATTGAAAAAACGATCTAATCTTTTTAAGTTACTATATTCTATTGAATCTGAAGAAAATCCACTTTTTAAGTTGTTAAACGCTATACTTTTAATTTCTGGTTCTAAATTCAGTATTACAGACACCACCTTCTCTAATAAAGATATAATTGAAGAATTTTCAGGATCTAATATTCCCATAACTGATATATATTTATTCCACAAGATTAAATATTCAGAACTAAAATTAGTCTCCATGCCTTTCTCACATTTCCTTCCAAGCCCAGAGTGGATTAACCACGTCGTAATAACTGCCTGCGGTTCGTAATTATCTTCACTCTCAATGAGTTTATAGACTAGAGTTAGTAAAGTCTGTGGACTAATTTTCTGCACATCAACATAAAGAAAAATATCTAAAAATAACTTATATTTTATTTTGAAATTTGTATGAAATAGCATTATCTTGTCAAAAATATATTGAAAATCTGTATCTTTATAATCTAGAACTTCCGGTCTTCCTAAGAAGTAATCTACTGAATCACCTAGAAAATCTAATCTCATATTTAAGTCTATAATACCTAACTTACTGGTACTAACTATTTTTTCTTGTAAAACACTCTTGTCTAACAAATGTTTATCACCTAAATACTCTAGAATATTAAAAATATTTCCAGTCTGAACACCTTTATTTTCTATAGAAACCAATTTGTTAACGTATAAATCATCAGTAATTAAAAGTCCTCTCTTATCCTTTAATGATTTGCCATACTGTAATAAATTTTCCTCATCTAAGTGTATCAAATCTAACTTAGTCAGATTATTTTGTATAGCTTTTAAAATTTCTCCTGCAATATTATTATAAGGGGAAAGTAGAGCATGAGCTGTAAGGTTAAGTTTTTTAAAGAACGTTTCCAAGATAGAAAATCTTGGTAAGGACTCCAAGAAGCTATTAAGAATCCCTAATTCATTGAGAACTAGTATTGAAGTTTCCTCTATTAATAAAATATTAGACGTATCTATTAGGTCTTTAAAATCATTTTTATTTAACTGAGGAGAATGTATAATTTTAAATTCTAATTCTTGATCTGTAGAAGATTTTGATAAAAACCAAGTAGTAAAAATATCTCTAGTATCCTGTAGATATAGTCCTCTCATAAAAAAAGGTATAGGTAATTCCCTACTTCTAAGCTTTTGCTTGTTACTTTCCCATAATTCAATCAGTTCTGGAGTAATACCCGCCATATCTCTCAAAGATTCTAATAATCCTTCAGCACCTTCATCCGTATTGATATTCCCTATCTTAAAAACTTTAGAGTTAGGAAATTTTTTGGTATATTCATTTCGTCTTTCTGTATAATCTGTAAACTGTTTATCATTTTCAAATGGGCTCAAAAGCATGCATAACTGTAAATAATCACCTTCCTGATCACAGTTATTTTGATCTACAAGTGTTCCATATCTTAAAACCGCAGTCTTTGTTTTTTCCGTATAGTCAGCTCTGTTTGGATAGATACTAATAAGTTGTCTAATAATAAAGATTTTATCTTCTATATTAGACGAATTTGCTAAATTCTCTTCAAGTAGTTCGACTACATTATCAATTAAGCCTAATGAAAGAGATAGATTGATAAAAAAATCTTTTTCTTGCTTTCCTATGTCCTCTAACTTAATTACATCTGCAATAATCTGATAGGCAACTCCTACCCTACCTTGATTTTGTAAAGCTGCCGCTTGTACTAGTTTCCATTTTGAAATAGCTATACCTTTAGCAATATTTTTTTCTGCTAATCTTTCTGCATCAGCCCAGCGCCCTGTAGTAATAAAAGCTTGTGCTAGGTCTAAATATCTATTTTTACTCAACTCTCTTGTTTCTAATATACTCTCTGCTAACTCAATTAATTGATTAGCAGTCATACTGTCCCGAGGATTTAAATATCTAATCAGTTGTGCAGCAATAACTAAAGGCTTATCTAAATCTATATATTTTTGATATAAGTTTTGGGTAAACTCCTTATGTCTACTTTTATCTCGGTTGGACTTATTGACAAAATCTTGAATCGCGATGAATGCTTCACCGTCTGGGAGCGACTTTACAATTTCCTCATATCGGGTAGCTAAATTTTTGTCGAACATTGAGTCAGCAATTTCAGCCCCAATACAAAAAATAGCAGGAATATTTTCTCTAGAAGAACTTAATAAAATACTTTCATATTTTTGAATTAACGACAAACATAGTTTAGATTTATTTAAATTATGGCATGAGAGGATGTGCATACCACATTCATCACCATCTAGTGATTCTAGCTTTTCAAGTAATTCGATTACTTTTGTATGTTGCCCACAATTAAATAATATACGAACATATGATCGTATGACTTCTGAATGTGATGCTCTTTCACTTAAAATCTCATCAAAATAACAGGTAAGCTCTTCTAATTTGTTAAAATATCCGTAAATTAATCCACTTATATCTATAAGCATAGTAATATCATTTGGATATCCTAGCTTTTTAGCTGCAACCCATGCTTTCTGTAATGAACTAAATGCTTGCTTCATCCCTTCTAGATCGTAATCAGGTCTCCCCTCAATAGGAAGAATCTCTCCATATATTCCCACATCATTTGAAGATTTCTGGAATAACCTTCTAGCAGCTAGTGCATTAAAAATATAGGTTTTTCTATCATCCTCAAATTCATGGCCTAAATTTTCTTCAATGATGAGGTCTAGTTCTTCATGAAGAAATCCTATAGTACATATAACCATTTGCATCATAATTTCAGTGGGGTAATATCGTTTTAGCAGTTGTAGAGCCTCTGTAGGTCTCTTAAGCATTGCTAGAATTTTAGCTTTCAGTGCGCATTCTGGAAGACTGCTACTCCCTAGTGTATCAAGTGATTCTTCGAGCTCATCTTGTGAAAGTGTTGAGTCTAGTTTAAATTTTGACTCTAAGTATGCCAAACGATATCGATCTTTAGAACTCTTCTCTTGTGCTAACTTAAAGTATTTTTCCGCATCATCACGAAATCCTTCATGAGACAGAATATTACCTCTTTGATAGTAAAACTCTGCCATTTCATGAGTACTAAAGTTATCTTTTTTAGTATTTAGTTTGTCTAATACTACTTTCGCAGCCTGTATGCGATTATTTGATAAATAATCTGAACACATCTTTAAATCAGTTGAAACCTCATCCTTAGGATTATCAATCCAAGGGGCTTCATTTTTCAGTTCAATCGATTTTAAAAAAATAGGCTTTTCATCGATATTTTTTGCAATTAAACTTAAAGTATCCAACACAGGTCTTTCTAATCCGTTAATACCCTTTCTAATCTCGGAGAATGCTAGCTTTTCTTGAAATCTATTCGCATAAAAACTATATATATTTAATTCCTGATTTAGCAGGTTCGTAGTAGGAATGTTTATCGAAATAGTTTTTTGACTATTCAACTTTTTAGCATTTTCGTCAAACCATTTCTCATCAAGCCAAAAATAATAAATAGGACACTCATAAAACTTTTTTTCATCTCGAATATCTACAACCGCTACCATCACAAGAGGTTCTTGTTGGTGATAAAATGCTAATGTAGTGGTTTTGAAGTCGTAAGAGATAGATGTATGAGTTTTATTATATGTTGGTGACATAGTACCTTTGAGCTGTAGATAGAAGCTAAACTCGACTTGACTACTGTCATTTTTCAACTGTATTAGATAATCAATTCCAAAGTCTGAATCACCATCTAGTTCTTTATCTATCCAATCAAGGGGCATATGATTAGACAAAGCTTTTTTCGCTAATCGTCCAATTCTTTGGCTATCACCTTCTTTAGGTAAATTTTTCACACTCATCCCCTGACCATTTATAAAATAAAGATTACTTATAATCGGCTTTGTTGCAAAAATCTATCAATAATGTCTTATTTATAAAAATAATTATCAGATGAATAAATCTGCAACCAAAACTTACTGTACAACCAATTGGTCAACCTATAACGAGTCTCTAATCAGTTGTATCTTGAATTCGAGTCGCTTGTAAAAGTGCTAACTTTTAAAATTTGTATACGATAGAGCCCATCCACCATGTTTACATTTTCAGAATCTGATGATCAAATTTAGGCTCTTGTTTCGTTTACTTTAGTTTCCAAAAGACTATATAAATTGAATAACCTAATATGTTTACATTTATAGCCTATATTTTGGCATTAGATCTTTAGACCTAAGGGATAACCTGCTTTTCAAACACTAATCACGAGTTTACATAAAAAATAACGGATTATAAAGAGTCAGTAAATCGATCACATATCACCCATGTACCGCGTTGCAGGGCTGGCAGAATCACTTGCTGCATATGATCGCTTCGCGCCGCAAATAGCAGCAGCAGCTCTGTATCGTCAGTAATATCGGTGGCTGGATCCAATAATATCTCGCGCAAACGCTCCGCAAATGGACTACCGCCTGGCTCACGGGTACGCTGATATTTAATACCACTATCTTGCAAGCGCGCGCACAGCTGTTCAATCGCCGTCGTTTTACCCACGCCTTCGGTTCCCTCAAAGCTAATAAAGCGCCCTTGATTAGGCTTAATGGACGTTTGAGACAAATTGGCTTCAGAGAGATTGGTTTCAGAAAAATTAGCTGATATCGAACTGGTTTTTATAGGTGCTGACATGATATGACCTTGTGTCACTCATGAGCGTTATATTTTTTATAACACTCATCAAATGATAAGTTGCTTAGGGCGTGTTGAAAATTCACAAATAGGTACTGCTGTAAAAAACTAACTTACTGTGGCGGCATTTGCGCTTTCTTTTCACGCATGACGCTTAAATAATCTTTGACCGCTTGATTGTGGTCAGTCAAGCTATTGGTAAATTTATGCCCACCTGTGCCTGTTGCCACAAAATACAACGCCTCACTATCTGCTGGATGCAACGTCGCTTCGATAGAAGCAGCAGAAGGCAGAGCGATTGGCGTTGGTGGTAGACCATCAATTTGATAAGTATTATACGAGGTCTTTTCGTTGATATCTTTACGGCGAATATTACCTTCGTAACGACTGCCCATACCGTAGATAATCGTTGGATCGGTTTGCAGACGCATGCCTTTATTCAAGCGATTTTTAAACACCGCTGATACTATGGCACGCTCTTCTGCCACACTGGTTTCTTTTTCGATAATGGACGCCATTACTAATGCTTCATAAGGGCTCTTATAAGGCAAATCTGCTGCGCGGTTTTCCCACGCTTTGGTAAGTGCTTGCTGCTGACGTTTATACAAGTCCATCAATACCTGCTTATCACTGGTACCTTCACCATAATAATAAGTATCAGGGGCAAACCAGCCTTCCAGATTATGATTGACGATAGGATCGCCACTATTGACGACGCTATCGGGCAATATGCCAACCAAGTCCAAAGCCTGCGCAATGCTGGTATTGTCGCTATCAGGGGTCAGTACTTCTTTTTTGAGGCCATTATTGTCACGTAGTGCCTGATATAAATCTTTGGAGGTTTTGCCTTCGATAATTTGCACTTTTACCATTGCCGCTTTTGCACCTTGCGCAAGCACTTGCAACGCCTCAGCGATGGTTGGGTTCTCTGGTAGTTGATAAATACCGGCATGTAATGGCGCACCTACTTGCGATTTGATATAAAGCTTGGCAACACTGGCAGAAAATAGTGGAATCTGCTGTTGCCACTGCGGCAATAATCCGTAGTAGGTCTGACCTTTTTCTATCGTAACCATCTGCTGTGGTTGCTCAATACGTCCAAACAACGTTTGGTAAACCATCACTAAGAAAAACGCGGCAATAAGCCCAAGAACAAGTAATACCTGATAACCACGCTGCATAAAAAACGATGGATTGTCTGCTTTATATTTGCGTGGTTTGCTGTCCCCACTGATGAGCGAGACATCTGTTGCAGGTGTTTCTCTTACGCCATTCTCGACGGGTTTTGAGTCTGGTAGCGTGGTATCAACACGCTCCTGAGCGGTGCTATCTTGATTATTTGATGGCGTATCATTAGGACGTTCAGGAGGCGTTTCAGATGTAGGCTTGCTCATGGCAACTCGCGAGGCAGATGTTTGCTAGAATTTAGCACTGAACCGTGTGATTTTCAATGGGTTTTGCTTAGCTTGTGAATTAACTTGGTATTAATACGCATTTATGTGGTTCAATATTTATGCGCTTTTATTGATATTTCTAGGGCGTGTCATCATTTAGATTGTGAGGCTTAAAATGAGATAAATGGCAGTTAAACAAGGAAAATAACGCAGATAATATCGAGATATTAACCCGTTATTTGACGATGTTTGGCAAAATTTAGCCATTTTAAGACCACTAAATGATTAAGTGTGCTAATTGATGACATGCCCTAGTTTATCTATTACAAAGAAAACTCATTATGAATCTACATTTCAATCGACATCTTGCCGCAAACTATAAATCTGAATCTCAATTTAATATTTTTAAATACGATTGAACTGGTTAAAAACCTATAACCTCATCCGCCAATAACGTCAGACTTTTCATGGGCATGATGCCGCGCAGTGCATTGCAAAAGAATAACTGCTTTAAATTTGGCAAATCTTCATCTTGTAATGACCTAATGATAACTGGCTGTTCTGTGTTGGATAAGGCGTCGATAATCACTTGCCGCATTACGCCAGCGACGCCTGATTTTGCCATAGATGGCGTGTACCATTGACCAGCGGTTAGATAATTGGTATCGCCTTTATCAGCGTCAACGGTGTTTTTTGACTCTGACAACTGATAAAACACATTACTCATCGTACCCTCAACCCAGCGCCCGCTCATATCACGCAGCAGCCCCTCGCCGATACTTTGTTCTGCATGAGATTTTAATGGATCGGCTTTGATGCGTTGTAGCTCCGCACTTGCCAGCACGGTATCGAGTCGATTGAGGCTTTTAAGACCTGCCAGTGGCGGCGGCAAGCAGGCAAGCTGCGAAGACAAACAAATGGCAGCGCTGATAGGCTGTACAGGGATGAATTTTCCGTCAGTTAGTCGCAGCTGCTCGGTAGTAGCGACCGTCATTTCAGAGGATTTTAGCCAAACCTCGCAAGCACTGCCAGCGTCGCTGACCGTATAGCCATAACCACGAACTTCTTGCGTGCTACGAGTCACGATAAGTTTTAGCACGCCTTGTCGTAGGCGCTGCGCATGGATTTGTAATGTGGTTAGTAGTGAATGGCTATCTAAATTAAATTGCAAGGCTTTAGCATGAGAAATAAGGCGCTGATGATGATGGTCTGAGCATAATATCAGCCCATCAATAACGCCCATAGTGGTAAAAAAACCATCGCCGTATGCCAATCCACGATTGTCCAATGGCATGGTGGCATTTGGGACATCTGTCATATCGTCTGATGACTGTAGACAGAGCCAGCTGCTAGGCGACGGCGTTATGACCACCACCGCTTAGCTATTATCTGTTTGAGCAGCGGATTTATTGATGATCAGCATACAACTATAAAACTCACATTTTGCCAGTTCTACTTTTTGACCACCGACGACTTTATTTTTGGTGATTTGATTGTTGAGCATATCAGCAACCATCGTACCACCCTCGTCACCCATCAATTGGCGCGCCAGTTTGTGCGCTTTTTTGGCATGGTTTTGGCTCAGCTTTTTTTCTTTGTCAGAGTCGGTAGGATTGGCATAATACCAGCCAAGCTCAAGGTACTTTTCGGAATCAATAATATCCAAATAAGGCGCATCGGTTTTCATAAAGCGATATTTAGTCGCAGGATTACTAGCATAATCTAGGCTGTTTTTATCGGTGCTCACCACTTTGCCAAAAGTCGATTTTATACCATCCAACTCGTCAATGCTAAGCGATTTAACGCTGTCAGCACCCCATGCCAAGACATCATACTTCACTGGCGTGGCTTGCTGAGTCGTCGCTCCATCTAAATCCCCCTTCGCCGGAACACTGTTCTGAGCTGTCGTGTCATTAGCGACTGTCTGTTCGCTGGTGCTTGCGTTAGTGTCTTGATTTTGGGCATCGTCTGTACTGCTATTACAGCCGCTTAACGACACACCAACCGCCATTATCGTACCGACCAAAAAGGTCTGTAGGGTAGTATTCCACATGGACAATTTACTCACAATTTTAGATTGGTCTCAATATAGTATTAACGAGCGAGCAGATATGCCGCTGATAATAAACAATGTTTTTTATTAACCACCTATCTTAGCATTTGGATTTTTATAGTCGAACACTCACTAAAGAATATTAATAATTTTGCATATTCTATAGTTTACCCAACTGCGTAACAATTGACTACCCTTTACGTTACGGATAACGCTCCTAGAGAGTACAGATTTGTTAAAGATATAACGTATCAAAACGTCTTTTCTATTCAAGCGCTTATTTGCTCAGTCTTCGGTTTGTTAAATATAACAGTATCCCTTATGATAAGTGAGTTCTAACCACTATCGTTGATCCACTATAAAACAGACACAGTGCTACTGGTATAAATTTTGCGCTGCCTCTGTCTGCGCAGGCACAGCAAGCAAGGAAAATTTATACCAGTAGCGCGTGATAATATTTGTATCTCTTTTATCTAGGACTGACTATATTTTAGTAAAAAATTTAGTAATAATTTTGTCTCCCACAGCCAGCGGACCATTTATGACTCAGCACTTTATCGTTATTGGCAATCCAATTGCCCATAGTAAATCCCCTGAAATTCATACGCTATTTGCCACGCAAACAGGCATTGATATTCGCTATCAACGTCAGTATTGCCCTGATGATGAGGCCAGCTTTATAGCAGTCATTGAGGCATTTTTTCGTGGCGGCGGTGTGGGTGCCAACGTTACGGTACCGTTTAAACAAGTCGCTTATGATTGCTGCTTGGCGCGTGGCGGCCTATCAGAGCATGCCAAAGTGACAGGCGCGGTCAATACGTTACTGTTAAATAAAACATTGTTAGACAATGGCGCGTCGGTAGCAGAGGCCGTCTACGGTGACAACACAGACGGTCAAGGATTGGTCAACCATATAACGAGCTTGAGTTGGCCGCTTGATGGCGCTCACGTTGCACTCATTGGCGCAGGTGGCGCGGCGCGCGGTGTCATAATGCCACTGATTGAATCAGGTATTGCCACTCTTACCATCGCCAATCGCACCTTAAATAAGGCGACAGATTTGGTCAATGAGCTGAGCAATGCCAGTCCTATCATTAATGAGCAGCAGATTAAAACTTGTCGCACAGCGGAGTTAAGCGGACAGTTTGATCTCATTATCAATGCCACATCCATTGGCTTATCAGATGCTACGTTACCACTTAGTGCAGCGCTAAACTGTCAGTATGCCTACGACATGATGTATGGGCGAACGTTGCCGTTTTTGCAGCATTTTGCCGCACGCGGCGCGCAGATATCCGACGGTTATGGCATGCTTATTGGACAAGCGGCATTAAGTTTTGAGCATTGGACGGGGCACACTATTGATGTGGCACAAGCAACTAAAATCTTAAATAAAAGCTAGATGAAATATTGTTAGTTCTAGATAAAAGAGATACAAATATTATCACGCGCTACTGAGACAAATTTTCCTTGCTTGCTGTGCCTATGCAGACAGAGGCAGCGCAACATTTATACCAGTAGCACTGTATCTACTTTATAGTGGATCGACTATAGTTATAGATGAAATAATTATAGACAACATATTCAGAAGTAACGTAGTCAATAAAAAAAGGCGTATAAATTCAGTTTATACGCCTTGATTGCCTCTCTTTTTATTCCAACCAAAACGCCTTAGCCAAAACGCGCCAGCAGCCAATTTTCCATGCGCCGTATCGGCACACGCAGATTGGTCGAATGTATCACTACCCCGCCACTGAGACCAACCAAGCAACCAATCGCCGTATCGAATAAGCGCGCCTGAATCACCGATTGATAGACTTGCTCAGACAAGGGCAAACCACTGCCATATTCAGCAATAAATATCGTCAACGGCGTAATAAATATCACGGCCAAGCCATAATGCCGATCTACCAAATTCTCAATAAAAAGCATCATAATCAAAACGGTCAGTGCCACGCCCCATATCGATAAACCCCAAGACAACATCCAGCCCGCCAGCCCCATGCCTACGATGGTGCCCAGCAAACGATGTATTTGCTTAATCCACATGGTACGTAAATGAATACCTTGAATAATCAGAAAACAGCTGATTGCTGCCCAATATGGATTGGTCAGATTTAGGAGTAATGCTAAGAGTAATGCCAGACTGACAAACCCAGCCACAACGATACTTTCAGTAATCGTGTCTGGCTCATAACAATAGGTAGGCGTCGGCGTAGCTGGGCGCGTCGCTAATAAAAACAGCGAATACAGCAGCGACATGACGAGAGCAAAGCCACTACCCAGCATCACCAAACCTATTGCTGGCATAATGTCCTCTAAAGGCAGTGGTATAAATAACGCAATAGCACCTGCCATCATGGTGAATAAACCTGCTGGCGGTGGTTGACGATAATAACGTCCAAAAATGACGATACCAAAGGCCATTAAAGCAAATATCGGCAATTTTAATAAGGGGATTTGCTGACCAATTAAGCCCAATGCAAAGCATAACGACATGGCAAACCCCCACGCCATTACCGTCACTAGCCGATAAGGCAGTTTGCCAGCCAATGGGGTATTTAAAAAAACCATTGCGCCCAAAGATGCCTTAATACCTGATGGCAACGCACCAAAATAGGCACCCACGAATACGGGGAAGCTAATGGTAATCGCCGCGATAATTGGCATATGCCAAGGTCGCTTACTATGGTTAACCATCAATAGATGACTTAGCTCACCACTGATTAACCTCTCTATGCGAGCAAACAATTCTGTCAGCCAAGAAGCTGGTTTTGGCTCGTGCTTAAGCGCACTCATCATTGGTGCTCCTTATATTGTAGACACACTGAAATGTCGTTATTTTAATACGATGAGATCTATTGTAAAGACATGCTTATAGTCTGACCAC
This sequence comes from Psychrobacter immobilis, assembly GCF_904846225.1. GTDB lineage: Bacteria > Pseudomonadota > Gammaproteobacteria > Pseudomonadales > Moraxellaceae > Psychrobacter > Psychrobacter immobilis_F. The sequence continues at coordinate 88,989 of NZ_CAJGZJ010000006.1, read as the reverse complement.
TATAAAATTACTACAGCGTCGACCTCGCTTATCATACTAATCTACGACTGGCACTCGATTTGCTTGTATTGACATCATTTTGGATTGACTATAGCAATGACTATAAATAAAAAACAAACCAATCGATTGATAACTTATTATTTATTTTTTAGGTATATATTATGAATATTAGTTATTGGTTATATATTTGTCGTCATAGAAGACTTATACTGAGATTACTTCTGTGATGCCGTTTTTATCAAACAAGTCTGGATTAGCCATCAAAATCATTTATCTTTTTTTAATAATTTTTGTTGTTAATAACGCTAAGTGACAGTCAAAGATACGGCCTCACTTCATCCCAAATAATTAAACAACCCTTTATGTTACCCATGGCCGAATAATTCAGCCCACAATCTATGATAATGAATAAATAAAGAGAGCGACTATGTTAACTTACAAAGCACCTTTACGTGATATCAAATTTTTGATCAACGATGTTTTTGATTTTCAAAAGCATTATAAAGACTTGGATAATGGCGAAAACGCAGATCCTGAAACCGTTGATATGATCTTGCAAGGCATGGCTGATTTTGCCGAAAATGTCCTCGCGCCTATTTATCAATCCGCTGATGAAGAAGGCTGTCATTTTGAGAATGGTGTCGTGACCACACCTAAAGGCTTTAAAGAAGCCTACAATCAGTTTGTTGAAGGTGGCTGGCAAGGTATCTCGTATCCTGAAGAATATGGCGGTATGAACTTACCTATGTCAATTAACTTGATTAAAGGTGAGATAATCGGCACTGCAAACTGGCCATGGGCGATGTATTCTGGTCTATCTATCGGTTGTATCAACACGCTATTACAGTATGGTTCTGACGAGCAAAAAGCGCTTTATTTACCTAAGCTGGTTGAAGGTACTTGGGCTGGCACCATGTGCTTGACAGAGCCGCAGTGTGGTACTGATTTGGGACAGGTTAAATCAAAGGCCATCCCTCAAGATGACGGTACTTATAAAATTAGTGGTACCAAGATTTTTATCTCAAGTGGCGAGCACGATTTAACAGAAAACATCGTCCATATCGTTTTAGCACGTCTACCGAATGCGCCAGAAGGCACGCGCGGTATCTCACTATTTATCGTACCAAAATTCACCCCCACTGCTGAAGGGGAAATGGGTGAGCGCAACGCCGTTGTTTGTGGATCAATAGAACACAAAATGGGTATCAGCTCGTCTTCTACCTGTGTACTGAACTTCGATGGTGCGACCGGTTACCTCATTGGTGAACCAAACAAAGGCCTAAAGGCAATGTTTACCTTTATGAACACGGCTCGTATCGGTACTGGTATCCAAGGTCTGGCACACACTGAATTGTCTTTCCAAAACGCGTTACCGTATGCAAAAGAGCGCCGTTCTATGCGCACGCTATCGGGTACCAAAGACCCTGAAAAAGTCGCTGATGCCATCATTCATCATGCCGACGTACGCCGTATGCTACTGACACAAAAAGCCTTTGCTGAAGGTGGCCGCTCAATGATTTATCATTCAGCACGCTATGCCGATAAAATGGCACAAGGCATCGCAAATGGTGATGACGAAGCCTTCGAAAAATGGGATGACAAACTGGGCTTCTACACGCCTATCCTAAAAGGTTTCCTCACTGAACTGGGTATCGAAGCGGCGAAACATGGTCAGCAAATCTATGGTGGTCATGGCTATATCAAAGAATGGGGCATGGAGCTAATCGCTCGTGATGCTCGTATTGCCACTTTGTACGAAGGCACAACTGGCGTACAAGCGCTTGATTTGCTGGGTCGTAAAGTGATCTTGCAGTCTAAAGGCAAAATCATTCGTGATTACACCTCAAGCATCATGAAATGGTGTGGTGAGTACGCGCTTGACAAAGACATGCGTAAATTTGTTTGGGCATTGACCAAGTTATGTGCTGAGTGGAACACCCTAACAGTACGTTTGATGCTAATGGCTCGTAAAGACCGTGAAATCATCTCAGCTGCATCAGAGGATTTCTTGATGTACTCAGGCTATGTCATGATGGGTTATCATTGGGCGCGTATGGCGGCTATCGCTTATGACAAGCTCAAAAATGGCGGCACTGAAGCACCAGAATTCTACAAAGCCAAAGTTCAAACCGCTGAATTCTATTTTGATAAGCTATTACCACGCACATCTGGTCACGCAGAAGCAATGGTCGCACCAAGCGACAGCATGACGTCGATGGAAATCGAACACTTTGCTTTCTTAGACTAAGACTAGGGCGTGTCCTCAATCTGAAAATGGTGATAAAAATAAGATAAATGGCAGCCAAACAAGGAAAATAGTGCAGATAATATCGAGATATTGACTAGCTATTTGACGTAGTTTGGCAAGATTTAGCTATTTTTAGCCCACTTAGTTGCTTTTGTTCAGATTGGGGACACCCCCTAGATACAAGTGATACGATAACTGATAAAAAAGCGCCTAGCATTTAGGCGCTTTTTTATGCTTAACTGAATCTCAACGTTCGCTGATTAACGATAATAAATCATGTCGAAATAAGATATTTTTGCCGCCTTGTCATTGTACTTTTGTAGCAATCATTTTAACCACAACCGCTATAGTCAGTGAAAAATAATATCGATATATCCCGCACTGCTGGTATCAATTTTGCTTGCTGTGCCTAAGCAGGCAGAGGCTGCAAAACACTCATTAAAAAAATGCATATCAGCAGTAGCGTAGTGTTTTAGGGTATTTTGACTATATATAATAATATTCGGAGCAAATTATGTTATCCATCAATCATAAAGTAATGTCTTTAACAATAAAAAGTATAGCGGTTCTGCTGCTCAATACAGCGCTGGTCATGACAGCCAATAGCGCTGTTGCTAAAAATACTGACACCACTATTCACTTTGCAAAAGGCGCTATCAGTAGTACGACTACGGGTAAACTCAGTCCCAAGGAAGATGATCGCTGGTATCGTTTTCAAGCAGAGAGTCAGCAATATGCCGTGATTAATATTTTGCCGCTTGCAGGCACGAGTGAGACCGCAAATGTGGGCGTGCTCGACATGCCAAATGGCACTCAAGAAGGGACTAAAGGCGGTATTATTTATCAAGGCTGCTTACCCGCAAAAGGAGAATATCGATTACGTATCGCACGCAATCTGATGGCAACCCAAGGTAAAACTGCAGGCTATAAGATAGAAACGATGATACTACCTAAATACGCTAGTGAGTCACTATGCAAGTAATCATCAATTCAAAGTAAAAGAAACATGTTTTGAATAGCAGATTGCTGAGATATTTTTTCACTCACTGTATATTTTGTACTATAAAATCTGTGAAAATTTTATCTCAGCAGTGCTGTGTTTTTTTAGATTGTATCAACTTAAATTATATCAAATAGAGTGGAAAAATTTTGGTAGCACAAACTTTTTGACGCTTAACTGCCCAGCATTTTCTTGTGATAAACCGCACTAACTTCTTCAACTTCCACGCATATCTGTAAGGCAACGCGCCCAGATTGATGCCCGCTTAATTCGGCTTCTATAGTAGCAACCAACTGTTCTGCCAGCTGATTCCGGATGTCCAAACTACGACCTGCCATTATTTTTAAATTCGCATAAATAAAGCCGTTTGCTTGCTCATCATCCTCAACACCCACCAAAAACGTATCAATAGGTAGCAGGCGAGATTTAATATCAATTGGTTGACCAAAACGTCCACTTTCCCACAATACCTTATTCAAAGATTTGAGCAACGATTCTTCATGAGGAATCGTGACATTAGGTGTCGCTTGAATGGTTAAATTTGGCATAAATATATCCTTGTAATATGAATGAGGGATGAAAAATCATTGGTTGCGTAATGTTAAAATTGTCCGATAACTAACAATAAACTCGCTCGTCTATCTGTTAATCATCGGTAATTGCATCAAAGCGGGCAGCAAGGGTATCAGCCAATTGCGCAGGTGGCAGTTCTATCTCCAAACCACGGCGACCGCCGCTCACATAAATGGTAGATTGATTTTGAGCGGAGTCATTGATGATAGTCGCTAAGCGCTTTTTTTGTCCTAATGGACTGACACCGCCCAGCACGTAGCCTGTACTACGCTCTACTTGCTTGGGATCTGCCATTTGCACTTTTTTGCAGGGCAGCAATTTGTGAGAAGATAAGGCTTTGGCCATTTTTTTAAAGTTTAAGGTTTTATCAACGGGCAAAACAGCCACAGCAAGTGCGCCTGTATCTGTCGCTACCACTAAAGTTTTAAAAACCTGCGAGACATCGACACCCAGTTTTTCAGCGGCCTCTAACCCAAAAGAGGCGGCATTACTGTCGTGACTATATTCGTGCAATTGATAATCAAGACCACGTTGTTTGGCAAGATCGATAGCTGGAGTCATAATATTTTAACTTCACTTAGTAACTTGATTTGGTAACTTAATTTATTAACTTAATGAGTAGGCATACATATGATACATCGTATTTTGTGCCAATATATAGTACGCCAAACCATCTGATTATCAAATAATTGAATGTATTAACAAATAACTGATAGTCTATTCAATAGCATTTAGCTTACTCTAATTGAAGCGTCGTAGAAGCACTATAGTAGATTCATTTTAAAACCGATACAGTATGACTAGGATAAATTTTTCGAAAACGCTATCAGCAACGACACGGCAGGTGAGTTTTACACCTTATCCATTTAGAAATGCTTTGACTATATATATCGCTTTGATGGCTTTTATGGCATTATAAGCGCAACATATTTGACTATTTTTGATACTGATGATGATACCGAAGTTCTTGAAAAAACGGATTGTTAAAGCCCCAGTCGCAACCGACAACGCTTCTGCTGCTGAAGCCAATCCCATCACCCCTAAGCCTTACGCCAATGCCCCGATCAATCAGCTATATCGTAAGCTATCGGGGCAACTGCTTGACGTCGCTGTCAAACCCAAGCTTTTAGGTGAGTTGCCTGAATTCGATGCAGACGATCAAACTCTGAAATTTTATGTGCTGCAAGATTACTCACGCTCCAACAGTATCTTGATTGATTTGCAGACGCAAGAGCACAAATTGCAACCCGCGTTGGTTGGGGTAAATGATGCCGCCCATAATATTAAAGAAAATGCTGCGATTATATTTTTACATCACCCAAGTGCTAAAGACAATCAGTTGTCGCCGCGCCTTTCTCGTTTGGTGTCTGCGGTATTGCAGTATCCAGAGCTAAAGGTACGTTTGGTGCCAGTGTCTATCCTTTGGGGACGCGCGCCAGAAAAGGAAGACTCACTATTTAAGTTGCTGACTGCTGATAACTGGCAAGATCCCAGTATGACCAAGCAGCTATTTAATATCGGTGTGATGGGACGTGATACCTTTGTACAGTTCCATCCACCACAAGATTTGCGCACTATTATTAATGACACCCTAAAAGATGATACAGAAGATTCTGCGTCAAACAATACTGACAGTGACATCAAAAACGAGACCAACGAATCGCCAAATTATGCTTTAGTCGCGTCGGCTGATGGCAATCGTGAGTTGGTACGCACGTTGCAGCAGCAGCTGACGATTTATTTAGACAAGCAGCGTGCCAGTATGCTCGGTCCTGATTTATCAGACAGACGCAATTTAGTAGACAAGCTGATCTACTCGCCAGCAATTAAGCATGCGATAGAGGCAGAAGCTGCCGAGACAGGCACCAGTGTTCGTGATGCCCGTATTTTGGCCAAAGGTTATGCCAATGAGATGGTCAATGATTACTCGCATTCTATCATTCGCGGTTTTTATAAGTTTTTGACCTGGTTGTGGACGCAGTTATATGACGGTGTGGAAGTGCATCATTTTGAGCGCGTGCGTGAACTTGCCGCTGATTACGAATTGATTTATGTGCCTTCTCATCGTAGCCATGTCGATTACCTATTACTGTCTTATGTCATCTACAAGCGTGGTTTAAGCATTCCTTATATCGCGGCGGGTGACAATTTAGATGTGCCCGTATTAGGCCCTATATTGCGCGGCGCCGTTGCTTTTTATATCCGTCGTAGCTTCCGTGGCAACGCGCTTTATACAGCGGTATTACGTGAATATATGCACACCCTTATCACTCGCAATACACCGATTGAATACTTTATTGAAGGCGGTCGCTCGCGTTCAGGGCGCTTGTTACCACCGAAAATGGGCATGCTGGCAATGACGGTACATAGCCAATTGCGCGAGACCAATAAGCCGGTGGTATTCATTCCAACGTATATCGGTTATGAGCGCATCATGGAAGGTGGGACTTATATTGGTGAGCTAAAAGGTAAGCCAAAAGAGTCTGAATCTTTGCTTGGTTTACTCAAAGTGGGTCGTAAGATTGAACGTATCTTTGGTACGGTGCATTTGAGCTTTGGTAAACCATTATACTTAAGCGAATTCATGCACAAATTCGATGTGCCAGCCAATAGCTTGCCTGCTGATCGCACCGATACGCCGCTGGATAGTAAAACCAGTGCGATGGTTGATAATATTGGTGTGAAAGTTATGCAGCACATCAATAAAGCCGCGGTAGTCACGCCAGTATCACTGTTGTCATTGGTATTACTATCTGCACCCAAAGCGGCGTTAGATGAAACCATTTGCCGCGAGCAAATTGCGCTTTATCAAGGTCTGGCACAGCAGTTGGCCTATTCAGATGACACTGTCATCACAGATATGAGTCCGCAGCAAATCATTGATTATGGTATTAAGCTAAAGCTTATCGAACGGATACCGCATATCTTAGGTGATATCATTCAGGTAGCAGGCAAGCAAGCGGCTTTGCTTAGCTACTTCCGTAATAATATCTTGCATGTCTTTATCCTATTGTCATTCTTAGCAGCCTTGGTGGCGCGTAATGGTCGTATCAAACGCAGTCGTTTAGATAGTATTGCCGAACAACTTTATCCATTTTTACAAAGTGAGTTGTTTTTATATTACCCAGCGCATGGCTTAGCCGACACCTTGAATCAAAAAGTCGACAATCTGCTCTCTCATGGACTATTTGTAGAGTTGGATGATGGCATACTCAGCGTTCCTGAGTCTAACAGCAAGTGCTATCAGCAGCTGCAAGTACTGGCGACTCCCGTTGGACAAAGCCTAGAGCGTTACTTTATGACCCTTGCCCTACTCGCTCAGCAAGGCTCAGGTAATTTGACCGAAAACGAAGTTGTCGACCTGTGTCATCTGCTTGGTCAGCGTTTGTCTGTGTTATATGCCGATGACATTCCTGACTTCTTTGACCGTGCGTTATTTACCAGTTTCATCAGTGCATTGACCCGTCTTGATTACTTACAAAAAGATGAGGAAACGGGCGTGTTGACCTTTGATCATCGTATCAATGATATTGCCCATCATGCCAAGTACGTCTTGACGCCTGATATGATGCAAATCTTACATCAAGTCGCCAGTTTAAATGAAGAAGAAATTACGCATGCGATTACTGAGATTAGCAATAAAAAACAGCGTAAATTTGGGCGTAAACGTTAATTGATCGCTCGTTGAATTAAGCATAAAAAAAGACCTCTAATCATTAGAGGTCTTTTTTGTTGGATTTAAATATACTAACTAAACAGCCCTATTAGTTTGTAATTTTCTTATACTTTGCACGCTTAGGACTGGCATCATCACCCATTGTCTTCTTACGATAGGTTTCGAACTCAGAGTAGTTGCCATCAAACCAAACAGGGCCTTCATCTTCGAATGCCAAGATGTGAGTGGCAATACGGTCAAGGAACCAGCGATCATGCGACACGACCATGACCGTACCGGGGAATACTTGAATTGCATCCTCTAGCGCACGTAAGGTTTCGATATCTAAATCGTTTGATGGTTCATCAAGCAGCAATACGTTTGCGCCTTGCTTTAACGTCTTCGCCAGTTGCAAGCGGTTACGCTCACCACCCGATAGCTGACCAACGTGCTTCTGCTGATCTGAGCCTTTAAAGTTAAAGCGTCCGATATAGGCACGACTTGGTGTCGTATATTCACCAACGGTGATAATATCAAGACCGTCAGAAATTTCTTCCCAAACCGTTTTGCTATCGTCTAAGTTATCGCGAACCTGACCCACATAAGCGACTTTGACACTTTCACCCAAATCGACTGAACCCGTATCTGGCGTATCACGTTCGGTAATCATGTTAAATAGCGTGGTTTTACCCGCCCCATTTGGACCAATAATACCGACGATCGCACCTGCAGGCACATTAAAGCTTAAGTTTTCATACAACAAACGATCACCAAATGATTTGGCAATATCGTTTATTTCGATAACTTTATTGCCCAAACGCGGACCAGGTGGAATATAAATTTCAGCGGTCTCATTACGCTGCTGGAACTCTGTTGAGTTCAGCTCTTCAAAACGCTGTACACGAGATTTAGACTTGGCTGTTTGGCCTTTTTGGTTTTTACGAATCCACTCAAGCTCTTTTTTCAGCGCTTTGGCAAACGATTCTTCTTGCTTATTCTGCTGCTCTAGACGCGTATTCTTTTGCTCTAGCCATTCAGTATAATTGCCTTCATACGGATAACCATGGCCACGATCTAGCTCCAAGATCCACTGCGCGACATTATCCAAGAAATAGCGATCATGGGTAATAGCAACGATTGTACCGCTATAGTTCTGCAAGAACTGCTCTAGCCATGCGACAGATTCAGCGTCCAAATGGTTGGTCGGTTCGTCTAGTAATAACATGTCAGGGCGTGACAGCAGCAGACGGCATAATGCCACACGGCGTTTTTCACCACCTGATAACTTGCTAACATCCGCATCCCATGGTGGCAGGCGAAGCGCATCAGCCGCTTTTTCTAGCTGATTGTTTAAGTTATGAGCATCCCACGATTGGATGATGTCTTCCATCTTGCCTTGCTCTTCAGCCAATTTATCAAAATCAGCATCAGGCTCAGCATATTCTGCATAAATAGCATCTAAACGTGCCAGCGCATCTAAGGCTTCACGCATACCATCTTCGACATTTCCACGGACGTCTTTACTGTCATCAAGCTGTGGTTCCTGTGGCAAATAGCCGATTTTGGTGCCCGTTTGTGCACGTGCTTCACCACTAAACTCAGTGTCAACGCCTGCCATAATACGGAGCAAAGTTGATTTACCTGAACCGTTGATACCTAAGACACCAATTTTGGCACCAGGGAAAAACGACAAATTAATATTTTTTAAGATTTCACGCTTAGGTGGAACAAGTTTTGACACGTTGTTCATCGTGTAAATATATTGAGCCATTAACACTCCGATAGACTGCATAGAAGAGAACAGCAAATGCAACTCAGCGATGATGCCAAGCGTGCCGTACCTCAAAATCAGGGTTACAAATTATAGGTCATTATCGCATTGTGGCGCATACCCTGCAAGCTGACAGGTCGTTTTAGCCCCTGTTTCACACCTTTTGTCATTGATAATGGTACTTTATTCACAAAAAATGCTACAAATGTATGATGGAAATGACATGCTTAACATTTTGATTCATTACTGTTTGCTAATGTCCACAAAAAATAGCATCAAAACTTTCGCAAATTTAATCAATAGCCGTTAGCATATTAGGGTAGCTTAATAGAATCGGACAAAATAATTTGAGATGCCATCGCTAACATCATTTTTCGATTCCATGCATTTTAACAGCATTTATAAAGGTATCAATAATATGGCCACTGGCTATCGCCCTGAAGTACTCCAAAGTGCGTTTGTCGATTTTATCGGATCGCGCCTATATCCGTTTTGGTCATTGACTGTCCCTAAGATACGCCTTTTAGCACGGCATTGCCTTAGTGACGACTTAATAGCGCTACAGTTTGAGATCAATCATGCGTTTAAAAAACAAGCGTTTCGTTTACAAGGTGGCTGGCAAGGTGGACAACATCTCAATTTAAGCGTTTTTATCGATGGGATTTATCATCAGCGCAGCTATTCGATAGTGGGACTGCCCGAGCAATCACTCTGGTGGCAAGAGGCTATCATCGATGACAGTACAGGCAAAAATAGACAGGGCTCGACGGTTACGATCGCCATTAAACCACAAGGATTGGTTTCAAACTATTTAACCAAGCAAATGCCAATTGGCATGATAATAAATAGCAGTGCCCCAACTGGCTCGTTTACTTTGGCACAGTCATCGTTAACAAAGCAAGCAAACGCGCTCAGTGGACATGCGACCGCAAACTCAATGCTTAAGAAGCCAGCCGCATTATTATTTATTGCGGGTGGTAGCGGTATCACTCCAATGCTGGGACTCATCACGCAAGCACTGCAACACGGACATCAAGTAACTTTATTACATTATAATCGTACTATTGTATTTCAGAACCAATGGCAACAATTGGCTGCTATCTATCCAGATTTTACTTATCATTTGATTAACACAGAAGACGCTCATACTTACTTGGTAAGCACACGACATATAAGTACAGACAGTCTATTGGCACTCAATTTGCCACTGGCAGATACGCAAATCTTTGCCTGCGGTGCACAGCCATTGTTGACGGGTTTATACAAGGCTATAGACGACATAACCTTGTCTCCGAACGTCCAGCTACGCGACAACGTCATTATAGAAAGCTTCGGTAATGGATTGCTTGATTTCAGTTTAGATAGTGATAAAAACCATGACGAGACACGAACGGTAGAAGAGAAAACGATCTATTTACGGGCACGGCAACGGCAGTTTAGCAGTAATACGACTCTGCTAACGGCGGCTGAAAAAGCAGAAATTCGCCTAACTCATGGTTGTAGACAGGGCATTTGCCAATTGTGTCGCTGCAATAAAGTTAGTGGTGTGGTTAAAAATATTCAAACTGGTAAGCTAAGCCATGATGGCTATGAATCTATTCAAACGTGCATCAATGTTGCTATGACTGACGTGGTACTAGATATTTAGTGAAATCACTATATCAGTACAGCGACTATACATTACAGCGATTATAAAATCCAAATACTCATAACGTGAACGACATTTAAAAGCCATTTGATATTGAATCTTACTGTATTCTAGAACTTAGACGACTTATTAAACCGGATTCAATGCTGCTTATTTGGGCTGTTTCGGTTAAGGATTATTTATGCGTTTATCTCCGCCTATCATCAAAGCACACTCTGCTGTACCCATTTTGACTGAATTCACCGATGCGCAATTGGCGATGCAAGCGCGTCTCACCCTAAAGCCGCAATCTATCGACTCTCATCATGAGGACATAGCGATAGACGAAAGCAACACTGACGCAAGTGCGCGACCCAAAACTGCGCGCTATCCGACGTTGACCAGTACGCCATTAGCAAAAGCGCAGACCGAAGCGCTCGCTGAAGAATTAAACGCACTTTATCAAAGTGTGATGGACTCATTGGGTAGCGATGACGCCAAATACCTTCAGCGAATTTATGCCACTGTCGTATATAGTGAACTGGTTGCTCGAGGATTACTGGTCATAGCAGGACGATTGTCGTCACGACGTTCGCAAGTGGGCACTTGGCTACTAGGGACTTCTTTACTTAGTTTTAGCAAAATACTCAACAATATGGAGCTTGGGCACAATGTCATGCATGGTCAATACGACTGGATGCAGCATCCACACCTGAACAGTCAAAAGTTTGACTGGGACATTGTCTGCCCTGCCCCATTATGGCAACACTCTCATAACTATCTGCATCACACTTTTACCAATATTGTTGGCCGTGATCATGACGTGGGCTATCATTTGATTCGGGTGACCGATGAGCAGCCTTGGACACCAGAAGACCGCTACAATCTACTGAGTACAGCCGCGTTGGCCTTTGGTTTTGAATGGGCAGTTGCCTTTCATGACATTCAGATCAGTGTCGATGAATATGCCGACTCTCCTGAACTTCATAAAATCATGCAACAAAAATCTCGCGCACTGTTTGCCAAAATTGGCCGGCAAGTAGGAAAAGACTACGTTGCACTGCCAGCCATAGCAGCCATAGTATCGGGTCGTCGTGGTGCCATAAGTACATTGAGTGGCAATATGACTGCCAATATCGTCCGCAACCTATGGACTTGGGCGGTGATTTTTTGTGGACACTTCACAGAGCAAGCACACATTTATACTCAGCTTGATGCTGACGAGAGCAAAGGCGACTGGTACGTGCGCCAGATTTTGGGTTCCAGTAATATTCAAGGCAGTCAGTGGTTTCATATTTTGACAGGCAATTTATCTCATCAAATTGAACATCATATATTCCCTGACATGCCTGCCAAGCATTACGCCCGCATTGCTCCGCAAGTACAGGCCCTATGTGCCAAATATAACTTGGCCTACAACACAGGTCGCTTCAGTACTCAGTTTCGCCAAGTACTGGGACGTATTCATCATTTTAGCAAACCCAGTGCAGAAGAATGGCATGCGCATAAGCAATCGATGTCCAATATATCTAACGCCGCTTCTGCCAACGCTGCCTCTAATAATATTAAGCCCGATAGTCAGGACACTCGTGGTCTCGGTCGGTTTATTCCGCCGATTGTTCGTCAAGCCTTATCGTATGCATGGTGAGTTATTTAAGTAAGTATTCGCTAGCTCAACGGTTTGTCCATTCAGTACCTGTCTAGACAAACCGAGCCGATGCTAAAAATATTAACAGTCACACTATCTAATCTTACGGTAATTGCCTAGATTGACGTCTATCAATGACTCATACTGACCTTAATATAGGTCATATTATGATTTTATATAGGCGGGTGTCATAAAATTATCTAGCCTAATAAACCATAGATATTCGATAACTAATAATGGAGTGTATTTATGAGCAGCGAAACCTCTAAACCCAATCTAGATATTGTCCATAATCAAGCAGCAAAGCGCTTTGAGGTGTCTGTTGATAATCAGACTGGTTATATCAGCTATCAAAAGCGTGACGGCAAATTGGTCTACGATCACACAATCGTGCCGCAAGAATTAGGCGGACGCGGTATCGGTTCAGCTCTGGTCAAACATGCGCTAGATTATGCACGCGAGCACAATAAAAAAGTGGTACCACAATGCTCATTTGTATCGTCATACATCAACAGCCATTCTGAATATCAAGATTTGCTGTAATTTAACATGATCTAATTAGACATATAAAATTAAGCTGATTAAGAAAACATCACGATTCGTATAAAGGCTTATGGTGCACTTGATAGCACTCAGTTTGGCTAATAATATTTAAGTATTAACACGATATTACCCTCCTATTTTTTTACTATCTTCTCTCATATATTTATCTTTGAATCTATGGCAAGATGGCAAATATAGGTGGGTTTTATGCGCTATATTGGTTGTAGAATAAAACCGCTTATAAAATAGAAAACCTCTATTTTTATAATGTTGAATCAATAGTACGATTAAAATAGTGATTAGGACGATATTAGACAGAGCGAACATCTATATTTTTGTCGCTAATATAATTTTAATAAACCAATCCAACATAACAATAAGGGTTATTAATATGAGTAGTTTATCAGACGAACAAATCAATATGCAGTTAGAAGATCTAGCAGGTTGGGAGCGAGATGGTAATAGTATTGTCAAAAGCTATCACTTTGGCGATTTTATCGAAGCCATCAGCTTTATGAATCAAGCGGCTTTTCATGCTGAGGCGCTTGAGCATCATCCCGAATGGCGCAATGTCTATAACATAGTAGATGTACGTCTTACCAATCACGATACTGGCGGGATCTCTAGCTTGGATATTCGTCTAGCGAAACGAATGGAACAAATCATCCAGCCCAAACGTTTTTAGCCTAGTACATGTCCTTATTTTATAGAAAACAATAAGTACAGAGCACAAAAAAGTCCTCAATTGAGGACTTTTTTATTATTGAACAATATGCGACCTAATGCTACATTTTACGGCCTATAAACGCTACGATAAATAGGATAACAGCAACTACCAGGAAGATATAAGCCAAATTAGAAGACAAGCCAGCAACGCCGCCGAATCCTAGTAGACTTGCTAACAATGCGATCACTGCAAAAATAATAGCCCAACGAAACATAATATTCTCCTAAAATTGTTATTAAAAGATTAGATAAATAAGGAGATATAGTGATTTTTAGTTATAAAATAATTACCAAAACAATCACTATTAGCATCTGCCCTAAATCATCTAATATTGTTTTACTTTTTGTTTTTTTAATACTAGTTTTAAAAATACCAGTCATAATTACTTACGATTATAGAGTAGCAATATTTGTCGGCAGAAAACGTTCATTTTGGTAATAATATCGGTAGGTTATGTAACCTTTGTAGCAAATCTTAGTGTTGTATAGCTTTTGTCTTGCTTTATAGGGCTGATATATAGATATGATTAACCACTGATGGATAACGAGCATTTTTCTTTTATAATTTGCTAAAAATATTGATACTTGGTCATTCGCTAAAACCCCATTTGTCAAAACACCCAATAAGGATAATAAATATGAGCACCAATACAGACCATTCAGATACTACCCCACAGAGCAGCAGTGAGAAGCGTCCTTATGCGGTCGTTTTGTACGGCGCGACCAGCTTCGTTGGAAAAATCACAGCACATTATTTAGTAGAATTTTTGTCTAATAATAAAGACAAAGATGGCAATAACGTATCTTGGGCGATAGCGGGTCGTGACCAAGAAAAACTGAATGAGTTGCAGTCTGAACTTACTAGCGAAGTCGATATTATCCTTGCTAATAGTAAGGACGCGGCGAGCCTTGACGAGATGACCAAACAAACTCAAGTCATCATCTCAACCGTCGGTCCTTACCTTAAATATGGTGAGCCTTTGATTAAGTCTTGTGCTGAAAACGGTACCGACTATGTCGATCTCACAGGCGAAGCTATTTTTATCAAAGACATGATGGATAAATACCAAGACACTGCCAAGCAAAGCGGCGCTCGTATTGTCAACTCCTGTGGTTTTGACTCTATTCCATCCGATTTAGGCGTTTACTTTACCCAAACCCAAGCAGAAGAAAAATTCGGCACGGCTTGTGATGTGATTCATATGCGGGTAAAAGCGGCAAAAGGTGGTATATCGGGCGGCACTATTGCGTCGATGGCCACTATCTTTGAAGAAGTCGGGCAAGACAAATCACGTCGTAAGCAAGTAGCAAATCCTTATCTGCTGAATGATGATAAAGAGGCACCAAACGTGCGTCAAGACAATGTCACCAAACCAGCATATGATGACGAGCACAAACGCTGGTTGGCGCCTTTTGTCATGGCAAGCATTAATACTCGTATCGTCCATCGTACCAACCAACTGCTTGGCTACGAGTATGGCCGCGACTTTAAATATGATGAAGCGATGTGGATGAAAGATGGGGTAAAAGGTCAATTATCAAGTTATGCCATGAGTACCGGCTTGTTTGGTTTTGCCACCGCCATGATGATTAAACCAAGCCGTGAGTTTTTATCCAAGCACGTGCTACCCAAATCAGGCTCTGGGCCGTCTCAAGAAGAGCAAAAAAACGGCTATTTTGATATTCGCCTCTTTGGACAAACGGCCAAAAAGGAAACCATTACCACCAAAGTGACGGGTGATAAAGATCCTGGTTATGGCAGTACCTCACGCATGTTGTCGCAAGCCGCCTTATGCTTGGCACAAGATATCAGCAAAGATGATGTCGGTGGCGGTTTTTGGACACCCGTCTCAGCAATGGGCGATAAGCTTTTGGTTCGTTTGGAAGAGTATGCAGGTTTGAGCTTCAAAGTCATTGAAGATTAAAGTCGTTGAGGATTAAGATAATTGAAGATTACAGTCATTTAGGGTTGAAGCCATTGAGTATTAGAATTACTCAAGTCAACACATCGTAAATTATCACTTTTTTAATTGATTACTTAAATAACCGTCTCTTGCTGGCAGGATGCGGTTTTTTATTATCTACAAATTTTTATAATTAATTTTAAAAAACAATAAAAACGTACTTTTTAGGTAAAAAATATTACAGCTTTGCAGTTTTTTCATATATTAAAATACGCATTACTAGCGAACTTCTCTAGCCAAATATTGCAGTAACTGAGCTTGAGTCGCGATAATTCTAGGAATACAATTTTTACGTGGCGTTTCAGTATGACAATAAGAATACAATAGTTGCACAAAATCACCTGCCAACATTTATCTGTGAGACTTGTAATCTATGCACTACTGAACTAGTGGTACTTTAGTTGATACTCTCACTTCTAGAGTTTGTAACTGGTTTAATTTGGCTTACGGAACTCTTTATCCGAATCGATCATGGTAATCGCTTGCTGGTTATCATGATTTTATTTTGTCTATAAATTCAATGTTAGATATATTAAATATATATATTCAAAATACTAAATAAATTAGTGATATGTAAAAGAATGCTAAATACAAGTCAAGTTTGAATTTCTTTAAACTGACGTTATAAGATTATAAATTAAGGAATTTATTATGAACAAACAAAATCTATCTTTATCACTACTTATCGGTGCTGCACTTACTATCCCAAGTTTAGCCATGGCAGCGCCTACACAAACAGACGTAAAAGGGGCAGCCGCTGACAATGCGGTGCAAGTTGAAACAGCACGTGCCGATAGCGAGATGGGTGCAGACCAATCTAGCCCATTTGCAATTAATGAGACGCAAAGAATCTCAAGATCCAGCACTAGTAGTATCAATAACAACGCTAATCCACAGGCGATGCCTACCGAGCTACAAACCCAACAGCCACAACAAGATATGCCGCTGCAAGCTCAACAACAAGATATGCAAGACCCAGAAAATATGCAGAACCCTGATGATATGCAAGATCCTAACGATATGATGATACAAGAAGAAGACGCACAACAAGACATGATGCAAGAAGAAGACTCACAAGATGGTATGGCAAACTAAGAAACGCCTATAATCAAAATACCCTAAAAACGCTATGGTACTGCTGATATCAATTTTTACTGAATATATAGCCAGTCCCAAATGAAATAATACAAATATGATCACGCGCTAAAAGATATATCAGATAATAAAAAAGGCAGCCATTAGGCTGCCTTTTTATTACTTATAATTATTAATGTCGATATCCGCTATTTTTTATCTTTAGTCACGCCAGCTTCTTTCAACAAGGCACCAAGCGTACCCATTTTGCTAGGAGCTTCGGCTTTTTCAGCTTTAGGTGCTTTGCTACGATTATTGACACTGTCATTGGTACTGTTCTTGTCCTGACGGTTGCTACGTGGCTTTGACGAGCGTTTGTCAGCAGCTGGACGGCTATTATTTGGGCGATTGCTATTTGAATGATTACTACGCGGACGACTGACTTTATCATCATTACCCGCGTTTGAATCAGCAGACGCCTTTACTGGACGAGCTACTTTTTCAGCTTCGGGTTTCATACTAAAACCAATGCGACCACGTTTTTCGTCGATAGAGATCACACGTACTGAGACGATATTGCCTGGCTTGACTCGATTCATCGGGTCTGCGACAAAGTCGTTGGCCATCTGTGAGATATGCACCAAACCATCTTGGTGAACACCAACATCAACGAAGCAGCCAAAAGCTGTGACATTAGTAACCACGCCTTCTAGCGTCATACCTTCAGTCAAATCTTTGATACTGTTGACATCATCGCGGAAATTCGCCGTCTTAAACTCAGGACGCGGATCACGTGCTGGCTTTGCAAGCTCATCTAGGATTGCTCTTATACTGATATTGTCATCGTTGGCCGCTAGCGCAGTGGTATCGATCGCATTTAACACGCCATCATTACCGATGACTTCTGGCAATGCTTTGCCGGTTTGCGCCAATAAGCTATCGACCAGTGCATAGCTTTCTGGATGCACGCCTGTTGCGTCTAATGGATTGCTGCCACCATGTACACGTAAAAAACCTGCCGCTTGCTCAAAGGTTTTCACCCCTAAACGTGGAACATTTTTCAGTGCCTCACGGCTATCAAAAGCACCATGCTCTTTGCGGTAAGTGACGATTTGCTGGGCGACGTTTTTATTCAAACCAGCAATGTGCGCTAATATAGCGGGACTTGCCGTATTCACATCAACACCAACGGCATTGACGCTGTCTTGAGTCACTTTATCCAAGCTATCTGCCAATTGACTTTGGTTGACGTCATGCTGATATTGACCCACACCGATGGCCTTTGGATCAACTTTCACTAGCTCGGATAATGGATCTTGTAAGCGACGAGCGATAGAAACCGCACCGCGTACTGATACATCTAAATTGGCCAATTCATCACTAGCCAGCTCACTGGCTGAATAGACTGACGCACCTGATTCGTTAACGATTACCGCTTTGGCTTTTAGCGTGTCATTGGCTGCCAAAATCTCTTTAATCATCGCGTCTGTTTCGCGGCTGGCAGTGCCATTGCCAATCGCCACTAAATCGACGTGATAAGTGTCTAGTAGCTCGTCAATGACGACTTTGGCCTCACTCATCTTATTATCAGGAGCAAACGGATAAACCGTGGCGATGACAGGCTTATCTTCGCCATCTAACATCACGTGGCCTTGAGCATCAACGATGGCCATTTTTACGCCATGACGAATACCAGGATCAACGCCCAAGATCACTTTACGACCTGCGGGTGCTGACATTAATAAATGCTGTAAATTATTTGCAAAAACATCAATCGCATCGGCTTCAGCGGTTAGACGTTTTTCAGTTAACAAGCGATGTTCAATATGTGGACGCCATTTGTCTTTCCACAAACTGCTGGCGGCCTCTGCCAAAAACTCACGACGGGCAGCAGGGGCTTTTGCATCAATGTCGAAATGATTAATAATTTTTTCGATAAAGGGCGTGTCTTCACCTTCAATTTTCAGACCCAAGATATTTTCTTGACGACCGCGCAGCATCGCTAATAAACGGTGATTTGGTAGACGCGCCAGACTTTCGCTGTGCTCAAAATAATCTTTGAACTTCTCACCGACTTCACGTTTTTCTTCACTCGCAACGCTTGACACGATACTGGCTGTTTTGGCAAACCCATTACGCAAGTTATCGAGCAAATCTAAGGATTGTGTCCACTCATCAATGATGATGGCTTGTACACCAGCCAGCTGCTTGTCAATATCACTGAAGTCGACTTCAATCTCATTACCACTATCATCCGTGACACTTGACTGAATTTGATAATCAGCCAAGGCATCAGTTGGCGAGATCTCTTGAGTTAGAATCGCTTGGGCGGCAACATCAAGACCCGCAGCACGTGCTTTAGCAGCAGGTGAGCGACGACGCGGACGATATGGCAAGTAGATGTCTTCAAGCTCAAGCTTAGACGTTGCATTATCAATGCGTGTCTGTAGCTCATCAGTCAAATTGCCCTGCGTGCTTAGTAGCTCGGTAATTTTGAGGCGACGAGTGGCCATGTCACGCTCATAATTAAGCGACTTCTCTAACGCTCGCAACTGCGCATCATCGAGATTTTGAGTCTTCTCTTTGCGGTAACGGGCAATAAACGGAACAGTCGCGCCTTCATCGTAAAGTTTCACAAACGCATTGACTTGAGCAGTCTTAATGCCAAGCGCGCGAGCAAGCTTGTCGTGAATATTCGCGTGTGTGGTTGCATCCAAAACCTGTGCATTTGTCGAGGTTTGAGATGGCGTTAAGGTATCAGTGCTACTCATATACGTATCAATCGTTGAGAAATGTAGTTTTGCATTATAGCAAAAGCTGCATGAATAAAAATCCTTTTTATCTTTTCGTTATTTATCACCTGTTTTATAGTAAAAATCGCCTTATATCATAAGTTCTGTATTCTCGTTAAACAAACGCATACAGCATTTTTCCTTATGGGTGATGCAATTATGACTGCAATCTTATACACTAAAGTATCAATAGCACAAGTATTGCTGATTACTGCTATATTGAACAAATGTAGTTATTTTTATAGGATTTTTTATCAATCAATGGATTGAACATCAAGTAACGACTGTATAAATAATGACATTATTTTATGAACAATCACATTTTTACTAATAGTTAACCGTTTCTGCTAATAATAATTTTTATAAGAGGATGCCTGTATGACTGATAATAACAGCCCTGATACTTTGACTCAGCGTATTTTAGTCGTCGATGATGACGCACGTCTGCGCTCTTTGTTGCAACGCTTTCTAGAAGACGATGGTTTTGTCGTCCGTACAGCGCATGATGGCAGTCAGATGGATAAATTGATGCAGCGTGAGCTTTTCTCTTTAGTGGTACTAGATTTGATGCTACCGGGCGAAGACGGTATCAGTATCTGTAAGCGTCTGCGTGAAAACAATGGTGATATTCCGATTATTATGCTGACCGCGAAAGGTGGTGACGCCGATCGTATCGCAGGGCTTGAGGCTGGTGCAGATGATTATCTGCCTAAACCTTTTAACCCAAAAGAGTTATTGGCTCGTATCAAAGCGGTATTGCGCCGCCAGAATCGAGAGTTGCCTGGTGCGCCAAGTCATCAGCTTGAAGTGGTTGAATTTGGACCATGGACGCTTGATTTATCGACTCGTACGCTCAAACGTGACGGTAATGTCGTCACTTTAACGACTGGTGAGTTTTCAGTACTAAAGGCGTTGGTCCAGCATCCACGTGAGCCATTGACTCGCGACAAGCTGATGAACCTTGCGCGTGGTCGTGAGTGGGGTGCGATGGAGCGCTCTATCGACGTACAAGTCTCACGTCTGCGTCGTTTAATTGAAGACAATCCTTCACAAGCGCGTTATATCCAGACCGTATGGGGTGTGGGCTATGTATTCGTTCCTGATGAAGCCGATATTGAAGCCGCTAAGAGTGAGTAGTAATCACTTGATTTGGCTTGTATCGTGAGTGCTTCAAAAAAAACTACTGTTTTCCAAAACATACCCTGCACCTTGGTGACAGGGTTTTTGGGTGCGGGTAAAACCACCGTAATTAACCAGTTACTGGCGACGAAACCGATCGATGAGCGCTGGGCTTTATTGATTAATGAGTTTGGTCGTATTGGTATTGATGGCTCGCTACTGGCCATTTCTCAAGAGGGTACGACTGGGAAAAACGATATCGCCATTCGCGAGGTCAGCGGTGGTTGTATTTGTTGTACGAGTCAACTCCCCCTCCAAATTGCTATTAGCCGTTTGCTCAGTGAACATCATCCGCAGCGGCTACTCATCGAACCTACAGGGCTTGCTCATCCACGTGAGCTAATACGTCAACTTGGTGCGCCGCATTGGCAGACGGCGCTCAAGATGCAGGCAGTGATTACCGTACTCAGTGGCGTTCAATGGCAAAAAGAAAAGTATCGATCGCATGAGGGTTTTAAGGCGCATGTCCGCGATGCTGATGTTTTGGTGATTAATCGTTACGCTCAACTAGATGATAGCGAAAAACAATCCTTGCAAGCATGGATAGCCACGCTTAATTCACAGGTGGACATCATTTGGGCAGTCTCGACGCCGCCCAATTCTGATGACGCAAATGCCTCAAACAGCTATGTATCAGCATTAAACGCCCAGCTGACCAAAATCAGTCGTGCTATATCACAACAACGCACTGTGAATATCGCTCATACTCAAAAATCTGCTATTAACCTACAGCCGCTTAATCAACCTTTATCAATTGGCTCTCTTTCAAGCCCTTATAGTGTCAACGATGACGATCTATCCAATCCAGATCTTGAGCAACCTTATCGTTACCACGAAAAACAGCAAGACATCCTACTCGCAGGTTGGCGACTACCAGCGCACTATGTGTTAAAAGCGGATGATTTACAGAGTTGGTTATTAACATTGCCAAACTGGCAACGTATCAAAGGGGTTGTAAATACCTCTGATGGCTGGCTACAAATCAACTTTACTCCTGATAGCTTGACCACTAGTACAGTCAGGGCACAGGCAGATAGTCGATTAGAGATTATTTTGCAGTTAGATGAAGATAACGACAATGCTAACGATAAAAAAGAATTGCTAACGTCAATAGACTGGGAAGCGTGTGATCGTGAACTGATGGCGATGGTCATATGACAAGATCTTTCAAAAATGAGCGTAGCAAGATAAACGCTACACGTTAGAATCAATACAAAAAAACGCCCTCTACTTTATAAAATAGTAGAGGGCATTTTTTAATTGTAGAGAGCGTTTTTTAATTAACGCAATTGACTGTCTTTACTACCGCGGCGATTAAACAACTCAGCGGCGCGCGCTTCTTGCTCAAGCTCCGTCTGACAGCTCACGCAGTGCTGCACGCCAGGAACAGCGATACGCCGCGCCTCTGGAATAGGCTTGCCACATTCATCACAGAACTCTGCACTCTCCCCTTTCGGTAGTGCACTGCGTACTCTGTCTAGAGCATCATTGACCGTTGCATCCATCTGTTCGTGCTCAGCACCATCTCTTGACCAGCCACCTGCCATAATCCCATCCTATTTATTTTTTATTGATCATTACTTTATAGATAAATTCTTTAATAACAAATAGATGGGGCATTTAACCGTTAATTACAAGCTATTAGTGGACGTAAAAACCATATAAAAAATTCTAATGTCAGCCACAAATACAGTACTGTTAATCTTTTGGCTGTAGCTCAACCACTTGCCCGCGTACACCAATACTTTCGTTACTCATCAAGCAGACGTAGGCTGGCATGATGTCTTCCGGCGTTTTTAAACTCATAGGATTTTCTCCTGGATAAGCATGAGCGCGCATGTTCGTGCGGATACCACCCGGATTAATACAATTAAATCGCAAGTTGGTCGTGTTTTGCGTCTCTTGAGTAAAGATATCGCTCATGCCTTCCACCGCTTGCTTTGATAGCGCATAAGCACCCCAAAATGCGCGAGGGTGAGTGCCTACTGTGCTAGAGGTAAAGACGATAGAGCCATTATCCGCGTCTTTCAGTAGCGGTAGTAGTGCTTGCGTGAGCATAAAGGTCGCGGTAAAGTTAACCTTCATCACTTGGTCAAACGTATCAACGTCATACATCTCAAGCGGCGTCAATTGTCCAAGCATACCCGCATTATGCAATATACCATCCAGCTGGCCGACCTCTTTATTAA
This sequence comes from Psychrobacter immobilis, assembly GCF_904846225.1. GTDB lineage: Bacteria > Pseudomonadota > Gammaproteobacteria > Pseudomonadales > Moraxellaceae > Psychrobacter > Psychrobacter immobilis_F. Next base: position 66,000 of record NZ_CAJGZJ010000006.1, on the reverse strand, counting down.
TCAGTCCTTCTAGCTGCTGCATATCAGCGTAAGTTGCCCCTTCTAGATTCATCGGAAGCATGGCGGGCTGCTTGCCGCCCAAGCTTTCAATCTCATCATAAACGTATTCAAGCTTGCTGCTGGTACGTCCCAACAATAAAACAGTAGCGCCATAACGAGCATAGGTCAATGCCGCCACACGACCAATACCATCTCCCGCACCGGTCACCAAAATAGTCTTACCATCTAAGCAGTTGTCAGGTGGCAAGAAACTGCGAATGTCGCCATGCGTTAAAGATTGAGTGGCTTGTTGATTATTTTTTTGATTATTTTGCTGGTCAGCTGATTGGGTAATCGTTGTGCTCATGGCATTGCTCACTATTTATCATTTAATAGTTGGGAATACTGGTAATAGTTAGGAATAATTGCGTAAAATTATTGAGTCAAAGCTATCGAATTAACGTTATCAATTAAAAATTACTCATATAGTCGATCCACTATAAAATAAACACAGTGCTACTGGGATAGGTTTTGCGCCACATCTGTCTGCACAAGCAAAGGAAATTTATACCAGTGGCGCGTGATAATATTTAACCTTATTTTATTTAGAACTGACGATATAAAAATCGTTGCTTAATCATATATTTTAAATCAATAATGAACTGAGATTGATAAAAATACTCGTCACAAATAACGTTTTATAAATAATCAAAATTACCAGAAGACAGTAACAATTTATTCAATTGTTTAGGCGTATCGGCGATATGATCTGCACCCCACGACTTTAGGTTTTTTTGATCTTCGGCAGGAATATAACCATACGCGGCTAAAATCGTTGGCATGCCAGCCGCATTACCCGCTTCGATATCGCGTATGTGGTCGCCAATATATAGAACACAGCCAGCGGCGCCGCGAGGTATGCTAAGCTTTTCTAGCGCCATGTACATTGGCTCTGGATCAGGCTTGGGACGAGAGACGTCCTCAGGGCAGATTAAAACGGCGCAGCGCTCATCTAACGCCATCTTAGCCAATAACTGCTCTGCTAAATAACGCGGCTTATTGGTCACGATTCCCCATGGCACGCCTTTTTCTTCAAGCACAGCCAACACCTCATTTAATTCAGCGAACACGCAACTATCGATGCATATCTCCGCTTCGTAATCATCTAAAAACTGTTGGCGAAAATCAAGTAAGGCTTCTTCACCAACTTCAAGCTGATCGTTGTGTCGTAGCATCAACTTTACCATCGCCGACGCACCCGCAGAGACTTGTTCGCGAATATCTGTTTCAGGAGGCACTTGCCAATCATTTTCGCGGCTCATTTTACCAATGATACGGACAAAGTCGGCAGCAGTATCGATTAATGTGCCGTCAAGGTCAAACAAAACCGCTTTTATAAATTGGCTCATAATGAACGCTCTTAAAGTTGATAACGTGTTGAGTGAGAGATAAGGAGGTACAGCAACCAAATACGGTTTAGATAATTGGCTTTTGTACGGCCATCATATAATTGACATCGACGTTTTGTGCCAGCCAGTAGCGCTTGGTCAGTGGATTATAATGCAAACCGATGATGTCTTTGCGTACAAACCCCGTATTAATTGCCATTTTGTCTAGCTCAGCTGGGGTAATGAATTTGGCATAGTCATGCGTACCACGGTCAAGCAAGCGTAAGACGTACTCGGCGCCAACGATAGCAAACAGATACGACTTGGGATTGCGGTTAATCGTTGATAGTACACAAACGCCGCCTGGGGCTAATAGCTCAAAGCAAGCCTGCACAATCGAGCTTGGATCAGGCACGTGTTCAAGCATCTCCATACAAGTCACCACATCGAACTGACCAGCATGCGTTTTTGCCAACTCTTCTATGGGGATATGCTGATAGCGTAAAGTGGCTTCTAAACCGCTTTGCTCTGCATGCAGCGCCGCCGCTTTTAGGTTTTCGGTACCCAAATCAATCCCTGTCACATCAGCGCCACGACGTGCCATTGATTCTGACAATATACCGCCACCACAACCGACATCCAGCACTTTTTTACCAGCCAGCCCTGTCTCAGCTGTTTTATTCACCTCTTTATTAGCACTGTCATTATTAGCGCTGCCATTTTGATAGCTGCGTTTAACATTTTCTTCTATCCAATTCAAACGTAGTGGATTGATTTCATGCAAAGTTGCAAATGCGCCAGTATTACTCCACCATTCGCTAGCCAGTTTATTGAATTTTTCGATTTCGCTAGGATCCACATTGATAGCGGTAGCCGTTGTATCATTGCGACTGCTGTTCGCTTGCTTATTCAAAGAAGGTGAAGAAGATATAGCTGAGCTCATAGCATTTTTCCTTTATCGTCATTATTGTTATCATCGTATACCGTTCACGATTATGTGCCTAATATTACCATGAGAGCGACAGCTTTGTCGTAAGTACATCGTCACTGATTGTGAGTAGTCTTAGCGAGACGCTTAGATACCATGCGCTCATAGTGTCAGCACGCCGGTAGTATGTGATAAGTACCAAAAGCCATTAGCAATGTAACTTAAATAATCACTGACAGCTTTACAACCATTAGTTAAGAAACGAATTCACAAGCGCACATGTTTTACGTTATCATAGTGAATGTACTACTATGGCTAGATTGTACCTGACGTTCTATCGTTTATGTACCCAAAACCATCGATATGTAAACACTCAAAAAACTCAAGTTTTCACACCTCAAGGATAAAGTATGAAACGTGTCATTACACTGACTGGTCTAGCTATGGCCATCGGACTTGCTACCATGGGCGCACAAGCTGCGGACTATGTCGCTGGAAAAGACTATCGCGTGCTGGACAATCCAGAAAAAGTCAGCGGTGATGCTATTATTGTTCGTGAATTTTTTTGGTATGGCTGCCCGCATTGTAATGTACTTGACCCGCATATGGCAAAATGGGCAAAGACTAAAGACAAAGATGTGGCGTTTTTTAGGACTCCAGCAGCGCTTAACCCAGTCTGGGAAGCCAATGCTCGTGGCTTTTATGCAGCGCAGCTTTTAGGATTTGAAAACAAAACCCATAGTGCATTATTTGACGCAATTCATAAAGATGGCAAAAAGTTATTTGATCAAGCGTCATTGAGTAAATGGTACGGCTCTAAAGGCGTTGACGAAAAGAAATTCAACAGTCTTTATAACTCATTCGCCGTGGGTACAAAAATCGGTCGCTCACAAGCTGGCGCTAAGCGCTATCAGCTCTCTGGTGTGCCAGCCGTTGTCGTACAAGGTAAATATGTCGTGACTGGTGAAGATGCTAAAGTAACTAAAGTCGTTGATTATTTGGTTGATAAAGCACGCGCTGAAAAGAAATAATTTCGCGCCTGTTGTTTGTAGATGATTCACAAAAATATCTATCGATTCACGCATAACAAAGCCAATCTTTTGAAGATTGGCTTTTTTGCATTTCAATATATTGTTAATACTGCATAAATTATTTATCGTCAAAATACTTTAAAAACGCTACGGTACTGCTGGTATCAATTTTTCGAAGCCTCTGTCTGCAAAGCCGCAGCAAGCGAGGAAAATTTATACCAGTAGTATCTGACTATTGATGTATCGACTTAACTTTTCATCGACTTAATTACATATCGACTTAACTTTTCGTCGACTATAGTCAAATTGCCTTTTATCACTATTTCTTTAAATGAGACAAGATAGCGACTTCGCGTATATAACTTGCCAAATCTTCTTTAGACTCTGCCATCAGCTCATTATCTTGCGTGTGTTTCGCATATTCAATCCATAGCAGTAATTGATACATGCTGTTTTGCTCAGAGGCTTTATATTGTTTTACAAACTGCTTAAGCGTGCCTTCATCGTTGATATTTAAACGCTCAGACCAGCTTTCTATTTTCGCTATTTGTTCCTTAGGGAAAAACGCATCAAACAATGCTTTCACCAACTCGTGGCGATTTTCTTCGCTAATAAGCTTACCGACGCGCTTGGTCTGACGAATACGAGCAGTGGCGCTGGTAATATCAGCCAATGCCATCAACTCTGCCATAAAATAATCGCTGGCAGGCAACATTTTTAACTGCTTTTTCGACAAACTAGCAAGCGGTATCGATAGCTGTTGCAAGCGTTCATGGGCTTTTTTGAGTTCTGTGCGCGAGACGCGCATATCCTGTTCTGACCAGTCAATCATAAAACCTTTCCAAAATAATGAATAATAAAATGAATCGTATTTGATCTATACTAATAACTAATAACTAATAACTAATAACTACCAACGATTTTTTTCACGATGTTTTGCCAGTACTTTGATACCTTTTGGCATATTTTCGGCAAGACGACGTTGTAAATTATCGGTAATGAATACGGATCGATGCTTACCACCCGTACAACCGATCGCCACTGTCACCGTATGGCGGTTGTTGTGTAAAAACTCAGGTAGCCAACGTGTCAAAAATTTATCGATATCATCGCTCATCTCTGCCACTTCCGGATAATCCGCAAAAAAAGCGGAAACTTCAGCGTCAAGACCCGTCGACGTACGTAGTTCAGGATTCCAATGCGGATTCGGTAAAATCCGCACATCAAATATAAAGTCTGCATCAATAGGGCTGCCATACTTAAAGCCAAAAGACAGCAAATTGATAACAATCTGATTGTCCATACCAATATAGTCACGCAAATTATCTTTTAACTGGTGAATATTCAGGCTACTGGTATCAATCGTAATATCAGCGTAAACAGCGATTGGCTCTAATAAATCTGCTTCTTTTTTGATGGCAGCAGGTAGATTAAAAGCAATGTGCTTAGCGTTATCACTATCAACATCCTGCGACATCAAGGGATGTACACGGCGAGTCGCATTGAAACGCGCTATCAGCGTGCTCTCTTGCGCTGTCACGTACACCACTTTTACTGCATGTGCACCGTACGTCTCTTCTAGAGACTGATATGTTTCTGCAAAATTGGACAAATCAGCATGCGGTGTTCGAATATCAACACCGAGCGCAATGCGAAGAATACCGCTTTCATTGACCAGTTTATGGGCGGCTTGCGGCAACAAGGACAACGGCAAATTATCAATAGAGTAATATCCTAAATCTTCTAAGATATTTAATACTGAAGTTTTACCTGATCCTGAGCGTCCTGATACAACTAAGATACTGAGCTTCTCGGTTGCTACTTTATGTGCTACCTGCTCAGACTGATCGCTGCTTTTGTCCTGACTTACATCCATGATCCACCCATTTTAGTCGATTGCATCCTGCAAGTTACTGTGTCAAAATTTCTGATTCACTGTCACCGATTGGTTATCTAACAAACGTGCACGCCCTAGCCAAGCCGCAACCAGAATAATGAGTTTTTTATTTTCTGCATTAAAACTAGCAGAATCAGTAGCGATAGAATCTAGCTCGTCGGTCTTTATTTCTAAATAATCAATAATAAAACCCGCATCGGTAATACGTGCATAGGTCTCTGCTAGCAATGACTTGATTTTTGGCTGACTCTGATCGTCATTCTCTAGCTGCTGTGACAACCGCTGCATTTCTTGATGTAGCACAGGCGCTATTTGACGTTCAGCTGCATTTAAGTATTGATTGCGCGATGATAATGCCAAACCATCATCAGCACGAATAATAGGTGCGCCAATAATCTCAATTGGGTAGCTTAAATCACGCACTAACTGCTTAATAATTGCTAATTGCTGATAATCTTTTTGTCCAAAAATAGCAATGTCAGGTTGTACAATGTTAAATAGTTTAGAGACGACAATACCAACACCATCGAAGTGACCAGGACGAGATTGACCACACAACTGAGCCGTAATAGCACCCGCGAGAACGGTAGTCGGTGGTGGCAACACGGGATACATCTCATCGGTACTGGGCGCAAAAACATAATCTGCACCAACCGTGGCGAGCTTTGCCACATCATCATCTAACGTGCGAGGATAGCTATTAAAGTCCTCTCCTTCTCCAAACTGAGTAGGATTAACAAAGATACTCACTACCACGATATCTGCCTGCTGCTTAGCAATTTTTACCAGTTCTAAATGACCATCATGCAGATTGCCCATTGTTGGCACTAAAGCAATACGTTTTGAGCCCATCTTACCGTCATTTTGGTGGCCGCGATAAGGCTGTAAGGCGGCGCGCAGTGCTGAGATATAGTGATGAATAATTGGCATGGTTCAATGTTCTTCTGTTTCAAATCTTAAATAAGGTTAGGGCGTGTTGAACATTCCACCGTGGCACTGACAGAGACTGTCTTTTAGACGATTCGACGTTAAAAATAGTAAGTTTAGTCATTCTAAGCGTCTCTTTTTAACAAGGAAGCGACAGAAAAGAGTTTTGTCCCTGTTTATTGAATGAAGGCTGATACTAAAATCGCCCTAGTCATTGTAAAAATCCAGCCAACGCATCTGCATTACCTGCGATTTCCACTTAGACTAGAACCATTTTAGCTATCAGCAGTGCCTTCTTGTGAATAATCAAATAGGCCCTAGCTAAATTGGTGCTGTTCAGTGGGAAAACTACCGTCCCGTACGGACTGGTGGTAGAGCGCAAATGCCCCTTCAATACTACGCGTACTGTTACGATCATCAGTCAAAAAATCATGAACAAAGCGTGGTACACGGCCATGAGCCATACCTAGCATGTCATGCATGACCAATACTTGACCATCAGTATCTGCACCCGCACCAATGCCAATCACTGGTACTGTCACGGATTCCGTTATTATTTTGGCAAGCTCAGCTGGTACGCACTCTAGAACCAGCAAAGCAGCACCAGCAGCAACCACAGCTTTAGCATCGGTCAGCAACTTATCAGCCGCTGCATCGCCGCGACCTTGAATTTTATAGCCGCCAAAGACATTGACCGATTGCGGTGTCAGACCTAAATGTACACAGGTGGGTGTGCCCGTTTGCGCCAAGGTCGTGATTAAATCACACAGCTCGCTACCGCCCTCAACTTTAATGACATGCGCACCCGCTTGCATCAAGCGCCGACTATTAGCCACCGCTTCTGGTAACGTCACATAACTCATGAACGGTAGGTCAGCCAAAATTAGAGCATGATTGTTGCTGCGAGCAATATTAGCCGTATGATAAGCCATATCGTCGACTGTCACGGGCAATGTTGAGTCATGGCCTTGTACAACCATACCCAAACTGTCGCCGATTAAAATAGTATCAATCTGCGCCTTATCCATCATTCTTGCAAACATAGCGTCATAGCACGTCAAGCAAGTAAACTTGGTACCGTCTTTTTTAAATTTATTTAAAGTAGATAACGTTGTCATATGACCCTCAATTAGCTCACGATGCCTTTAACTTTCAACCATTAAGGTTTCTCAACCAATCTTTCTATATAGGCAGTTCTAAATAAAATCGATACGTTAATGGGCATGTGCGACTGACATAAATTTTTCTTGCTTGCTGCTAATACAGAGGCGGCAAAAAATTCATGCCAGTCGCACTACACCACTTTTAAAGTGAGTCGACTATAATAATTTTAAGCCTGTCCAGTCTGCACTTTGTGGATAATCACTTATTGATATCCCTGAAATATTCAAAGTTGGAACCAACTCTCGTAGCGGTATCAAAACAAAATTACGTTCAGACAATCCAGCATGCGGTATGGTGAGTTTCGGCTCGGTCATCTGTGTGTCGCCATACAATAAAATATCGACATCTAGACTACGCTCACCCCAACGCCGTATGCGCGCACGTTTGGCCATCGCTTCTAACTGCTGGCAAAACGCAAGCAATTCAAACGCTGTCAACGTCGTCTCAAAACCAGCCACTGCATTGACAAAATCTGGCTGATCTTGTGGTCCCATAGGTGCTGATGCATAAAAAGAAGAAACGCTAACATCACGTATATTTTTATGCTCTCGCATACCTGCAAGTGCTTGCTGCAAATGCTCTACTGGTGAACCTAACTCATTCATTAGGTTGCTACCCAAGCCAGCATAGCAGGTGACCCAAATGCTCTCATCCTTACTACCATCAATATCGGACTCAGTTTGTGTGTTACTAGGCTGAGCACGGCTCTCGAAGCTATCCATGGTTATCACTTCACTCTAAAATTCGAAGTCAACATCTACCCTCAACACTAAGCGTTGTCAGCACTTGGCTGACGTCGGCGGCGCTTCGATGGAACAGGGCCTTTATTGTCAGTCATTTTACTGTCAAACGATTTACTGTCAGACGCTTTGCTAGCAGTAATCTGACTATAGACAGCTTGACCGTTTTTAGTAGAACGGCTTCTAGTAGAACGAGTTTTAGCTGGCTCTGTTTCTATTGATTTGGCTGGTTTGTTAGCTTTAGTCGCTACTTTATCACTTGATTGAGCAACCAATTTCGGCGCTTTTTTCGCATATTTTGCAGCTGCTTGATCACCGTTATTAATCTTTGGAGCTTCTAAACCGTTGGTACTATCCACAGTAGGTTGACGACGGCGACGTTTATATGGAATCGGCTCATTATTCATGCTAACTAATGCCGGCGACGTTGCTACTGAACGAGTCGTATTGGTTTTAGCAGATGAAGCCTTAACCTCAGCTTGTTCTGTCTTGGGTTGCTGAGCATTATTTGAGCGCTCAACGTTATTATCAGATTTTGCATTCTGCTTGCGTGAATTTTCCTCAGCCGATACATGCTTAGTGGCTGGTTTTTTCTGCCTAGAGGCTTTTACACGTTCAGATTTTTCATCACCTGACAGCTGCTTTTGTAAAGGCGGCACCACTTTTTCGTGCTCGATAACAAACAATGGCGCGGGCTTTGCATCATGACGTTTATTTGCCGCTTGATTACCGTTACTATTGGCAAGAGATAACTGCTGTAACTGTGCAAGCTCGCTGCTGTCTTGTTTTGTCTGCTGCGTATTGCCATCCCTACTCTTATTGCCATTAGACTGCTTAGCAGAAGTAGGTTGGCTGGCAGCGCGGCGACGGCGTGACGGAATATTTGACGGATCGTTTACCATTGTCTGCTGACTCACACTTTTTTCAGTACCATCATTGGTTTTGCTGTTTTTTGTGTTCTGTTGAATAGACGCTGACTCATCAACGATATTTGACTCTGCCGCTTGACGATTACGCCCGCGACCACGCTGTCCTTGTTTATAAGCACCGCGACGAATGTTTTCATCGAATTCGTCAATAGCTTGCTGCTGATCTTGCTCTGACAATGTCTGATACGTCTGCCACCACTCGCCCATATCATTGGTCGACTCTGATAATGGATGCTCCGCATCACCGCACTGTTCGCGCAATAATAAAAAGTCAAAACCCGCTCGAAAACGTGGATGTTCAGAGAGTTGAACAATTTGTTTGCTACGCGGGGCGGCCAATTTTGGCTGTAACACCCAAATATCACGAATAAACTGCTCAGCAAATTTAGGAATCGCCGTCTTGATACGTTGACGGTCGATAACTTTACTAGCGGCATGCATCTGCGCTTCAGCAAATGGCATATTACGCTTTTTGGCTTTTGCTAACTGATGCAGATAATTTTCCCATAATAAAGCGGCATAGAAAAATGCTGGATTGATACTTTTGCCCGCAGCAATACGTTTGTCCGTATTGACTGCCACTTGTTTGACCAGCGCACTAGGCTCAGAGGGTGGATAAATGATTAGGCTGTCAATCGCGCCCGACTCAAACAAGAGTGGCAATAATGGCACCAAATAGCCGCCAGTAAACATTTTTTGCGTTTCATCATAAAGACGATGCGGTGATATCTGTTCAAGTAGCGCCCAATTGCCATCGTGAAATTGCTCGGACAATGCGTCGTCAAATTCAAAGCCTAGCTTGGCTTTGAAACGTAAGGCACGCAGCAAGCGTACAGGATCTTCTTCAATACGAACGGGCGCATTGCCCAATAGGCGAATAATTCTATTATCAATGTCTTCAAGTGCCCCGCAAAAATCATGAACCACCCCTTTGAGCGGCTGATAATAAAGCGCATTGATGGAGAAATCACGACGAGAGAAATCTTGCTTGATATCGCCCCAGACGTTATCACGCAGGATCATACCGTCTTGATTGGTATTAGCATCACTGGTTGGTGGGCCTCGAAAAGTCGCCACTTCAATGAGTTCTCGTCCTGAATACACGTGTGCCAATTGAAAGCGGCGTCCAATAATGCGGCAGCGTTTGCCAAAGACGTCTTTAATCTCGTGCGGCTTGGCATCAGTGACAGCGTCAAAGTCTTTTGGGCGCAGACCCAATAAGGTATCGCGCACACCACCACCGACGATATAGGCGTCAAACCCAGCTCGGGTCAAGGTGGCAATTACTTCAGTAATGGAATTGGGTAATTCAGATTTATTCAGTTCTAACTGCTTGGCGGCACGCTCGGCCATGCATCTACTCCTCGCCAGTATTCTTTGACCACCCCTGATGAACACAGCGTTTATCAGGCGGATGTAACTGCTAGTTTAACAAATTTTGCGCTTAGTAGGTGTATTTAGACATTTACTTACGTGCTATTTTGTCAATATGGGGCTTAATTAATGCAAAATATAGCTATCTCACCTGCACTCGCAAACGTCCTCGGTTATTCTCGATGGTTTTTGCACCAATGCCTTTAACCTTTGCCAATTCATCAACGGCTTTGAAACTGCCAAACATTTCACGATATAAAATAATTGCCTGTGCTTTACTGCTGCCAATACCATGCAGTGACGTGAGCTCACCTTCGCTAGCGCGATTGATATCAACTGTTTTTTGATCACGCGCTTGTACGGTCGCGGCTTCTTTTGCTAACAAATACTGGTAAGCACGTTGAGGATCATCAAAACAGGGCGTAGCGTTCGCGTTACTGAGCATCATGACAACTAAAGCGAGGCCTAAGGCAGCGTTCGTTATCGAGCCAACAAAGCTCATTGTTAAGCTGGCAAATGAGTATTTATGATGAACGTTCATGTCGTTTGGCCGCGTCCCACAGTGCATCCATTTCTGTTATATCGCTGTCCTCTAAACGCTTGCCAGCCGCTGTCAATTGATCTTCAATATAGCCAAAACGTGATTTAAATTTATGCACACAAGTCAATGTCGCTGTCTCGGCGTCAAGATTTAACTTGCGCGCAACATTGACCAGCGCAAACATGCAATCGCCCAGCTCTTTTTCAATGTCCCTAATATTGGCTTTGACCTCATATTTGGGCTTATCTGCTAGCTCGTTCTTGAGCTCGGCAATTTCTTCATCCAACTTATCGAAAGCACCGCTTACGCCCTCCCAGTCAAAACCAAGCTTTGACGCCTGCTTTTGTATATCCTGCGCTTGCATGAGCGCACTGCCCGCTTTGATCTTATCCAAACGACGCGTCGGTTTACCACGTGCTTCGCGAGCTTGCTGCTCTTCTACCTTGATTTCATCCCAGCGTACCTTTACCGCCGCTTCATCTTTGAGGGTTTCGGCTTCAAAGACATGCGGATGACGACGAATCAACTTCTCTTGCAAGGTCGTAATGACGTCACTCATATCAAAACGCCCTTGTTCAGCATACATCTGACAATGAAAAACCACTTGCAATAATACGTCGCCAAGCTCGCCCTTAATGTCTTCATCATCATCGCTTTGTACCGCTTCGCCCAGCTCGTAGGCTTCTTCGATAGCGTAAGGAATTAAGCTATGATTGCTTTGCTTTTTATCCCAAGGGCAGTCAACCCGTAGCCTTGCCATCAAAGCCAATAAATCGTCTAATTCACCACTGGCAGTTGGTGTTCCTTGTACTGGCATGGGTACGTTAACTTTATTTTTTAAATTACTCATAAAAGATGCTCTTATACTTTTATTGGTTATTAGGTAGAACCATATTAAGTTTATAACGATTTTGTCGTTAGTGTAGCATTGAACGCTTACTGGCCTATAATGGTGCTATCTACTTTATTATTTTACCACTGCTCACGCGCAAGGAACCTTATTATGTCCACTTCTGCGACAACTGGCTATCAACCAGCAACTGAATTTAACCCTATTACGATCTCTTCATTTAAGGCTTATGATATCCGCGGCGAGCTTGGCGTCAGTCTTGACGAAGATATCGCTTACCGTATCGGACGTGCCTTTGCGCAGATTTTATATCAGCGTTATCAAACAGTAGCTGAAGCCAGTGACATGACAAATCTACAGCCTGCTATCGTTATCGGTAGTGATATTCGCCAATCAAGCGAGCAATTAAAACAAGCCTCCATCAAAGGCATGTTAGATGCGGGCGTCGATGTCATCGATTTGGGCATGACTGGGACAGAAGAGGTCTACTTTGCCACCAGTCACTATCAAGCGCTAGGTGGTATAGAAGTGACAGCGAGTCATAATCCTATCAACTATAATGGCTTGAAATTAGTCAAGGAACACTCAAAACCGATTAGCGCTGATGACGGTTTAGCAGAGATTCAAATGCTAGCAGAATCAGGGCAGTTTACCACTGCTGATACGCTCGGCAAACTGCAATTGCTCACGGATAAAACTGCTTATATCGATCATGTGATGACTTTTATCGATACTGATAAATTGCAGCCGTTAAAATTGGTCATCAACTCAGGCAATGGCAGTGCGGGACCCGTGGTTGATTTATTAGTTGATAAGTTGCTACAAGCAGGTGCGCCCATTGAGGTGATTAAGCTGCATCATACACCAGATGGCAGCTTTCCAAATGGTATTCCCAATCCGATGATTGAAGCCAATAGAATCGCCACTCAGCAAGCCGTGCTAGAAAATGAAGCAGACCTTGGTATCGCCTTTGATGGTGATTTTGATCGATGTTTTTTATTCGATGAAAGTGGTGAATTTATTGATGGTAGCTACATCGTTGGGATGCTCGCTCAAGCCTTCTTAAATAAGTATCCAAATGAGTCGATCGTTTATGATCCACGAGTGATATACAACACTGAAGCGGTGATTAAAGAGCATAACGGTAAGGCTGTTATTAGTAAGTCTGGACATTCATTTATTAAGCAAGTCATGCGTGAATCAGGTGCTATTTATGGCGGCGAGATGTCTGCTCATCACTACTTTCGCGACTTTTTCTATTGCGATAGCGGCATGATTCCATGGCTTTTAACGATTGAGCTGTTGTCTATCACCGGTAAAACACTTTCGGAGTTGGTTACTGGCTATATTCAAGCATACCCAAGTTCAGGTGAGCTTAATTTTCATCTCACCACTCATGATGCGTCGATGATTATTAATGCTATCGAGGAAAAATTTAGCACCGAGAATCCGACCAAATCGACCCTTGATGGCCTCAGTCTCAACTTTGGCGATTGGCGATTTAATCTGCGTGCCTCCAATACCGAGCCGCTTATCAGATTAAATATTGAAAGTCGCGGCGATGAGTTATTGTTAGTTACCAAAACGCAAGAGATTCAGCAATGGTTAGCAGCGCAAGGTGCTGTACCAGCTTAAGTACTTATAATTGTTATAAACAGTTATAAATTTATAACAAATAAGCGCCAGTTAACGTTTAGATTAACTGGCGCTTATTTGTTATTTAGCTTATGAAAGCTTTATCTATACAGTGGCTTTGGCTACGACAAAAATATTATTTAGTACGACCAATCCCAAGATAATCACCTACTAAAGCATCAATCTGTGCCCGTGTCAGCGCATTTTGAGCATCAAATATAGGCATGGCTTGTTGATTAAGCTGCGCCACATCGAGTCTATGTTGCGGTGATAAGGTAATGATAAACACTGCTTGCGCTGCATTAAGTTGCTCATAAGGACTGTCAACGAGTTCTAATAGCGGCTGCTCGCGGTAACGATCGCTAAGCTCACTTTTGGCCTTATCGCTATAAATGATAGTGCGGATATTATAAGACCACAAGAGCTCTAATAGCGGATGGATCGCTGAACCAGCTGTGCGTCCTGATCCCGGTTTATAACTGGCTCCCCATATCATGACGGTTCTGTTGTCGATAAAACCGTCAAAGTACTGCCAAAACTTGCGGAATATAAGCTCTTTTTGATCTTCGTTAATATGCATAACGGACTGTAGCAATGGCATGTTAACGCTATTGCTTTGTGCAGATTGCTGTAATTTATCAAGCTCCGTAGGTAGCGTATTACCACCAAACCCCCATCCCGCCTGCAAGTAGCTACCGCCCACTCGTGCATCAAGTCCCATAATACCACTAACTTTTTGGATATCGACTCGATGACTGTCAGCCAAACGCGACATCTCATTCATAAAGCTAACGCGAGTCGCCAGCATTGCCATGATACTACTGCGCGCAAACTCTATAGTTGCGATATCGGCATGGTGATACGCTTGAGCATGTTGAATTAATGGCTGTAACACAGTTAGATGCTGGCTGCTGTCTGGCGTCTTTTCACCAATTAGCCAAAGTGAAGGGGTCAGCATCGAGCTATAAGCCTCGCCATCTTGCAAAAATACAAACGGTACATAATACACCCAAGGCCGTTGCAGACGCTCAGCTAATGTAGGAATGTAGCCCAATGGCTCAATGCCGCTAATAATAATCGGTAAGGTTTGCTGTTGACTGTGATTAAAAGCCATAATCCAATGATCATTCAACCATACAGTCTTAATACTATCTAAAAACACCCAATATAAGGCTACTGAGGTAGCAGAATGATTAGGAGCTGTGCCTTGCTCATAGCTTTTAATCAGCTGATCAGCACTCTCAGGTAACTCTCGGTTACTAATTTTCTGCTGCTGAGTATACAACTGCCATAAAGCCTGCAAATGGTGCTCAAAGCCGTACTGTTGCAACTGCTGCTTTAATATTTTTCCATCTGCATATAAATGCACTCTTCGACCTAAACTTGCCAGCACGACGCTACTAGTAATAGCCTCGATATCATGGCCAATAATAACGCAGACTTTTGAATGTTCAGCGTCATAGGGACTAGCGTTTTGGATAAAATCAGAGGTCATAGCGCTACCTTTTTGTATTTTTATTTTCGTAATAATTTATATTACTGATATAACTTGGTATAAATGCTGCGCATATTTATCGCACTATTAGGACAGTTGTCTGATATGCGCCAGCAACTGATTGGTAGAAGTATCAAATACGCTGCTACTGCTGTCTTGTAGCGCCTGATACACCGACTCTGCCATCTGCTTACCCATCTCAACGCCCCATTGATCAAAGGGGTTAATATCCCAGATGCTGGCCATCACATAAACTTTGTGCTCATACAGCGCTACTAAAGCACCTAAGCTGTGCGGTGTAAGCTCATCTATTAATAAGGTAGTCGAGGGCTGATTACCACGATAATGCTTATATTTATCGGCTTCACAACTGTCTGCAACGTTAGCTATAGCCGCATTACCAAAGGCCAGCACTCGACTTTGTGCTAAGCAATTGGCTAGCGATAACTCATGTTGATGTTGCAGTGAAGCATTTTGCGCTTCGTCACTATAATGACGCACGCAGGCAATAAAATCACAAGAGACATGCTGAGTACCTTGATGCAACAGCTGATAAAAAGCATGCTGAGCATTAGAGCCAATCTCACCCCAAAGAATAGGACAAGTATCGTAGTCGACATGCTCGCCACCGTGAGTAACTGATTTGCCGTTACTTTCCATCTCAAGCTGAGTTAAGTAGCTAGGCAAATAGCCCAAGCGGCCATCATAAGGCAATACCGTATGCGCATGAATATGTAAAAAAGTACTATTCCAAACCGCTAGTAATCCTAATAATACAGGTAGATTTTCTGAAAAATCAACCGTAGCAAAATGCACATCCATACTGTGTGCGCCCGCTAATAATTCACGGAATTGCGGCATGCCAATACGAATAGCAATCGCCAGTCCAATCGCTGACCATAAAGAGAAGCGACCGCCGACCCAATCCCATAATTGCAATTGATGCTCAGAATGAATTCCCCAGGCGCTCATTTTTTCACTATTAGCAGATATACCGATAAAATGCCGACGTAAGACGCTGTCTTGAGTGCCCGCCCGTAGCGTAGCCGTAGCTAATAACCATGACAATGCGGTTTTGGCATTAGAGAGCGTATCAACGGTACCAAAGGATTTAGAGGAAATGATAAATAGCGTGGTCTCTGCATTTAGGCGTTTGAGCAAATTATCAAGTTGGCTACCGTCCATATTAGAGACAAAGTGGACGACAATGTCAGTATCTGCCCATTCATCAAGGGCCGTAGCTGCCATTAATGGGCCTAAATCAGAGCCACCAACACCGATATTAACCACATCAGTGATTGCTTTTCCAGAGAACCCACGCCAATTACCACTGCGAATACGCTGCGATAATCGTGCTACTTGCGCCAGACTATTATGGACATCACTGACCACATCTTGAGAGCCTACTTGCAGTTTTGCGCCCTCAGGCAAACGTAGCGCTGTATGCAGAGCCGCACGCTCTTCACTGGTGTTAACTGTCGCCCCTTGCATCAAAGTTTTTATACGGGCATTTAAATCACAGCTATTTGCTAAATTGAGCAAGCTTGCTAGCACCTCATCATTGATACACTGCTTGCTATAATCCATATACAGCGCACCTGCTTGCGTACTAAAACGCTCAGTGCGAGTCTTATCTTGCGCAAACAACTCCGCCAACGACCAAGACTGCTCAGCGTGCAGCTGTAAATCTGTCCAGTGCTTAGAGCCACGTGCATTAGGATAGTGATTATTGATCTCACTGCTAGCTAGGTCGTTACTATAAGATAGTGAACTATTCATCGGCTACTTATCATTGTCTAGTTGTTGTTGGGCAAAGTAGATAAAGGCTTGCATATAAGAGCGCATATCACCTGCATCATAACTATCACCGCACATGGTTGTCACATTGACACCATGTTCACTAATCAAAGCATCGATGGCATCAGTCAGCTGAATCTCACCACCGACTGAAGCAGTCGTATTAGCCAAATAATCAAAAATTTGATTACTAAACACATAACGACCGACAACCGCTAGACGCGAAGGGGCATCAGCTAAACTGGGCTTTTCTACAAAACCAGCGACGCTAAAGCTAGCATTCACATCTGCTTGATTATTCATATCACTATTGTCACTAAGCTTAGCAATACCATACTTATGCACGTCCTCATCGGCGACTTTATCGACCAATATCTGAGAATGGTTATCTTTGGCAAAGGCATCAATCATAAAGGCTAAGTTATCAGCAGCCATATTGCCCGCAAAAGGATCGAGCACCACATCTGGAAGCATTACGGCAAAATCATGTTCCCCAATAATGGGACGAGCAGCGAGTACCGCATGACCCAAACCTAATGGCTTACCTTGGCGTATCATAGAAACTGTTACATCTTCTGGTAGCCAGTTTAAGCTATCCGCCAGCTCATTTTTGCCTTTTTGGCGCAACTGGTTATCCAGCTCTGCATTGATATCAAAGTAATTTTCGATCGCACTTTTTTGTGCGTGACCAACCAAGACGATGTGCTTAATACCAGCCGCTATCGCCTCTTCCACCACATAATGAATGGCAGGACGATTGCCCAGTGGTAATAGCTCTTTTGGCACAGATTTGGACAATGGCAACATACGTGTGCCGAAACCTGCAACGGGAATAACGGCGTGATTGATTTTTTTCATAATGTTTAAAATGTCTTAAAAGAAAAGTGAGATGAAAGTTATGTTTTATAAAAAAAGCTAAACAATATTATAGCCATTCGGGTTCATACTTTGCCAACGCCAGCTATCTTGACACATGTCGGTAATTGATAAATTGGCTTGCCATCCTAACAAATCCCGCGCTTTATCAGCACTAGCATAACAGCTCGCTATATCACCAGCACGGCGGCTCACAAACTGATAAGGAATATCTTGTTCCGATACGTTAGAAAATGCCGTGACTAGCTCTAAGACAGAAGTTCCTTTACCCGTACCTAAATTAATGGGTAAAAAACCAATTGAGCTTTTATTATCCGTATTTTTCTCATTTGAGCTATCATCTTCTACACTGGTTTGACTTTCTAAATAATCAAGCGCAGCAACATGACCTTGTGCCAGATCAGTGACATGAATAAAGTCACGAACCCCTGTACCATCGATGGTTGGATAGTCATTACCAAAGATACTGAGCTTAGACAGTTTACCGACCGCTACTTGAGAAATATAAGGCATTAAATTATTTGGGATATCGTTAGGGTCTTCACCAATCTGCCCTGATGGATGTGCGCCTACCGGATTAAAATACCTCAAAGGAATGAGGTTCCAGCTTTTATCAGATACAGCTAGGTCTTCTAAGATATGCTCGACCGTCAGTTTACTTTGTCCGTAAGGATTGGTACAAGAACGCTTCGAGCTCTCATCAATAGGTAGGGTTTCAGGGTCACCATAAACCGTCGCTGACGATGAGAATACCAGATTTTTAACGTCATACTCTTCCATGACTTCTAACAAGGTAATCGTGCCACTAACGTTATTGTCGTAATACATCAATGGTTTGGCCACTGACTCTCCAACGGCTTTAAGACCGGCAAAATGGATGACGCCGAAGAATTGATTGTCAGAAAAAACCTGTCTAAGTAACACCACATCACGGATATCACCTTCAACAAAGTCAATTGGCTGACCGATAAGACTAGCAACACGATTTACTGCTTCGTGACTACTATTTGATAGATTGTCGTATACTAAGACGTCATAGCCTGCCTGATAGAGTGCAATACAAGTATGCGAGCCAATATATCCTGCACCGCCTGTGACTAATATCTTGTTTTTCATAAAAAACACCGTTACTCTTTAAAATTCGTCATTCGTTTATAAATGCAACTATACTGGTAACGACAAAGCATTACCAATATAAATACCTCATAATATATATCTACTCTACTGCTATCAATCATACTATGAAATTTAACGCTTATATCCGACCACTATTATTAGGCTACTATCAACACTATCGTCAGCCTAAACAGCGTTTAGCCTTGGTCGTCGGTATGAAACCATGGAAGCATTTGGTTGGCGATTGGGTGTTTGAAGTGTCTCATATTCAGATACAGCGCCACTTTGATCAGCGCTATTTCGATCTATGGTTAAAACCCTTTATCAACAAGGTAAATCCGGTTATTTATATCTGGGGTTATAAAGCACCTGATTATTTTATTGAATATATACGCGAGCAAGAGCTAGATATTTTCTTTTTAGAAGATGGTTTTATTCGTTCTGGCCCTGATGATGAAAGTGGTGCGCCGCCATTATCTATCGTGATGGATAGTCAAGCACCCTACTTCGATACCACGCGTCCAAACGATTTGACCGATTTAATTGCTAATTTTGACTTTGAGCAGAGTGGCTATGATGAGACCCTAGCACAAGAGATGCTCAATTATTACGTTTCTCATAGAGTGAGTAAATACAATCATCAACCTTATGTCGATATCGTACCAATCTATGGAATTAAGACTAGAAAGCGTATTTTGGTATTAGGCCAAGTACCCTATGATGATTCATTGAAATACGGTGGCGGCATTGGTATTACTTTACTTGATGTGGTCAATAAAGCAATTTTAGAAAACCCTGACACACAAATCATCGTAAAACCACATCCAATGACTTTGGATGATCCTTCTATAATTAGTACCCTCACTGAGTTAGATTGTCTTATTCTCACTCAGTCTATTCATTTGGTCGATGCCTTGGAGACCATCGATCATGTCTATACGATTACCTCATTAGGTGGGTTTGAAGCACTATTGAGAGGCAAAAAGGTCACCGTATTAGGGCGACCTTTTTATGCAACTATAGAAATTAATACAGCTAAAAAATTTTACGCTGTAAGTCATTATCATAATTGCTCGTGGTAGCTTTTTACTTATAATAACGCTTTAACATACTCATTAAACGCTCATGATAATCAGGTAACTTATTCTCACTATCGCTCTTGAAGTCGTTCGCGCAAAAAGAATGAGGTGAAGCATTTAATTTCTTTAGCTTCAGCAACTTCTCATAACGTGTCAATGCATGGCGTGAACGGATATTAAAGTAATAACAAATATCAACCTTTTCAATAGCTCTAGATTCACAGTATAGTAGCCAAGGCACTAAAAACGAGGCCATGTTGATGTCATTATGACCACGAAATCTATTTGGCAAAAATTCTTCTATTTCCTTACCAAAAAGCTGCCATGCTTTTTCATAACCAGATTTCTTTAATGGAAAGTATGTATGAATAAGTGAGTTTTCGATATTATAATGATAATGTCTTTTTAGTAGCTTAATACTTTGCAATGAAGCTTTCAGTGTTGGAGTGACAACTCCTTTCTTTTGCATAGCGTACAAGTTTTTGGTCGATACGAATAAAGAGCTAATATTATTAGCGGAAAAAAAGTGCTCCTGAGGCAATTCCTTAGCGACAAATACATCGTCATTAAAGTAAATGAAATTCTCTGCTAGATCAGGAATACGGTACAAAAAAGCTTCGATAACGTGTGAGTTAAAGGTTGGTAAGTACTGACTATCAATAATGTCAGCATGGTCGATAATAGTGACTCCTTTTACTTTGCTTAACCAACTCGGTACTTGGTTGTCAGTAATCACATATATTTGTCTAACCCAAGGTAAGTACTTTTTAACAGCTTTTAGGGAATAGAACAACTCGTTGTGATTATCAAAGCGCGCACTGTCAGTAGCATACTGACCTAGGTTTGTATTTTCACTGTTAGCTTTATACTGCTCATACTTCTTTTGCCATGCTTTATCAGTATTATCTACCCAAGTAAATACAATATCTATAGACATGTTATCAGGCATATCTACAGTATTAATATTGGAATACTCTACAAATGCAGTTTCGATAGCTTCATCTACACCTAGCTCAGTATTTACGACAGGGTAGCGTTTATTAAAATAATCCCGAAAGAAAGGTCCAGGGTTATTTCTTAGCTTTTTAAATTTACGTTTATATGCTTCCATCTTTGTCTCCTCTCATATTTCTCGAGGTTGTACTGCTCATAATTTTCAATAAAAAAGCTAGGCAGACGCCTAGCTTCCCATCTCTATCTTATAAGTCACAAATTATTTTTCAAACTATCAAATCTGATCCAATTTTTTGAACTATCATGCTCAGGGTATATTGCTATCATACCTTTATAACAATATTTAGCCAACTCTATATCCTCTACTAATAAAGCTATTTCTCCTATCAAGCTCCAATACTCATAAGAATGCTTTACAGTAGGCTTTACAGAATCACTATAAGCTTCATCAATAAACCCTAAACGATACTTAGCTAAGACTATGGGATAAATCAATTCAGCCTGCTGTTCTAATTCAATTTTAGAGAACTTTTCAATAACCTCACGCCATCTTGACATTTTTGCAAAAGAGTTAAGATGAATTAATTTTAACTCTTTATTTTCAGGATACAGTAGACTTAAACGTTCAATAGCCTCAACTGCTTCTTCTATTTTATTCTCATTAAATAGTGATTGAACATACTCAACTGCATAAGATTCAGATAATAACTCTATATTCTTATCATGCGCTCCATAATACTGCATTACGGCTTTGGAATAGTCTCTCTGATCATACCTTAATCTAGCAATCTCGATACGACATCTTGGATTATGTAAAGTGTGATTTTCAAAGTTACTTAATTTTGACTGAGCCTCAAAGTACATACCCAAATAACGATAAGCTTCAGCCATTAGTACCTGAGGTTGATAAATTCGAAGCTCATCAATACTAAATTCAATAACCTTATCTTTTAAAAACTCAATAATACTTTCCCAATCTTCGTTCACTCTTAACTTCCATGCATCTAGCATATAAAACTGAACCACAGATAGTTCTTTATTATTCAACTCCAGTAAAGCTTTATCCAATACCTTATGATCACTAACTTTAGAAGCACTGTAAGCTAGTGTAATTAGATCATGGATATTTAATTCAGTAGAGTTTCTCATTTCATTGACTACTAACCACCAATTAGCTGTCTCAAAAGCTATCTTTATATCCCATAACTTAATGATTTTTGGAGATTTTTTGTAATTAGCTTTAAGAAAATCTATAATTTTTGAAAACTCATGCTGATTAAATAGAGACTCAATATATATAGATTTAGCCCACTCCTCGTATTCATTACCTACATGCTCGATTAGTAACTGACTGCGCGATTCGACTAACTGCCAATCTTGGTTACTATAGGCTTGATTAGCGAATTGATAAATAATATCAAAGTCTATTAAATTATCAGGTTCGTCAAGTGCAATAACACTTTCATAGACTCGTTTACAGTTGTTAGCATCCCTAAAAAGGAAAGTATCTTCTATACGCTTACTATATGGATATAAAGGTTCACCATTGTTTTCAATAATTTTAGCAACCTCTTTTAATAATAACTCTTCACTCTCAACTACTGGCCCAAAGCCATTTTCTTCATAACTAAAATAGCCAGGTGAAAAAACATGACCTCCCTTGAAAAAATCCTCCTTATCGAACTGATAGTAAAGAACTGCTTTATCTAAATAGGCCATCTCAAAGTGCACTGAAGAATAATCAGTTATCATAATTTTAGACTTCTGAAAAAGCTCTTGAATACTATTTTCATCATTAGAAGAATGCCAAACTTCGATATAATCTGGAATATTAAAAGTATTTAAGTACGGCTCTATATTCAAATGGGGAGCAAAAACAACGCGATAATTGTAATTTTCAATAATACTCTTCAAATCGATGCTATTTAACAGGCTTTGTATATGAGTAGCATAGTTTGTAATAGAAAAATCATGATTAATAGCCCTTGAATTACCATCTATAGGCTCACCAATTATCGTCTTACGCCAAGTTGGCATAATTAATAGTATATTGCTATCAACTACATTTCCTTTCAGTAAACTGTCATGACGAGGAAAACCAGTTAAGTTGACTTCTTTTTTAGATAGTTTATATCTTGAATAGTCACTCGAAATAGCTTTATATTCATCAACAGTTGATGTGATAAAACATTGTAAATTTTTCTTTGAATTTACCCATGACGATAGGTCATTCATAGTTATGCCATGCTGTAAAAATACAAACTTCTTACTATGCTCGAAACCATCGCCAAAGTAGTCATTAATATACTGATCAAGATGGCTACTAATGAGCTTACTCGCTTTAAGTAATACAGTTTCAAATTCAGAAGATCCAAAATCTAATAAATTAAAACCTTCTTTATTCAAGCGCTCCCAATCATGAGAATTCTTTCTCAGAGCGAAGTAAATTTTTCTATCAGGATAATTATTTTGAATATATCTGTAGAAGTGCTCAGCATTATCATCTGCTTGAGTATCTCTATCCATCATTACCCAAATATCTTTATCATTAATATATTTTTTAGATTTAAAGCTATTAATAATTTTTTGAAATTCAATACCTTTATTATATTTTTTACCTAATAAAGATAATATTGCATTGTCTCCATCAATAGCTATTTTTAAATAATCTTCGCTATTAGTGTCATCATAAGAAACCCACATTCTTTTTTCATATACATAATTTTCATTTAAAAAATCAAACTGCTTTACTTTATAGTAAGTAGGCACTATATCTCTATTACCTATAGTTATACTTTCCAAAACATCAAAATAGGTAAAGTAATAAAGCAAAACTTGTTTCTTTTCTATATCTATTTCTTCAATATAAACGATTTGAAAAGGAGGCTTTTCATTTTTCAGTGAACCAAGCCAGGCTACTTTCTGAAAAAACCAAGTACCAGCCAACTCAAAATCCATGATGGTTTTATTTTCTATATAAGAAAAAACTTCCTTTAATAAACTAGCAAATAGAATCTTATCGCTCTCACTTAATATATCTAATGCATTTTCATTATTTACAACATACTTGAAGTACCAAGAGAGATGATAAAGAACAGTACGCTGTATATATATAGGTACATAACCTAGCTCTAAATAAGATGACTTTAATAGCTCTAAACATCCTTCTGATACTACGGTAGTAAATAATGTAGGCTTCTTCCAAGCGCCATCTAAAGTAGATGTTCCGTCAGATCTTTTACGATAAAAATAGCTCGCTTTAGAGATAAAGCCTATTTGATTACTTTGATTATCATTTAATAGATAGTCACCTACGAATCTCGCATCTTCAAAATTCGGTTTAACATCCTCATTAAAAGATATATTACTTGATTTTATTAAACTATATCTAAAAAAAGCACTGTTAACAGATAACTGTACATCTTTATTCATATCTTTTATTTTTAGTGTTCTATTGTTTTTTGAAAATCTATATCTTAAAGGATGACTATCTTTAGTAATCTTTAAATCTTCATAATAAAATATAAAAGGACAGCTAACCAAAGAGATTTCTCTTTTATCAGATAGATACTCATCAACTTTCTGAAAATAATTTAATGATACAAAATCATCTGGATCTATAAAAGTTATCCATTCAGTTTTTACATAATCTAAGCCTAGATTCCGAGCTGATGCTTGTCCGCCATTTTCCTTACTGATACAAAATATATTATTCGGATATTTTTTTTTCCATTTATTAATTATGTTTAATGACTTGTCAGTAGATCCATCATCAACTAAAATTAGTTTAATATGCTTTCTAAAACTAACAGACTGGTTTGTGAGGCTACTAAAGTATTCTTCGAGATATTTTTCAACATTATACACAGCTGATATAACAGTAAAATCATTAGAACTTTTATATTTGATAGGAATAATATGTCTTACTTGAGAGCTACGTTTTTTATAGGAATCTTTAATAAATTCACGTGGATCTCTTTTAAGTTTATTTATTCTTCGAATTAAAACTGCTTTATCTTCTATTGGAAGAATATCTATTATACTTTTCATACTAACACCTTAATATTTAGATCATCTTTTAAACATACTTAAAATAATATAGGAAAAACTGAAGCGTACTGGATATTTGAACATATATTTAACCCTAAATAAAACAAGTATAAATATCACCACTTGTTACTAGTATAAATTTTTCTTGCTTGCTTTGCATATACAGACAAAGGTGATGCAAAAACTATACCAGTAGCGCATTTAAGTCCATACAATCATTTTATTTTCAGCTGATCATATTTTGACCATCGGTAGTGCGTATCTGTAAGCAACTCAACACTTGCTATTTGTTAAATTATATTTAATCGATTATATATTTGGTTAGACATAATTTAGGTACATAAAAAGTTAAGTTATTAGGACTCTTGCATAAGTCATCGTTAGCCCTCGTAACTCTGTCAATAAACTGGTACTTTTGCAAGAGGTCTATTACCGATAATAAATTGAATGGGCCTAATATCATATTCAATTTATATACTATCGACTATAAAATTAATATAAATCTCTAAGATAATATTCCACATTCTCTGTCTGCATAGGTATAGTAAGAAAAAAATCTATTTTAGCAATACGTTGTAATTTCTTTCTTCTCTCATTTAGGGCGTGTTCTCAATCTGAAAATGGTGATAAAAATAAGATAAATGGCAGCCAAAAAAGGAAAATAGTGCAGATAATATCGAGATATTGACTAGCTATTTGACATAGTTTGGCAAGATTTAGCTATTTTTAGCCCATTTAGTTGCTTTTGTTCAGATTGAGGACACGCCCTGGAATAAACTATATTAAAAAACCTACTCATAAATTAATTTGTAATTACTAATTTAGCTATTTTCAGAAGGTAATTTTTTATAGTATTCATAAGCTTCAACTATAAATTTTAATAATTCTTTTTTACTACTGATATGATTTAGTTTAGCTTTATTGCCTTCGAAAAGTAAACTGTCTATTTTTATATATTTCTCAATATTTTCTTTATTTCTAATAATCAAATAGCATTCTAAACCATCATTTTTGTCACATATATCAAAGGCGAAATTAATATTATTAACTTTAAAGTCTAATACAAGCATTCCATTATAATATCTTTTTTGATAGTCTAAAGAGTTATTTTGCAATCCAACTACTATATAGGATTCTAATAATACTAGGTTCTCAAATGATACAGGCTTTACTTTATCATTAAGAGTATATTCTAATAAATCTACGATTGGCATCTTAGTATCAAGAAAGACTTCAATGTTTTTGATTTTCTTAATTTCAACAGGTGTCCAAGAATTATGTAGCGAAACAACGCCAGACTTTATAAAGTCCATCACTTCAGGTTTCAAGTTAAAAATTTTATTAAAATAGAAAAATCTATATTTCATCAGATTTGTTGACTCATACTCTTTCATTGTATCTGCTTCTAAAATATTACCACTAATTGCACGCTCTATAATATAACAATCCTTATAATATTCTGGATTATTAAAAAAAGGTTCAACAATAGAATTTCCAAAATAATCCCAATTCATTTTTATAGGAATATCTATTCTTAATTTTTCTTGTGCACCCTTTCGCCATTCTCTTAAAATCCTATTGTTTGGCTTTTTACTATATAAAACAGCAATATGAATGGCTTTGCGCTCATTACCAAAAGCAATTAGCTTTTCAGTAGAAATCGTATTAAATATCTTAAACAGGTCATCAGTCACAACTGAATCTATATCTAAAAACAGTCCCCCAAACTTCTCTAAAATTGCTGCTGATATTATATCTGACTGCATAGCCAAAGGAATTTTTTTCAGTGATTCTAAATTATATATCCCCTCTATATATTGATTTATATTGTTATAATTTATGATATGAATTTCACAATTAGGTATATTTTTATGCCAGGTTTTTTTACATAGTTCTAGATATGCAGGTATTTCCTCATCAGATTCCCAAAAAGCAAATACATTGTTTTTATTAGTATCAACTACTTCAATATTAACCGAATTAACATCTTTATATTCATTATGATTTTTTAAATCAGACATACAATTACTCCTTTTAGATCGAATTTGATGATGCTTATTTAAAGCATTGTAAAAATCTTGGTTATTAGCTCTAGTTGCTCATATATTAATCAATATTAAACGTGAACAAAAAAACACCCCATTGTAGGGGTGTATTTACTTTTTTTCAATATAGTTTTAGTAGCTAGGTTACAGAATTAATTCTACATTACCAACCAGTAACTTCTTTTAGCTTATCACCAAGCTTAGATGGATCACGCGTATACGCGATACCAGCATCTTCAAAGGCTTTGAATTTCTCTTCAGCAGTACCTTGACCACCAGAGATAATAGCGCCCGCATGACCCATACGTTTGCCTTCTGGAGCGGTAACACCAGCGATATAGCCAACCACTGGCTTAGTCACATGGTCTTTGATGTAGGCAGCTGCTTCTTCTTCAGCAGTACCACCGATTTCACCGATTAGGATGATCGCTTCGGTTTGTGGATCATCTTGGAACAGTTTCAATGCATCGATCTGGTTCATACCAGGGATAGGATCGCCACCGATACCGATACAAGTTGACTGACCAAAACCAAGCTTCGTGGTCTGGGCAACCGCTTCATAAGTCAACGTACCAGAGCGTGAGATGATGCCCACTTTACCTGGCAGATGGATATGGCCTGGCATGATACCAATTTTGCACTGACCTGGCGTGATAACACCTGGGCAGTTAGGACCAACTAGACGTACATCACCCGCTTCTTCAAGATAGCGTTTAGCTTTTAGCATATCGATAGTCGGTACGCCTTCAGTGATCACAACGATCAACTTAACGCCAGCGTCGATTGCTTCAACGATAGAATCTAGTACAAATGGAGCTGGTACATAGATAACAGAAGCATCAGCTTGAGTGGCTTCCATCGCTTCCGCCATGGTGTTGAATACGGGTAAGCCTAGGTGCGTTTGACCGCCTTTACCTGGCGTTACGCCGCCAACAACTTTAGTACCATATTCGATGGCTTGTTCAGAATGGAACGTACCATTTTTACCAGTGAAACCTTGTACCAATACTTTGGTATCTTTATCGATTAATACACTCATTATTTATTCCTTTATTCGGTTGTCATGTAATAGCAATTTGATGATGTAGTGATCGTTAAATATTAACCATCAGTTTTATAACAACAAACCGCTATTACGCTTTGACTACTATGTTTAAGCAACTATATTTATAGAACTCTGCTTTAAATATATTATGCTTTTACAGCATCGACAATTTTTTGAGCAGCATCAGATAGACCTTGAGCTGAGATCAGTTTCAGACCAGACTCTTCTAGGATTTTTGCACCTAGCTCAGCGTTGTTACCTTCTAGACGTACAACAACCGGTACTTTTACGTCAACTTCTTTGATAGCAGCGATAATGGCTTCTGCAATCATGTCACAACGTACGATACCGCCGAAGATGTTGATAAGAACGCCTTCAACACTGCTGTCTTCTAGAATGATTTTGAACGCTTCAACAACGCGATCTTTGGTTGCCCCGCCGCCAACGTCCAAGAAGTTAGCAGGCTTGCCGCCGTACAATTTGATGATGTCCATCGTAGCCATTGCAAGACCGGCACCGTTAACCATACAACCGATATTGCCTTCTAGAGCAACATAGTTTAGATCAAATTCGGCCGCTTTAAGCTCACGCTCATTTTCTTGTGACTTGTCTTGTAGCGCTGCGATTTTAGGCAAACGATATAGTGCGTTTGAGTCGATACCGATTTTGCCATCAACACAAACAATTTCACCATTTTCACGTACCGCTAATGGATTGATTTCCATTAAAGCAAAGTCGTTTTCGATAAATGCTTGATAAGCACCTGTCATCAATTTAACGAATTGATTGATCTGCTTGCCTTCTAAACCTAGCTTAAACGCGACGTCGCGCGCTTGGAAAGGCATTAGGCCAACTAAAGGATCAACATTTACTTTGAAGATTTTTTCTGGCGTATTGTTAGCCACTTCTTCAATATCAACACCACCTTCGGTAGATGCCATGAAAGTCACGCGACGAGTAGCGCGATCCACAACAGCACCAAGATATAGCTCAGTCTGTACTGGGTACATATCTTCTGCAACCAATACAAAGTTCACTGGCTGACCATTGGCATCAGTTTGATACGTTACTAGGTTAGTACCGATAAGCTCTTCTGTCACTTGCTTGGCTTCTTCACGAGTTTTAACCAGCTTTACGCCACCCGCTTTACCGCGACCACCAGCGTGTACTTGCGCTTTAATAACCGCAATGTCAGTTGGTGTTTTATCAAAAGCTGCTGCAGCTTCGTCGCCGTTATAAGCAATGATGCCTTCTTGAATAGGCAAACCGTAGCTTTTTAATAGCTCTTTTGCTTGATACTCATGTAAATTCATTGATTGTATCCTTTATTTTTTACAATTAATAAAAAGTGAAAACAAGTACACAGCAGCAATTTTCTGCTGCGGCACTTGAGACCCAAACGATAGCACCGTCAATAATAAAACGGTGCCACGCTCAAGCTATAGCTTGTTACTTAAACTTCTAAAAGCGCTGTAAACGCGATTAAACCCTATAAAAATTACTTACGTTTTTTACGCTGAATGGCGTGAATAGCACGGCCATCTGCAGATAGAGCAGCTTCATGAACGGCTTCAGAAATCGTTGGATGTGCAAATGTCATTAGCTGTAAATCTTCGATACTAGAGACAAACTCCATCGCGATCATACCTTGATGGACGATATCACCAGCACCAGCAGAGATAGCATGCATACCTAACAAACGATCTGTTTTGGCATCAGCAACGACTTTGATAGAGCCTTGCGCTTCGCTTTGAGCCAATGCGCGACCGTTAGCAGCCAAGTTGAATGAACCTGTTTTAACTTCATAGCCAGCTGCTTCAGCTTCTTGTTCAGTTAAACCAACCCATGCAATTTCTGGATGTGTATAAATGACATTGATAATCGTGTCATAGTTAACTTGCGCTTTTTCGCCATGAATGCGTTCAACGGCCATCATGCCCTCTTCCATTGCTTTATGCGCAAGCATAGGACCACGTACCAAATCACCGATGGCGTAAACACCATCAAGATTGGTTTTGCACTGATCGTTCACGTCAATAAGACCGCGCTCAGTCAAAGTGATACCGCTGTTGTCACCAAGTAGCTTTTCAGCATAGGCACGACGACCAACACAAACGATGAGTTTATCGAAGCTCTCTTCAGATGACTCGCCTTTACTTTCGCTAGTGACGATCACTTGATCGCCTTTAACTTCAGCGTTGGTCACTTTGGTATCGACACGGATATCAAGACCTTGCTTCTTCAGCATTTTGCCAGCTTCTTTAGAGATATCTTTGTCCGCTGCGGCTAAGAAACTTGGAAGCGCTTCATAAACAACCACTTCTGCGCCTAAGCGACGCCATACTGAACCAAGCTCAAGACCGATAACACCAGCACCAATGACGCCTAAACGCTTAGGAACTGAGGTAAAATCAAGGGCGCCTGTAGAATCAACAATGCGATCACCGTCAGTTTTGGCAACGGGGATATCGATAGGGACAGAACCTGCCGCTAAAATGACGTTTTTAGCAGTAATGGTGCTTTCTGCGTCGTCAGCAAGGGCAGTAAATTTAATTTGTTTATCAGTGCCTGTACCGTCAACCAACGTGCCCCAGCCTTGCAGCCAGTCAACGCCATTACCTTTCAATAACGCCGCAACACCGCCCGTTAATTGCTTAACGATGCCTTCTTTACGAGCAATCATTTGCTCAATATCAATCGCGACATCACCCGTGCTAATACCATGTTCAGCAAGGTCATGTTTAGTCGCTTCATAGCGATGCGAGCTGTCAAGTAGGGCTTTTGATGGGATACAACCGACGTTTAAACAAGTACCGCCAAGTGCTGGCTCGCCTTTATAAACACGTTTTTCGATACAAGCAACGCTCATACCCAACTGTCCTGCACGGATAGCGGCTTCATAACCACCAGGACCGCCGCCGATGACGACTAGATCATAATTGTCTTTCATAGTACGTTCCTATTTTTAAATGCTAAGTGTTTTAAATGCTAATTTTATTTGTCATTCAAACTGATGATTATTTTGATAAAGGACAAGCAATATTTTCAATAAACAGTCAATACACTATTTCAGTAAAAAACGCTCGTTCATTCATTAATGATAAACAACAGTGACTACATTCATTCAATATACCAATCAACTGACTGGTTATCAAAAGGCCGAGCCCAACTTCTAGACCAAAGTTAAAAAGCTTGTATTAGCGGTTGCCAATACAAGCTTAGAAGCTTACAAATCTAGTAGTAGCATGGCTGGATCTTCAACCAATTCTTTGATAGTGACTAAGAACTGTACCGCTTCTTTACCATCAATCATACGATGGTCATAAGATAAGGCAAGATACATCATTGGTAAGATTTCAACTTTACCATCGACTGCCATTGGGCGGTCATTGATAGCATGCATACCTAGGATAGCAGTTTGTGGTGGATTCAAGATAGGCGTTGACATCAATGAGCCAAATACACCGCCGTTTGAAATAGTAAAGGTACCACCAGTCATATCAGCTAGACCAAGCTTACCTTTTTGAGCAAGACCACCAAGCTCACGGATGCGGCTTTCGACATCTGCCATGCTCATGCGATCGGTGTCACGTAATACTGGAACAACCAGACCGCGATCTGAAGATACGGCTACACCGATATCATAAAAACCATGATAAACAATATCGTCACCATCTAGCGAAGCATTCACGGCTGGGAAGCGTTTAAGGGCTTCTGTCGCAGCTCTCACGAACAATGACATAAAGCCTAGGCGTACGCCATGACGTTTTTCAAACTGGTCTTTATACTTAGCACGCATGTCCATCAACGGCTTCAT
This sequence comes from Psychrobacter immobilis, assembly GCF_904846225.1. Lineage (GTDB taxonomy): Bacteria > Pseudomonadota > Gammaproteobacteria > Pseudomonadales > Moraxellaceae > Psychrobacter > Psychrobacter immobilis_F. Next base: position 34,343 of record NZ_CAJGZJ010000006.1, on the reverse strand, counting down.
ATTGACTTCGTTGAATGTCGTTAGCATCGCTGTTTCTTGAGAAGCGGCTAGCAGACGATTCGCAACTGTCTTACGAAGACGTGTCATTGGCACACGTTTCTCAGTACGCTCACCCGTTGATTCAGCGACTGGACGGCCACTATCAGATTTAATACTGTTGTCTGATTTCAGTGTTGGATTTGCCATATCGGTTTTGGTCACACGACCACCGCGGCCACTGCCTTCCACTTCTTTAGGATCTACGCCGCTTTCTTTAGCAGCTTTACGGACGGCTGGACTTTGATCTTTATGATCCGCGTCATTGCTGTCTTTTTTGTCAGTGACTTGAACTGGCTCGCCACCATCGGTTGCTTGTTTTGCTTGCACAGGCGCAGCAGGTTGGTTTGGATCTACTGCAGGCGCAGAGTCCGCACTAGCACTTGCACCCGCTTCAAATTGAGCGATGAGCTCGTCAGACAAAACGGTATCATCCACTTGCTTGACGATTTTGGTAACAACGCCATTATCAGGCGCTACCACTTCTAATACGACTTTATCAGTTTCAATTTCAGCCAAGAGATCATCACGATTTACTTGTTGGCCTTCAGTGACGTGCCATTCAACGATTGTGCCATCGGCAACCGATTCTGGAAAAACGGGGGCTTTGATATCAGCCATCGATATACTCCTTAGATTTGGATATTCATACTTATTATTAAGTCGTGATAAGCAGTCAGCACCATGTTAGATAGTGTGACACCGTGCTGACTGTTATCGCCTGATTCATTTATTTTTAAAGCGTATTACTTAGATAACTCATCGACACTGATACCAAGACCACCAGCAATCAACGCTTGTTGCTGCTGAGCGTGTAATTTTGGTGAACCTGTCGCAGGTGCTGCACTAGCAGGACGTGCCACGGGCTCCATGACTCTCGCCTTGGTTGGATGTGGTACAACGATACGGAACATATGCGGTGCCAAATAATACCAAGCGCCTTGGTTAAGCGGCTCTTCTTGCGTCCATACGATCTCTGCCAAGTTACTATATTTTTCAATCTCAGCAATCAAACGCTTTTCTGGCAACGGATAGAGCTGCTCAATACGAACGATAGCGACATGATCTAAACCTAAAGCACGACGCTGTTCAAGTAAATCATAATAAACTTTGCCGCCACATAGTACCATGCGAGTTATTTTGTCCGCGTTATGGTCATCCATCTCTGGTAGTACGGTTTCAAACTTACCATTAGCAAGCTCTTCCAAATTCGATGTGGCCAACTTATGACGCAACAAACTCTTTGGTGACATAACAATCAATGGTTTGCGAATTGGGCGTACCGCTTGACGACGCAATGCGTGATAAATTTGTGCAGGCGTGGTCGGCGTAATAACTTGCATGTTGTCTTCGGCACATAACTGTAAAAAGCGCTCAAGACGTGCAGATGAATGCTCAGGACCTTGACCTTCAAAGCCGTGCGGCAATAGCATGGTCAGACCACAAACACGTTGCCACTTGGTCTCGCCACTGGCGATAAATTGGTCAATGACCACTTGCGCGCCATTAACGAAATCACCAAACTGAGCTTCCCAAACGATCAAAGCGTTTGGTACGGTCGTTGCATAGCCATATTCGAAAGCCAGTACCGCTTCTTCTGATAGCAGTGAATTATAAGTGGCAAAACGGGCTTGTGTTTCGCTCATATGAGCCAGCGGCACATACATGCTACCATCGTCAATATTGAACAATTCGCTATGACGATGTGAGAACGTCCCACGACCAACGTCTTCACCAGTGATACGCACTAGTACATCGTTATCTACTAGTGTGGCATATGCTAGATTTTCAGCAGCGCCCCAGTTCAAAGGTTCTTCACCCGTTTGCATGGCCAAACGCTGCTCTACCACTTTTTGTACTTGGCGTTGCAGTTTAAAGCCATCTGGCAATTCTGCCATACGTCGACCATAAGCTTTTAACTTTTCGATATCAACGCTGGTGTCCCAGTCATCAACCAAATCGTGACCCAAATACGGCGTCCAATCCACAAATAAATCTGTGCTTGGCTCAAGGACTAAAGAATTAACCACATAATCACCGCGATCAAGTGATTCGCGATAATCATCTTCGTACTTGGTTACTTCTTCGCTGCTAATAATGCCTGACTCAATCAGTTTATCCGCATAAAGCGCACGAGTGGTCGGTAGCTTTTTGATGACAGCATACATGAGTGGCTGAGTGGCTGACGGCTCATCTGCTTCGTTGTGGCCATTACGGCGATAGCAAAACAAATCAATAATAATGTCTTTGCCAAATTTGTGACGATAGTCTAGTGCCAACTGTGCGGCAAATACGACAGACTCAGGATCATCACCATTCACATGTAAAATAGGCGCATGTACCATTTTTGCGACATCAGTACAGTATTCAGTTGAACGAGCATCGTCTTGACGACTGGTCGTAAAGCCCACTTGGTTATTAATGACAATATGTAGTGTGCCACCAGTAGTATAGGCACGTGTCTGCGACATCTGGAAAGTTTCTTGCACCACGCCTTGACCAGCAAATGCAGCATCACCATGTACCACAATCGGTAATACTAAATTACCAGTGGTATCGTGACGACGAACTTGACGGGCGCGTACCGAACCTTCTAATACAGGTGAAACAATTTCTAAATGCGAGGGGTTAAAAGCCAACGCTAAATGCGCCTCCCCACCTGGGGTCATGACGTTAGATGAATACCCATTATGATATTTAACGTCGCCTGAGCCTTTTTCTGGCTGTACTTTACCATCGAATTCATCGAACAAATCGGCAGGGTTTTTACCTAAAACGTTGACCAATAGGTTCAAACGCCCGCGGTGCGCCATGCCAATGACCATCTCTTTAGTGCCATAACCGCCAGCACGTTGGATGATTTCATTAAGTGCAGGGATAAAGCTCTCGCCGCCTTCTAAACCAAAGCGTTTGACACCCGTATATTTACGAGCTAGATACTTCTCTAAGCCTTCAGCTGCCGTTAAGCGCTCAAGAATCGATAAACGCTTTTCTTCATCAAAGTTGATATAACCTAAGTTGCTCTCAAGATATTGCTCCATCCAACGCTTTTCAGTGCTGGTGGTCACATGCATATATTCCACACCGATATAACGGCAATAGATACGCTCCATGATTTCGATAATCTCACGGAGTGGCGCTTCTGCTTTACCAATACTAAGGTCACTAGTGGGATATACGGTGTCTAGGTCAGCTTCTGATAGACCATGATAAGCGAGGGTTAAGTCTTCAACTTCAGCGCGGGGATGTAGCTCTAGAGGATCAAGCTTGGCGCGGCGATGGCCACGGCGGCGATAGGCAGAAATCAGTTGCTGTACACCCATTTGTTTCGGGTCAGCACAGTTTTCTGATGAGCTGTTAATGTTTGCGTCAGTAGTTTGAGTACTACCTTTATTTGCCGTCTGATTGCGAGCGAGCAACAAGAACTGGTCTTTAATAGCATTATGCTGTGCATCGTTCGGCGATTTGTATTGTTCAAAATACGTTTGCCAATCTGCATCAACACTATCGGGATCGTTTAGATATTGCTCATAAAGAGCTTCTACATAGCTGGCGTTATCAGCAGCCAGTTCTGTATGTTCTGGGCGCGCTGCTTCTTTAGTTATACTATTCATAATGATCGTCTATTTGATAGATAAATGAATGGAATCATGCTTATTTTTGTGTAATCTGTCGTACATTAACTATTTTGATACTTTCGTTATTCTGAGACTTTTACTGTGCTGATACTTTTACTTTTTTGATACTTCGCTAATCGACACTTTGTCATAGGCCATAGCGTATTTTTCGATAAAATTACTTATCGCTATAAAAATTTAATGTCATCATCGATGATCATTAACAATGCTAAATAGTGATAATAAGTTTCATTGCAATACTTCTACTAATAATATATTTATTTGTGAACGTTCAGTTTTCTTATCCGACTCGTTCCACAACATTAATTTATATATACTGCTATCAGTCATAACTAATTCATTAATGATAAGTCACGACTCAATGAACAGTGTTACTCAGTGAACAGTGTTTTCAGCCAGCCTATAAATCGGCTATTTTCGCTGAAAATCCTTTTTATTTATAAGAAAATCGTTTCATTTTAGCTGCGAATACGTTGCTGTATAGAGTAGCACGCTTGTCTTTTGCCACATAGTTTGTTTGTTCAATACTTGGTATTTATGTAATGAATATGTGGTATAAATTAAAGCCACTCTTATAATATTTTAACTCTATCCAAACGCTTGATTCATCAAACTGCTCTGCTCATTGTACTTAGCTATTGATTGTACTTAACTATTAATAGTCTCTAAGATTTTATTATTATCTGATATAGGTATTTATGCGCGATAAAAACCTTTGTCACACGAGTCTTAGAATCTATTATTCAATTAATATACTAGTTCAACCCCATTTATAAAAAGATTATGCGAATTACGATTGCTTATCTTATTACGACTTCTAATTATATAGCTTGATTATCTATATACTATGTTTTCTTACATACGACCAACGTATTGCCTCTACAGTTTTACTATCGCTTTACTTATAAAAGTCACGATGATATTTAACAAAAAACACCACCTAATTAATTAGGTGGTGTTTTCCGTACTGTATCTACAAAAAAACAATACAATTATAAACTATTAACCCGCTTGGTCAATGAGCATATTACGTAAATGACCAATCGCTTTGGTTGGATTCAAGCCTTTTGGACAAACTGATACACAGTTCATGATACCGCGGCAACGAAATAGACTAAACGGATCATCTAAACGAGCCAAACGGGCTTGAGTATCACCATCACGGCTATCAGCAACAAAACGATAAGCATGCAATAATGCTGATGGGCCTAAGAACTTATCAGGATTCCACCAGAATGATGGGCAGCTGGTTGAGCAGCAGGCACATAAGATGCATTCGTACAGACCGTTTAATTTGTCACGTTGCTCAGGTGACTGCAAACGCTCTGTTGGTGGCGCTGGCTGGTCGTTGATTAAGTACGGATGTACTTTTTCGTATTGTTCATAGAATTGGTTCATATCGACAACCAAATCACGAACCACTGGCAAGCCCGGTAACGGACGAACGGTTACTTTTTCTGGCAAAGTATTCATGTTAATTAGACATGCTAGGCCATTTTTACCATTAATGTTCATGCCATCAGAGCCACAGATGCCTTCACGGCAAGAGCGACGGAAGGTGAGTGTTTCATCTTCTTTCTTTAGGCGTAATAACACGTCAAGCAACATACGATCTGAATCAAGTAGCTCAATCGTATAGGTTTGCATGCGCGGCGCTGCGTCCAGATCAGGATCGTAGCGATAGATTTCGATGGTGCGAGTACCTCGGCTCATAATGCTAAACTCCACACGTAGGTGATGGCGGGCATACAAAGGTTGCAACATATTCGCGCTAGCTATCGACTGGCATCAAATGCTATCGATAAGTAGCGCTAGTATAAGCATGTAGCTGGCGGTCACCTTTTTAATAAATTAATAAGGGATAAAACGTTAACACTGTCTTTATATATCAGCTATACGATCTAGTATTAATAGACGCGAACTTTTGGCTCAATATAATCAACGGTTAATGGCACTTTGCGAACAGGTTTATAAATGATACGGTTGCCTTCAGAATACCATAAAGTATGCTTCATCCATTCGTGATCATTACGACCGTTTGGTGCGTAGTCATCATCTTCTGGGCGATCATAATCAGATACACTGTGTGCGCCGCGGCTTTCGTGACGCATGGCGGCTGATATCATTGTCGCTTTTGCCACTTCATATAAGTTAGCCACTTCAAAAGCTTCAATACGCGCTGTGTTAAATACTTGTGATTTATCGCCCAAGTGGATTTTCTCGATCTTATCACCTATCGCTAAAATCTTTTCAACACCTTCATCCATCATCGCTTGCGTACGGAATACGCTGGCATGTTTCTGCATAGTCGCACGAATCTCATCCGCCACGTCTTGTGCATTGTAGCCTTCGGTAGACTGTTGTAACTTGTCTAAGCGGCGAACGGTGTAATCAAGTACGCGAGGATCAAGTGGTTTATAGTTGTGATCAGCATGATGGAACTCATCAACGATGTGTTTACCAGCTGCACGACCAAATACCAATAGATCAAGCAGTGAGTTGGTACCTAAACGATTGGCACCGTGAACACTGACGCAAGCACATTCACCAATGGCATAAAGACCTTTGACGACCGTACCCTTGGTATATAGACCTTCTTCATCAGCGCCCGCTTCTAGATCAGGTGTGATTACTTGACCATGAATCGTCGTCGGAATACCGCCCATCATATAGTGAATGGTTGGAATAACGGGGATAGGCTCTTTAGTAATATCAACGTTCGCGAAGTTTTTACCAATCTCAAATACTGATGGCAAACGCTTCATGATGGTTTCAACACCTAAATGCGTCATATCCATGACGATATGGTCAGCGTTAGGACCACAACCACGGCCTTCTTTGATTTCTTGGTCCATAGAACGTGATACTAGATCACGTGGTGCCAAGTCTTTAACCGTTGGCGCATAACGCTCCATGAAAGCTTCGCCATCTTTATTACGTAAGATCGCACCTTCACCGCGGCACCCTTCAGTCAATAGTACGCCTGCACCATGAACGCCTGTAGGATGGAACTGCCAAAATTCCATGTCTTGCAACGGAATACCAGCACGAACCGCCATGCCAATACCGTCACCAGTATTGATATAAGCATTGGTAGAAGCAGCGAAAATACGACCCGCACCACCTGTCGCTAGGACAGTAATTGGTGATTGGAATACGGCAACAGTACCGGTTTCTTGTTCAAGTGCGATAACACCGTTGATATTGCCAGCGTCATCTTTGATCAAATCAAGCGCGATCCACTCAATAAAGAACTCAGTACCTTGCTCTAGGTTTTTCTGATATAGCGTGTGTAGCAGCGCGTGACCTGTACGGTCAGCAGCAGCGCAAGCACGTTGAACGGCTTTTTCGCCATAGTTCGACGTATGACCACCAAACGGACGCTGGTAAATCGTACCATCTTCGTTACGGTCAAACGGCATACCCATGTGCTCAAGCTCGTAAACAACTTTTGGCGCTTCACGGCACATATATTCGATAGCGTCTTGATCACCTAACCAATCTGAACCTTTAACGGTGTCATAAAAGTGAAAGTGCCAGTTGTCATTACTCATATTACCCAAACTTGCCCCGATACCGCCTTGAGCCGCAACGGTGTGCGAACGCGTTGGAAATACTTTGGTCAGAACGGCAACTTTCATGCCCGCTTCTGCTAAATGCAATGATGCACGCATACCCGAGCCGCCGCCACCAACGATAACTGCATCGTAGTTTAGGGTCTTTATGTTACTAATAGTATTGTCTTGTCTAGTTGCCATGACGGTTTTCCTAATGCCTGTTAATGCTCAAAAGTAGATAAAAAGGCTGTTCTATGAATCATCTGATTGCAGGGCTAGATATTCTTTATCTAGTCAATACTTGCAATATTCAAGCTGAAAACAAAAACAACTTTTGACCACTTTAATTTGCATATCTATCGTTATACTGGACCAAGCCTGCTCAATATTATTGCTCATTCAGCTACAATCTAAATAGCGGGCGGTGTCAGTCCAATGCTATGGCTATTTTTGGCTATCAACGGACACTTTTAAAACACTCTAACAGCCGACATATCAGCTGCGCGCATCCGTTTTATATATAGATACTTATATAAGTACTTATGTAAATACTTATATAGATACTAAAGCTTGTTATTCAATGGTTAAACAGCAACGACACCGAAGCCGCTACCCCAAAAAATCATGATGCCCCAAAATAGGAATACTAAAATAGCGATAATCATCAATGACTGTAGCACCAAACGTAGCCCTGCTGCGCTTGAGCCCAGTTTGCCCGTCGTAATATAGTCAGTAAATACTGTCCACATTCCAACCCAAGCATGACCAGCTAGCGCAAGTACTGCCACTAAGCTGAATAAACGCATCGGTAGGCTAGTCATAAATGATGACCACTCAAGATAAGTGACATCGCCGTGGGTCAAGAAAAAGCCCAGCAACACCACACTATAAACGGCTAAAACAACAGCACTAATACGCTGAATAATCCAATCGCGTGAGCCTGAACCTGTCAGACCAGTAGCACTTTTAATTCCTGAATCATTTTTAATCATTAGAACATCACCCATATAAATGACGCGACAATTAAAATCGCTGCAATGACAAAACTGACCATAGAGGCAGTACGGCCAGATTTCAGCTCTTCGTTCATGCCCATATCAGCAAATAGATGTTTGATACCCATCACAAAATGATATGCGATGGCGGCAACAAATATCCATGCCAAAAAGCGCACAAGTACGTTGTCAAATACGGTCTCAAAACTCTCAGGCGATGCCAGTGAGTTCTGTAGTAGCCACAGCATTACAGGAATTAATAAAAATAGAATAATGCCAGAGATACGATGCAAAATAGAGGCGATTGCGATCGGTGAGCGATTAACGCTAATCACTTGGCTTAAAGGCAGATCAATAGGTCGGTTGCTTTTCACAGCGGGCATCCTTTTGCGGTTATACTCCTGTATCTGCTATCAATGATTGACGTAAATGGTGTCAAACAGCGAGCAACACACGAGACGAATAAAGTAAGGAAGAGCTAGCTGACTTCATTTAGTTTGTGCTAAATATGAAAAAACGATTACGTAATGCAAGTTATGGATGCACTGTTTAATATCGCTTATCAAAATGACAAACGTATAAGACAATTCATCTATTATACAGCAAAGAAAATAAACATGAGGAAGATCGATTAACTAGTCTATTTTTATGGGGTATATCAATAAAAGTAACGTGACTTTGTCAACTTTATCAATAAAAACGTTGCGCTAAGTACTTAAAATTTGCGCTAAGTGCTTAAAAATAGAACAGTTAACAAGAATATCCCAGCCACTGATTGCTGTTCTTGTCTATCAAAACATCGTCGAATCGTCATCCAGCATCAATAGAGAAGACTCTAAACGATACTATATCATGACCACTTATCAATTCGCACAAAGCTAGTGTCAGTTATATTCCTCTAATTATAAAATGACTGGACGATAATTACAAATTTATCCCCCAAGTAATCAAAGATAAACACTGAATGAACAAACAAATAGAGACAAGTAATACTAATTTTTCGAAATCGCCTGATTACATCGAGATTTAGAATTAACTCAATCCGTCTATTATTCATACTCTGTCTGTTTTTAACACGATAACTTATAAGGCATACTTCATTGTTTTAGTAAAATCTCCTAAAAACTATATGAATAATGTCGCTTTGATTGTGGTCATAAAAAGTATAATTTTAAGCAAAATAACCAAACAGACATATTTTGATACAAAAATTACAGTGAATAAACACGTCTAGAGCGTGCCAATTAGCGCCACTGTTGGTAAAAGTCTTTTCAAATCATTAGGAATTGCTGCTAATATACTCTGCGTATCAAATGAGTTATATACTATTTGACTAATGATGACGCGAGGGTATGCGTCTGTAATAATTTTATTCTAGCAAACTATAAACAATGGAGAGCAATTTATGGCTGACACTCATGCCAAACTAACCGTCAATGGTAAAGAATACGAACTGCCTATTATTCAAGGTACTTTAGGACGCCCAGTTATCGATATTGCTGCTCTACAAGCATCAGGATTTTGGTCTTATGACCCTGGTTTTATGGTAACGGCTCCTGTTGAATCAAAGATTACTTATATCGATGGTGGTAAAGGTGAGCTATTACACCGTGGCTACCCTATCGATCAGTTAGCAAACAATGCAGAATATCTAGAAGTGGCTTATGCGCTGATTCATGGTGATCTCCCTAACAGCGAGCAAAAAGCAGATTTCTTCCAAAAAATTCGCGAACATTCAGGCGTTCATGATCAATTACGTAAGTTCTTTGAAGGCTTCCGCCGTGACGCGCATCCAATGGCTATCATGGTTGGTGTCGTTGGTGCTTTATCAGCGTTTTATCATGAACACTTAGATGTGAGCAATGAAGAAGATCGTGAACTCACTGCTATTCGCCTAATTGCTAAAATGCCAACGCTTGCTGCGATGAGTTATAAATACTCACAGGGCGAACCGTTCATGTATCCACGCAACGACTTCAACTACGCTGAAAACTTCTTGTATATGATGTTTGCAACGCCTGCTGATGTTGATTATAAAACCAACGATGTCATTACTCGCGCAATGGACAAAATCTTTACATTGCATGCAGATCATGAGCAGAACGCTTCAACCTCTACCGTACGTCTAGCGGGTTCTACAGGCGCAAATCCTTACGCTTGTATCGCTGCTGGTATCGCTGCATTATGGGGCCCATCGCATGGCGGTGCTAACGAAGCAGTTCTTGAGATGTTAGATGAAATCGGCTCAGTTGAAAACGTGCCTGAATTCATGGAAAAAGTGAAAAGCCGTGAAGTGAAGCTAATGGGCTTTGGTCACCGTGTTTACAAAAACTTTGACCCACGTGCACAAGTAATGAAAGAGACTTGCGACGAGGTACTAGCGGCACTTGGTATCAACGATCCTAAGCTTGAGCTTGCTATGGCACTAGAAAAGATTGCGTTAGAAGATCCGTTCTTCATCGAACGTAACCTATATCCAAACGTTGATTTTTATTCTGGCATCATCCTAAAAGCCATCGGTATCCCAACGTCAATGTTTACGGTTATCTTCTCATTGGCTCGTACTTCTGGTTGGATCAGCCATTGGTTAGAGATGCATAGCGCACCTTTCAAAATCGGTCGCCCACGCCAGTTATATACAGGTGAAACGCGTCGCGAGTTTGTAAAAGCCGAAGATCGCAAATAAGCATAAATAATATTTTTTGAATAAAAAAACCCCGCCATCGTGCGGGATTTTTTATGGTCTTACTTTTCTTTTTATTATTGCTTTAATGCAGTGAATTAAACGTCTCTGATCGCTTACGGATAATAAAAAATCGTTATAATCTGTTCAATATATTATCTTGCCTAACTATTGAAAGGTTCTCAATGTCTGTTCGTACTTGGCGATTTGCTCGTCATACCCTTTAATCGTGTCATTAAATTTACCCATGAGCGTTTCAAACTCTTCGTGCTGGTTTACTTTCATTTGCTGCATATCAATAATTTGCTGAGCTTGTATCTGCTCCCAAACCTGATGTTGAATAATTAATCGTGCCAGCGCAGGACTCTTGGCACTCACTCGCCCAGCGATCTCTGCATGTTCAAATAACTGCGGCACTAAAGTCGCTACATCAATTAAGGTCTCAACGTCTTCTGTACCAAGCGGTGTCGTCACAGGCTGGTACAGCGCATCCATCGCTTGCTGGTAGCGGTCAATAATTTGATCGTCCGTCAGCATGGTGGGTTTACGCGGCTCAAGACTGATGCGCTTTAACACGGTCAAATCACGCTCGCCCACTTCCGTACTGGTATTGATGTCGCCCTCAATAGCAGGGTCAGTTTCGCCCTCTGTAGCAGTGACATCTGCTGCTTGATTGGCATTCATGTTATTAGAAGCGGTGATGGACTCGCCATCACTCCCCGCCATTTCGTCATTATTATTTGTATTACTAGTATCAATATTACTAGTATTTATGCTACTAGCATCACTGGTCTCGTCAACTGTGTCATTTGACAGTAGTGAATTTTCACTGTCTGAGGCATCAGCAGCTTGCAAAGACTCATACTCTGCTTGTAAGCGGCGCTGCAATCCTTGTACTTGCGCGAGATATATAGGCTGAAATTGTTCAATACGTGCCGCTGCCGAATCACTTTGCTGCATCGGCTGGCTATCTTCAGCACTGGTCTTTTCGGTAGGTTGAGTATCCTTTGTCACGGGCGGTGTTTCTGATTGCTGCTGACAGCCAGTCAAAAATAGTACGCCAGTGAGCGTTGCTATAAGCAAGGTTGACGATTGATGTAGCGGATTAATCTTTTGTTTCATAGGCGTTTTAGAAATCACCTCTGTACTGGCTTGATGGCTTGCGTCAATAGCAAACGTCGCTGGCAAAAATTTAAACATGAGAATACATATCCTTATTAAGGCAAAATTTTAACAAATAACATGATCGACGCAGCTCATTGCCAATTTTTTACGTCGTTTTGTCCGCAGACTTTAGACTTAGAAATGGAATGCAGGTTTCTAAATCTTGGCAGTCTTGTCCACGCTGACGACGCACAAAATAATCCTGTACCATACGTGCTTGCTGCTCGATACCGTACTTAAAAAATGATTTGCCTGTCTTGAGCACATAATCATAGCGTCGATTGATAACCGCGCCACGTACAACGTTTAATCCTTGCTGTAACTGCCATACATGGGTTAGCTCATGTATTAGCCAGCTTTGTTTACTAAGGGATGCGGCACTAAAATCCACAATCCAATCTGCTGGATGAAAGTAAATATTGCCATTGGGGCTGACCGCATAGTTTTTTAGTACCCACCAAGTGGTCTTTAGCCGAACCTCATCGAGATGGATACTGTCACCGAACACCGAACGCGCCAGAGTTATCTCTCCAGCCGTCAGATAACGCGACTGCTGCTTTGAGCTGCTACGCACATGTCGATTAAAGAAGCGCTTGAAATTTGGCTCAGACATCATCAATGTAATACCTTATATTTGATCGTTTACTTCTGAGAAGTGATGCTTGATCAACTGCTCTTGTCGATACGATTAAACTATTAATATAGATGAATTGTGAAAACTAAAGTCTTAAGGACATAAGCTATACGCTTAGTTAGCTTTCATTAACATGTTTTTGCGTTAGCCTAGTACGTTAATGAAAACTAACCAGCAGCATTCTTATAAATTAGCCTACTTCTACTATGAATGTCTAATTACTATGAATGTCTAATATTCATTGTCATTGTAAAATTGCTGCGAGAATCATGCCAAACAAGTAAAAGCGCCCAACGGCAATGAAAATGATAAATGTATAGTAGTGTGCCATTATTTAGATTGGCTATAAAAATCTTTCAATCCCTGTATTTGTATCCAACAGATCGCTTTTAAATTTATCAATAGAGAGTCTTATGCCGCCTAATTTTCATGCCGACACCCCACTTGCTCAGCGTATGCGCCCGACTACACTTGATGCTATTATTGGTCAAGCGCATTTATTATCAGCTGGCGCGCCCTTACGACGGTTGGTAGAACAAGGGCATTTGTCCTCAATTATATTGCATGGTGAAGCAGGTATCGGTAAAACCACCATTGCGATGTTATTGGCCGATGCGGTTGGCAGACCTTTTCATGCGCTGTCGGCTCTCAATACTGGTGTTAAACAATTGCGTGAAGTATTAGACAGCAAAGATTCGCTAAGCTTTGAGTCGCCTGTGGTATTCATCGATGAGATTCACCGGTTTAATAAAGCCCAGCAGGATGCGTTATTGGGCGCTGTGGAGTCTGGGGATATTACCTTGATTGGTGCTACCACGGAGAATCCTTCATTCAGTGTCAATAATGCGCTGTTATCACGTTGCCAAGTGTATCGTTTAGAGCCTTTGACACCTGAGCAAATCAGCGCGGTATTGCAGCGGGCCATCTTGGAAGATAGCGTGCTGCAAAAACTGACCATCGATTTACAGGCTCAAGATACCATCAGCCAATTGGCGCATGGCGATGCGAGAAAAGCACTGAATATATTAGAGCTTGCCATTCAAACGGCTGATACCAAGCAATCACCGATTATCATTGATGATGAACTGGTGGCTCGAGTAGCGCAGACAGCGTTAGTGCGTTACGATAAAGATGGCGAGCAGCATTATGATATCGTTTCGGCCATGATAAAGTCGGTACGTGGCTCAGATCCAGATGCCGCGCTGTATTGGATGGCGCGGATGCTGGTTGGTGGCGAGCCTGCCGATTTTATCGCGCGGCGTTTGGTTATTTTGGCCAGTGAAGATATCGGCAATGCCAATCCCAATGCGCTACTCCTTGCTGATGCAGCATTACGCAGTGTGCAATCGATTGGTATGCCAGAAGCACGCATCATTTTAGGACAAGTGGTGGTCTACTTAGCGACCAGTGCCAAAAGCAACAGCACTTATAAAGCCATCAATGCAGCGATGGCATTGGCAGAAAAAGACGCATCACCCGTTCCGCTACATTTGCGTAATGGCGTGACCAAGCTAATGCGCAATCAAGGTTACGGTCGAGACTATAACTATCCGCACGATTATCCCAATCACTATTATCCTCAAAGTTATTTACCAGACAACTTAATAGAGACAAGCTTTTACGAGTTTGCGGACAATCAGCGAGAGCAACACAGTAAGCAGTTTATGGATTGGCTAAAAAGCCAAGCGGCCAGTAATGATTGATAATGACTGATTGATAATGACTGGCTGCCCAAAGCGATTGCTTAGAGACTGCCACTACCGAATATTGATAATATTTAACTCTATATTTGAGAGACTAAGCGTTATAGTTTAGCTTTGAGGCAGCACACTGAGGCAAAAAGCGTTAAAATGTCACCATAATGATATGTAGAAGCCATGAGTGGATAGCTTTTATAATAGCTTCAATTATTTTATTCGAGTACAGCGCGCTTTGCTCAACCACAACAGCGCATTGCGCTATCTACTGCTACAATAAGCAGATAACATTTTATATTCCAAATCACATCTATTTATTAATAATAAAATACCGAGACTTACTATGAGTTTAAATACGATTCCTGAGATTATCGAAGACATTCGTGCTGGCAAAATGGTCATCTTGATGGATGATGAAGACCGCGAAAACGAAGGCGATATCATCATGGCAGCAACCCATGTCCGCCCTGAAGATATTAACTTTATGATTACCCATGCACGTGGCTTGGTATGCTTAACCCTATCGCAAGCGCGTTGCCAACAGTTGGCATTGCCGCTGATGTCAGATCGCAATGAAGCTAAATTTAGCACCAATTTCACGGTGTCTATTGAGGCCGCAGAAGGCGTTACC
Source organism: Psychrobacter immobilis (assembly GCF_904846225.1). Lineage (GTDB taxonomy): Bacteria > Pseudomonadota > Gammaproteobacteria > Pseudomonadales > Moraxellaceae > Psychrobacter > Psychrobacter immobilis_F. Next base: position 19,308 of record NZ_CAJGZJ010000006.1, on the reverse strand, counting down.
ACTGGTATCTCTGCTGCGGATCGGGCGCGTACGATTCAAGCAGCCGTGTCTTCTTCAGCCAAGCCAGAAGACATCGTACAGCCTGGGCATATTTTTCCAATTATGGCACAAAACGGCGGTGTCCTTCACCGTGCAGGCCATACAGAAGCGGGTTGCGATTTATCACGCCTCGCAGGGCTAGAGCCTGCCGCAGTGATTGTAGAGATCATTAATGCTGATGGCACGATGGCACGCCGAGATGATCTTGAGATATTTGCCAAAGAACACAACATCAAAATGGGTACGATTGCTGATCTCATCAACTACCGTATCGCCAACGAGCAAACAGTAGAAGAGATCGAAACCCATCCGTTTGAAACGGAGTATGGTACTTTTACCTTGCATCGCTTTCGTGAGTTTGGCGCTGAAGAAACGCATTTAGCGTTGGTCAAAGGTGATGTGAGCGAAGGCGTCAGTACGGTACGCGTACACGGGTTCCATCCATTGCGTGATTTATTTGCTGCTAAAAATGATATGACGGGTCGCGGTGGCTGGAGCGTACAATCAGCACTGCAAGAGATCAGTGCTTCAGATCGCGGCGTCTTGGTCTGGGTTGGTAGTCATCAACCTGTTGATCTGGGAGATGCGTTAGATAAAGCCTCAAACAATCAGTCACTATCGACGATTACGCAGCAGCCATATCGTAGTATCGGTGTGGGCGCACAGATATTACGTCATCTTGGCGTTCGTGATATGCGCTTACTATCATCACCGATGAAGTTTTATGCATTATCGGGCTTTGATCTAAATGTGGTTGATTTCGTTCATGCGCCGCAGCAAGACTGATAATTCGCTAAGCAATTGATTCAAAAAAACAAGTCATAGAAAAAACGATTCATAGAAAAAATAAGTCATAGAAAAAGGCACGCTAATCTAATATTAGCGTGCCTTTTTTATTGCTATAGTCAACGAAAAGTTAAATCGATACATTCATAGTCAGATACTACTGGTATAAATTTTTCTCGCTTGCTGTGTCGTTGCTGACAGAGGCTTCGAAAATTCACTCCAGTAGTACTGTAGTGATTTTATTGTTCTCTACCTATATAACACGATACCCAAGTTTTTATAAATACTGTCGACTCATTAAGTCAGCGAGAGTTTCACAACTTAGATATATGATCAAACTTTGCCTCTAATGCGAGCAACCGTTCACGTTCTTCTTGTGTCCAAGGCAGCTTATCTTTGCCATTGCTGGCTAAACGCACCACGACAGCTTCAGCCGTCGCGACGACGACTTTTTGTGCAGTACTGTAGTAACTATACTCCATCACGATACTGGTATTGCCCAAACGCTGACAGCGCACGCCTAGCAACAACGTGTCAGGATAAGTCACGGGGCGTAAATACTGGCAGCTTGATTGAGCCAATACCGTTATCATACTCCCATCGAACATCCCCAAAGCTTGCAAATAGCCAATACGCGCTGACTCAGAATAACGATAGTAGACCACGTTGTTTAAGTGATTAAAGGCATCCATTTCACCCCAATGTATGGGCTGATGATGAATAATGGGATAATGTGCCAATTCGTCAGGGCAGTACTCTTCTAACCTATCAGAGGTTGGGTTCAAGGTTTGTTTGAAACGATCCATAACTTGGTTTCTCTTATTTTTATATGCATAAGTCTTTTAAGTTTTTAGCGCAACCGCCATTAGCGTTGAGGTTTTTCCAAAATTTGAGTGGTGAGCAATGCCGTGGCTTTTGGCGCATTGGCAATCAGTTGGTCTAACGACTCTATGACTTCTCGAAGATCAGTAGGAGATGATTTGGTTGATAAACTGTCCTCATCAGACGTTTTTGTTTTGGCGGTCAACGCTGGACGAGAGGTTTTTGCATTATTATTAATGGTGGCTTGTTTTGGCGTTGATGTTTTTGGCGTTGATTGTTCCGGTACTAGGGTCAGCAGCTGTTTGCGCGCTTGTTGCAGATAATCAATCAATTGCTCTCGCTCACGCATATTGCTGGCTTGATTCGCGAGATTCAAGGTCATGATGACTTCGTGAATCGCAAGCTGTCTACGCGTTAGACCCGTATTATTATCGGTGGCTTTAATCGGCGCATTCGCATTCGTAGCCCGTTCATGGCTATGCAAGAAATCTTGAATATTTTGAATGGCGAGATTTTGTAGCTGCCAAGGACTGGGCTGAGCGCTTTTTGCCTGCAAGCGTTCAATATCTTTAATCAAACCTTGCTTGATAACGATAGTAAGCGCTGGGGCAATCTCATTACTGCTTTGTGAAAGCTGCCAATGCAGACCGCGCAACAAGTCTATCGCTGCACCATTGTTATTATCTGCCAACAATCGATCCGCAGCTCGTGTCTGAATACGCAATAGATCTAACTGATTTTGGGCTTGGTTACTATCGGCGGTGTTAGGCGCTGACAAAGGCTGCTGACTCACCGCAAACAAGCGATCATCCATCTCATTCAATCGACTAACGACCTGCTCATTACTTTGCAAGCGCTCGTTAACGTTATGTTGAAAACGCTGTTGACTAATATATAACCATAATAATGCGGCGATTAGTAATAGAATAACCAACCACTGCAAACGAAGCAAAAACACCGTTGCCTGCCTGCGCTGCTGTACAGCAGAAGGATCCTTAGATAACGATTCAGAATTCATTGACATAAGGCAGTACCGTTATTGATAATTTTGGACATATTTACAGCGAATCCGTTGAGGATGAATATCAAGTTTACGAGCTGATAGCAGCAAGGATGGTTTCTGGTGCCAAATCATCCACACGCCAGTAGCTTAATTGTTGCTCAGCAACTAGGTTGGCTAAGCGCTCACCCAATACTATATAGGTAAAGTCTGACAAAGTGAGTCCCATCGGGCTATCCATAGCGCTCGCTAACAAATCATCTGACTGCGCCTGCAAAGTTTCTGCCCGTACTTCTTTTACGATAGTTGCCCAATGCTCGAAGGCTGTACCGCTACTGATGACAACAATTGGCTTTGACTGCTCTAATGGAGTGCTATCTTGCATGGCCTTGTACGTCAGAAACGCTTGTAACCACTGTCGATATTGAGTCGCCGCATCAATAGGCATGGTGCGCTCATACCAAGCAATACTGTCGATATGGACACCGCGCGCCTGTAATGCATCGACCAATAATCGTCGCCCACCAAGTCCCCGCCATATCAATATTTTATCCCCTGCTTGCAGACTTTCAATCTCAGGCATTGCTAGCATACCTTCGTTATTGGCAATTTCAGGCTGGCGTATTTGATAGTTTGCCGTATTTAACTCAGCATGATTCAGTACAGCAGCAGTTGCCTCACCAACCGCAATGATAGGGCTTGGTATTTCTAAAGCCTCAAGGTCTATCTGCGCTTGTTTATCAGTATTGGCCTTTGCTTTAAGCTGATGCGCTAGTGACTGCCAAATCGCCAAACCAGAAGCCGCCGCCGTTGGACTGACGATAACAAGCGCCTTGTAATCACCTGTCAACCATTGGCGCATCAGTGCCATGTCATTGTCTGTCGTTGGCCGCGATTGTAGCGTCAACATTGGCATCTCAACCACTGTCAGTCCAGCTTTTTGTAAATAGTTTGTCAATGAGACTGCGCGCTCTACTGGTCGCGTGTTGATAACCACTCGCGACGCTGATACAGACTTGTCCGTGGGTTGGTTTTTACCCGTGGCATTATATTGAGCTGACGATGACATAGACATACCATGACAAAAGGCTTATAAAATTGGCTGAATCATTAGACCAATATAGGCAATGATTGCTCTGTAACTGTAATATTTTATGCGTTATTCAGGATGATAAATCGCAGATAAAATATCACCAGCACCATCAGCAAGTAGTATATTTGCAACATCAATACCCAGTTGATTGGCCTGTGCTTCTTGCTCGTCTTGCGCACCAACCAAAGTGACTCGTTTTTCTGCTTTTAATAGCTCGCTGCCATCTGATTGACCCACGCGTCCACGTAGCCATAACACATTGCCATCATCGTTATTGCCATTGTCACCATTATGGTCATTATTGGCACCTGTTTCATCAGCCATTTGTAAAACAGCATAGGCAGCAATCGGAACCTGACAACCACCGTCTAAATGACGGTTTAGCGCGCGCTCTGCGATGAGACGAATACGAGCTTTGTCATCGTTAAGTGGCGCGAGTAGCTTCAATACGTCAGCATCGTCTTCACGGCATTCAATCGCTAGCGCCCCCTGTCCAACCGCAGGCAAGCACGTATCAATCTCAAGCTCGCCACGTATGCGCTCGTCCAGCTCAATGCGCTGCAATCCGCTGGTCGCTAGGATGATAGCGTCATACTCGCCTGCATCCAACTTACCCAAACGGGTGCCCACATTGCCACGCAAGGTCTTGATTTGTAAATCGGGGCGATAGGCTTTGATTTGACATTGACGGCGCAAACTTGACGTTCCAACGACGGCCCCTTGTGGCAACTCATCAATACTATGGTAAGTATTAGAGACAAAAGCATCGGTTGGTGAGGCACGTTTGCAATAGACACCAAGCGCCAAGCCTTCAGGCAGCTGCATCGGCACATCTTTTAATGAATGCACCGCGATATCGGCTTGTTTGGCATAGAGAGCTTGCTCAAGCTCTTTGACGAACAAACCCTTACCACCGATTTTGGCCAAAGGTGTGTCCAAAATCTTGTCACCTTTAGTGACAATTTTTAGCAAGTGAATCGTCAACTGAGGATACATCTCTAGTAGACGAGCACGAATATGCTCAGCTTGCCATAATGCCAAAGGGCTCTGTCGCGTGGCAATCGTTAAGGTAGTCAAAGCAGGTTGCTGCAAATTGCTCATAAAGTATCTCGATAAGTTCGATAATATAATGTTAGCACTCAAATATTAGTACTTAAACGTTAGTACTTGAATATTAGTAATTAAACGTCAGCACTCAACTATCAGTACCTAAAAATACGGTAGATTTGCCAAAGAAAATAGGCGATATCAACCATTGATCGTAAATGCTAACGCAAAAAAATACCCCCATTTAAGCATAAATAAGGGTTTGATGATATGGGATGATTATTTCGTTATAAGCATCAAAAGTTACATGCTTTGAATTTTATCACGTAACGCTGGCAAGTGACGACGGCTCACCGCCAATGTCTCAGTAATGCCTTTAAAGCGTATCTGATACTGCCCTGCATCCAACGTTTCTAAAAAATCTAAAAAACTGAGATTAATAATTGCATTGCGATGTACACGGAAGAGTTTATCTCCGAACTCTTGCTCAAGCTCTTTTAGAGTCTCATCAATCAACACGATACCTTCTTTGTGACGCACTTTGACGTATTTTTGATCGGCCGTAAAATAATAAATATCTTTGAACTTAATGAGCTCAACGCCTCGATGAGTACGAGCCGCAATGTGTTCGCGTACGGGCCGAGCGGTTGGGTTTTCAAGCTTACGGATCTCATTTAACTGCGCTGCGTTTAGATTTTTCGCTTTATTCAACGCCTCGACCAACTCATCTTTATTGGCAGGTTTCAATAAATAGCCAATAGCGCTGGCCTTGAGAGCGGCTATCGCATAATGGTCATAAGCGGTAACAAATATAATCGCTGGCGGATGCTCAAGTTTAGCAAGCTCCTGAGCACAGCGCACGCCATCCATCTCAGGCATACGAATGTCTAATAAGATAATATCTGGCTGCTGGCTTTTTACCGCAATAATGGCTTCTGAACCTGTTGTGGCTTGAGCAACGACCTCATGACCTGACTCTTTTACAATTCTGACCAAACGCTCACGCGCCAACGGCTCATCATCACAAACTACAATACGCATGCAAACTCCCGTCTTAGGACAGACTTAATATGTTTTTAATCGTGTTAGCAGCCATTACCAACCACTTGTAATAAAAAACTGAATATTTAATAAGTTATTAATTTATATCACAATCAATATAACTCTATTATTAATAAGTTTACTACATTTAATATAAAGCAATAAATATGCCATTAATATAAAGCAATAAATATGCCATGATTATTTATTTAAAGAAGAACATCGAAAAGTCAGTGTGCCAGACAATAAGTTATAAGCCAACGTCATGCAGAGGATAGTCTATAGTAGTGACAATTTGGGCGCTGGTCACGACACTATTGATCTCAGCGCTGTGACCAAAATAAGCACGCAAACGCTCAGCTTGAATATCAAAATTCATCTGATGACGCAAATCATGATTGATTATGAGTGTTTTTTTAGGAAGCTCAACACCGATGGTAATAACAATTCGATGCTGCTGCCACGTTACTTTAATATGGATATGGATAGTTTCGGTGGTCATCTCAACCACATGAATCAGCATTTTTTCTAGCACGCTTTGTAACGTTAAGGCGGTGATAACCATGTCATACATGACATCTTCGTCAGGCAACTCCCAACTCACATCAAGCTTATCCGCCAAACGGCTGGATTCAATCGCTAAATAATGCTCACAAAGTGCAATTTCTTCTTCAAAGCTAATCTCATGCGGCCCTGTAAAACTAGCACGGAACAGCGCGGAAGCGTGCTGTAATAGAGAAGACGCTTTTGCTGGATTGGACTCGATAAGTGACACCAGCGTATTAATGGTATTAAAGAAAAAATGCGGAGCCAAACGAGATTTTATCAAGTCATTTTGCGCGGTTAGCTTATACTCAAACGATAACTTAAGGGCATTTAGCTCACGGTAGTTATGCAAAAAATACAATAAAAACACAACCGTAAAGCCACCAGTGATTAACGTATCGAACAGCAAATCAAACATAAATCCTTGTAAACTATATTCCATCCAGCCCATATTAACCATGATTAGCATAGTTAAAGTCATGGATATAACGGAGGCAAACATCAGCAACAGTACGATACGTACGCTCACACTCGATATAGTGGCATGTTTGAAGCGAGGCCGCAGATAATCTACCAAATACAATGAAGGAATAGCGATTAAGGTGTTTTGAATCCATCTACACAAAAAATTGATTAGAAAATCTGACCAAGTTGCTAGACCATGACGCTCAATTGCAGTCAGGCACAGTGACCAAAAAAAGACGTACAATAGCCACTGCCAAGGCTTTAGCATCTCCATAAGCTTGGGAATAAAAAACTCTAAGCGCTCCGCTAGTAAGGCAACCTCATCCTTTGCTATACTTGAGTTCTCATTCTCTTGACTTGTCTTGTACCGATATGAACGCCAATTTTTCAAACCCTAGTAATCCCGAATCGAATATGAATTCATCTATTTCTGATTCTAGCACAGATACTTCTATAAACAACGCGGCAAAAAACAGCCCGACCAGCAGTCAGGGTCAGCAGATGTGGGGCGGACGATTTAGTGAAGCGACCGACAGTTTCGTTGCCGCTTTTACTGCGTCAGTTGGTTTCGATCAACGTTTTGCCCGTCATGACATTCAAGGCTCCATTGCTCATGCAACCATGCTTGGAAAGTGTGATATTTTAACGACTGATGAAGTGGCCACTATCGTCGATGGTCTTCAGCAAGTGTTGCGCGAAATCGAAGCGGGTGAGTTTAACTGGTCAATTGCACTTGAAGACGTGCATATGAACGTCGAATCACGCCTCACTGATATGATAGGTGCGGTCGGCAAAAAACTACATACAGGGCGTAGTCGTAACGATCAGGTCGCCACCGATATTCGTCTTTGGTTGCGTGAAGAGACGGACAACATTATTGCCTTGTTGGTACGCTTACAAAGCGGTTTGCTTAATTTGGCTGAACAACATACCGATACCATTATGCCAGGCTTTACCCATCTACAAACCGCGCAGCCTGTGAGCTTTGGTCATCACGTCATGGCATGGTTTGAGATGTTGTATCGTGATACCGAACGTTTGGTCGATGCGCGCCGCCGTATCAATCAGATGCCGCTTGGTAGCGCAGCGCTCGCTGGTACGACTTTTCCGATTGATCGGACGATTACCGCTGAGCTGCTGGGTTTCGAAGGTATCTGTCAAAATTCACTAGATGCGGTTTCAGACCGTGATTTTGCGATTGAATTCACCTCAGCGGCCTCTATTCTCATGATGCATATGTCGCGCATGAGTGAAGAAATCATTCTTTGGATGTCAGCGCAGTTTAATTTTGTACAGATACCAGATCGCTTCTGTACTGGCTCATCTATTATGCCGCAAAAGAAAAACCCTGACGTGCCAGAATTGGTACGCGGTAAAGCGGCACGCGTATTTGGTCAACTGATGACCTTGCTTAGTCTAATGAAAAGCCAACCACTTGCTTACAATAAAGACAACCAAGAAGACAAAGAACCCCTCTTTGATTGCGTGGATACATTGACAGGTTCGCTACTGGCTTTTGCCGACATGCTACCGAATATCACGCCAAATAAAGAAAATATGCGCGCCGCTACCATGAAAGGTTATGCAACTGCCACTGACTTGGCAGATTATTTGGTACGCAATGGCGTGGCGTTCCGTGATGCACATGAAGTGGTCGGCAATGCGGTCGCTTTAGGAATCAAAGAAGGCGTTGATTTGAGCGATTTGTCTTTGGCACAGCTAAAACAGTTTAGCGATGCCATCGGTGATGATGTCTTTGATTATCTAACACTAGAAGGCTCATTGGCTGCCCGTGACCATTTAGGCGGTACGGCACCCAACCAAGTGAAACAAGCCGTGGTCAATGGTCGTGCACGCTTAAAAGCTTTTGCTTAATATAATAAATAAGGAACGTTTTATGACTGAGACATTTAATCCGCAAGCCAATACCGTGTTTTGCCGTAAATATCAGCAAGAATTGCCAAAAATGCCGCATCCGCCCTTCCCTAACAAAAAAGGTCAAGAGCTGCAAGAAACGGTATCTGAAAAAGCATGGAAAGAATGGCTTGAGCATCAGACCATGCTGATTAACGAAAATCACTTGAGCATGATGGATCCTAAGGCCAAAACCTTCTTGACTGAACAACGTGATAAGTTCTTAGATAACGAAGATTATGAGCGTGCACAAGGCTGGACACCAGAAGGCTAATTATCGCTTTTTATTTTCTGCTATTCATAAAAAACGCGCTATATTGCTATAGCGCGTTTTTTTATTGTACTCAAGATAATTGCTATCGTCAAAATACTTTAAAAACGCTACGGTACCGCTGGAATCCATGTTTTTTAATGAGTGTTTTGCAGCCTCTGTCTGCGCAGGCACAGCAAGCCAGAAAAATTGATTCCAGCAGTGAGTAATGTATCGATATTACTTTTCCCTGACTATATAAAAATAATTGTGATAAAAACACCAACGAGATGTTTTTACCCTTTATCATTATCTGATGATTCAAAATCAGTCGCTAATATGCTGGCTGGTAAGGTACTGACCTGACGGGCTGCCATACGGTCATTGGCTTCTTGCACGGCTTTTTCGACCTGTGCATAATCCGAATGCCGCACATCTTGACCGCTAATGTAATTGATCACCAACTCAGCCACGTTTTGGGCATGATCGCCAATGCGCTCAAGCGCGCGCAATACCCACATAATGTTAATCACTTTTGAGACGTGCCGCGAATCTTCCATGATATAAGTCATCAAAGCACGAATGGCCGATTGGTACTCATCGTTGACCATATCGTCATTGCGCATGACTTCAAACGCTTGCTCAGCATTTGATTGGCTAAAAGCTTCTAGCGCATTATGCAGCATGAGACGAACTTGGTTGCTAAGGTGTTGTACTTCGGCATAACCGTAAGATGACTTACCTTGTACGGCGATTTTTTTGGCCATTTGAGCAATTTTGACCGCTTCATCGCCGATGCGTTCTAGATCAACCACCCCTTTGCTGATGGACATCACCAAGCGCAAATCACTGGCAGCGGGCTGGCGTTTGGCGACCAATAACAAGATATGTTCGTCCAGCTCTACCTCCATTCGATTGATCTCGAAGTCCATATCGATGACCTCTTTTGCGAGCGTCTCATCCTTATCGATAAGCGCATGAATGGCTTTGGCAACTTGGTTGGCAGCGCTGTCACCCATGTATAAAAACAGACGGATGGCTTCATCGAGATCTTGATCGAAGCTTTTTGAGATATGCTTTTCGCTTTGCATAAGAGGTATTCCCTAAAATCTATATGGTAATAAGGCGGTGTGCTTTTTGAGCCAATGCAGCGACTCATCAGATATCATTAGACGTATCGAGCATCACATGCCTGCTCAAATCTCATCGTTAGCCATAACGACCAGTAATATAGTCTTCCGTCGCTTTTTGATTCGGCTTGGTAAATATCTGATCCGTCTCACCCATCTCAATCATGTCACCTAAATACATATAGACCGTATAGTCCGATACCCGTGCTGCTTGTTGCATATTATGGGTGACAATCGCGATGGTATAGTCGTTTTTTAAGTCTTCAATCAAATCTTCGATAGCGCCCGTCGAGATGGGATCGAGTGCTGAGGTCGGCTCATCAAGTAGCAAAACCTCAGGCTTGGTTGCGACACTGCGCGCGATACAAAGACGCTGCTGTTGTCCGCCTGATAAAGACAATCCAGAGGCTTTTAGTTTGTCTTTTACTTCTGGCCACAATGCTGCTTTCTTTAATGCCCATTCCACACGGTTATCAAGCTCGGCTTTGCTCATTTTTTCATAGAGACGTACACCAAAAGCGACATTGTCATAAATGGACATCGGAAACGGTGTGGGCTTCTGAAAAACCATCCCTACTTGCGCGCGCAGTAAGTTCACATCCATGTCTTTGTCCAAGATGTTTTTACCATCAAGGTTGATATTACCTTCGGCACGCATACCTGGATATAGATCATACATACGGTTAAACGTACGCAATAGCGTGGATTTTCCGCACCCTGAAGGGCCGATAAAGGCGGTCACTTTTTTATCAGGAATATCAATGTTGATATTTTTTAACGCTTGAAAGTCACCATAATAAAAACTTAAATCACGAATCTGCATTTTTGCATCAGGCATATTTCTAGGAATGTCATGAAGCGTTTGTTTGGTCAAAGTGGCAATATCTGGTTGTTCCATTTGTTTGCTAGTAGACATCGTTCTATTCAATAGATTGCCTTTTGCTTTATTGCCTGCTGTTTCATTGCTCACGATCTCATTGCTCACGGTCTCATTGAAACGATCAGCTGTCGTTTTTTTACGAGTTTTGCTTATGACGTCATTCATAGTGTTATCCAACCCAGCTCAATTAAAATTCATATCAGTTCAAGTAAATACTTGGTGTCATGTGTTCTGTTGTCAGCCTTTATTTTGCCTGACCTCTACTACCAATGAATCTAGCCAAAATATTTAATACCAATACAGAGGTTGTGATCAGGAGTGCAGCAGCCCACGCTAGTGTGTGCCAATTCTCATAAGGACTCATCGCAAACTGATAGATGGTATTGGGTAAGTTGGCAATGGGTTGACTCATGTCTGTACTAAAATACTGATTGTTCAGCGCGGTAAATAGCAACGGCGCTGTCTCACCAGTGATTCTGGCAAAGGCCAATAATACCCCAGTGGTGAGGCCCGCTTTGGCCGCCTTAATAGTCACTTGCGTCACCATTTTCCATTTGGGCGTACCGAGTGCATACGCGGCTTCACGAATGCTATTGGGCACCAGATTGAGCATATTTTCTGTGGTACGTACGACCACCGGAATGACAATCAGTGCTAATGCCAACGCGCCTGCCCAACCAGAGAAGCTTTGACCTTTTACCATCAGCGCATAAATAAAGAGACCAATCACAATCGATGGAGCAGATAATAAAATGTCGTTTAAGAAGCGCGTCACTTTGCCAAGCATACTGCCTTGTGAGAATTCAGATAAATAAATACCCGTCATAAGGCCTATAGGAGCACCAATAAACAGTCCAGAAAATGCCAACATTATCGAACCAACAATGGCATTACGTAAACCGCCTGCGCTCATGGGCGGCGGGGTATCAGCCGTAAATACTGGCAACTGTACGATACCTTGGAAACCTTCGACAAACAGCGTAAACAAAATCCAAAACAGCCAAAACAAACCAAAAATCATCGCCGACATCGCAAAACCAAGACCAAGCTTATTGGCCCAGCGGCGCTTGTTATAAAGACTTCGGTTATAACGACCTTCAAAACCTGTCTTAACCGGCAGTGGCGCATTGATTGTATTGTTAGAAAGCATAAAATTTGTGTCCCGTTTTTTTGTCAATACCGACAACGCTTAAAACTTCCCAAGGCGCACGAATGACTATCGGTTGCCCGCTTTATTGTCCATGCGCATCAGCATCAGCTTGGCAAGGGATAACACAATGAAGGTAATGACAAATAGGATTAAGCCTAAATGTAGTAAGGAGGCCAGATGTAGCTCACTCGATGCTTCAGCGAATTCATTGGCTAAGGCTGAAGTAATCGTCACGCCAGAGGTAAACAGACTTGGGCTAATATTAAAGGCGTTACCAATTAAGAAAGTCACTGCCATCGTTTCGCCCAGTGCACGACCCAGTCCCAAAATCACACCGCCGACGACACCCGCTTTGGTATAAGGCAGGATAATCTTAAACATGACTTCCCATGTCGTTGCACCCATACCGTAAGCCGACTCTTTTAATAAGTCAGGCACAACAGAAAAGACATCGCGCATGGTGGCAGCGATAAAAGGAATAATCATAATGGCAAGCACCAATGAGGCGGTGAACATACCCAGTCCCATTGGCGCGCCAGTAAATAGCTTGCCGATAATCGGTAAAGGTCCCACGTGTTCGATAAACCATGGCTGAATGTGATCGCCAAAGAAAGGCGCAAAGACAAACAATCCCCACATACCATAAATAATAGAAGGAATCCCTGCCAACAGCTCAATGGCGATACCCAATGGTTTTTTTAGGAATTTTGGGCACATCTCAGTTAAAAATATCGCGATACCAAAACTGACTGGCACGGCAATCATAATCGCAATAAATGACGTCACCAACGTGCCATAGATAGGCGCTAACGCACCGTACTCATTGCCGACAGTATCCCAATTATTACTGGTATAAAAGCCAAGACCAAATGTTTGAATGCTCGGCCACGCGCCGACGATTAAGGAGACTAAAATACCGCCTAAAGATAACAGTACCAGTATGGCAAAAGCCTTAGTTGCATTGACAAACAGCGTATCGTAACGTCTTTGTTTGGCCAATTGGGACCTTAAGTCATTCATAAGTGTCTCAGCATTGAATAGGATCAAGTCAAAAGATCAGGAGTATTACGTAGGTTTTATGACAACAAACGTCAAAAGTATCATCGGATATATTTATCAATAAAATCTATCCGAATAACGATTAAATTTGCTGTGATAAAACCTCTCAAATCACTACCGGAGAATAGTGATTTGAGAGGATAACGGTAGAGCAATTAAACAGGCGCTACCATAAACAGGTTACTGTGCAGGCTTATAGACAGGCTGTCCATCACTGCCCTTCACGTCATTCCATTTTGTTTTGAATAACGCCACTGCGGTATCTGAGAAAGGCACATAATCCAATGCCATCGCGTCATCATCACCTTGGGTATAAGCCCAATCAAAGAAGTTCAATACGCCAGCCACTTGCTGAGGATTCTCTGGTTGCTTATGTACTAAGATGAAAGTAGCAGCAGCAATAGGCCATGCTTGAGCCGTTCCAGAGTTGGTGATGACTTTATAAAAGCCTTCTTGTTTTGACCAATCGATATCACCTGCCGCTGCAAAGGTTTCCGCAGATGGCTGAACAATGTTGCCCGCCGCATTTTTCAGCGCGGTGTGTGACATGTTGTTTTGCTTGGCGTAGGCATACTCAACATAACCGATAGAGTTTTTCATACGATTGACGTAACTTGAAACGCCCTCGTTGCCTTTACCGCCAGCACCAGTTGCAGACGTTGGCCATTTAACGGTTTTATCAACACCGACCGTATCTTTCCAATCCGTTGACACTTTCGCCAAATAATCGGTGAAGTTAAAGGTCGTGCCTGAACCGTCTGAGCGGAAAACCGTCGTAATAGCAGCATCAGGTAGTTTCAAATCTGGATTCATCGCTGTGATAGCAGGATCATTCCATTTGCTGATTTTACCCAAGTAGATATTGGCTAACGTTTCACCGTCCAATTTCAACGCGCCTGGCTCGATACCGTCGATGTTAACAATTGGTACGACGCCGCCGATAACCGTCGGGAACTGAATAAGACCCGCTGCATCCAGCTCTTCAGGCGTCATAGGCGCATCAGAGGCACCAAAATCGACTGTTTTTGATTGAATTTGTTTGATACCACCAGAAGAACCGATTGATTGATAGTTGACCTGACCACCAGTGGCTGCATTATAATCGGCAGACCATTTGGCATAGATAGGCTGCGGGAACGAAGCGCCTGCGCCAGTGATATTCATGGCAATGTTTTCAGCAGATTTAAAACCTGTGGCAGCTGCAGGGGCTGTACTGGTCGTTGCAGCGCCAGTGGTTTCGGTGGTTGCGGCGGCGCTACTGCTCGTATCAGCAGCTGGCTCTGTTGTATCGGTCGATTTATTACATGCCGTAAGTACTAATGTACAGCTGACGGCCACTGCTAATAACGAATAACGCATGTAAGACTCCTAAAGTTTAACAACGATACAAAAAGATATTGTTTGTGACATGCGAGCTATATTGACAAGTTTTTATGACAGTTTCATGACAATGAATGAATCTTTTATTTTGAACCGACGACATGAATTTTTTTCTTAAAATACCTATTTATAAACGACATATATAAAGCTGTCATCTTTTGAGTACGATACTTATCACTAAATATCATTAGCCGTTAGTGTAGAACTTTGCTAGTATGAAGTTGATTTACAACACTGACAGACTCGGGGTGCGGTGTATTATTGGCCTGCTTTATTTATTAAAGTAGCGGCCTTGATGCATTCGCTGAGAGATCACCCGCCGAACCTGATGCGGTTAGTACCGACGCAGGGAAGTCTTAAGACTATGTTTTATATGTACAAAGGGCGCGCAGAAATGCCTTATTATTAGTGCCAACATCTACCAACATTTTGTTTGCAGGTGTACCGTCCTAATAATAAGTTGTGCCCAGCCATCATTGAAGAATGACTCACTACGTTTAATTTTGAGCGTGCGTTTGTCTTATGATTGCATTTGTTTATACCTCATAGCCTTACCCCCGCAGCTACTGGCGGTGTTGATTTTATTCAAAAACCAACACGCTAGGACAGCATATGAAACCTTCAAATATTCAGACAACGTTACACGTACAGAAATCCCAAGCCACTATCCCAGATAGCGACACGCCTGTTCTCCCAAAGACGACTGATGCAGCCAGCAGTAAAGCAGACAAAAAATCAGAGGCGCTAAAAACGCCTGCTCATCGCATGGCAAGTGACGCACGTTTTGAAGAAGACGCTCGCGACCTACATCGTATCCTCCCCGCCTCTCGTAAAGTCTATATCGAAGGCTCACGTCCTGACATTCAAGTACCGATGCGCGAAATCATCCTTGACCCTACTCCTGTGCAAGGAATCTCTGAAAATGACTGGGAGCAGAACTCGCCTTTTTACGTTTATGACACCTCAGGCGTTTATACCGATCCTGATGTCGAGATTGACTTGACCCGTGGTTTACCTAAACTGCGTGAAGGCTGGATTGCAGAGCGTGGCGATACCGAACAACTACACGGTTTGTCAAGCACCTACGGTCAAGCTCGTGCTCGCGATATCAGTACTGCTAATTTAAGATTCGCCCATATTGATAAGCCACGCCGCGCCAAAGCACGCGCTGGTCAGACAGGCAACATCACCCAAATGCACTACGCCCGTCGCGGTATTATCACCCCTGAGATGGAATATATCGCCATTCGTGAGACACAAAAGCAGCATGAGCTGACGGATATGCGTCAACATGATGGTGAAAATTTTGGGGCAAATACCCCGTCCGTTATTACCCCTGAATTTGTGCGCAGTGAAGTAGCGGCAGGTCGCGCCATTATTCCCAATAACGTCAATCATCCTGAATCTGAACCCATGATTATCGGGCGTAATTTCTTAGTGAAAATCAATGCCAATATTGGTAACTCAGCACTGGGTTCATCTATTGATGAAGAAGTCTCCAAAATGACGTGGGCGACACGTTGGGGTGCTGATAACATCATGGATTTATCCACGGGCAACCATATTCACGAAACGCGCGAATGGCTAATTCGTAACTCGCCGGTGCCGATTGGTACGGTGCCCATTTACCAAGCGCTCGAAAAAGTAGATGGCGTGGCAGAGGATCTTACGTGGGAAATTTATCGCGATACGCTGATTGAACAGGCAGAACAAGGGGTTGATTACTTCACCATTCACGCAGGCGTGCTGCTAGATTATGTGCCCATGACGGCTGGACGCTTGACAGGAATTGTCTCGCGAGGTGGCTCTATCATGGCGCAGTGGTGTTTGGTGCATCAACAAGAGAACTTTTTGTATAGCCATTTTGCAGACATTTGCGAGATTATGAAGCAGTACGACGTAGCATTTAGTTTAGGCGATGGTCTGCGTCCCGGCTGTCTGCAAGATGCCAATGATGAAGCGCAATTTGCTGAGCTAAAAACCCTCGGCGAGCTCACTCAAATCGCGTGGCAACACGATGTACAGGTGATGGTCGAAGGACCTGGGCACGTAGCGATGAACCGTATTAAAGAAAATATGGACTTGCAGCTTGAGCTTTGCGCCGATGCGCCGTTTTATACTTTGGGGCCATTGACGACTGATATCGCTCCCGGCTATGACCATATTACTAGCGCTATTGGCGCGGCGATGATTGGCTGGTTTGGCACCGCGATGCTCTGTTATGTCACGCCAAAAGAGCATTTGGGTCTGCCCAATAAAAAAGATGTCAAAGACGGTATCATCACTTATAAGATTGCTGCCCATGCGGCTGACCTTGCCAAAGGCCATCCAGGTGCGCAAGCGCGAGATAATGCGCTATCCAAAGCACGATTTGAGTTCCGCTGGGATGATCAATTCAATCTGGCGCTCGATCCTGATACGGCGCGTGAATTTCATGACGAAACCCTGCCAAAAGACGCACACAAATCAGCCCACTTTTGCTCTATGTGTGGACCGAAATTTTGTTCGATGAAAATCACACAAAACGTTCGTGAGTATGCGGCAGGACTGGACAAAGATGTCGCCAATAAAAAACTGGTTAGCGGCAAAGTCACACCCAAAACGGGCGATCTAATCGATACTGGTAATATAATTAAAGAGATGTAGGCTTTATAACCTATAGATAGTTATAACAAAGCTCGAACCTAATTATTCGGTTCGAGCTTTTTTTGTGAGTAATAAAATCACTAACTTATATCCAAAATTCTATATATAAACATTTGTGTAAAAATAGATAGACAAAACCATTACTTAGAGTAATATACTCGTAACTTTATAAGCAATTGTTATGTCCTCATCGCCCATTATCAAGGTATATGTATGAACCATGTCTATCGTGTTGTGTTTAACCATTCTCTAGGTGTTTATCAGTGTGTGTCTGAGCTTGCCAAATCTCGTGGTAAGTCTTCTGGCAAATCTCAAGTAGCAACCAAGCTTTTGCTTACACCAATTGCTATTGCGATGATGGGATTGTCAGGGACAGCGATGGCCGTTACTTATGATAATGGTCAGACGACCACTATAAATGATGATGTATATTTTGTTGAAAACGATACGGTTAGCAAAGAAGGAACTGAACTAGGAGTCAATAAACTAATTTTGGAAAAAACAGAAGCAGGACAGCCCTCAGAGCTATCTATTAATAATAAAGGCACTGTTACTGTCAATGACATTACTGGTGTGGTAGGCAATGCCACCATTGAAGTATCTGGCCAAGGTAGTTCTTTCAATGCAAAAGGTATACTCATTGGACAGAACGACGGTAGTGGTAATTTATTGGTAAAAAGCAATGGTTCAGTTACTGCAGATAATCTTTGGATTGGTAATCAAGAGCCCAATGCCCAAGGTGGTAATAAAGGTAATGTCGATATTGACAACGCCACAGTTAACATTGCCAATGAAGTGTTAGTCGGTGCAGAAACTCAAGGGAACTTGAACGTAACCGAACAGTCTCGATTAACTGCAGACCAGATGCGTATCGGTTATAACGATGGCTCTGTAGGTACAGTTAATGTCGATAAATCAACGATTAGCATTGGTAATAACGGTCTTGCTGTTGGTTTATTTGGAACAGGTACACTTGACGTTAAAAATGGCGGTAGTGTATCGGTAAATAGCCTTATGACAGTGGGAGATGCTACAACAGGAGTTGGTACTGTTAATTTAGATGGCGGCTCAAACTTTTTTGAGAGTAGCATTGATAGTGAGCGTCTCGTAATAGGCGGAGAAGGCAAAGGCATCGTAAACATTAACAACACTTATGATGTTGATGATGATGCTTGGTCTATTGGAATGGAGATCTCAGAAGATACCATTATTGGTGATACTACAACAGGTATCGGCGAGCTCAATATTGATAGTGCTCTTGTCGATGCTGGTAACCTTATAGTTGGTAATGAAGGGTCAGGGACTCTAAGGGTTGTTAATAATGGATTTCTAGCTGTTGATAATATTTCGCGCGGTGTTGACTCGACACTTTCTGATGTTTATTTCGATCATGCAGATTTAACTATTGGAAATGATCAGACTAATCTTTTTGCCAACTTTACAGATAAACAACCTATTAAAATTGGTTCAAATGGTCTGATAATTGATGTCATTGAAAATAATGTCACTATTAATCCAAATGCAGTATTGACAGGTAATGTAGGTTCTGTAGATTGGGAAAATGTTAAGGGAGGGTTTGCTAAAGTTGGCACTGGCACTTTAGAACTCTCTACTAACAGCAAGCAATGGACTGGTGAGACATTAATTACAGAGGGTACTCTCAAGTTAAACGGCAACTATATTATGGCGGCAAATGATTCGCTAGGTATAGCTCTTGATGTCGAAGAGGAAGGTAATTTAGACAGTTATGGTAAATTATTAGTCAATGGTACGGCTGACATCAGTAAAGGCGAACTAAAAGTTTATGCCTCAGAAGCTGTGACGAAAATGACTGGTAGTAATGAGTGGAAGGATATTGTAAAAGCCACAACTCGCGTAGGTGAATTTAAAAGCTTCACTGATAATAGCCTGCTGGTAGACTTTGTACCAGACTACAGTGATGCCAATACTGTCCATCTCAAAATGGTAGCACCAACGCCGACACCAACGCCAACGCCAACGCCAACGCCAACGCCAACGCCAACGCCAACGCCAACGCCAACGCCAACGCCAACGCCAAC
>NZ_CAJGZJ010000005.1 GCF_904846225.1 Psychrobacter immobilis | reverse complement strand
GTAAGTCATGGTCTTTATGACAACAATTAGGTTTGATTATTAGTTTATAACACTTTTAAGTGGGCTTGGCTATAGTATTTTTCAGCGTAGAAGTGGTTAAAGCGCGAGGTTATGCTGTTTTGTATAATTGAAAGAGAAGTGAATATTCATACAGCTTAAGTGCTGAAGTTCAGTTCATTGCTAGTAGTAGATATTGGTGATCTTAACTTCTTGTTAAATGGAATTTCTTAGACGCTCAACTTCATAGAATTAATTATCTTTTCTAAATGTACATCGGAAAAATCAGATAAGCACTTAAGTTTAATATAAGATAATTCATATTTTTCATCTGTAAACTCTAACACAGGTGGAATTACAACCGTTTTCATATTTGCTTGATTCGCAGAAAGGATACCCGAAACACTATCTTCAAATGCAATGCATTTTGACGGTTCAATATTTAATTTTTTAGCCGTAGATAAATAAACTGCTGGATCTGGTTTTCCTTTTATTTCATGTTCCGAAGAAGAAGTGGCATGAAAGTAGTGAGAGATATTAAGTTTTTTTAAAACAATAGGAATTAACTTTGAAGGAGCATTAGTTGACAAACCAATTTTAAAACTCTTTTTTTGAAAGAAATCTAAAACTTTATATACTCCTTCCAGAGCAACACCCTCATCAATAATTAATTCGGCTACACGATCAACAACTTCACTTTCGACTTCTTCTAAGCTTTTACCTAACCAAGGAAAATGATTATACCAAAAATCAGTTACCTCACGAGTAGTCATCCAAATAGTTTGAGATGAAAGCTCATTAGTTACCTCTACACCTAAAGATGAAAAAACTTCCTTTTCGGCCTTTTTCCATATTGGCTCGGAATCGATCAAAGTTCCATCCATATCAAAAATTGCAGCTTGCATCATACTGGTTCCATTTAACGCCTAATTAAGAGGTAAAAAATTGTTGGCTAGGATAAATGGCTGAGGAACAAAAAACTAACTGTTATTTGTCCTTTTGAGTCACTGGCTATGAGCAACTTACTGATAGTCTAACAAGCTTAGTTTTTCCTTTTTACAAACAGAAATAATTGCTTCATGTTTGGCTAAGTTACGAAGATACTTAGATAGATTATCAAATGCTAAAGGTGGTTTTTTAAATTCATCAGCCCATATAGCCAACATAAACAAGAAAAAGTCACAAACAGTCAGCATATTACCAATTAAAAAGTCTTTATTTTTTAAGTCATTATCTATAATTTGAAACATATCAGTTATTCTTTGTTCTTGTGTTTTTGCAATATCAGAGACTACATCTGAATGAGTTGTATGTTTTTCTGGATAAAAATGAATCATTAATTCAGCTTGAACTGTGTTTGTTAAATACATCATCCACTGAAAGAATATAGGCCTAGTTTTAGAATCAATATTCGGGATGAGATTTGATGATGGATTCGACTCGGCAAGGTGAATGCAAATAGCAGGGCTTTCAAAGAGCACTAAATCGTCATAAATTAAAGTTGGAATTCTTCCTGACGGGTTTAAAGCTAAGTAATCATCAGATTTTTGAGCATTGCTTTTTCTATCAACCAATATTAACTCAAAATCTACTTTCAATGCCTCAAGCACGAAATGCGGTGCCATACTAGCATTTAGTGGATAATAATATAACTGGTACAACGGACTCTCCTTTGAGGTGGCTTATCAACGGCTTGCTAGCGGAAAATACGAGCGCGAGCGAGTAGTTTTTCCGATCCAGCAACCTGTTAGATTTTTTAACACTTTGCATCAGGCGGGGTGATTGTTTCTACATTGAGAAAAAGCGATACATTTCTTTTGATGACATTTTTCCATATTAAAGTAGGTAATCCTTTAAAAAAATCCTTAGCTGCACCTTTGCCGCTTCTCCTCAATGTTTTAATCGCAATACTTGGCTTAACTGGCAAAAAATAACTTTTATTATTAGCTGGCTTTCCACTTAAAAGTCTCGTCAATGCTGCTTTGGTAGCAGGCACACTATTCCAGTCGCTTCTATATACTACACATTGATTTTTATTAACGATAAAAACAGCATTGGGATAACCACCATAACCATTATGAGCGCTGCCGTTTATTTCATCAATAAGGATGCCTCTTTTCTCCCCATCTTTATTTAATTTTTTCGCACAGCCAATTTTTCCTTCAATTGACTTGTGTGATGGAATATTACTTCCAGGATGTGCCTCTCTTACATATAGCACAGAGAAGTTAACACTTGGAAATAAGCCAACTAAATCACTCATACCTTCTCGCCTACCTTGAAATAATGGACAAGTGATACTTCCAAGCTCAAGCACCAGAAAATCTCCTGTAAAATCCAATAAATTTACGATTTCACCAGCTATATTGGATAATGAGAAATTTGGGGCTTTATCACCAACCGCAGGTCCATAGAAATTATCTAAATCATAAGTATTACTAGAAAACTCATCGTAATTATAGTTTTTCATTATTGCCCCTCGCTAGTTGGTTTAAGTCGAAAGCATAGACATAATGACTCCCACACGGTTTTAGCCTCCGCTTCCATGGGTTAGCTTAGTTCAAAGCCAGAACTATAATTAGTTTGTCAAGCAACTAAACCGCAGAGGCTAACATGAATAAACATAGCATATTTTTTATCGGTCTTGATACACATAAAGAAGTCAATGAAGTCGCCTACATTAAACCACAATCTCCGTAATAATTTCAGTTTTCACCGAGTTAGCGATAAAACATTGCTCATGCGATTGATAATGCATTTTTTCCAGTTGTTCCATTGTCGGCTGTTTATCGCCTGACAATGGAACAGCTGATTTCAGTTACGGCAGCATCTTGCCTATGTTCACTGTACCAAAGCTCTAAACTACAGGATGCTCGCTTTTCACCACGCAATATCAAATCAGCGCATACCAAAAATACTAGATGTCGAGAGTCTGCTTGAATGGTTTGTTATACTTTTTGCGGGTATACAGTTTTGAATTGCTCTAAGACAAGTAACATATCTTCCGATGGACTAATATTGAGTTCTTCACACTCCTTTGAAAAGAAATCCCAATGAGCCTTTCTCCACCATGCTAAAGTCTTGTCTCCCTCACCCTCTAAAGCCGCGAATTCAGCCGTAACTGCACCGTACTTGCACTTTGATACTGAGGTTATTTCTGTAATACAGATCGGGTCTCCATTCCAATTTGTTACAACTAGAAGATGACCAACCTCTGGCATCTTCTCGCCTTGTTCACTGTACCAAAGCTCTAAACTACAAGATGCTCGCTTTTCACCATGCAATATCAAATCAGCACACACATTTGCATTGTATTCATCAGCACAGAAATAATCTGCGCTAAATGAGGTGTATTTTGATGCAACTTCATCTGGCAGCGTACTCAAATATTGTTGTAGATATGATTTACTTCTTTCATTCATGATTTTAACTCGACATTCAATTAAAAATATAATGTTTTGTTCACCAACGGTATTACGTCTAATTGCCATAACCTGTAAGGCATTTTTATATCTGAACCATATTTTAAAATGCAGTGTCGCAAGAATAGCTTCTGTAATAGCAGCGAGTGGAATACCAACTGTTATTTATCTTTATTTAAAAGCTTGTTAGACTACGATTTCCGTAAAAATTTCAGTTTTCACCGAGTTAGCGATAAAGCATTGCTCATGCGCTTGATGATGCATTTTTTCAAGTTGTTCCATGGTCGGCTGTTTATCACCTGAGAATTTAACATGCGGTTTCAGGATCACTTTAGTCATTGAAATTTTACCGTCGCTGTCTTTTTCCATAGTACCCACAGCATTGTCTACATATGAATCAATTACATATTTTCTTTTTGCGGCGATAGATAAAAAGAATAGCATGTGGCAACTAGAAAGAGAGGCAACAAAAGCTTCTTCAGGATCGACATTTGCCTCAACAGAATACGGCAAGGGAACCACGTGAGGAGAAGATGAGGCTTGAATGATGACGCCACCATCAAATATCCATTCGTGCCCTCGGCTATATTTGTTATCAACGTAACTTTCACTGCTATCTCTAACCCAGTTGATTTTGGCAAAATACTCTGACATTTGAACTCCGTGTTGAAAGTAACCTAAAATTTTATTATTTATGCGACGCGCTGTTTGTATTGCATCATCGCTTGTTGGGCTAAGGCGCTACTTACTTAAAGATCAAGGCTACCACCGTTTAAAGTGCTTGTTATAACTTTATTCGTACAAATATTTCTCGGCTGGCTCTTGAGAGCTGTACTCAACCAACTCCCACTCAAATCCAAAATCATCAAAGAAATACAACCTTTTACGATGCTTCTCTATAGGAGTATCAATACTGCGCTTGTAACCAAATTTCACCAAATCGCTTTCGACTTTTAAGAGATCATCAACAACGATTGCGATATGATTGACACCATAATTCTTATATGATTTCCAAGGGCTTTCTGGTTCAGAACCTAAATGAGGCTCTTGAAGCGCAAAATAACAATCATCATTGCCGATATGTGCCCAACGATAGCTAGTCAAAGATTTTACATCCTTTCTTACCTTAAAATCAGGCGCAACGATTTGAATGAATTTAATTGCTTCATCTATATTTGGGACAGTGATATTTAAATGTTCAATTGTAGACACGAATCCTCCTAAAGGTATAACGTCCAAATAACGGGCGAAAAGCACAACTATTATTGACTATAGCATTTATCCGCTTTCACGATATACGTGTTCCAAAAAAAACTTACACTCAAAAAAAAGCGCCAACTCGATAGGTTGACGCTTTTGGTTATGATGACTATTAGTTTTTATAACTGTCTACTACTTTGCAAAGCAAATTTATTCAAAAATATCGTTTATAAATTTGGATTCACAATGATTTTTACCGCAGATTCGTTGTTGTGAATCAGCGTTTCAAACCCTTTTGAAATCAAATCATCCAACGCAATACGCTGAGTGATGAAAGGTTCGAGATTGACCAAACCGTCTTCGACCAATTTGATGGTGTCTTTGTGATTGTTGACATAGCCAATAGTGCCGCGAATATCCAGCTCTTTCATTACCACGCTGTGGACGCTGATCGAGGCAGGATGACTCCAGATAGACACAATCACCACTACGCCAGCAGGTTTGGTCAGCTCAACGAGCGAGTCGAGTACTGCATTGACACTGGTACATTCGAACGCCACGTCCACACCGCGATTGTCCGTGATTTTCATCACTTCTGCGTTCAAATCTACTTCCGTAGGGTCTAAGATATAATCCGCAACGCCGCTGTCTTTGGCTTTTTCTTTGCGTTTGGCACTCAGCTCAGTCAAGATGACAGTCAAACCTTTGGCTTTGAGTACCGAGGATAACAATAAACCAATAGGGCCACCGCCGCCGACCAAAGCAATATCACCTGCCTGCGCGCCACTACGCACAAAAGCGTGATAGCCCACCGACAACGGCTCAATCAAAGCTGCTTGATCTAATGGAATGTCATTGGAGATGGGGTGTACCCAGCGGCGTTCGACGGCGATTTTTTCTGACAAGCCGCCGCCACGTCCGCCCAAACCGATAAAGTTCATATCCTTTGATAAATGATAGTTTTCTCCTTCGGCAGTGGAGACATCATCAGCAATAATATAAGGCTCAACCACCACATGCTGACCGACTTCGATATCATCGACACCCTCACCTACTTCGTAAACCACACCTGAGAACTCATGCCCCATCGTGATGGGCGCGGACTCTCCCGAGATGGGATGCGGATGACCGCAAGGAGGAATAAAAATAGGCCCTTCCATAAACTCATGCAAATCCGTCCCACAGATACCGCACCATGCGACGTCAATACCGACTGTACCTGGCGCAACGGTTGGCTCTGGAATATCTTCAATACGAATATCACCTTTGTCATAAAAACGTGCTGCTTTCATATCATTTTCCTTGGATTATCATGGTAAAACGAGAGGTGTTCTCTAGCATCATGCCTAGATTAATGTTGGGCTGTCAACGCCCACTGCGTGTGTAGTTGTTAAGCAAAAGTAACGCTGATATTCCTTTATGGCCAAGTAACTGATATCAATCACTATAGTTAATCCTAAATAAAATAAGGTTAAATATTATCACGCACTACTGATATAAATCTTCCTTAGAACTCTTTGTATTTGCCAAATAAAATACTCCAAAATCACAGAAATACTATGCGAATGTTATCGATCAAATTGGCTTCTAGCAATGGAGTCTGTCGGTCGTATTCGGTCATTATCTATCGGCATAAATAATTTCAAGGTAAAACATGTCAACCCTACCAAATTTTTGGTTGCATCTGTTTACCATTACGCCTAGTATTTCGCCCCTCGAAATAATTTTATGGCTCAAAATAGAGCCTTATAGACTCAACTATTCACAGCAAAGAGGTATTTATTATGTCAACTACATCAATCACGATTCTTGATGGCGGTCTAGGGCGAGAATTAGCCAAGCGCGGCGCACCGTTTCGCCAACCTGAGTGGTCGGCACTGGCGATGATAGAAGCGCCTGAGATCGTCCGCGATGTACACCGCGACTTCATTCGAAGTGGTGCGGCGGTCATCACCACCAATAGCTACGCGCTCGTACCCTTTCATATTGGCGCAGAGCGTTTTGCTGAGCAAGCGCAAGGTTTGGCAGCATCAGCAGGCGAGATGGCACGTGCAGCAGTTGAATTAGAAGGCACAGCGACCAAAGTAGCAGGTTCTATTCCGCCGCTATTTGGTTCCTATCGCGCTGACTTGTTTGATGCTGAGCATGTTGAAGAAATCGCAACCCCACTTATTAATGGTTTAGCACCACATGTGGATTTTTGGTTGGCAGAAACCCAAAGCTTGATTGCTGAAGCCGTTGCCATCCGCGAACTATTAAACACGCTAGATGCCGATAATAAGCCGCTTTGGGTGTCATTCACCTTAGAAGACAGCGAACATCTCGATGTACCGCGCCTACGTTCAGGCGAAACCGTACAACAAGCCGTCGCCACGTTGGCGGATTTAAATATCGAGGCAATACTGTTTAACTGCTGTCAGCCAGAAGTCATTGAGCAGGCGCTTGATGTCGCAAAAAGTACTTTGCAAGAAAAAGATGCAACGCATATCAAGCTTGGTGCGTATGCCAATGCCTTTCCACCACAAACCAAAGATGCCACGGCAAATGATGGACTCGATGAAGTGCGTGACGATTTGACACCGCCCGCTTATTTGGTCTGGGCACAAAAATGGCAAACGCAAGGCGCATCTCTGATCGGCGGCTGCTGCGGTATTGGTCCTGAGCATATTCAGGAATTAAGTCAGCATTTCACAGATACTTTGACAACAGATACTTCGAAAACAGATACTTTGACAAAATAGAGATAGCACCATGCAAAATGGACAAAAAATTGGGCTAACCATGCTCACCGCCATCGTGTTCAGCTCGATGGTCGGTGCAGGCATTTTTAGCTTGCCACAAAACATGGCAGAAGTCGCTGGCGTGGATGCCATCATCACCGCATGGCTGATCACAGGCGTGGGTATTTTGTTCCTCGCAGGCTGCTTTTTGCACTTGTCGCGTCTCAAGCCTGAGCTGGATGGCGGCATTTATACTTATGCCAAAACAGGGTTTGGCGATTTGGCAGGATTTTTTTCGGCATGGGGTTATTGGCTGTGCGCCACTATTGGCGTGGTAGGCTATTTGGTCGTGGCTTTTGCGGCATTGGGCAGTTTTGTCGATACGCCGAGTAGCATTGTTTTCGGTGACGGCAATACCTTATGGGCGCTGGTGGGCGAATCTGCTATTTTATGGTTGGTGCATTATTTGGTACTGCGCGGCGTCAAACAAGCCGCTTTTATTAATCTGCTTGCCACCTTGGCCAAAAGCTTACCGCTCATTGCTTTTATTGTTTTTGCCTATTATGCCTTTGATATACAAACCTTTAACGCTGACCGCGCAGGCACCACATTAGAAGCGCCCTTTATGGAGCAAGTAAAAGGGACGATGCTAATTACCTTATGGGTATTTACTGGTATCGAAGGTGCGATTGTCTTGTCGCAGCGCGCAAAAAAGCGTTCTGATATTGGTCGCGCCACGTATATCGGTGTGATTTTTGCGCTGGTACTCTATATTGCTATCACGCTATTATCACTTGGAGTGATGAGCCGCGTTGATGTGGCTGCGTTGAGCAATCCCTCAATGGCAGGCATCATGGCGCAAATGACGGGCAGTATGGGCAAATGGGTCATTAGTATTGGGCTAGTCGTTTCGGTACTGGCGTCTTATTTGAGCTGGATTCTCTACTCTGCTGAAGTGCCTTACACCGCTGCCAAATACGATGCTTTTCCACGTATTTTTACCAAACAAAACGAGCAAGGCACGCCAACTGCATCGCTGATGCTCACCAGCTTGACCGTTCAATTTTGCTTATTGATGATTTTTTGGACGGGCGAAGGTTATAACACCTTAGTCATTATCTCCACCTCCATGATCTTGATTCCTTACTTTTTGGTGGGCGCGTATTTGGTCAAAGTCTCATTTGCACAATCTGAGCGCTGGCATATTAAAGCCATTGGGCTTGGCGCCAGTGTTTATGGTGTTTGGCTAATTTATGCGGCAGGCGTTGATAATTTATTATTGTCATTGCTATTATACATACCCGGCTTAGCGATTTATTACTATAGCCGCTACCAAGCAAAGCACGCGCTGAATTAATTAAGCTCATTACTCCTTCACATGTCCTTAATAAAAAAGTCCAAAAACCATCGTTTTTGGACTTTTTTGTGCGCGGCTTATGGTAGTTGAATAGTTGCTTGAACTTGAAGCAACCCTTTAATCCCTTTCTTTCAGTTGACCATACCGCTATCTAAACGCTTCTTCTAGTACACTCAAATGAATATCACCAAAACGCTTCAACATTAAGCTCTCAGCTTCATCCATGACTTCTTTTAGCGCATTATTCACGGCAATTTCTATCGGGCAGTTAGTATGTTCGTCAGTCAAACCAACCGTAAAAATTGAGGTGTCACCAAACGCGTTATGAATGTCTAACAGTGTAATGCTACCCAAAGGCTTGGCAAGCGTCCAGCCGCCATTATGGCCTTTGGTTGAGGCAACATAGTTCTGATCGCGCAGCAACCCCAGCATACGTCTGACCACCACAGGGTTGGTTGATAACATCTCCGCTATCGTCTCTGAGGTGACAGGTTTTTCAGCGTCATTGAGATGTACCAGTACATGTAAGGCGCGGGAGAGTCGACTGTCTTTTCTCATTTGGCATCCTAAATAATAAACATTGACTATATCATGAAACTTTTACTATTACATGATTGCCATTGTTTAATTTTCATGTAACAATAAAAGTTCTTTAACTGTAACGAGCTTAATATGAAAACAGATGTGATTATTGTGGGTGGCAGTTTTGCGGGTCTATCTGCAGCCATGCAACTGGTTCGTGGTCGACGCCATGTGGTGCTAATAGATGCCAACTCACCACGCAATCGCTTTGCAAAAACCTCTCATGGCGTCTTTGGTTTGGATGGCAAAACACCGTCGGAAATTCGCTCAACAGCATTGTCTCAATTAAGTGCTTATCCAACATTCAATCTTGTAGAAGAGATGGCTATCAAGGTTGCTAAAATACCAGATGGGTTTTGTGTCACACTAAAAAACGGCGCGACGTACAGCGCAAAAAAACTGATTTTAACAACAGGCATTACAGACCAGCTTCCTGATGTTCCTGGTGTGAAAGAACATTGGGGCAAGAGTGTAATTCACTGCCCCTATTGTCACGGTTATGAGTTAAAAGATCGATCTCTTGGCGTATTGGCGACGAGCGAGATGGCGTTTCATCAAGCGGCTATGATTCCTGATTGGGGCGCAACCACGCTTTTTACACAAGGACAGTTCAAGCCTGAGGGCGAGGTACTGGATCATCTCATCCGTCGCGGTGTTACCATAGAAGAAAGCCCCATCACTCATGTGGTTGGAGATGGCGAGCACATTCAGCATGTTTTGCTGGAGGATGGTCGCATAAGCCCCATCAAAGGATTATATATTGCGCCCAGAGCGATAGTAGCGTCACCATTGATCGAAATGCTAAATCTTGAAACCGTAGAGACAGTAATAGGTACGATGGTCACCGTCAATGATTTTAAAGAAAGTTCAGTAAAAGGCGTCTTTGTCGCTGGTGATTTATCCAACGCCATGCACAACGGAACCCTAGCTGTTATGTCAGGCACAATGGCTGGTATCGGAGCACATCGCTCGCTAATTTTTAATGAATAACGTTCGCTTAAGAAATGACTTGTTTGGCTTTATAATGAATGGATTTTGCTATTGACCTTTTTTAAGGTGCTAATAAATAAAAAAGTCCAAAAAAATAATCTTTTTTTGGACTTTTTTATGCGTATATTTAGCTTTACAAGCTATAGCCAGTCCTAAATAAAAGCAATACAAATATTATCACGAGCTGCTGGGATAAACGTTACTTGCTTGCTGTGCCTGCGCTGCGTCGAGCCTGCGCAAAATTTATCCCAGTAGCTCTGCGTCCATTTTATAATGGATCGACTATATTCTAGGGTATGTCCTCATTTTAAAAATGGTTATAAAAATGAAGTAAATTGCAGTCAAGCGAGGAAAATAGCGCAAATAATATCGAGATATTAATCAGCTATTTGACAATGTTTGGCAAAATTTAACCATTTTTAGCCCATTTAGATACAATCGCTTGAATTGAGGACATGTCCTAATAGCTTTTATGCAGCCAATGTTTCCAAGTCAATCACTTGATGGCAGTAATGTCGCATTATATGATGATCGTGACTGACCATAACCAACGTGCAATTTTGCGCTTTACATTGCGTCACCAGCAGATCCAACGTTTCTTTTTGGGTAATAGGATCCAGTCTGGACGTGACCTCATCGGCAAACAGCAATACCGGATCAAACAACAATGCCCGTAATATAGCGACCCGCTGCAACTCGCCACCCGACACATTCAACGCATTACGCTCAAGAATCTGCTTATCAAGCTTTAATTGTTCTAACAAATAAGGCACGCGACTGGCATCGAGTCGATGCTTTTTTATCACGTCATTTAGCAAGACTTTTAGTGGTATATGCGAGGCAAAAGCGGCTGGTGGATCTTGATACAGCTTGAGCACTTGATGGCTTTTTGGGGTTTGTTGCCAAGTGATTGAGCCGCTGGCAGGTTGTAGCAAGCCACATAACGTATCACCTAATGAGCTTTTGCCTATACCACTACTGCCAATCACGCCCAATACTTCCGCTTTTTGTAGGCTGAAATTTAAGCCTTTGAACAAAACACGCTTACCCCGAGCCAGACTCAAGTCTTGTACTTCGAGCAAGGGACTGTCTTGGATAATGGTTCTATCTTGGCTTGACCAGTTGTGCGGCGCAGCGGCGATTAATTGTTTGGCATAATTTGACGTGGGATGATTGAGCACTTGTTCGCCAGTGCCTTGTTCTAGCAGCTTTCCTTTTTTCATGACCATCATACGGTCATTCTCATGACTATTTAATGACCTTGCCACATCGATATCATGAGTAATGGTTAACAGCGTGCCGCCATTTTCGGTGATGTTTTTTAATAGCATGATGACCGCTTGTTTGTTGACGTCATCCAACCCTTTGGTAGGCTCATCAGCGATCACAATATACGCGCCACCCGATGTGGCAATCGCAAAAGAGGCTCGCTGCGCCATACCACCCGACAGCTCGTGCGGATAATAATCCTCAGATTTTGCCAGTCCTAAATGATCGATTTTTTCTTTTGCCAACTTTTTACTCGTGACATTGTCTTTTTTGGCCACAAAAAACAGACTTTCCCATACTTGGTCGAGCATGGTCATGGTTGGATTCAGAGAACGGCTCGGCTCTTGCGGTAGCATCGCCATGCGTCTGCCCCAGTATTGTCGACGTGCTGCTGAATCCATGGCTTGATTTTCAATCAAGATGTCGCCTTGAGCCATTAACTCATCAGGCAACGCACCCATTATGGCCTGAGCGAGCAAGCTTTTTCCCGATCCAGTTTCACCCAAAATAGTGACATTTTGACCTTGATATAACGTCAAGCTGATAGGCTCAACCAAGTTTTGTCCCGACTTGGTAAACACCGCCAAATCCTTGGTTTGTACTAAGATGCTGTTTGTTGATAAGCTATTTATTGACGAGCTATTTATCGACGCGCTATTTCTTGATGCACTTTGTATTGACGATGGTTCGATCATTTTGTTTTCCCTGAGAGTAACTGTAAGCTTAATACCAAAATAAAGACCGCAATAATAGGCTGAAGAAAAACCATAGGGGCTTGATAATAATAAGGAAACAACTCAGTCATCATCAACCCAAGCTCAGCAGTTGGCGGACGCAGACCGACATTGATAAAGCCCAAGGTCGCCAATGCCAATACCGCATTACCCGCCGCAAAGGCGCTGAGCGTTGCGACAACAGGCAAAATCTTCGGTAAAAAATGGCGCTTAAAACAATAGAAGAAATCCATGCCCATCAAACGTGACGATTCTATCTCTTTGCTACTGGCAATCGTTTGCGTCATGGCTCGCACCATACGAAAAAACTCGACCCATAACACCAATGAGATCCCAAGATATAATGACCAAAAGCTATTGGGCGCAATAGCAGCAAACAATAATACAAACAATAACCCCGGTAGCGCCATGACAATGTCACACAAAAACCGGCAGACAAAGTCTATCCAGCCACCAAAATAGCCGCTTAATACTCCCATTAATATCCCAAAAAACAACGCAAAACTCACTGATAATAGAATCAGCGAAAACGACAAACGAATGGCGGAAGCCACTCTTGCCAGCATATCTCGGCCAAAATGGTCGGTACCAAACCAATGACTGACACTCGCTGGTTGCAGCATACTACTGAGATCTTGAATACTGGCATCCATTGGATAATAAATCGGCTGTAAAAAGGCGAACACCAGCAATAGGATGAGTAAAACGCCCCCAAAATTTTGGGCAGGTTGTAGCTTGCCAAATGGCTTAAAAATGGTCATGAAAGTGGCTTTCCTAATTTTTTATGTGGGTTTATTTTTGACATAATGCAACGTGGTAAAAGAAAGCTAGCGTGATAAATCAACACGTGGATCAATCAAGCCACTTAATAAATCCACCATCATGTTGAGTACCACAAACATACCGCCCATGATGAGCGCAGTGCCCTGTATCATCGGCACATCACGAGCAACAATCGCATGTACCAACGCATGACCACTGCCGGGCCATGCAAATAAACTCTCTACAATCACCACCCCTTCCACCAAATAAACCAATTGCACCGAATGATAGGCCAAAATTGGAATCGCTACATTACGCAGACCATGTCGACAAAACACGGTCCATTTACTCAAGCCTTTTAACTCAGCAAAATGATAATAATCAGAGGTTTGCACTTGTACCATCGCATGGCGACTGACTCGGATTGAAACCGCTGCCAATCCAATAGCCAAGGTCAGAGCAGGCAAAATATAATGCTGCGGCGTGCCATAACCGGCAGCTGGCAGCCATTTTACTTGGACAGCAAGCAAGGTAATCAACGCAATACCAATAATAAAAACGGGCACAGAACGCAATGCCGTACTCACTACCAAGGTCAAACGGTCAAATACGCCACTAGGTCGTTGGGCGGCAAGCAGACCCAGCGGCGGCCCAATAATCAGCGACAATACCAAGGCGACCAATGCGAGTGCCAATGTATGCCCGAACTGATGGCCAATCTCAGCCCATATCGCCTCACCGCTGACCAATGAATGCCCTAAATTAAACTGTGCCAAATCTACCAACCAATCAATATAGCTTTGCCACCACGGCTGATCCAAGCCAAGCTCTGAGCGCACCACTGCGGCGGCAGCGGCATTTGCTTGGTCATAACCATAGCGACTGGCAGCGATGCGATAAGCCATATCTCCCGGTAAGCTACGGGTCAACACAAAGGTCAATGTGCCAACCGACCACATGACAAACACCAGTTGTAATACACGCTGAGAAAAATATTTAAACATAATTATCAATCACAATTTTTGGATGTATGAAGCAAATGTATACAGCAAATGACGGTAACAACCACTTACCAAGACAATTTATTCAAGTAAAAATTTCGCTCCAAACCATCGATCTCTAAACCTTTTAATGACTTATGAGCCGCGGCATTCTGTTGGTAATACACCACAGGCACCACAGGCCGCTCATCAAAAATAATTTTTGAGACCCGTTGTTTGGTAGCGACATCATTGCCTTTAGTCGTTTCTAACGTTTGCAAATCTTTGTTTAATTCAGCATTTTGCCAATTCATCACGCCCCAATCGCTGCCTTTTGGGTCAAAATCTTCTAAGAGCGAACCCACTGGATCAGGCGTCATGCCATAGTTACGAGCATATAACGCCATCTCTAACGTGCCATCTTGATGACCAGCAGAAATCTCTGAAGAGTTGCCCACGGACACGTCTACATCCACGCCAATTTTTTTCCACTGCGCTTGTAATGCCGTTGCAATAATTGGCAATTCTGGACGGTCTGAAAAGGTGCGTAAGGTAAATTTGAACGGCTTGCCCTCTTTTTGTAGCATGCCATTGGCGTCCGCCGTAAAACCCAAACCTAATAAACGTTGTTTGATTGCTTGTGGATCAGGTTTTTGCATTGGCGTTTTGATTTGCCAGTCTTTAAAAATCGGCGGCAATAGTTGCTCAGCCACGGCATTATCAGCGCGCATGATAGAGTGAGCAATGCCTTGTCTGTCAATCGCATCACTGAGCGCTTGGCGTACCTTAACATCACTAAACAAGGGGTTTTTGGCATTGACTTTATATTCAATGGTGCGAGCCAACGATTTTGATTTGACTTGCAAACTGGAATCTTGTTGCAAGCGTTCAAGGCTTGCTGAATCCAAGGTAAATATCAGGTAATTGGGCTTGCTTTGCGCCAGTAAGGTGCGGGTTTCGCTACGGCTATTGGCGAGATAGGTGACATCTTGGATCTTGGCTTTTTCACCCCAATAATCGGCAAAGGCTTTTTGCTCGATTTTTTGTGGCGGCTCAAATTTAGTGACGTAATACGGACCCGTAGCAATCAGCTGTGCCACTTCATTGTTATCGTCGAACGAGGATTTTGCCAAAATAATACTCGTCGCATGCGCCAAGTATGCAGGAAAAGACATTAACGGTTTTTCTAAGCTAATCTCAACTGTTTGACTGTCAATGGCCGTAATCTTTGAGATAAGAGCAGATTCTAATGCCGTAGGTTTGGTTAATGCCACGTCCAAACTTTTTACCACATCATCAGCGGTCAGTGGTGAACCATCATGGAACTTGACGCCATCACGCAATACAAAGGTCCAAACATCGCCTTTGTCGTTGCTAGACCAGCTTTGCGCCAGCATTGGCTGTAATTCGGCATTTTGGGTGGCATCGACCAGCGTTTCGGCAAGCTGCAAACGCTGAAAAATAAATCCTGACTTACTCGGATCAATAGCCGTTATTTCCCAAGGTGTTACTACGATTAATTCTTGTTGCTTATTGCTTTTTGCAGTAGACGCTGACTCACTGTCAGCTGCTTTTGAACCGGCAATGATGTACCATCCCAGTCCCGCCAATACGACCAGTATTGAAATTAAGCCGATCTTTTTCATATATCTTCCGTTATATTATAACATTTCAAAAAAAAACGTTATGTTATAACGAAATTACTAAAAGGTAAACCATAGTCATGAAAATAGTTCTCATTTATCGCTCATTTCAAGCGCCATATAGTTATTTTGGCCCAATAAAAAAGGCCTGAGTGAATACTCAGACCTTTTGTTATGCGAACAAAAAACTATTTATAGGAGTTAAAAATCAACGCTTACATCAAAAATATAGTAACGACCAGGCTCATTAAAAGTACGAGCACCTGCACTGGTCGTCGTCCCTTCACGTTTAATTTGCTTGTCAAATAGATTCTTGATACCAGCGCCAACGGTTATGCCCTTTGTGAGGTTATAGCGCGTGCTCACGTTAGCAAGAGCATAGGGTTCACGATCCAGCTTTAGCGTATCAAGCTCATCACCAGTCGTGACCGAGATGTCAGGTGCTTCAATAGTTCCATAGTAGCTAACGCCAAAATCCGTATTCCAGCGCGGCGTAATATCCCAATTGACACTCGTGTTCGCTGTAAATTTAGGAATCAAGGATAACGGCTCACCCGTGTCTTTGCGCTCTGACCGGATATTTCCTGTTAAGTTGGTTGACCATGTGACGGTATCTGTAACAGGTACTTTGACGAACCCTTCTAGGCCCTCAATGATAGCTTCCCCTTGGTTTTCCCACTGAAAAACAGAGCGGTCTGTCGCTACACCGTCAGCTATCACGCCTACCGTACCCACGCGCTCTACACCTGCGCCGATACGATTGTCATAGTCGTTGTGATAGTACGTCAAGCCTGCATTAAGTCCAGTGTCATCCTTATAAGTAAAGGTCAGTTCTTTATTCCAAGAGGTTTCATGCTCTAGATCAGGGTTACCCAAGACATAACAGCCCCGCTGATCGAGCGGTACGTTGGATGGGCAGCCGTTACTTCGAGTGTAGTAGATGTAGTTTGGATCAAGCTGATACAGAGAAGGCGCTTTAAATGCACGGCTAGCACCCGCTTTTACCGACCAGTTCGGACTAAATTTCCACGTAGTATTAAGACTGGGTGACCAATTGCTACCTGTTTGATCGTGATAATCAAAACGCACACCAGGTGTGATATACCAGTCAGGAGTCAGCTGATAGTTGTCTTCTAAATAAGCACCGATAAGGTACGCGTCTGTCACTTTTTCACGCTTGGCAGGATCGGTTTCTGTATCACCAAAATCAAAGCCTTCATCAAACGTTAAAGTAGAAACCAGCGGATTGTCCAGTCTTTCACCACGGAATTCTGTACCAGCCGTCAGGGTATGACGGTCAAAGTAAATATCCCATTCCGACTTGGCGTTTAACGTGTCATAAGTCGCTTTTGTCCAAGTGTACTCCGCATCTTCTTCAGGTTGCGAGATTTGACCTTCGCTACCACCAGCATTGCCTTCATTGAGGCGCTCATTGATAGTACGTGTATACTCTAGATAGCTATTACTACTGGTATCATCATACTCACCGCGGTGAGTGAATGCAGCGCCATAACGCTCCATCTTATTGGTCTCTTGACCTGCCAGTGCGTTGACTAAGTCATCGTTAATTCCTTGGAACTGTGAATCCCCTGCCCAGCGATTGCTTTGATTACTATAATTAACTTCGAAACCGACGGTATTCATCGCATCCATGGCATATTCGAAGAGTTGGCGTGCGTCTATATTTTCGACACCTTCGCGGCCTGCGGCAACGGATGCTGCTGGGCCACCGCGACCATCAACAATTTGGGCATCTTCTTTGTTGACATAAGGGTCGTCGCCTTCGCTATCGTGATAGCCAAGCGTGGTACGGAATGATAGCTTGTCATTCAATGGGCCTGCCATGTTGATATTGGTGCGCCAGTTTTTGCCCTCAAGATCGCTTTCTGGCATCTCATAGTGACCCGTCACCGAAAACTCTTTTTTGGTTGGGGATTTGGTGATGATATTCACCACACCGCCCATACTGCCAGAGCCATAACGAGCGGCGGCTGGGCCACGCAATACTTCAATGCGCTCAATGGCGCTTGGCGGTACCCATTGCGAGTCACCGCGAGTGTCTTGCTCGCTGCCACGGCCCGGACGTACTGCATTACGAGAGGTGACAGGACGACCATCAATCAAGATAAGCGTGTTGTTCGGACCCATGCCTCGTAGATCGATTTGACGTTGATTGCCACGTTGACCAGATGTAGACGAGCCTGACAGATTCACGCCCGGCATTTTACGCACGATTTCTGAGATATCATTAGAAATTGATGCTTTTTCAATGGCTTCTTCACTAATAATAGAGAGACCGGGCGCTTGTACCAGCTCATCCCTTGCCGCAAGGACTACGATAGTATCTAACTCAGTAGATGGCATCGACTGTTGATCAGTCGCTTGTTGGTCTGCTATTTGTTGTGCCGTCAGCTCATCACTCTCAGCTGCAAATGCCGTCGTGCTAAGAATAGAGGCAATAGCGATACTTAGCAAAGCCCTGCGAGTCGTTAGAAGTCGCGATTGTGGTGCAGATAAAGTTTTTTTATAATTAGAAAGGGTTGATAACGTCGGCATAAATAACAATCCTGAAAGTACTTAGTTTTATCAATACCTTAGCGCTTTCTTCTACTATGACTAATACTAGTTAAGCAGCTAAAGCATTGATACAAATCACGTCCTAAAAAAAACCAAATAGCCATTAACTGTTTGGTAATAAAGAGCGCACACTTTAGCAACATTGTAATGATAATGCAAATGATAATTATTATTGTTTATATATTAGAGTTTGATGCTTTAATTTACGCTCGACTCTCAGTGACTTTTAAATAGAAGATATAGTCGATTCACCATAAAAAACACAGTGCTTCTAGGATAATTTTTGAGCTGCCTCCGTAGACACAGCAATGGAGCAAGGGAAGTTTATATCAGTAGCGCATGAATACGGCGAGATTAAACAACACACTGCTTAATCTCGCCACAAAACAAGGAAAATTCAAAGGTTTAAATTTTATTTTTTGCTAGGGAATTATCAAGGCTCAGGTAGCCACCGCCCTGTATGGCTAAAGAAACCAATACGACCAATAATGTCAGCGCATATTCATAGCCGTTATTACTTGCAAATAATCCATTGCCGATATGTACTGAAAAAATGGCAACCAACATGGTAAATCCTGCAACCACTGCCGCTGGTCGAGTCAGTAATCCTAATACTAAGGCAAGACCACCAAAGAATTCAGCGCTTCCCGCTAGTATGGCCATCAGATAACCGGGTTCCATACCGATGCTGCTCATATATCCAGCAGTACCTGCTAATCCGTGACCACCGAACCATCCAAATAATTTTTGTGCGCCGTGCGCTGCTAAAATAAGGCCGACTGGTACACGCAGAATCAACTCTGCTACCCCAGCGTTTGATAGTAAGATTTTGTTTAACGTTGAATTATTCATCTGTGGTTACTCTATAAAATGTATTTTAAGCCACCTGTCTAACTTGATGGGATAACACACTTTACTATCAACAAAGCAAAAGAGTAAGATAGATAATAGGAAATAACTAACAACAAAACATTGATAATAGCGTTAAGGGTACAATAGTAAAATAAGGTCAAATATTATCACGCGCTACTGGGATCATTTTTCCTTGCTTGCTGTGCCTGCGCAGACAGAGGCGACGCAAAACTTATCCCAGTAACACTGTGTTTGTTTTATAGTGGATTGGCCATAGCAGGTACGAGCTTGGTACTACGGTTCACCGTCCTATTGGGATGAAACGTTATAAACGAACACAACCATTTGATGATCGCTTTTCAATGCGCGTTTTTGCTAAAGGGTTAAATTAATTGATATCCATACAAATATATTTGGTTTCAACATATTCTTCGATACCGTATTTTGAACCTTCACGCCCTAAACCAGATTCTTTCACACCGCCAAATGGTGCCAATTCTGTGGTGAGCATACCGGTATTGACACCAATCATACCCACTTCGAGCGCTTCGGCAATACGCCAAACTCGTCCAATATCTCGACTATAAAAATAACCAGCCAGACCATATTCAGTACGATTTGCGAGAGCAATCCCTTCTTCATCTGTCTCGAATTTAAAAATCGGGGCAATGGGGCCAAAAATTTCTTCGTTGGCGACGCGCATGTCATTATTGACGTGGGTCAGAATCGTTGGCTCAAAAAAGTTCTTATCCGCCTCTACTCTCTGACCACCGCACAGTACGGTAGCCCCTTTATCTTTGGCATCAGCGACCAATGCTTCTGCATTATCAGCAGCAGCTTTAGAGATCAATGGGCCTTGCATCACGCCGTCGTCTAAACCATTACCGACTTTTATAGCGCGTACTTGTTCTGCTAGTTTTTTTGTGAATTCCTCATAAACACCCGCCTGTACAAACAAACGATTGGCGCAAACGCACGTTTGACCACTGTTACGATATTTGCTCATCATCGCACCAGCAACGGCGGCATCTATGTCGGCATCATCAAAAACGATAAATGGCGCATTGCCACCCAGCTCCATCGACATTTTTTTGACCGTATCGGCACACTGCTTCATCAAGATTTTTCCGACACGCGTTGAACCTGTAAAGCTAATTTTTTTCACCAATGTATTTGTGGTCATCTCCTCGCCGATAGCAACTGGATCACCCGTGACCACACTATAAATACCATCAGGAATACCTGCTTGCTGAGCCAAATACGCCATCGCCAATGCGGAATAAGGCGTTTCCATGGCGGGCTTTACGATCATTGGACAGCCAGCAGCCAATGCTGGCCCTGCTTTTCGGCTAATCATAGAATGAGGAAAGTTCCACGGCGTGATAGCGGCAGTGACGCCAACGGGTTGTTTGATCACAATCAGACGCTTATCTGCCATATGTCCGGGAATAAAATCGCCGTAGATACGTTTGGCTTCTTCAGCAAACCATTCTAAATAATCGAGCCCGCTTTGAATCTCGCCTTTTGCTTCAGCGAGAGGTTTACCTTGTTCATGGGTCATTAATACAGCCAAGTCTTCGATATTTTCGGCAATCAGTGTGTGCCAACGACGTAAAACGGTGCTACGTTCTTTGCCTGTCTTTTTCGACCACGTTGATTGAGCGATATCCGCCGCTTCAATGGCGCGGCGGGTTTCATCGCTTCCCATCATTGGCACGGTACCGATGACCTCTCCTGTAGCAGGATTCAGTACCTCATGGATTTGCTTACTGTCAGCATCACACCACACACCATTGATAAAGGCTTGTTGTCTAAACAACGCATCGTTTTTTAATTGCATTTTTCTCTCCAGCTAATTTTTTAGGATTCCAGCAACCCACGTGTGGTCAATACTTGACGGGCAATACGAAAACATTCCACGCCTTGTGGTACACCGCAATAAATCGCAATAGCATGAATAGCGGCACGGATTTCTTCAACAGAACAGCCATTGGTAATCGCCCCATTTAGATGCAGTTCCCACTCATGCATTTTGCCTAGCGCAGCGATCATGGTTAAATTCATTAAAGAACGAGTTTTGGCGTCAATCGCCTCATCACCCCAGCCAAAGCCCCAGCACCATTCGGTCATGGCTTCTTGGAACGGACGGTTAAAATCATCGGCTGCCTGTATATTTTTTTCTACATACTCAGCGCCTAGCGTGGCTTTGCGTTTGGTCAGACCCAATTCAAATCGTTGTTTGTCCATGGCTATTTCCTATTATTTATTGTTTGTTAAGATGACTGTTGATTGAGATGCAAGCCCATACGACAGGCTTCATCGATGTGCTTTCGGCAGGCTTTAACTGCGGCTTCACTGTCGCCCTTGGCGATATTACTGACAATTTCTTGCAGATTATTTGGGCCTTTGACCGCACGCTCCTGTGTAGATAAGGTCATAAATCGCAGACGACCAATACGACCATTCAACCGTTCTGTTAACTCCCATGCGACCGTCATGCCAGCCGTCACAAACAGACGCTCATAAAACGCATAAGAATGCGCCAAAGCTTCTACCACATTGCCTGCATGCAAGTTATCGCGAATTTGAATCAAACTGTCTTGCAAGGTTTCTACCAATTCGGGTGTCACCTGCTTAGCGCAGTGTCGAACCGCTTCGCTCTCTAGCATCGCACGCAAATGATAAATTTGACGAATCTCATCACTCTCCAACACCGCCACTGAAGAACCGCCTGCAGAAAAAGTCACCAAATGCTCACTTTCTAAGTGCCTGATACACTCTCGTACCACAGTGCGACTCACGCCCAACTGTTCACAAATTGTGCGCTCTATCAATCTTTTGCCTGGCGCGAGCTGACCAATCATGATAGCCAATCGCAATTGTTCCAATGCAGTATCTTTGAGGGTCTTTGGTTTTTCTACTCTTTCTAACATAAGGTCTCTACTCTTTTAAATGTAAAAAGAAGTATAACGAGTATGGCACAAAAAAGCAGCACGCTTTCATATCGTATTACGGTATACCATAATATTTATTTTTAAAAAAAGCTAGTAATTTATTTAATACCGTATTATGGTATACCAATATTGTTAGCCATTATTAATCAATAGAGGAAAGTCATAATGCAAAAACCAGAAATTAGAAAAATCGTTACTTTTGATGAAGAGATCTTGATTGAAGGCTACAAAACTGCTGACACGCCTCTGCGTATGTTTGCCGTCGCGGCAGTGATTACCAATCCTTGGGCAGGCCGTTATGCCGAAGACTTACAACCTGAGATCCAAGCATTCGCGCCTATCTTAGGTAAGCTGCTTACCGACAGAATCACGACCCTAGCGGGCGGCGCTGACAAGATTGAAGCGTATGGTAAAGCCGCTGTCGTTGGATTAAACGGTGAAATAGAGCATGCATCAGGTCTCATTCATACGTTGCATTTTGGCAATTTTTATCGTGAAGCTTTATCTGCCAATACCTATTTGGCATTTACGAATACACGCGGCACAGCCAACACCCCTATTATGGTACCGCTCATGGATAAAGATGATGCTGGACGCCGCTCACATTATTTGACGATTCAATTTGCCATTCCTGATGCGCCTCGTGATGATGAAGTGGTGATCGTCTTAGGCGGCGCAACAGGCGGTCGTCCACACCACCGCATTGGCGATCGTTATCAAGATTTGAAAAACCTCGGTCACGATTTGAATAATCCAGCCGCCGTTTAAGGAGCGTTTACAGATGAAATGGTCACGCAAAATTTCTAACGGAATTGCTTATTACGATAGCGGTACTGAGAATGAAAAAGCCACGCCTGTCGTTTTTGTACATG
Source organism: Psychrobacter immobilis (assembly GCF_904846225.1). Taxonomy (GTDB): domain Bacteria; phylum Pseudomonadota; class Gammaproteobacteria; order Pseudomonadales; family Moraxellaceae; genus Psychrobacter; species Psychrobacter immobilis_F. The sequence goes on along the minus strand of NZ_CAJGZJ010000005.1, from coordinate 196,764 downwards.
GCGTGGGCTTGCGAGCAGAAAGCTGGTATCAGCAGATATCGGTATTTAATGACCGCTATCCATGTTACGTGATTGATATGCCAGGACATGGGGAGAGTGATTTATTGCCTAATCCCACGCTTACGTTAGAAGACTTTGCGGCGGCTCTCAAAACTTTTATTGAAAATGTGATTGGTGAGCCTGCCATTATCGTTGGTCATTCTTTAGGAGCGATGACTGCTTTGCAAACAGCAGTCAGTTATCCAGAAGTGGTGCGCGGCGTTGCAGCATTTAATGCGATCTATGATCGTCCTGACAATGCGGCTCAAGATGTACAAACCCGTGCCGAATCGCTCCTAAATGATCTTGATCAAAATGTGACTGATAAACCAATCGCTAGATGGTTCGATGGTGATCCGCAATATCATGATGAAGCTGAACTGTGCCGATCATGGCTGAGTAATGGTAACCGTTTAGGATACGCGCAAGCTTATCAAATGTTTGCTCACTTACGCGGCATTGCAGCAGAAGATTTGCAAACCATCATCGCCCCTACGTTATTGCTAACGGGCGAAATGGATGTCAATTCTAGTCCTAAAATGTCGTTGGCTATGGCAAGTATATTGCCCCATGCCAATGCCGTTATCGTGCCCGACGCCCGTCATATGACACAAATGACACATGCCAGCGCTGTGAATGCTGCATTGGCAAGATTTTTTGCCCAGTGCGACTCGCTCGCTACGACCAATACCTAATTTAAAAACATGCTCAATTTGAAAAAGAGGTTCTCATGAAGCAACTTGATCCTAAAATCCTACGCAACGCCTTCGGCAGTTATATGACTGGAGTGACCGTGATAACCGCCATGAGTAATGATGGCACGCCTGTTGGCTTTACCGCTAATTCATTTACGTCGGTATCACTTGATCCGCCATTATTATTGGTTTGCCCAGCAAAATCATTATCAAGTTTTGATGTATTTGCTAATTGTGAGAACTTTGTTGTCAATATTTTAAGCGAAGACCAACAGGCCATCTCAAACATATTTGCAGGTTCTAAAGAAGACCGTTTCAATCAAATTGAATGGCATAAAGACGAACAAGGCAATCCGATTATCGACGGCGCATTGACGCATTTTTCTTGCAAAACAGATCGCAACCTCGATGCAGGTGACCACAACCTTTTAGTCGGCGAAGTGCTGAGTTTTTCGAACCGTGAAGGCCACGGTTTAGGGTACGCATCTGGTGGTTATTTTAGCTTGGCACTAGAGCGCAAGGCTGCAGATATTAGCACGCAACAAAAACACGTTTGTGTGGGCGTTATTATCGAGCATAACGGCAAAGTAATCATTAGCGAAAGCGAAGGTAAAGCGGTATTACCTAATACAACGACCGATGACAATACGAACGCGGTCAGCACGATTAAGCAGTTTTTGATAGAGAATGATATAGATGCGCAACTGGGCGCTGTGTTTTCAATCTATGAGAATACAAAAACCAATACCAATTATATTTTTTACCGAGCCATTGCAAACTCGCCAGAGACCAAAGGACTGGGAGAATATGTCGCCATTGATGACATCGCAGAACAGGATTTTGCCACCTCAGCTATGACGAAGATGATGACTCGCTATACAACTGAAAGCGAAAACGGTCTTTATGGCGTCTATGTCGGGCAAGAAGAGCAAGGTTACGTTCACTAATTTTCAAACTTATATAACAACGCATAGCAAAGGAATTGCCTTATGAAATTCTCATTATTTTTACACATGGAACGCCTCGACGAGTCACAAACGTATCAACAATTACATGCTGATTTCATCGAACTGGCAAAAATGGCTGACGAAGGCGGCATGCACGCCATTTGGACAGGCGAGCATCATGGTATGGATTTTACCATCGCCCCTAACCCATTTTTAAATCTAATAGATTTATCCCATCACACCAAAAACGTGCGTTTGGGCACAGGTACCGTGATTGCACCGTTCTGGCATCCGATTAAACTGGCTGGTGAAGCCGCAATGACGGACATTATCACGGGCGGCAGATTGGATTTGGGGATTGCCCGCGGCGCTTATAACTTTGAATATGAGCGTTTGATGCCCGGTATGGATGCCATGGAAGCTGGTGGCCGTATGCGCGAGCTCGTCCCCGCCGTACAGCAACTATGGAAAGGTGACTATGCTCACGATGGCAAATATACTCAATTTCCATCTACCACTTCAGCCCCAAAACCTTTACAAAAGGGCGGCGTACCGATGTGGATTGCAGCGCGCGACCCTCATAGCCACAATTTTGCAGTAGAAAACGGCTGCAATGTGCAAGTTACGCCACTATGGCAAGGCATGACAGAAATTCAAAACCTAATGACCGCATTTAAAAATGCCAAAGCTGAACATGGCGAAGGCAAAAACCCAAAAATCATGCTATTGCAACACGCTTATGTTGGTAGTGATGCCGATGACGTGGCTATCGCTGCAAAATGTATCAGCCGTTTTTATTGCTATTTTGGCGCATGGTTCAAAAACGAACGTCCGATTAGCCAAGGCCTGCTTGAGCCATTGAGCGAAGAAGAAATGGCAAAAATCGACATGTATGCCCCTGAAAAAATGTTAGAAAACATGCCAATAGGCACGCCTGAGCAAGTCATTGAAAAACTCAAAGTGTATGAAGATTTGGGTTATGACGAATTTGCGTTCTGGATCGACTCTAGCATGACATATGAGCAAAAACGTGCCTCGTTACGCCGTTTTATCGATGATGTCATGCCAGCGTTTGCATAAACCTTTTGAGCCTCATACGCTAATGCGATCTCAATGGATAATCTAACAAAAAATTTGGAGAATCATCATGACCAAACCTCATTACCAGCTCTATATCAACGGTGAGTGGTGCGAAGGCAGCAACAATCAACGCCTAGACAGCTATAATCCTGCAACGGGCGAAGCATGGGCGACTTTTGCCTGTGCTAGCCCTGAAGATGTTGAGCGCGCTGTGAGCGGCGCAAAAGCGGCACTTAACAATCCTGAGTGGGCAAACATGACGGCGACTCAGCGCGGCAAGTTACTGTACCGTTTGGCTGAATTGATAGAAGAAAATGCTGAAAAACTGGGCAAAATCGAAACGACAGACAGTGGCAAATTGGCTCACGAAACCGTGGCGCAAACTCGCTATGTCAGCGACTATTATCGTTATTACGCAGGCCTTGCTGATAAAATAGAAGGCGCAACGCTACCGATTGACAAGCCTGATATGCACGTCTTCACCACTCGTGAACCAATCGGTGTGGTCGCTGCGGTCGTCCCATGGAATGCTCAGATGTTCTTGACGTCAACGAAGCTTGGGCCTGCGCTCGCCGCTGGTTGTACTATTATCTTGAAAGCGTCTGAAGTCGCACCTTGTCCGATGTTTGCTTTCGCTGAACTCATCGAACAAGCAGGGTTTCCAAAAGGGGTTGTCTCTGTCATTACCGGCGATGCCGAAAACTGCGCCATTCCGCTGACCAGTCATCCTGATATCGATAAGATTGCCTTTACGGGTGGGCCTGAAGCGGCGCGTCACGTGGTCAGAAACTCTGCCAATAGCTTTGCGGTCACCAGTTTAGAGTTGGGCGGCAAATCACCCATCATCGTCTTTGAAGATGCAGATTTAGAAAGTGCAGCCAATGGCTTGATTGCGGGTAATTTTGGTGCGTCTGGACAGTCTTGCGTTGCAGGATCTCGCGGTTTTGTTCATCGTTCTATCTTGCCTGAAATCATCAAGCGGGTGGCAGAAAAAGCCAAAGGTATTGTGATTGGCAATCCACTTAACCCTGACACTCACGTTGGCCCTTTATGTACCAAAGCGCAGGTTGAGCGTATTAAAGACACGCTAGCAAAATCTGTCGCCCAAGGCGCGACCATTCGTTTTGGTGGTCATGCTCCTACAGATGCGGCTTTATCTGACGGCAACTACTTTTGTCCAACGCTCGTAGAATGCCCAAATACTGACATCGAAACGCAGACTATTGAGATGTTCGGCCCTGTCATGTCATTGGTGGCGTTTGATACCGAAGACGAAGCTATTGCGATGGCAAACGATAGTGTTTATGGCTTGGGTTCAGGGGTCTTTACCCAAAATCTGGCTCGCGCCCATCGCGTTTCTAAGCAAATTAAGTCAGGCGTTTGTTGGATCAATACCTACCGTGCCATCTCTCCTACCGCGCCGTTTGGTGGCTATAATCAATCCGGTTATGGACGAGAAGCGGGTAGCGAATCTGTACTGCAATATACTCGCACAAAAACGACATGGATTAATATCTCGGCGGAGCCGATGGCTAATCCTTTTATCATGAGATAACCAACTAGTGTAGTCAGCTACATCAAGTTTTAAGGAAAAAACTATGGCTATCCGTCCTCCCCTAAAAGAGTTAAATATAAAAACGCACGACAAAGGTTTTTATAAAGGTTTTAATCGTTTTGTCACCGTGACATCGAAAATTTTAGTAATCTTATTTGTGATTTGGATTTTAAGCGATATCGAGCGTTCTGGTGCCATGCTCGATGCCATGAAGAACTGGTCTTATACCACCCTGAATGGCTATTACACCTACTCCGTTGCTTTTTATATCTTGGTCTGTTTGACGGTTATTTTATGGCCGTCATTTGGTCGTATTAAACTTGGCTCTGATCCAAATGGCAAACCTGAATTTTCAAATTTTTCATGGTTTTCGATGATTTTTGGGGCAGGAATTGGCATTGGTGTCTTAACCTATAGTGCCGCCGAACCACTTTGGCATTTGGCAAACAACCCCGATATCATTATGTCAAAAGAAATAATTTTGTCATCAATGAACAGCAGTGGTATAGCGCTGCCAGCAGGCGCTGATGTATTTTCCTTCTATCAGAACCAAGTTGCAGCCAATACCTTGACAGCCATTGATGGTGTCGTCCTACCCAAGAGCCAAGAAGCGTTGGACGCGGCGTTCCGCTATTCGTTTTTCCACTGGGGTATCAGTGCGTGGGCAACGTATTCTTTGGTTGGTATCTGCTTGGCCTTTTTTGCTTATTCTCGTGGTTTACCACTCACCATGCGTTCGGCGCTCACTCCTTTATTTGGCAAGCATTTAGAGGGGCCGTTGGGAAATATCATTGATATCTCTGCGGTCATTGCGACTATATTTGGTATTGCTCAAACGATTGGTATTGGCTTGAGCTCTTTTGCTTCAGGCTTGTATAGCATTACAGGTATCAGCTGGTTAGTGACTGATGCGGTGAATCCTGAGCCAACCACAGGAGCCCTATTACTCTCACTGTTTGTGGTTATGTGTCTGTCTGTAACGTCTGCATTATCTGGTGTTGGACGCGGGGTAAAATGGCTAAGTAACATTAATATGGTACTGTCCTTTTTACTCTTAGCCTTTTTCTTGATTTTTGGGGCAACGATGTTTGCCTTAGAGATGCTTGGTAAAGGTATTTTGAGCTATGTTGTACACCTGCCAGCCATGGTTTTTACCGTCTGGGATCCCAATACCGAGCTGGGCAGCTGGCAAACCAGTTGGTCGATTTTTTATTGGGCATGGTGGATTGCCTTTGCGCCGTTTGTTGGAATGTTCTTAGCGCGTATTTCCAAAAATCGTACCATTCGTGAATTTGGCTTGATTGGTATTGTCGCTCCCAGCCTTACTTTATTTATCTGGTTCTCTTTTATTGGAGGCTCTGGCATCGATTTAGAGTTGAGCGGTATCGCTGCTGGCAAGATATTTGACTCAGGATTAACGTCTCAGCTGTTTGAAATTATTGGCTTTATGCTAGATCCTGTCATGGCAAAAATGTTATCGGCAATGGTAGTGGTATTACTATTAACGTATTTGGTGACTTCTGCTGATTCTGCACTCTTGGTCGTTAATATGCTGAATGCTGCGGGTGAAGTGCAAGTCGAAAATGGCTCAAAACATATCATCGTGTGGGGAATTGCCTTAACGTCGGTCATTGCGGCATTATTACTCGCTGGCGGATTAAATGCGATTACCTCAGCCATGCTCGTGGCAGCCATACCATTCTCATTTATCATTATCTTGATGGCGATCAGTTTATTAAAAGCGTTGATTCTAGATATGGTACGGACGAAGGAATGATGACGGTAATTGCGTCACTCGTTTGAGCTGTGTTTTGAGGCGTCATATTATTTAAGATAAGAAAAATAATATGACCTTTAATACAAAAAAACACCCCCGATACTCTAAGATTGAAATCCAGTCATGGTCTCAGTCTTAGAGTATCGGGGGTTATTAGTTTATGAGGTCAGGCGTTACTCTATCTCTTAATAATCAACGGTATAACTTAGGCCATACGTAGTACCTGTCGCAGGTAGACGGTTCAAGTCGCCAAACGTGGTTTGATGATAGACGGTTTGATAATCTTTATTGAGCACATTATAAACCCCATAACCGACACGGCCGACAGGCATTTTTACTTGACCCAATACATCTAAAGTCATATAACCGGTGACTGGTTGCGCACTAGCATCAGGATCGCTTTGCTGATCTTTGAACGCTCTATCATCGCCACCAATCGCCAATGCTTGCAGACGTATGTTACTGCCTTCATCAAAGTTATATTGCGCAAACGCCGTGCCTTTAAGCGGGGTCAAACGTACCGCATCCAGCTCAAGCCAATCGCCGTCTTTCTTATATTGACCACGAGTGTAAGCCAAACTACCGCCGACTTGCCAGCTATCACTGATATCTTGGGTCAGTGATCCCTCTACGCCATAAACTCGCTCGTCAGTATCCACCACTTCTACCGTATAGTCATTGGTAAAACGTACCGTTTTGTCTGAAGTGTTATAAAAAGTACTCACTCTGGCTGAAGTATCGCCGCGCTTACCTTCCCAACCCAGATCGTAGTTATTAATCGCAATGGGCTGCACATTGTCCGAATTGACCACAAAACCTGCTCGTACATCACGCAGCGCACGCTGTATGTCAGCGGTGGTAAAACCTTGTGAGAAATTGGCAAATATTTGATCATTTGGTGTCAGCTGATAACTGCTACCGAGATTAAACAATGTTTTGTCGTGATCGGTTTTGCCTTTTTTTACTTCACCTGCTTGATAGTCAATACCGAACGCATTACTGACACCACTGATACGAGGGTCATTAAAATACTCCTCTAACAGCTGCTCATAAATAGGAATAAAGCCATCAGTTTTTGATTTGAGCTTTTGATAGCGTACGCCAGCGCTGGCATGCCATTTATCTGTCATATCTATATCGGCATTGATAAATGCACCAAGTTTATCAATCGTCGTGTCTGGCCCGCCATTATAAGTCGTACCATTAGCCTTTGAGATCAGACCATTACTGGCGATGAACTGGTCTAAGTCTTGGCCATAGTAGGTCTGCTCACTGTTTTCACGCTCAAAGTCAGCACCATAGCTCAATAGTGTCTGTTTGCCGCCAAACTCGGTGTCCGTTTGCATCGCTGCACGTAGACCCATTATGTCAATATCTGCTTCTGATTGCATCACAAAATTAGCTGCCGCTAACACCTTATCCAATGTGCCTTTATCGGTCAGACCATTTGCTCGCCATATTTCTTCAGCTTGTTTCGTAGCAGTTTTGGCAGAAGGATAAAAACGTCCTTTTTCATCACTATAGTAACCGGTAATGCTTAGATTAGAGCCAGCAACATCGTCGTTGTTATAATTGAGATTCACCGATTTTTTGGTGGTGAAAGGTTGTTTTTCGATACGAGCACCATCGATCGCTTTTAAAGAGGCAGGCGCCTTAGTAGGATCTAATAATACTTGTAAGTTTTTGCCATAATCTGGGCCGTAATCGGTATCTTGCTCATCATTATAATAAGTCATGGCAAGATTTAGGCTTTGGCTGTCATCGATGTCCATGCCTAAATTGGCGTTAACACTTAACGATTCAGTATCTTGCTGATCGGTTTGATTGACGTCTGGACCGATACGATCACCACGGCTATCGAACTTGCCGCCTCTATTCTCATAATCCACGTCTAAACGGCCGTAGACGCGCTCGCCACCATAACCCAAGCTCTGTCCCACATGATAACCCAATGAGTCTGATTCAAACTCACGACTGCTATCCATACCTACTCGAGTTTGACCTGTAAAACCCGCGCCTGCTGCTGACTTAGTCACTAGGTTAATAAGACCACCTGCTGCACCAGACCCATAAATACTGGTCGCACCAGAAAGTACTTCTACCCGCTCAAGCTGCTCTGGATCAATGCTATTTAGCTCACGCGATAAGCTGCGTGATCCTGATAAAGGCACACCGTTGAGTAAATACTGTACAGGGCGACCACGCATCGTCGTACCATAATTACTGGTAGAGCCACTACTGGCACCTAGACTCGGAATGAGCTGTGCCAAAATATCGCCTACCGTACGGCTGCCTGTGGCCTGAGCTTGAATATCTTTTTCACCAATCACTTGTGTGACTGCTGGCATCTCGCTAATCTTTTGTGCCAGTGCCGTACCTGTCTTGGCACGCGCAGTGACGGTAATGGTATCCAAAGTCACGCTTGGCGCATCACTAGTAGCCGAATTTTCAACGGTATCTGTCGTTGACGCGTCGATATCAGTTTGTGCATATAACTGCTGGCTAATACATAATGTAAGAAGGGATAGAGCAAGTTGATGGTGGCTTTTCATTATCATTTCGCTTATTAGCTGAATAAATTGATAGGAATTTAAGTTATGTTTAGCTTGTCCTGCAGATTGTACTAAGTTTGTGAACGGTATTGTAAATGATAATTATTAACATTTCCATAATTAATTACAAATCTGTAGGCCTACTATTTAGACCATACAGCCGCGGCGCATCTATCAATTTATTCTGTGGTGACACATATACTTAACAAGTGATTGAATCATTTGGTTTATTTTAAATTTTAGCCCTAATTATTCTTAAATAACAAATCCAGCTGATTGTTTTTATAAGCGTCAAAAAATAGTTGGAATTTCATCTCATCTTGTTGATGTTTGCTTTTGCACTCCGGTAGTAATTGCTGTGCCAAATCGAGTGGCAATACGAACACGCCATCATTATCCATGATAGCAATGTCACCTGAGCGGATAAGTGTACTTTGCGCCTCAAAGCGATAATCAATATCAGACGCCAATACGCCTTGTATCTGACCACTTTTATAAGTAGTAACCGCGCTCACGCCTTGGCCAAATATAGGAAAACCCAATTGTTGAATCTGTAGCGAATCGGTCACTTGCCCAAGGACAATAACGCCGGCAAGTTTTTCATAAATAGCCGCGCAGGTACGTAAGGCTCCCCAACAAGCTTTGATTCCTAAGACTTGTGCATCAATACACAAGACGTCGTTAGGCTGCGCTTGAATCAACGCTTGATTGATGACGTCTGTATTATCGGATTTCAAACTGACTGTTATGATTTTTCCAACGATGGTATGCGCACACGGATATAGTGCTTTAATGTCTGGCAAATACCCTAACTCGGTCAAATGACCAATCGTGGAGGTGGACATTTCTTTATAACTTTCTATCAGCGTATGACTATCGATTTTGTCCATTTTTTCTTGTCTCAATATTATTTCGTGTCAAGTTTTAAAACATAGCTAAAGTCGGTACGTACTGAATTGACGCTCAGCTTCGCTTAGCTGTTTTTTAACTTGAAAAAAGGATTGGTGGTTATACTCTCCCCTGCAGGCATACTGCCATGGGGATCGTCGCCGCGCTCGATGACTGGCAACAGCAGTGTTTTATGCGGATAGTGTGGATTGGTCAGTAGCTGCTCGCGGATGAACTGAGATTGATCGGCATCAAAATCAATCTCTACCAATGCATGCTCTATACTGTTCATTGCCGCACGCCATAACACCGGTTCACTAAGATTATAATGCTCCGATAGCGCTTCGATGATGGCGCGAATATTGACCAATATTCCTAGCGACTGTAAATAAAACATCAGCGCTTGCGGCGTCTCTCGGTACAGCCGGTTTTTAAAATTGGGCGGGCTCAAATATTCAGGATCTGCTATCTGATGACGCGCCAGCCATGGCAAATGAATACGTAACGAATCATGGTCACGGAGCAACAGACTGGTAAAATGATGGTTTTTTATGACCATTACGATGTTCTGTCCATGCATCTCTGGCGCAAGTCCCAAACGCAAGCAGCGCAGCATCGTACCCAAAAACACCTCACACAGGTTTTTGAAACATTCGATAGCAGCACCCTGTATTTGCTCTGTTTCCATGGGTGCTGCTTGATTGACTGATTGCTTTGCTTGAATGATTTCATCAAAGAGGTGATGACTGACACCGTTTTTATGTACCAACATTCCTAGACTTGCCATGGGTAGCATGCGCACTTGCTCATCACACAAATCAGCTGGCAAACTCCTGAGCATCGCGCCTAAATGTGTGGGTTTTTCTTGATAAAAATAGGGATTGGTTGCGCTTTTATCTTGCAAATGCGTTGGTGACATATAGCCCCACCAAAGGCGCTCATCCCATAGCCGTAATGTTGCTGACAAGACATTATCGATCTGTCTTGCCTGCATCAAAATTGCTTGGTTTTTTTCGCCATTGATCAGCTTAAGTGCTGGCAAGTAACGTTTAGAATTTAAGGCATATACGCCCATTGGTAGCTTGATGCTGTGCGGCGTATCAGTATTCAATAACATACTGCGCATCGAGGCACTGGCATAAGTGATTGGCGCATTAAATGTTAATTTGACTAGCGTGCCATTGGCAAAATCATTCGCATAGCTATTGTCAACACAGCTATTGTCAACACAGCTATTGTCAACACAGCTATTATCAACACGGCTATTATCAATATGGCCATTATCAATATAGTTGTCGTCAATGACGTGAGTCATCTGCCAAGGATGAACAGGTATCGCCACATGAGTGTCTATCAGCTTGTGGCCTTGCATCTCCTCTGCCAATCGCTGCTGCTGCACCTTATCTAATAAATAAACTGCTGGGTTTTGTCGGTTAATGTCCTTTACGTGATCCGCCGCCATGATGTGACTTTTTGCAACCGCTACCCAAGCCAAGTTAATAGGCTGATTAAACTCTGCCATGTAACGTTGGTACTCTATTGCCGTAAAGCCAAGCTTACCCTTCGCTAGCGGATGAAAAGGACGATCCATCAATGATGCCCATTGCTCGCCAGCAATCAGGGTCTGATACCAGTGCGGTTGATTATAAACAGTCATGGTGATATCACTATTGGCAGAGTGCTCTTTAGCAACCAAAGCCGCTTGCAAGCTCTCTTTTAGTTTGGCGATACCTGTGTCGCTAAGTAAAGAGCGATCCATTGCAGACAGTAAAATATCTAGCAGCGTCTCTACTGTCTCTAGCCGTTGTAACGAACCACTACCGGCGCTATGAATGTTGGAGCCATGGTCGCTTTGTAGACGATGTAAGATGGGCAAACAAAATTTATGCAATCGCCATGGCGCGGCATAGCCTGACTCTACCAATAATAGTAACCGACTGTCCTTGCTCGTTTGGATCACCAATAGCGGATTGGGTTGAGCCAAAAACGCTTGATAAACGCTTGGTAGTGAGGCCAAATGCTGCTGCAACGGTTGACTTGCCAGATAGTCAGTCGTCGTTGTCACTTCAATGAGAGGCTCTTCTATCCACTGCTCAATCAAGGCGCACTCGACTAGATAAGTTATCAATGAGCTTTGTATCGATACCATGTCGGGCTGATTATTTGAATAATGGTTTTGCACTGGAAATAAAGTGGGCGTCTTATGTGTATTTAGCACGGCATTTGTACTCAACATCGCATTTGTATTTGACATCGCATTTTCACTTAACATGGTGTCTATACTCGGCTTTTGGCTAATGGGTTATTGATATATTTGATCGGAAATACCTGATCGCCGAACAGTCTGCGCTTAGCCAAAGACTCAATACGCGTTTGCTTGGCAAATACATCGAACAACTCAAACCTTGCCGCATGCTCCGGATGATGAGCCTGATACTCTGTCACACAATCAGCAACCTGTTGCCAAAACTCAGCCTCGGGGTAGTGATAATGGGTTTGCATAAAAATAGCAATGTCCGCAAACGCCACAAAAAATAAGCAAGCGACCGTCATATCCCGAATACCATCGGTATCGTCGGTTTCGATAAAAGAGCCACGATTCAACGCTGCATGGGCCGCAGGTAGGCTATGGAAATTGGGAATCAAATCTTGGCGGGTCAGATGCTTGGGAGAATAACGAACACCATCATGCAAGTCTTTTAATAATACTTTGATAGGAAAGCCTGCTTCGTGTACCAAAACGATATTTTGCGCATGACACTCCAAAGCAATACCGTGACCAAACAACAGGTGCAATATCGGGGCGACAGTGACTCTGATCAGTTGGGCAGTCCAACCCTCTACACTGTACTTATCAATCCAAGGGTCAATGAGTCTAGAGCCATCTGTATTGATATAACTGACACCATTTAACGGAAAGGCTTTTTGATTGATCGATAAATACTGGCTCACGTTTTCACGCCAAATAGCCCCAAGTCCGCCATAAATATCCGAATGCTGATAGCCACGTTGTTGTAACACCTCATGATCCAAACTGACGCCCACTGTCTCGCCCAAAAAGGCAATTTGCAACGCGTGCGCTACCGCATCTTCTGCCACTAACTGATTGAGCCACTTCGTCACAATCGCGGCGTTCATCACCGTATGCTTGGCTAAGATACGAGTGCTGGAGGTATTCATCAGATGCATACTGAGTTTTAGATAAGCCTTGTCGTCTTGTAACATAGACAAAGAGCGAATCGATTGCTGCGAACGATATTGGTTGCCTGCACTACCTAAATAAACCACTTCTTGCGTGTCAATAAGTGGCTGCAAGGCAAAGATTAACGTATTTTGCCACTGCCAAGGATGCGCTGGGATGAATGCATAAGTATTGACCGTTTCGCTTTCATTTATCTGATATCCATTCTGCTCGCTCGTCGTCACAAGTACGTGTTTCAGCTTATCCGTTAATTTGGCAAACTTATCCGCATCCACATAGTTTTCAATCCAATCGTTAAGCGTCATGTCGAGATTGCTATCAAAATCTGTATTACTGACCAGCAGATCTTTTTTTACCGCCAACCAGACCACTTCGATATTTTGATCAAACTCCGGCCCATAGTCATAATTGTCTTGTAAATCAAAGCCAATACGCGACTTAAAACACGGATGATATGGATGCCCCGCCATCAAATAACCTTCGAGTTGCTCGTAGGTGAGCATGTCAATGGGCGTTGGTGCATTTGGTGAGAGTTGTTGAGATTGAATTTCATTGATTAAAGTATGGCGCAGCTCTTTGATAAAGCTATCCTTTAATGTGGCATCTTCTATTTTTAACAAAATATCGCTAATGACATTCTCAAGCTTGGCATCGTACATATTGCCATCAACGCTACGCTGTACGTTAAGGCTATTAAAACGGATAATATCAAAGCTATAATGAATATGACCTTGAGCACAGTAACTGATAGTATCAGTAGCTTTTATCGTAAAATCCAAGAGCGCTTTATCACTGCTTGATTCTGCACTCGCATACTCAAAATCAATAATGTTTTCGTACAGTAATGCTTGTAATAGTTGTTTGATGACCCGCTGCTCTGCACGCTGCATGGCTCGATGGTCAATCGGCGCTTGCCAAGGCGCAGTTACATCAATCGTTCGACTACTTGTTGCATCATTTTCTCGATTATTTTGCATGTAACAATGTCCTTTCTAAAAACTAAAAAATAAGTGTTTGGGTTAAATCAGTACTATTGAATTCATATAAAAGCGAATGAGAATTAATTACGTTTACCAGCTAAAATAATGCCTTGAGCTGATTGGTATGACAGCGTGCATAGACTATAAATAACTCAGGTGGCTTTTGGTAATTGCCGCGCCGAAAAAACCGTCAAAAACAAAATCACAGCCAGCATGACAAAAATTTCTTGGATAGCAGCACCAATGCTTTGCGTACTACCAGCGCTTAATAATTGCGCCCCGCGCCCTGCCACGTAGACCGTAACCAACGTGATAAAAATGCTAGAAACAATTCGGCGACTGATGTTATTGAGCGCCGCGCCTTCAGTGACCAGCTCTTTCGCCAAGCTGCTAAAACCGACCGTGGTCGTAGGCAGATATGCCAGCCCCACTCCCACACCTTGTACACTCATCACAACGATCAGCAACCAAAGCGTTGGCTGATACAAACACCACGCCAGCATCAGCATAGACGACGCGCTGACGATAATGCCCAAAATCCCGATGCCTCTAGCACCATACCTATCGACGCGCTTGCCTGCAAAATGGGTCGTGATACTAGACATAAGCGTCGCAGTCATCAAAATAACGCCTGTCCATAATGCACTCTCGCCCATGACTTCTTGGATTAAGATTGGCAATAACAACAGACACACCATCAGACCCAGTGTCTGCGTCACACTGATAATCGTACTGTGCAAATACACCTGATTATTAAACAAGCGCACGTTCAATAGCGGATGACTCTGACGGCGCTCATATATCCACCAACCCAAAAAGGATAGTAAAAACACGACAGCCAATAAACCTGTCTCAATCACACTAGCAAAGCTGGCCTGAAAATCTGTCTTAAGCGTACTGAGCCATGTCATCAAAGCTAGCAGCCAAACGAGCAAGCTGACAAAACCAATGACATCAAAAGAGCTGTCTGTTTTGGGCGCGCGCATGTCAGGCAAGAACAACCACACCATAACCAAGACCAACGCACTTAGCGGTATAGTGGCTGCAAATAATGTCCACCACGCAAATTGCTCCACCAAATAAGCCCCTATCAGTGGGCCAAACGCTAGTGACATCATAATAACAATGCCCCATAGCGCCATCACTCTACCGTGTCTATGCGGCGGATAAATCTGGTAGAGCATGCCAATAGACAGCGGGATAGTTAGACCACCACTAATGCCCTGTATAGCACGAGCGACGATTACTATCGTCATGGAGGGCGCAGACATACCAAGCACCGAACCCACCATAAACCCTATGATCGCGGTCAAATAGACCAGCTTAAAGGCAAACCTTTTATGCAAATAACCGCTGAGCATAAGCCCGACGCTCATAGACAGCACATACGCATTCAATACCCAGCCGCCCATCACAATATCGACGTCGAATACCGACATGAATACCGGAATAGCAGGATTGAGAGCGCTATTGCTAAAGCTGACGACCGTACCACCAAGCAACAATGTCAATAACACCTGACGCACTTGCTTTTGGGTCAGTCTGTGACTGCTATCAAGTGAAGGCATTATTTAAACCATTGGCAAATCATGCCTTGCCAGCATCGTCGTACCGCCAAAACCTCTAGGAAGTAGTTGGCCTTGTGACCATAAAAAATTCTATTCATTAAATAGCGGCACCATAAAAGTTGAGATAGCCTCTCGATTCAAAAAACTCATCACGATTGCAAAAATAAAGCGATGCTTTTTTTTCAGGCATATCGATGAGCCGTTGTATATGATAGGCAAAACTATCAGCCACCCATTTATAAACCTCAACCTTGCTATCAGGCTCGACCACTATTTTTTTGGCATCGGTATGCTCAAATATAAATTTACTGATCATCATCCCTGTCGGTTTCAGATAGCCTTTGCCAACGACGGCAGGATCACCCAACAAAATATGCCAACCCATGTCATTTTCTTTGGCTTTATAATAGTGAGACAGGCGATCACGAGCCGTTTCATAAATCTCCGTGTAACCAATAGGAACGTCTTCGCAAAGTATAATATAGAGACGCTGATGGTCATCGGCCAGCATTTTTTCAAAGTGTACTCGAAGCTGTGGCATAGGCAAATGCAGTTGCCATTGCTCGACGACATGTTCCGCGTGCATCCATTTATAAAGCAACGGCATGTCCTCGGGATACTTGACCGATCTTAATGCAAATGTCTTTTGATACGCCTCTACGCTAAAAGTATCTGGCAGATTTTTTGTGGTCGTTGGCATTGATAGTTCCTTATTTTATATTGTGTGTTAATTCCAACATGTATTACTTTCAATATGTCTTACTTCCAATAAACGTTAAGATGACGCGCCAAAGCTTTGAAATACTGCTAAAGCATCGGTGTCATAAACTGCCGTGCCCATTAATTGATTGATAATCTGCCCTGCTCGATAAGCACCCAATCCTAAATCGGGTGTACCAACGCCATGAGTATGAATTTCTTGATTTTGTACAAACACTTTGCCGCCCTTATCATCATGACTTTGATAAACCAAGGCATAATGTCGATCAATCTTTGGTTGTCCAAATTCATCATGTTCGATTGCGTGCAGCAGTGTGTTTAAGCAAGCAGGCAACGCATGACGATAGCCCGTACCCGCGATGACACAGTCGTAATCTGCCGTAAACGTTTGATTCTGTTCACGCTGCTCAAACGTCACTTTTAATGTATTATCAGCATCATCAAGCGTCGCCGCAACCACGCCGCAGTTGGACAATAGCGTCGTGTACAATGCTTGATTGCTGATACTGCGCTCATAAAGCTTATGATAGATATCGCGGATAATCTCAACCCCCATGCCTTTGTAAAGCAGGTCCTGCTTGGGCGCGACTTTTGCTTTGGTGGCGACGTCCAATTGATAAAAATAATCGGTATAGGCAGGGCTAAAATGCTCCAAACCTAACGGCGAATATTCCATCGGGAAGAAGCCAGCTGAGCGGGTTATCCAATCCAACTGAAACATTGGCTCATTATCAGCATCAAATTGCTGATCGAACAACTCGCGATATACCTCAGCCGATGATTGCCCAGACCCCAATACCACTATTTTGGTCAGACTATCGTCTGCTTTACCGCCTTCTATCTCATGGTTCCTTGTTTTGTTATTTCTTGATTTAATAGCCTCAAAATCGAAATGATTAGCAAAATGCGCGGTGTGCATACAGCGCTCAGGTGCTTGATCGGCAATCATTTTCAGCGTAGCTGGCAGCGTCGGTTGCGTGCCTGTCCCTATGACTAGGTTTTTGGCATAGTACGTTTTTTGCTCGCCTTGCTCTTTGACCGTGACGATAAACCCATTGTGTGTGTCAGCATTTGAGCCATCACTATTTTCGTTAAAAGCCACGTTGATCACTTGGGCATCAAAAGCTAAGCTATCAAGCTGACCTGCAACCCATTGACAGTAATGATTGTACTCTTTGCGATAAATCTTAAAGTCCTCTAAAAAATAAAACTTAAGCAATCGATGCTGTGTATGCAGATAGTTTAAAAATGAATAGGGACTGGTCGGGTCTATCAATGTCACCAAATCCGCCATAAAGGGCACTTGCAGCGTGGTGTGCGGTAAAATCATGCCTTTGTGCCAATTGAAATCCGCCTTTTGCTCAAAGAATTTGGCCTTGACATCTGTTTTGCCCAATAATGCAGCCAGACTAAGATTAAATGGTCCCAAACCAATACCGAGAAGATCTAACACATTGATTCCTTACTTATCACTTAGATATATATCGATGATTTTCTGCTTTACCCTAAGCGCTCATAGGATTCGCAATGTCTACATAAATAGACTGGGTTTCCACAGGCGCGGTCAACTCATCTAAAGCATGAAGTCTGGTGAGCAGATTGCCTTTGAACGGTAATGTAGGACTGCGTAGCAATAGATCGAATAAAGAGCGGTGTGGATACTGTTTTTCTAGCATGACGAGACAGTCTCGAAACGTTGCTAATAAAGCCGTTTCACTGACAAGCTGCGTGCGAGCAATCGCTGTAATAAGACCAAAGATCGTATTGCCCACTAAGTAATAAGCCACGCGTGAATCGGCAAAATCTTCTGGAATGACGCACTCACCTTCACTGATAAGCTCGGGATACGCATCAATAAGTGGCATGGCATATTCAGCAATATAACCAAATCCTTGATTGTCCCTCGCCCAAAATTTGGCAGGATAACCATCTTTTAGCTCTATCAAGCTATTTTGTTGATGCACCTCAAACCCAATACCGTGCTGATAATACAGATGAATAAGCGGTATAAAACCCACTTGTAAGTAGGTATCGAACCATTCAGTAGCAACCTTGTCCAAAGGCTGATTGGTACACTGATGAATAGATTGAAATAAAGTCGCCAAGCGGTTGGTGAGACGGGTGGGATGATCTTGGCTTAAACTTGCCAAATTGGTGACTTGCATTGATTGAGTAAAAGGATTATCACGTAGGATGCAGATGGTCTCATCGATGATTTTGCCGTTGATCCGTAAGGCAATCCAAGCGGGATCATTCAGTACCGCGATCGTAGGGTATTCAGTACCCAACTGCGTACCATAGTCGCTACGCCATATCCGGCAAGCATGCATACCGCGCTTACATTCTTTGGGCAAATTGATACGCACAGAATTGGTAATCGCCACAGATAATGACAGTTTAAACATCCAAGGGGCGTCAAATGCTGCAAGCGTGCGCACCGATGTCGTCGGATGCAAATACCATCCAAGTGCACCCAAATCAAAAAGCTGACCGCTCTCCACGAGCTGCTGATACCATGGTTGTTGCTGCAAAAATGTCGCTTGCCAAGGATGTAGTGGCAACAATTTATGCTCAGGGTTTTGCGCTATCAATTGTTGCTGATAATCGCTCATATCAGCCACTAGCTTTTCCTTTAGCTCTGCTGTGATGCTATCGCCATCAACGAACTCTTCAATAATATAGTCCGAATGTACCAGCCAATAATTCAGCTGGGTTTTGCTGTTGGTCTCGGGCGCATACTTTGCCCATTCAGCACCATAAAAACCTGCTCGACCTTTGGGTGTTGGATGCATCGCATGTCCATAAATCAGACTTTGCTCAGTTTGAATAAAATCCTGCTTGTCATCAACAATGTCATCAATCTCATCATTACGATGCTCTAAAATAATCTGTAGCCCTTCATAACTCTCAAGCCAGCGCTTAAGCACCCCATTGCCATCTAGCGTGACGTCATCTTTATGTTGATGGACGATATCTTCAATAATAAAAGACGCTAGACTCATGGCAGAAGGTTTCAGCCACTGATGTTCATGCTGATGCTCATTTAATGAGGCTGCACTTAATACAGAGGGCGTATCAGCAAAACGGTGCTGACCCAATTGGCTGACTCTATCCACAGGGACAGCCATAACCGTATTGTGCGGTGCAAGGTTCAATAGCAAAATAGGCTTATTTTGTGAGATTTGCTGTTGCAGCGCATTCTGCTCGTCTATCTGTATAATTTTGCCCCGCCCTGTCTCATAACTATAAGCATTCACTAAATTTTGTAGCGTCAAGCGATCAAGCGTTTTATGTTGCATCATCGTGTTGTCCTTCAGAAACCTTGAGTCGATCAAAGCCAGCGACAGCCACCTGTTCAAGGATGGCATTGATATCGCTGGCTTGGGTATTAGGGTTTAAAATAGTGAATTTTAGGCAAAGTTGCTGACCCAATTGAGTGGTCGCCACATTAGCAATATTATTAATCAATAAGTCTTGGGCAATTTGGCGATTCAATTGAGACAGTTGCTTGTCAGATAACGCGGTGTTTTTTGGTTTAAAGTAAAATAAAACACTGCTAATAATAGGCTGGTGCATTAACACAAAATCGGTGTGATCTTCAATCAACTCTGCCGCTTGTCTGGCAATATCAAGACAGGCATCAATCAGTGCGCCGTAATCATCAGTTCCTAATAAATCAAGCGCCATCCACAGCTTTAGCGCATCGAATCGACGGGTGGTTTGCAGAGAATAAGTGACCAAATTAGGGATATTGTCTTTTTCATCATCAGAAGAATTGAGGTACTCGCTATGGTGACGAATGCTCTCAAAATTTTGTTGATCGCGTAATAAAAAAGCGCCACAACTGATAGGCAAAAAGAAATGCTTGTGAAAATCCAAAGTAATCGAATCTGCCTCTTGAATACCATCAATGAGATGACGATAGCGCTGAGACAGTAGTAAAGCCCCGCCCCATGCCGCATCCACATGCAGCCATATCTGAGCAGTACGACAAACCTTGGCGATGCCTGTTAAGTCATCAATAGCGCCCAAATCCGTCGTGCCAGCGGTTGCTACCACTGCCATCACATTGTCTACGCCGATCTCTTCTATTCTCTGCTGTAGATGCGATGTGAGCATAGCGCCATTTGAATCGGTGTCTACCTTTTCAACACACTGTACGCCAAGCCCTAGTAAGGCCGCGTTTTTTTCGATAGAAAAGTGCGCTTGGTCTGAGCATAAGATGGTGCCACGGGGTTGACCCATCATTCCTTGTTTTTGTACGTCAATTCCTTTGGCTGCATAAAATTTATTGCGCGCCAGCAATAAACCCATCAGATTGCTTTGTGTACCGCCGCTGGTAAAGATGCCACCCGACTGACGAGTGTATTCGCTATCAGTCTGCGCGCTGGTTTGAGACGCAACCCCTTTATCAAATTGACATCGCCGACACAGCCACTCAACCAAATCTTTTTCAATATAAGTGGCTGCAGGGCTTTGATTCCAAGAGTCCATGCTTTGATTAGTCGCGGCAATGATCATTTCCGCCATTTGACCAATCAGCAAAGTGGGCGGATGCAAATGTGCCAAACAATGACGATGCGCAGTGGACACGCAACCGGGCAAAAAACTGGCTTGTATATCTGCCAATATGGCCTCAATATCTCGCCCATTTTCGCTAATATGGACGGTACTAGCCGCTTGTACTTGTTGCGGCGTTCCTCCTGAATATACGTTATTATCATCCAGCCATCGCTTGATGACGGTACTCGTTTTATGCATGTGTGTGAGGTATTGCTCACTGGTTTGCTCATTTAATAAATGCAAAGTATTCTCACCAGTCTATTCTGTGGCTCTATTGAAGTTAGATAAGCGGCCATTCTCATTCATTAATTTTGTCAATTGCTTTTATCATGGTGATCAGTTTTTTAAGACAAAATAATATGGAAAATATGGCGTGTTAAGCATTGTCTTGCAGCGCGCTATCCAGTTTTTCTAATACTTGTCGCAGCTCATCCTTTGTCACATTGAGCGGCGGTAACAAACGTAGCACTGTACCGCTTCGTCCACCTTTTTCGATAACCAAGCCGTGTCTAAAACAGGCCTGTTGGATGCTTGCAGCCACAGCACTGTCCGCAGGATGGCTACCATCAGTCTGTTTGGGTAAGCTCGGATCTATAATCTCCATACCGATCATCAACCCTCGACCTCTGATATGACCAATTCTGGGATAGCGTTGTTGTAGCGTTTTTAGCTCCGACATAAACCATGCACCGATCTCAGACACATAAGTTGCCATGTCGTTCTCTTTGAGATATTCAAGGGTGGCAAGACCCGTTGCCATCGCTAACTGATTGCCACGGAACGTGCCAGAATGATTGCCCGCTTGCCATGCATCGTATTGTTTTTTGATACCGAGTACTGCCAAGGGTAAACCGCCGCCAATGGCTTTTGACATAACGATCATATCGGGATCGATGTCTGCATATTGATAGGCAAACCAGCGTCCCGTACGGCAAAATCCTGTTTGCACCTCATCGATAATTAATAAAATATCAAGCTCTTTGGTCACGCGGCGCACCTGCTTTAGCCACTCTATTGGCGCAGGATTGACTCCGCCCTCTCCCTGAATCACTTCTAAAATGACCGCTGCTGGTTTGACCACACCGCTCTCTACATCTTTTAGAAAGTTTTCAAAATACGTAATATGCGCACTGACACTTTGTTCAGAGGACAAGCCAAAAGCGCAGCGATAAGCATTGGGATATGGCAAAAACTGTACAGGACTCATAAGCCCCTCAATGCCTTGCTTGGGAGCCAGATTACCCGTCACCGCAAGCGCGCCATGAGTCATGCCATGATAGCCACCACTAAAGCTGACGATACCTGAGCGACCAGTGACTTGTTTTGCCAATTTAATCGCAGCTTCCACCGCATCAGCACCTGTCGGCCCGCAAAACTGCAAGCAATATTCATCGCGATTGGTCGCCAAAAGCGTGTACATGAACTCGCTGAATTTGTCTTTTAATGGCGTAGTAATGTCTAAAGTATGCATTGGCAGATTGCTGTCCAAAAGCTGTTTGATGCTCTCAGTGACGACAGGATGATTGTGTCCAAGCGCGAGCGTCCCTGCTCCAGATAGGCAATCTATATATTTATTACCTTCAACATCGGTAATCCAAACGCCTGATGCCGACTGAATCGCAAAAGGCAATTTGCGAGGATAACTGCGCACCTTTGACTCAAACTGCGCTTGGCGATTTAAATAGTTTTTGTTGTTGTTTTTTTCTTTTGAGAAAGACGTAGACATAGTATCAAACCTTATTCGCTATTAATTAATAAAAACGAATGATAATAAAAATGATAACCATTATCATTTGAGAGGCGTATTATTGACGACCGATGCCTCACTGTCAACCTTGTTTATTTATTTTTAAGTGTTCGTACTGAGAATTTCTTTAAGCGTATGAAAAGATTGATTTTAATAAAAACTGTTGATAAATCAATGATAAACACTTGTAGGCATAAAGCTATTTGCTTGCCATTGATTTATAGTTAGTCCTGAATAAAAGAGAGACAAATATAGCAATACGATACTCGTATCTCTTTTCTTGATTGCGATGCCTACGCAGATAGAGGCTACGCAAAATGTATTTCAGTATCACTATACTTATTTTATATTGAATCCACTATATCTCTACTTTTTCTTACAGAAAACTATCGACTCACCGCCATGGGTACTTTACGAATTAGCCATAAGAAATAAGCGCCGCCAATGATGGCAGCAATCGTACCAGCAGGCAGCTCATAAGGAAAAATGACATAACGTCCGATCCAGTCGGCTAACACCATTACGCCTGCCCCTAATAATGCCGCCAAAGGCAATTGACGCTCAAGCCTTACTGCCCCAAGTGAGGTCGCCAAATGCGGCACCATCAAGCCAATAAAACTCAGTGGCCCCACCGCAAGCGTACTGGCGGTACTAAGGGCTGCCACCAATACCAATAGTGCCATCGTCACGGGAGTGACTGCCACGCCCAAATTGCGAGCGACGCCTGTCCCCAAACCAAGAACACGTAAGGGTTTAATAAGTAATAAGCTCAATATAAATAAGATAAAAGCAATGCCAATGAGATACCACACGGTACTAGGCTGGGCACTATAAGTCGTGCCTGATAACCAGCTGAGCATCGCCTCTAAACGCGGGTCACCCGACAGCTTAACCATATGCATCACCCCATCCATCATGGCCGCAATACCGATGCCGACCAATAACAGATAGCCTGAGCTTACCCTCCGTGCCAGCCAAATAATTAACAATAGCACTGCCATGGCGCCAGACAATCCTGAAATCAATAAAGTACCTGATCCAGAAGATAGCCCCAAGCTTGGCAGTAGCAAAAACCCTAAAATAACCCCAAGTGCGGCTCCTGAGCTTACCCCTAATACCTCTGGACTTGCCATCGGATTGCGCGTGAGCGTTTGTAATAGTACGCCAGCGACCGCCAGCATGAGACCCGTTGCGGCTGCACTTAAACTGCGAGGCAATCGATACTGCTGGGTAATTGCCCAATCGGTGCTCAGTCCCCATCCACTGATATCTTGCACAAAAAGGCAAGCCAGTATGATCATTACGACTACGCCAAGACCCCAGCGCCAAAATGCGACAGGCGTATTGTTGCCCGCAAGCGTTGGAATCACGGTTTCTATTCGTTCACGGCGCTGGCGTAAGATTAACCAGATAATAAGCGGCGCACCAAGAATGCCCGTCATCGCTCCTGCTGGAATTTGCATACTCAATATCGGCTCAAGTAATAAAGCCACATTACTGGTGAGCCATAAAAGCAGCGCGCCTAAACCAAAGGCAGCAGCCAAACGTTTGCTAATGGAGGAGATGCCGAGTGCATTGACTAAGCTAGCAGCGCCAAGACCGATAAAACCAATCAGACCAACTTCACTGACCACCAAAGCCGTTACGATCGCCACGATGAGCACCACTATGGCGCGTATACCGTTGATAGGCACACCCAAACGCTTGGCTTGCGAATCATCCAAACTCATCAAAGTCAATGGCTTTAATAAAGGCAAGCACACGACCATCATCACGACTGCGGTAATCGCCAGCATCACACTGGTATGCCAGCTGTTTTGTGCCAAAAAACCTGCTGCCCATGACAACATGCCATTGCTACGCTCAGCGAAAAATAACACCAAAACGTTAGCGACAGCAGCGAGCAAAATATTTACTACCAAACCCGCCAATATTAAAATTAAAGGATTAAATCGACTGGGTGCGGACAAAGCAAAGACCAGTCCCATACTGATGATTGCACCGACAAAGGCGACATAAATACCGCCATAAATCGCTAAGCTTGGCAAAAACAGCGTCACAATCAGCATCGCCAATTGTGCGCCCACGCCCACACCCAATGTGGTGTCTGACGCAAGCGGGTTTTTGACCAATTGCTGTAGCAAGATACTAACCACGCCCAGCAGCCCGCCTGCCAATACCGCCACGACACTGGTCGCCACGAGATGTAGCTGTGTCGCCATACTGGCAATATCCAACTGCGAGCTTGGGGTAAATAACTCGCCAAACGGTCGCGCCCATTCTTGATTAATTAAAGCCCAACTGCTCCATACTGACAGCACCATGAGTATGATAAGCGTTGCCCACAGTCGCCATGAAGTAGCCGCCAATAGAGCGTTTTTTTGCTGCGGCGAGTTTGGTGGCGTGCTGGGTAATTTTTGATTTGATTTTGACAGTGACTTAGATGATGGCTTGGATAATGGCTTGGATGAATCAAGCGACTGAGAATCAGAAAGTGACGTCATAGATTTGGCATTATTATTAATAGTATTATCGAGATTAGGGCTATCAGCACTGGTACTATTGGTATGAGCGCTGTTGGTATTAGTATTGCTGTTATGAGGGTTATGAGGGTGACTAGGATGATTGGCGGTATTTATGGTCATAACGCAGCTCCCCCTTTTAATTCAATCGTTGATAAATTGTTTGCCAAGCCTACCAGTGATGACATGCCACCATAAATCCATACTGGCGGTAGCTCACCCACACAGCGATTACTGCCGTAGCTTAAGCGTTGCCAAATCAGACTGTCTTTAATCTCCGCCCTCGTTATGGGACTAAGTGGGTCTATAATTAATAAGCAAACATCATCTTCTAACTGCGCCAAATCGCCCATTCGTATAGGAACGAAGCCATAGCTATTACCTTTGCCCAGTACCACAAGCTCTTTTTGCATTTGGGTCAGTGCAGGTTGAAACAAACTATTGGCGACATACATGCGCATATTATTGGCATCAGCAAACTGCACAACAGCGAATTTCTTGATTTTTGGGTAGCGCTGTTGCAGGCGCTTGCCAGCAAGGTCTATGTCTTTATGACTTTTGACAATATAGTCTTCTGCCAATTTAGGCTCATTAATCAGCTTGCCCAGTTTTTGAGTCGGTCGGCTATAGTCCGCCCAAGTCGCCGTCTCGCCTTGAGCCGCGAACACAATAGACTCTGCGGGCACGTCGCCATACAGATTTCGGGCGTGTTCATAAAAAAAGTTATCCACGACCATGTCAACAGGCAACTGAGCGATTAATTCGGCGTTGGGCTGATAGCGAATGCCGACATCGACCGTTGAAGTCGGCAGTTTGGGCGTGCCCACCCATCTGTCCCACACTCTGACATCGCCTGTTGCAATCGGCGGATAGCCCATCGCCGTTAACGTCGCCGCATTACCCCAATCAGGAGAGGCAATATTAATTTTAACGTTGGGGAACATATCTTTTTGAGTGGCTTTTTGCTCAGTGATGGGTTGCTGACAAGCAGTGAGTGCGGTGGCTAGTGCCAACGTTGCTATGATAGATAAGTACTTTTTTTTAACCTTAGCAGCACTTAAGCGATCAGTTATAGAAGGTTTTTCTAGCAGTCGAGAGGACTTAACTTTGTGCAGGACAGAAAACATAACAGTCTATCTTTTTAGGCGAATATGAAGGCAGCAAGTGAAAAACAAGCAGAAAAATCAGATATTAAGCGACGGCGACAGGCTGTCCTGTGATCGGATGACTGAGCAGCTGCATGTCTACGTTAAAGATATTACGCAATATGTCGGGTTGCATGGTGCTTTTGATATCACCATTGTGGCAAACACGACCATTTTTTAGGGCGATGATTCGATCTGCATACTGTGCTGCCAGATTAATATCATGCACGATAATGACCACACTCAAACCCTGCTCATCGACCAAACGACGAATAAGCTGAATCACCTCGAGCTGATAATGCATATCAAGCGCTGCTAATGGCTCATCGAGCAATAGATATCGGGTGTCTTGTGCCAAACACATGGCAAGCCACACTCGGGCGCGCTCTCCGCCTGAGAGCGTGGTCGTTGTACGGTCAGCGAACGCCTCTACTTGGGTGATACGCATCGCTTGTGCGACTTTGTCTTTGTCAATTTGATTTGGTTTTTGTAGCCACTTTTGATGAGGGTAACGCCCTAACATAACCAGCTCGTGCACGGTGAATCCAGCTGCATCCGGCAGTTGCTGCGGCAAATAGGCCATTTGCTTAGCCAGCTCTTTACTACTGTAATCGTTAATATGGCGATCATCTAAGCTGACACTACCGCCATTGCTTGTCATCTCCCCTGCTAACGCTTTGATTAATGTCGATTTTCCTGAGCCATTGTGTCCCACTAAGGCGATCAATTCATTGGTATCTAACTCACAGCTCACATTGTCTAATAAGGTATTACCTTGACGACTGATGGTCAGTTGGTTTGCACGTAACATATAGATACTCGTCATTAATTAAAGTCGTTGTAGTCGCTTCACTCTGGGCAAGATACTTTGCGACTGGCATAAATCTTGTGCCGCTGTATAAAGCGATTGACGTATCGGTTTTATTTCGGACGGCTTATAGATTTGTATTGAAAACCCAATAAAAAGTGATTTTACTAGTAAATGATAATTAAAACAATTATCATTTACTTAATATTAATTTTCTCTATCATTTATTATTGCTCGTGAGTATAACTATGACGCATTCTATTGCCACTACTAACAACCTCTTTGATACTCAAAAAAACGCATACACCCCTTTAAACTCTCCTGAGCTTGCGAGTACCATCGATCATATTAATGAGGAGCATTACGACGAGCTGCTTGAATTTTTGACAGCCTTTACCTCTATGACGTCAGAGGATCTGATTGATGCAAACGTACAATTGACCGATGTTTATACTGAGGCAATTGCCTTACAGGTACAGTTTGAAGACGCAAAAAAAGCATCTAATCAGTTTTACGACCAGACGTTTTTTATACCTTTCGCCTCACCTATCACACATTACAACGACTTAAACACCCAGTATATTTTGCTCAAACAAAAATCAGATAAAAAACTTGGCAAAAAAACCATCAAACTGACCAAGCAGACTTTTACAGTACAGGACAGTTATAAAGTCAGTGAAAACATGCTGCGTCTAGAACTGATTGGGCCTACGCTAAATGCCGATGGCAAAAATGTAATCCCTGTTGATGAGGCGGGCTATGCCTATTTGTTTGATTTAGCGCATAATATCGCTGCTTCAAAAACTGATGACGATATCGCCTCGCGCGCGCGTGCCCATCGCTATTACACGTTAAGAAAAGCGTGGCAAACCTCAGATAATATACAAGCATGGGTCGATGTTTTTTTGCATGGGGATACGCTGGGCGGTAATTGGGCGAGCGCGCTGCAAGTAGGTGATACGGTCGTGAGTAAACGCGAGTTCCCTGAAAAGATTGCGCATTTGCGTGACGGTCAAGCCTTATTGATTGCTGATGAAACCTCGATGCCCACCGTCGCCCGTTTACTGGAGCTTTGGGACAATCCTACGCCGCCTTTGGTGCTTTGTGCCACACAAGATGCAGCCGATCAAGCGTATTTTGATGCGGTTAAAATAGGCAGTGATAAGACGAACGAAAATACTGAACATCGGATAAGCACTAACTTTACAGTGTTGCCATTAGTAACAGGTCAGGTCAATTCAGGACAAGATTTAGCCGTGTTAATTGATAATGTATTGGCCGAATATCTGACCACTCATCCTCTGAAAATTGACAAAGTGTGGGGCGGCTTAGAAGCGGGTACGGCTAAAGCACTTCGGGGGCTGATCCAACAAAGGCTAGCATTAGAGCGTACCGATTCGGTTATTAAGGTCTATTGGCGTAAGGATTAATAACTTATTAGCGTCTCTTGTGAATGACTGATGTATTCCTTACACATAGCTGACATCCAAAGCCTCAGACAGTGTCGCCAAATTATAATCTGCAAACTCTCCATGCAAAGTGACCACATCGCCCATAATCAGTAATGCTGGTGTGGGCAGATTGGCAAATGCTTGCTGTTCGGCGATATCTTTTAACGTTCCGATAAGCACTTGCTGGGTGGGTAGGCTGGCGTGACTGATGATCGCAAAGGGTGTTTCACTGTCTCGACCTGCTGCTATCAGACCTTTTGTCATCTCATCCAACCGATGCAGTCCCATATAAAAAACGACTGTCTGAGTGCTGTCTAGCAGCTCGCTATAGTCCTCGTTGGGTGCGCCCAGTTTTTTGCAGGCTGTGACAAACTGAACAGATTGGGCATGATCGCGGTGTGTCAGCGGTATACCCGCTCGACTTGCGGCAGCACTTGCAGCGGTGATACCCGGAATAGACTCAAAACAAATACCATGACGCACCACTTCTTGGATCTCCTCACCCCCACGTCCAAAAATAAAAGGATCACCGCCTTTTAGTCTCACCACTATTTTATTGGCCAGCGCATGTTTGACGAGTAGCTCGTTGATATCTTCTTGTGGTAGCGCATGATTGGCACGGCGTTTGCCGACGAATATTTTTTCGGCAGTGCATGCACACATATCCAAAATATCTTCCGAAACCAAACTATCATACAGCACCACATCAGCGCGCTGCATTACTTTCAATGCTTTTAAAGTCAATAATTCAGGATCGCCAGATCCAGCACCCACCAAATATACCACGCCTTTTTTATTAGGTATGCTTGTGCTTTCTGCACAATTTTGACCCGTTAAAACGTACGATGCACTTTCTGAAATAAAAGCAGATAAATGACTCATGGTAATAGCTCCTGATGGCGATGTGAATGCTGCAAAGTAGGTCACTAAAAATAAAGCCATTGATAAAAAAATCCAAACTTGGCTAGTTTTCAGTAATACATTAGCAGCTGCAAGCGACGTGCCAGCTGGTTGATTAAGCTTGTTCTAATTGAACATACGCTGTGATCAATTCATTAATCTGGCTCACACACGACCCACAATTAGTACCTGCTCGGCACTGTGCCCCGACTGCCATCGCACTGTTACAACCATGCTT
This sequence comes from Psychrobacter immobilis, assembly GCF_904846225.1. Taxonomy (GTDB): domain Bacteria; phylum Pseudomonadota; class Gammaproteobacteria; order Pseudomonadales; family Moraxellaceae; genus Psychrobacter; species Psychrobacter immobilis_F. The sequence goes on along the minus strand of NZ_CAJGZJ010000005.1, from coordinate 167,387 downwards.
AGTAATGGCCTCGATGATGATATTTTCTCCTACTGACATGCACGAACAAACCAATGCACCCGGATCAATATAACCACTGGCAGGACGCCCAGCCAATAACCATTTATAACGCTGGCTGAGAGGAATCTGACTGGTGTCAGCAAAGCAGCTGTCGAGCCAATGAATACTGGGTAACGCCGCTAGCGTTGGCGCAAGATAAATGGCCATGACAAGCTGCTCATTAGCCCTTTGATTGTCCTCTGTTAAGTCGCTTGTTAAATCGTTTGCCACATCACTGTTTGACACCGTTTCATGGGTAGATTGAGTCATGATTAAGCGCAATTGATCGTGTTGCTTGTCGACGGTAAATGCCGTATTAATCGTATTCGCCTGTGATGTTAATTGCCCTAATGATTGCACAGATTGTGCAAGGTGCTGCCAAAACTCAGAAGTATTCAGCCTATCACTGAGACTCTTGCTCGGACTGGCAAAATTAATCAATACGCTATTCACTTGATGGCTTAAGTTCCAAGTAATTACTGGTAATTGTCTTGCCGAATTTTTATTTGTAGAAGCGCTGCTTGTAGAAGCGTTGTTTATAGAATCAGTATTTTTAGAAATGGTACTTGAATAAACGGTATTTACACTTGCGCTGTTTCTCTTTTTCGACGACTCTATCTGCTCTGTTTTTGCCTCAAAATTGTCCAAAATAGTACGCAGTTGCCCTATAACGGTGTCTTGCCAGTCAGGATGCACCAAAATCTTGCCGAACGTGTGCATTGGCACTGCTGTGATGCTGATGGCTGAGTTTTTGAGCTCGGGCTGTCCTGAGTGGGGATCAACGACCGTTGGAATCAGGGTGCCCATACGGGCGAAGCTAGCAAACGCATTGCTCCAGTGCATCGGCATAAATGCATCACCAACTCGCATCGCATCGCTTATCGCCACTTGTACCAGTACGTGACTCGCCTCTTTATCAGCTGTCACGCCTATTTCATACTGACGATGAAGTTGGACAAAATCATCCGTCTCCACACCAAGCTGACTGGCATCATCAGGATGTAGCGTCACTACTGGCGATGATTGATGTTGATTTAACTGCGGGGCTAGACCCGTGCGCGTCATAGTATGCCACTGATCGCGCAGCCTACCAGTAATGAGTCTCAGGTCAATGGTTGACTCATTTAGTCTTGGCAATATATCTGTATACTGGCGCTTGTATCGTCGCTTTTGCTGGTGCCGATTGGGCACGCTAGCCTCATTATCAGGCGTGATGGCGATCAACTGCACTTTGGTACAAGAGAGCGTTTGGCGAGTGGCGTCATTGACTGATTTATTTAAATACTCAGTTGTCGTCTCAATCATTGGAATACGCGTGCCACCCCATTGAAATGGTCGCATCATGTCATAATCTTCATTGCTCAGCGCATTTGGCATACGCCTATGATGGAGAGAATGACTACTATGCTCTGCCGCTGCCATAAAAACAAATAGGTCTTTGGCAAGATTGAGATAACGAGGCTGGTTTTTGATTGATACGGTTTGATTTTTATCATTGCCATAGGCCGTCAATGCCACATGCTCATTGAATATCTCGCTAGGATGTTGATAATCAAATCCTGAAAACCCCATACGCTTGGCGACTTGCGACAATATCCACCAGTCTGGTTTTGCCACACCTACTGCAGGCATTAAAGATCGCTGACGAGAGATACGCCGTTCAGAATTGGTCACTGTTCCTGATTTTTCGCCCCATCCTTGTGCAGGGAGCACAATGTCAGCGCATTTTACCGTATCACTGTCTACAGAGCAGTCAGACACAATTACCAAATCGCATTCGGCCAGCGCTTGGCGGAATTTATCCGCCTCTGGCAAACTCACAACAGGATTGGTCGCCATAATCCAAATGGCCTTGATGCGCCCATCCAAAATAGCGTCCGCCGCATCACAAGCTTTGACACCAACGTCTGAAGCGATAGATTGAGGTGACGCCCAAAAATCTGCCACCAGCTGACGATGATCTCTATTTTCTAAGTCCAAATGAGCGGCCAGCAAATTGGCAAGCGCACCCACTTCTCGCCCGCCCATCGCATTGGGCTGACCTGTCAGTGAAAACGGACTCGCACCCACTTTACCCACACGCCCCGTATACAGATGCGTATTGATAATAGCATTGACCTTGTCCGTGCCACTTTTGGATTGATTGACACCCATGCTGAACGCGGTCACTGTTTTATCATTGTTAGCAACCCATTCATAAAACTGTCGAATACTATCGGTGGTTACTTGACAAGCGCGCGCCACCTTATCAATCGTCCACTCTTTAGCCGCATTCAACGCCTCATCAATACCCACACTTTGGCTGATATAATCAGTATCTTGGCACCCTTGTTGGTCAAGATACTGTAATAATCCATTGTATAAATGCGTGTCGGTGCCAGCCGCAATGGGCAAGTGCAAATCAGCAAACTCACAAGAGTCCGTACGGCGCGGATCAATCACGATTAGCTTTTTATTCGGGTTCAATTTTTTAGCGGTCAAAAAACGCCCAAAAAGGATGGGATGACACCATGCCATATTTGAGCCGACCAGCACCAATAAATCACAATATTCCAAATCCTCATAATTGCCCGGTACAAGATCTGCGCCAAACGCCCGTTTGTGTCCTGCCACCGCTGATGACATACACAGCCGAGAATTAGAATCGATATTATTGTTGCCTATGAAGCCTTTAATAAACTTATTAGCAACGTAATAGTCTTCAGTCAATAGCTGACCTGAGACATAAAACATAATGCTGTCTCGTCCATGTTTTGCGATAGTGTCATTTAAACGCTCAGCAATATCTCCTAATACCGTGTCCCAATCGGTATTTTCGATAAGTGGCTGCACATCAGACGTGGCTTGAGAATGAGGGCGAGAAGACAGCACTAGCGGCATAGGTTGCTGCTGTTGCATAGACGCCCGCTTGTTTTGATAATAAGGCTGAATTAACCGGCGCTTGCTGCCCAATGTTTGAGCAAGCGCGCTGCCTTTTGAGCATAATTTGCCAAAGTTAGCAGGATGCTCAGGATCTCCTTTGACACTGATTTTTCCTAGCTCATCGATATGGGCTAGGACACCGCAACCGACGCCGCAATAAGGACAGGTCGTGCGAATCGTTTTGGTCAAATCACTAGGCGTGTTTAGCGACGCTTGACCGATATTTTCAGCACTGCTGATGGTGCGCGTGGCAATTGTCTGGCTCATGACACCTCCTCTACCAACTCAGTCACGTCTACTTCGTTATTTGTCCTGTCAGTGGTTGTATCATTTTCAGTGGTTGTATCATTGATAGTCAGCTCCTCTAAATCACAGTAGGCGCTGCCAAAGATTAAATCCCCTTTTATGGGCGATATATCGACGTTATCGGTAATGAGCTGACTGTAAAAACTGCCATCAGTAACGTCACCATAAAGGACCGCACCAACGACTCTATTGTCTTTAAGATAAAGGCAGTGATAATGATTTAAGGTGGGCTGGCGATAAACGAGCGTTTCAATAATCTCAGCATTGCCATCATTAAAGGCAATTTGACCCGCTGAAAATGCTGCCACGCCAGATACTTTTAACTTTAATGACAAGGGTTTGCTGACAAAGGGTATCCAGTGCTCTTTGGATGTTGTATCGTTTGACATCGTATTGTTTAGCCTTGTATCGTGTGGTGCTATGGGCTTTGATATCACGACCTTTTTTAATACCGTCACGAGCGTATCGACTTGCTGATTCACGGGTGCGACCATGCCGAACAGCTCTCCATTTAGCTCGATACATTCTCCAATGGCATATATATGCGGGCAACTGGTGTGCATACAGTCATCTACGATAATACCGCGATTGACATTCATCCCGCTGTCTTTAGCCAAGGAGGTATTGGGCGTTACGCCTACTGCCATCACGATAAAGTCAGCGGGTAAGGTACGACCGTCTTTTAAAACTAGTCCGCATACCTCGTCTGCGTCATTTATGGCGATGGATTCTGTATTTGCAGACACTTCTAGACCAACGCCGCGGCGGCTTAACTCTGCTTGTAACAACTGGGCGGCTGGCCAATCAAGCTGGCGATTGAGCACATAATCGTCCACATGAATCACCGTCATCCTCGCCCCTTGCGCTGACAAAGCACAAGCCGCTTCCAACCCCAGCACGCCGCCACCAATCACCAAACCTGTTTTGCCTTGGCGGGCATACTCAGTCAAGGACTTGACATCAGCCACGTCTCGAAACACATGAACGCCTTTCGCGGTATGATTGGGAAATGGGATCACGCGAGCCGTTGAACCCGTAGCAATGACCAGTTTGGCATAATGGAGTACTTGTCCATTGTCAATCTCGATATGCTGCTGCTCGGTATCAATCGTATCCACGCTTAACCCTGCCAATACCGTGATTCCTAACGCTTCGTAATCTGCTTTATCATATAAATACGTGTCCTCAAACGCTGTTTCTCCGGATAAAACTGGCGACAACATAATGCGGTTGTAGCCCACCTGTGACTCTTTGCTAATCAGAGTAATGGGTAGTGGTATAGCATTGCTTTCTAGATGCAGGCTGTCCAAGTCTTCGTTTTTTGAGTGCTCATGTTTTGAAATTATGCCTTGCTGCTGTGCCCGCGCAAGCTCAATGGCGAAACGGCTGCCCGCCATACCAGCACCGATAATAACAACACCTGCGCTGGTGACTTGCTGGACTGGTCTTTTGGTAGATTCTGTCGTATACGTACCAGATTTGGCGGCAGTTTTTGATGTATGGAGCAACATAAAGCGAAGTTCCTTAGCAGCATAGTGCAGCGTTAAACAAGTGAGGGTGTGTCATTGAAAGCGGGAAATCTATGATAGATAAACCCACAACAATAAAACGATGATGACAGTCTGTATAAAGCAAATGCCATGCCATACCAGTAAAGGATTACTTTTGATGAGCGGCTCAGGGTCGCGACTGCGTGCGCTATTATCAGGATTGAAATCTTGTAAAAACTCACCAATGGCTTGATAGCGAACATTGATATTGGGATGTAACGCCCGCATAAGCGCTTGCTGGCTCACAGGCGGTATATTTTGTTGTCGCAGCGGCTGCGCTGGCATGACGAGCGTATGCTGAGAATTCATCAAATCTTGCGAGCCAAATGGCAATTGTCCTGTCAAAAGCTCATAACCAATCACAGCGATTGAAAATAAATCGGAATGTACCCCTTTTGGTGCATCAGTGTAATACTCTGGTGCAGCGTAATGCAGATCGCCATTGGGTGGCCGCGTACTGTCTTTCAGTATTGATGAGCTGGCAGAGCCAAAATCGATGAGCTTAACCGCGCCTGATTTGGTCAAAAGTACGTTTTCAGGTTTGATATCTTGATGCAAGAGATAATTGCGGTGCATGACTCGAGTTGCCATACCGATTTTGGTGAGTAAATCATAAGTCTGCCATACATCACATGGCGCATGACGCTCTATAAAGTCTCGTAAACTCTCGCCTTCGATATACTCTGTTAAGTGATATAGATACGTGGTGCTGGCGGGTACTGGGTAGTAACGTAGCAGTCCTGAGGCGTTCAATCCAGACCCCATATTGCGATCACTATTTTTGTTTGAATCAGTGACTGGTAAGCGATTTGGATCAGATTGATTATAAGCAGACTCGCCAGCGCGGCGATGCTTTGAAAGACTCAAGCCAATTTTGCGCTCTTGTAAAAAATCACGCAGATAATGACCATCGGCAATGGTATCAAGGCTTGGCGACTTCAACACAAAGTCATTATGGTCTTCATCTTGCACCCGATACACATGACTGCGGGCAGTACGCGCAATGATACTCATGACGGTAAAACCATCAATGCAATCCCCCACCTCTAAATCTGTGGGCAACTGATAGCGATGAATATCATGAGTCGAGTCGCCACCGTTCTCCGAATGAGCATTTGGATTCTTTATTGAGTTTGATAATTTTGGCATCGCATTCATACCCAGCATAATCATACTTAAATTATCATGACTGCCGTCTGCAAAAGCTTGCTCACACACCGTCTGACTGGCATGAAACCCTATGGGTAGTTTGTGCGTTGTAGCCAGCGCCTGACACATATTTGTCGCCGCCGTACACAGCTCAAATGCTAGCTCGACCTCATCGATATGCTCATAAATTCCATCCGTCATTATTGCCAAACATTCGTTTTGGTGTAGCGTAAACACTGATTGTTGCAAATCCACCTGACTATCGGCACCGATAGCGGCCGAAAGCGCTCCTTTGTCCTCCCCTCGACGAATGCGATGATCCTCACTAAGTACGGTCAGACTGTCTACTCCAACACGGTAAATGCGTGAATCTCCGGTATGAAACAGATGAATACGATCACCAATGCACAATAAGCCTGACAGCGTGGACAGTAAAGGCGGCACCCGCTGGTACGCCTGCGGAAAATACAACACATCATTGGCTTTATTTATCGCTAGCCTAATAATTTTCGCAATGTCATCATCATCCAAACCGACAACCATAGTTTGAGATTGATCTTGCGACTTCTGTTGTATGCGCGCCAGTTTTGATAATGCGAATGTTATTTTCTCTGCAACCGTACTAATGACTAGCTGGCTCGCCTGCTTCGGAAACTGGCAAGCACTCACCCCATCTGCCATCAGCACCAACAACGGCGCTGGAAACGTTTCTGTCTTTTTAAGTGAGTTACTTTTGTTTGAGGGATTAGGTTCTGTCGATGTTATGCTCAAAGAATGCGGCAGTAGACAAGTCGTTATCAGTAGACTGTCTTGGTTTTCCGCTTTGCGACCTTTCATCGTAAAAAAATCAAGCTCCCACAAGGCGCTATCTGCACTAGGGTCACTTGATTCAATGGTAGATGACTGACGGTGAGTTTTACTTTCGATGTTTGGGTCGACAGTAGCGTTCTCAGTCATGTCGGCACTTATACTGGCATTAGCGTCATTAATCGCATCAGTACTTGCATCGACACTCAAATCAGCGATTTGCTGACTACTTTTTTGTTTGGCTGTTGTTGGCATAGTATTCACAGTCATCCTTATTGGTTTTTCTCGTATAGTCAAAATGCCGTAAAAACGCTGCGGTACTGCTATTATCAATTTTTCTTGCTTGCTGTATCGATATTACTTTTCACTGACTATATTATCTATGACTGACTTGGATTTCGGCAAACGACCCATCTGGCATCTCTTCTATAATGACGCCTGACGGCTCTTTTAATAAAAACAGCGCAAAGAAGCCTACCACTGCCGTCGCGGCGATCACAAAGAAAAATATTTGATAAGACACCAGACTGAGTACCGTTAGATAGACCACCGAGCCGACGTTACCATAGGCGCCCGTCATGCCAGCGAACTGCCCCGTCATACTACGCTTGATCAATGGAATGACGGCAAAGACAGCCCCTTCTCCTGCCTGTACAAAAAATGAGCAAAACATGGTGATTAACAAAGCGAGAGCAAGTGGCCATGTTGAGTCAAGAAAGCCCATTAATAGATACCCGACGGCCAAACCTGCGGTTAAAATCAACAAAGTAATTTTACGACCAAATTTATCACTGAGCCAACCGCCACCAGGACGTGACATCAGATTCATAAAGGCATAACTCGATGCCAATACACCTGCCATAACGATCGATAGATTAAAAGTCTCTTGATAAAACAGCGGCAACATCGAGACAACCGCCAGCTCTGAACCAAACGTCGCAAAGTATAAAACATTGAGAATACCGACCTGCTTAAAATCATAACGATGCGCTTCAGGGACAGGCGTGGTAAAGACTTCCTTATTGAAGCGATAGCTGCTGATGAACTCGTAGATATATAGTACGGCAAGGCAAATATAGATCAAAGTGACAGTAGATTGGCTGAGCAAACTCACGCCAGCAGGTGATAACTTCCATGCTAATAAAGCCAATGCCAAATACATCGGTAATTTAAAAACCATCATGAGCCAAAAGTCACTGGATGAGGTCACCATCATAGCGCCTGATTTTTTGGGTTTAAAGTAAGTGGCTCCTTTGGGCGTGTTTCGCGCCATTTTATAAAAAACCACACTATAAAGCGCCATAACGACACCTGACATAGCAGTGGCATAGCGCCACCCTTCATCGCCGCCAAAAATAGCCGCCGCGCCAATCGCCACGGTTGGCAATAATAGTGCCGCTGCTGCTGAGCCAAAATTGCCCCAACCACCATAAATGCCCTCAGCAGTTCCCAGCTCGTTGGTCGGAAACCAATCACTCATCAAGCGAATGCCAACCACGAAGCCTGCGCCGACAAAACCCAGTAGGAAGCGAGACAGCGCCAAGGTGTTGTAATCTTGCGCGAACGCAAAGGTAAAGCAGGGAATCGCTCCAATAGCCAAAATCACTGTGTAAACGAGACGCGGACCGAAACGATCCGTCAACATACCAATGATGACACGGGCTGGAATGGTCAATGCCACGTTTAAAATCAGCAGTGTTTTGACTTGGTCTTTACTGAGATTTAGCGACTCACCAATCGCCGATAAAAACGGTGCATGGTTAAACCATACAAAAAAAGTCAGAAAAAATGCCATCCAGCCTAAATGAAGAATTTTATTTTTGCCCGAAAAAGACAATATATTTAGCTTGTCTGTCGTAGACGCAACGGGGGTCGATGATGACGATGACATAGGCAGCGGCTTCCTTAAATGGTTAACTTCTAGGTTATTGCAACGTATCAAGTGTTCAAGAAACGATCTATTGAGACATTTGAGACGGTGCAATGGCTATGCCAGTTAAGTTGATAAGCCATATTTTTAAAATAGGAATTGAACTTAAATCAATGCTACAACGCTTTTATATTGAGGCTTATATGGTGGTACTAAAATCAATTGAATAGTTGGATAAAGACAAGAAATAGGAGAAAAAAGTAAAATCTTTAATATTTCTTATAAACTATAAAAGACCCCAAATTGGGGCATCATTGTTTCTATTTTGGTGCATAAATATTTTATCTCGATATTTACAAAGTATGGATAACCGACACTCTCACAATCAATATTGACCTTGATCTTAGCTTTTATTCAATGGCTGTTCAGCGGCTCTGTAATCCTTGCTGAACGTTAAGAGACCTACTTCTTATCCTCATATTTTACCCAAGCGCTCGTAGGATCACGCCTGAATAAATACACTAAAACAAAGTCGCTTGGCACAATTATTGAATGCTCTGTATTAGTAGGCATCTAAATGTCATTTATCAGCTATATAGAGGACGGACGTATGAGTCGCACTACAATGGGCATAAAAAAAATGAGCGCAAAAACCAAAGGCAAATTGGTCGTGATTGGCAATGGTATGGTCGGTCACCATTTCGTCGAGAGAGCCATTGAAAAAGGGTTACACGAACAATTTGAAATTCATGTATTTGCAGAAGAAGACCGTCCTGCTTATGACCGTGTGTATTTATCCAGTTATTTTGAACACAAAGATGCCAGCAAACTAAATCTCGTGGATCTGACTACCTATGAGTCATCGCAGGTACAGCTGCATTTAAACCAGCGCATTGTGGATATCGATTCAACCAACCAATCTATCACTACGGAAGCTGGCGAGCGGATTGAGTACAGTGAGCTAATATTAGCGACAGGCTCATATCCCTTTGTGCCACCGATTCCCGGTCGTGAGCATGCACACTGTCATGTGTATCGTACGATTGCGGATTTAGATGAGATTTTGGCGATTGCTGAATTGCCCAAAGTTAAAAAAGGCGTGGTGGTTGGTGGCGGTCTACTCGGATTGGAAGCGGCAAAAGCATTGGTCACATTAGGTCTTGATACTTATGTGGTTGAGTTTGCCCCGCAGTTGATGAGCGTTCAGCTTGATGCGGCTGGTGGTGAGATTTTGAAGCGCAAAATCGAGGCACTGGGTGTCAAAGTCCTGACAGGCAAAAATACCCAAGAGATTTTTTCTAATGCTGACAGCGTCTCTAACGCTAATAATGTCTCTAACACGAATAGTGCAGACAGTGATGACGGTTACCTAACCATGCAGTTTACCGATGGTAGCTCATTAAACACCGATATGATTGTGTTTAGTGCAGGCATTAGACCACAAGATAATATCATTAAGAATAATCCTGAGTGCGGCATTAAAATGGGTGCGCGTGGGGGTATTTTGATCGATGCGCAGTGCCGAACCAATGCCAATCATGTGTATGCGGTTGGCGAATGCGCCGTGTGGGACAATCAAGTATTTGGCTTAGTAGCACCTGGTTATAGCATGGCAAGCATTTGTGCTGCACAAATTGCAGGCGATAGCGAGCAAACGTTTACAGGTGCTGACATGAGCACCAAATTAAAATTGATGGGCGTGGATGTCGGCAGTATTGGCGATGCGCATGGCGCGACTGAGGGCGGCCTGAGCTATTTGTATCAAAATCCTGCTCAAGGTATTTACAAAAAACTTGTCACTACAGCGGACAACAAACGTTTGCTTGGTGCTGTATTGGTTGGTGACACCGAAGATTATAATAATTTATTGCAATTATATTTAAATGACATTGACCTGCCAGCCCATCCTGAAAGCCTGATACTACCCAATGTCGAAAAACCCATGATGGGCATCGAAAATTTGCCCGATACTGCCACGATTTGCTCATGCTACAACGTGACCAAAGGGGCTATTTGTTCAGCGGTCGAAAACGGCGCGTATTCTATTTCTGATGTGAAAGCCGTAACCAAAGCAGGTACGGGCTGCGGCGGTTGTGCGCCAATGGTGAAAGACGCCATGAGTTATCAGCTAAAAACACTTGGTTTTGAGGTCAATAATGATTTGTGCGAGCATTTTGCTTATTCTCGTCAGGATTTATACAGCTTGATTCGGGTGCATGGTATCAAAACCTTTGACGAGCTATTGATAGAACATGGACGTGGTCATGGTTGTGAAATTTGCAAACCAACCATCGCCTCTATCTTGGCATCGTGCTGGAATGATTATGTGCTCAAACCTGAGCTGACGCCGTTACAGGACAGCAACGATTACTATTTAGGCAATATTCAAAAAGATGGCACGTATTCAGTTGTGCCGCGCGTACCGGGTGGTGAGATTACTGCTGACAAGCTCATCGTACTCGGGCAAGTTGCCAAAGAATTTAATTTATACACCAAAATCACTGGTGGACAACGCGTGGATTTATTTGGTGCACGTATGGAGCAACTGCCTGATATCTGGACACAATTGGTGCAGGCAGGGTTTGAGACGGGTCATGCTTATGGCAAATCGCTACGTACCGTCAAATCTTGTGTGGGTAATGACTGGTGTCGATATGGAGTGGACGACAGCATGGGTCTTGCGATTAGGTTAGAGGATCGCTACAAAGGCGTGCGCTCACCGCATAAAATCAAGATGGGCGTGTCAGGTTGCATGAGAGAGTGTGCTGAAGCGCAGAGTAAAGACTTTGGCATGATCGCGACCGAAAACGGTTGGAATCTATTTGTCTGTGGCAATGGCGGTATCACCCCGCGTCATGGTGAGCTGTTCGCAACGGATCTTGATACCGAGACGATGGTCAAATACATCGACCGTATTATCATGTTTTATATCAAAACAGCCGACAAACTGCAACGTACCTCAAAATGGCGTGAAAGCTTAGATGGCGGACTTGAGTACTTACAAGCGGTCATCATCGAAGACAGCTTAGGCATCGCAGAAGAACTCGAAGCTCAGATGCAACTTCTCATCGAAAATTATGTATGTGAGTGGGCAGAGACAATTAATGATAGCGAAAAACTCAAACGCTTTCGTCACTTTGTGAACAGTGAGAAAGGCGATGACAACGTCGTGTTTGTGAGCGAACGTGATCAAATCAGACCAGCAACTGATTCTGAAAAAACAGCCATTAGAGTGGTGGAATTGGCCTAATAATTACTTTTGTGGTGCGCTTTTTAGAAAAACGCACCATCGTCACTCATCGCTATTAACGTTATAACCTTCGAGGATACTACGCTATGAAACAGCACACTATTTGTCATCTTAATGACATCATTCCTGAAACGGGCGTTTGTGCGCTGATAGACGGCAAACAAATTGCAATCTTTCGCACCAAAAAAGACGACCTCTTCGCCCTCGATAATTACGATCCATTCAGTCAAGCCAATGTCCTGTCTCGGGGGTTGATTGGCGGCACGATGATTGTAAATGATGCTGGCGCGGATGAAGAGGTGCTTTATGTCGCCTCGCCAATTTATAAACAACGCTTCAACCTTGTCACTGGGCAGTGCTTAGATGATGGGAATGTGACACTGGCCGCTTATCAAGTTACCTTAAATAATAACAATATCATGCTGCAAGGCTGGTAAAAACAGGGCGCATCCTCATTAAAGATGCGCCCTGTTTTTTTGATATAAAAGCCTTAGTCATTTAAAAGTGCTTTGTGTAGCGTACTTTGTTTAATGTACTTTGTTTGCCTAATGGTTTTTTTATTCAGCCAGTAGCTTTTTGGTCGGCTCATGACTTTTTATACGACTAATGGTAATACCCGTAAAGCCAAAAAGTATCGTCAGCAATAGTGATAAATAACAGAAAAATGCATAAGGCAGATAATCAAGTACAGGCACGCCTAACGCTTGGCTAATAAAAACACCGCACACACTCCAAGGTACCAGCGGATTAATGACTGTACCCGCATCTTCAATGGTACGAGACAGATTTTTAGGGTGTAAATGTAGGCGCTCAAACGTCGGACGAAAGGCCGTACCAGACAATAAAATACTCAAATACTGCTCGCCAATGAGCACGTTAATACTCAAAGCTGACATGGCAGCCGCAAAAATGGCACGCCCCGCTGTCGTTAAATTGTCTTTGATACCTGATAGTAATGCGGGCAAAATCCCCAATGCCGTCAGCAGTCCGCCGAGGCTCAATGCCAGTATGACGATCGCCTGAGTAAAGAACATACTTTGTACACCGCCGCGTGACAACATACCGCCAATGTCACCCAGCTCTAACGATTCAGCAGGTGCATAGCCTGCAAATAAATAACCTCCCAACTGACCAAAGCTTGGCGAGCTATGCAAGTAAGTAATAATTAAGGCTACGGCGATGGTACAAATAATGGTGTAGATTGCATTGACGCGAAAAACAGCTAACCCAACCAGCACTACAAAAGGCAACACTGCATAGCCGTGTACCAAGCCACTCTCTATCAGTTGTCCTTGCAATACGGTCACTTGACTGAGATCAGAACCCGCTGTCTGCCCTGAAAAAAACCAAAACAAGATAACTGTCAATATCCACGCAGGCACCGTGGTGTACATCATATTGCGGATATGTTCAAACAAATCAATGCCCACCACAGAGGAAGCGATGGTACAAGTGTCAGACAATGGCGACATCTTATCACCAAAAAATGCCCCTGATACCACAGCGCCGGCCGCAATCGCCACATTGGCATCAAAAGCATCACTCATACCAATAAATGCCACGCCCAACGTTGCCGCTGTCGTCAAACTACTGCCCAAAGCAATACCAATAATAGAGGTCAATACAAAAGCGGAGATATAATAATACTCAGGCGATATCAGCTGAAAGCCGAAATACATCAACGTTGGAATGGCACCTGACATCATTAAGGCGGAGACCATCAAACCGATAAAGAAGAATAAATATATCGCACCAATGCCCCGCATCACGCCTGACGCCATTTGCATTTGCATGTCATCAAAGCTCAAGCCTTTGAATAAACCAATGCCCAATAGAAAACAGATCGCCAGTATCAATGACAAATGCGGTACCCAGCCAAAACCAATCATAGTAACGCCCATGATGGCAATGACAATGGCAGAAATCATAAACGCCAGTTGTGGTGAAATTTGGGTTAATATTTTTGGAGGCATCACACATCCTTAAAGCGCCAGTAAAAACTGGCGTCAGATTGAATTTAAGTATTGAATATAAATGGGAGCAAGTTTAATGAGTTTGCTTGGCGATTACCAATCTGATTAGATATTAATCAACTCATCGGTCTTAGCCGCCATAACAAAATCGTTGTGATGCAAACCTTTGATGCTGTGAGACCACCATGTGACGGTTGCTTTGCCCCACTCTACCAAGATGCCCGGATGATGCCCTTCTGCTTCGGCAATGTCTGCAAGTTGATTGGCGAACGCCATTGCTTTGACGAAATTTTTGAATTTATACTGGCGCTGTAATTGCTTGATGCCCTCCACTTCGATCAGTGACCAGTCAGGAATTTGTTGCAAGAGCTCGTTTGCCTCAGCGTCGTCGACTGTCGGTGCGCCGATACGGCAGGCTTCGCAGCTGTTTTGTGATAATGTAGTCATGATAATATCCTTTTATTTAACGAGTATTTTTTAATTTGTGTACATCCATGTTGAGGTGGCTCTACGACCAGTCAAACATTTAATCCTAAAATCATCTTGATAAAGCCAATAATCTTGATAAAGCCCATAATTTTGATAAAGTCATTAGCTGGTTTATACAGAATAACTCGGCTCAAACAATCCCAACGACATGGCCTGCTTAACCATACCCATGATGTCGCTATCGACGATATCAAACAATGTATTTAAATCGTCAATGACATAATAAACAGGCTGAATATGATCGATGCGATAAGACGTCCGTAGCACATCCAATAATTCAAAATCTCTATACTGTGGCTGCTTTTGTGATGAGTTTTGTGGCTGATCACTAAGCGCGTAGACAGTTTCAGAAGGTGAGCTTAAAATACCGCCGCCGTAGATTCTACGATTTTCGGGGTTGCTCCCAACCAAGCCAAACTCGATGGTAAACCAATAGAGCCGCGCCAAAAACCATCTCTCTTCTTTGGTCGCATTGAGTCCAAGCTTGCCATAAGTTTCGTTAAACGTTGCAAACGCAGGATGCGTGAGCAGCGGGCAATGTCCGACAATTTCGTGAAAGATATCAGGCTCTTCGATATAATCCATGTCCTCAAATCGACGGATAAAAGTCGCGACAGGGAAGGATTTATTGGCCAAGAGCTTAAAGAATTTGCCAAAGCTGATTAACGCAGGGACCGCCGCCGTTTTCCAGCCAGTGGTGGCTTGTAATACGTCATCAATATCACTGAGCTGCGGAATATGCGTGGTGGGTAGATTTAACTTGGTTAAACCATCTATGTACGCTGAGCAGGCACGATTGGGTATTTGATCGGCTTGACGTTCGAGCAGCGCTTGCCACATAGCATTGTCATCATCGCTATAGTGGATATGGCCATCGGCATCAGGCTGATTCGAGAGGTAAGGTTGTTTTTTATCAGCAGAATCTTTATGAGCAAAATCATCGTGACCAGAACCATCAGCGCCCATTACTTTCGGAGCTGTATTGTTAGCACTAGCATTAGCATTGACAGAGTTGTTATTAGACGTTGTATGTTGGAGGCGTTCCATGCCAGTATTCCTTTTATTGCAGTTAGTACATTAGCTTGGCATCAGTCTCTTTATCTGGGTAATTCACCTTGATAAAATTAAACCCTGACCACCACTGCCATAACAATTATTGAGTTAGCGAGGATAAGCATTAAATGAGCAAGACAAGCTCCTTTTATCTTGCCCATCTGCTGCTTTACTCGTTTAAATTTTTCACGAGAATTATGGCGTTTCAGTCTTTGGCTGACCAACCGTGCCGCGGCGTACTTGGTCACGTTCTATAGACTCAAACAATGCTTTGAAGTTACCTTCGCCAAAGCCATCTGCATAATCGCCTTTGCGTTGAATAAACTCGAAGAATACAGGGCTACCTAAAATGGTTTCAGAGAAAATCTGTAGCAGTAGACGCGGCGTATCGCCTTCTGTCGTACCGTCCAATAAGATGCCACGGACTTGCAGATCATCAACGTTTTCGCCATGGTTTGGCAAACGCTCGCTGAGCATTTCATAATAAGCAGCCGTTGGTGCGGTCATAAGCGGAATACCAGCAGCTTTAAGCATGTCAATACTGGCAAGTAAGTCATCACTGGCCAACGCAATGTGTTGAATACCCTCGCCATTGAAGTGCATCAAATACTCTTCGATTTGTCCGCCGCCCTGCTTGGATTCTTCATTAAGCGGAATACGAATTTTACCATCAGGCGCGGTCATGGCTTTACTGGCAAGACCCGTGTACTCGCCTTTGATATCGAAATAGCGGATTTCACGGAAGTTGAAAATGCGCTCATAAAAATTTGCCCAATACGCCATACGACCACGGTAAACGTTATGGGTTAGATGATCGATGACTTTAAAGCGATAACCGATAGGATTTCTATCCACATCAGCAAAAAACTCAAAGTCGACATCATAGATAGATTCGCCATCTTTGTAGCGGTCGATGAGATAAATCAATGAGCCACCGATGCCTTTGATAGCAGGGAGTCTTAGCTCCATCACGCCTGTTGGCACGTCTACTGGCTGCCCGCCCATTTCAATAGCATGCTCGTAGGCTTTTTTGGAATCTTGCACACGAAAGCCCATGCTACAAGCACCAGCGCCATGCTCTTCAACGAAATAGCTGGCTTGGCTTTTTGGCTCACGGTTTAGGATAAGATTGATGTCACCTTGACGGTACAAAGCCACATCTTTTGAACGATGGTTGGCCACATGTGCAAAGCCAAGCTGTTTAAACAACGCGTCGACAGCATCAGGTTGAGGAGAAGCGAATTCGACAAAGTCAAACCCTTGTAGTCCCATTGGGTTGTCAAATAAATCGGCCATTGTAATCATCCTTAATTTTAATTGGTGGTATATAGCCAATCCTATATAAGTCGGATACGGTGTCAGACTCGCTCAGTCTACTATTTGTAGTACTTTCGCTCGCCTTCCTTGTATCCAAATTATATTGAACCGACTATAAAAACAGTAAAATGGTATAAAAATAGCTGCAATCAATAATTCTTATTGACGTTGTATTTATATTAGATTAGCTTTATTTATAAGACTAATTGTTTTTTATGATTTATTTATCAGGTTTACTTATGAATATTAGCATTCGCCAATTGACCGCCTTTATCAAAGTTGCCGACAATGGCAGCTTTACTCGTGCCAGCGACCAGATGCATTTGACTCAATCTGCCGTTAGTGGCTTAATAAAAGAGCTAGAATCTAGCCTTGGTATTGTGTTGTTTGACCGCACCACACGCCAGCTGTCTTTGTCGGCAGTGGGACATCATTTGCTGCCTCAAGCTCGGCGCATTTTAAATGAGATGCAGCTGTTCGAGAATGAGGCAAGCAGTTTGACCAACTTGGCACAAGGCAATGTCAGACTGGCTGTTTCGCAGTTCGCGGCGTCCTCCATGCCAGCAGTGATTGCCCAATTTGCCAAACAATATCCTGAGATTAGCGTGTCGTTATTGGATTGTTCAGCAGAGAACTTGCTCAGACATATTCAAGATATCGAAGTAGATTTGGGGGTTGGCACTGAGCTTGGTTTAATGGAAGCTGAGGATGATATCAGTGCTGATTTGTTGTACCAGCTGCCGTTTTGTGTGGTCATGCCTGAAAGCCATGAATTGGCGCAAAAACTTGAAATCACTTGGCAGGACTTATTAGACATTCCGCTCATTACGTTGCAAGGCCCCTTTATCGAGCAAGTAACGGTAGAGCTGGATGACCGCATCGTGACTCATATTCAGCAGGCTCGCTATAAAGTAAATTTTATGTCCACCGCGCTTGAGATGACCCGTCAAGGTTTTGGCATTACCTTGTGTCTGCCTTATATGCCTGAAGTCATTGATTGGGTCAGCGCTAACCGCTTGCAAATGCGACCATTGACCCAGCCCGTTAAGACGCGTCAATTCTTTATATATCAACGTTCCTCGCGCGCGTTGTCTCCGGCTACCATCGCCTTCAAAGAATTTTTGCAGTCGTATTTTTCTAGTCATTTTAGTGATTTACCGCGTACGTAAATATTGTTTATTCAGCAGGAAATAAAACTATAGTCAAGCCACTCGAAAGCAGCGACAGCACTTAAAATATTTAATAAAAAACGAATTTGGCTATAGTCAGCCTTAAATAAAATAATTACAAATATGATCACGCGCTACTGCAATAAATTCTCCTTGCTTATTGTGCCTGCGCAGACAAAGGCGGCGCAAAATCTATCCCAGTAGCACTGGGTTTGTTTTATAGTGGATCGAGTATAACTATTTGGTTAATTATTCAAGATATCTCAATCTCATATTGAGTTAAGCGCCAATTTGCTCTATGATTTTTGGCGGTTCGATTTATATTTTTATAAGGAAGCACTATGTTTGAACGTATCGACTATTACGCTGGTGATCCAATTTTAGGATTAATGGAAAAATTTTTGGCGGATAACAATCCTGATAAAGTAAATTTAGGCATTGGTATTTATTATGATGAAGATGGCGTATTGCCTGTACTCGAGTGTGTAAAAACTGCCGAGCAGCGCATTGCCGATCCTATCTCGCCGCGTCCGTATCTACCTATGGCAGGTCTACCAGGACACCGCAAAGGCTGTCAGGAACTGCTCTTTGGTAAAGACGCCCAAATCTTAAAAGACGGTTTGGTTGCGACCATCGCTACTATCGGTGGTTCTGGTGCGCTAAAGATTGGTGCCGAGTTTATCAATGAATGGTTCCCGCATGCTAAATGCTATGTCAGCGATCCGACGTGGGCCAACCACATTGCCATCTTTGAAGGCGCTGATGTCGAAGTCGGTAAATATCCGTACTATGACAAAGCCAACAACAGCGTTAAGTTCGATGAGATGATTGCGTTTTTTGAAACTTTGAATAAAGACGATGTGGTTTTGTTGCATCCTTGCTGCCATAACCCAACGGGTATGGATTTGACTCGTGAGCAATGGGATACGTTGCTCAATGTGATTCAAGCACGCGCATTGATTCCGTTTATGGATATTGCCTACCAAGGCTTTGGCGAAGACATGGACAGCGATGCTTATGCGATTCGTAAAGCCGTCGATATGGGTCTGCCACTGTTTGTCAGCAACTCATTTTCTAAGAATCTATCGCTATATGGTGAGCGTGTTGGTGGTCTATCCGTTGTGTGTCCAACCGTAGACGAGACTGAGCGTGTCTTTGGTCAGCTGAATTCTTTGGTACGTCGTATCTATTCAAGCCCACCATCACATGGCGGACGTGTCGTCGATATCGTCATGAATGACGAAGCTCTGCATGATCAATGGGTTGGCGAAGTTTATGCGATGCGTGATCGTATCAAAGCGATGCGACTCAAGCTCAAATCTGTATTAGAAGCCAAAGTTCCTAACCGCAACTTTGACTATATTACCCATCAAAATGGTATGTTTAGCTTTACCGGATTGACGCCTGAGCAAGTCGCGCGTCTACAAAGCGAGTTTGGTATTTACATGATATCTAACTCACGTATGTGTGTTGCTGGATTAAACACGGGTAACATCGACTATGTCGCCAATGCTATGGCAGATGTCTTAAAAGACTGATTAATCCATAGCGTTAGAAACGTAGTTTGAAAAATAATTGTGATAAAAAAGGTTGAGCGATTGCTTAGCCTTTTTTTATGCGCCGCGTTTGTACAGTTCACATAAAAAAAGTCGATGTTGCTAATAATAATGCTAATGCTCATACAGTCGATTTATTTTAAAAAAAAGTGCTAATGAGATAAATTTTGCGAAGCCTCTGCTCGGCAAAGCTCATAGCAAGCGAGGAAAATTAATACCAGCAAAACGCCACGCTAATTAATTTCACCTCCTCTGTTTTACACTGACTGTAGCAGCGAAATACGCAGTCACTATATAAAAAACTTGCAATCTGCTCCTCTATAAATTACATTATTCATAAGTAGTTAATTATAACGTAATTTATTATTCATTTTTAGCAAGGAGCAACCCATGTCAACGACTGACAAGACCCTTACCTCGTTTATCGATATCGCTCAAGATTCTGACTTCTCAATCCACAATCTGCCTTATGGCATCTTTAGTGACGCTACTGACGGCAAGCGCCGCGCTGGTGTAGCAATTGGCGAGCACGTACTGGATTTGTCCGTACTCGAAGCAGAAGGTTTATTAAGCTTGGATGGCGGTTCATACTTTGATCAATCCACGCTAAACGCTTTTATTGATTCTGGTCGAGACAACTGGACGCACGCCCGCACAATTATTCAAACGCTGCTGTCTAATGAAAGCGATACTTTGCGCGACAATCAAGAATTGCAGAAAAAAGTCCTTTTTAAGCAAGCAGACGTCACCATGCACCTGCCTGTCCAAGTGCCGGGTTTTACCGATTTTTATTCTTCTAAAGAACACGCCACCAATGTCGGCACGATGTTCCGTGATCCGAGCAATGCGCTGCTGCCTAACTGGACTGAGATGCCAGTTGGCTACAATGGACGTGCCAGCACCGTTATCGTGAGCGGCACGGATGTCGTGCGCCCATCCGGTCAGCTAAAACCAAATGCGGACGATCGTCCTATTTTTTCTGCTTGTCAGCGTCTCGATTTTGAACTTGAAACCGCTTTTGTCGTCGGTAAAGGCAATAATATCGGTCAACCGATTGCCGTAAATAATGCCTTTGATCACATCTTTGGCATGGTCTTACTCAATGATTGGTCAGCTCGTGACATACAAAAATGGGAATATGTGCCTTTAGGGCCATTTAATGCCAAAACGTTTGCCTCTGAAGTCTCGCCGTGGATCGTGACCATGGATGCGCTCGCCCCTTTTAAAACGTCGTGCCCGACTCAAGAGCCAAAGCCGCTTGCTTACTTGAATGAAAAAGAGACAGAGAACAGCTTTGATATCAATTTATCGGTCGAACTACTGCCCAAAAACGCTGAAAGCGCCACCGTGGTTTGTGAGACCAATTTCAAATATATGTACTGGTCAATGGCACAGCAGCTAACCCATCACACCATCACTGGTTGTAAAGTAGAAGTCGGTGACATGATGGGTTCAGGCACTATTTCAGGGTCAACGCCTGATTCTTATGGCTCGATGCTAGAGATTGCTTGGAATGCCACAAAGCCCGTCACGCTAACAGGTGGCGCGACACGTAGCTTTATTGAAGATGGTGATACGGTCATTATGAAAGGCTATAGCGAAAAAGATGGCATCCGTGTCGGTTTTGGCGAAGTACGCGGCAAAGTCTTGCCCGCTATCAACTTTGATTTTGACAAATAACAGTCAACAAATAGCAATAGGGCGTGTCCTCAATCTGAAAATGGTGATAAAAATAAGATAAATGGCAGCCAAACAAGGAAAATAGTGCAGATAATATCGAGATATTGACTAGCTATTTGACGACGTTTGGCAAGATTTAGCTATTTTTAGCCCATTTAGTCGCTTTTGTTCAGATTGAGGACACGCCCTAATATAAACATAGCAAAATAGGCGTAAAAGCAGTTGAGTAGCACAGTTAAATAACTACTACTGGTAGTAAATATTTACTACCAACTTGCTATAGTCGAAGCCAAATAATTTCGATACAAGGAAGCCACGCACAGATAGTACAAGTAGTACATCAAGCGTGGGTGACGATGTAGCGGATTTATAGGGATTTGACTATAAGCGCCTTATCAAAAGGAGTTTGATATGAGCTTTAACATTGAAAAAATTCATCATGTGGCTTATCGCTGCAAAGACGCCAAAGAAACCGTTGAATGGTATCAAAAACACCTCAACATGGATTTTATTTTGGCGTTTGCCGAAGATCATGTTCCTTCAACCAAAGCTTTCGACCCTTATATGCACGTTTTTTTGGATGCGGGTAATGGCAATGTGTTGGCATTTTTTGAAGTACCCAATCAACCTGAAATGGGCTTTGACCCCAATACGCCAAGCTGGGTACAGCATTTAGCACTCAAGGTAAAAGACCGCGACGAATTGTTGTTGGCTAAAGAACATTTAGAAAACGCAGGTATCGATGTGATTGGGGTCACCAATCATGGGATTTTCCATTCTATTTACTTCTTTGATCCGAACGGTCATCGCTTAGAGCTGACTTATGATGATGCGACTTCACATGACAAAGTTTCGATGATTACAGACGCCATCAAAAAAGATATGCTAGAAGAATGGTCACGTACCAAACGCGCCCCAGCACATACCCAGTTTTTGCACGCTGAAGAATTGACACAAGCCAAAGAAGTGGCTCCTGTTGGCGAGTAACTAAATGATAGTTCATGGCAAGTTTTCGCCAAGCTCAACTTCGATAGCTAACGATATTTAACCATCAAGAAAGGATTCTATGATGAAAACAAAAATGCGCTTAGGACTGCTGTTAACGGCTTTGGTTGCTGTGGCGGGTTGTAATAATAGTGACCAAACCGTAAACGCTGGGGCTGATACCAGCACAGGCAATACAGAAAAAGTCACTACCTTGAGGTTTTCTCATTTTATGACTGCCACTGACAATATAAATACTGAAGGCTTTGAACCTTGGGCTCGAAAGATTGAAGCCGACTCGAAGGGACGCTTAAAGGTTGAGATCTATCCTTCTGCCACTCTCAGCAAACCAGGCGCCACTTATGACGCTACCGCCAAAGGTATTGTGGATATCGGTATGCAGGTACAGGGCTACACTGCTGGACGCTTTCCTTTGACTCAGGTGCTCGAGTTACCAGGTATCTCCAATACAGCCGAGCAGCAGACTTGCATACTGTATAAACTTTATAAAGATGGTGCCATTTCCAGCGAATATGAAGACACTCACCTACTTTCTTTGATGGGGTCAGGGCAAGGGGCGCTACATACCGTCGACAAACCCATTCGCACGCCCGCAGACATGAAAGGCATGCGAATACGTCAACCCTCTGTGGTAGCGGCTGACATCATAGAGGCTGCTGGTGCTGCACCTGTTGGTATGCCGGCCAGTGATACTTACACTTCATTGCAACGCGGCGTTATTGATGGTTTAGCGTTTACTTGGCAACCGATTCAAGCATTCCGTCTCGATGAACTACTTAGTCATCATACAAACATTCCTTTCTACAATTCTACCTTTGTCGTCACAATGAATAAGGACAAATACAACAGCCTGCCTGACGATCTGAAAAAAGTCATTGATGACAATTCAGGGATGTTAATGTCAGAGCGTATCGCCAAGATATTTGATGAAAGTAATGAGGCAGCCATGGCTGCAGCGCGTGCCAAAGGCGATACTATGATTGATATTCCAGACCCCTTAAACAATCCTGACTGGAAAGGCCCACTTTTAGAAGGTACTCAAAAATATCTTGATGAATTGGCAGCACTTGGTTTGGACGGAGAAACCGTCTATGAACAAGCTAAAGCAGCCAGCGCTGCTTGTGCCGTTTAAATGACTGAAGCCACATTGAAGCCACAGCGCAGTTAATTTTTATGCTATTAAATAGCTACACTATTTGATAGCGCTGTGCTATGACCAATATTTGCTCAACCACCTTATGCTGCTCACTTATCGGTAACTGCGCGGTGGTTCCGATAATCGTAATGGCATATTCTAATGGCAAGCTTTCAACCGAGGGCTTGTCATTGATAGTAGAGGAAGTGGCGACGGCGTTTGTAGGCTGTGGCAAGATAACAGGAATCGTAATGGCGTTAATACCCATCAACATATCACCCGTGACTGCCGCATAGCCTTGGGTACGGATTTTGGTCTGTAATTGGGTGAAGTGCTGCCATTTCTCTGCTGCTACCACATCATCCTTTGTCTGCCATTCCGTCACGACCAATGGCTCAATCATGGCGTCGGGCTGATAACTGGCAAACAGCTGCCCTGTGGCCGACGTCGTCAGCGGCATCCGTGAACCAATACGCGTAATGATACTAATAGCACTGTCAGGCTCAACCGATTGAATGATGATAGGGCCTTCATTGAACCATTTGGCGATTTGTACCGCGCAGTTTAAAGTATCTTTAATCTCATTAGCGATATGCGTTAGCCGCTCTAAGATATTGTTTTGATTGTATCCGGTGTGTCCTAGCGCATTAACCCTATCGCCCAGTCCATAGCGACCATCACCAAGTTTACGTGCGTAGTTTTTACGAATGAGACTGACCAAATAACGATGGCACTTTGCTGGGTGCATTTGCATCACTTGGGCGATATCCTTTAACATCATCGGTTCGTTATAATCGATAAGGACATCCAATATCGACAGCCCAATTTCAAGTGATTGAACACCACTCTGGTTTTTACTGGTTGCGGCAGGATTATTTACAAGGTTGTTATCTACAAAGTTATCAGCTGCTGGCATGGTTTACTCAATGAATGGTTTGCTCTGTTAAGTATCAGTCAAATAAAGATATGACTAATAATACTCTCTTTATCTATGTTAAATAGGCATGTTATTAACCATTATAACTGCTTATTTCACTGACAACATACCACAATAAAAGGAATAAATGATGATGAAACTTCATGGCTATTTTCGTAGCAGCACCTCTTATCGCACTCGTATCGCATTGAACTTAAAAGAATTGGATTATGACTATATCGCAGTCAATCTGGCGCAAGATGAGCAGCTAAAAGATGACTTTCAATCTATCAATCCTCAAGGATTGGTGCCTGTCCTACAAGTTGATGATTTATCGTGTTACCAAAGTCCTGCTATCTTAGAGTGGCTAGAGGAAGCCTATCCTGACCAGCCCTTATTACCCAAAGACGCGACTGGTCGCATGCATGTACGCGCGCTTAGTGCTTTGATTGGTTGCGATATGCATCCGATCAATAACCGCCGTATCTTACAGTATTTACGCAACGAGTTGGCAGTAGACGAAGATAAAGTCATGGCATGGTGCAACCGCTGGATGAGCGAGGGTTTTGCTGCGTTAGAAAAACGCTTAGCAGCAGATAAAAATCGCGCAAAATTCTGCTATGGTGACCGCCCTACTTTTGCAGATTGCTATTTAATTCCGCAGGTTTCTTCTGCTCGCCGCTTCAAAGTAGATCTTAGTCTTTATCCCAATATCTTGGAGATTGACACGCATTGCCGCACGCTAAAAGCATTTGCAGAGGCTGATCCCATGATGCAACCTGACGCGCCAAAACATTAAGGCGCTTCAATCGGCCAAAAATTTCAATCAGTCAAAAATAAGTATAGCTGGTTAATATTTCGATATTAGCCAGCTATTTTTTTGACTTCATTTATCTCATTTCTATGCCTATTTTTATGTCTATTTTTAAAATAAGTGCATGGTCTATTCAATTTGACCCTCTATTTTCTTATTATTTTTCAATCACTTCCATCCAAAAAAAACAGACAAAAGGTACAATGTAACCGATGAAAACTATACTACTAGATTATAATTAGGTGTATAGTTTAAGTTACCTTGATAACTATATTATTTAGTTTGTTTAATTTTAGTTTATCAACGTTAAGACATTACAAAATATTTATTCACCTTCTTTATCGCTTAAAGTTTCTTTACAAGGATTCGTATGAAACATACCACCAAAGCTCTAATCGCAGCCATGACCTTGTGCGTGAGTGCAAGTGCAGTAGCGTCAAGTCACCGCGAAGCCCCTTCTATCACCAAAACCCCAAAAGTCGATGCCTCTGACTTTTATATGTTCAACAGCTATGAAAATAATCGGGCAGATTACGTCACGATTATTGCTAACTATTTGCCGCTGCAAGATGCCTACGGTGGACCCAATTATTTCGCCCTAGACCCAGATGCGCTGTATGAGATTCACATCGACAATAACGGTGACGCTGTTGAAGACATTACTTTCCAATTTGATTTTACTCAAAATCTAAACAGTATTGAAATTGATTCAGATGGCAATCCATCGACGCCAAATGTCGCCATACCTTTGTCTAATGCTGGTGATGCATCAAATTCGGCTAATGTACAAACGAATGAAAGCTATGATGTAACGATGGTCAAAGGCGATCGACGTAGTGGCTCGCGGTCCTCCTTAGGTAAATTTAACAAGCCATTCGATTATATCGGTACTAAATCCTTTGCAGACTATCCGACATACGCGCGAAGCTTTATCAAAACGCTAAATTTAGGCAACTGTGGTCAAGGTAAGGTTTTCGTCGGTCAGCGTGCTGAAGGCTTTGCTATCGATTTGGGTAGAGTGTTTGACTTGGTCAACCTAAACCCATTGGGTGCACGTGATGGTGGTACCAATATATTGGCAGATAAAAACGTCACATCAATTGCGATGGAAGTGCCAAAAGCTTGTCTCGTCAATGCAAGTAGCAAAGACCCTGTGATTGGTGCTTGGACGACAGCTAGTGTCCGTCAGGCAACTTTGGTGAATCCTTCACCTGCGTCTGGCATCAGCACCACCGCTAAAAAAGGTGGCGCATGGACTCAGGTTTCCAGACTGGGCATGCCATTGGTTAACGAAGTCGTCATTGGTCTAAAGGATAAAGATAAATTCAATGCGTCAGAGCCAAAAGACGATGTCGCAAAATTTGCCCCTTATGTCTTTTATCCTACGCTCCCAGCATTGATTCAGACCTTGTATCCACAAGCTCCAGCACCAACCAATTTCCCACGTCAAGATTTAGTGACCGCATTCTTAACAGGTGTTCCGACGATCAATAAACCTGCCAATACCAATCAAGTGCCGGCAGATATGTTACGACTCAACACGACTACGCCTGCGGTTGCCGCTGCCAATCAGAATGATCTGGGTGTGATTAGTATTATTCCTGGTCAGAATGACGGTCGTCCCAATGCAACTGCCAAAGACGTTGCAGGATTTCCAAATGGTAGACGCCCTGGTGATGACGTGACTGACATTGCATTGAGAGTCTCTATGGGTGCCTTGTGTCATGCAGGTCTACCAGCTGCCGTGACTTGTGTACCTGCGGATGCTAAAGCTGGAAAAGCACTGTTCACAGATGGTGCCCTTAAACCTGCGACTGAGTTTGACTCAGTATTTCCTTATCTAACGACGCCTACACCAGGTAGCCGATAAGCTGAATTTCACCCAAGGAGAAATACTATGCGCTATATAATGTTAGCCGTATTGATCACTGGATCAGCTGCACTTTCTGGTTGTTTCAATGACAATGATAATTCCGCCTCATCAAATCCAGTCAATGATGATGTTGCATTTGACCAAGCAAAAGCCAAGTTGGCCGCTAGCAGAACCTCTGATGTGATTGACGCTAGCAACAATGTCAACACCGATGAGCCTCAAGATATCGATCGGATTATACTTCCTGAAGCAAATCTGGCAGAGCCAGTTGTAGTAGCAAATGCCAATGCCTCACTCTAGTATGACGTGAGATAAATCCAGCACCTAGTCAGTTCACTGATTGGGTGCTTCTTTATATTATGAGTGAGATATCTTATGCACTGGATTAAGTTCCCCATCGAATTCTTGTTACTGTTACTCATCAGCAGCCAGCTTGTTCATGCGGCCTCTTTCATTCCGACAGACGATCAACAAATTCTTGAAACCCTGCCCAACGATTCTCCACCACCGCGCTATCTAACCTCAGCTGATTTTGTGTCCGACACAGGCAAAATCACTCTAGAAGAAACCAGTCAATTATTAGAGCGTGCTTATTTGCAAGGTGACCCCCGTGCGTTAGGACAAGCGCGCGCGCAGTTGGATCAAACAACTGATCAGAGTATAGAAACCCTGATGCTACAAGCACGAGCGCTTCAATCCTATCACAAATTCTCTGAAGCAAAAGAGTTATTAAAAAAAATACTAAGCCAAGATGCAGCCAATCCAGATGCGCTATTGACCCTTTCCTCCTTGTTAGTCACTCAAGGACAATTTTCAGACGCCATGAGCTATTGTAAAAAGCTCGAAGATCCTGCATTGCGCGTGTATGTCTTGGCTTGCGAAGCTCAAATACAGAGCATGACTGGCAAACTTGCACCCGTAAAACAAACACTCAGCGGGCTGGCAGCCATTGCTCCTGGGCTAGATACCTCGACAGCACGCTGGATTTATCTGATTCAAGCAGATGCAGCACTGCGTAGCCAAGACGCTACCCTTGCCGATCAAGTCTTTACTCTAATGGACGATCAGACGGTGCCTGCACTCATGGCGCGTGCGGATTGGTTATTGAGTATCGGTCAATATGAAAAAGTCCGTGACCTGCTCCAAGATCACACGGATAAAGACGCACTACTGCTCCGTCTTATTACCGCTCAAATGAAACTGGATGATCCCAAAGCCAATCAAAACTTGGCCTTGATGAAGGAGCGTATTGAGGTGTGGCAGATACGCAAAGAAAACGCCCATATGCGCGAACAGGCCACTTATGCGTTACTTGCTAATCAGATTGACTCAGCCCTGAAATTGGCTCAAGAAAATTGGCAGCAACAGCGCGAAACCGCTGACATAGTGCTCTATGCGACAGCAGCTCTCAAAGCCAATAGCCAAAAAGATATCGAAATTGTACGTCAATTTATAACAGACACTAAGTTTGAGTATCCAGCATTGGAGCGTGATCTACGCTTGGGCAAAATCAGTGACTGTCTAAACTGCCAAGATGCGCAGACCGCCAGTAGCACAACTGGGCCTTCAGGTACGCAAGTTCAAAACAAGGATAAGGCTTTATGAGCGCGCTTATTAGAGTTATTTCCCGTCATACTTATCGTTACTTGACGCTAGTATTATTACTGCTGACTTGCACCTTAGTACAAGCGCATGAAGCCAGTACTGCTTACTTAAACCTAACTAAAGATAACTCCGAAGGTGCAGCAGATATTAGCTACAACGCTGAATACGAGTTATCCCTTCGTGACTTGGCATTGCTGATAGATATAGACCCAAACCGAGATCAGCAGGTCAGCTGGGCGGAAGTAAAATCACAAACGCCTCTGATAGAGCAACTGGTAACCTCTAAGGTAAAATTAGACAATGCGGCACAAACTTGCCAAATAGCGAATTTTGAGCCGCTGGCAATCAACACACGCGGCGGCTTTAATTATTTACATACCGCTTTTAAGTTAAGCTGCGAGCAACCAATCGACAGTCTTGATTATCAGATATTGGCAGGTATTGATGCCAACCACCGCTTAATTCTAACGCAAGCCGATGAAGGCACACCGCTACAAGTACTGGCTGTTGGTAAAAATACGTTGGGTTCAGAAGCGCCCTCTGGCTTGCTAGCTACAGCGACAAACTTTCTCAAAAGCGGTATACACCATTTGTTGATTGGTTGGGATCATTTACTGTTCTTGTTTGTATTGCTCATTCCTGCGGTATACATGCGCAAACAAAAACAACTGGTTGCCGTCTCCAAACCGAAAGCGGCACTGCTCGAAGTTTTTTGGATTGCGACATCGTTCACGCTCGCCCATTCAATTACGCTAAGCTTGGCCGCACTACAAATCGTCAGTATACCTGCCCGCTTTATTGAATCTGTCATTGCGCTGTCTATCGCCTTTGCCGCGCTCAATAACTTAATGCCCATGCTACGAGTACGAGCGATTTATCTGGCCTTCTTTTTTGGACTCATTCACGGTTTTGGCTTTGCAAATGTGCTGGTCGATTTACCGCTCGACACCAGCGCGCGCGTATTAGCATTATTGAGTTTCAATGTCGGCATTGAATTGGGACAATTGGTATTTATCGCTGTGGTATTCCCGATTGCATTATTATTACGCCATACGAAATTTTATAAATACATCATATTTTATTTAGGATCGCTGATTAGCGTTTTAGTGGCACTATGGTGGTTTTTTGAACGAGCTTTCTGAATTTAATTGAACTGGCTATAAATATGGTCGATTCACTTCTACCGTATCTTTTTTATATTGAAAGGGCTATAAAAAGGTGGTGACGGCTTTTCAGCTATCACCACCTTTTTGTTTGGTCACATTAAAGATATCTAACGTTAAGGTCTTTCATAAACCAGCGACATCGGTACAATGGCATCTACTGCGACGCCGTTTTGTATAAACGGATTGAGTTGTCCGCCCCTTACTTGAGTGGTTGCTATTGCATCGATAATGGGACTGGTTGACGATTCAAGTAATTGTACCTCGGTCACATATCCTTCTTTGTTGACATGCAGCTCTAATACGACAATGAATACGTCACCCAAACGCGTGTTAATACTGCGCCAGAAAAGCGCTGGGAAACTAGTGATGGGTTCATGCTCAGCCATCCAGCTACCGTCATTTGCCAAGAAAGCGGTATCTTCGTCCTTTTTATCAACGTTGTCCTCTGAATCGATTTTATCATTGTTTTGGTTTTCGGCTTGCTCTGCGGCTAATGCCAGCATCTTGCTAATCGCTTCATTAGCGGCTTGTATCCGCCACTGTTCTTGCTCCATTAGCTTTTTATTGGCTTGATTTTTTACGGCATTTTGCTGTATCGCTTGCTCGCGGTTGTACTGCGCTGTCACAGCACGAATCATGGCGGACAGATCATCTTCTGTCTCTTCTTCTTTGTCAGATTTATTAGCTATTCTTCTTGATTCTACGATTGTCAGAGTTTGCTCCGATGAAGTGCTTTCAGGCTTATCCTTCAACTTCGAGTCTTTTTTAATCGGCTTCTTACTTTTTTTCGGGGTTTTTCGTGTCTGTTCTGTTTTGGTTTTGAGACGTTCAACCACTTTTGATACCGGTAATACCTCAGTGGTTTCGGCTTCTTCTGCTGAATCAGTTGATTTTGTGCTGGACGGTGAAGGATTTTCGACCAAAGGTTTGGTTTGCGGCTCAGTAGGGATATTTTTTGTCGCAGGTGATGTTTTTTCAGGCGTTGATGCTAATGAGACCAACTCTAAATGAATGACCTTAGGTTTATTTTCGGGCAAAACGGGTGTTGGACTCTCGATAGATACCATCGCCCACGCAATAGCGCCATGCAATGCAACGACTAAAATGGTTACCCAAGCAGTGACAGGACGAGTAGAGAGATTTGGTATCATAATGACTATTAGAATACTCTTAAAAACAAATCTATATATGAGTTTATTTGGCTATTTAGTAAATAAAAACCGAAGGATATTGCAACCTATACTCTACTGTACATTTGGTTTTTTTATACTTGATAAATTGAGTAAAAAACTGACAATATGACCATTCATATAGTCTGTCCTAAATAAAATAAGGTCAAATATTATTACGCGCTACTGGGATAAATTTTTCTTGTTTGCTATGCCCGCGCAGACAGAGTCGATAAAAACTTTATCCCCATAGCACTGTGTTTTTTATAGTGGATCGACTATATCTAGACCTAACAGAATTATTTTGATGAGTAATTATTTTAGTCCATAAAAAAAGCAAGACAACTAATGCCTTACTTTTTTATATTTTATTGATAGTCTTAAAACTGGGCTTGGCTTTTTGAATTAATCAAAGTGGAAGCCTGCACCAATCGAAGCGCCCGCATTACCTTGGGTATCTGCAGTACCATTTAGCTTCATAACCCAACGACCGTCATTGGATAATTTAGAGAAACCGATAGCCACTGCGCTCTCTCCATTATACGTTCCTATACCGCCACCGATTAAGGATTTACCAGCGATATAAGCTTGCGGTAGTGAAGACATTGCCATGGCAGCTGAGATACCAGCATTTGCATCGTCTTCGACTTCATTAATCTTATATCCTAACTGATTCATGTTGTCACCAAGCCTTCTACTAACTGCATCTAATTGGCCAAAGTTCACGGCATCTCGAGGTGCCACGCCATCAGCAACATTCGTAATCTTGTTGCTAGCAGCATTAATACCACTTACCGTCATACTAGGACCATCGGCAATCGTAACACCATTATTATTGATGGTAGTTTTGCCAGTCGTAACACTATCGACATTGATGTTACCGTTCAGATCAAACTTGATACTACTGCCCTCTGCGCTGGTTGTTATGTTGTTACCACCTGTAAAGCTGAGAACGCTATTATCCCCAATTGACTTGTTGATGTTAGCACCACTATCTGCACCAAAATTAAGTCCTGAATCTAGCCGATCCTTATTGGCTTTGATATTGGTTACATTGGTTGCAATATTGGTGGTGTTCGTTGCGATTTTGGTGGTATTGGTTTGCACATTTGCATTAATTGCAACCGTACCTTGTCTAATAGAAGCAATCGCGCCATCAATATTGCTCTGACCGGTTCCACCGATGTTACTGTTGGTAAAAGTCCCATCTACTGGATTATAGACGGTAGCACCACCGATAATATTACTGACACCACTGCCTTGTGCATAAAGCTGACTGCCGTTGATAGCCTCTTGACTGTTTGCAGTAACTTCACCATTTTGGACATTGGTTATCTTGTTATTAGCCGCATTAATGCCATTTTTAGTGATGCTTGGGCCACCCGCAATCGTCAGGCCATTATCATTAATGGTCGTATCACCAGTGGTCACACTGTCCAAAGTAATATCAGGATTCAAATCAAAGTTAATATCATTGGCATTGGTAGGTATTGCTGCAGCTTGCAGTGATGGATTGCCGCCACGTGTAGCTGCATCATTCACTGATTTTCTAGATACTTTGATATTGCCGTCTCTACTGCTGAGATCAACAGTACTACCTTGTTTTACCATGGTAGCAATATCACCTTGAGCCGTAATTCCCCAACCTTGATCCAATGCAATAGCCACGTCTTTTAATTGCCCAACATTGACGGCATCGGAGTTTAGCTCGCCTCTACCAACATTGCGGATAGGATTGCCACCATTGTCTAGACCAGTGCTGCTTAGTCTGACCGTTCTATCTACGCCATTATCAACAAAGGTAAAACCCGTGTTGTTCATGATGCTATTGCCTATTTGCATACTACCATCATCTCCCAAATTCAACTGATTGTTGAGCTTCACTTGGACACCAGTGGTAGAAGCAACCGTGGTAAGATTACTGTCACCAGTGATATTGATCGTATCGCCTAACACAAATTGCTGATCATTGTCACTGTTGCCATCACCAATTTTGATACCTTTGGCAATTTCATTATTGGTCGTTGTGAGCTGTGCAAAGTTGACAGCGTCACTTGGCGCAATCCCTTCAGCAACTTTGATGATCCTATTGTTCCCATTATCAAGTCCCTCGTTGCTTAAGGTAATAGTCTGATTAGGGCCATCGGTAATAGTAATGCCTGCATTGTTTAGCACTGTGTTTTCCATTCTTACACTACCATTTCTACCAAGCACGATATCTTCAGCCAGTCTAACGTTTAGATTGCCCTCTTCATCGGCAACGACACCGATATTGTTCTCAGTTAAATCTGTCGCGCCTCCTTGAATCGTTAAGGTTTGACCTAACTTGCGATTGACAACGACGGCGGTATCATCTCCTGTAAAGTCCAGTCCCAAATCGACTGTGCTGTTGGTTGCATTCAACTGCCTGACATTGACGGCATCCGTATCGGCATTACCATCTGCGACGTTGGTGATTCGATTGCCGCCGTTATTAAGACCACTTTGGCTCAATCTGACACTGCTACCACCAAGGAAGCTGACACCATCATTGTTGAGCAAGGTATCGCCTGTGGTGACGCTGGTGAAGGACACATCATCTGCGGTTGCGACTTTAATGCCACCCTCCTCAGCGGTGAGAACGATGTTGTCGCCTGTGAGGAAATTGGCTGTATTATTCGTTTTATTAAGGGTCTTAACTTCGGTGCCATCGATTTGAGTGATGACACTCTGCATGGCACTATCTGCTTTAATCAAACTTGCTTTGCTAGTTTCACTTAGGTCAACGGTGTAGTCGGTCAAGTTATTGGTATCGGTGTTAGAGCTTACTTCTAATGCAGGAGAACCTACTGAGGTCTTAGAACCATTAGCATTAATAGTATATATATCTTGACCGTTACCACCCGTAGACTTCACAACACCAGCAATGTTAGTACCTGCGGCAACCTCTGTTTTAGCAGTGGCAGAAGCACTAGTAAGCTGGCTAACATTGACGGCATCTTTTGCTAATACACCATCATCAACGTTAATAATCTTTTTATTACCCGCATTGATACCCGCAGTCGTCACGCTTGGACCACCGATAATGTTAAGGCCGGTACTAGATAGAGTGGTAGTAGAGAATGGGTTTGATACAGCCACACCCAAACTGCTAACGGTCGTGTTGATCACGCCATTACCTGTTCTAACACCTAAGCCATTAACGGTGGTATTAAGTAGTACATTACCTGTTGTGAAACCAGAACGATCAAGCGTAGAGATGTTACCAAGACCGAAAGGAGAACCTGAACCCATTTTGACACTACCGTTATGGCCGAGGTCGAGATTGTCGTTGAGTTTAAATGAGACGTCATTGCTGGTGGTGTCTTTAGAGACGATGATGTTACTGTTTTTACTATTGAAATCAACCGATTCACCAGGTCCTACATTGCTTGCGGTGGCACTGTTACCTTGGGCACTGATATCCCAGCCTTTATTGGCTGTTTCTGTGACACCGTTTAGCTGACTGAGGTTAACGGCGTCATCTAATTCAGTCGCATTCCCCACCTCAGTGATTCGATTGCCACCATTGTTCAGACCACTTTGACTCAGTCTGACACTACTGCCTCCAAGGAAGCTGACGCCGTCATTGTTCAAAAAGGTATCGCCTGTAGTGACACTGATGAACATCACGTCCTCTGCGGTTGCGACTTTGATGCCGCCGTCCTCAGCAGTGAGAACGATATTGTTACCTTTGAGGAAATTGGCCGTATTATCTGCCTTATTAAGGGTCTTAACTTCGGTGCCATCGATTTGAGTGATGACAGTCTGCATGGCGCTATCTGCCACGTTTGATACGACTGCTAGTTGACCAAAGTTCACCGCGTCAAGAGTGGTTGTACCCGCTTTGACGTTTGTGATCTTTTTATTACCAGCATTGATACCGCCGGATTTAGTTATGCTTGGTCCATTTAGAATGGTTAGGCCATCACTGGTTAGCGTTGCGCTGGTAGGGTTAAACGGATTGAGACCTGCTGCGGTGACACCCGATCCACTGACGGTGGTAACGCCGCCTGTGAGTAGACCACCTGTGACAATGCCCAAGCGATTGACGTTAGTACCATTTACAAAGTTGCCTGTGCTGACGCTACCGTTATTGCCAAGGTCGAGATTGTCGCTGAGTTCAACTTCAATTTTGCCGTTTTTTACTCGTGTGTCGATATTATTGTTAGAGCCGACCACTTCAACTGCTTGTCCAAGTGGTTTTTGTACTGTATGACCATCGGCAGCTTTTAGGCCAAAACCTAAAGTAGATACCCCAGTAATTGCCGTGTTTAAGTCACCAATATTGGCAGCGTTGGTTTCTGTTGTACCACCGCTCATCACACCTTGAATTTGTTGGTTATTGGCATTAATACCAGCTGTAGTGAATTTTGGACCGTTAGCAATGGTCAAGCCGTTTGTATTTAGCAGACTATTACCTGTGGAGACACTGTCTAAACCAGTTAAGTCTTTTGCCAGTTTCACATTCAACGTATTAGTACCATCAGCAACCACGCCGATGTTGTTGTCCGATAGGTTGGTTGCCCCACCTTTTATGGCGAGTGTCTGACCAAGTTGACGATTAACAGTGTCACCCGTGTCACCCTCAAAGTTAAGTCCTGAGCCAATAGTCGTGGTGTTTTTATTGACCGCTGTGTTTGTAGCATGCAACTGACTACCATTCACTGCATCCGTACTGCTTGAGTTGATGGCACCACCAGCGACATGTTTGATCTGACGCTCAGCACCTGCTGAACCGACAGAGACTTGATCACCTGCTCTCGTCGCAGGACCTGCGATGGTGTAAGTGGTTCCACCCACTGTCACGGTAGACTCGCTGGTGGCATTCGTAGCAGTTGTTGAACCTGCACCTAGCGCCACTGAACCCTCTAAGCTTGCTGAAGATCCCATACCAAAGGCAGAAGATGCGACACCAGCCGAAGAAGACTGTATACCAATGGCGGTAGATAGCGCCCCTTTAGATAGCGCTTTTGCACCCATTGCTATAGAGGCGGCGCCACCTGATTCTGTATTGACCATATAAGGAGGTGTCTCAACCAGATCACGACCCGTATAAGCTTTGAAAGTGGTGTTGACATCACCACCATTGATAGCAGATGCTGAGGTGCCATCGATATTGGCTTTAGAGGCAGCGTCTAGGTCATCACCACCAATAGCGATAGACGATGCGCCTTTAGAGACGACGTTTGCACCAATGGCAATGGATTGCTGTCCACTTGCTGTAGTATGCTGACCGCTCGCTCCGCTACCAATGGCAATGGCTTGTCCACCAGTCGCACTAGCGTTTCGACCCATGGCCATCGCGTTTTGACCAGTCGCACCAAGATTGTCGTCATTGCTACCACCTGTTGAGTTCACGCTGTAATACTGAGTTTTATTGGCGGCGACTGCGCTGCTTATATCACCAATATTGGCAGCATTCGTTGCGGTTGTACCACCACTCGCCATGTTGGTGATTTGCTTGCCACCATTGTCCAGACCGGTGCTGCTTAGACTAACGGTACTACCACCGAGGAAGCTGATGCCGCCCATGTTCATCACGGTATCGCCTGTGGTGACACTGGTAAGGCCTGTTAAATTTTTAGCCAACTTAATGGCTAGAGTATCAGCTCCGTCAGCAACCACACCGATGTTGTTACCGCTAGCTAATTTTGTACCATCTGTCTCGCCACCTTTTATCGACAGCTCTTCGCCAAGCTTACGATTGACCTTGTTGCCACTGTCACCGCCAAAATCTATACCCTGATTAAGCGTACTATTGATACCATTTTGTAGGCCCGTTAGCTGAGCCACGTTGACTGCATCACTGCTATTTGTACCGGCAGCGACATTGACAATTTGACGATTGCCACCTTGTGCGCCTGTACCAACTGATACCGCACCGAGTGCCACACTGTTTGTTGCGATAATCGCGTTTTTATCGACTAATAAAGCACCCATTGGGACAAAACCTGTTGCGCCGCCTACGACATTAGCAACAGATTTTGACCCTAAAGCCACGCCATCCTGAGTGCTAGACTGGGCACCTGCACCCATTGCCAGTGCTCCTTTTTGGGTAGCAGAAGCGGCCATTCCAAAGGCTGATGAGGCAGTACCAGTCGAGTTAGCATGTACACCAACAGCGGTAGATAAATCCCCTCTAGATCGTGACTTAACACCAATGGCAATCGATGCTGCACCGCCTGACTCTGTATTTACATCGAACTGATTGGCTTCTACCATATCTTTACCAGCATAACCCTTAAATACCGTATTAACAGTGCCACTGTTTAACACCGTGCTTGCAGAGTTACCTCCAATATTGGCTTTTGACGCATAATTTAAATCATCACCGCCAAGCGCAATAGATGAGTGACCTTTTGATACCACATTTGCACCAATTGCGATGGATTGCTGTCCACTTGCTGTGGTGTGCTGACCACTTTCTCCGCTACCAATCGCAATAGCTTGTTCACCAGCAGCAGTCGCATTGCCACCCATAGCCATCGCATTTGGCCCTGTTGCACCATCATTGTTGGCATTACCGCTAGCGGTCGAATTTACACTGTAGTATTTGGTTTTATTGGCGGCGACTGTATTGGTTAAGCTGTTTAGCTGAGAACCATTAACTGCCTCTTTACTCGTTGCTGTAATAGCACCATCGTCTACGTTTATTATTTTGTTATTTCCATTATTTAAACCATGGCTGGTAAGTTTTACGTCATTGACTACATTATTTGCTGTGATTTTAATACCCGAACTATCGACCAAGGTATCACCAGTTTTAAGACTACCATCGGCACCTAAATCGACCGTTTTGTCGAGTTTTATCGTTAATGAGTTGTCCCGGCTATTCGCTGTGACATTTATATTCTTAGTGTGATCATCTCCAGCGACCGTTTCACCACCCTGTACTTTTAAAGTTTCATATGGATTGATATAAACCTTAGGTGTTGGATTATCTCCAGTAAAATAAATACCCGTCGCATTCGCTTGCATACCAAAACCAGCAGCCAATAATCCAAGTCCTATGGCACTCAAACCAAAGGTATTGATAGAAGATAGATTAGATGTGGTGTTGTTAGAGTTGACACTAGATTTGGAAGACTTGCCACGCCCTTTTGCGTATTCACCGACTGCGGTAAAACAATTTAAGGCTTCATTCCATATTACTTTATAGATGCGGTTCATGATATTCACTCCCTTGTAGACTTGTAAGATTTAAAAAAATCAGAGATACAATCTATGTTTCAGAGAGTCGATATCATAAAATAAAACAGGTTATAAGCTGATAATGATGAATTCTTTTCACAGTGTTACTGATATTAGTTTTCAAGAAATAAGACGTTTTGTTTTGTAAGTTATGTATTACTCTCTATATATTAGTATTACCGAATATATAGAGAGTAACAATACCGTTAACCTGCCATTTAATACCTTTCATCTAATATATTCATAATATTGAATATATAAATTCTATAAAACGAATATATTATTCTTTGGTACTGTTATTAACTTCCAATATTTTTGAAAGTCATTGTCTTAATTTTCACTAAACATATGCGGTCAATAAGCAAAAAAGTATGCCAATTATCTAAAATACATTTTGATAATTTATATTATTTGGTCGGCAACGTTATTTGCACCACCAACCCTTGTATACCGTCCTGTCGATTGTAAGCATTGATATGCCCTTTGTGCGCGATTATCACAGCATGAACGATTGCAAGCCCTAACCCATACCCACCCGTTTCGCGATGGCGAGCAGAATCAAGGCGTACAAACGGCTGAAAAATACGCTCTAAATCCTTATCTGCTACGCCGCCACCTTCATCTGTTATGCTGATTTGAATCGCTGGTATCTTATTGTCCATATCCACTTCTTTCATCTCAGCAATCACTGTCGAGTCAGAAGCTGTATGCATAAAAGCGTTACGAATGACATTTTCAAGCGCACTGTGTAGTTGTTCTTGATTGCCTATTACTATCAAAGAAGATATAGAGCCTTTTGATAAAAAATGGGACGGCTGCCATTGCCAGCGCACGTTTTTATGTTGAAACTCAAAGCAAACATCTTGTTCAATCTCGCTGATAATCTCAGCGATATCGACCGCATCATTTTCTAAATTATCGATAGTGTATTGCTGCATTTGCAAAGACTGAATATGAATGATTTGCTCAATCAACTCATTCATTCGCGCAGACTCTTTATCAATTCGGTCGAGATAACGACTGGTATTGGGAGCAAAATCGCGAGTCAGCTCAGTAGCAACTTCTAGACGCGCCAGTGGCGAGCGTAGTTCATGCGAGATATCGCTCAACATCTGCTTACGCGCCAGCTCACTTTCAGCCAATCGTGCTGACAGCTTGGCGACATCTTTTGCTAATAAGCCCAACTCATCATCTCCCATTTTGGATAGATTTGGCTTGGCTTGATAATCACCATCAATCATACGGTGTACCGTATTTTTTACACGGCGAATTCGCTGTGTTAGCGTGCGACTGAGCCAAATACATACTAAGACGCTAAAAATAATGATCAATAGTAAACGTATGGGAAAATTACCACGTTGCAGCTCTACAACATCTGAAAAACGCAAATGCGGGCGCAATTGTATAATGATCATTTGCTCATCTGGTAAGACAACCGTCACATCAGCCAACTCAGGACGATTATCAGGATCAACTATCGTAGCGCTACGCGGTGACATCGGATGCAGGATACGATTTAAGATGGACGGCTTATCATGCGAGACGCTATTATCGTTAAACGTTTTGTTGGTATCCAATTTAGGCGCGTCTGGCAGTGGCGGCATTTTTTGTGTAAATGACGGGCCCGTTTTCTGCTTGCCATCTTTTATACGCTCTTGCCGACGCTGCTCACCCCTATCTCGATAACGCGGAAACATGATGGCACCTTGCTCGTCGTAGACTCTGATCTGATTCATGAGCCATCGGTCTTGACGATACATCTGCCTAACGGCTGTCAAATCTCCTATTTGTAGCGCATCAATCATCTCCTGACGTTTCATCAGCAAGCTGTCAATTTGCACATCCATGCGAGCCGTCAGCTCCTTTTCAACCAGCCAACGCTCCACTACAATAGATAGAATAGAGGTCATCAAAATCGTCAATAGCAAACTTAAAAATAGTCGCCAAAAAATAGTGACTCGCACCTTAAATATAGGCGTTTTCATCGTTGAGTCCATCATTAAATTACTAACTGATACCCTTTACCACGAACCGCTTTGATCGGTTCATCGTGAAAGGGTTGAAGTTTTTTACGCAAGCGCGAAACATGGACATCCAAACTACGATCAAATGGCTGCAACTCACGCTGCAAAACATGCTCTGACAGCCACGTTTTACTCACCACCTCGCCCTTTTGCTTAAGCAATGCGATCAATAGATCAAACTCTGTACCAGTCACTTGTAACTCAGTGCCATCTATCTGACAAACCCGCCGATTTTGATCGAGATGCAAACGACTCTCTGGTAATGCCGTGTGCTCTGATACCGCCGCATTGGTGCGTTTAATCACCGCATTGATGCGCGCTAGTAATTCTCGAGGATTGCAAGGTTTGGTAATATAATCATCAGCGCCAAGCTCTAAGCCAATGATACGATCAATCTCTTCACCCTTTGCCGTCAGCATAATAACGGGAATATCACTGATATTTGGCAATTGACGGAGCACACTGAGTCCATCCATTTTTGGCATCATAATATCAAGTACCAGCAAATCATAAGCAAAAGCATTATTATTCGCCGTTTTAAGTGTTTGAATCACGGCTTCACCATCATGAACGCAATCGCATGTCACACCATGATTGTGCAAATACTCTTGTAATAACTGAGCCAACTCTTCGTCATCATCGCCTAGCAATATATTTGGCACGTCTATCTCCCTAAATGTTGAATAGCTTTATGAGTTACATTATCAAGCAAGTACTGATCGATACACCATAAACGTTACCTTTCTTAATGTTTCATAAATGTTCGTAACCTTTAACTGTCGTAAGATAGCCGTTATCAGCAGCAAGTATTGCACGTCTTTGCAATACTTCGAGGGTAGCCTGCATAAAATAAAGTCTTGCTGTTCATCACTCTATATTTAACCAAACCAAACGACTTAAAGGATTGCATCATGAAAAAATTATTACTCGGCTCAGTATTGGCAATGTCTAGCATATTTACCGTGACGGCCTGTAGCAGCGTCAACGCAACCACAGACACAACCCCAACGACTAGCAAAATGCAGCATAAAGATGGCATGAAAAAAGCCATGAAAAAAGGCGGTATGAGAGGCCCAATGTCACAGCTTAATTTGACAGCGACGCAACAAGCCCAAATTAAAGCCATCATGGAAGCAAAACATGGTGACTATAAAGCTGACCGTACAAAAAACAAAGCAGAACGTGCGCAAATGTATCAACAGATGCAAGCCTTGACCAATGCACCTACTTTGAACAATGCTGCAATAAACCGTTTGGCCGATCAGCAAGCCGCTAAAACAAAGCAGCGTTTTATCGAACGAGTACAAACTCAGCATGCTATCGCTCAAGTTTTGACGCCTGAGCAGCGTGAAAAAATGGCCACATTAGAAGCTGAGAAAATGGCTAAAGGTCATAAAGGTTCAGGCCATCACAAAATGAATGGCAAACAGCGCCCAGGCATGTAGGTCGCCATTAAGACAAATTTGCGTTAATTTGCACTGTCTTATAAGACTAGTGTGCGTCCTAAGTATAAAATATAAAAAAGTGCATCGTATAAGCGGTGCACTTTTTTATATTTTAAATTAACATTAAAGTCAGTTTGATATTTTTAGCAACTTTAAGAATGCTTTTTCTTCAAGAATTTTGATATCTAAACCATCCTGTACCAGCTCTTCTACTTTGCGATGCTTACTACTTTTTTCATGACCCGCAAGCAGCGTTAAATCCTGAGTGCCAACCACGAGGTAATCTAATTTCTTCGAAGCACCCGCTTTGACGTTAAAACCATTTTTAGCGGCTATCTTGGCAATATCCGATCTACTAATACTGAGGTTGCCCGTAAAGCAAATATTGAGTCCTGCATATCGCCCTAACTCATCTCCTACTTTAACGATACTACTAGGATAGCTCTTGTTATTTGCGCGTTGTTGCTGATAAGTACGACTGTGTCCACGATCTTTTATCCAGTCATGAATTGATAAACCATTTTCTCTAAGAATGGTGACGGTTATAAAGCCACATGCTTTGGCATCTTCTAGCGCGTCGTGATGGTCAAACTGATAATTCCATTCTTTGCATACATTTGCCAAATTATAACCTTTAATGGCAAAACGCTGACAAGTCTTACGCACCAATATAGTCGCGTCTACCCAGCTTAACTCTGGTATTGGTAACTTGTGGTGTTCTAGACTTTTTGTCAATGCTCTTTGATCAAAGTCGGTATAACTAACTACAACATTGTCGCCGATAAACTTCAATATCTGTCCGTAAATATCATACATAGACGGTGCATCTTTTACCATGCTACTGCTGATACCGTGCACCTCTATATTTTGACGACTGAATGATGTCTGAGGACACACTAACGTACAGTAGGTATCAATGAGTTTACCATTGATATATTTAGCCAATCCTATTTGACAAATAGACCCTACATCACTATTAGCAGTTTCAACGTCAATGGTCACAAAGTTCATGATTCACCCTTTATACCGATAAGATTTTTCTGTCATATATTTAGTCACTTCTGCTCAATCAA
Organism: Psychrobacter immobilis; assembly: GCF_904846225.1. Taxonomy (GTDB): domain Bacteria; phylum Pseudomonadota; class Gammaproteobacteria; order Pseudomonadales; family Moraxellaceae; genus Psychrobacter; species Psychrobacter immobilis_F. The sequence continues at coordinate 124,820 of NZ_CAJGZJ010000005.1, read as the reverse complement.
TAACCTCAAACCACTATTGAGACATTGGTAATCTATTGAAAATCATCTTACCCATCGCGGTGCCCTTGCCATCGCGATAATACTGCATAAGCTCACTACTATATTGTCTCATATCAATACTGTTACTGGAGTTTGGCACTTGTACATCGCTTGGCAAATTTGGGAATGCCATATCTTTATTACTGATAGTAGAATACTGCTGCAATACGTCGACGACTGTACCCTTGCTTGACTTATCAGAAGCAGACTTGGCTTGGTTTGAAAAATCATTGCGTAGATGCTGCCATTTGAGCTGACCACGTTTATCAAATCCGTAAAGCTCTTGCACCTCTGTATTTACAAGTGTTTTCGCCTCTGTTGACTGAACCCCACTGTCTAGTCGCTCTTTTATCATTCCCAATACTTGCTGCACTAATGCCTTGCTAGTAAGTCTGTCAGCTTCTGTGTCAGCTACTTGGTCAGACGCGTTTTCTTTGACCAGTTCAGGATATTGCTTACTGATGCGATCGTAGAAGGTACGCATATAATCTTGATAAAATTGCTCATAGCTTTCAGCGCTTTGTACACGGCGAATGATTTGATCACTTGCTAGCATAACTGGTAGCTGATGAGCTGGTAGCTTTGGAGAGAGTGACGCTAGCTTATTAGGCGCGACATAAGTAAACTGGCTGATAGGAGCAGCTTCAAAGGTCAGATCTAACGCTGCAAAATGACTTTTTATCACTTCACGACCAAAGCCTTTGGGCAAAGTGCCATCGTCAATGCCTATTTTTAACCACTTATTTCGCCATTTCGTGCCAAGCTTATCGTCTAACATTTCTGAATTAAACATCGCCACGTTATCTGCCCATAGATAAATATCACCGTTTTTAAAATCCATATAAATAGGCTGATTGATACTACTGTGATGATTGCGTGCGTCGTACTGGGCGCTGGCGAGTATCGTGGCCTTGCCAGCCATCGGCTGATAAATACCTTGTGCGTTGATTGATAATGGCTTTAGCAAATAAGCATCTAGCAGCTTTGATTTTTTGATATCTAACGAGTTTGGTTTATCGTCATAATTGTCAAATAATTGCTGATAAGCTGGTGTCACGACAATTTCACTATCACTATCAATGTCACTGTCACTGTCGTCTTTATGGCTTATCCACGCCTCATAAGCATTGCTGCATTCAAGGTAGTTGCCTTTAAGCGCTGTACGCTGAGCATCATAATCAGTATCCAAAATGTCTTTATTTTGCGTCTCTGCTTGAGTGATTAAGGCGGCATACGCTTGGTCGTGCGTGTCTTCGCAGTATTCATCGATAGAGCCTGAGGTGACAAGCTCTTTCGCGGCTCTATTCGTATTACTGAATTGCTGATCGTTATTTATCTCAATGTTGCTATGGTAGCTAAATGACTGGCGACGCTGTTTTTGTAACGCGATTGCCAATTCCGTTTTGGCGGCAGCAGGCGTTTGCTTTGCAGCCATAGCATTAGACTGGCCAAGGCTGGTAGATTGGCAGCCTGTTAATAATAATACCCCTGTCAAAAATGCACTGGTAAATAAAACGTTGCTATTGATAGATGACGAAAGACAACCTGCGATGACTTGATGTACTGTTTTCATTTTTTATCCTTAATAAGTATTCGCTTAAACCTGACAAGATCGCGCTATTGAATCTCTATGATGTTGTCAGTCTCAATATCAGAGTCAGCATCCGTACTGGCATAGTCAGCCTCGGTGATGCGATCTCTATCGCTATCGTCTTCACTATCATAATCTAAGCCACCATCGCTATAATCATAGCGCGCATAACGTGCCATTTGCATTCTGTCTTTTTGTTGGCGTTGGTTTGCAATCCATGCATTGCCATCAATCGCAGGTTTGGCTTTTTCTCCAAAAGATTCAACCAATAAAGGCGTTAATACGTGATTATTAAAGCTGGCTTTATCGTAGCGTACTTGGTTTAGTACGGTGGTTGTAGCGCCTAATAAGTCACCACCAATATTCATACGTTGCTGCTTGGCAAGCAAGCGATCTGAGTTATCTAAATAATAGTAGTTAATCTGATTAAAAGAGACTGGACCGATGGCCTCGATAATCTGCAATAGCGCACCCACATCGGCACTTTGATAGCCTTTATTGTACAGCGCCATCTTATCGAGCGCCGCTTTTAGCACGGCACCATCAGGATACTTATCTGGATTGGTATCTACATAACTCTGTAGTGACCGCGTCATATATTTGAGTACTTTACCAACCATCTCGCCGCTTTGTTGACTGCCAAAATATAATTTTACCGCTCGACTGGCACCGACTTCTTTGGCAAACCTGTCCTGACGAATATCTACAGCACTAAAGTGCTCAGGTGCCAGCTCGGCCATACTACTCTGTATAGCAGCAATCAGCGCATCATAGAGTATTGCTGGTGGTAGTTGCGATGTAATGCTCTCAGGCAAACCAAAACTCACGGTATGCGACGCCATCTGGTTAGGTAACGGGGTATTCTTAGGATTAATAAGTGCCACGATAGGCATAATTGCCGATGGATCTAAGGTGACGCTACTATTATTAAAATCAAATGCCAATGGTATTTGTACTGATGAGCCAATCGTCGGCGTCATATAGTCGTAGCTATAGACGCTTTGCAGTTGTCTTTTTGCCGGTTTGTATTGGCTCACACTGTTGAAAGTTAAGTACTTATATTGATAAGCGTTTGTGGCAGCTATCTGTTCAGGCGTGCGATGGAACATACTCAGCATCTGACCAATCACACCTGTAGGCGGCGCAGTGTCATCTGATTCGTCAGCCGACTTTGGCTGTTGTTTTGCTATTTGCATGGCTTCATAGTTTCTTGCCAGACCTTTTAAATTTGACCCTGACATGCCTGAGAGAATACCCTTTCTCCCATATTCATTGTCGCTACCCTCTTCTTCATATTCGTCATAGTTAGATTCTTCATTTTCACCAGCTTCATCTAACACAGCTGCCGCATCTTCCGCCGCAGCCGCAACTGCAACTGCGTTTTCTGCTGCTTCATATTCTTTAGAATCATCGTATGCGGCCATCTCTGTGACGTCATCATAATCATTGTTATATGAATCATCATTGCTGTCGCCATAGCTACTGTCATCATAGACGCTTTCGATAGAGGCGCTTTCTTCAAAGATGACCGCCTCATCTGCATCGTCGACATCTGCATCGTCATTATAACTTTCTTCACTATCATCGCTGTCTAGACCAGGCTCATAGGCATAGGCTTCTATAATCGTTCTCAGTAAGCTATTAGAACCGGCGTCAATACTATCTGGATCAATAAAAGGCACCGATTGATAATTGGCCTGCGCAACTGCCACATGCTCCGTTGCGAGATGTTGACGAATAGCCGCCATTAAATGCAATTTGGCTTGATTCTCAGTATTGGGATATTTTTCTTGGTCAAATAGCTGATCATAATGGGCAGATTTGGCGGTTAAATTGGCATTAAATGCGCGGCCCTGTGCTTGGTTTTGCGCAGAATCTGCGGTATTAAAATCAATCATCTTATTTGATGCAGCGGTAGACGATGAGTTGGCCGGACTTGATTGACAACCTGCAAGTATCAAAGAAGCACTGCCGAGCAGCAGTGCATAGCGGGCGATAGAGGTCAATTTATGCGGCTGATAAGCATGACTGTTTTCGTTGTGAATGGGTGAATCACTCAGCGCCCTTTTAGAACAACACTGTCGATTGTAATTATTAATATGGTTCGATGACATAAAAGCCTCTTTATTCAGATAAACAGTCGATAATAAACACCTGTTATTATGTATATTTATAACACGTAACATTACAATTTAGTAAGATTTACGTCTCATTTTAACGCTATTTTTTACTTATCTTTAAATAATTATTAATAAAAATATTTAAGTAGCTATGATAATAATCATACAAGCACTAGATTTTTTATAATAACAAACAATAGTGAAAAATATTAAATTCAATAAACAACTTTCTACCACTAGATATTTTCGTTACTATTCATGTGTCTTGATTGTTTCCTAAAACTTACAAACCTAATTTTCTACTCACGTAAAAAGGACTTTGCAATGTCACCATTATTTTCTTGCCCTCCTAATCACACCACTCAACAGAGTAAAACAATCCTCAAAACGTCATTCAAAATGACCGCTTTATTTATCAGTTGTACGTTATTTCTATCCGTATCCGCCCATGCGCTTGAAACCACTAATTCAGCAAACAGTGAGGCGATGAGCAAAACTGCCATCAATACCAGTGCAATCACGACTAATGCACCTACCGTATTGACTGAAAACCAGCGTATTACAAGAGCCAAAACCAGCAGCCTTAGCCTTAAACCTACGACAAACACGGCCAAAACCGATCAAGCCATCTATTCTGCAGATGCTATCGAACATCCAGTTTGGGCAAAAAATGGCATGGTCGCAAGCCAAGAAGCCCTCGCTTCTGATATCGGCCTTAAGATTTTAAAAGACGGCGGTAATGCCGTGGATGCTGGAGTCGCGGTTGGTTTTGCGCTTGCCGTTACCTTACCGCGCGCAGGCAACATCGGCGGCGGCGGTTTTATGATGATTTATGATGCTAAACAAGGCAAGACCGTGGCACTCGATTATCGTGAAAAAGCGCCAAGTGCTGCCACTCGTGATATGTATCTTGATAGCGAAGGTAATGCCGTCAGTGATTTATCTCGCTACCACGGATTAGCGGTTGGTGTACCGGGGACAGTAGCAGGATTACTCAAAGCGCTAGAGGAGCATGGCACGATGAGCCGTGGACAGGTCATGGCACCAGCGATTGCTTTGGCAGAAGATGGTATTGAAGTCACCGCAGGGTTATCAGAATCGCTAGAAGCGTTGAGCGATCGCATGCAAAAATGGCCAAGTACCAAAAAGATATTTTTTAAACCTGACGGCAGTACCTATCAACCGGGCGAACGCTTAAAACAACCGGAACTTGCTCGCTCGCTGAAACTGATTGCCGCGCAAGGCGCAGATGGATTTTATAAAGGCGAAACGGCCAAGAAATTGGTGAAAGCCGTGAATGATGCGGGTGGTCGTATGAGCTTAGAGGATTTGGCTGACTATGAAGCCATCGCCCGCGAACCTGTGAAAGGTGAATATCGTGGTTATGAGATCGTCTCTATGCCACCACCGTCTTCTGGTGGTATTCACATTATTCAAATCTTGAATATTTTGGAAGGTTATCCGCTAAAAGAATACGGACAAAACAGCGCGCAAACCATTCATTTAATGGCCGAGGCTATGCAATTGGCGTATGCTGACCGAGCTGAATACTTAGGCGATTCTGATTTTATCGATGTACCGTCAAGTGGCTTAACGTCACAAGCGTATGCCGATAAGCTACGCACGTTGATTGACCCAAATAAAGCCACACCAGCGTCTACTATTAAAGCCAATAATCCCCTACCATATGAGAGTGATCAAACCACGCATTTCTCTGTCGTTGATAAAGACGGCAATGCGATATCCAATACTTATACGCTCAACTTCACTTACGGTACGGGTCTGGTCGCTGAAGGCACAGGTATTTTACTCAATAACGAGATGGATGATTTTTCTGCCAAGCCCGGCGTGCCAAATGGTTATGGATTATTGGGCGGTGAAGCAAATGCCGTTGAAGCCAATAAACGCCCGCTATCCTCTATGAGTCCGACGCTCGTATTCAAAGACAGCAAGCCTTACATCGTCACTGGTAGCCCAGGTGGCAGCCGCATCATCACGACGGTTCTGCAAGTCATCTCTAACGTTATCGACCATGATATGAATATCGCTGAAGCAACTCATGCGCCGCGTATCCATGACCAATGGTTGCCCGATGAGATTCGAATCGAAAAAGCACTCAACGTAGATACCATTAAAAAGTTAGAGTCAATGGGACATAAGGTTAGCCCGCAAGCCACGATGGGTTCAACCCAGTCGATTATGATTACCCCAGATGGCGTCTATGGCTCTTCTGATCCGCGTATCGTCGATGCAGCAGTGGTTGGCTATTGATTTAATTCTTTAATAATAAATGCATTTGGCGGAACTGGCTGGGTGACATACCTGTAAATTGTTTAAATTGGCGGCTAAAGGCACTGTGATCGCTATAGCCGCAATTTAACGAGATTTGCGTGACTGACATCTCAGGCATAGCCAATAGTTTAACGGCATACTCCAATCGCAGCTTTTGTACAAACTGTAATGGTGACATATTTAATACTGCTTTAAAGGTTCGCTCTAACTGCGACAAGCTCAGATGTGCCAGCTCCGCCAATTCTGCTATATTGATTTTCTTATCAAGATTAAGGCGTACAAATTGCGCCACTTCAGCCAAACGTGCGTGTTTACGTAAAATACGTTCGTTGTCTTCATCAATATCTACAGAAATACCGACCATGGCGATGATCTGATGCTGACTATTATAAATAGGTAGCTTATTGGTAATACACCAGCCTAATGTACCTGAGGCATAACTGTGCAGCTCTAAATTATCAATAATTGAGCGTCCTTCTCGTAACACCTTCATATCTTGCAAGATGTAATCCTTACTCTGTTGGTGAGAAAACACCTGCTCAGTCGTAAACCCCACAATATCTTTATGCTGATTTAACTGACAGCGCTTTAATAGCGTCTTATTTGCCAGCTGATACTGTGCCTGTTCATCTTTCACAAAAAACACCACGTTTTTTAGCATATCAAGCAAAGGTAGCAATAATGAGACATTACCAATAAACGCCTCTCTACTCTCTGGATAATAAGAGGCCATGCGATGGCGCAATGACGTTGTCAACGTGGCAAGTCCTGTCTCTTCCAATACATCTGTCATTCCATGTCCTCCTTGTCACATCAATTTCATGTTGATTTTATCTAGAGCGCATCCTCATTTTTCTCATCGATTACTCACTCTTTGATGATCAGGCTGCATTTTTCTCTCATTATTGCTCTGCACAATATCTTCTAGTGTACACCGACCAACTATGCAGGAATGCGCATTTTTTCATCAAAAAACAGCAAGACGCACCCATCAAAAAAGTTCAATCTATAAACAGACCACGCTAATAGAGTATGAGCGATAAGGTTTATTACGCAACAGTACACAACAATGCAATGTGATTTTTCACGGATGAATGAGGATGTCGGTCATGGATGCGCCCCTATTTAATTTCAAAATTATTGACTCGCATACGGGTGGTGAGCCTACTCGCCTAGTCTACGCTGGGTTTCCTACGCTCGTCGGTGAAACCATTCAAGAAAAACTGTATGACTTCAAACAGAGTTTTGACCATTTACGTCAAAGCATCATTTTAGAGCCCCGCGGTAATGATGTATTGGTCGGTGCCCTACTATTACCTGCTACCAATCCTAAAGCCACAGCAGGCGTTATTTTCTTTAATAATGCAGGCTATTTGGGAATGTGCGGACATGGCACTATCGGTGTCATCGCATCGCTTGCGTATCAACAAAAAATCTCAGCAGGCACGCATTGGCTTGAGACTCCAGTGGGTTTGGTTCAAACAACCTTGCATGATGATGGCAGTTGTAGTGTACAAAACGTGCCTTCTTATCGTTATAAAAAACAAGTTGCCGTAGAAGTGCCTGAGTTGGGTGTTGTCCATGGTGATATCGCATGGGGTGGTAATTGGTTCTTTTTGGTGAGTGATCACGGACAAGACATTCAGGCGAGCAATGTTAAAAAGTTGACCGATGTCTGCATGCAAATAAAACAGGCCTTAATCGCGGCCAATATCACTGGCGAAAACGGTAGCGAAATTGACCATATTGAATTGTTTGCAGACAGCATGGATGCTCACATCGATAGCAAAAACTTTGTGTTATGTCCCGGTGCAGCGTATGACCGCTCGCCTTGTGGCACTGGCACCAGCGCCAAACTTGCTTGCCTCGCCGCAGATAACCGCTTAGCACCTGAGCAGCTATGGCAGCAGCAAGGCGTGGTCGATAGCGTATTCACAGGCAGTTATCGATATGCCTCTGAGCAAGATAATGAGGCTGAGGCTGACGATAGCATCTACCCCGAAAAGGCCATTATCCCAACCATTTGTGGTCATGCGTATGTCTGCGCGGAAACCACCTTGATAATCCAAGCAGACGACCCTTTTAAATGGGGCATTTCGTCTTAATAGGTCTATGTCCACATTTATTTATCAACGTATCGCATTTAAGCATATCAAAATTTAAGTACAGCAGTTTCTAGGCAAACCGTTTTTGGGCAAATAAACATTCGAGCCGCGTTGATTTAAGCACTATAGAGAGCACCTATGACTACCTCACAATTCGACTTGCATATTATCGGTGGCGGCATCATCGGGCTTGTCACGGCAGTCACCTTGCAAGCCCGAGGGGTAAAAGTAGTATTGCTGGAAGCCAATGAGATTGGTCAAGGCGCCTCCATCGGTAATGCAGGACATATCGCAACCGAACAAGTCTTTCCTATTGCTGATGCTAGTATGCTTCGCCATATTCCAGCCATGTTATTGAATCCAACAGGGCCGCTGCGCTTAGATTGGCATTATTTACCACGCCTTCTACCTTGGGCTACACAGCTGTTACTGAATATGCGTCCTGAGCCATTTGAGCGTATTCATCAAGCATTATTGAGCTTGAATAAAAACAGTCTTCAAGCGTGGCAAGACTTTGCTACAGAATGGCAGCTCAATGAATGGGTACAAGTAAACGGCTCATTACTAACTGTAGAAAATCCGAATAGCATAGAGCTATTAACCAAACATGGTCAGCGCCTAAACGATATAGGCGTGGCTAACGAATTATTGAGTAAAGATGCACTACAAGAACATGAGCCTGCCTTGCAAGACAATCAATTGGCGGCATTATTTTTTCCAGATACAGGCCATATTACCGATTTGACCGCGGTCATCAATCAGCTGAGTCACACCTTTAGACAGTTGGGCGGCCGAGTAATTGAACACTGCCGCGTACTTGATGCAATCGTTAGTGACACTGGTATTCATCTAACCACCAGTCAAGGTGACATGAGCGTTACCAAAGTCATGCTAGCAGCAGGGGCCCATTCAAAACTCCTTGCCAAACAGCTAACAGGCGTCAACGTACCACTAGATACCGAGCGTGGTTATCACCTCATGCTACCGCAAGAAAGCGCGCGCTTACGGATTCCTGTATCAAGTATGGACAGACGATTTATCATGACGCCGATGCGAGCAGGTCTGCGCTTGGCAGGCACTGTAGAGTATGCAGGATTAGAAGCACCCGCCAATATGCAGCGGGCGCAAATGCTTCTGCAACAAGCGCAGCCCATGCTAAAGACTTCATTAGATGCCAGCAATAATATGTCGTGGATGGGTTTTCGCCCCTCAACAGCGGACTCTTTACCTGTCATCGATAAGGTTGATCGAATATTTTTAAATTTTGGCCATCAGCATTTAGGGCTAACGCAAGCGGTTGTCAGCGCACAGATGATTGCCAATTATTATTTTGATGATATTCATACTATCGACCCAGCACCATATCAACTAAGCCGCTTTAAGAAGGCTTTTTAAAAACAGTCATGGTAAGACCCATAATTATGCACAAAAACTCAATCGATTCGATAGTGAATCACCATTAAATCAACAGCTATAAGGATACTCTCATGAACATAAATGGCATTCTGGTCCCAATCGTTACTCCATTTGACAGTAACGGCAACGTAGATGCAAAAACACTGACCACATTGGTGGAAACCTTTATTGATAAAGGAGTCGCTGGTATCGTTGCTTGCGGCACCACGGGTGAATATTATACGTTTTCAGCAGCAGAGCGTGAGCTGGTTCTAACCACTATCGCCAACGCAGCAAAAGGCAAAGTTACCCTTATCGCTGGTATTAACAGTTTATCGACCGACCACTCTATTGAGCTTGCCACACAAGCAAAAACCTTAGGCTATGACGGGCTGATGCTGTCTGCCACCCCTTATAGCTTGCCTGAACAAGACGGTATCATCGCTCACTTTGAAAAAGTTGCAGATGCCAGTGAACTGCCGATTATTATGTATAACTTTCCAGCGCGTGTCGGCGTCAGTATTGAGTTTGATACCGTGGCTCATCTAGCCAAGCATCCTAACATCATTGGTGTAAAAGAAAGCAGCGGCGACTTTAGTCATGCGCTACGTATGTTACAAGCCAATTTTGATAACTTTGACGTGGTTTGTGGTTGCGACGATCAACCAGTGGACTTCTTCTTTTGGGGCGCAAAAAGCTGGATTGCTGGCGCAGCAAATGTTTTCCCTGAAGAGCAAGTGGCCTTGTTTAATGCCACCCAGCAAGGCGATTGGGATAAAGCTAAGCAAATTATGAGTGATATTTATCCTGCTATTCATTCTATGGAATCTGGTAATTACAACCAAAAAGCCAAAGCAGGTTGCTTAAAAGGCAGCGTTGACGTTGGTTCCGTGCGTGTACCACTGACGGATATGCCAGCCGATGAAAAATCAGAATTCTTAGCACTATTATCTAAATAACACTTTGTATTATAAAAATACTGTTAAGGATAACCATTGCTGAATGGCATGACTTTATAGATATCTATGGTCGCGCATTCAGTATATAAGGATTAAAAAATGAGCATAACCAAAGAGCAAGTATTCGAGCAAGCCAAACAACAAAAACTCTGGGCAGGTCATCTAATAGCCGCTGACAATATATCAACAGCCACAGTAGACAATCACACTCCAATTGATAACAGCTTGATTGGTCAGATTGCGTCTGGTACTAGCGAAGATATTGATATCGCTGTACAAGTGGCGCGCGACAGTTTTGAGAATGGTGAATGGCGCCGTTTGGCACCTGCTGAACGCAAAGCCATTATGCAGCGTTGGTGTGCACTCATGCACGAACATAGCGAAGAGCTTGCAGCATTAGATTGTGTGGATGCGGGCAAACCCATTACCGAATGCTTAAATACCGATATCCCAGCAACGATTGAGACTTTTGAATGGTATGCCGAAGCGGCGGACAAAGTCTTTGGTAAAGTAGCGCCAACTGGTAGCGCAGCGTTGGGTCTTATCGTTCAAGAACCTATTGGTGTCGTCGGTGCCGTACTACCATGGAACTTCCCTGCGCAAATGTATGCGTGGAAAGTCGCCCCTGCGCTCATCATGGGCAACTCTGTTATCGTCAAACCAGCTGAATTGACGTCGTTATCTGCCTACCGTTTGACAGAGCTTGCCTATGAAGCTGGCGTACCAAAAGAAGCGATACAGATGGTTTGTGGTCTTGGTGAAAATGTTGGCGCAGCTCTTGGTCGGCATATGGATGTCGATATGGTGTCATTCACTGGATCAACAGAAGTCGGACGCTTATTTTTACATTATGCAGCAGAAAGTAACTTAAAAGAGATCGTCTTAGAATGCGGCGGCAAAAGCCCACAAATCGTTTTTGATGATGCCGTACTTGATGAAGCCGCGATCAACGACATACTGTCTGCCGCGTTTTGGAACATGAGTGAAAACTGTAGCTGTGGCTCACGTTTGCTCGTCCATAGTAGCCAAAAAGAGCGCTTACTTAACCAGCTAAAAGAAGGTCTTAAAGAATGGAAGGTCGGCTCGCCTTACGATGTCGATACTGCTATTGGACCCATGATCGAAAAAGCCCATTTCGAAAAAGTTTGCCATTATTTAAAAACCGCTAAAGATGAAGGTGCAACGCTTATCGCAGGCGGTTCTATTCGTGAGGATTTAGGTAGCGGTTGGTATATCGAACCGACGATTTTTGATAATGTCAGCGCCGATATGACGCTCTTTAAAGAAGAGGTTTTTGGTCCTTTACTGGCAGTTACTAGCTTTGAGACCGAAGATGAAGCCATCAAACTGGCAAACGAGACCAATTATGGTCTAGCAGCTTCTTTTTATACACAAAATATCAAACGGGCTTATCGAGTCGCTTCAGCTATCAAAGCGGGCACCATCTCTATCAATGGTTTTTCAGAAGGCGACATTACAACGCCCTTTGGTGGCTATAAACAGTCAGGATTTGGTGGTCGTGATAATGGGCTTGAAGCTTTAGCACAGTATGCTCAGACCAAAACTATTTGGGTGGTGAATTAATAAACCCACCTATTAATAGGTTATCAACAAATTAAGTCTCTTATCACATACTTACAAGGAAGTAACGTCATGGAAGCGATTATTAATACCTTGGTTGGTTATATATGGAGCGATGCTCTAGTGTACTTAGCACTTGGTGTCGGTATCTACTTTACAGTGATCACACGCGGTGTCCAATTTCGCTATCTTAAGGAGATGGTAAGACTATTATTTGATAAGCAAACATCAACCCAAGGTATCAGCTCCTTTCAAGCGTTTAGTATGGCTCTGTCTGGTCGAATCGGTGTTGGTAATATCGCCGGTGTAGCAACAGCAATTGCCGCAGGTGGCCCTGGGGCTATATTTTGGATGGTTGTCATGGGGCTACTCGGTGGGGCTAGCGCCTTTATAGAATCGACTCTTGCACAAGTCTATAAGCACACCGTTGACGATCAATACCGCGGCGGCTCACCATTTTATATTGAGCGCGGGCTTAGGATGAAACCGTTTGCTATCTTGGTCGCGGTGGTGACCTGCTTATCTTATGGCGTTCTGGTACCGGGTGTGCAGGCCAACACTATCGCTGACTCATTTAATACGGCTTTTAACATCCCACCTATCGTGACTGGTGCGATTATCGTTCTGCTACTGGCATTTATTATCTTTGGTGGTATCAAACGTATCGCTGGCTTTGCTAGTAAAGTTGTTCCCATCATGGCCATTGGCTACGTTATGATGATGGTCATCGTCTTAGTATTTAATGCCTCAAACCTGCCAGCAATGTTTGCACTTATTTTTAAAAGCGCCTTTGGTATGGATGCCGTATTTGGCGGTATCGTCGGTCTAGCAATCTCTTGGGGCGTTCGCCGTGCCGTATTTTCTAACGTGGCAGGTGCGGGTGAAGCAACCTTCAGCTCAGCTGCTGCAGAAGTCTCTCATCCCGCCAAACAAGGCTTGGTACAAAGCTTTTCTATCTACATTGACACGGTTATTGTTTGTACTGCCACAGCCTTAATGATTTTATCAACTGGCATGTATAACGTGATTCCTTCAGAAGGCATGGTACTGGTAGAAAACATGCCAGGTGTCGAAGCGGGTACGGCATTTACTCAAGCCGCTGTCTCAACGGTATTTAGCCAATATGGCAGTGGTTTTGTGGCGATTGCTATCTTCTTATTTGCTTTTACTTGCCTGATTGCTTATTACTATATCGCTGAAACTACACTGGTCTATCTCGATCAAAAACTGCGCTATCCTGTGCTAAAACCTTTGCTAAAAATCATCTTCCTTGTGGTGTGCTTGACCGGTAGTGTACAGTCTGTGGGTGTCATGTGGGCGCTCGGCGATATCGGCTTTGGTAGTATGTGTTATCTTAACTTCATCGCCATCGTCTTACTCAGTAAACCTGCTATAAAAGTGCTAAAAGATTATGACAGACAAATGAAACTAGGAATCAACCCTATCTTTGATCCCAGAAAAGCTGGCGTTGAGAATGCAGACTTCTGGATAGAATATAGTGATAAATATGGTAAACACTAATAATTAGCCCACTAATCACAAATATCATGCCTACTAAAGCCTTCTATATTACTGTATAGAAGGCTTTTTAATAAGAAGAAAGCACCGAGCTCATAGCGATTACTCCGTTCAATCGGTGGCTGTCTACGGTAAATAATGCTATCATTAACGACCTGATTCAAAATGAATAAATACGCATTCTGCCGTATTATTTGCAATACATTACTAGCTTAAACCATTGATAATATTATATTTATTTTATTATCAGCCTATTTTTTGATCGTATCCGTAAGAGTCCTCTATGTCATTTGTACACCTTGGTATTCATAGCGAATATTCAATCACCGATTCTATCGTGCGCATCAAGCCGCTGGTCAAAGCCGCTGCGGCTGACCATCAGCGTGCGCTTGCATTGACTGATTTATCCAACCTTTATGCGACGGTGAAATTTTATCGCGCCTGTTTAGGCGCTGGTATCAAGCCGATTATCGGTAGTGAAGTCATCATGGATAATGAAGACACGCGGCTAACGCTACTAGCGATGAACAATGAGGGCTATCAAAATATCACGCGTATTGTCTCACTCGGATTCACTGAAGGCCGTGCTGATGCTGCCAATCATGGCGTGCCGGTCGTCAAACGCAGCCATATTTTAGCGCACGCAGCAGGTGTTATTGTCTTATTTACTGAGAAATCCGATGTCGGTCAAGCGCTCGTCGGCTCTATGCCAGAAAAAGCCGACGAGCTACTGACTGAATGGCAAGCACAGTTCGATGATCGCTTATACTTTGCTATTAAGCGTACCAATCGCTCAGGCGAGGATGCCTTTATTAAAGCGGCTATCCACTCAGGTGCCAAACATAATATTCCTATCATTGCGCATAATGACGTGCGCTTCTTAGAGCAAGATGATTTTGATGCCCATGAAGCGCGCGTTTGTATCGCAGGCTCATATGTACTTGCTGATCAAAATCGCCCGCAAACTTATTCAGATGAGCAGTATCTTAAGACTCAAGACCAGATGGCGCAGTTATTTACTGATCTGCCGCAGGTGGTTGATAATACTTTGCGCTTAGCAACGCGCTGCAATGTGACTTTGACACTTGGCATCAACGTCCTACCCGACTTCCCCGTTCCAGAAGGCGAGACCATTGAATCGTTTTTCCGCGCAGAGTCAGTCCGTGGGCTGAATAATCGATTAGACAAGCTGTTTCCGATTGAAGCACGTAGCGATAATTGGAGCAACTTTCGCCAAAAATATGACGAACGTCTCGAATACGAGCTGGAAGTTATCTTGTCTATGGGATTCCCAGGTTACTTCTTAATCGTCATGGACTTTATCCGCTGGGCAAAAGCCAATGGCGTGCCGGTTGGACCAGGTCGCGGTTCTGGTGCAGGCTCACTCGTCGCTTATGCCTTAAACATTACCGACCTAGACCCTATCCATTACGACTTATTATTTGAGCGCTTCTTAAACCCTGAGCGGGTATCGATGCCCGATTTCGATATTGACTTTTGTATTGAAGGTCGCGATCGAGTCATTGATTATGTGGCGCAAACCTATGGTCGTGAAGCGGTCTCGCAAATCATTACCTTTGGTACGATGGCGGCAAAAGCGGTGGTGCGAGATGTGGCGCGCGTACAAAGCAAATCCTACTTTCTTGCCAGCAAATTATCTAAATTGATCCCAAAAACGCCTGGCATTACCCTTAGCCAAGCACTTGAGCAAGAGCCTCAGCTCAAAGACTTAATCTCTAATCCTGATAATATGGATTATGAAGATGCCATTGAGATTTGGGAGATGGCAATCAAGCTGGAAGGTGTTTGCCGAAATGTCGGCAAGCATGCTGGTGGCGTACTCATTGCCCCGCATAAGATCACGGATTTTAGCGCCATTTATTGTGATGATGAAGGTCACCGCGTCAGCCAATTTGACAAAGATGACGTCGAAGCTGTCGGTCTAGTCAAGTTTGACTTTTTGGGTTTGCGCAACTTAACCGTTATTAATGCGGCGGTTGAAAACATCAATCTGCGCCGTGTTAAAGAAGGCAAAGATGTCTTGGTATTAGAAGATTTGCCATTAGACGACAAAAAAGCCTATAAACTATTGCAAGATGCCAAAACCACTGCCGTCTTTCAGTTAGAAAGTATGGGTATGAAAAAGTATCTGGCCAAATTGCAGCCGACCAATATCGAAGACGTTATCGCTATGTGTGCGCTGTATCGTCCGGGCCCACTAGATGCGGGCATGGTGGATATGTATATTGACCGTAAGCATGGTCGTGAGGAAGTCATTTATGACCATCCCAATCTTGAGCCAATTTTAGAGAACACCAACGGCGTTATTGTTTACCAAGAACAAGTCATGCAAATCTCTCAGGTTATGGCAGGTTATAGCTTGGGCGGTGCGGATATGCTGCGCCGTGCCATGGGTAAGAAAAAACCTGAAGAGATGGCCAAACAGCGCGATATCTTTATTACTGGTTCAACCTCACAAGGTATCGATGAAGTCACTTCAGGGGGCGTCTTTGACTTGATGGAAAAATTCGCCGGTTATGGTTTTAACCGCTCGCACTCAGCTGCTTATGGTGTTTTGGCTTATCAAACGGCTTACTTAAAACAGTATTATCCTGCTGAATTTATGGCAGCGGTATTGACGTCTGATATGAACAATACTGACAATGTGGTGTTCTTTATCAACGACTGCCGCGAAAATTTCGAACTAACCGTCGTTAATCCATCAGTCAATCGCAGTGAATGGCATTTTGTCGCCGATACCCCAACCAATATCATTTATGGCTTGGGTGCGATTAAAGGTGTTGGTGAAGGTGCTGTTGAATCTATCGTTGAAGCGCGCCGCCGTGAAGGTCCATTTAAGGATTTATATGATTTTTGTCGCCGAGTAGACATCAAGAAGGTTAATAAACGCACGCTTGAGGCGTTAGTGAGCGCAGGCTGTTTTGATGACTTTGCGACTACCCTACGTCCTGATTTGCCAAGCGACGAAGCGTACGAGATTCGCGGTGCGCTGATGAGTCAGCTACCAAGCGCGGTACAAGCCGCTGAGCAAGACCGTCAAAACCGCGAAATCGGTATGATGGATTTGTTTGGTGAAATGGATGGTGTCGTCGCGGCACCGCCACTTGTCATGACTGCTGAACTGATTTGGGGTGATAAACATCGCCTAAAAGCAGAAAAGAACACTTTGGGTCTGTACTTAACTGGCCATCCAATCAATGAATACTTAGATGAGCTCAAACGCTATACTTCAGGCGCTCGTCTCGACAAGTTGACGGATACAGGCTATAACGGTAGCTGCTATTTTGCGGGATTGATTATAGATATTGCCAATTTCGGTAATCGCAATGTGATTACCTTAGATGACGGCACTTCTCGTCTTGAAGTGAGCTGTTATGCAGAGCGTTTTAATCGCGTGAAAGATCAGCTAAAAGTCGATGAAGTGGTTATTATCAAAGGCAGTATCCGTGAGCGTGATGGACGTTTATTTGCGCGTCTTGATAGCGCCATGAGTATGGTTGACGCACGCTTGCGTTGGCTCAAAAAGATCAGTATCAAAATTCAAGGCAGTGATATTAATTTGCTCACACATCTGCAACCGTTACTTAAATCAGCACAAACGGACATTATCCCAGCGCCGCGTCTGTCTTATAATAATGAGGAAGATGAGCAAAGTAATAATAGCGGTTATAATCCTTCGATGGGCGGCAGCTTGTACGATGAGAACGGCAATGACTTGTTGGCTTTAGAAAGTGACATGAATCAAGACACCCTTTATCAAAACGAAGCAAATCAAGGGCTGACTCAACATGGTTATGCCAATAATGCGTTGAGTAATACAGACGCCTCCATTAATGATAACTGCCTGCCGCTTGGACTCAGTATTTATGAAGATTTTGGCATTGCGAATGTCGGACTATCTGAGCACTGGCGTATCTACCCCAATGATGATAATTTACAGCAATTAAAGAATATGCTTAGCGAAGACAACTTACATTTTCATTACAACTAGGGTGTGTCATCATTTAGATTGTGAGGCTTAAAATGAGATAAATTACAGTCAAACAAGGAAAATAACGCAGATAATATCGAGATATTAACCAGTTATTTGACGACGTTTGGCAAAATTTAGCCATTTTAAGACTACTAAATGATTAAGTGTGCTAATTGATCACATGCCCTAGCCTGTTATTTACAAATAAAAAATACTATAGTCATTTTATCGGCTTCAACTTTTAAAAACTGGACATAAAACCATGAACGAAAAGCCCAATAACCAACTGATGGTTCAAACTGATGAAGAAATTATCAATAACGAGCAGTTTGAAGACATGCGTGACTTATTAGAAGAAGACTTTGCCGATTTGATACAAGTTTATATCACTGACAGTCAGCAGCGAGTGGTCGCGCTGCGAGTGGCTCAGCAAGAAAATGACAACGCCAACGGCTTTGAGATTGCTCATGCTCTAAAAGGCGCAAGTGCCAACTTGGGAACGACGCAACTGGTTCGTCTTTGTAGACAATTACAAGAGCACTGCCGTGAACGTCTTATCAGTGAGCAGGCCAGTCTGATTGAAGAGATCGCCGTCGCATTAAAACGCGCTGAACAAGCAATCAATCAACGATTGGGGCAATAATGAGTCACAATCCTATACCATCTACAGCGTCAGCATTATCAGTCCATGCCGTGAGTGATTATCTTTCTTGTGTGCAAGTGGTCATGGTTAATACGACCTTGCCTGCCAATATTGGCTCGGCAGCACGGGCGATGCATACCATGGGTCTATCACGTCTGACCGTCGTTGACCCTAAGTTGCCAATCGATGAATCCAGTATTTCTCATGCGGCAGGCGGTAGTGAGCTGCTGTCATCTGCCATCATCTCACCAACATTAGAATCTGCTATCGCGGATTGTCAGCTGGTGTTTGCGGCAAGCAGTCGCAGCCGTCATTTACCGCGTCCTGTGGTCACACCCACGCAAGCGGCCAAAATTATCCTAGAATTTATTGATAGCCAATCTGCATCAAATACAGAAAATGCTCTCAATCATGAGCAAGCCAACAAGCCAAACATTGCTATCTTATTTGGTCGTGAAGACCGTGGTTTGACCAATGAAGAGCTGGCTTATGCAGATTATCATATTCAAATCGATGCCAATCCCGCTTACCCTGTATTAAATGTCGCCTCAGCCGTACAAGTAATCGCCAGCTTTATCTTTGCTTACGCGCAGACACATGCTCAAACGGCTAACAGTGAACTAGAGGATAATACCGTAGACATACATATACGTCAGCAGTGGGATGAGCCAGCCATTACCCAACAGCAGCTGCAACAGCTGACCAAGCGAACAACTGAGCTGATGGTTCAGCGTGGTTTGGCAGATAGCGAACACTTAAAATCATTACCATCGCGATTGTCCAGACTTGGCTCGCGTATACAACTTGACCAAAAAGAATACCAGTTACTGAGCGCTTTAATTGCTAAGCTCTCCAAAGACTAAGTCTCTTTTTTAATTCTAGAACTGGGCACAAAGTGGATACTAGTCAAATAGTATTTATTTATAAGCAAGCTTCGATATGATAATTCATCACTATATTTTATGATGTAAAGCTGATATAACTAAAAAGAGCCGAGCGAAAATAAGATTTTATCATTATTAGATATAATGACGACTGATTCATATATGACGGCTTTAGCCCATTTAGATATGATCGCTAGAATTAAAGATATGCCCTCGTAACACCACTTTTAGTACAGACATTTTACCGATGAATAGATAGGACACTGTATGTCACTGCCAGCCAAATTGTTCAAATCGTTTGCCAGCATCAAAAAAGATCTAAAAGAAGACATTGATGCAGTATTCAACCGCGATCCTGCGGCACGTAATAGTCTGGAAGTCATCTTGACCTACCCTGGCATCCACGCGCTTATCTTACATCGCGGGGCACATTGTCTTTGGAACAATGAACAAAAACTTGCAGCACGTGTCGTCTCATACGGCTCACGCATCATCACTGGCATCGAGATTCACCCTGCTGCCAAAATTGGTAGACGATTTTTTATTGACCATGGTGTCGGCGTCGTCATTGGGGAAACTGCTGAGATTGGTAATGACGTCACCTTGTATCACGGTGTGACTTTGGGCGGTGTCTCTTGGAATAATGGCAAACGCCACCCAACGCTAGAAGACGGTGTCACGGTTGGTGCTGGAGCAAAAGTATTGGGGCCATTCACGGTCGGTAAAAACGCAAAAATAGGCTCAAATGCAGTGGTGGTAAAACCGGTACCAGCAGGTGCTACGATGGTCGGTAGTGCAGCCCGTATGATCTCAGATCATCATGATGAAAAAGGCAATCCCATCGCCACCAAAGTACAGGATGCGAAGCAGCAAGAAAGAGTGGCACAAGCAGGGACAAGAAATAAAAATCCGTCTAAAAACACCTCGTCTAACGCAGCACGCACGACGGCTTTTCAGGCCTATGGTATCGACCCGTCTTCACAAGACCCTGTCGCAGAAGCATTTGCTAAAATGCTCGAACATATTCAGCAATCAGAGAACCGTCTGGATCAGCTACAAGCTGCGATGTGCCAAATTGATCCAGAATTTTGCACAAAAGAGTACGACAAACTGTGTCTAGAGGATTTGGACGTCATTGGTCGTGCTGATGTAGATGAGATCGATGCTAAACTGAAATAAAATTACCGTTGGCTTACAAATACTACGGTGTACTGCATTTTTATTTATCAAAAAATTTGGTTATAATAGTGGTGCAGGCGGAAACCGTGGTACTGCTTTAATGTTTATCTGTTTTTATGTTAACCGGGACGGACCGGCTTTTTGTTATCTATAAAAGCCAAAAAGGCTCATTGGAGTTCCGGTTGAATACACTAACCCCTATCAAACGCCGTATTGTTTACGTGACTGTTTTTGAAATACTGGCCATTCTATTATCTACATTTCTTCTCATGCTGCTCAGCGGTAGCGATGCACTACAATCTCTTCCTTTGGCGATTATGGTCTCAGGCGCAGCAGTGATTTGGAACTTTATCTACAATTCAGCTTTTGAATATACTGAAAAACGTTTCAACATTAATGACCGTACCCTTATCTTACGAGCGTTTCATGCCCTAGGATTTGAAGGCGGCCTAATCTTGATCTGCTTACCGTTATATATGCTATGGTATGGTGTCGGGCTATGGACAGCCTTTGTAATGGAAGCTGCATTGTTGGTGTTTTTCTTAGTCTACACCTTCGTATTTACGCTTATTTTTGACAAGGTATTCCCCTTACCTAGGCAGACTATAACCTCTGCCTCATGCTCTTCTTAACACCTAAATGATTCATGATGACTGATTTAATTTCTATTTAGGTCAGTCGCATTGTTTAGACATCAGTATGAGCAATCGCTTGTATTGTCGATATCAATTCTTCAATTTTAATAATAGTCAGCCGTTCAAAAACCATTCGCTACCAACTCTTTAATCCCCGCTTTTTCATGGCGTTTAAATGGATAACGGTCTGCCATGATTATCCATTTGAATTCAGATTTATTGCTTAGGCTATTATGATTCATATCCAAATGAACTAATAATACATCGATGTCCATTGTGACTTGCTTTACAAGCATCGACTGTTCTGCTGAGCGTTGCCTATGACAATCACATTCAAACTGTTTGAGTGTTTGCTGCAGCTGCTGCAATGTCATGGACGATTTCAGAGATAAATAGACGCATTGATTAGTATAGTCAGGTTTTGGCAGCTCAAAGGTCGCTGTAAAATCAGGATTTTGAAAGGCCGTAGATAGCTTTATTTCACCTAAGGTCGCTAGAGACGCTCGCACGATTGGTAGGTATATTTCAGCTTGGTAATTACTCCCCAATGCCAATAGTACGGCCATTACCGATTGTGCCTGCAACGCTTCGAGCGCCTGCTTTTCTAAAGTATCAAAATTCAAATCAGCCAGCTCTTTATACATCGTGGGTTTGATTATTATCAGTACTATGTACAGCTGGCTCATTAGACAAAGCTTTGGCATGGCGCGTGATTTGCACACCAACCGCATCCGCTTGCTTAATAGCAGTTGGCTTAGCAATACTTAACGTCACTTGGTGGATGGCGTATTTGGCGAGTAGCTTATCAGCGATTTGTCCCGCCAGATGCTCAAGCAGCTTTGCTTTAATGGCTTGACACCATTCGTTCACGTCATCACAGACCGCTTTATAGTTTACTGCATCCTCGACATCATCTGACACAGCGGCACGGCTAATATCGGTCTCAAGCGCGATATCAATGAGTAGTGGCTGAGTAATAGCACGCTCCCACTCATAAACGCCAATCACTGCTTCTACTTTTAAGCCTTTTACAAATACGACGTCAGATTGGGTATGAAACATGCTTCCATCCTTGTTAATTATATTTTTTGACTAGGGCGTGTTTGATGATAATGATTCTTCACGCAGGCGCGCCGCTTTTAACTGTTTACTTGGACGATGTCGCCATAGATCAATGCTAAATAACAACAATCCTAACCAAATCAGACCAAATACCGCTAAACGATGTAAATCAAACGGCTCTTTATAATAAAAGACAGCTAAGAAGAAAATAAAGGTTGGTGTCAAATAATTCATAAAGCTAAGAATACTATAAGCGACTAACTTAGTAGATTTATTAAACATCAATAACGGTATCAAAGTAATGGGGCCTGCCAGCATTAATAGCCAAATAGAAGGCGTGAACCAAAAGCCGATATGGCTACTGGCCACATCAGACTGCCAAAACCACCATAGAAAAATAGGCAACAGCATGGCAGTTTCAACAAACATCGCATCGACTGCGGTCAAAGGCGTCTGCCGCTGAATGGTGCCATAAGTGCTAAAACTAAAGGCTAATATCAATGATATCCACGGCAAGCTACCCAGCATAACTACTTGAATGACGACCGACAATAACGCAAAACCAATCGCCACCCACTGCAAGGTACGCAAACGCTCTTTAAACAGAATCATCGACAGCCCAACGCCAACGAGTGGTCCAATAAAATACCCTAAACTGGCTTCTAAAATCTGATCATTGTTGACCGCCCACACATAGGTAAGCCAATTGATAGCAATGATAACACCAGAGATAAAGGTATAGGCTATCCATTTCGGGTTTTGCTTGAGCGTCGATATCCACTGCCAACGCTTAGTAACTACCAATACGACCAGTAAGCAGGCAAAGGTCCAAACAATGCGATGACCAATGATTTCGGTGGCATTATAATCAGACAATTGCTTAAAGTATAAAGGGAAAGCGCCCCAGATAGAAAAAGCGATAAGCGCAGTAACAATACCGCGTCTGGTCGTTTTAATAGGGGCAACAGATTTTTTGATGACGTTTTGGGTAGTCATAATAAAGTACATCTTTTTAGAGCAAAGCGCGTCCTCACCTATTGTTAATTTTTATATTAATACAATGGCAAACACGCAGGGTCACTACGGATAGAATACAAGTTAAAAAGCAATGCGTAAATGCCATAATAGACATCTACACATTGCTAACGATAACCACTGTTTTGAAATAAAATTACCTAAAGATTAGGGCGTGTCCTAGCAAATAAGTGCGTTAATCTTATTTATAAGTCTACTGACTCATGCGCATTCAGAAAAAACGATACAGCATTAAGTGCTAGTACTATCAACTTGAATAGACATACCAATTTGATTGGCAAGTTCTGCAAATCCCGGGAAGCTGGTATTGACCGTTTCAACCCCTTCGATAATGATTTGCTTTGATGCACGTAAGCTGGCAACCGCAAAACTCATGGCAATTCGATGATCATGATGTGAGGTAATCTGACCACCGCCAAAGATAGGTTGGCTGTTATTTATGCCATTACCTTCAACGCCCTTCCCTTCAATAATCAGACCATCGTCGGTCACCGTACAATCAATGCCAAGCGTTTGTAAACCCTCGGCCATGACTGCAATACGGTCAGATTCTTTGACCCGCAGCTCTTTTGCCCCAGTCAATACGGTACGACCTTGCGCACAGCTGGCAGCGATAAATAACACTGGGAATTCATCAATCGCTAGTGGTACGAGATGCTCGGGTATATCTATGCCGACTAAGTTTGAGCTGCGAATCGTAATATCTGCAACTGGTTCGCCGCCCACATAGGTCTCATTACTTAAGCGGATATCGGCTTGCATTAATTTTAAAATATCAATAATGCCCGTACGTGTAGGGTTGATACCCACTTGCGTTAAGGTCAATTCACTATCTTGGCTAATGGCAGCAGCCACCATAAAAAAGGCCGCTGAAGAGATATCAGCAGGTACGGCGATATCGCCACCTGTTAATGTACCGCCACCTTCCACACTGATGCGATTACCATCGACGGTGACTGGATAACCAAAGGCTGACAACATACGCTCAGTATGATCACGGCTGACTTCTGGTTGGGTAATCTTCGTTGTACCTTGCGCCCATAAACCTGCTAGCAGCAAGCATGACTTAATCTGTGCAGAAGCGACTGGCAGCTCGTAATCTATGCCTTGTAATGGTTTGCCGACCGTGTCTCGACCAGTGATACTGAGTGGCGCTGTACCACTATGCCCCGTACTTTGAATGATAGCACCCATCCCACGTAGCGGTGCTGCCACACGCTCCATCGGACGTTTATTCAGACTGGTATCGCCCAGCATCACGCTATCAAATGGTTGTGCGGCCAATATACCTGCCAGCAAGCGCATACTGGTGCCCGAATTACCCATATATAGAGGCGTTTTGCTTGGTTTTAAGCCATTCATACCGACCCCATGAATGGTTAAATTGCCATTATCAGGTCCTTCAATGGTCACGCCCATATCACGAAACGCTTGCAACGTCGCAAGCGCATCTTCTCCTTCCAAAAATCCAGTCACATGCGTGATGCCTGTGGCAAGACTACCAAGCATAATACTACGGTGAGAAATGGACTTGTCACCAGGAATGGTAATCGTGCCAGAAACGGTATTGCTAGGCGTAATAATATAAGAAGCTGACATGGCAGAAGTATCCGTATAAGGGGTGCTGGCTAACATATGGCCAAAATGTCGCCGTGCGGCTTGCGCGCGGCCCAAAAGTCCCATCAGGGCGGTTGAATCTTTATCAACGATAAGCTGGCGCATGGTCTGTAAATAGACACCATACTCATCGAGAGCGCTAACAATCGCGCTTTGGTTGGCAAAAAATATATCGTGCCACATTTTAGGGTCACTGGCGGCGATGCGTGTAAAGTCACGAAAACCACCAGCGGCATAACGAAACATATCCAAATTATCATCATGGCTCGCCAGTTGCTCAACCAAATTAAAGGCCAGCAAGTGCGGTAAATGACTGGTATGTGCCAATATGGCATCGTGGTGATATGCGTCCATCGGCATCGCTTTTGCACCCACCGCCTCCCATAACAAGCGCAGCTTTGCGATAGCTAAACCATTGGTCGTTGGTAGTTCACAAATAATGACGCTATGATTGACAAACAAATTAGCACGGCGAGCATGATACCCTGAAT
The DNA here is from genome assembly GCF_904846225.1 of Psychrobacter immobilis. Taxonomy (GTDB): domain Bacteria; phylum Pseudomonadota; class Gammaproteobacteria; order Pseudomonadales; family Moraxellaceae; genus Psychrobacter; species Psychrobacter immobilis_F. The sequence continues at coordinate 99,680 of NZ_CAJGZJ010000005.1, read as the reverse complement.
TTTCAGCACCAGCAATCGGATGCGCAGGGACTAGACCCACAGGTAAATCAGTAAAAATGGCTTTGGCAGCATCAATAATATTGACCTTGGTGCTACAGACATCGGTAATAATGCAATCAGTCGCAAGCCGTCCGTCATCCATCGCCTGTTTAATATCAACAAACACTGCTCGTACTGCCTGTACTGGTACTGCAATGACTATCAAATCACTACCACCAACCACATCACTCAGACTTGAGCTACCCGCATCCAGCAATCCTTGTTTAATTGCTTCCTCTATACTTGGCGCATGCCTATCGACTGCGACCAAACGCTGACTCAATCCATTGTCTTTAATGGCTTGTGCAAGGCTTGCACCGATTAACCCAAGTCCAATCACACAAACTTGTTGAAATAATGGCGATTGCGTATTTAAAAACGATTGACTGTTGTTTTCTTGATGTTTTTGCTGGCTACTCACGGCTTTTCTCGTTGTACAAACGAACGTCAGTTTAGATAAAGTAATCCAACGTTCGTGTCATAAAATTTAGTGGCGGATTGATTGGCTCATCTCTTTAAAAAATATCTTGCCTAAAAGAAATCTAATGATCTTATCAATCTTCGGTCAAGATAGAGCGCAAGGTATCAATGAGGCGTAAATTATCCTCTGCCAATCCTACCGTGATACGCAGCCAGTTAGGCAGACCATAAACGGTCAATGGGCGGATGATAACGCCTTGTTTCAATAATGAGTGATGAATCACAGCAGCCGTGATGTCCTCCATCTCAACCTTCACCTCTACCATAATAAAGTTGGCATGAGACTTAACAAACCCCAACCCTAGCGCATCAAACTGTTTTTCTAACCAGCGCATTTGCTCGTCATTCATCAGTCGAGTTTTTTCGATAAATTCCTGATCGGCAAGTGCAGCAGCGGCAGCCGCTAGACCAATACGGCTAACATTAAATGGCTGACGAATGCGATTTAATAGATCCGCCACTGCTACCGAACTTAACGCATAACCAACACGTAGACCAGCTAACCCATAGGCTTTCGAAAAAGTACGTACGATGACCACATTGTCAAATTCATCCAACAGCGCTCGGTTATTACTTCCAGGGCTGTATTCGATATAAGCTTCATCTAATACCACCAATACTGAGCGTGGCACGCTGGCCACAAATTCACGCATCGCTTCATGCTCAAGCTGCGTACCAGTTGGATTATTAGGATTGGCAATAAACACCATCTTAGTGTTTGGGTTATCTTGAACTGCCTGACTCATTGCTTTTAGATCATGCCCAAAGCGATGAGCAGGCACTTCTATACCAGTTGCGCCTTGCATTTTAGCCAACATCGGATAAATAATAAACGCATATTGACTATAAACAATCGCATCATCAGCACTGGTAAAGCTACGCGCCAAAATATCGAGCAAATCGTCAGAGCCATTGCCCAAAGTAATCTGATCGACGTTGACATCATTAAAATCAGCCAAGGCTTGCTTCAGATAATAACCGTTACCATCAGGATAACGCGCCAGCTGACCCAATTGCTCCGTCACTGCCAGCGTCACATGCGGTGAGCAGCCCATCGGGTTTTCATTACTGGCAAGCTTTACCACATCTGAGATGCCATACTCACGCGTCAACTCTTCAACAGGCTTTCCTGTCTGATAAGGTGCCAACTCCAGAATACTGTCATAGGCTGGTACTAGCGGTGATAAATTTGACTGGGTCGATTGAGTAGACTGCATGATTTATCCTTAGATGTGGTAAGACATCTATTATGAGTTAAGCCTCTTGGTTCTGATTATGACCGTGATTTATGATTTATGGTAAAAGTATGGGCATATATCACATTTATAATACCGCTTTTGGATAAGAGCCTAATACACGCACGTCTTTCACCAACGGACGAATATCAGCAATAGCAGCACTGACATTTGCTTCATCAACATGACCATTCATATCAATAAAGAAGACGTATGCCCACTTATTAGGACGTTCAGGACGTGTTTCAATACTGGTCATAGAAACGCCATGATACGACAAAGGCTTTAAGATTTCGATCAATGCGCCCGCTTTGTCATGCGCTGAAACCACGATAGAAGTTTTGTCTTGACCTGATGGTGCAATCGCTTCATGACCAATGATGAGGAAGCGCGTGGTGTTACTTGGATTGTCTTCAATATTGGTATAAAGCTTATGTAAATCATATTCTACAGCAGCCACATCTCCTGCAATCGCTGCTGAATGCCATTCGTTTTTCAAACGACGTGCCGCTTCACCATTGCTCGATACCGCAACACGCTCGACATTTGGAAAGTTAACATCCAGCCAATGACGGCATTGCGCCAATGATTGCTGATGCGAATAAATACGGCTTAGACCATCAATCTTGGTGTGTTCAGCGACTAAGAAATTTTGATGAATGGGCAGCTCAACTTCACCAATGATTTTTAAGTTAGACGATAAAAAGCCATCTAAAGTATGATTAACCACGCCTTCTGAAGAGTTCTCAACAGGTACCACGCCATACATAGCCGTCCCCGCTTCGACTTCTCGGAACACATCAGTGATGGTCGTCATTGGTACCGTATCTGCCGCTTTTCCAAAATGCTTGAGTGCGGCTGCATGAGTGAAGGTGCCAACTGGACCCAAAAAAGCAATACGTTGCGGTGCTTCTAAATCCAAACAAACTGACATAATTTCACGAAACAAACGCGCCATTTTTTCATCAGCGATTGGACCAGTATTGCGTTTCATTACCGCTTTTAATACTTGCGCTTCACGCTCAGGGCGATAAAAAATAGGATTGCTATTATCGGCAGTCGGATTATTGACGTTGTGGTTTTTCTTTACTGCGGCTACTTGCTGAGCCAGCTTGGCGCGGTTATTGATTAACGTTTGGATTTCGCAGTCTACCGCATCAATATTTTGACGAATATTGTCCAAAAATTCTTTTTCAGTTGCGGTATCGACGATGGTTTGATTTAGATTGTCCATGTTTTGCTCTGATGACTGCTCACTCATTACCGCCCATCCTTTTTCTAATATTATTACTGAGTTTTATAACTATTTGAGTATTACGATATTTATTTTAGGCCATGTCCTCATTTTAAAAATGGTCATAAAAATGAGATATAAAGTCAAACGAGGAAAATAACGCAAATAATATCGAGATATTAATCAGCTATTTGACAATGTTTGGCAAAATTTAACCATTTTTAGCCCATTTAGATACAATCGCTTGAATTGAGGACACGCTCTAGTATTCAATAGGTCAATCTATCAAAAATATTGTACTCTGCTCGTCTTATCATATCTGATTACTACCTGCTGACAATACATCAAATAACAAATGCGGCAACCAGATAGCTGACCCGCTCTACTATAACAAAAACTATCGTCAGTGCCCATGTGTAAATAGGTGTAAATGTGCGTAAACCTACTAATATTAGCAAAGTTATACCGTCTGATAGACACGCATGGGCAAACTATCGGGAAACATAGGCTCAAAACTATGTTACAGTTCAAAATTAACAGTAAATATCACTATAAATAAGAAAATAACCCCATTATTGATGAAAAAAGGATATCTGATGAGCGCATTACAACAGCTTCGCACCATGTCCACGATTGTCGCTGATACTGGCGATTTAACCGCCATTGCGCGTCTAAAGCCTATTGATGCGACCACCAATCCAAGCTTAATTACTAAGGCGCTCATCCATCCTGACAATCAAGGAATAATGTCAGAGACCATGAGCCATTATAACGGTAATGTAGATGCGACGATTGATGCGCTTACCATACAGATTGGCTGTGATATTTTAGCGCTAATCGAAGGTCGCGTCTCTACCGAGGTTGACGCTCGTTTGTCTTATGATACTCAGGCGACGATTGATAAAGCCTTAGAATTTATGGAAGCCTATGAAAAGGCAGGTATCGATTCAGAGCGTGTGTTGATTAAAATGGCGGCTACTTGGCAAGGTATTGAGGCCGCGCGCTATCTTGAGACCCAAGATATCCACTGTAATCTAACCTTACTATTTGGACAGCACCAAGCGATTGCTTGTGCCGATGCTGGCGTGACGCTGATATCGCCGTTCGTTGGCCGGATTTTAGATTGGCAAAAACGTCAACAAAACCGTCAAAACGTACCCACTTCAGATGATATGGGCGTACAGTCAGTCAAACGTATTTACCAATATTACAAACAACATAACTACAAGACGCAGGTGATGGGAGCAAGTTTCCGCTCAGCTGAGCAGATATTGGCGCTAGCAGGATGTGATTTGCTGACCATCGCGCCCAACCTTATCGATGAGCTAGCAGCAATGGATACAGACGTCATTCAGCAGCTGTCGCCGAGCATGTCACTGGATGTAGCAGACATGACTCGAGTGAGCTTGACCCATGAGGAGTTCAGTGCGGCTTATCAACAAGACACCGTCACACAAGATTTATTACCAAAGGGTATTGATGGTTTCATCAGTGCTCGTGATGAGCTTGCCCAAATGTTAGCGGCGCTGCGTAATTAATATGATTAATCACTGATATAAGCGATAATTGATACCAGTAATAATTAATACTGACGATGCTTTATGAGTGTCATCAGAGACAGCGGGTCATAAAAGAAATTTGCCTACTAATAACAAGTTGGCTATTATGGCCTCCTTTCCACAAGCAGAAGCAAGGCTTTATTATGAAACGGCTATCAGTATTATTGGCAGGAGGTGCTCTAGTAGTCAGCGCACATGCGGTGAACTGGTCAAAAGTATCAGAAAGTCCTACTGGAACTATTTTTAGTTTAGATTTAGATTCTATCGAAAAATCCGACATCAGTATCATAGATGAAAAAAGAATCGAAAATATTACAGTGTCTATTCGTAGAACCTATCCTTCACAAAAGAGCACTGCACAAAAAAGCACTGGGCAAAAAAACGAAGACAAAGAGACCAAAGTAAATAAAGAAACCAATATTCACCATAGCGATCAGCAATTATTGATCTCTTGCAAAGACGCTAGCTACTATAAAAGAGCTTACGTGAACTATGGTGCTGAGAATAAAGTCATCAAATCTTGGCAGTCAGAAAAACCAATACTGACCACAAAGGACTTTAAAATCACGACTCCAAAAACGATTGGTCGCACAATGGTCGAACAGGCTTGCAAAAACTATGAGCAAGCCAAACAGTCAGCTTAACGACTTGGACTGCGACAATAATTAAAAAAGCGCGCTGATATCATTCAGCGCGCTTTTGTTTTATATGGTTAGTGCAATTGATAAGACATTCTAAAAAACTCAGATTAAGCCTTTAATACCGTATATACAGGCACTGGAAACTCACCATGCAAATCGACTAAATCTAGCAATACCAATACGCCTACCACAGTATGGCTGGCTGACAGGCAAAGCTCATAAGCCGTCGTCAACGTGCCGCCAGTGGCTAAGATGTCATCAACCAGTAATACGCGCTCAGGTGGCAAATTATTTTGCATCTCAAGGGTATCTTTACCATACTCTAATGCATAGGACTTGTTAGCAACTGGCGGTGGCAATTTGCCTGGTTTACGCAGCAAAATCATACCTTTACCCAATCGACCTGCCAGCAGACTTGCAAACACGAAACCACGCGCTTCCACAGCCCCTAGACAGTCGACCTTATCCATCAACCCATCTGGCAATGCAGCAAGCAGCGCATCGATGACTTCATTAATATGACTGCGCAGTAGTGGCGTAATGTCATAAAAATCAATGCCGACTTTTGGGAAGTCTGGTACTGTACGAATAATTTGCCAAAACTGATGATCAGTATTGAGACTATTAGACGGTTCGGCTGCGTTGTTAGCGGATACGGCGGCATTGCTGCTCATAATAACCCTTAGTTTATATGGCTTAGATAACGGTGTTTAAATGACATTGTTTAAATGACAGTATAACGGTAGTGAATCATGGATATCACTATGGATTTTTCGGCAGCGATTATATCACAGCTGATAGAGATGTTGTGGCTTGCAGCATAAGAATGATGGGCCTTATATCAATATGAAAGAGAGAAATGCCTTGATAAACGCCAATTAATCTCAATATACAAGTGTAAACTTAACGACGAAAATCACGGTTATATGCTAAACTACGTGCGCTTTTACAGTCTAATATGATGACTGTGACTCTAAAAATGAGCATTAACAACTTACTGCAACACTGGTAATGATCGATAGGATTATTTATGAAACGTTATGAATGTATCGTCTGTGGCTGGATATATGATGAAGAGCTCGGCTGTCCTGAAGAAGGCATTGCGCCCGGCACCAAATGGGAAGACATCCCTGACGATTGGACTTGTCCAGAATGCGGTGTCGGCAAGCTCGATTTTGAGATGCTTGAGATTTAGTAGACGACTCTAATTAGGATACTTCATGACAAAATCAACTGACATCAATGGCACCGAATTGTCTGAGACCTTGGCTAAAAACTCAAGTCATTACCCAACGCCTGAGTGGCAAAAATTCGGTAAACACCAATGGCGTGAATCCGACCTTAGCGAACACCTTCACCAAGCAATGATCGATATTGGTGATGGTATTGAGCTTTGTGTTGAGGCAGGCGGCAACCCCAATGACCCGCCATTACTGATGGTGATGGGACTTGGCTCGCAAATGGTATTTTGGCCCAACAACTTTATCAAACGCTTCATTGATGCAGGTTTTTTTGTGATTCGCTTTGACAATCGTGACATTGGTTTGTCTTCTAAAGTCCAAATTGAAGGTTTACCGCGTATCAGTCAGCTCAAAATGATGATGCGCTTGCAAACGGGATTGTCCAATAAAGGCGCACCCGTTGCTTATAATCTAACGGATATGGCAGAAGATACGGCTCGTTTGATCAAAACCCTGAACCTTGGTGCCACCCATCTGCTTGGTGCCTCCATGGGCGGCATGATTGCCCAAATTGTAGCAGCTCGCTATCCTAGCCTAGTGCAGCGGATGGCATTAATGTTTACCACGACCAATCGTGCTTTTTTGAGGCCACCAAGACCCAAGCAACTATATACGCTCATTAACCGTCCTGAGAGTCACTCTGAACGCGATATCGTGCGTCATAGTGTGTGGTTTATGAAGACCGTTGGTACGCCTGGACACGTGAATGTACGCATGGTGCGTGAGGTTGCCAAAATACGTTATCAGCGTAACTTTCATCCGCTCGGTACTGTACAACAGCTCAATGCTATTTTGGCTTCCGGCTCCATTAGTCGTTTCAGTAAGCAAGTTAAAGCACCAACGATCGTGCTGCACGGTAGCGCAGACGGTCTGCTGCCTGCCTCACAAGGGCGCGTGGTTGCTAGAACTATTCCTAATGCCAAGTTTCACTTAATCGAAGGAATGGCGCACGATATTCCTGAGTACTATCAGCCTTATATGGTCGACTTGATTAGCACGCATTTATTGGCTAAATAATATTTGATGATTTAGAATATGTTCTCAATTGACAATGTCTGAAATTGACAATTTTTGAAATTAATAGTATCTGAGCATATTGACAATAAAAAAGAGTGTAAAACCTATCGATAACTCATAGGATTTACACTCTTTTTTATACTAAATATTTCGTGTTGGCTTTTGGGTTTAATTGGCTTTTGGATTTAAATGATAGGTTTAACAACCAACGCCATCGCCTTTTTTATCGATGCACATCTTGGTACCATTCTTTAAGTTACCAATCCAAGCTTTACCTTCTGCAAATACGAACGCTGACTTACCTTTGTAACTATCACCAGCTGACACGCCTTTATTCGAGAAACGAAAAGGAATCACCAGCTCACCGCCAAGGTTGATAAATCCCCAGTCTTTACCGATACGCACGCCAGCCAATTCTTCAGAGAATGGCTTTACCTCATCAAAAGAATAGGTAATCATCGTTACATTGTTGTCATCGACAAAACCCCATTTGCCGTCTTGCTGACGCGGTTGCAACGTCGTAAAACGATTGGGCGCTGTATTTCTTGATTGTGATGAACCCGAGGAGCTGTTGCTGTTATTAGTAGCAGACTGCCCTGCTGTGGACTGATTATTACTCTTACTATTTGGATCATTCGCCGTTTTACCATTTTCATCTAGCCAGCTGATTGCTTGGTTTTTACGTACACGTGTGATGCCACTCTGATAATTATCAATGTCACTAATCGTTGACGAGAACGCTACGATGGTTTTGTTGGCAGTGTTAATGACGCCGTAATTGCCCTCTTTTTTTACCACGATACGTCCTTCAGAAACGGGACGCGCCCAACCTTGGCTCTCTGTCAGTACATCGTACATCGCAGGAACCACTTCTCTACCTTTCATATTAAGGTAGCCGATCTTATTGTTGCGCTGCACTGGTAGCAAACCGCCTGATAGCTTGTCAGCATCGACTTTTTGGTAGCGTGATAAATCAACGACACTTTTGCCTTTATTATTAATCAAAGCCACTGGCGCACCGAAATCCTTTATGGCTAAAAAGTAGCTACTGCTCGCTGTGCAAGAGACATTTTTATAGTAACTTTTGGGGATTTTACAGCTGGCTGCTTGTGCAGTTGGTATGATGAATAATGCACTAAACAAGATGCTAGTAGCAAAACCATATCGCGACACCGCAAGCGGTAAACTCAATACGAAAGACAGTTGTCGTTTTGATAATGAACGTCGAAACATAAGTAAACCTAGGCTAATAGTATTGAAGTTTTTAATATAAAGGTTAATAAAACATTCCTATTATAAACCAATAGGTTAACAAACAGTGTCATCTGCGCCAATATCATTCCTGTAAGGATGTGACGCGACTATATTGTGATGGCCCATTTAATAATCAAAATAAATTATATTTTAATCATTTCATTTTGGGCTCAAAACCTCGACAATATGGCCTGTGTTAATACCCACGTTAACAAAATAAAATTCCAAATAACAATACTAAAATAAGGGCAATCTATGGCCACCGATTCTTCACGATCTGCATCTATTGGCTTAGTCATTGGTTGTATCATATTTGGACTGGGCAGCTTGATTGTTGCTCATGTTGATATTGGTGGTTGGGCAATGTCGTTCTGGCGATTGGCTGTCTCGGGTATTGTATTTGCAGTCTTAGCCAAAGTCACAGGACAACGCCTACCTCGTTCAAGGCGCGCTATTTTTTATAGCTTGTTATCAGGCGTATTTTTGGGTTTGGATTTGGCGCTTTGGCACGAGAGTATTTATGCCGTAGGGCCAGGTATCTCAACCCTCCTCAATAGCTTACAGATTTTTTTCTTAGCGGCAATTGGATTCTTATATTTTAATGAACGCCAATCTATACTACAGCTCGTCAGTTTGTTTTTAGCCATGCTTGGTGTCGCTATGATCGGCAGTCCTGAGTTTGCGCATAATACAGCAGCCACTTGGGGGTTTGTCACTGGTATCCTATCAGGAGCAATGCTTGCCGCCTCGATGACATTTATTCGTAAAACGCATGACACTGAACCGACGCCGATATTTATGTTGATGCAACTGATTAGTATTGGCGGCGTATTAGCGATGATTGTCCCTATGTTTGTGTTTGATAGCGGCAATATTTTACCAAATACCTGGTCTGAAATTGGTTGGATACTGGTCTATGGCGCTGTTATGCAATGCTTTGCATGGGGTTTAATTGCCTATTCTATACCTAAGTTGTCTCTAGCATTGACTGGATTATTGCTGTTAACGGAACCCATCGCGGCATTGGTGATTGATTATAGCTGGCTGGATAAACCGATTAATACTTTACAATGGAGTGGCGCGCTACTGACTATGTTTGCCATTTACTTAGGCTCATTAAAACCTAAGCCGCGTGCACTGCGTCGTTATCGATTTTTTGCACGATTTTATAGGCGTAAATACAAGTAAATTGATTATATTTACCAATAAAAAGCGCCCATTCTATATATAGAACGGGCGCTTTTTTAATGACACAGATTCAACTAAGCGCAATGAAAACTAATTATTTGGGTGTAATGGACATTATTTGGCAGATTGTTTATTGGCAGCCTTCGCCTCAGATCCTTGATTGAACAATGCATTCAGTACGATAGCTGCCAGCGTAGCAGTACCAATACCGCCCAAATCGAAGCCGCCTAAGTGTAAGCTAAAGTTACCTGTACCCATGATGACGGTGACAGCAGCGATAATTAAATTACTGTTTTTGCTAAAGTCGATATGGCTGTCTATCCAGATTTTTACGCCAGCGATCGCAATCAAGCCAAATACTACAATGGATGCGCCGCCCAATAACGCTGCTGGTATCGTCTGTATGATGGCACCAAATTTTGGCGATAATCCTAGCAAAATAGCAACCAATCCCGCTATCACAAATATCGTTGTGCTATATACCTTGGTCACCGCCATGACACCGATGTTTTCTGCATAAGTGGTAACGCCTGTTCCACCAAATCCTGCTGAAAAAGTTGTCGCCAAACCATCAGCAAAGAATGCACGCCCCATGTAAGGCGTCACACGCGATTTGGTCATGCCTTCAACGGCCTTAAAATGCCCTAAATTTTCAGCAACCAAAATAAAGGCCACAGGAGCGATTAAGATAATCGCACTCATCTCAAAACGCGGGGTATGAATACTTGGTAATCCAAACCATGAAGCAGCAGCCACACCACTAAAATCAATGGCTAACTCAAAGCCCATGACATTAGTCATCATAAAATAAGCACCGTATGATAATATCAAGCCAACCAACAATAGCAGACGACGCAGCATACCTCGTGTAAATACAGCCACACCACTAATAAGTAGTACAGTCAATACAGCCATCCAAGCATCGAACTGGTTAGCAGACACTCCTTGGATGGTTACTGGCGCTAAGTTAAGACCGATAATCATGACGATAGCACCGGTGACGATTGGGGGCATTAAGCGCTCAATCCAGCCTGTACCCGTTTTCATCACCAGCAGCCCAATAAATGCATAAATAATGCCGCAGGCCATGATGCCACCTAACGCGACATTCAAGTTATTGTTGAATCCTGCGCCCGCATAGGCTGTAACGGCGATGACTGGACCAATAAAAGCAAAGCTTGATCCCAAGTAGCTCGGCATGCGTCCACCAGTGATGATAAAGAACATCACTGTACAAATACCCGACATTAGGATAGCTAAGTTGGGGTCAAACCCCATTAACAACGGTGCTAATACGGTCGCCCCAAACATTGCAAAAGTATGCTGCACACCCAATAAGACACTTTTTGATGGTGGCAAATATTCATTGATACCGACTGGATCACGGTCCAAATCTCCTTTATAAGGCTGCCATGTCGGAAACCATCGACCATTTTCAAAGTCTGGATTGTGCGGATGACTCATAGTGGCTGAATCAATACTTGCCGCTTCTGATATGTTTTGAGCTGACTGATCTTGAGCGCTGTTTTCTGAAGATAACGAGTGGTCTTTTTGAGAGGGCATGCGCGCTTATCCTATGTGAGCTGAGCTAAAGTAATAGGCTAAAATAACTGATAAAATAGAAAATGCGTTAAATCGAAAATTTTATAATTAGGCTATGTGACTAGAAACTACTATAAGTGGCCAAAAACTGCTATAAATAGTGAAATTCTATATCTTCCCATCTATAATGGGTCGTGCTCATTCATTTATGTTTTAATATAACAAACTAAAAGTACTATTTTCTATGATGGTCATATTCCTTGGTAAACACATAAGGTTGGATATGTTCTATTAAAAACAATTTTGATCGTTTAGGATTCTATGTAATCTATAACGACAACTAACTTACAGGATGTTACATATTAGTTGACTCCGAGCATGATAGCGGAGTTTCAAAATAAATAAAAGTTATTATTCAATCGTTATCTTTATGCCTTTACTCCACTACTTTCATAGATAGCATTTAATACCTAACTTTTGTTGTTTTATCGAAACGATGGCTATCTATTACTATTCTCAATAAAAGTGATTAAAGCAGCAAATAAAATCTGCTAACCCACTTAAAATTTTCGGTAATTTATTATGATTAGTGTTTTTGACTTATTTAAAATCGGAATCGGTCCATCAAGCTCGCATACGGTAGGACCAATGGTCGCTGCAAATCTTTTTCTCGCGTCATTAGGCAAGCAAACAGAACTGACGGCTATCGAAAAGATTGAAATTGAGCTTTACGGTTCTTTAGCGGCGACAGGAAAAGGACATGCAACTGATACGGCCATACTGCTAGGATTACTTGGACATACGCCCAGCACCATTGATACACGACTGACTAGCAACTATCTTTCTCCTATTTTTTCTGACAAAACACTAAATGTATCAGGTATTCATACGGTTGCGTTTGATACCGAACAAGATATCTACTGGTACGATGACACTGTTTTGCCTTATCACCCTAACGCATTGACACTTCGAGCCACATTGATTGACGGTTCTCGCTATCAGCAGACCTATTATTCAGTGGGTGGCGGTTTTGTGATTAACGAAGAAGACGCCACCGATCCAGATGAAGATCAGGCCAGTCCAACGATTGATCGTGTGCCTTACCCTTTTAATAACGCGGCTGAACTGCTAGATCAGTGCTCTCAGCATGAGTTAAGCATCAGTGATTTAGTATTGGCGAACGAATGCCACTTCCATGATAAAGAAGAAGTATTCGCCTATTTAGACAATATTTGGGAAGTGATGCAAGACTGTGTCAAACAAGGCTGTGAAAATTCAGGCATTTTACCGGGCGGACTAGATGTCAAACGGCGTGCAAAAGACTTACATGTGCAGCTGAGCGCCGAAAAAGATCAGCCAATATCAAAGACTGATAAGTTGGCAGCAATGGACTGGGTTGATTTGTATGCACTCGCCGTCAACGAAGAAAATGCCAATGGCGGTAAAGTGGTGACTGCACCCACCAATGGTGCAGCAGGTATCATTCCAGCCGTACTACACTACTATCGTGACTTTTTGCCCAATTATAGCCAAGACGGTGTACGCAAGTTTTTATTGAATGCCACCGCTATCGGTAGCTTAATCAAACAAAATGCCTCAATCTCTGGTGCTGAAGTCGGCTGCCAAGGTGAAGTTGGCTCCGCTTGCGCCATGGCAGGCTCTGCATTGGCAGAAATCATGAATGGGTCGCCGGCCAAATGTTTAAATGCTGCTGAAATCGGTATTGAGCATAACTTAGGTCTTACTTGCGACCCTATCGGCGGACTGGTGCAAGTCCCTTGCATTGAGCGTAATGCAATGGGCGCGGTCAAAGCCATTAATGGCGCACGTTTGGCCTGTAGAGGTAATGGTCAGCACTTTGTCTCATTAGACAAAGCGATAGAAACCATGAAGCAAACAGGCGCTGATATGTCTGATAAGTATAAAGAGACTGCTCGTGGCGGTCTTGCGGTCTATGCTGATAACCGTATTCCAACGGCGACCCACGGTGTCAGCGTTAACTATAGCCAGTGCTAACTATAATCAGTGCTAATTTAGGCCATTAGATTTATTGCTAAAACAAAAAAAGCCTCTAACGAATTAGAGGCTTTTTTGTGATTACTAGCTACTCATAAATATTAGCTAATATCTCTGACATTACTCAGCAGTTTTTGAAATAACTTCGTTCAAAATCCAAACTGGTTGTACCACGTTAGAACCTTCGGCAGTCACTGCTTCTTGACGTACATCAAGCATGTAACGGTAGTTTGGCTCATAAGTGAAGCCTTGGATGTTGCCATTTAGAGTGGTAAAGTTTTTCTGATAGCTCTGACGGTACTGTAAGCACTGTGATTCAACTTTCATGCCATTACTGGCAGTAAGATCACAAACAGCCTTACGTGGGGCAATTTCTATATCAAAGCTTTTGATATTAACGACTTTAACGTTCATAGGCTGTCCTTCAACAACCATTGTGCGCTCATTGTCCATACTCATCATAGAACAACCTGAAAGGGTAAAAGTTGTCATTAACGCTGCAAGTACTAATTTTTTCATTATTCAATCCTCAGTTAATTGGTATTCTGCGTTGGCTGTTATTATTTACTGAGGGTAGTATAGAGGGCAGAACGCCTTTCTCTCTATGACTGCTTTGTAAAGTAACGTCAGCTTTTGCAACTGATGTTAATAAAACGTATTGAATAAGAGTGTAAATTGATAACCACCGCAATGTAGGTAGCAAAAAGCTAGAGCGATTATCACTCTAGCTTTTTGCTATAAAATAAGCACTCTAGCTTTCTGTAATAAGTATAGATTAGACAATTAAGAAGCCTAACAGTTTTAACTGCGATAATCGGCATTAATTTTGACATAATCGTATGATAAATCACAAGTATAAACCGTATCGCTGGCATCACCACGGGCAAGATCAATGTGAATGGTAATCTCAGCGCGGCTCATGACGATCTTGCCTGCCTCTTCCGTATAACTAGAGGCAACGCCCCCATTTTGGCAAATCATCACCTCATCTAAATATACATCGACTTGCTCTGTATCCAGATCTTCGATACCCGCATAACCAACTGCCGCTAAGATACGACCCCAATTGGCATCACTAGCGAAAAATGCTGTTTTTACCAATGGCGAATGAGCAACGGCATATGCCACATCACAGCACTCTTGTGTTGTCTTACCACCAGTGACTTTCACGGTCATGAACTTGGTAGCGCCTTCACCGTCACGTACAATTAATTGTGCTAGACGTACGAACACTTCAGTTAAGGCGGCAAAAACTGGCTGATAATGCGGATGTTTTGGGCTATCGATTACATCCAAGCTGGCAGCACCTGTCGCTATTAATACACAGCAATCATTGGTTGACGTATCGCCATCGACTGTGATGCGGTTGAAAGACTGCTCATTGATAGCGATTAGCATCTCTTGTAGTAAATCAGCAGCGATATTGGCATCTGTCGCCACGTAACCCAGCATGGTCGCCATATTTGGGCGTATCATACCTGAACCTTTTGACATTCCAGTAATGTGATAGCTGAGATTATCTATATCAACCTTTTGACTAGCAAGCTTGGGAACCGTATCGGTGGTACGAATACCATTCGCCGCAGCCAGCCAATTGCTAGGAGCCAAATTGGCAAGCGCCTCATCTAAACCTGCAATAACGGCATCGCTGTTTAGCGGCTCGCCAATCACGCCAGTAGAGAATGGCAACACTGCGTTGATATCCACACCCGCTTTACTCGCCAAAGCCTGACAGATATCGATAGCACGACGTTTACCATCAGCGCCAGTACCCGCATTCGCATTGCCAGTGTTGGTCACCAAATAGCGCGGACTGGCTTTCGCAAAGTGCTCACGTAATATACGCACAGGTGCAGCACAAAAGGTATTTTTGGTAGTCACAACCGCAGTAGTGGCCCTATCTGCTATCTCAACCACAACTAAGTCGTCACGATCTTTGTAGCGTACACCCGCTGCAGTGGCGCTTAATTTGATTCCTTCGATAGGATAAATAGTAGTAGGTACTGCAACATGTCCGACAGCCATCGTTAAATCCTTATTACTTAATTTTTGATATTAGTTATAGACAGAGTCTGATAATTTTCAGATAAATATTTTATAAATACTAGGCCGTGTCATCATTTAGATTGTGAGGCTTAAAATTTAGCCATTTGAAGACCACTAAATGATTAAGCGTGCTAATTGATGACATGTCCTACAGCTTATTCAAATCAAATACTGACCAAATTGGTGCATGGTCAGAGGGTTTTTCCATGGCTCGCAGCTCATAACTGATACCTGCATCGACACATGAACCCACCAAATCAGACGTACATAAGATATGGTCGATTCGTAAACCACGCTTAGGGTCATCATCGAATCCGCGACTGCGATAATCAAACCAACTGTAGAACTCTGTACTTTCTGGGTAGTGCAAACGGTACGTATCGGTCAACTCGCGCGACATTAATGCGCTATACCACTCACGTTCTTCTGGCAAAAATGACGTTTTTCTATTTTTAAGCCAGCGCTTCGCATTAACTTCACCAATGCCGATATCGATATCTTCTGGAGCAATATTCATATCACCCATAATAATAAGCGAACGTCCTTCGGCTTTTAAAGTATCGATATAAGCCATTAAGTCGGCATAATACGCACGCTTCATAGGAAATTTAGTAGGATGGTCTTGACTCTCTCCTTGCGGAAAATAACCATTAAGCACATCAATTTCACGACCGTCAAATTCATAACGAGCATGAATAAAACGTTTTTGCGCCTCTACATCTTCGCTAGGAAAACCTTTTTGTACAAAGATGGGCGCAACCTTGGACAATAGTGCGACACCATAATGGGCTTTTTGGCCAAAATATTCTACATGATAACCAAGACTTTCTATGTCTTGAAGTGGAAACTGCTCATCATGAACTTTCGTTTCTTGTAGACCCATCACATCAGGATCGATGACCTCTCGTACAGCCTCAAGCTGATGTTGGCGAGCGCGAATACCATTGATATTAAAACTGACAAAACGAGGCATAAACCATCCTATACTAATTAATTAAACTACAGTGCTGATACGAATATATGAGAGGTAACGGCAACTAAGTGGCTATGATAACAGACGTAAGACAGCCTATCTGTTGCGTGCTTTTGTATCTTACGATAAAGTAACTGTTACTATCAATTATATCTATTACCACATACATCGCTTTTTATTAAATGACCTTTGTTAAGTCACATTTATTAAGTCACATTTATTAAGTCACATTTATTAAGTCGCGTTTATTAACTGACAGCGATCCAACCATTTTATGAGTATCACTATGACAGCCACTACGAGTAAAGATTCAAACGCAGTCTCAACATCCGACAAATCAAGCGCGCCACTATTTGCTGCTGATTATAAAGTCTATATTAACCACACTGACGCTGGTGGCATAGTCTATCATGCCAACCATTTGGTATTCTTTGAAAACTGCCGACGCGACTGGTTTACTGAGCTGGGTCTTAATGGCTATTTTTTACAGACCGATAGTGGTGACGTACAGCATTTTGTCGTGAGTCAAGCCGATTTGCAATATAAAAGAGCCATTCTACTGGATGAAGTCATCAATGTGCGTATCGATAAAGTTGAACTAAAACCTGCCAGCATGATATTTTATCAAAGTATTCATCGTCATACATCAGATGATAGCTCTATTAACAAAGCCAATAACAGTTTATTAAGTTGCACTAAAATCGTTATTGCTTGCGTACAAAACCTAGTGAAGCCAGAATCGATATCTAATAATGAATCAAATACTGCCTCTACTAGCACCATACCAATGCGACCTATCCGAGTGCCACAAAAATTATACGATGCTATTCAAAAAGCGATCACAGAACAGGCTGATAGCTAATGATTCTTTCCTATTAGCGCTTATCAGAGAATCATTATGCTATCGCGTCTCCTCAAGTCGAGCGCTAATATCTAAACGCGCTAACATGGCTAAATTTTATTCACTCTAATGAAACATAGATTGTATGTTATAGCTTTATTTATGTACTGCTCAGTATTGCTATACCGATATTACTTAATATTGTATTCATGCTAGTGTATTGCTCGAATGTATCGATTTTTGGTACTTTAGTTATAAGCACTAGATCCAGCTTATTCAAGCGTAAAAAATATATTATTACGCCATCTGTTGTTCAATCTATCCGATGATGAATTACTAACAATAGCTAAGAAAAATGTATAACGATAATGAAAACTTAGCGACCAGTTAATAAATAAGCATGTTATTTTTTTCAGCAAAAAATAATTTACGTCAGCGTTGATATATTGCATTGCTACGGATAAGACTGCTTTATTGCAATATCTCAATCCCTTTTAAATTTCCAGGACGCTGATTATGACGCCGAATAAACCATGGCTTGCCCATTACCCGAAGGGTGTACCTAAGACCATCAATCCAGATAAATATAGCAGCATAATGGAGCTATATGAAGAGTGTTTTGATCGTTTTCATATGCATCCAATGACAATATGTATGGGCGTCACTCATACCTATGGTGACGTTGATAAAGCGTCACTTGCTGTGGCGGCATGGTTACAAGCACAAGGGCTTCCTAGAGGCAGTGTAATAGCACTAATGATGCCAAACGTCCCTCAATACTTGCCAACCATGATCGGTATTTTGCGGGCGGGCTACGTTTGTACGCCTGTTAATCCATTATATACAGGGCGTGAGCTGCGACATCAGTTAAATGACTCAGGTGCTCAGGTTATTTTTGTAGTCGATAACTTTGCACAAGCATTAGAGCAAGTCGTCGATGAGACTGCCATCAAGCGTATTGTCTTGTCCAAACTGGGCGATATGATGGGTTTAAAGGGTATGTTGGTCAATACCATTGTGCGTCAAGTCAAACGTTTAATACCTAAGTATAAACTCGATGATCCAAAGCATGAAGTCACTAAGTTTCCTGACGTGCTGAAAAGAGGTAAAAACCCACCTTTTCATCCACCAAAAATTAGCTTAGATCAATTGGCGATCTTGCAATATACAGGTGGAACGACAGGATTATCCAAAGGTACGATACTGACTCAGCGCAATATAGTGTCTGCTGCATTGATGGCAGAATCTTGGTACCGTCCTGTCACCTCAGAGATTAATGAGGTATATATCAATATGGTCATGGCATTGCCGCTTTATCATATCTTTGCATTTTCACTCAGTTTGCTAGGTATGCGTTCAGGCTACACTTTTATAATGGTACCAAATCCACGTGACATGGCGGGCTTTGTCAAAACATTATCAAAACAACCCTTCCATATTTTCCCAGGCGTGAACACGCTATTCAAGGCTTTACTTGATCAGCCAAGCTTTAAAGACTTAAATTTTGGTCCATTAAGAATCACTCAAGCGGGTGGTATGGCAGCCACTGAGCAGACCGCCGCACGTTGGTTAGAGGTTACTGGCTGTCCGATGGTCGAAGGTTGGGGCATGACTGAAGGTGTCGCTGGCGGTACTGCCAACGTCATTACTGATCGCAAGTTTAATGGAACGATTGGTATACCCGTACCCAGTATCGATATTATTCTCATTGACGAAGATGGTAAACGTGTGGGCGTTAATCACGCAGGCGAGATGTGCATCAAAGGACCAAACGTGACCTCAGGTTATCTGAATAGAGACAGTAATGAAGACTTTACCAGCGATGGTTACTTCCGAACGGGCGATATCGCTAGTATGGATGAAAAAGGCTACTTTACCCTACTTGATCGCAAAAAAGACATGATTTTGGTCTCAGGATTCAACGTTTTCCCAAATGAAGTTGAATCGGTTATGCTTGACTGCGATGGCATTATTGATTGCGCAGTGATTGGTATTCCTGATGAACGACAAGGCGAAGCGGTCAAAATTTATATTGTCCCTGCAGATAATAACGTGACTAAAGAAATCATTACCGAATTTGCATTAGACAATTTGACTGGCTATAAATGTCCGCGTCATATCGAATTTGTCAGTGAACTACCAAAGAGTAATGTGGGTAAAGTGCTACGTCAAAAACTGCGTGAAAAACATATTTTAGACAATCCTCAGACGTTATAATTTTCACGTTCTTATTTTGAGATAAACATAATTTGAAATAAACACAAAAAGAAGCCCGCTATAATAATAGTGGGCTTCTTTTTATCTAGCATTGAGCAAGTTAATCGTATTAGCTTAACCTACTCATCACTCGCAACGGCAAGCGCTTCATTGCCTGACCGACGATTGACCACGGTAGGCTTGGCACGCACGCTTCACTCACGCCAGCTTCAATTGCTGCAACCATTGCCTGAGTACCAGTATCAGCATCCACTTCAAACGGTAATGGTTTGGCATTTTCATTAATTTCAGTACGGATATAGCCGGGGTAAATAGTAGACACTTTAATCGGCAGTTTGGTCAAAAGCATATCTGCACGAATCCCTTCTGCTAAATGAGCCAGCCCAGCTTTGCTAGCGCCATAGGCCGTCAAGTGTTTGGGTAGTCCACGCATCGCTGACATACTTGATATCACGACCAGATGACCGCTGTTTTGCGTTCGAAAGATATTCATCGCGGCTTCACATTGCGCCAATGCCGATATAAAATTAATTTCGACCGTACGTCGATTGGTATCAAAGCGTCCCTTGCCAATACGGCGACTATCGCCAATACCAGCATTGACCACTACTCTATCAATACTGCCAAAATCATCGGCAAAGGCGTCAAACACTTCAAAAACCGTATCGTAATCACTGACGTCTAGCGCACGGTACTCGACGCGTATATTAGGATATTCTGCTGTCAGTTCTGCTTTTAAGTGCTCTAGGCGATCAATACGGCGTGCGCATATCGCGAGATTGTAGCCGAGCTTGGCAAAGAGTCTTGTCATACCTTCGCCCAAGCCCGAGCTGGCCCCAGTAATAATGACGGTTTTATTGAGACCAACCTGCTGTTCATGCAAGCCTTTTAGATAACGTGCGGGCTGAATCGCTCCCAACACTTTATCTTTATGTTGCTTGGTCGTTTTTGTTACCAAGCTCATTAGTTTTTTTTGCATGGACAGCCCCTTATATACTGATCCTGAATGGAAATCAATATTCTATAGTGCCTTCATTGTAATAGCTAGCTTGCCCTGCATAAGTGGCGGTTATGTATAAGAATAATCACGATACTATAGGCTGTACCTGCTGACGATTATAAATCGTATTATCAAGCAATTGTAATATTCAAGATTTTTTTGCGCGGCGGAATTGAACACTTTTAAGTCTTGTTTTTTGCCTCTTTCCAAGTTGGCTCTGTTAGTGATTCTCACGTCACGCTTTTGGCGAATCCAATTTTTTTAGGTTCTTCATAGCTTCAAGATGCGCACCACTATTACGAAAATCTTTCATTGCTTCAAGGCTCGACCAGCCGCTCAGAGTTCTAAAACCTTTCAGTCTAATAAACACTATGCCGCTATGCTCGGACAACTGTTTTTCATATAACTGTTTATTGATACTCATGGCACTATAAATAAAACGGTATAAGCCGAGCAAGCTAGCGACTTTTATCTGAGTGGCGGTAACGATCATATCGACTCCTAATCTTATTGATGCAGATACCTTGGCGATCTTTGTCACGTAGTATGGCGCAACTTTAGCATCAGACCTTCACTATCACTATCGAGACTAAAGGCTACGCTATTTCACATTGAGCTGACACTGATTGATGCCATTTGCCATTTTATCGCCAAGTTATAAAATCTTTACCTTCAGAAAATAAATGGCTATATTCATTTAAAGCCATCAAGCGTGTACTTTGTTCTTTCAATGTGACAGACGTGACACCTGTATTAACCAGGCTTTTATTTAACTGATAAGCAGTCAGGCTACCTTGCTTTAATAGCTGGGCAGTAATTGCCGCAATCACACCACCTGATGTAAAAACCAATACCGTACTATCATGGTTTAAATTCAGGTCTGCTATTTTTACACGTACTTGTTCAAGTGCTTGCTGCGCACGGTTGTTAAATTGTGGCCAGCTTTCAATGTAGTCCTGATCATTGTCGCCACCATGCCATCGATTCATCGCTTGATCAAACAGTTCAGCCAAACGTGTGGCTGGTACCTCTGACTTAGCAATTTCAGCCGCGATGGCACCTTTATCAATGAAAGTAGCATCAGATTTAACAAAGACATCTTTATGATTGAATTCATCAAACTGTGGCAAGATATAACTGTCAGGCTCACTTAAATTGATAACAGAAGCAAGCGCATCGTTACTATGTTCAGCGGCCATAGAGGACTGATAACTTGTCCAAAAATGCTGCGCTGAGTCTATTTGTCTAACCAAGCTACCAGTAAAAATAGCATCAATTCGGCGCTGCGTATTTGCATAATGCTGACCGAGCATTTGCGCCTGAACAGTACCTAGCTCTGAGAGCTGATCGTAATTTTCTTGTCCAAACGACGCCTGACCATGGCGCGCTAGCAATATGGTT
This sequence comes from Psychrobacter immobilis, assembly GCF_904846225.1. Lineage (GTDB taxonomy): Bacteria > Pseudomonadota > Gammaproteobacteria > Pseudomonadales > Moraxellaceae > Psychrobacter > Psychrobacter immobilis_F. The sequence goes on along the minus strand of NZ_CAJGZJ010000005.1, from coordinate 77,756 downwards.
GTCATAAAATCATACCTTCTTACTATATTTTATAAAGATTATTGTATTTTATAAAGATTATTGTATTTGATAAAGGACTGTTTTTTAAACTTTTAGTCTTTAGGTTTTTGAGAGATTTGTTCAAAATAACTTTTTGGCAAAATACCCTTAATAACAGATTGTATGGGACTTGGTAACCGCTCAATCGTAGCAGCATCGACACCCATATCTTTTAAATAAGGCTGTACATGGCTGGTAAATAGCACCTCACCTTCATATTGAGCAATCAGCTTCAAACATTTGGCATGTAGTACCTGAACGATAATCCAAAAATTCTTAAAGGCTGGATTGGTCGTTTGTTTATTATAGTAACGATAGTAAATTTGCTGGACGATACCGGCTAGGCGAAATAGACCAAACACTTCATAAAAAGTCCAGTTATCTATCTGTAATCCAGTCTGTTCGAGATAATAGGCAACGACTTCCTCACGGGTCATCATGCCGTCTAGATGTGTTGGCTGACGACGTGACTGCTGCATGATGATATTGTCATCTTCTTCGATCCAATAAGCCAATGCGCTACCCAAATCCATCAAAGGGTCGCCCAATGTTGCCATTTCCCAATCGAGAACGCCGATAACTTTGGTCGGATCATCGGTATCCAAAATGACATTGTCAAAGCGCCAATCATTATGAATAATACACATTTTGCTATCAGCAGGTGTGTGCTTACCAAGCCATTGTCTTACTAGTGCAAAGCTTGGTACGTTCGGCGTTTTCGCTTTGACATAGCGTTTATCCCAACCACTGACCTGACGCTCGCAATAGCCTTCACCGCGACCAAGATCCATCAATTCAGGGTATTGCTGGTAATCCACTTGGTGCAATTCAATTAAAGCATCGATGACATTGGTACATAACGCGCGCGTTTGTGCTGTATTTAAATCAACGCCCTTTGGTAAATTGGCACGAGGAATGATACCTTCCATGCGTTCCATGACATAAAAATCAGCCCCAATCACCTCTTCATCGGTACACAGTGCTATCATTTTTGGTACATAAGGATAGGCGTCTTTTAACGCTTTTTGCACCGTATATTCGCGTACCATATCGTGTGCTGACTTGGCTTTGGTGCCTTTTGGCGGGCGACGTAAGATCAAATCTTGATTGTCATATTGTAGACGGTAGGTCCAGTTCGACGCACCACCTGAAAACTGTGTAACGGTAGGCGCGCCTTGTATATCAACACCTTGAGCGCGCAGCCATGCGCTTATCGCTTGGGTATCAAGCTCCTCGCCTTCTCGAACCTCGCCGCCTTTATCCAGTATTTCATTATTGGTTTCAGTGAGATTGGTTTCAGTGAGATTGGTTTCAGTACGATTGGTTTCATCATCATTGTCAGTTGCCATTAGATACTCCTTATCATGTGGTCATTTGTTTTATAAAACAATTTAGTGATAAAAAATTCACTATCAAATGATTGATAATGAATTTTCAATTGGACGTTGTGTTAAGGGAATAGCCATTAACCATTAAGATTTTGCAGGTTTAGACGAGTGATTAAAACCTTGACGCTTTAATTCTAATTTCGCGATCATAGTTTTATGCACCTCATCAGGGCCATCAGCCAATCGTAACGCTCGTGCTTGTGCAAAGAAATTTGGCAGCATCGTATCTTGGCACATACCCAGACCGCCGTGGATCTGAATCGCCATATCAACCACTTCTTGCAGTACTGTTGGAGCGACGACTTTAATAGCTGAGATTTCAGTGAGTGCTGCCTTCGTTCCTTGCGCGTCCATTTTTTGCGCCGCATATAAGGTCAGTAAACGCGCTTGGTCAATCTTGATACGCGCTTCAGCGATACGTTCAAAATTGCCACCCAATTCTAGTAACGGCTTACCAAAAGCAGTGCGAGCCATACCGCGTCTCACTGCCAGCTCTAGAGACTTTTCGGCGGCACCAACACAGCGCATACAGTGATGGATGCGACCTGGCCCTAGCCGACCTTGGGCAATCTCAAAGCCCATACCAGCCCCGCCAATAAAATGACTCACAGGCACACGCACATCATTAAAGCTGACTTCGCCATGTCCATGCGGTGCATCGTAGTCACCAAATACTTTGAGCATACGTTCGATGTTTACACCCGATGTTTTCGCAGGTACTAGCACCATAGAATGCTGATGATGACGGTCTTTGTTTTCATCAGGGGTGTATGCCATCACAATCAAAACATCAACCGCAGGATCACCAAGACCAGATGACCACCACTTACTGCCATTAATGATAATCTCGTCACCGTCCACCACAGCAGTCGCCTGCATATTGGTCGCATCACTGGATGCCACATCAGGCTCCGTCATACAAAACACAGAACGGGTTTTACCTTCTAAAATTGGCATTAACCATTTTGCTTGCTGCTCCTCAGAACCATAACGCCACAACAGCTCCATGTTTCCGCTATCAGGCGCATTGCAATTGAACACATAAGGCGCTAATAAGCTGCGTCCGGTCAACTCTGCAATCGGAGCATAATCAGTGACCGAAAGCCCTGCCCCTAACGTATCATCAGGCAAAAACAGATTCCACAAGCCAGCTTCTCTTGCTTGTTTGCGTAGGCTTTCATATTTTTCTGGCCACTGCCAGTTTTGCCAATTGCCATCAGGGTTTTGCTCATGACAATCTTGCCAAAACTTTGCTTCAATTGGTTCAATCTGCGTCTCAATAAACGCTTTCACTTTTGCATGCATGGCTTGACCATGCTCTGTGGCAGTAAACATCAATGTATTGGTAGACATGGGTGACTTCCTTTTCCTTATGAATTATTTTAATCACGTTTCGATGAAAATTTTTGAGCAATAAAAATAGTGTACGTACGTGTACTGTCTTCTATATTTATAACACAGCAATTATTAATAAACAGCAAAAAGGCGCGACCAGCTAGGACACGCCTTTTACAAAATATAAACAATGTATAAATTATGAGTGATACGCTCAATTATTAATGGCGAAAATTCATAATAATTTGGCCATGTCCTAGATTACTTTAGGATATTTAAACGACTGTTTAAGTCAAAGCGAGCCAAAGCATCTGGTAGCTTGTCAACTGCCATACTCAAAGTCGCTTCTGCCGCTTGAGCAAATCCAAGCTTTTCGGCTAGCGTTGGTTTTTGGCGTGAATGTAGCGCATAAACTTCATTATCTTCCATCAACTCTAAAATATAACTGTCAGAAGTTTGCAATTTATCAATCAAGTTCAAATGCAGTGCATCTTCGCCATACCAATGCTCACCCGTCGCTACCTTGTCTACATCCAGCATGCCACGATAACGATTGACAAAATGTTTGAACAATTCATGTGTCTGCTCGAGCTCTTCTTGATATTTGGCACGATCTTCTGCATCGTTTTCACCAAATACTGTTACGGTACGCTTATAGTCACCAGCCGTAAACATCTCATAATCTACGTCATGATTTTTGAGCCATTTATGAAAGTTAGGCAATTGCGATACCACACCGATTGAGCCAATAATCGCAAAAGGGGCTGCAATAATTTTATCTGCCACACACGCCATCATATAACCGCCACTGGCCGCAACCTTATCGACACACACAGTCAATTTCAGACCAGCATCTTTTAGACGAGCCAATTGCACCGCTGCTAGTCCATAACTGTGTACCAAGCCGCCACCTGATTCTAGACGCACAATAACTTCATCGCCTTTATTTGCGGTACTGATAAGCGTGCTGATTTCTTCACGCAAATGCTTGACCGCGGTTGCTTTTATATCACCATCAAAGTCTAAAACAAAAACTTGTGATGTATTATTCGCACTTTTCTTTTTGTTTTTGGCTTTGATTTTTAACGTTTGTTTGGCTTTTTTGGCCATAGTCTTTTTGAATTGCTTAAGAGCAGCTTTACCTTGGGTCGCTTCCATCAAATCTTCACGGCGCTGCTTTTGCGCTTCGTTTAGATGCATTACTTTTAGCTCAACAGGATTTTTGGGCGGATGAAATAACATAAGTAAAATTCCTCAAGTCCGTAGACATATCAACATAGATGTTTTTATTAGCGTGACCGTTAATATGCGCACACTCGGCTAAATTTTCAAGCAGAATGACAATATTTAACCGAGTGTACATGTTACGGAATAAATACGTCCAATACCGAGGCGTTCCTATACTTGGATTAAACTCAGCTGGTTGTATAACAAAAGCATATTAGGCATAATATGCGTTTATATAAAATTTTCTGCAGCCAACGTGATGACCTTATGTCTTGATCGCGTTGTTTGTGCGTTTTTTTGCAAAAAGCTTGAAACTCACAGCAATGGCTGCATACTGTACTTCGAATTGATTGTATTTCGAATTGGGCTGATAACTGGATAACTATATTATGACGGATAGTATTACGACGCATAGCGAATACCGAGACGAATATTGCGGAGCGGTAACCGAGAGCTTCATTGAGCAAACCATTAGCATCGTAGGCTGGGTACATCGTCGTCGCGATCACGGTGGCGTGATTTTTTTAGACATGCGTGACCGCGCTGGTATCTTGCAGGTCGTCGTCGATCCTGATACTCCAGAAGCATTTGCTATGGCTGATGCCGTACGTCCTGAATATGTGTTAAAAATTACTGGTCGTGTACGTCGCCGTTATGAAGGTACTGAAAACAATAATATGACCAGTGGTCAGATTGAGTTATTGGCTAAAGAAATTGAAGTATTGGCTAAGTCTGAAACGCCGCCGTTCCCATTGAATGATGAAAAAACCACGGTATCAGAAGACTTGCGTCTAAAATATCGCTACCTTGATATGCGCCGTCCGCAAATGCAAGAGCGTATGGTTTTTCGTGCCAAAGCCACTTCAGCCATTCGTCGTTATTTAGATGATCATGGCTTCTTGGATGTCGAGACGCCTATTTTGACTCGTGCAACGCCTGAAGGTGCTCGTGATTATCTTGTTCCATCGCGTACTCGCCCAGGTAACTTTTTTGCATTGCCTCAGTCGCCACAACTGTTTAAGCAATTATTGATGGTGTCAGGCTTTGACCGTTACTATCAAATCGCTAAATGCTTCCGCGATGAAGATTTACGTGCTGATCGTCAACCTGAATTTACTCAGGTGGATATTGAAACTTCTTTTTTAAATGAAGAAGAAATCATGAACATCAACGAAGGTCTGATTAAGCATTTGTTTAAGACCATGATGGATGTTGAGTTTGAAAAATTCCCACGTATGACATATGCTGAAGCGATGCGTGACTATGCGTCAGACAAACCTGATTTACGTATCCCACTAAAACTGGTCGACGTTGCAGATTTGATGAAAGACGTTGACTTCAAAGTATTTGCAGGACCTGCTAACGATCCTAAGGGTCGCGTTGCTGCCCTTCGCATTCCTGGCGGTGCGTCATTAAGTCGTAAGCAAATCGATGCTTATACCAAATTCGTTAGCATCTATGGCGCGCGCGGTTTGGCTTATATTAAAGTCAATGACGCCAGCAACATCAATAATGGTGTGGACAAAGAATCTGGTTTGCAGTCACCGATTATTAAAAACATGACCGATGATGTGTTAGTAAGTTTAATTGAGCGTACTGGTGCAGAAAGTAACGACATTATTTTCTTTGGTGCGGATAAAGCCAGTGTCGTGAATGATGCAATCGGCGCATTACGTCAAAAAATCGGTCTAGATCTTGAAATGACTACCTGTCAGTGGGCACCACTTTGGGTGACTGACTTCCCAATGTTTGAACAAACTGATGATGGCCGCTGGACGTCAATGCATCATCCCTTTACCAAACCTAAAGGCTCAGTTGAGGAATTAAAAACCAATCCTGAAGCTGCCCTTTCTATCGCTTATGACATGGTATTAAATGGTACTGAAGTTGGCGGTGGTAGCTTACGTATCAATACTTTTGATATGCAGCAAGCCGTACTTGATGCTCTGGGTATCGGCGAGCAAGAGGCTCAGGACAAGTTTGGTTTCTTACTCGATGCTCTAAAATTCGGTGCACCGCCGCATGGTGGTTTGGCTTTTGGTTTGGATCGCTTAATTATGCTTATGGTAGGCGCGGACTCTATTCGTGATGTCATCGCTTTCCCAAAAACCAAAACTGCTGAGTGTCCGCTAACTCAAGCCCCTGCTGAAGTTGATAGCAAACAGCTACGTGATCTTGGTATTCGTGTGCGTGAAAAAGTACAGGCTGACACCAAGTAATCTGCTCAATAAATGGCCTGGTGATGCTCGGATATTTCCTACAGTATTTGTTTGATTCATCACCATGTGGATGTTTATGAATCCTTATCATGTTTTTAAATACGTGCCATTGTCTGTACTGCAGACGATGGCACGACTTGTCGCTTGGGTAATTGTTAAAATCCCAAGCTTGAGTATCATGCGCACTATTAATATTAATATAGCGCTGATTGCTCCTGCGTTATCTGATCTTCAAAAAAAATCGCTAACCAAAGATATCGTTTATCATCAGTGCTTAACCAGCATTGAGTCTATTAAAAGCTGGGCTATGCCTCCTGAATGGAGTATTGCTCAAATTCGTGACGTCCATAATAAAGAGTTTTTATTAGAAGGGCTTGCCAGTCCCAACGGCATGCTTGCCATTGTACCGCACCTTGGTACGTGGGAGATGATGAACGCGTGGCTTAATCAGTTTGGCGCGCCAACCATCATGTACAAGCCTGTTAAGGGCAATATTACCAATGATTTTGTCTTAAAGGGTCGATCGCGTCTCAATGCGACTTTGGTTCCTACAGATGGTAGCGGCGTGAAAGCGGTGTTTAAAACACTCAAACAGGGTGGTTTTAGCATTGTTCTGCCTGATCATGTTCCTGATCCTTCGGGAGGCGTAGTGGTACCTTTTTTCGGTATCGAAACATTGACCAGTACGCTCGCCTCAAAGCTGGCTAGCAAAACCAAATGCGCCTTGGTCGGTTTATCTTGTATTCGCCGTGATGATGGTCGCGGTTTCGATATTTATTGTTACAAACTCAGCGATCCCGCCTTATATGATCGCAGCGCTGAAATATCTACTTATGCGCTCAATCAAGCAATGCAACAAATGATTGAGGACAAATACAGCCATTATATGTGGGGCTATCGACGTTTTAAGCGTATTCCAACGCTAGGTAATCCTTATAACGCTGAAAAATCTAGGTTAGCTGCATTTATTAATAAACATCATACCAGCGTTTCCTCAGACACAATTAATGATGTCCATCATCAAAATAATTGAATGCCAAATGAATAGCATTAACGACGAAGGCTTAAAATTGTAAATATATTACATCAATTGCCTGTGTTAATATTATTAGAGACTGATGACCTTTTTAGCTTTTAATTCTTATCTATTTAAATAAATATGAGTGCATTATGGCAATTGACATGACGAACCCCGTATCGGCAGACCAAACGCAAACAAATCACAGCACTTCTGAACAGCGTTATGTCATCTGTATGAAATGGGGTGATAAATACGGTCCTGAGTATGTCAACCGTCTTTATAATATGGTCAGTCGTCACCTTACCTTAGCATTCCAGATGATTTGCTTAACGGATGATAGCACTGGCATTGACCCAGCTGTCATCTGTCACCCTATCCCCGAAATGGATTTGCCAGCTGGCCCTGAGCGTGGCTGGAAAAAGCTGACGACCTTTAGCTCTGAGCTCTATGGGCTTAAAGGTATGGCACTATTTTTAGACATTGATATCGTTATTGTTGATAACATTGATGCTTTTTTTACCTATGGAGCCGAGCATGACGATAGCGTCGTCATTATTCGTGATTGGAAAAAACCTTGGCGCATGATTGGTAATAGCTCTGTTTATCGCTTTAAGATCGGTATGAATACTTATCCTGACCTCTTAACAAACTTTGAGCGTAATTTTGATACCATTCGACAAGAAGTTCGCCATGAACAAGCGTATCTTTCTAATTACTTACGTAAGCATCATCACCTAGAGTATTGGGATAAAACATGGTGCGTCAGCTTCAAATATCAATGTATTGCGCCTATACCGTTTAATATGATACGTGCGCCAAAGCTTCCTTCTGGCGCAAAAATCGTTATCTTCCATGGCGAGATTAATCCACCAGATGCCATTAATGGCGGTGGTGGTAAATGGTATCGCTATGTAAAACCGAGCCCATGGTTAAAAAATCATTGGCAGTAAACGGATATATATTGCGATTTGAAGACCGTTCAAATAAATTCAAGGCAATGCCCTACGGCATAAAATAATTGAGGTTCACTACTGGAAAATAGTATGGCGTTATATTTGAGGTTACCTGCTACTGCTGGGTTCAATATTGATGGCGAGCTCATCGTTATCAATGCTTTTAACGCCAATGAACCCGAGCAAAGCTTGCTTGGAAAAGACGTTAATATTATCGCCTCAGGTCCATCTATAGAAAAACTATCATGGTCAGAACTACTAGACACAGCCACTATTTTTGTCAATGGCAGCCTCAGCCTTCTTGAGCATCATCACTTCACCGATATCGCGGGTTATGTGATTAGTGACGCACGCTTTATTGATCATCAGCCTGAGATTTTACGTCAGTATTATACGGGTCAACCTTTATATGCGACGCTCGCCGTCTTTGAAGCGATGGCAACAACCCACCCTGATATCATGCGTACCTACTCCCATGCCATGCGTGTGTTATATCCAGTAAATAGACTATGGGGGGTCAAATCAAATAAGCTATCGTTTAGTAAGCTAACTTTTAAGAAAAAATTACTAAATAAAAAAATGCCATTGTCATGCTTTACAAATCATCCAAGCTTTATTGTCGATGATCGTTATAAAGATACTGAGATCGGCGTCTCTCTTAATCTTACTCATGGATTTGTGGAGGCAGGCACGGTTGTCTATGTGGCGACGCAACTGGCTTTCTCACGTCATGCCGCTACTATAAATTTATACGGTCTCGATTTACTCAACAGTGATCAGCCGCGATTCTATGAAAATGAAGGTAATAGCGCCCCAAGTATGCTAAACAAAGCTCTGAACGAACGCATTGTACCTTCGTTTAATTTATTGGGTAAAACCTATAAAGCGCAGGGTGTGGCAGTCATTAATCATTCACCTGTCTCCAAGTCACTATTTGATAATATCTAGGTCGTGTCCTCATTTTAAAAATGGTTATAAAAGTGAGACAAAGTGCCGTCAAACGAGAAAAATAGCGTAAATAATATCGGGATATTAATCAGCTATTTGAGGATGTTTGCGAAATTTTAGCCCGTTTAGATTTTTAGTCCATTTAGATAGTATCGCTTGAATCAAGGACACGCCCTAGCATTCATAGATCTTCGTGTTTATCTAAATCTAATTCTGAGCCAAATTCTAAATACTGTAGCGCGATACAATGAGGCAATAGTTGCTTATTTATCGGTACTATATAGTGTGTTAGATTGTCTATTGCGCGATCGATGAGCATAGCCAACCCCTCAATATCATCTACAGCTATTAAGTTTTTTGCAGGTAATAACTCCCTTGGTCCAAACGGACAATCGGTACTGATCACTGGTACGCCGAGTGCTTGCGCCTCTACGATGACATAGCCAAAACCCTCAAACTTAGAGGTGAGTACCATTAATGCTGCTGAGCCAATCAGCGGATAAGGGTTGCTCTGAAAACCTAAAAATCGAACGCAGTGGCTAATATTAAGCTCAATAGCCAATTGCTTAATCTCTTCTTCAAGCTTGCCCTTACCGACCAATACTAGTGGCAGCTTTCGCTCTGTTTTAGCATAGGCTTGCAGCAAGTCTCGATGACCTTTCATGCTATCAAATGAGGCAACATGAATCATATATTGCTGGTCTATTAAACCAAAATTTTCGATAGATGGCGGTTGTGCTGTTTTGCTATTAATATTAGTAACATCACAAGGATTATAAATGGTCACGGTTTTGGTAATTTGCCCTAAAATTGAAAGCAAATCTTGACGTGATCCTTCGCTCACACAGCTACAAGGATGGGCACCATAGACCATTTTTAGATGATTGAGAGTTTGTGTGGGCGCATCTGATAATTGGTTCTGAAACTGCTTAGATAGCGCCGTATGCAGTACATTGACGATATTTGGTAATTGGCTGTACGCCATGATCCAATTCACCTTATATATATTAGCCAATATCAAATCTGGTGTCCCTATTTGGCTCAGTACATAATTATCAATACGCCTAGCAACTGCATCATAGGCCTGGGCTTGTTTGGATTTTGGATCTAAATCCTGCTCAGAAAAGACCTCATCATAAGGTACGACATGATATTGAATGCCTACATCCAATGACATATCCTGTGTTTTCTCCAAACATAGGATATGAACTCGATGGCCCATTTTTACATAAGCACTTGCTAATGTTGTGACCATACGCTCAGCGCCACGACCTTCAAGCGCTTTTAAAATGAATAAAATAGTAGGTGGCATCAGTATCTCAGTTTGGTTTAATGAAGGTATAGTCAGTTTGAAATAAAATCGATACGCTAGGGCATGTCCTCAATTCAATTGATCGTATCTAAATGGACTAAAAATGGCTAAATGTTTCTGGCGTGCTGTTCGCAAGCGTGACAGAAGCTGCAAAAAATCTACCCCAGCAGTATTGTATTGGATTTAAAGTGAATCGATTATATGGGTATGACAGATTAGCCAAATAAGTGTATCAATGGTCATAATTATTGCAGCATTCTGACTTTATATGCTAGTCTCATCTACTTTTAGACCTTTGCTTTTATGGATTGAAGTATAAGCGTGATTTATCTGCTCGCCCATAGCAAAATCGTGATCAGTTTTGTTTATTAAACTTTTTAAATGGTAGCGTCAGTAAATATCATCATTGAATGGACGTAACTACTAAAAATGTCGGCATATTCATAAAATGTGTTCGCAAAAATAGGATCAGTCATGAGACAGCCCGATGAAAAGGTATTAGACGTCATCATTGCTTGGGTAGATGGTGCAGATCCCTTACTCAAACAAAAAAGAGAGCGCTATAAAGCGGGCAAACCAGTGGCGTCAGATGCTACAACTGCCACACGGTTCGCTAGTGACGACGAGATATACTATAATATCGCCTCTATTATTAAATATGCACCTTTTGTTCGTCATATCTATATCGTTACAGACCAACAACGGCCAGCATTCATTGATGAGTTTGCCAAACAAAATATTTGTTCAGCAGACAAAATACGTATTGTCGATCATAAAGATATATTTTTGGGTTATGAGCAATTTTTGCCAACCTTCAATACCCGATCGATTGAGACGATGATATGGAATATCGAAGGATTGTCTGACTATTTTATATATATGAACGATGATTTCTTTTTTAATCAATCAGTGACAATAGATGACTTTTTGGACAATAACAGACTGATTGTTTATGGTCATTGGCGCAAAAGCGCTGGTTTGAATGCCAAGCTCAACTTTCGAAAATCTCGCTTGAAATTGTTTGGAACACCGATACAACCACGGCACACTATAGCGCAGATGTTAAGTGCTAAAGTGCTTGGTATGGATAAATTTTTTGAGATTCACCACTACCCTCACATCGTCGATAAAAATACTTTAAAAAGCTATTTATTAAATAATCCTAATTTTTTGATAGAGCAGATCAAATATAAATTCAGAGATGTCGCACAAATAAACCCCATAACGCTGATGAATCATTTAAAAATTCAAAAAGACGAAATAAATTTAGAGCCCGATATAGCGATCAATTATCTAAAGAATGAAAGTAGTGTTACGAATTTTATAACCGATCTAGAAGATGTCACCATAAAATATGGTTGTATTCAAAGCTTGGATCTTCTTGAACCAAACCTGCATAAAAGAATTAGCCAAGCTATGAATCATAAATTCTTAAATTATCTACCTAAATCAGTGGTAAAAAACACCAGTAAGCTGAACTAAACTAGGGCGTGTCCTCAATCTGAAAATGGTGATAAAAATAAGATAAATGGCAGCCAAACAAGGAAAATAGTGTAGATAATATCGAGATATTGACTAGCTATTTGACGTAGTTTGGCAAGATTTAGCTATTTTTAGCCCATTTAGTCGCTTTTGTTCAGATTGAGGACATGCCCCAATACTCTAATTATAACTTGAACTATTCCTAGCATTACGCAATCTTGATGCAAATCAATGACAGTATACCGCTTAAAATTATTTGGATTTATTATGAAAATAGCAGTAGTAGGTACAGGCTACGTCGGTTTATCAAATGCAATGCTATTAGCACAGCATAATGAAGTAGTGGCTGTTGATGTCATCTCTGAAAAAGTTGAACGACTAAATGCACAGCAATCTCCTATTGAAGATGCAGATATCGAAGCATTTTTAACACGTAAAGATCTCAACTTCTCTGCGACGCTTGATGCCCAAAGTGCTTATAAAGATGCTGATTTTATCATCATAGCAACGCCGACTGATTACGATGCCAAGACCAATTATTTCAATACCTCAACCGTAGAGTCAGTGATTGAACAAGTGCTTTTAGTCAATCAACAAGCGATTATTATCATAAAGTCGACCGTTCCTGTTGGGTATACCGCAAGTATTAGAGAGCGTTATGCGACCGATCGTATTATTTTTTCACCTGAGTTTTTACGAGAAGGCAAAGCACTACATGACAATCTCTATCCTTCTCGCATCATTGTGGGTGAACAATCTGAACGCGCACAGCAATTTGCCAACCTGTTGATGGAGGGCGCGATAAAAAAAGATGTTCCGCTACTATTTGTAGAATCCACTGAAGCTGAAGCGATCAAATTATTTTCTAATACTTATCTAGCCATGCGGGTGGCCTATTTTAATGAGCTTGATACTTATGCGCAGACATTTGGACTTGAAACCAAACAAATCATAGAAGGCATTGGTTTAGACCCACGTATTGGCAATCATTATAACAACCCCTCATTTGGCTATGGCGGCTACTGTCTACCCAAAGATACCAAGCAATTATTGGCAAATTATGACGAGGTACCAAGCAACCTTATCAAGGCCATTGTCGACTCCAATAGAACTCGTAAAGACTTTATTGCTGATAAAATTATCGAAAGACAGCCAAAAATTGTGGGCATACACCGACTCGTCATGAAAAGTGGCTCGGATAATTTTAGAGCATCTGCGATACAAGGCATCATGAAGCGGATTAAAGCAAAAGGTATTGAAGTCGTTGTCTATGAACCTGTGTTGGAAGAAGATCATTTCTTTCACTCACGAGTTATTAAAGATTTAGAAGCCTTTAAATCAATGAGTGATGTCATCGTAGCCAACCGCTTATCTGCCGATATAGAAGATGTCGCGGACAAAGTATTTACACGTGACCTATTTGGGAGCGACTAATGAAAATATTAGTGACTGGCGCTGCAGGCTTTATCGGTTTTCATTTAATAAAAGGTTTATTAGAAACAAAATCATCCGACAAAGATCTTTTTATCGTGGGCATTGATAATAACAACGACTATTACGATGTTGGTCTAAAAGAAGACCGTTTACGAATACTGAAAGAGACATCAGGGTCAGAAAAATTTACGTTTATTAAGTTAGATCTTGCTGATCGCGAATTAATGGCTGATCTTTTCTCCACCTATCAATTTGATACCGTTATCAATTTGGGTGCACAAGCAGGCGTACGCTATTCTATCGAGAACCCCAATGCCTACATTGATTCAAACGTGGTCGGGTTTGTTAATGTATTAGAGGGCTGTCGTCACCACAATATCAAACATTTGATTTATGCCAGCTCTAGCTCAGTCTATGGTATGAATATTAAGCAGCCATTTACGACTGCTGACTGTGTTGACTTCCCTATTAGTTTATATGCCGCTACCAAAAAATCTAATGAGCTCATGGCACATAGTTACAGTCATTTATATAATATCCCAACGACAGGGCTGCGCTTTTTTACGGTTTATGGTCCTTATGGTCGGCCTGATATGGCTTATTTTTCTTTTACCAAAAAAATCCTAGCTGGTGAGCAAATTGACGTATTCAACAACGGTGATATGCAGCGCGACTTTACTTATATTGATGATATCGTCAAAGGCATCATTCGCATAATCAATAAAGCACCCTCTCCACAGTGTTCTACTATCACTACAGCGGCGGCTCCTTATAAAATTTACAACATTGGTAATAATCAGCCAGTAACGTTGCGCCGCTTTATTAATGCTATCGAAGACGCTTGTGGCAAAAAAGCTCAGGAAAATCTATTGCCGATGCAAGCAGGCGACGTGCCCATTACTTATGCAGATATAGATGAGCTGGTAGATGATATTGGTTTTAAGCCTGAAACCAGTATCGAAGAAGGTATTAAGAAATTTGTCGATTGGTATAAACAATATTATTCAGTTTAAATAACAAATAATTATTTTTAAAACCTATGTTACAGATATTAAAGTTTTAATATCGTTGTATTTTCTCAAAGGATTTTATTGGCATGACCACACCTTCCAGTTGGCAAAGAAAATTACTTTTACTGTTTCTGAGCGAAAAAAGATTGAATGCAGGTAAAATTGTCAAAAGTTATGATGGCAAGAGCTTTGATGAGATGAAAGCAACGATGGTTACTGAATCAATGTGTGACACTGAGGCACTAACCAATCAGCGTAAAAGTAAGGACTTAGAAGAACATTTGAATAACTTGAAATACCAATCAATAGGTCAATCTGAGCTCTGCTTTTATCACAATACACTCATCATATTGATGCGCCGTAAATACAAAATTGATAACACATTTGCCGAATTTGAAAGACTATGGACGGTAGAAAGTGACTATCTATTAGAGCATCTCTCGTTACGCTGGATTGTTTCCGCCTGTGATACGTTTATTGATCATTCAAATAATGCTCATAGAGCGGCTATTTTAATGAATGTTATAACCTTAATGAATACCTTGCGAGCATATGAGACCAAGAATTTTTTGCAGCTACCCGCTAACGCTGAATATATGCCCTTGTTAACCGAAAAAACTGACATGCTTTATGCTGGTGACTTGCCCTTATACGATGGTCTTACCTATTTTCGTATCGGCACCGATGATAGCTTAAGAAATATGCGCAAACGCTATCGTAAATTTCATAAAATTGACAAATTAGCCACTAATATTCTGTTGGCCGTATTTGAAAAACTGCAAAATACTGATAGCGCTTTTGCTACTCTGCGACAGTTACATAGAGATGACTGGTCCAAATGGTGGTTAGATTAAGAATACTTTCTACCTGCAAAATCAGAGGCAAAAGTAAGATATTTTTTCGCTATAGTACTTGGTAAAAGTTCCTCGTCAAATTCAGAGTGAAATTGCTGTGGATTTTTCATTGCCAAGCTCAATTTTTCAGCAATAGCCTCTATATCTCTCATCGGCATCAAATTATTTTTTGGTAACAGCTCGCTTGGCCCAGACTGGCAATCGGTACTAATAACTGGTGTTCCCAAAACCAAAGATTCTGCAATGACTAAGGCGAAACCTTCCCAATCAGAAGTTAGTATTTTAAATTTTGCGTGTTTTATATAAGGAAAAGGATTCTCCTGAAAACCTAAAAATACTACCTTATCTTCTAATTTTAGCTCTGCTACCAATTGCTCTATGTCTTTTTGGTACTTACCCTTACCTAAAAGTAGTAACGGCATAGATTGATCAGTTTGAGCATAAGCTCTTAACAGTACATCATGACGTTTCGCTTCTTTAAAACTGCCCACATGGATTATATAATTCTGATATTGAGGCACAAAAGCATCAGCCAAATTTTTGATACTCTCTCTATCAACTGGATTATGGATTGCAATAGTTGGTGTAATATTATCGAAGCTTTTAATAAAATCTTGTTCAGCTCCCTTGCTAACACAGATGCAAGGATGTTTAGAGTATATATCACTCATCTTTGACTTTAGTTCGTCAGCAGCACTGGTGTTATCAAACTTATATAACAAGGAAAGGGTATTATGGATCACATAAAAAATATTAGGCAGCTTACTATTACTTAAGATACTATCCGCTCGATCAAGATTTGACAAGATAATATCAGGCTTGCCAATTTTCTTTGAAATGTAACGATCGACTACGCACGCGAAAACTTTATCACGACGCTCTAGTGTTGGTATGAGCTTATAATGCTTAAAATTAAGTAAGTGATAATTAAGATTTGGATTGAGATCGTATTCGATACGAGGTTTAAATCTCAAAATATGTACTTCATACCCTAAGTCGTAAAATCCTTGTCCCAAAGTAAGAACAACACGCTCAGCACCCCCACCTTGCAGACAATTTATCACTAAGAGGACTTTTTTCTTATTTTCTTTGCGTGCACTTTCTTTTGTTTTTATGAATTTATTAATCATTTTCTAGGCTTTCTCAGAACTACAGGGAGTTTTTAATATAAAGAATATACGATTTTATCAATTTTGAGCGTTTACGCTTTGAGCGAAAGCTAGGTATTGTTCTGCAATTTTAACTGGAAGAAGTGCTTCATTAAATGGTGCATGAAATTTTTGTGGGTTATTCATTGCCTGTCGCATTTTTTCGGCGATAGCATCGACGTCGCCCATTGGCATCAAATTGTTTTCAGGTAATAATTCACTTGGACCTGACGGGCAGTTAGTACTTATAACGGGAGTGCCTAGCACCAAAGCCTCAGCGATAACCAAAGCAAATCCTTCCCAGTCAGACGTCAGTATTTTAAATTGGGCATGTTTGATATAAGGAAAAGGATTTTCACAAAAACCTAAAAATACCACTTTATTTTCTAGGTTTAATTCTTTGACTAATTGCTCTGTCTCACTTTTATGCTTGCCTTGGCCTAAAAGCAACAACGGCATAGACTGATCCGTTTTTGCGTAGGCTTTTACCAATACATCATGGCGCTTTGCATCTTTAAAGCTACCCACATGGATTATATAGTTTTGATATTCTGGGACAAAGGCATCAGCCTGTTTTTGAATACTGTCTCTGTCAATTGGATTGTGGATTGCCGTCGTTGGGGTAATTTCGCCAAAGCTTTTGACGAAATCTTTTTCAGCTCCCTCACTCACACATATACAAGGATGCTTAGCATATATCTCAACCATGCGTTTCTTCAACTGTTCAGCATCGTGGTTTTTATTGAACTTATAAAGCAGTGATACGGTATTATGAATAATATAATTAATATTAGGCAGTTTACTATTACTTAGGATACTATCTGCGCGATCAAGGTTAGACAATATGATGTCAGGTTGGCCGATATTTTGTAAGACATACTTATCAACTGCCCGCGCAAAAATTCTATCACGCCGCTCTGATCCCGGTATAAGCTTATAAGGTTTAAACCTAAGTACATGGTAATTCAGGTTTGGACCCAAGTCGTACTCGACTAACGGTTTGAATCTTAATATATGTACCTCATAGCCCAATTCATGAAACCCTTGACCTAACGTTAATACTACACGCTCCGCACCGCCGCCTTGTAGGCAGTTAATAACGAGTACCGCTATTTTTTTGTGCTGCTTCATAAACGACAACCTATGGATTAAATCTTCGCCCATTTGAAAATAAAATATATAATAATCTTATAGAAACAGTGAACAAATAAATCGCTTCTACCGATTAAACAACTTCGAAAATAACGATTTAGAGGCAAGCGGACGAGTCACCTTATTACCGACATAGTCTTGTTGGGATTTTTTTGGAAAACGTCCAAAAGGTTCAACTCTATAATTGTCTAGATTATATCCAGCAGCAAGTGCTTCGTTATAATACTCATCAAACACTTCAGACAAATCTTGTCTAGGGTGCGGCATAATATTACCATCAAACCAATGCTCAAATCCTTCTGCTTTTACTCTATCTATTGCGTATTTGTGGCTGAACTGCGTGCCCATATCTGAATAATGTAATATTTTAATATCTTCTATGGGTAAGCCTTCACCATCTACGCAATTATAGGTATTAAGGTAAGGCTCAATAAGTTTCTTATTCTTTTTAAGCAGCTTCATCATTTGCTTATGACTATCAGGATCTTTTTTGAGTTGTTCAATTTTTGGAATAAACGCCTTTGCCGCCCTACAATCCCAGACACAGGTACATAACCGCGTCATATCAGCATTTGTTTTAGCCGCTACTATAGATTTTCCCTCAATAGGGTGATTCCATAAGTTTGCTAAATCATCTAATACCACAACATCAGCATCCATATAAATTGCACGTCCAGAATAGTTACAATACTCTGGAATTGCCCATCGGAATCCTGAAAATGGTGTTGACCATTTCGTCGTATTCCAGCCTTCGCCAGCCTCAGGATTAGAGTACCAATAGCTATTGGCGTCACGCGATAATTGCATCCATACTATTTCCACTGGTACGCTAGTATGTTTATGAATACTATAATCCAATACCATCATCTGCTCTAGATCACAGTTATTTGGGTCACAACCAACAAAGACTCTAATAGCATCATTTGGTTTCATAATTACATCCGTTAACTGATTTATGTTCTAAGCCTCACACAGGTAAGAACATAAATACTAATCTTTGATATTGTCACAATACTTAAGTATAAAATTGAGCTTACTCTCTCCAGTATTTTTCAATCCACCCTACTGGCAAGATAAAGTGACGCAAATGGCGCAGCGGTCTTTTTAAGTTCTTAGGCTCAGTGAGTCTTTTCAGATGGTCTTTAGCGTTGTTAGCCGCATTCTTGTTATACCTACCTTCGATAGCATGCGTAGGGTATAAGTCACCTGGAAAAATAACAATACGAGCGCCCTTAGGAATCTTTGGTTCTTTAATATAGTTCAGCGGAAACGGCTGACGGCACTTGCGTCTAAAGTGTGCCACCCATGCTTTTGGAAACAGTTTTACGCCGCCTGGTGCATTACGAGTGACAAAACGCTGCTCAAAACGATACTCATCAGCGATACCTTGCGGATCAGCTTTGAATTTCTCTTGCAGTGACACAAGCGAACCTATCTGAAATCTAAAACAAGACGTTTGGCCCAAACGCTCTAATGGATTGCTAGGATTGTAAGACAAAATAACATCGTCTGGCTCGCCATACTCAAAGAAAGGGTCGAGACTGTCTACGATAATCACATCCAAATCTACAAACAGTACTGTCCCTGTCAAATCACCTAGCTTTTCACCCCACAAACGAGATTTTGGCCATTTGCCTAGTGTATTAGTGGGCATAGCGACATCAAGTGGAGGCAACGCTTGACATTCAATTTCTGGGCGTACATCGGTGGTGTCATCAGTGAAACAGACAAAGCGGAATGGTGGTGTAATGTTGCGAGATACCATGCCATACAGTTTATTGGCATAATCAGCCCCGTATTTTGTGCCCCATTTGATGCAGATGATTTGCTTGATATTTTGAGTATCTGCTGTACTAGAATCTATTGGCATTGACTGCTCACTTTAATATTATGAATTAATATGAGGGCTATATTACCATAAAAAAAAGACCGAACAATTATGTTCAGCCTTTTTGGTCTTTAAAGTAACGGCATTGTTAATCAATAAAGCTTAACCAATCCATATACTGCTCATTGCGACCATGTACCACATCAAAGTAGAGAGTTTGCAGTTTTTCAGTCAGCTCACCGCGCCCACCATTACCAATAATACGATCATCATACTCACGGATTGGCGTGACTTCAGCAGCAGTACCTGTCATGAAGATCTCGTCCGCCAAGTAAAACTCATCACGAGTGATACGGCGCTCAACAACCTTGATACCCAAATCATCAGCAAACTGAATGATAGTACGGCGTGTAATACCATCAAGAGCACCGCCTGCTAAGTCTGGAGTATGTAACACGCCATCTTTTACCAAGAATAAATTTTCGCCAGCACCTTGGCAAACATAACCCTGCGGATCCATCAAAATCGCTTCATCATAACCGTTACGAGTCACTTCCTGATTGGCCATGATAGAGACAGGATAGTTACTAGAAGCTTTGGCCTTGCACATGGTCACATTGGTCATATGATGAGTAAACGAGGAGGTTTTTACACGGATACCGTTTTTGATACCTTCTTCACCAAGATAAGCGCCCCAGTGCCAAGCAGCAACCATAGCGTTGATACTGTTATCGCGTGAAGATAGACCTAGCTTTTCTGCACCCACCCAGATCAATGGACGAATATAAGCTTCTGCTAGATTATTCTGTTTGACCACGTCTTTGTGTGCTTGCTCTAGTGTAGCTGCATCAAAAGGTACGTCCATTTGAAAGATTTTCGCTGAGCCGAGTAAACGCTCGGTATGCTCTTTTAGGCGGAAAATAGCGGTGCGATTGTCAGCCGTTTGGTACGCACGTACACCTTCAAACACAGCCATGCCATAGTGCAGGCTATGCGTAAGTACGTGAACTTTCGCATCTGGCTGATCAATCATCGTGCCATTCATCCAAAGCTTACCATCTTGTGTTGCCATATTCATTTTATAGTCCTTATGTTAGCGCTAACGTCTAACTTTTTTAGGTAGGTTTTATTTCACAGTATTTTTCAACATCATATGATAACACCGCAGCAGCAAATTTTATGGTTAAAAATCCAACTTCATTATTACGACCGACTGCTAATGAGATTACGATGTGTGACCGATTATATCACCAGCAGTGCGAGCAAATGAAATCTTTTGGTTAGCCCTTAGCAGGCTATTATTTATCATAAAAAGTCCTATTAAGGTGTCGGCCAGTCCTTGTCTGACAAATCGACGCCCATCAAATGTTGCCATTGCGCGTGTAATAATGCTCTCGTATCTTTCCATAGTGATTCATCAACCAGTAATGATTGCTCCGATAACGCTAGCTGATGGGTGGCGGCACGAATTCTTAGATAGGCATCTGTCAAATCTTGGCAAACTTGCGCCTCCCAAATACCTAATGAAGCAACTTCTTCAAAAATACGAACGTTGTCACTCCATTTAGTCAAACTTGGGTACTCATGAGAATAAGCCAATACGGCAAATTGCGCCAAGAACTCAATATCTACGATTCCGCCTGCATCTTGTTTAAGATGGAACTTGCCAGCTTGTTGTTGACCTTGACTGGTTCCCAGATGCTTTTGCATTTTTATGCGCATACTGGTCACTTCAGAACGTACTTGCTCAATCGTGCGCGGCAATGCCAACACCTCTCGGCGAATATCGCAGAACTGCGCAGTGACGCGTCTGTCCCCACAAATCGCCCGCGCTCGGACCAACGCTTGATGCTCCCAAGACCATGCTTTATCAAACTGATAAGTCTCAAACGCATGGCAAGAGACCACCATCATACCTGCATTACCTGAGGGGCGTAGACGCATGTCAATCTCATAAGCGCGGCCATCTCGAGTTTGGGTATTGAGGTAATTCATCAGTTTTTGTACCAAGCGCGCAGCAAACTTCATCCCACTCACTGAGTTTTCACCAGTGGTCATTCCCTGCTCTTTTACCTTATGTAAAAACACCAAATCTAAATCTGAAGAATACGACAGTTCTAGACCGCCAAGTTTGCCATAACCAATGATAGCAAAACCGCAATCTGCTTCAGTCACTGGATCGCCATCTTGACCGATAGGATAGCCATAGCGTTTGACAATTTCTGAAAAAGCACGCTCTAACGCTGCTTCCAATACCACCTCTGCTATGTACGTCAAAGAGTCCGATACCTTCATAATCGGGCGCTCAGCCAATACATCGCTGGCAGCAACCGCCAATATCTGATTCTTTTTAAACAGTCGTAGGACGCTGAGTAGCTCTTCCTCATCATTGGGCTCTACACGCAATAACTGTTGACGTAAAATATCACGCAGCTCTAGTTTGTCGGGCAGATGACGATAACGTTGTTGCAAAAAGCTATCTAGTAGCACTGGATAATATGACAGCTCTTTCGCAATCCAAGGGCTCGCTGACAGCATCGGAATAAGCTCAATCGTTGCATTGGGATTTTCTGCAATCATGACCAGATATATAGAACGACGACAAATGGCTTCAATCAATGCAATGAGACGTGGCAAGGCCGTGTTGGCCAGTTGCTGCTGATCTTGGTGCGCTAATAATGCGTGCACGATTACAGGATACGCATCGTCCAAACGCTCTCTTGCCTCTTCACTTAAATTAGCGACTAATTTTGACTGCCAAAAACCTTGTAGTATTTCACGATTGTCTTCTGTGAGCACTTGATTCAGACGTACAATTTGCTCATCTAGATTTTCTGGTTCAAGATGCGTGTCTTCCTGATCAGGTACTTGGCGTTCGGTGACCATACGTTCAAACGGAACATTGACATTGTTGCGGTGGTGATTGAGTACGCTTAACAGTGCGTTCCAATTGTCAAACCCGAGCGTAATCGCTAAATTGTGTTGCCAGTATGGATCATGGGGTAAACGTTGAGTTTGCTGATCATTAATCGCCTGAATCGCATGCTCAAGCCGACGCAAAAACCGATAAGCCAATTGTAATTGCTCATAAGTTGACAGCTCTAAATACCCAAGTTCGTGCAATACTTGCATCGCTTGTAGACAAGACTTAATCTGTAGCTGTGGATGCGCACCGCCATAGATCAATTGAAACGCTTGTACGATAAACTCAATGTCTCTAATACCGCCTGCGCCAAGCTTAATATTATCCAAATCCTCACGCTGCGCTACTTGGTTTTGAATCAGAAACTTCATCTCTCTGAGAGCAGAAAACGCACTATAATCGACATAATAACGAAAGACGAATGGCTTGATAAGTGCTTGCAGCTCATCATAGAACGGCGACTCTATGTGTCCTACTACCCGAGCTTTTAGCCAAGCAAAGCGCTCCCATGCACGCCCATGCAAAGAAAAATACTTTTGTAGTGCAGAAAGATGAATGGCCAAATCGCTACCATCACCCCAAGGACGTAGACGCATATCGACTCGAAAGGCAAAACCATCGGCCGTCTTGTTATCGAGTAACTTAATAATACCTTGACCAAGTCGAGTCATAAAACGCTTGTTATCTATACTGCGTGTGCCGCGCGCTTTATCTCCATTGGTTTCACCACGTGCCTGATGGACAAAAATCAGATCAATATCGCTCGATAAATTCAGCTCGTGAGCGCCAAGCTTACCCATGGCCATAATTGCCATATCATCAATCTGCGTATTACCTTGTGCATTCACAAAGGTCGGTTCGCCATACTGTTTAATTAAATGCTGATAGGTATAATCTTTGGCAAAGGAGATACAGCCATCTGCAAACTCAGAGAGCTCGTCGGTTAATTGCTCAAGTGCTATCATATGTAAGGCATCTTGCCAAATCCAACGCATCATCAGTAACGTACGCAGATTTCGCAGACCACTCATAACCTTAACTTCATCAACGAGTTGATAGTCTTCATCCAACGTATAATCTTGTATAAGATCATCGATTTGCTGACGTGTTAAGGTCTGATCTAATGGATAGCTGCGTAAAAACGTCTGGCAAAACACCGTTCGGCTCTGCCAAATTTGATAAGCAAACTCACTTGCCGTCTGCAAAACTTGCAGTTGCTCTGCTGTCGGCTGATAATCGATACTATTGGTCGCAGATGATGGCATAGTAATAAACGTTCCTTACAATATGAATGATAGCGAGTGTTATTCTTATTAATAGACTACCTGAATCTAGCAGCAGGCTTTAGTGGTTTTTTTTACGGCTTGGTCATAATGCCATTAGCGTAGCAAAGATAAAACACCAAAAACCAAACATTTTACTAATTATAAAAAAAGGTTCTGCTGATATATTGAATATGGGGAAATGAAGCACTGAGCGTTTTATAATAGCATGAAAATTTTGTGCTCAAAGAGATGCTGAACAACATATTATCATTTTGGGAAGCGACGATAACACTCGTGCTATCTGTAAAAATTATTTCGTAAAGAATAAAGTCGCCTAATATAAAAACCTATTAGACGATTGTAGGATAAGTAAATAAGATCAATAAGATCAATAAGATCAATAAGATCAATAATAAAAGGATATGTACAATGAGCGATTCGATCGAGCAAAATAAAGAGATTGTACTTGCCAGCCATCCTACTGGTGTGCCCAACCAAGATACCTTTAAAATCAATGATATACCGATGCCAACGCTCAATGCAGGCGAAGTTATAATAAAAAGCATCTATGTGTCGGTTGATCCTGGTATGCGCGGCTTTATGGACAAAGGCGATGACGATGCTGCTGGTAATAAATTCGAGCTCAATAAACCAATCACTAGCAGAACGGTTGGTCAAATTATTGCCAGTCGCGATAACACTTTTAAAAAAGGTGATATTGTCCATGGCCGCTTTGCTTGGCAAAAATATCAAAACGTGAGCACTAGTCATATTGACATTGTAGATCCTGAGCTTGCGCCTATTTCTACCGTCGTCAGTATGCTTGGCGTCCCTGGGCTGGCTGCCTATTTTGGTATCTTAGATGTCGGACAACTTAAAGCTACGGATACAGTGGTTGTCTCTGGAGCTGCTGGCTCAGTCGGTAGTATCGCCGCCCAAATTGCGAAAGTAAAGGGTTGTAAAGTCATCGGTATCGCAGGTTCTGCAAAAAAAATAGACTATCTCGAAAATGAGTTAGGATTGGATAAAGGTATCAATTATAAGCAAACTGACGATATGACAGCAGCGATAAAACAGGCTTGCCCTGATGGTGTGGATGTATTTTTTGATAATGTTGGCGGAGCGTTATTTGATGCCGTTTTAGCCAACATCAATACATATGGTCGCATGGTCATCTGCGGTCAAATTGCTGACTATAATAAAGAGCATCCTCCTCAAGGTGTCAGACCGATGCACACGTTGATCAAAAAAAGTGCCCGTATAGAAGGGTTTGTGGTTTACGACTTTAACGACAGATTCGATGAGGCAAAAAAACAAATCGCAGAATGGTATAATAACGGGCAAATCAAATATCGAGAAAACCTAATCGAAGGTTTTGAAAACATACCTGCTGCCTTTATCGGTCTGTTTTCAGGTGAAAATATCGGCAAACAAATGATCAAAGTAGGTGATGTAGAATAAGACCACCTCTCAGAGTTGACAGCGAACCCTTATCCATCAACAAACGCCAAATAACGATACGATATTTATGACTACAGATACCCCGCTACTCCTGATTACCGCCGATCCCAGTCACCCGCTGGCTCATCTAGCACTACGTTATGCCAAAGCTTATCTTCAGAGCACCGTTATCAATAATGATACAGCGGGTAGCGATGCGACTGAACAAAAAGCTGTCTTAAATATCTTTTTTTATGGAGATGCAGCCCATCTTGCCAATCGTTTACGCTGGCAATCTGCAGACCAAGTTAATTTGACCAAAGAATGGCAAAACCTTGCTGGACAGTATGCGTTACTACTGCCCGTCTGCGTCAGTACCGCGCTCAGCCGCGGTGTCAGCGACACTGATAATAGTACCCGCCATCAGCTTGATACCGACAATCTTGCCACAGGGTTTACCTTGGTCGGACTGAGCGAGCTTGCCATGATGATGCAAGACAGTCGTCAGTTAATGCAGTTTTAATAAAATGAATACCGTAGTCGATCCACTATAAAGTGGCCACAGTGCTAATAGTCAGTGACCAATCAGATTAGGAATCACCCATGAAATTATTAATTCAGCTGCATACCCCTACTGAAATGGCCAGTTATGAAGGTTGTGCGCTCGCACTAACGCTGGCCACCTTTGGCAATGAAGTACAGCTGTATTTGGACGCCCCTGTCTTTGGTTTATTGATGCAGCCTGAGTCGCGTTTGCATGGCATGATTCAGTCACTTGAGCTGTACGATATGTCAGCCGCTTGGCTACCTGATGACGTTTTTAGTGGTTGGATCATGGGGATGTTACCAGCTGATTTGGTCTCACAACTGACGTTAGTACCAGACGTTGTGAACTCGCAAGATTTTAAGCAGATTTTGAGGTTTTGACGGCAGGTATTCTTGTTGGATAAACAGATATAAGCTTTAGTGTTTGATATAGTCGAAGCCAAATAATTTCGATACAAGGAAGCCACGCACAAATAGTACATCAAGCGTGGGTGACGATGTAGCGGGTCTATAGGGATTTGACTATACTAAAATGACGACAGTAACTGGATATTATTCTATTATGGCAACTTTATATCAATTACATAGCACGATGGATACGCTTGGACGCAGTACTGAAGAGATGGCGCGCACATGGCGCGCGGGTGACAGCGTTATCCTACTGGGCACAACGGTCGCTTTTATCGATTGGTTTAATGCACATTTGGGTGATAGCGAGATACAGGGTATCGCTGGTATCTATGCGCTAGCGAATGATATCGCTCAGCTTACGTCCAATACCAGCGGCAAGCTAAACCTAAACGCCAAACTAAATGGCATTTTAACAGATGCAGAATGGGTCCAACTGACTCAAGACAATCAATTTGATAAAGTAGTGACTATTGCCTTATGAATAACGATAATGTAACTCCCGCCACTATAACCGTTATGAATGTTAAATTGGATCAAGACGGTCATTTATCTGATCATACTATTTGGACATCTGATATCGCTCAGCAGCTGGCGGACACTTTAGACGTGAATTTAGATACTGAGCATTTACAGATTTTACAACAAGTACGAGCGTTTTTTGTTAAGTTTAATCACGCGCCAGCGACAAGGCCGCTCATTAAGTGGCTACAAAAGACCTTGCCAGAGCACGATATTAGCAATCAAAAATTGCAGCAATTATTCAATACTGGCTTGGTTGCCCGCCACGTTAATCGTCTTGCTGGGCTACCGAAGCCGCCTAATTGCTTATAAAGTTGTTTATAAAGCAGCACTGATTGCTACCTACGTCTAGACGTTTAATCAGAATCAGTAAGAATATCAACTGCTATTTTGGGTCATAAACGGTTAATGTCTCATACCCAATACTACGCCCTTCATCGCCTGCGAACCCTTGCTGACGCCAAATCTCATACAAGCATATTGCCACGCTATTAGACAAATTCAAACTACGTGAGTCCGCTAGCATGGGCAATCTTAACCAATTGCTAGCCCCAATATCTTCACGGATATCATCGGCCAATCCGGCTGTCTCAGAACCAAAAACCAGCGCGATATTAGGCATCAAAGCATCATCTGTTTGTTCAGCGATATTCTGTCCGCTAAAGTCATAATCGTAAAAAGGTTTACTAAGTTTGGTCGTCAGTGCTGTAATAATCTGACAGTCAGCCAATTGCAGTGATTTTCTCGCCGCTATCCAGTCATCGTGCACTTGCAGATGCGCATACTCGTGATAATCGAGGCCTGCTCGGCGCAGCTTTTTATCATCAAGCTCGAACCCTAACGGTCTGACCAAATGCAACTGCGCGCCACTATTAGCACACAAACGAATAATGTTACCAGTGTTACTAGGCATTTTGGGGCCCACTAGCACGATATGAATGGTCATACTAAATCCTTAAGTGGTCAAAACTGATTGACCTTATGGGCTAAGTGTAATGAAAAGTTACAGTTTACTTGCAATAATTACATTTTGATACTGTGCAGGGTTTTTAACTTTCACTATGATGTCTGTAGCAGATATAGAGATGATACTTATACATTGTCAGCATATCTAATACCCTCAGTGAGGCTTAAGCATCGTTCTTAGCATCACTGTTAATGTTTATAACCACCCGTTTATTTTTGAGGATATCATTATGAAAAAATTAATTATCGCATCTTTGGCTGCTATGTTTGTTCTAACTGGTTGCAACACTTTTAAAGGTTTAGGCCAAGACGTATCTGGCGCTGGTGATGCAGTAACTGGCACAGCACAAGACGTTCAAAACAAAATCTAAGTATTAATTTCTTAGACAGTTTGAAGGGCTTATCATTATTTGATAAGCCCTTTTTTATTTACTATAAACACATTTCTCAATTATAAAAACGCTCGCAATATCTGATTCAGGTATCTACTACCTAATGCTGTCGGCTGCAACTGCTCAGGATTGTCTACTAATAAACCCTGCTTGACCAGTTTATTCACTTGTATGGCAATATTTTCATAGCAGAGCCCTGTTCGATTCTCAAACAATTCCCAAGAAACACCATTATGTAAACGCAATGCATTGAGCATAAACTCACTCACCAGTTCATCACTCGCAATTTCTTGCCAGCCAATCATCTTTGGTGGGGTTTGGCTGATACCAAAATATGCATTGTCTTCTTTATCGTCCACATAATCTTTTGGCAGACGCGACTTACTAAAACGATAAATTCCTGACTCCGCTACTAACTCATTACCTTGATCTTCATGCTTATCTAACGTTTTCAGTGTACTCTCACTTAATAGCAATGCGTTGTTACCTGATTCGCTATTATCAACCGTCACTTTGCCATGCGCGCCAGCACCAATCGCTAGATAATCCCCAAACTGCCAATAATTGATATTATGTCGGCATGGTTTATCTGATGCGCCTGCCCAAGCGGATACTTCATAATTGTCATAGCCCAATTGCTGTAATAGAGCCTGACCTGCTTGCTCAATATCTGCCAAATTGTCTTCATCTGGCAAAATAGGCTGGCTACGGTAAAATACGGTATTGGGTTCAATCGTTAACTGATACCAAGAGATATGCGTTGCGCCCGCATCGTGCGCCATTTGAATGTCATTTATAGCTTCACCCATGGTTTGCTGCGGCAGCCCATGCATCAAATCTACATTGACCCGCTCAAAACCAGCTGCACGGGCCGCGCGAATCGCTGATAATGCCTGAGCAGGATCATGTATACGACCCAGCGTTGTTAACTTATCAGCGGCAAAGCTTTGTACACCAATCGATAAACGGTTGATTCCCACATTCAAATACTCGGCAAAAGGCGCGTGCTCTAACGTACCAGGATTAGCCTCCATCGTCACTTCGATGTCCTCAGCCAATCTAAAAATATTGCGTAAACCAAGAAATAACCGCTGATACTGTGCAATTGGTAATAATGATGGCGTACCACCGCCAATAAATATTGAGCCAATCTCGCGCCCTTGCGCTAATGACTGTTGCATACTGGCATCTAACAATAGCGCATCCACGTACTCATCATACATGGACAGCTGCATATCTGCCGGCAACTCGTGCGAGTTAAAGTCGCAATAAGGACACTTTTTTACGCACCACGGGATATGTATATATAACGCTAATGGAATATCTCTCACCTTTAGCGCACCTTTAGTACAATCATTTGATGAGCTAATGTCGTTTGAAGAATGAACAGATTTAGTATTTGGCATAAACGAATGTATCTATAAATGAGTCGCTGCTGTTATTAGCAGAGAGTTGCGCTAGGATAACGGCTAGCCGACGTAAAGAAAAGCATAGCGATAATATAATTACTAATAATACCATTTACAAAAACGGATGTTAAAACAGCAGGCTTACAGGCAAAATATCAGCAGCGTATTAAATATTACTTTTATCATAAATAAATAATGATTGTATATTGATAATAATATAAGGATAAAGCATATGGCTTATTGGTTAATGAAGTCCAACCCAAAATTTTTTGGTATTGAAGATTTGCAGCGGTTAGAGACAGACAGCTGGGATGGCGTCCGCAATTACCGCGCCCGCAATTTTATGCGCGATGATATGAATGTTGGTGACAAGATTTTCTTTTATCATTCTAGCGCCAAACCATCAGGCGTGGCTGGTATAATGACCGTCAGCAAAGCGGGCTACGCTGATCCTTCACAGTTTCATCCTGAGCATCGTCATTATGATCCGCTCGCAACCGAAGAGAAACCGCGCTGGTATATGATAGATGTCACTTTTGATCAGGCTTTTGCGGACGTCCTACCCTTATCAGAGCTTAAGTTTTTGCCAGCACTTGAAGACTCGTTACTACTGAGAAAAGGCTGTGAGCAGCTTACCGTTATTCCATTAGAGCCAAAGCATTGGTACGCGATTATAGATATGGCAGAAACACTTGAGCTGTTGCCAAATGAGGCAAACTATTGACTTTAATCATTGCATAAATTTTACTGACTAGCTGCGTTTCCAGAGGCTGCGCAAAATTCATTCCAGTAGCGCTATGTTATTTTTATAATACCTCGACTATACTTCACCTTCTTTATAACAGCCATGCATCAGGATTCAGTTATGAGCGCACCCAAATTACTATTATCTGCCCTCACTATAAGTATGTTCAGCCTCACTCTCAGTGCCTGCGGTGGCAGCGACGGAGATAAAGTCAAAGAAGAGTATGACCGTATAGAAGATCAGGTAAACAACGAATACGATCGTTTGGAAGATAAAGTTAAAGAAAAATATAAAAAGGTCGAAGATAAGTTAAGTAATGATGAAAAATCTATGGCTGAGATCTTGAAATCAGTCTTTTTACCAGAGGAATCGCTTGATAAGTTCTTGGATAAGCTAACACCAGAAGGCGGTCGTGGTGGTCTTTATGTCGGACATTTCGTTGAAATTGACGATGGCGACAACAACGATATTGACCTCGGTGCCGTATACTTTGATATCAGTAAAGATGGCGTTGGCAGCGTCGATGGCAGCTTTAGTTATCAGCAGCAAGCTTGTCAAGAAAACAACGCTTTGGGCATTAATTCAGCACTAAAAATAGACAACTATATCGCTGGAAAAGTGACGGGTAGCCTCGATACATTAGAGTTTTTAGATGTCAAATACGTCAATGATCTAGGGATAGAGACACCAAACTTATTAACCACCTTTGCTGGTAGCTTTGAAGAAAAAGAAGCAGGCGCGCCATGGAAAGGCAGTTTTGAATATCAAGATGGTTTAGGCGGTAAGAAGCTGTCAAGTGGCGAAGACAATTGCAATGTCACTTACACTATTAGTGATCGCTCCAACTTTAAAACTTATCCGCTTGATTATAAACTTGGCAAGATGAACCTTGATATCATTGGTAATGGTAACCAAAAAAATATTATTTGGCAGAATCCTACTAATACTAAGCACGTATTGGTCAGCCAAATCGATGTCAATAAAGCAGAGTCTGGCGCTAACGGCTATGTACAGAACGTGGTGCTGAGAAACCTTGAAACCCAATTTGCCCCTGTTATTACTACTGACTCAACCAACTATGCGATCGTCGTACAAGCATTTGATGCAAACAATACGTTGATCGGCTATCAAGCTGTGGTACAAGATTTGCCTGAATCATTATAATTGATTTTAATCTTATCAGACGTGTCTACAGCGTTGACATCGTAGTTTAGCTTCTTTACTATCTTATTTACTAATGATCCGTCCATTCACCTTTTGAATGAACGGATCATTTTTATTTCTGTGCCTTTTATTTTATTTTTTACTCTGTTGATATGGGCTTGCTCATATTATTTATCGGCGTATTATCATCGGCACTATGCTTGTCTTACACTATGCTTGTCTTACTGTCTCGCTATCAATTTATTGATGGCTATATTTGCCCATCACTAATAATTGCTTCAAAGAAGCATTACCTCAAAGAATAAAAAGTTGCTCACTATGGTTTTTCCATTATCTTTTAGAGACTTCAAAAGCTACAGCTTACGTTTGGGCGTGCTTGCGATACCTATTTTAATTACCCAGTTTTGCCAAGCAGCGCTTGGTGTGGTAGATGCTATCATGGCAGGTCAAGTTTCCGCGCTTGACTTGGCTGCTGTGGCGGTTGGATCTGGTATTTGGCTTCCCTTATTTTTATTGGCCACTGGTACTTTAATCGCAACCACGCCGCTCATTGGTGAAGCGATAGGTAAAGATCAGCATAACCAAGTCCCACATATCACGCAGCAATCTTTATGGACGGCAGGTGCTCTTGGTATTCTTGGTTTTATTGTCGTCAATTTAGCACCAAATGTACTTGGAGTAATGGGCGTGCCTGCAAACATCCAGCCCATCGCCACCCAATATTTGCATGGGGTATCGTTTGGCTTTCCTGCGATTGCTGTCTATGCCGTGCTACGCAGTTATTGTGAAGCGCTTGGACGACCTGAGCCGGTGACCGTTATCAGTATCATTGGTCTACTTGCAGATATTCCTCTGAATTATATTTTTATCCATGGTTTATTTGGTATGCCTGAGCTTGGCGGTGCAGGTTGCGGGGTCGCGACTGCATTGGTTTTATGGATAAACGTCCTATTACTTGCGTCTTATACCAGCTTCACCAAACGGCATCAGTTTGCCAGTACTCGCTTTTTTTATGCCTTTGCCAGTCCTAATCGTGCTCAAATCAAAAAGCTCCTTAAACTTGGTATACCTATTGGCATATCTATCTTTTTTGAGGCCAGTCTATTTAGCTTGGGGGCATTGGTTATCAGTCCATTGGGAGAGTTGGCAACCGCGTCGCATCAAGTCGCATTGTCAGTGACCTCACAGCTGTTCATGATACCCATATCGGTTGCCATGGCACTAACCATTATGATATCCAATCGCTTTGGTGAAAAAAACCTCATGGCGCTGCGCCAAGTACAAGCTACTGGTTTGATATGGACGGTATTTATTGCGCTCGTCTGTATGCTTGGAATATGGCTGTTTAGACCACAGTTAGCGGCTGCATTTACTGATAATCCTGAGGTCATGGCTCAGTCTATGCACCTGCTTATCTTTGCGCTTGCTTATCAGTTATTTGATGGTTGGCAGGTAAATGTGGCTGGTATCCTGCGCGGTATGCAAGATACTACCATACCGATGTGGGTTACTCTCTTTTGTTATTGGCTGGTTGCCTTACCACTTGGTATCTACTTAGTGCGCTTTACTGACATTGGTGCGCAAGGGTTTTGGATGGCATTGATTACAGGACTATTCTTATCATCTATCCTGTTGACCCTACGACTGCGATATCAACAAAAGCGCTTAACTGCGGCGTGGGGTTGAGTGTTTGGTCATATTTATCCAAACGCTATATCGCCATGATATTTGCTGGCGATATACGGTCACATAGACTATGATAAATCGTTGGGATTTTCTTACGCTTAAGATAGATTACGTCATAATATGTAAAAAAACTCAGTTAACAACTGTACATCGATTGCTCATTGCCATGAAAATAGGTATCATTAGCAACTATCTACACAATATTTAGTTACACTATTTCTCGAATTTAGTACAAGGCAAAATTAATATTATGGATATCGAAAAAATACGCACCCTAATTGCACTCATGGAAGAAAGTGAACTGGTTAATTTAGAAATCAGTTCAGACGATGAACATATCAGTTTAACTCGTCACTATGATGCACCTGCACCAACGATGATGGCAGCTCCTACTACTGCTGGCACTGCATCCATCTCTACTGATGCAGTGCCAGCGTCGGTAAAAGCTGGTGACATTGAAACCTCGCCAATGGTTGGTGTTTATTATTCAGCCCCTACTCCAAATGATCCACCTTTTGTAAAAGTTGGACAAAAAGTACAGGCTGGTGACACCTTAGGTATCATCGAAGCCATGAAAATCATGAATCCTCTTGAAGCGACTCAAAGCGGTATCGTTGACGAAATCTTGGTTAATAACTCTGAAGTTGTACAGTTTGGCCAACCTGTCATACGCTATAAAGCATAACGACAAGATTCGCCACCCTTTACCTCATTGTGATAGAGCGCTTTTTATCATTTATAAGATATCGTAATTTAATCTATATTAGATTGAGGATAGCTTGAACTAATGATGCAAAAAATAGTGACTCTATCAATGACTGCCGCTTCGACAAGGATGCACCCATGATAAAAAAACTGCTCATCGCCAATAGAGGTGAGATTGCCCTACGTATCGTTCGAGCCTGTAAAGCTCTTGGAATAGAAACGGTAGGTGTCTATTCTACCGCTGATGCCAACTTGATGCATTTGCGCTTTGTTGATGAGGCAATCTGTATTGGCAAACCTAATGCCAATCAAAGCTATCTCGATATTAATACCATTTTGACCGCTGCTGAAATCACAGGGGCTGATGCCATCCACCCCGGCTATGGTTTTTTATCAGAGAATGCTGAATTTGCTGAACGAGTAGAAGAAGCAGGTCTGACTTTCGTTGGGCCTAACGCTGACCATATTCGCTTAATGGGTAATAAAGTCTCAGCTATTAATGCTATGAAAAAAGCGGGCGTACCAACGGTACCCGGCTCTGTTGGTGCTGTGACGCTACATAATGCTGAAGAGCAAGCGCGCAATATCGGCTTTCCTTTATTGATCAAAGCTGCTTCTGGTGGCGGTGGTCGTGGTATGCGAGTTGTTGAGCGCTTTGAAGATATTATCGGTCAAGTACAAGCGGCAAAACAAGAAGCTGAGCTATGGTTTGGCGATGATACCGTCTATATGGAACGCTATTTACAAAATCCACGCCACGTAGAAGTACAAGTACTTGGTGATGGTAACGGTAATGCTATTCACTTATACGATCGTGACTGCTCGCTACAACGCCGTCACCAAAAAGTATTAGAAGAAGCCCCTGCTCCTGACATTCCTGATGATGTGCGCGAACCTATATTAAGAGCGTGTGTGAAAGCTTGTGAGCTGGTTAAATATCGCGGTGCAGGTACCTTTGAGTTCTTGTTTGAAAATAACGAATTCTTCTTTATCGAAATGAATACACGCGTACAGGTTGAGCATCCCGTTACTGAGATGATTACTGGTATTGACGTGGTCGTTGAACAGCTTAAAATCGCGGCTGGTTATGGTTTATCATATCGTCAAAGCGAGATTGAGATTCAAGGTCATGCGATTGAATGTCGTATCAATGCTGAAGATCCAGTGACCTTTATGCCTTGCCCTGGTACAGTTAATCAGTTGTTTGCTCCCAGTGGTGCTGGTGTTCGATTTGATTCACATTTATACCCTGGATATGAGATACCGACCTATTATGATTCATTAATAGGAAAGCTTATTTGCCATGGCCAAACTCGCCAGCAAGCCGTGTCTAAAACGCTGCATGCACTTGATGAGTTAGTGATTGAAGGTATCAAAACCAACATACCACTGCATCGTGATGTGATTTTGGCGGATAATAATTTTGTGCAAGAAGCACAAAACATTCACTACTTGGAAAGAGAGTTATTGACAGCGCACAAAGCTAAAAAGCCAGCGTAGCTCAAGCAATTTTGCAATATTTAATTTACTCGCAAACTCAGTCTTAATGCATTATTAAAACAAATTTTTGTCATAAAAAAACCGCTATCAAATAGCGGTTTTTTTATGCAAGCTGTTTATACTTTGAAAGATGACAGTGATTTAGTTAGAGCAATGCATCAAGGCAAAACTCTGTTAAATTCCATAAAGCACTCTTTACCATCAGGGTCTGCGCACCACTGCATTTGGTTACCATCATGATTTACAAATGCAATCAGTACTTCATCAGTCTGATCAATCTGGTTACCAGAGCAATCTACTTCATTATTGTCATAGATTGTTTTAAGGGCAATGACAGGCAGCCCTTCTTCACGGTGCGTGATTAAGTAGCGACCATACGTCTGCTCCTTACCACTGACCGACCACATTTCATTGTCTGCACCAAAATTATATAACTCACGGCATTGGCTAGATTTCTTAGCAGATGCCATTAGCGGTTTTTTGGCATTTGGTGAAATACTAAGAAGACGATTTTCATTTTGAGTAAGTACACCGCCCTCTGTACCAGCCATCACTTTAGGCTCGTCATTTTTTGTTTGCCGGCTACCGTCTGAAGCCGCTTGCTCAGCTGCCACTTCTTTTGTCATTGTGATACCACTATCTAAATCTATCTCCCACTGTCCGGCAATAGCAGGACTAATGTGGGTAGTAATAGTTGGCTTACTAATAACTTCACCATTCATTGGCAGTGAAGCCAAAAGTGCGGCTAATGAAAATGAAGCAAATGATATAGGTTCCATAATTAACCTTTTGTTTATAATAATATGCGTTGTATACATTAGCGTAAGTCTTAGTCACCAAAAACACAAGTAACATTATGCTATTGGTGGTGATGCTTCAATCAATGACCAATTAGATAATAATCAATAAATTATAAGCCTCTCAAATTAACGGTATTTTTTCCTTAAAAAAACACCATCGCTTTACTTGTTAGAGACAAGAAGCGATGGTGTCATCAATATGTACAGCTAAAACCGTTAAACCATCATAAGTTTTAAGCGGCTGTCGTACCTACTGCTTGGGCAAAGGCTGATAATGCGCCTTTAAGCATTGCCGATACTGTACTGCTACAAGTGCCGATGCCTGAGTAAACCTCACCATCCACATTTAGCTGAATGTAAGCCGCGGCATTGGCATTGGTTTTGTTGTCACTATTGGTGTCATCATCGATACCGTTATCATGGTGCGGATTAATCGCATGCTCAGCATAGTTAATGATATGCAATGACTTACCGGTATGCTGTGCAAGACCATCAATGAACGATGATAATGGACCATTACCGTTGCCATCGATATTGATAGTGTCGCCATTCATTTGCACTTGACCGCTGAAATAAACGTCGCTGCCTTTGTTATTGATACTATAATCTAGTAGCTCAAACTTGCCTTGCTGCAAGTAGGTATCTTCAAAGGTCTGCAAGATTTCATCGTTCTGTAACTCACGCGCTACTGTCTCAGCCTGCTTTTGTACCACGCCACTAAAGTCAATTTGCATCCAGCGCGGTAAGTTAAAACCATAATTACGCTGCAAGATATACGCGACGCCGCCTTTACCAGACTGACTATTGATGCGAACCACATCTTGATAACTACGACCAATATGTGCAGGATCAATCGGCAAATAGGCCACATCCCAAACATTGTCGGTCTCATCTTGGTGCTTTTCATTATAATCGAGAGATTTTTTGATCGCATCTTGATGAGAGCCACTAAAGGCGGTAAAGACCAGTTCACCCACGTAAGGATGACGCGGATGCAGTGGTAAATTATTGCACTCACTCACCACCTGTACGATTTCGCTCATGTTGCTAAAATCAAGCTCAGGATCGATGCCTTGGCTAAACAAGTTCATCGCCATCACCATAATATCCATATTGCCCGTACGTTCACCATTGCCTAATAACGTACCCTCGATACGATCGGCACCCGCAAGCACACCAAGTTCAGCAGCAGCGACGGCACAGCCACGGTCATTATGCGTATGCAAACTAATAATAACATGCTCACGCTGGGCAAGATTTCGGCAGAAATACTCAACCTGATCCGCAAATACATTGGGCATAGAAGCTTCAACGGTCGCTGGCAAATTAAGAATCACTTCTTGTCCTTGCTGTGGTTGCCAAACATCACAAACTGCATTGCAGACTTCTACCGCATACTCAGTCTCTGTTTGACTAAAGCTTTCAGGTGAATACTGAAACACCCAATCTGTCTCAGGGTATTTTGCGGCATACTGCTGTAATAACTTGGCGCCCGTGATAGCAATCTCTTTGATATCAGTTTTGTCTTTGCCGTAGACTTTGTCACGCTGTACACGGCTCGTTGAATTATATACATGGACAACTGCACGCTTCACGCCTTTTAAGGATTCAAAAGTACGGGCGATTAGATGCTCACGAGCTTGCACCAAGACCTGTAATGTCACATCGTCAGGTACATGGTTTTCTTCAATTAATTTACGAGCAAAATCAAACTCAACCTGCGCCGCTGATGGAAAGCCAATCTCAATTTCTTTAAACCCAACGTCTACTAGCGTTTTAAAAAAGCGCATTTTTTGTTCGATAGTCATCGGATCAATCAGCGCCTGATTGCCATCACGCAAATCCACACTTGCCCATATTGGTGATTTCTCAATCGTTTTGCTCGGCCACGTGCGATCTGTCAGCGACGGCGCAAAGGCAAATGGGCGATACTTACGGAAATCAAAAGCGGCACTTTTGGGTGTGATTTTGGTCGTGGTAGGTACTACCGGGCGTGTGGCTTGGTCAGACATAATCAATCCTTAGATGACATGATAATTTATATTTTTAGCGAAATATTTGACGATTAGATCTTTATTTATAATACGAGATAATACTTATCTATGCCATTATAATATCAAAATTAATAGAACAGAAATCAGCTTTTTTTTATTAAATTTAACGCTATTTTAGTGAAAAATCCTGTATTAACGACTATAATTAGATAAATCCACTAATAAGAAAATAATTTATGTCAAACGACCATTTTGATAATGCACATTTAAGCGATATAGATGAGACGGATAGACAATTACTACGGTTATTACAGACGCAGGCACGTATGAGTATTACCGAGCTTGCCGAACGTATCAATCTGTCAGCCACCCCTTGCGCGCGCCGTATTAAACGTTTAGAAGATGCAGGGATTATTACCGGCTACCATACCAAAACCGATGCACAGAAACTGGGCTACCCATTAGCGGTATTTATCGCTATTAGTATGGATCGTCATACTGCCGAGCGTTTTGAAGAATTTGAAACGAAGATTCAAAGCTTTGATGAAGTGATTAGCTGTAGTATTGTGACTGGTCGTTCTGAGGACTATCTGATCAAAGTGCGGGTACGCGATATGGCGCATTACGAAGAGTTTTTATTACATAGACTGAATCGTATTGATGGTGTGGCTCAAGTCCATACCAGTTTTGAATTGCGAGAAGTGTTTAGCCGTAGTGTGGTTTAAAAAGTGTACTAAACAACCATCGATGACTGCCGACGAAACAATAACAGCAACATCAATCCAGCAATCAGCCCGCTCGCAGCAACCAGTAGCCCTGCATTAAAATTGCCGTCCTGCCCTGCTAATGCGACCGTTACCAATGGGCCTAAAAACTGCCCTAGCGCATAGGCTAACGTTGCCAGTCCTATCAGCAAATTTGAGTAAATGGGATTGATATTTTTAATCAAATTCAACGTCATTGACACCATACCAACGAAAGTCAGCCCTAAAATGACTGCATTACCATAAAGACCAACAGCACCATCGAACCATATGGGCAAGCACATCCCAAACGCTTGCAACACCGTTAAACCTATTAAAGTTTTTATTTCGCC
The DNA here is from genome assembly GCF_904846225.1 of Psychrobacter immobilis. Taxonomy (GTDB): domain Bacteria; phylum Pseudomonadota; class Gammaproteobacteria; order Pseudomonadales; family Moraxellaceae; genus Psychrobacter; species Psychrobacter immobilis_F. Next base: position 38,845 of record NZ_CAJGZJ010000005.1, on the reverse strand, counting down.
AATTCGTTTAGCAAGTGCGCCCCATAAAGGATTAGAGAGCGTCGCAAAAACCCCAACAACCAGCCAAATTATTAGCCCAGCATAAGTCTGTGTCGTTAACCGCTGGGCTGCCATGACTGGCAAAAAAGTCGCCGACGTAATATAACCAAAACCTGCCAGCACATAGCTTGCCAGCAATAAAGCGATGGATTTTTGATGACCAGTAATGGCGTCGTACACAGATTTTTTAAAGCTCAAATACGTCTGATACATCGATAGACGCGGACTGGGATGATTCGAATCCGAAAGGTCGGGGTTTGTTGGTTTTATCGCATAAAGCAACCATAAAAGCGGGAGACTACTCAGTCCTGCCACTAGCCAAATAATATCAAAATGATAGCCCAATAATAATAGCCACCAAGTCAGTATGGCAGAAGCACTAATCCCAACACCAATCCCTGCGTAGTGTACTGCTGAGAGCACAGATCGGCGTGCAGGACTCAAACATTGAATAACAAAGGATGAGCTTAAAATCATAGCCACCCCACTGGCAATACCTGCCAACAGCCGAATGACATACCACACATTTAGCGACATATTAGGCACAACCAGCAGCATGGTTGTGACGATACTCACAATGGTCCAAAGCATCATCGCTTGCCATGTCGAACGCTGAGGGACAAACATCGCAATAAGTGCACCGATGAAATAACCGATGTAATTGATAGAAGCTAGCCAGCCTGCAATGGTCGTCGTTAGTGACAATTGCTCCATAATATCAGGCAAGGTGGCAGTAAATAAAAAGCGCCCATATCCCATGACCACTGCCATGCAATAAAGACCAATACAGGCAATGGCTGTTTCATTGGTAATAGTAGGAAACGTACGGCTTTTGAAAGTAGTCATCATGACAGAGCCATTTTGTGGCAATTAGCACACAATCCTTTGTGTTAGAACAGTCAAAAGCAGTAGTGAGTAGATGATTTAAAGTATTATTAGAAATCAAAAAACGTCTAACGTTGATGCTGTGTTCAACTCAGTTTCTGTTTGTCCGAGCATTTGTACTCGCTGATCGCTGAACATATCCATATCAGGCGCAAGCGTACGCATAAACCGATCAAAATATAACATCTGCTTGGTCAATAAGGCAAAGTCACGTGGAAAGTGGATACCATGACGCTTACCAACATCAACAATCTCAAGCATCATTTTATTCAGCTCATCGGCTTGCTCTTTGCTATTAAAAGGCACACCGCTCGTAAACGCTTTGTCTTCTGCCATGATATTCTTCATCATACGCTGTAAATCATTTCCCAATGCTGCCACATCAACCTGATTGCCACCATGAGTCATTTCCATATCAATCATATGACGTGCCATCGCTTGATAATCATTGTCCTGCATGGCTTGCATCATACCCATACATGCGCGCCAACTTTCCGCTTTTAACTTACCGACAATACCAAAGTCTAAAAAGCCAATACGACCATCCGTCAGCAGCATTAAATTACCAGCATGCAAATCAGCATGGAAACTATTGCACAGCATGAGGCTGGCAAACCACGTATTGAGAGTATCTGCCATGACTTGCGCAGGATCAGCACAGTATTGACGCATCAACGACTCATCGACCATAGAGACACCATATAAACGACTCATGGTCAGCACACGCTTAGTCGTTAGCGCCTCATACACTTCTGGTGCAACCACACGCGTATTACCTGATACCGCTAAAAACTGCTGAAAATCGCGAATGTTTTGTGCCTCAGCGATAAAATCTGTCTCAGCAAGCATACGCAGACGAATCTCATCAATAATCGGCGCGATACTGGCAAATTTCATCGATGGCATTAGCAGTTCAAGCAATTTGGTGACGCCGTGCAATACGCCTAAATCCGTCTGCATAATGGTCTCGACGCCAGGTTTTTGCACCTTTAACACGACCTCATCACCATTATGTAAACGCGCCGCATGAACTTGAGCGATAGAAGCTGATGCTAACGGTTTTGAGTCGATGTGTGCAAACATCTCAGCAAGCGTCAGACCATCAATTGCCAATTCTTCTGTTAATACTTGTTCGATATACGCATAAGATAGAGGCGTCGTTTGATCCAAACAGCTCTGAAATGCGGTGACATAATCACGTGGAAATAAAGAAGGCGTGCTGGCAATGAACTGGCCGATTTTGATATAAGTCGTGCCCAACTGCTCAAAAGTCTCCTTTAGCAGTATAGCGTCAGGTTTTTCACCTTTTACGACTCTTAGTGCCGAAAGACCAGCAATACTAGCTGTTTGGCGAACACGATTGACAACATTAAAAGTGTGCTTTAATAAATGCGGACGATGAATTTTCATAAAAAACAACTATGCTAATAAAAAGAGGATGTGAGAATAGCTAAGAATGCGTTAAACAGTCAGCGGTCAATAATGATTAATGATCGCTACAGACGGGACACTGCGGATCTTTACGATAACCCATCAGCCGTTGCTGCATCTGCTTACCATCCCATAATAGCAGCTTGTTTGTCAGTGGATTTTTGGTTAATCCTAAGTATTGTAAGGCCGCATTGGCTTGTAAGTTACCCATAATGGCAGTGGTACTGGCGAGCACGCCTGAACTGGCACAAGTACGCTCATCAGCCTCGGCATCAAGTACCACCGAACCAAACACGCAGTGATAGCAACCTGTATCCAAATGCGGTTCAAACAACGCCAGCTGCCCTTGCATCGCAATCGCTGACGCCGATAATAACGGAACCTGATAACGGACACTGATGCGATTGATAATATCACGCGTGGCAAAATTATCGGTGCAATCTAGCAGTAAATCAGGCTTACCTGTCGCCATACCGAGCAACTCATAAGCGTTGTCTTCGCTCAATCGTGCCACTGTACCACTCGCCGTTATCAAAGGATTAATGCGTGTTAGCATTTGGGCAGCCGTTAGCGCCTTAGATTTACCGATATCATCCGGTAAAAATAACGTCTGACGTTGTAAATTACTGGCTTCAATCACATCATCGTCAATCAGATGAACTTGTCCCAGTCCCGCACGTACCAAGGTCTCAGCAGCTGGACAACCCAGTCCGCCTGCGCCAATGATTACTACGCGTGCAGACTTTAATCGTAACTGAGCATCAATATCCCAGCCATCGAGCAATATTTGCCGCGCATAACGCAGCAGCTCTTCATCTAATAACTGCTCGACATTTAATGAATGCGACATATTTATTGAAAACCTATTATTAAAAAATCGAATGACTATAGTCGGTGCAAGATACTTAGATACAAGGAATACGGGTAAAAGTACTATAAATATAGTATTGAGCGGGCTTGATACTGCCAATCATATTTTTTGAGAGTGCTACTAAATGCAGCCATGCGTCACGCGATCATTGCCACCATAGTCTTGTACCGTGGCTACGGACTCAAAACCACTATCCAAAAATAACTGACGGACAGCAGCGCCTTGATCAAATCCATGTTCAATCGCTAGCAATCCTTTTGCATGTAAATACAGCGATGCCTGCTGAATGATATATTCGATATCAGCCAAACCCTGCTTGGGCGCACTCAACGCGCTAATAGGTTCGGCTTTTAGCTGTGATAAATGCTCATCTGCCTCATCGATATAAGGAGGATTGGAGACGATGATATCAAATGAATTTTTCTCATGAGTAGAAAGCTCGTTATACCAGCTGCTTTGCATAAATTCAATATTGGTCACATCATTTATAACGGCATTCTGCCGCGCCACGTTGAGCGCCTCTAGTGATAGATCGACGGCAACCACTTGCCAGTTATTATGCTTTAATTCATGCGCTAGACTAATCGCGATGCAGCCTGAACCAGTACCGAGATCCAGCAAGCGTTTGCTCTTTTTGTCCGTAGGATGCGTTTTTATCCAATCTAACACTTGCTCGACCAAAATCTCAGTGTCTGGTCTAGGAATCAAAGTGTGCTCATTGACTTTAAAATCAAGCGACCAAAATCCCTGATGACCCGTCAAATAGGCCAAAGGAATGCCTGATTGCATTTTAACCACGCCCGCATTGAATTGCTTAAGCTCACTGTCAGTTAGCCGATAGTCGTCGTCAGCAATTAAACTCATAACGGGCTTATCAATGACATATAACAGCCAATCAGTTAGCCAAAACGAGGGAATCTGATTACTCGTATCACCATTCGTCAGTTGCTGGATTTGCTGCTTTATTTGACGAATGGTCATTGCTGTCATAGTTAGCTCTTAAAGATACTTTGTGTGATAGATAAGGTAATAATATAATATTTACGCTACTCTGATGCGCGTGGTGGCTCTTTGGTATCAGTCAGGTTCGGATTGGCCTTGGTTAATTTATCACCAATGTCGTTGCCGTCATTATTATCACCGTAGATATCATCGTTATCACCGATGACAATATGCTTATCAACGAAATAAATCAGCGCTAGAATGGGAATCCCAATAGCAAAAGTGAAGATAAAGAAGAACGGATAACCCATATTGTCAACGATAGTTCCTGAATAACCGCCCAACACTTTAGGCAATAGAGTCATTAAAGAGGAAAAAATAGCATATTGTACTGCAGTAAATCTGATGGATGTTAGCGCAGATAAAAAGGCAATAAACACTGCACTTGCCAAGCCAGCAGCAAGGTTATCAAAAATCACTGCCAAATACATATAAGGCAAACTGCCTTGATGGTAAGTCAGTAACACAAACAGTAAATTGGTTACTGCAGCCAATATCGCTCCCACCATCATGGCTTGCATCATGCGCAGCTTTTGTGCCATTAATCCGCCCAAAAACCCACCAGCAATCACCATAATGACGCCGACCAACTTAACAGCATTGGCAATATCTGTCTTAGTAAAGCCCATATCTAAATAAAAGACGTTAGAAATCACGCCAGCAACAATATCAGAGATTCGGTAAAGACCAATTAGTGCCAACAGCAATAAAGCTTTTTTGCCATAACGACGGAAAAAATCTGCAATAGGCTCGATCCAAGTAGCCATAGCCACTTGTTTTTGAACCAAACCGACTTTCACTAAAAAATAGCCAATAATCAAAGCAGTGACCAAACTGAGTGCCAAATGTACAATTTCAATTAAAAAGCCGAATACGGCGCTTTCAGTTTCTGGTAATAACTGTCCAATATTAGCAAACACTAGTACAAAGCCGACCACTGATAAAGCAAATACTAATACCAAACGAGTGTAATCTGATGTTTTACGTGGTACACGCACCTGCTCACTGATCGGTTCGTGAATCACTAAAGTAGTCACTACACCAATTCCAATTACGCCTGCCATAATCCAATACGTATTACGCCACGCCTCATAGCTATAGAGCGCCTCGGTAGAGCCAAAGTAATCTGCCAAATATAACGCGCCTGCACCCGCAACAATCATGCCTAGACGATAACCAGCGGTATACATCGCCGACAGCACTGACTGTAAACTGGGCGGCGCAAGCTCAATACGGTACGCATCAATGACAATGTCTTGGGTCGCAGATGAGAAGCCTAGCAACACTGCCCCGATTGCCATATAAAACAAGCTACTGTCATCAATTGGATTGACGCTGGCCATTAGACAAATCGCAAAGATAATCATCAATTGCGAGACCAATATCCAACTTCTCCGACGACCGAGCAATTTAGTTAATATTGGTAACGGTACTGCATCGACCAAAGGCGCCCAAATAAATTTAAAGGAATATCCCAAGGCTGCCCAACTGAACATGGTTACCACACCGCGGTCAATACCTGCCTCACGCAGCCACAATGATAAGCTCGAAAAAATAAGAAGGATTGGAATGCCAGCGACGAAACCCAAAAACAACATAATAATCGCACGCCGATCCAGATAGGCTTTCGCCGCCTCTCCCCACGACTTTTTGGGAATTGGTTGATTGGGTGGCACAGATTTGACAGCAGACATAATAACTCACCAACAATTAAAACAAAGAACACAACTGCGCACAATTTTTATCAATCATTATAATCAGTTAACAAGAATAAGGATCGATAAAAATTGCTCAGCGTTGCACTAATATTATCATTACCATAAAATCCAGTTATGGTACTTGAGAACCTCTACCTTGACTAGATATTTTTGCATTAACTTATTGCTTGTAGTGTACTCAAATGGCTTGTATTTCATAGTGGTAGCACAGCGTCTTACAGTCTTTCATTAATGTAAAGTTAACTCAGCCTTTTCTATCTTTAAAAATATCTGATAATGTATTCACTTATCTATAGCGTTTCTTTTATCTATAATATGTTAGTAAATATAAAATCAGCGTGGGTATCGTTACTGACAACAAGTAATTGCATTGACAACCCATTGTATGAGATAAGTATTTGAGATATTTTATGATTGATTATTTAAAACATATAATCCTTATATATTAGTTTTATAAATAACCCGTATTTAGTTATGATTTGAATATAAGCAGATACATAAGCAAAATCTACTACGACATTTACTTAAGTCAAATCTGCCACGATTAGCTACTTATTCTTTCTCTCACTACCGCCTAGGAGTTATCCAATGTCCAACTCGACCCCCACATCAGCTGACAAAAACGCGGCGCTAGACGCTGGACGTTGCCCTGTTGATCATGAAGGTAATAACAATAATGACGCAGCCACTAACACAACTTATGACCAAGGGGATGATAAAGGCCCGACGATTCATAGTGAAAATGTCGATCAAACGCACGCGCCGCAGCGCCCTAGTATGGGCGGCTGCCCTGTCATGCATCAAGCACATACTACCACCGCATCTGCAGCAACCGATTGGTGGCCTAATAGCTTGAACTTAGATATCTTGCATCAGCAAGACAAAAAGACTAACCCGATGGGTGCTGATTTTGATTATGCTGAAGCCTTTAAGCAGCTAGATCTAGAAGCGGTCAAAACCGATTTAAAAAGCCTAATGACTGAGTCACAAGAATGGTGGCCCGCAGATTGGGGTCATTATGGTGGTCTGATGATTCGTATGGCTTGGCACTCAGCTGGGACATATCGCGGTGCTGATGGTCGCGGCGGCTCTAACACAGGTAACCAACGCTTTGCACCATTGAACAGCTGGCCTGACAACGTCAATTTAGACAAAGCACGTCGCCTATTATGGCCTATTAAGAAAAAATATGGCAATAAGCTGTCTTGGGCTGACTTGATGATTCTGGCAGGCAATATGGCTTACGAGTCGATGGGCTTTAAAACCTTGGGTTTCGCTGGTGGTCGCGCTGATATCTGGCATCCAGAAAAAGATATTTACTGGGGTTCTGAGCGTGAATGGCTTGCTGCAACGAAAAACCGTTATGACAGTGATGAAGATCGCACCTCTCTCGAAAATCCATTAGCAGCGGTACAAATGGGCTTGATTTATGTCAATCCTGAAGGTGTCGATGGCAACCCTGATCCACTCAAAACGGCACAAGATATGCGTACTACCTTTGCCCGTATGTCGATGAATGACGAAGAAACCGTCGCATTGACCGCTGGCGGACATACGGTTGGTAAATGTCATGGTAATGGCGATGCCACAATATTAGAAGATGAGCCAGAAGCTGCCAATGTGGCTGAGCAAGGCCTAGGCTGGCGCAATCCTAACGGTAGTGGTAATGCAGGCGATACTGTTTCAAGTGGTATTGAAGGCGCTTGGACCACCAACCCCACTCAATGGGATTACGGCTACTTTGAGCTACTATTAGGCCAAAACTGGGCCTTAGCCAAAAGTCCAGCTGGTGCATGGCAGTGGGAACCAACGGACATCAAAGAAGAAGATCGTCCATTAGATGCACATGATCCAAGTGTACGCCGCAATCCAATCATGACTGATGCGGATATGGCATTGGTTAAAGATCCTATCTATCGTGAGATTTCAGAGAAATTTCATCAGAATCCAGCCTACTTCGATGAAGTGTTTGCTAAGGCTTGGTTTAAGCTGACTCACCGTGATTTGGGCCCGAAATCTCGCTACTTGGGAGCAGACGTGCCAGCGGAAGACTTTGTATGGCAAGATCCTACCCCGAGAGGGAATGCTGATTTGAGTGCTGATGATATTGCGAATTTAAAATCACAAATATTGGACAGCGATCTAAGCCATCGTGAGCTGATTATCACTGCATGGGATAGCGCCCGTACTTTCCGTGCTTCAGACTATCGCGGCGGTGCTAACGGTGCGCGTATTCGTCTGGCTCCGCAAAATGATTGGATCGGCAACGAGCCTGAGCAACTACAACGTGTGCTTGAAACATTGACGCGCATTCAAACGGAATTTGACAAAGACATCAGTTTGGCTGACCTCATCGTTTTAGCAGGTAATGCGGCGATTGAGCAGGCAGCAACTAAAGCTGGCGTAGACATTACTGTGCCCTTTAAAGCAGGTCGCGGTGATGCCACTGAGGCAATGACCGATGCAGAATCTTTTGCAGATTTAGAGCCTTTACATGACGGTTATCGCAACTGGGTCAAAGAAAACTATGCCGTCTCTCCTGAAGAGATGCTGCTTGACCGTACTCAACTGATGGGATTGACCGCGCCTGAGATGGTGGTCCTGATTGGTGGTATGCGTGTTTTAGATACCAATTATGGTCAAAGCCAACAAGGTGTCTTTACCGAACGTGCAGGCGTGCTGACCAATGACTTTTTTGTCAATATAACGGACATGAATCATACTTGGCATCCCATCACAACGGGCGACAGTACAAGTAATACGGCCAATAACTATGAAGTACGTGAACGCGGTACCGGAAAGACCAAATGGCAAGCAAGCCGTGTGGACTTAGTATTTGGTTCCAACTCGATACTCCGTGCTTATGCTGAGCTATATGCGCAGGATGACAATCTAGAAAAGTTTGTTTATGATTTTGTCCGAGCTTGGAGCAAAGTGATGAATGCGGATCGTTTTGATATTGCTTAGGGCTTGTTGACTATTCAAAAATAAGCAATGCCAGTTAAGTTCATTTATACAAACAGCTATCTTTTAGAAGGTAGCTGTTTTTTTGTTTGATCATGCAGACTTATTCCAAAAAACCATTACTTCAAAAAACCATTACTTATAGTCAAAGTACCCTAAAAACGCGACAGTAATGCTGATATTAATTTTTTGCAGCCTCTGTCTGCGTAGGCACAGCAAGCAAGAAAAATTGATGTCAGCAGCGCGTGATGTATTGATATTACTTTTCACTCTCTCTATATTTCAAATAATAAGCTCTATATTCCTAAATATTATAAATTGATAGCTATTTATTATATACAAGAATAATAACTATGTTTTACACTGGTGCTTTATGGCATATTTTCACGTTTTCATTTTATGTATACAGACAGGGTTTGTATATTTACCCAATAGGATTAAGTTATGGCAATCGACGTAGTAGTCAATCAGCGGCATTTACAAATTCAGCTTAAACAGCTGGAGACAGTTTGGCATACGGTGATTAATGGCTATAACTTAAGCCAAGCGGCAACGGTATTGCATACCAGTCAATCAAGTTTATCAAAGCATATTGCCGCACTTGAAAATCAGCTTAAGACTGAAGTATTTGTACGCCAAGGCAAACGGCTGACGGGCCTTACGACCATGGGCACAGCGCTCATGCCACACATCGAAACTATATTTGCTGAAATTCGTACCATTGAAAATCTTAGCCTTGATTATAACAATCCGAATATCGGCACATTGACCATTGCCACCACTCACACACAGGCGCGTTATGTATTGCCACAAGTGGTTAAAGAATTTAAAGAGCGCTTTCCCAAGGTTAATTTGATTCTACAACAGGCAGATCCTGAAACTATCGCGCAGATGGTGATACGCGGGCAAGCCGATATTGGCATTGCAACCGAGTCTTTACTTCATAATAATTATCTCAGATGTTATCGATATTATGACTGGACGCATCGCGTTATCGTGCCAAGCGATCATGAACTTGCCAATCAAGAGTCTATTGACTTGCCGACCCTTGCCAGCTATCCCATCGTAACCTATCACGGTGGCTTTACGGGACGCGGCGCGATTGATAAAACCTTTGAAGATGCCGGATTAGAGCCTGATATTGTATTAGCAGCGCTTGATGCTGATGTGATTAGCACCTATGTCGGTCTTGGTTTAGGCATTGGTATTATCGCTGAAATGGCATTTGAGCCAAGCCATTATCAGAACTTAACCGCTATTCCAGTGGATCATTTTGGACGTTTTACCAGTTGGATGGCGGTACGTGACGATGCCGAAATTCGTCAGTATGGACGCGCCTTTATGGAGCTGTGTCAAAAGCAGTTTGACCGCTAAAAAATTGCTAAATAGCTAACCTTAACTTACACCACCTTTACGGAGCTTAGGTATAAGTGATAAAATAAAGTCCTAAACGTTATTCAACGTTTGATTTATTTGTTAATTATATATGTATGTAATGATGGACGCCTAGTTTTTACTGGGCGTCCATCATTGCATGCCAATCTGCTTTTATGTAAACAGGTGGTTCCGCTCATGGAAAAATTCATAGCTATTATTATGGCGGTTTTTGCCGCACCTTTGCTCATTGGAGGTGCCTATTTACTCTCGTTAGGCGGTAGCGCTTACTACGTCGTTGCTGGCATTGCGATGCTTGTCACAGCATTCTTGCTATTTAAAAGACACTGGAGCGCATATGGGCTCTACGCTATTTTTATCGTTGTGACGCTGGCTTGGGCACTTTGGGAATCTGGCTTTTATTGGTGGGCACTGGCAACTCGCTTGGGCTTTCCGCTGATATTTGGTTTATTAATGTTATTGCCATGGGTATCTAATAAGATGCAGGGTAATAAAACTCGAGTATCAACGAGCTCTGATAAAAATTCGGTTGCTAACGGTACACCGAGCTTACATTCCGAAAACCTCATTATAACGCCAATCAAAGAAGCCAAAAATAACTCAAAAAACCCTATTTACTATTGGGGATTGCTGGCTAGCGTGGTTGTGGGCGCACTGATCTCTTTTGGTAGCATGGCTAATAATGCCACCGATAAGTTAGGTGAACTCAATTTAACTGCCAAAGATGGTGCTGATCAAAATGCAACACCTACGAATCTTGGCGATCCGTTATCAAATGGCGAGCAAACGCCAGAGGGTGAATGGAGCGCGTATGGTGGTACTGACTATGGGCAACGCTACTCGCCTCTAACTCAAATCACCACTGATAATGTCAAAGACTTAGAGCTTGCTTGGCAAATCCAAACAGGTGATATCAAAGGCCCTAATGATGTCGGCGAGACCACTTATGAGGCAACGCCATTAAAGATCGGCAACGCTCTGTATATGTGTACGCCTCATAACTGGGTGTTGGCGTTAGATGCTGACTCTGGTGAGACTTTATGGAAGTTTGATCCTAAAGTAGGAGAAAACCTACAACGTCAGCATCAAAGCTGTCGAGGTGTGTCTTATTATGCCGGTCAAGCGGGTACAAATAGTACTCCTCTGGTTGCTAATAATGACACAAACAGCAATAGTGCCATCAATGGCGCAACTACCACTACTGTAGCTGCGACTAACACAACGGTTAAGACCAGCAATACACCGGTTCAAAAAGTGGCTGGTAATACCTTTGAAAACGCATCTAAACAATGCGATGCTAAGATATTCATTCCAACTTCTGATGCCAAACTATACGCACTTGATCCAAACACTGGGCAACGTTGTCAAGATTTTGGTGAAGATGGTGCCTTAGATTTAATGCACAATATGCCATTTAAACAGGCGGGTTATTATTATTCGACGTCGCCTCCGATAGTGGTAGGCAATACGATTGTTGTGGCAGGCGCAGTCAATGACAACTACGACGTTGATTCACCTTCTGGTGTTATTCGCGCGTATGATGTCAATACTGGCGAGCTACTATGGAACTGGGATTCAGGCGATCCTGACAACACAGCACCTTTCGATGTCAATGATCCAACTCAGATGTACAAAACCAGTTCACCAAATTCATGGTCAACAGCCAGTGCGGATGAAAAACTTGGTTTGGTCTATTTCCCTATGGGCAATCGTGTACCGGATCAATTAGGTAGCTATCGAACTGCCGATGAAGAAAAATATGCGACGTCTGTTGTCGCTCTAGACATTAAAACAGGTAAAGCGCGCTGGGTTCAACAATTTGTTCACCATGATCTTTGGGATATGGACACGCCTGCTCAGCCAAGTTTACTTGACTTAAAAACCAAAGAAGGGGTTCAACCTGCGCTGGTTGTTCCAACCAAACAAGGCGATGTGTATGTATTGAATCGCGCAACAGGCGAGCCAATCGTACCGATCAAAGAACGTGATGCGCCGCAAGGTTACTTGGTTGCAGGTGAACATGCTGCTCCAACGCAACCTTACTCTGGTTTGAGCTTTGAGCCGCCGATGTTGAAAGAAAAAGATATGTGGGGCGCTAGCCTTATTGATCAGATGATGTGCCGTATTGAGTTTAATCAACTCAACTATGATGGTCGTTATACGCCACCATCAACGAATGGCAGTTTGATCTATCCTGGTAATTTCGGTACCTTTAACTGGGGCGGCCTCGCCGTTGATCCTGAAAATGGCGTAATGTTCGGCATGCCAACTTATTTGGCATTTACCTCAAAACTCATTCCTAGAGACAATCTTGGTGAGGGAGAAACCAATACAGGCGAGCAAGGCGTTAATGAAAATAAAGGCGCAGATTACGCAGTAGAGCTGGGACCATTCCTATCTCCTCTAGGCGTTCCTTGTCAGCAGCCACCATGGGGCACAGTAGCGGGTGCAGATCTAGCAACCGGTGAGATTGCCTATCAACGTAGAAACGGCACCGTACAAGATTTGTCTCCTATTCCATTGAAGTTTGAGCTGGGTGTTCCTGGTATTGGCGGACCCATCATCACTAAGGGCGGCGTGGCATTTTTGTCAGCGGCTACTGAAAACAACTTCCGCGCCTATGATTTAAAAAATGGCGATGTGTTATGGAATGTTCGTATTCCAGCAGGTGGCCAAGCGACGCCTATGACTTACCTGAATTCTAAAGGTGAGCAGATGGTGGTGTTGGTAGCTGGTGGACATGGTTCAGTAGGTACGAAAATCGGTGATTATGTTGTGGCTTATAAACTTGGCGACAAAGCTAAGTAAGCTCATAATTAATTATCCTATTCTTTTACTTTATGAATAGACACTCTAAAAAGCAGGTGACTTAGGTCATCTGCTTTTTTTTGGCATCACGATATTCATAATACGACACGCATACACAAGCATTAGTAATCGCCAAAAGTGTTTAGGAATAAAAGTGCCTTTGTTTGTTATGATTTATGAACACTTACTAGATTTACTTGAAATCGGTAGCGACAATGAGCATATCAATAGAAAATAATGAATACTTTATTGGATAATTTATGAGTAACACAATCCCCTTATCTTTTTTAGATCTAGCACCCGTTCCTGAAGGTAAAACCATTGCTGAAGGTATTGCCCAAACTGTGCAGACCGCCCAGCAAGCAGAAAAATTTGGCTTAAACCGATTTTGGATGGCAGAGCATCACAATATGCCAGGTATCGCCAGTGCTGCGACTGCCGTACTACTATCGCATATTGGTAGTCAAACCAAACGCATACGTATCGGTGCAGGTGGCGTTATGCTTCCTAACCATGCGCCGCTCGTTATCGCTGAGCAATTTGGAACATTACAGGCATTATATGGCGATCGTATTGACTTGGGTTTGGGCCGCGCCCCCGGTACAGATGGTGCAACGTTTCAAGCGCTACGTCGACAGATGAGTGATGCTGAGCGCTTTCCACAAGATGTACAAGAATTGATGTACTTTTTAGGCAATGATACAGATAACAGTCCTGTACAGGCATTTCCTGGTGCAAAGTCAAACATTCCTATTTGGATATTAGGCTCTTCTCTTTTTGGGGCGACCTTGGCTGCACACTTTGGCTTACCCTATGTGTTTGCCTCTCACTTTGCGCCGCAAATGCTCAGTCAAGCGATCACGGCATATCGCGAACAATTCAAACCATCGGCATATTTAGACAAGCCTTATGTGATGTTAGCCGCAAACTTGTTACTTGCTGATGACGATGCCACCGCCCATTATCATTTTACTTCAGCGCAGCAAAGCTTCGTACGTTTGCGCCGAGGTGAAACTGGTCAAATGCCAAAGCCTACGCACGATATGGATAGCATTTGGAGTCAAGCAGAAAAAATGATGGTGGATAATGCGTTGTCAGTATCTTTTATCGGCTCTGTTGAAACGGTCAAACCGAAACTTGCTGCGTTTTTAGCGACACACCAACCAGATGAGCTGATCGTTACCGCTAATATCCATGATCAGGCAGCGCGGTTACGTTCACTTGAACTTACATCTCAGCTAAACTTGTTCACTTTACAATCATAAACAGCACTTGCATAATTATTGATAAACTATAGTGAGAAAAAGGTTATGGAAACCTCCACTTTTATTGGTTCATCAATATTTTTATATATCATTGCAATTATCGCAGTGATGATTATCGGTGGATATTTGACATATCGCACCAGTCCAAAGCGTAAGCAACATCGAGAAGACAAGCGCAATAGAGATAATGTGAAATAAAACAAGCCCTCTTTTCTGGTTGGAAAAGAGGGCTTTTTTATTGATGCTGTTAACTGCCAGTCAATTTTTTATAAAACCTGATATAGTCAGTGAAAAGTAATATCGATATATCACGCACGGCTGCTATCAGCAGTACCGTAGCTTTTTTAGGATGTTTTGACTATCGATGGTTATTATAAGACATATTACCAATCGACTGATAAACCTAGGCTATTTTGTGTGGCGTTTTTTGCTACATCCAAAGCGACTGCTGCATCGAAGCTAGCAGCGCCTACTGATTTAAATAACGTTATACCTTTTTCGGATCTAGTTATATTTTCTTTTAGCACTCCTGTTACCACTGCTTGCAAATCACCGCTGAGATCACTCCATGTCCATGCACAATCAGAAGCATCATGCGCTTGAATCAAATCGCCAGCTTCATGGAGACTGCCAGTCAAGTCATCAACGACGACCATACCACTGCCTGCAATGACCTCATTGCTGATTTCTTTCATTGAAGCTTGATAGGCACCCACCGCATTGATATGTACATCGGATTTAATTTGATCAAGACCAAACAAGCCTTCTGTAGCACGAGTGGCGATATTTATAATGTCTGCATCACGGATAGCATCACCGATCTCTTTACAAACAGTAATCTCAACATCCCACTGCCCATAGTCACAAGCGAATTTCTTTTTAAATATCTCAGCGCCTTCAATCCCTCTGTTCCACAAAGTGACCTTTTTAATATCAGGACGCACGGTTAATACAGCGTTTAGCTGCTCATAGGCCATACCACCACAACCGATAACTGCCACGCTATGACAATCAGGTTTTGCCATATATTTGGTGGCAATACCTGATAACGCCGCCGTCCGTACTTGTGTGATATAAACACCATCCATCATCGCTAATATGGCGCCCGTATCGTTGTTTGATACAGTGATAATCGCCGTTGTGGTCGGCATATTACGGCTTGGATTGTCAGGACAAATAGTGACTAACTTTACGACGGCATACTCGTTCTCACCATCATAAATCGTTGCTGGCATTGATAAATGCGCGCCTGAGCTATGAATATCATCCTCACTAAAGGTTTTAATGACTAAACGTTCCGGTGCTTTAATCCAATTAGGATGCTTGGCTTGCTGGTGTAATAATTTTTCAATCGCATCAATAGCGGCTTGTATATTAAGATGTTCGGTTACGAATTTTTGATTTAATAATTGCAATTTAAGTGTCCCTATTTATGTATTAATATCGAACTCACGCCTTGCTATATAATGGTAAAAATGCGACTACATTAGCCCCACAGCGCGTAAGATCGCAGCGCCAAATGCCATTCCAAACAGCCCTACTACTGTGGTAAATGCTAAAATATTGGCTGCCAGTACGTCATTGCCACCCATCGCTTTTGCCATCACATAACTAGCGGCGGCTGCGGGCGATGCCACCATCAAAAATAGCACACCCATATGCACACCTGATAGGCCAAATGCCAAGCCAATGGCGATCGCTACCAATGGCGCAACAATAATACGACCGATACTGGCCTGCATGGACAGCCCTGATAGATGTAGCATCGACTTTAAATCAATACTAGCACCTGCACAAATAAGGGCTAATGGCAACGCCACCGCTGCTAATAGATCACCAGTGACATGAACGACACCTGTAATCGGCGGCAAGCCAAGCGCTTTATAGGCAAATGCTGCCAATAAAGCCAATATGAGCGGGTTGGTAGTCAGTTTTTTGAAGACCATAATAATGCGACTGCTCCACGTATCATCCACCTTTTTAGACACGCGGCTCAGAGTAATGACAGCCAAAATATTAAACAAGATGGTGACCACGCCCATATATACAGCGCCAATGCTTAAGCCTGCATCGCCATAAGCATTGTAAACAGTCGCTAGACCAATAATGGCCATGTTGCTACGAAAAATACCTTGTACAAAAACCCCTTGGTCAGCAGGTTTACTAATAAAATACTTGGCATAAATTTCTGCACCCATAAACAGAATAAAGGTCACAAGAATTCCAGCAACTATCAGCGTAATTTGCTTACTATAATTGACCTCACTATCGGCCACGCTAAAAAAAAGTAGACATGGCAAACAGTAATTAAAGACAAAGTATGATCCTTGATCAATAAAGGACTGGCTCGCTTGACCGCGTCTTTGCATAAAAAAACCCAACCCCATCAAAGCAAGGTTGGGCAGAACAATAGTAATGGCAAAAATAATGGCTTCAATCATGGATAAGCTCGTATCAGCAATATTCTCAGAGCTATGTTTTCAAAGCTCTGACAACATACTTATATAGGTTAATTTAAATAATCAGGTATGAATTTATCTTTTTAATTCAATATAAGGCGTATAACAACCTCTATTTATGGTCGGGTTTTTTTACCCATTTATCGTCAGCGTTTTTCTCATAAACATTTTCAACCGCTGCCCATGCCGTAGCAAACCAACGTGACTCTTCATTGTATTGTTTGCTTGCACTACTAAAAGCTGCTTGAAATATCTCTTGCGCGTGTTTGGGCAAGTTATCTTTTACCGTAAGCGGTAGGTCTGACAATTTATCATAAGGCATAAAAGCATTCCTTTTCAGTAACAAACTAGCATCAATACTCTATTCTACCTACTATTTCTTTTCAAAACAGCATAAAGACTTCTTAAGTTGTTTGGACATTGTTAAAGGATTGGGCATAAAAAAAGCTTATAACAAAATATTGTTATAAGCTCATTTTGGTATTTTTACTTATTAATTTTTACGATAAATTTAATGCCATTGCTATTTTTTTCTGTTTTTTCACTGTCATCGCTAGTAATTGTATAGCAGCAGGCGTTACGCCACTGACGCGCCCCGCTTGGGCAAGCGTGGCAGGACGCACTTGTGTCAGTTTTTGTACGATTTCATTTGATAAGCCAGACACCACCGTGTAATCGAAATCAATCGGTAGCGCCGTATTTTCTAGACGCTTCATTTGATCAATCTCTTCTTGCTGACGGTCTATATAGCCTGCATACTTGACAGATATTTCGATCTGCTCACCCACTTGTGGATCAACTTCTGAGTCAGTGATAGCTGCGATATCAGCAAAGTGAATCTGCGGACGCTTAAGTAAATCATAAGCCGTGGCTTCTTTTGATAATACTTCACCTGTTTGCTCAGCCACTTTTTGACCCAACGCATTGGCAGGTGTTGCCCACATATCTTTGAGACGTGAAGACTCTGTAGCGATGGCTTCCATTTTTTCTTGATAAGCTTGCCAGCGCACATCATCAATCAAACCAAGCTTACGACCAGTCTCAGTGAGGCGCTGGTCAGCGTTGTCTTCACGCAAGAGCAAGCGATATTCTGCGCGGCTCGTAAACATGCGATACGGCTCATTGGTACCATGCGTAATCAAATCATCCACGAGAACGCCCAGATAGGCTTCATCACGGCGCGGCGTCCATGTTTCAAACTCGCTATTTTCACGCGTAACCAATGCCGCATTCGTACCTGCCAGCAAACCCTGTACGCCCGCTTCTTCGTAGCCTGTTGTACCATTGATTTGTCCCGCAAAATATAAGCGATCAATAGATTTGGTTTCAAGCGTTGGCTTCAAACTTTGCGGATCAAAGTAATCATACTCAATCGCATAACCGGGACGAGTAATATGCGCATTCTCTAATCCTTTCATGCTATGAATGAATTCTAACTGCACATCAAACGGCAAACTGGTCGAAATACCATTCGGATACAGCTCATGTGTGGTCAAACCTTCTGGCTCGATAAATATCTGATGACTGTCTTTATCTGCAAAACGATGTATTTTATCTTCAATAGAGGGACAATAACGAGGCCCGACACCCTCAATTTTGCCCGAGAACATCGGTGAGCGATCGAGGTTTTCACGGATAATGTCATGAGTACGGGCATTGGTGTGAGTGATATAGCAGTTGACCTGTTCAGGATGCATAGACACATCGCCCATATAACTCATCACTGGTAATGGCGTATCGCCCGGCTGTACTGCCATGACACTAAAGTCGACACTACGCGCATCGATACGTGCTGGCGTACCTGTCTTGAGACGGCCGACTGGCAATTTGAGCTCACGCAAACGATCAGCAAGTTTGATAGAAGGCTGATCCCCTGCGCGTCCGCCATTTGAATTTTCGAGGCCAATATGAATAACTCCGCCCAAAAACGTTCCTGAAGTCAATACGACCGTTTCGGTCTTAAAGATAATGCCAGTAGAAGTTACCACTGCCGTTGCACGTCCATTCTCTACCAAGATATCATCAGCCGCTTGCTGAAATATATCCAAATTTGGCTGGTTCTCTAACGTATGACGAATAGCCGCTTTATAAAGAATACGATCGGCCTGCGCACGAGTGGCTCGCACTGCGGCACCTTTGCGGCTATTCAGAACGCGAAATTGAATACCGGCCTTATCTGTTGCTAATGCCATCGCCCCACCCAGCGCATCAATTTCACGTACTAGATGTGACTTACCGATACCACCAATCGCTGGATTACAGCTCATCTGTCCAAGCGTTTCAATATTATGCGTCAACAGCAAGGTCTGCGCACCCATACGTGCGGCTGCCAAAGCAGCTTCTGTGCCAGCATGACCACCACCGATCACTACCACGTCATAAATTTTTGGATATTGCATGCATGCCTCGCTTGACTGACGATTTTTTTGACGATAAATTGCTGATAGCAACTTACCACTAAATAAATCTGCGCCAATCTTATTTTAAGAACGGATGAGATAAGTCATTAAAACTTAAATAGATAACCAGTAATTATAACAATTTTTTGCCATTTAAAAAACGTTACAACAAAAACGGTTAAAATTAATTTTTAGTAATAAAAGATGCGCCATGATAACCGTTTGGCTAAAGCAAAATTATTAATTTAATTTGTTGCCCGGACTCAGCGGTACGATCTGATCTGATTGACCACTCGTCACCATATGATGACTCCCATAACCTTCTGGATTGATCTGCAAGTAAGCATTCATCTGCCCAATCGCATCACCATCATCACTGGCTAAAATCTGATCTTTAATCATATCAACTGGCGGTAGTGGCAGGTTTTTGAGCAAGGCCAAACGCTGTTGATTGTCGCCTTTATTAACCACCAACTCAATAAGCTGGCGGGCATCAATCGGCAAATCTGGCGTGCTTTGTGCCAGTAGAGCCAAATGATAAGCACCGGCAGCATCTTGGTCTGCGACGATACGCTGCTCGATGGCAATGTAAGTCGCTTCTGTCGCGCCGCCCGCCACACTAAGCTGATGAATACATTTAAGTGCTGAGTTTGCCTCATTGCTTGCAATCTCAATGATACGCAGAGATTCGCTTTTCAAACGCTCACGACGTTTTTCGATAAGCGCTTGCTCAGCGGCTTCTTTTTGCGCTTGTTGCTGGTCAGATTCCTCGATATTCATAAGACTCTCTTTTGATAATTGTACTTATCATTCTGTTTATATTGAACACTATATGGGGTCAAAACCTATAAAAACAATCAAATATAAAGGCCACAAAAAACCCAAATAGCCATATTAAGACCACTTGGGTTCGTTGTGCGCTGATAGTAAAACTGATTTATGCATTACTCACTCATTATAACGTCAGAGCAGTTCCACAAACCGTCTGAACTATTAAGCGGCAGGGCTGTTTGCTTCAACCAATGGCTTTAGCTCGCCTGATTGATACATTTGTAAAATAATATCTGATCCACCCATCAATTCACCGTCGATCCATAATTGCGGGAACGTTGGCCAATTGGCAATTTTTGGTAAAGTAGCACGAATTTCTGGATTTTCTAAGATATTTACAAAGGCAAAAGGACGACCGATTTGGGTAAGGACCTCAATCGATTTAGCAGAAAAACCACACTGTGGAAACTGCGGTGTGCCTTTCATATACAAAATAACTTTATTATCTTTGATTTGATCACGGATCAGTTGTTCAACATCATTTGCAGCGGTATTTGGGGTTTGCTCACTCATAAAAACTCCTATTGATAAGTCGATATATTGAAAAATGTAGTAAGTTAAAAAAGGTAGTAAATTGGAAATAGCTAGCCATATCGCAACGTCATTGCGTGAAAAGTCACTGAGTGACAATATGTCTGATACATGGGGCGATTGTCACTATATTACAAGCAGGATTGTTATATTGCCTCAATTGACAGCCATTAAACAGGGGTTACATTAGGGACCAATAATACCACGGCATTGGCCATAATGCCTTCTTGTCGTCCCGTAAAACCGAGTTTTTCCGTGGTGGTGGCTTTAACGCTGACATTACTCACTGCCGTTTGTAAGTCGCTAGCGATATTGTCGCGCATGGCTTGGCTATGAGGTGCCAGTTTTGGGCGCTCACACATGACGGTGATATCCGCATTACCTAGCATATAGCCCGCCTCTTGTATTTTACTATAGACATAACGTAGCAGCACTCTTGAATCCAAACCCGCGTGCGCCGCGTCTGTATCAGGAAAATGCCGTCCAATGTCACCAAGCGCCAATGCACCTAATAGCGCATCTGCGAGCGCGTGTAGCACCACATCGCCATCAGAGTGCGCCAATAAACTGTGAGTGTGATCGATAGGCACGCCCGCTAATATGACATATTGCTGCTGCTGACCATTATTGTGAAAAGCATGAACGTCGATACCTTGACCAATTTTTATCATTATTTTTCCAAATTCATTAGGCGTGATTAAAATAAGTCAAAACTACTATTTGAATTTTTAGAGTAGTTTTGCTTAAAGCAAAATGCCATGGGTCGCCACCAGTTTCAATTAACTGATATAATGTGACGCTTATTTTATCATAATACCCAATCCAAAAGATAAACTGAGACTATCAACATGCTGAAGCGATCAATCGTTGTCACTGCATGAGTGGTTAGTATCATTATAAGTTTTGGATTAACTATAAATAGTTGAGCCGTTCTATGTCAGCCCTCATACCAAACTCAGATTCTGTTATCGCCCATCGCGCTTTAAAACTTACCGATATCGATAATCCTAGTGCCAAGCATGTGATTGTCGGTATGTCAGGTGGCGTTGATTCTTCTGTCTCGGCCGTCTTGCTACAGCAGGCAGGTTTTAAGGTCGAAGGCCTGTTTATGAAAAACTGGGAAGAAGATGACGGTACTGAATACTGTACTGCGATGGACGACTTAGCGGACGCGCAAGCGGTGTGTGATAAAATTGGCATGAAGCTGCACACGGCCAATTTTGCCATGGAATATTGGGATCGGGTGTTTGAGCATTTCTTGGCAGAATACAAAGCGGGTCGCACGCCTAACCCTGATATTTTATGCAATAAAGAAATCAAATTTAAGGCGTTTTTAGACTACGCCTTGACCCTTGGCGCTGATTATATTGCCACCGGACACTACACACGTCGCAGTGTGAATTATAAAAATAAAGACGGTGATGAGGTCGCCCAATTATTACGCGGTCTTGACACCAATAAAGATCAGAGCTATTTCTTACACGCGGTAGGCGGCGATAAAATTGCCAAAACGCTATTCCCAGTCGGTGAGCTTGAAAAACCTATGGTTCGTCAAATCGCGGAAGAACATGATCTGGCTACTGCCAAAAAGAAAGATTCTACGGGTATTTGCTTTATTGGTGAACGCCGCTTTAAGGATTTTTTACAGCAGTACTTGCCTGCGCAAAAAGGCGACATCGTCACTGATGATGGTCACGTCATCGGAACTCATGACGGTCTAATGTATTACACATTGGGTCAACGTGGTGGCATCGGTATTGGCGGTGTCAAAGACCGTGTTGAGGCGCCGTGGTTTGTATTAGCAAAAGATTTAGATAAAAACCGTTTGATCGTCGGTCAAGGCCATGAGCATCCCATGATGCTAAGTAATGAGCTACACGCTTATAAGCTTGATTGGGTCGATGATTTGCCACCTTTTGATGTATTTAGCGAAAATGGTTTGCGCTGTATGGCGAAATCTCGTTATCGCCAGCCTGACCAAGCTTGCTATGTGTTTGCAATGAAGGATGACGGTAGTGAAGTACGCGTGGTATTTGATGAGCCACAGCGTGCCGTGACTCCGGGTCAATCAGCGGTATTTTATATTGATGAAGTTTGTTTGGGTGGCGGTGTCATTGCCTCTATCGATGCACCATGTGGGTTTTAGAGAGCGCTTATTTTTTGACGGTGGCAGTAGTAACGGCTACTGTATCGCTTGTCATACCATCATTTGCATTTAAATTGTTATCATCAATGTTATAGATCTGATAAGTCAATTGCGCAACGGGCTGTAGCTCTGATGTGAATTGATAAAAGCGAATATCATAGCTGCCCTGTGTCCAACCATCGTCTGGCTTAAAACTGACCCAGTTTTGATTGCTATTGGCAACGATGTCTTTTTTCTCAAACAATAACACCTGTCCTGTCTGATTATTTACCCATTTGACAAACACGAATGGACTGGCAGGCACTTTCCCTGCGGTATCAAGATGCGCAAATATAGTGGCATTTTTCTCTATGTTTGAGGTGTCCATTGACGATGATGGCATCGAAGGTGTGAGTGACAATTTAACTTCACCAACGAGTGGTTGATTGTCATTTTTCTTGTATAGCTCCTCAACCGCACGCTGGGCAAATTGTCGCTTATCTACAAGCGCCTCGCCTGCACCTTGTGACATAAACCGATCAATGTACTGTCCTAGCATATAGTCAGGCATTTTATTGACGATATCCATCGCTTGCTCTTGTGAATAATCATGCATAGAGCCTGTTTGTGACGACTTGGTCGCTGGCATGTTATTACCATTCTGATTTTCAAGCGCTTGGAGCTCTTCGGGCAGACTACCGTTCTGTTGATTGAGATTTGGCGTAGCATCATTCTGTAGCGATAAGGTCGCCTGACCCTGACCTTGCATCACTTTATCCATTTGTTGCTTGGTCATGAGCAAATAAGTACTCAAACTGCCAAAGACGAAAGCAATAAGGACGGATGAGAAAAATAAAGTTTTGTCTTTCATAGTTATATTCTAGAGATAAGATACTTGAGTGATAGGGTTTGGCTCAATAAGCGCTATTAATATGGACGGCCTTTACTTTTAAGCTGTTTTCATTTTTTATGAAAAAAGCCATTTTTATCTTTAATAAAAACGGCTTTTTGTTATTTTTAAAACACCTATTTTAACCAGAGAGTCCACTCGTTGGAAACTGACTGTTTATTGGTTTGCAGATATACTTGTATTTACCATTAGGATTACTTTCTATATCGCTCTTTATTTCTTTGCCATCACCGTCGTTTGTATATCCTATATTAAAGTTTGCAACGTCACGAGGTGGAAGACCTGATATTCGGCAGCTCAATGAGAACTTTTTACCATTATTGATATTAGATTTTTTAACCAAACACCCTCTACCAAGCTCGTTGACAGTAATAGTATTGCCACTGATTGCACAATTTGATAAGCCTTGAAACTGGATAGGTTCAGAAGAGCCATAAGAACCACTACTATCACTGTCACCGCCGCAAGCGCTAAGCGCCAATGCTGAGCCTAACACTAAAACGCTAACGAATTTATTCATAATCTAATTCTCATTTAGTAAACTATTGACTGTTAAAACCAGCTTATTAAAGCACCATTACATTTAAAATACAATACTGTTACAAACATAAAATTTTATTTGTTTTTTGTTCAATAAATAATCAACAGATGCAGGTGCTAAGGCTGACTCTTTTGTGTCGACTTTTGCTATAATTGTGCCGCTAAGATTTCTCTGCTGCGTTATGCACTGATTCACTTATTGTCAACTTAAAGGTATTACTATGACCACCTCTTTATCTGCCTTGACCGCCCTCTCCCCAATCGATGGCCGCTACGCGTCTAAAGCTGATAGCTTGCGCCCTTATTTGTCTGAATTTGGACTGATTAAAGCCCGTGTCGCTGTTGAGATTCGCTGGTTACAGTCATTGGCTGAAAACAGTGCTATTGGTGAATTAGCAGCATTTGATACGCAGACTGATAACTTTTTAAATAGCATCGTTGATAATTTTAGCGAAGCGGATGCACAAGCAATCAAAGAAATCGAAGCGACAACCAATCACGATGTTAAGGCAGTTGAATACTTTATCAAAGACAAATTCCGTGGGCAGGATGCACTCATTGACTCATTGGAGTTTATTCACTTTGCCTGTACCAGCGAAGACATTAACAACCTATCGTATGCGCTAATGCTAAAAGACAGCCGCGAAATTGTGGTTGCTAAAATGCAGCAAGTTACCGATAGCATCGTAGATTTGGCGATTACGCATGCTGATCAGCCAATGCTGTCACGCACACATGGTCAAACCGCCAGCCCAACGACGCTTGGTAAAGAGATGGCAAACGTGGCTTATCGCCTTGCTCGTCAAATCAAGCAAATTAATAAAGTAGAGTTATTGGGTAAAATCAATGGCGCAGTCGGTAACTACAATGCGCATTTTTCAGCGTACCCTGATGTTGACTGGCAAACTCATGCAGAGAAGTTCATCAATGAGCGTTTAGAACTGACTTTCAATCCGTATACCACACAAATTGAGCCGCATGATTATATCGCTGAGTTGTTTGATGCGGTCAAACGTTTTAATACTATCTTAATCGATTTCAACCGTGACATTTGGCAATATGTTAGCTTAGGCTATTTTAAACAGCGCCTAAAAGAGGGTGAAGTGGGTTCTTCTACCATGCCGCATAAAGTTAACCCGATTGATTTTGAAAACTCTGAAGGTAACTTGGGCGTTGCTAATGCCATGCTGGCCCATTTAGGTGAAAAGCTACCTATTTCACGCATGCAGCGTGATTTGTCAGATTCGACCGTACTGCGTAATATCGGTGTTGGTCTGGCACAAAGTATGATTGCTTTTGATGCTTGTCTAAAGGGTGTCAGTAAGCTTGAATTGAATGCGCAACGCTTGAATGATGATCTGAATCAAGCCCAAGAAGTATTGGCTGAACCGATTCAAACCGTGATGCGTCGCTACCGTGTTGAAAATCCGTACGAGAAACTTAAAGCATTGACACGTGGTAATGCCATGACTCGTGAAGCGATGCTGACCTTCGTTGAAAGTGATGAATTGTCTGCCGTTAGCGACGCTGACAAAGCCCGCCTACGCGAAATGACACCAGCGACCTATATCGGTAATGCGGCTGAACAAGCACGCACGATTAAAGAGTGGATTGCCAAGATTTAATGGCGAATAAATAAGTAGGCATTCATAGTGCGCAGTCGTTTTAATTCTATTATGGTCAGTACTATGGCGGTATTCATCGTCATGGTACTGGCAAGTATTAAGCCTCTAGAGTGGTCAAGCTACCTGCTACATCAGCTTGGCACGTTGCTTTTTTTGGCATTAATGCTGTGCGCGTATCGCTATCAGTATATTGGTTCGCGCTCTTATATATTTGCTTCGTTATTTTTAATCATTCATATTATAGGGGCGCGTTATTTGTACTCATATGTGCCCTACGATGATTGGACAGAGCAACTATTCAGTATAGGTTTAGACGATTTATTTGGCTGGCAGCGTAATATGTATGATCGCCTCGTGCATTTTAGCTACGGGCTTTTACTATTTAGTGCCATGTTTGAAAGCTCAAAATCACTCTTTAATATTGAGTCAAAGAAGCGACTAATAGCTGTCGCACTCATGATGAATATGTCATCAAGTATGCTTTATGAGCTCATTGAATGGTGTATTGCAGCGACCTTATCACCAGAAGCTGCTGAAGCTTATAACGGTCAGCAAGGCGATGTTTGGGATGCCCACAAAGACATGGCTTTAGCATTACTCGGTGGGCTGATTGCGGCAGGTATTCTGTTACTTCAACGTCAGAATCAACAAATTAAATCTTAATCTTCTTTTTTGTCATCGCTGTCGCCTGGTATGATCGCTTTACCTACCGCAACCGTGCCTTTTACCACGCCTTTAGTGGTTTTGTAAGCAACTTTAACTGGTACAGTTACTAGCTTATGTACACAGGCTTGTAGTAAAAATATGCTGGCAAGCAGAGCGATTATTTGTAATTTTTTCATAAATTTCCTACGAGTAATTGGCTGCTCTGATGATGGCCATCAGATAGGTGGTAATCATAAACTATTAAAACCGTCCTATAAAGCAATCCTTACTATTAATCTTATATCCAATTCATCTCACATCTATTTGCAGACACGGATTTATCAATGACCTCTATACCTCTATGTTTACCAGACTCTATCACGCCTGAACAGTTTTTAAGTGAATACTGGCAAAAAAAGCCTCTACTTATCAAACAAGGTTTACCGCAACTGATCGATATGTTTGAACCAGACGATATGATCGGTCTGGCACTTGAAGAAGATGCCTCGGCGCGACTACTGACTCAAGCGGCGACCAAACAAGATGGTCAGCCTCAATGGCAGCTTAAAAAAAGTCCATTGACTGAAACAGATTTTGACAATCTACCTGAGCAATGGACGGTACTTGTCCAGAATCTTGAGCAGTGGTCACCTGAGCTTGGGCAATTATGGCAGGCATTTGGCTTTATTCCGCAGTGGCAACGCGATGATATTATGGTTTCTTATGCGCCAAAAGGTGGCTCGGTTGGCAAACACTATGACGATTATGATGTTTTTTTGGCGCAAGGTTATGGTCGTCGCCGTTGGCAACTGGGTAAATTCTGCGATAAAGAAACAGCATTTGTCGCTGACGAGCCGATTCGCCTTTTTGATGATATGGGTGAGATCATTTTTGACGAGATATTAGAAGCAGGTGATGTGCTTTATGTACCGCCAAAATTGTCGCACTTTGGTGTCGCACAAGATGATTGCCTGACTTTTTCTTTTGGCTGTCGTCGTCCGAATTTAATGCAGATTATCGATAGCGTGGCTGATATCGCCACCAATGATAGTGATTTGTTTATCCCAATGCTATTGCCTCAAATGTTGCAAGCGTCAGGTGAATTGCAAGCAGATAGTATCGAAGCTATCAAGAACCAATTATTGCAAATGATACAATCTGAGCGAGGCGATCATATCATTCGTCAAGCCGTGTCTGAAGTGGTTAGCAAGCGTCAATATGATGCGCTCATGCCAGAAGAAACATTGGACACTGATGAGCTGTTGCAAGCTTTATTAGAAGGCGCAACGCTACAAGCTGACTATAGTAATCGTTTGCTCTATCGCCGCACCAATGATAGCTTTACGCTGTATGCCAATGGTCAACGCATTGATGGCCTTGATGAGGCTGCAATCACTGTCCTAATACGTTTTGCCAATGGTGAGCATTTAGACAGTGAAGATGTCAAAGCGGTTGATCCAGATGATTTAAGTGAATGGCTAGAAAACGGTTGGATTTGGGTTAATCACGCTGAATAGTTTTAATCTACTTAAACCAACTCATTTTCACACAAGCATAAAAAAACCGATATCTGAATACTAATCAGATATCGGTTTTTTATTATTCATTTTTTATAAATATCGCTTAGCCTTTATCAAAACTAAGCGAAATTGACATTAAAATACTTATTCTGTACCAAGCTCAAGTAAGCTCGCATTACCACCAATAGCGGTGGTATTGATCGTCTTGACTCGCTCAGTGACAAAGCGATGCAGATAGTCTGGCGTCAGCATCTCTGACAAACCTTCCATATCGGTGACAGCAATCACTTGCGTCAAGATACCATCTGTTTTAGCAAGCTCTTGACTAATGACTTGCACTTCACTACGATTTCCAGCAACCGCGACTTGCGCAAGACGGTCAATATATAAAAGCGTGGTTGTTTGCGAATCGTTAGCGACGCTTAACACGTCATCGCTAATACCAGTTTCATGAAGTATTTTTGCCGCTTCAGTACACATCTCATCTTGGCTTGGGCAATGCAAAATAACTTCATTACCCGTTAATAAGGCTGCCATAAGCTGTCCTAGGACCGCCATTGCGCGAGCAGACTCACCACCGATGACCATGGTTTTACCACGGGCCGTCACATACAGATCATTGGTCTCGCCAGTCGCGCCAGTCATGCGATGCATCTTATCCAAGCTAGGTGCGGCACTTAACAAATGATTGAACAGGCGCTTTGCTTTATTAGCGTCACCAGTGAGCAAGGCCAGCTTTGGAATGGCCGCTTGTAGATAAGTGGCGCGATTCACTGCGCCAAGTAATCGCCAAGATTCGCAAACCTGGGCATGATTTTTTTTGAATTCAGTCGCCATGTTGCTACTCCTTATGCGAGTTCTGTTTGAGTGATTGAGGCTGTGGTGTTACCTTTAATGGCTGATTGCTCAGTCATTGGCGGCGTATTAACTAAAGATTCTGTACTTAATTGCATCAGACGCGCGACATAGTGCGGGCCACCCGCTTTGGGACCAGTACCAGATAATCCACAACCACCAAATGGCTGTACGTTGACGACTGCACCAATTTGGTTACGGTTAATATAGGTATTACCGACAAAAGCACGACGCTCAATATGTTCAGCGGTGTTTTCAATACGGCTATGGATACCCAAGGTCAAGCCAAATCCTGTCGCGTTAATTGAGTCAATCAGCTTGTTTAAGTCACGTGCTTGATAACGCAGCACATGCAAAATTGGGCCAAAGTGCTCGCCACCAATCACATCGATACTTTTTACCTCAATCGCTGTTGGCAATACAAAGGTAGATTGATCTTGACTGACAACCGAGCTAGAGCTCATCGGTGTCTGAGCTATAATACGAGCCGTTGACTCAGCACTCATACGCTCGATATGTGCTTCAAGGCCTTGCTTGGCATCATTATCGATTACTGGGCCGACGTCGGTGGCAGCATATAAAGGGTTGCCTACAGACAGCTCAGCCATATTGCCTTGCAATAGCTCAATCAAATCATCGGCCATTTCTTCTTGCACACATAGTATACGGCA
This sequence comes from Psychrobacter immobilis, assembly GCF_904846225.1. Taxonomy (GTDB): domain Bacteria; phylum Pseudomonadota; class Gammaproteobacteria; order Pseudomonadales; family Moraxellaceae; genus Psychrobacter; species Psychrobacter immobilis_F. Next base: position 9,356 of record NZ_CAJGZJ010000005.1, on the reverse strand, counting down.
AGCTGAACAACGTTGACCTGCTGAACCAAAAGCAGACAACACCGCATCTCTAACCACTTGTTCTGGCAGCGCTGTTGAGTCAACAATCATGGCATTTTGACCGCCAGTCTCAGCGATAAATACAGGCAATTCGCCGCTGGCCTGAGCGTGATCATTCAAACTTTGATTGATGCGTTGGGCAGTTTGGGTTGAGCCAGTAAAAATAACGCCTGAGATATTGTCAGCAGCTGTCAATGCACCGCCAACATCACCTGCTCCAATGACTAACTGCAACGCTTCTGCTGGTACGCCTGCTTGATACATCAATTGTGCACCAAAATGTGCGATCAAGCTGGTTTGTTCGGCAGGTTTTGCCACGACGGTATTACCCGCAGCTAGTGCAGCCACGATTTGGCCAGTATAAATAGCCAATGGAAAGTTCCAAGGACTGATACAAACAAAGGTACCACGCGGTTTATAAACTTGACGAGACTGTTTGCCGGACAAGTCTGTGAACTCATGCACTTTCGTGTCTAAACGTTCTGCTTCATCGGCATAAAAACGGCAGAAATCAACCGCTTCTTTGATTTCATCGATGCTGTCTTGCAGGGTCTTGCCCGCTTCAACTTGGCATAGAGCCATTAGTTCTGCGTAGTTTTCATCAAACAGGTCAGCGATTTTGCGTAATATCGTAGCGCGTTCAGCAGCTGATACAGCTTGCCATACGCTTTGTCCAGCAACGGCCACATCGATAGCTTGACGAGCAACTTCTGCATTGGCATAGGTTACTTCACCAGCACTCACTGCATGATTCCAAGGGGCAAGTACCGTTTGAGTAGCAAGCTGACGAGTTTCACCATCTGCCTGATATTCGTTGATTGCTTTACCATTGACAATAGATGTCGCTGACCAAGTTTTATCTAAATGGCTGTCGATAGCATTTTTAAACGGTAGCCATTGTGACTCTATAAATATGTTGGGGCCGAAACTTGCAAGGCGCGAACCATATATCTCTGATGGTAGCGGGATATCTGGATTGTGCAACGTTGTATTAGTAAGCAGCTTGTCATAAGGATGCACGGTCAGCTTATCAATCGGATAAGACTTATCTAATAGCTGATGAACAAACGAGCTGTTGGCACCGTTTTCGAGCAAGCGGCGTACCAAATACGGTAGTAAATCTTTGTGCGCGCCAACAGGCGCATAAATACGTACAGGGATCTGATAAGCTTGCAGGATATGATCATACAGCGCATCGCCCATACCGTGCAGACGTTGGAACTCAAAATCTCTATGCTGACTCATGGTCATAATTGACGCAAGTGTATGGGCATTATGCGTAGCAAACTGTGGCCAGATAAGACCGCGTAGATGATCTGACAATAAGAAACGTGCACAAGCAAGGTACGCGGTATCCGTGCCTTCTTTACGTGTCCAAACAGGATAACCTGACAATCCTTTTTGCTGAGCAAGTTTGATTTCAGTGTCCCAATACGCGCCTTTTACTAAACGTATTGGAATACGGTCACCTACTTCAGTTGAGATACGGGCAAGCCAAGCTAGCACGGCGATAGCACGCTTAGAGTAACCTTGCACGACGATACCCAAACCATCCCAGCCAGCCGTCAAGTTATCACGGTATAGAGACTCAAATAACTTTAGAGAAATCTCAAGACGGTCAGCTTCTTCCGCATCGATACTAAGATCAACATTGACTTCACGTGCCGCTTCAATCAGTAGCAAGCAACGTTGACGTAATAATCCCATCACTTGTGTTTCTTGCGTGGCCTCATAGCGAGGATGGAGCGCTGATAATTTGATAGATACTGACGGTTTAGGCATGCCCTCTTTGACTTTGATGCTGGCAGTGGCTCTAATCGCATGCAAGTAATCGTCAAAGTACTTTGCGGCATCTCTATGAGTAATCGCAGCTTCGCCTAGCATATCAAACGAATAGGTATAACCTTTATTTCGATATGGCTGGCTGTTTTTATTAGCGTCTTCAATGGTCTCGCCCAATACAAACTGATGCCCCATGATACGCATGGCTTTTTGCATCGCACTGCGAATCACTGGTTCGCCCATTTTTTTGGTCATGCGATCCAAAAACCCTGACGCTGTCGTATTACTATCAATACTAACGACACGACCCGTCATCATCATGCCCCATGACGAGGCATTGACCATAAAACCGTTGTCGTTCTTTATGTGCTTTTTCCAGTCAGCCACACTCATTTTGTCATGAATAAGCGCATCAGCAGTATAGTTGTCTGGCACTCGAATCAAGGCTTCTGCCAAGCTCATGAGCAAGATACCTTCTTGAGTATCAAGGCTGTATTCGAGCAATAACGAGTCGACCATTTTGACCGCTTTGCCATCATTACGTACATGCTCAACCAGCTGACGAGTTTGCTCAGTAGCAGCATCACGTTCTTCAGCACTAGGCTTGGCAAGTGGTAATAATTCAGACAACCAGCGTTCTTCATCGACGCTATACAATGGCGAAATACGCGCATGTAGCTCTTCTAATGACTGGGTCATATATTCTGGCGACAGCATATCGACAGGATTAAATAAAATCGGCTCTTGCGGGGTAAACTGATTTACTGGGTTCATAACAACTCCATAACTATCGTTTAAAAACCATAATAAATGATGCTTTAGGAAGTCTGACTCGCATGCCTAAGTGCCTATAAGTACTATTAACTTAAATAGTGCTCATTAACTGATACTCACAGCAATAATCAAAAGACCAAACGGCGCCATCACAAAACGGGAAAATCCAGCACAGGCTGGAAATGGTTAAGTAGGTCGTTCGAGTGTTAAACGGGCTACGTTAACAATACAAAGGCAACAACAAAAGTTAAGCGGCATTAGTGCCTTCTTCTTGTTAGTAGTGAAAGGAGTTTGATAGTCAGATGTATCGCTGAATCAAAACAATGATGAGTAAAACATCGCTTTGATTGGCGCGAAATCTGTCATCTTATATGACGCTAATTCACTGTAAGAAAAACCTCTACGGCGTTGATTGAGGTGATGCGCTTAACTTGGGCATGGTAGCATGAAAAAAAATTTCAAACTAATAATATTTATAATTTTAATAAATTAATATATTTCTAAAAAACAACCAGTTATCAGCATCTTATCGACTATGACGCTTTGGTTATATTTTGGTATTTACTGTTGCAAATTAATTATTTTAATAAATCAAACACTTGTGGTAATAAAGCATGATTTGACCCATTATTAAATCAAAAAAGCCTTCTTTATCATTTCAGAATAAAGAAGGCTTAAAATCAAAAATAACTGCATAAAAGGTGATGTTAAAAGCTTATAAAAGTACCAATTTAGCAAGTAAAATAGCGGTTAATACCCAAACTGGGACGGTAATCTCAGAGAATTTACCCGTCATCAATTTCACTGCAGTGAAAGTAATAAAACCAAGCGCAATACCATCAGCGATAGAGTATGTGAGTGGCGTTAATAGCAGCACTACGGCTACCGGAGCGGCTTCTGTTAAATCTTCCCAGTTAATGTCTTTTAGCGTGAACAACATCAACACGGATACATAAAAAATCGCGCCAGCCGTCGCATAAGCAGGAATCATACCCGCCAATGGTGCAAAGAAAATACTCAGTACGAATAATACACCGACCGTTACAGCCATCAAACCTGTACGTCCGCCAGACGCGACGCCAGACGCACTTTCGATATAACTGGTCGTCGATGACGTGCCCAGCATAGCACCTGCAACCGTCGCTGTTGAGTCAGCCAATAGCGCTTTATCCATATTAGGAATATTGCCATCTTTATCGATTAGGCCTGCTTTACTCGCGATGCCCACCAGACTGCCCGTCGTATCAAACAAGTCAACGAATAAAAAGGCAAAGATGACGCTAATCATACCGACGTCAAACGCGCCCGCAATATCAAGCTCCAAAAGCGTTGGTGCGATTGATGGCGGAGCGGACATGATGCCAGTAAACTGGGTATGGCCCGTCAATAAGCTAATCACGGTAACAATTAAAATACCAATTGTGACTGCACCAGGGACTTTCTTGTACACCAAGCCAATAATGATAAAGAAGCCCAAAGCCGCCATCGCAGGTGAAAACGAGGTCATATCTCCAAGCATCACCAGTGTCGCGTCCCGACCAACGATGATGCCCGAGCTTTGTAAAGCAATAAATGCTAAGAACGCACCAATACCTGCCACAATACCTTGTTTAAGGCTCATTGGAATAGCATTGATAACCCACTCGCGAATCTTAAACAAGCTTAAAATAATAAACAAACAACCCGATAAGAAAACAGCGCCTAACGCCGTTTGCCACGCATACCCCATACCCAGTACGACACCATAGGTAAAAAAGGCATTCAGACCCATACCTGGTGCGAGCGCCACAGGCAGTCTGGCATAGATGCCCATAATAAAGCAGCCTATTGCCGCTGCTAAACAGGTAGCAACAAATACCGCCCCTTTGTCCATACCAGCTTCAGCCAATACGTTGGGGTTTACAAAGATGATATAAGCCATCGTCAAAAAAGTGGTTATACCGGCAAGGATTTCCGTTTTGACCGTGGTGTTTTCACCGTTGATCCCAAAATAGCGTTCAATTGCATTCATAAGTGGCGCGCCCAGCTTGCTAGTGAAAGAACAAATTTATTGGTGCCTAAAATAAATATGACGTCAACAAATGAATGGCGACGTCATTATCAAAAGGCAGCGGTAACAAAGTGCAACATTTTAGAGAAGTTACGGTACAAATTCAATCATTACCAGTGCCTTATGGGTACAAATCTGCCCTTCTCCCTTATTAATGAATGATAGCCAAACAATGTTTTAGGTATATTTATATCAACTGACTTTATCTTATTGATAAAACGGTATAACTATCAGTAATATTATTGGATATTTAACACTATAATAAATGACCTTTTCTGCATTTAGCAGTACACTAAGCGGTTGATATCAATGTGCAGAATTATCGCCCTATTATATTTTTAGTTAATAAAGTTTCAATTTGGTCTGCGTGTCGCACCATGCCCGTTATTATCAATTATCCATGAGTCTCATACATGCCTGAATCATTAAATATTATTGACCTTATTACCCAAGCCAGTCTTTTGGTACAGATTGTGATGGGGTTATTGTTATTAGCCTCTTTACTCAGTTGGGTGATTATTTTTCGTATGAGTGCGCGGCTCGGTACGGCCAAAAACTTCGATCAACAGTTTGAGACTTGGTTTTGGTCAGGTGAAGATTTGGCCAAACTGTATCAAGGTGTACAAGGCTCGCCTGAACGCCAAGGACTTGAGCAAATCTTTTATGTTGGGTTTTCTGAATACTTAAGAATGCATAAGAAGCGCCAGCCTAAAGACGACATCATCGATGGTGTTGAGCGTAAGCTACGAGTCGGCTTAGGACGTCAGCAACAACTATTAGAGTCAGGATTAACCACACTAGCGAGTATTGGCTCAGTAGCGCCTTATGTTGGTTTATTTGGCACCGTTTGGGGCATCATGAATGCCTTTTTAGGGTTGTCTCAAACTGAACAAGCAACGCTGGCCTCTGTCGCTCCCGGCATCGCTGAAGCATTAATCGCTACTGCCATGGGTTTGTTTGCCGCTATTCCTGCTGTCCTCGCCTATAATCACTTCACGGCCAAATCTAGTCGCTTATATGATTCGCGTGCGTTATTTTGTGATGAAATGACAGGCATGCTCCAGCGTGAAACCAGTGCAGAAAGCATCGTTAGTCGAGAAAATATAGCCAGTCGAGACACCCAAACTAATAGCAGTCAGGTGACAGGGTTATGAAACAAAGTCCCTATCGCCGTGAAAAAAAAGCACTAAATGCGGAGATGAACGTTGTTCCTTATATCGACGTGATGTTGGTGCTGCTCGTGATATTTATGGTCACAGCACCAATGCTGATTACGGGTGTCGATGTTGATTTGCCAAAAGAGCAGACCAACACCATGAGCCAAAGTCAGCTCCCAGTCATTGTTTCTTTAACCGATAGCGGCGAGATTTTTATCAGTTATGAAAATAATATCGACTTGCCTATTAGCGAACCTGAACTGATTGACACTCTATCCAATCTGCAAACGCAAAGTAGCGATGCTGGTGCTCAGCCTTTACAAGTCATGATTAATGCTGACCAAAACAATCAATATGGCGCTATCATGACACTGATGGCAACTTTGCAACAAGCAGGCATTCAAAAGGTTGGTCTATTGACAGGTGCGCCACTGCCTACACCTTCACTGTAATGACGCTTATTCCTAGCACAACTTGTTATAATAAAGCAGATGATTTGATGAACCTCGTCCTTGAGTATCCCTATTATGTATAATGCGCCTATCGTTTATGTGCCAACTCAACCTGAAGGCAATGGGCTTACGTTGCCCACGCTACTCAGTTTGCTGGCACATGGTCTTGTGATTGGGATACTCATTTATACCTATCAGCACACTGAAGTAGAGCCGACTGGCAGCATTGAAACTGTTATGGTTTCACCTGAGCAACTGGCTGAGATGCAAGGACAGGTTTTGGCCAATCGTGCAGCAGCGGCCAGTGCAATGCAGGCTGAAAGTGGTGCAACCAGCACGATGCAAACTGAGAATTTTGATGGTAGCGCTAGCACACAAAATCCCAATCAAACAAGCTCTCAGCGCGTCCCCGTCTTTACACGATCTAATGATGCCTCTGGTCGCCCTATGCTGATGAGTGAAGAACAGCATCAACGCTTGCTTGAGCAAAATCAAGATTATGAACAGCGGATGGCTGAATGGGCGGCGCAACTAGATGAATCGGTGACAGAAGAGCACGATCAAGTTGAAAACGACAAAAGAGAGCAGCGAACAGAAGAGCAAGAGCGGCTCGGCAATTACCGTATGAAGCAAAACACGCAGCCTAAGATTACACGCCCTACCGCAAGTGATCGTAATATAGAAATCACCACTGGTAGCTCGGGTAAAAACTTTAATCTGTCAGACGGTCAATCTAGCATCTCTGGCGATACGACAACGTCTAGCAGCTCTAAAGGTAGCAGCCAATCGGCCTCAAGTGGTAATCGGGGCGCAAGTAACAGTGAAATTATTGGCTTAATCAAACGCAACTATAATCCACCTACAGCAGGGAAAGGCTCAACTCAGAGTGCCACTTTAACCATCACTGTCAATGCTAGCGGCAGTATAGTCAACGTCTCTGCTTCAGGGCCTGATAGCGCCGTCAATGAAGCTGCCAAACAAGCGGTGTTAGAAACTGGCAGATTACCGATTGATGCCGACGACCCTAAATATCCTACCTTTACGATACAATTTAAGGGCAGCAATTAATAATACCAAACCAAAAAATACGATTGGTTTTGTGAAACTCGTTTAGCCTACAAGGCGTCGTACTTGCACTCGTTCTTCTACAAATCCTATTCTTTTTGAACGGTATAAGTTGCTCACATCTTATATTGTTGATAACGTTACGTTAAGCAGCTTTTACCGCATAATATATGATCTTATCGTAATGACTGGCTCGTCCCTTATAAAAATGACAACAATACTATTTTAGGAGCTCAAATAACTCATGCGTACTCATAAGAAACTACTAGCCTCTTTACTTACCAGCGCCTCAACTCTACTTATTTCTCCTAGCTTGTTTGCTGCACCTGTTGTTTTAGAGCTGGATTATGAAATTCCTGTCCAACAAAGCCAAATCGCTTTTGTGCCATTTGCTGGCGATTCTATTCTATCACCGATCATTTTAAGCGACTTGAGTAAGACCGAACTCAAAGCCACCAGTCAAAACCTACCTCAGCAGCCGCATAATAGTAGCGAGCTGGCAGGTTCATTACCCGTTTGGCAAAGCATGGGGATTCCTTATCTAGTCGTCGGTAGTACGCGCAGCAATCGCGGAAAAATAGTGACCGATTACGAAGTGATTGATGTAAAATCTGGCCGCGTTATTGAAGGCAAACAAAGCTTAACGGCGGATAATAATAAAGAAAGCATGCGTTATGCAGGACATGTCATCTCCGATAAAGTGTATGAGCTTGTTACTGGCATTCCAGGGGATTTTTCAGGGCGTATTGCCTATATTGAAGAAGTTGGCGCTGGAAAAAACAAAGTCTCGCGCTTGAAAGTTATGGATGCCGATGGTGAAAATGCTAAGACCATTACCGAGGTTGCAGGTTCTATATTTTCACCAACATGGTCGCCAGATGGTAATCGTATCGCCTACTCCGTACAACGTGATAAATCCTACCCTGTCATCTACGTCCAAAACGTTAGTGGCGGCGGAGCAAGTGCATTAACGCCTTTTAAAGGTAGCAATTTAAGTCCCTCGTTTTCACCTGATGGTAGCAAAATACTATTCTCAAGCAGCTTTGAAGGTAGCGCTGATATTTATGAGATGAGCGCCAGCGGTGGACAGCCTAAAAAACTCACCAGTTGGCCTAGCAGCGAAGTACAGCCAAATTATGCACCTGACGGCAAATCCTTTGTATTTGTCAGTGATCGGGCAGGATTTAATAAACCGCAGATTTATCGTTATGAATTTGGTTCAGGACGTACGACCAAAGTATCAAATAGTGGTTATGCCACCAGTCCTCAATTCAGTAGTGATGGCTCTCAAATCGCTTTTTTAAGTGGTCGCTCAGCTGCCATAATGAATAGTAGCGGTGCAGTAACTGCCAATTTGGGCAATACCGGTATTGATGAAGCGCCAAGCTTTTCACCCAATGGTAAACGCGTGGTCTATGCCTCCACTCAAGGTGGTAAAGGCATTTTAACCATCAAATCACTTAATGGTGGCGAGTCATTTGGTAAATCTGGACAAGGTGTCATCCGCTCACCAGTATGGTCATCTAGTCCTAAATAATTTATTCAGCACGTCATATTTACTGCTCAATGAAGCACAAAAAAGCGCCCGATAAATTGTCGGGCGCTTTTTTAATGATGACACGCGTTAAAACTATCCCATAATTTTTATAGAGTTTCTGATGAATACTACTTAATAATTTAGCTTACTCTCTATTATTATTGTATTTGAGCGTACATAATAGATACATATATTGAAGACAGATATTTTTTTGTATTCAGCAGTATTTTTACTTTACTATAAAAAAATGATTGCCTGCCATACTATTTTTATGATCAGCACTATTCTAATATTGCTGACCTCTTTTTGAGATACTATTATGAAATCATTAACGTTAACCTGTATATTAACCACAACCCTATTCTTTACAGGTTGCCAATCTTTTCAATTCGTCGACAGCCCCATTCCTGTTAAAGGTATTTCTACTATAGCCAAGCCCACTTAAAAGTGTTATAAACTAATAATCAAACCTAATTGTTGTCATAAAGACCATGACTTAC
>NZ_CAJGZJ010000004.1 GCF_904846225.1 Psychrobacter immobilis | reverse complement strand
GTGGTTTGATTATTATCGTCAAGCTGCATAACTAAAATCTCCCAAGTTTAACTATACGGATTTGACGGCAGGGGTCAGATATCCAGCTGCCTAATGTGGCGTGTATAGTTCGAAAAAATGAACGCTTTTGTTTTAGGCTTGTATTATCATCAGGCACTAACATCGCTTTGACAGACTTGCGTTTTTTCCACCATAAATACCAACCCGTCAGAATCATCAAAACGGTCAAAGACGCTGTCGTTTCTTGAATATAGTCACCCACTGTCCCTAATAGCAAATCACCATGAATCGCATCAAAAGTATGATATAAATTACTTTGCGTCGGTATGCTTTTTACAATCTCTGCGGTATAAGGGTCAACAGCGACCATGTTATTTTGAGTTTCTGATTTCACTTGAAATAAAGCAACCGTATTTGGCTCTCGAGGCGCCACATACTTGACAAGCGTACTATTGGGAAGACTCTCAAGAGCCGCCTTGGCTTGAGTAGAAACCGTCGTTTGTACCGTAGACTGCGGGGTAATCGTCAAGCGATCGTAGTCGCGACCTGTAATGTTGGACATGAGCAACATACCTAGGGCGCTACAAGCCAAGATAATCAAAAATGGTGCTATAAAAATACCTGAATAAAAATGCCAACGCCATACGGTAAAGTAATGCTGATTGTTCTTTGGTTTTTGGCTTTGTCTACTCATCAGTAGATCCTTAAATAATAATTGGTTATACCGCTCTGTTCTCGAATCGGTGTTCATTATCTGGCTTATTAGCTTTAGGCATGCTTTATCAAGGTTCATTAAATATAAAAAATGCCGACGTTATGCTACCTACCACTATATTGAAGCGATACCAAGATCAGAAGCTTTGAGTTTTTTTGAAATTACCTGGCTAAGAGGTATATTTATTGCTCATGATTCATTTGCTCATGATTCATTTGCTCATGATTCATTTGTTCATGATTCATTTGCCCATGATCCATATTTCCATGCATATTGGCCATGACCATAGGCACAGCGACAACGGCCAGCCCAGATATCATCATAATTGCGCCATTTAATTGTCGTAGGCGCAGACGCCCAATATGATGCCGTACCCAATTGACTGTCCCATGAGTAGCAACCAGCATAGGAATAGTACCCAGCCCAAAAACAAACATTAAAGTAGCACCTGTTAATGGATCATGACCAACGACGGCAATAAGTAATGCACCGTACACCAGACCGCATGGCAGAAATCCCCAAAGCAAACCCGCGGCTAGTGCCTTGGGCACCGTATTTAAAGGAAATACTTTTGTGCGTAGAGGTGCCAATTTTTGCCAAAACTTCATACCAAATCGTTCAAGCTTATTTAAAAAAGGAAGACCGAGCATCGTCAGTCCCACAAAAACCAAGACCAACCCAAGTAAAATGCGAGGTGTGCTATTACTCATCATCAATGGTCCCAATACAGTAATGCCAATCAAACCGGCAACCAATCCTAATAACGCATAACTGAGTAATCGGCCTAGATGGTACGTGGCAATAAGACCACGCTTTTTTGCTGGGCTAATGTCTTTCATAGACAAGCCAAACGCCGCAACAATACCCCCACACATGCCCAAACAATGGGGTGAACCAAAAAACCCCATCAATAATGCTGCAATTAACAATGCCATAGTCATAAAAATGACTCCTAAAACATAAAGTAAATAAGATCAGTCATTCCGTTTTTTGTACCAGAATACATCCTAAGCCATTCATCTGCTCAGACGAGGTACTCACCGAATATTGACCGATATAAATAGATAGCATCTTGATACCCAATATTTTAGGTAAGCCTATACAAACGAGCATAGTGATCAGAGCATCAAATCAGCTCATGGATCAATATCACGTCGGTAATGCTTTATAAATATTGAGCTACAAATGTTTATGCGAATATGGATTGAGGAGGTGCACGTACGAGGGGTCGTAAAAAATTATTGGGATAGTCAATATTTAAGTGGTGTAAAAAAGTGACTAATGGCCCAAATAACTCAATCGATTCTGGTTCAGTGTGTGCAAAAACTTCTGGCACAAGTACCGCAGACATCGAAAGACAAATATCACAGCTGGCATGTTTTGTAGTATCTGGATCAGAACTTTCAACGTTATGATTACTATGCATGGCTTCTGATGAAGCCTTTGCATCGGCAGTTATTAATGGGTTAACGGTTGAAATCGATACTATAGACTTGGGGGCGGCACGGTGATGTAAATGATAAGCCGCACCATCATCAGGTAGATTATATTCTGTGTGAGCTATATCGCGGTGTATCCGCTTATATTGCTTGGCAGCAGCAACAATCGGCGCAAGCTTGATACAGACACCATGACCCAAATGGGCATTATCGTCCCATAAAGGAGTCAGTAACATTGTGGCGTGCATCAGCCAAGCAAAACACGCGAGCAGCATACCAAAGCGCATCATCACTAATGATGAAACCAGTTTGCGACGCTTAGTAGTCATGATAAGGTCATCGTATTACCAACTGTCTGACATAGGCAATATTTGTGGATAAAAATTCTAACGTTGATGCACTATAGAAAGAATACCTAACAAAAAAACATAATATCATAAGAATGCTACTTTATGACAGTGAATAAGATCTTTACAAGCGTTGATGATGCCTTATGAGAATTTTAGCTTCGACTATATTAAAGCTTAATATTGATGAAGATTAGTAGATGAAAGGGGTTTTGGTAAAAATGGGTATACCCCAACGGAACCAGACATTTCATCCCTTAAAACAATTAGGGCTTCTCCTCATTATTTTAAAAATGGTGATAAGAATTCTATAAATGGCAGTCAAACAAGGAAAATGGTGCAGATAATATCGAGATATTAGTGAGCTATTTAACGATATTTGGCAAAATTTAGCCATTTTTAGCCTATTTAGATATTATCGTTTGAATTGAGGACACGCCCTAGAGTGTGATTAATTGATGAATAATACTTAATATGCATGAGTACTAGACAACCCAAAATGATCTTATAGATATGTAAAAATATCCCTGTTATATTAGGTTCATGAAGGCTTAAAATATTCGTTCGTCTATATAAGGAAGCATAGAATGACAGGGATTGAATTTTATACCAATGGTCATATCATCAGTGAAGCTGACAGTATGCGTCAAAAGCTCGGGACGTTAGCTAAGCAATATCATGCGACGTCCGCTATTATCGTTACAGATGCTGGAATCACTCAGCTGGGCTATGTCGATATTGCTCGGCAATCATTGCAAGAAGCTGGTGTTAATGTTGTTGTATTCGATAGCGTCATCGCCGATCCGCCTATTGAAGTCGTCAATGACGCTATTAAAATTGCTAGAAACAACAGCTGTAATCTAATTATTGGTCTAGGTGGCGGCAGCTCTATCGATACTGCAAAAATCGTCGCCTTACATTCAAACGAATTTGAGTCAGTAAACGACATTTTGGATAAAGATGTGAGTGGTTTTCACAAGTCACCTTTGTTTGCGATACCGACCACCGCTGGCACAGGTGCAGAATCTACCTTTGTCTCAGTCATCACCGCAAAAGATGGTAGCAAAAAAGCCATATATACGCCCAAAATCCTGCCTGATGTCGCCATTTTAGATGCGACGCTTACTCTTAAGCTACCTCGTCACATCACTGCTGCAACCGCTTTAGATGCCATGGTTCATTGCATCGAAGCTTACACGAGCCGCACTAAAAAGAACCCTATGTCAGATGCGTTGGCTGTCAAAGGCTTGCAGATGCTATGGAATAATTTTGAGAAAGTATTGAACCAAGGCGATGATATCGATGCTCGCTCTAACATGTTATTAGGCTCAACTTTGGCTGGTATCGCCTTTGTGAACTCATCCGTAGCTGCAGTACATGGACTATCCTACCCGCTTAGTATCAACTTTCATATCCCGCATGGACATGCCAATGCGCTTGTTATGTGCGGTGTCTTTACCTTTAATTTATCAGCAGCAGCCCCTCTTTATGCAGAGCTAGCTCATGCCGTTATGCCGTCCCAGACCTTAGGTATGACAGACTTAGAGGCCGCAAGCTTGTTTATCCAACAATTAAAAATGTTTTTAGAAACGAGTGGCCTTAAATATCGTTTAAACGAATTAGATATAACCGATCAAGACATCCCCGCCTTAGCAGACATCGTGATAAATACTTATGCTCGGCTAATCGCAACCAATCCTAAAGATATGACGTTAAATGAGGTAACAACAATATATGAGGAGATACTCTAAAAAAGAGACTCGTATTATTTAAAACAGCGTTATTTATCAAGGAAGATATCCACTACTCAAAGGAAATAGTTATGTCAGAATACAAATTAAACGTGGTCGTCGATGGCTTTCATTATCTAGAAGGTCCTCGCTGGTACAAAGATGCCTTATGGTTCGTCGATTTTTATACCAAAGGTGTTTACCGTGTGAATGATGAAGGCGTTGCAGAAAAAATTGTTCATATTGAGCAACAACCCTCGGGTTTAGGCTGGCTACCCGATGGTCGTATGCTGGTCGTATCGATGAAAGATCGTAAAGTCCTACGCCTAGAAGACGATGGTGAGTTGGTCGTTCATGCAGATATCTGGGAGCACTGTGATGGACATGCTAATGACATGGTCGTTGCCCCTAATGGTAATGCTTACGTCGGTAACTTTGGCTTTGATCTGATGGGCGGCGCTGACCATAAACACGCGGCTCTTATACTAGTGAAACCTGATGGCAAGTCGCAGATTGTGGCAGAAGGATTGGCTTTTCCAAATGGTATGGTCATCTCTGCTGACCAAAAGACGTTGATCGTCAATGAGTTATTTGGTAATAAAATCTCACAGTTCAATATTAAAGAAGACGGGACTTTGGGAGAGAAGCGTGACTTTGCTAACTTTGGAGAATTAGGAGATGAGCCGAATGTAGGCGCGCGCATAGAAAATGCCAGCATCTTACCTGATGGTCTCGCATTAGATAATGAGGGCGCTGTTTGGATTGCAGATACCTTGAATCAGCGTGCTGTTCGTATAGCAGAAGGTGGTGAAATCTTAGAAACTGTTGGTACGGCACCTGATGGTATTTTTGCAGTGGCTCTTGGCGGACAAGATGGTAAGACCTTGTTTATGTGTGCAGCACCTGATTGGGACGAAGCGTCACGTACGGCTGAGACTAAAGGTCGTATGCTATCTACACAGGTTAAAGTTGGTCATGCTGGTACGCCATAGCTTAATCCTATTTAATAAGTGCTTTATGCTTAGAATTATTAGCCTTCCAACACTATAAGTGCATACATTAATTATGTAGAAAACTACTACTTGATGTGATGCATGAAATAGGGTTTTACTGAATCGTTTTACAACTTATGAGAGGACTAACTAAATAGTAAAGAACCTATAGATTAAAGCTTATGCCAATCTTCCATCGCTTGATATCCAGCCTCTAGCCCTACATCATAGCTATAACGGATTTTAGCTTTATTTTTGGACAATCGACTCGCCATATTTTTTAAGTTAGGTGGACAAACCTCTAAAAGCTTCTGTGATGAGGAAGTCTGTAGAAATTGTACGGCGTCATTATACCGTTGGGTTCTTGTTAGTAGGCTTTGGGAAAAACCATATTGCTGCTTAGCAAAATATTTGGCCAAAAGCTGATCGCCTTTGCGACTTGTTTTAGAGTAATTTTGAGGGCGAGTACGTATGACCATGAGCTTAGCGACATGATCTTGTTGAGCCGCCCAATGCACAGGCAAAGCATCTGCTACACCACCATCAAAATAGGGTTCACCGCATATCTCAACTGCTTGTCGAGTCAGCACTGGAATAGAACTTGAGGCTCTTAATCCATCCAAGATATTGTCTTTAGACGCTTTTATATAGGTAGCCTCGCCTGAAATAGCATGCGTTAATACCATGTAAAATTCCGCAGAATTGGCAAATAACTGTGCTTGATTCAGTGGATATTCTTGTTCCACTACGTTCCACATCCACTTTAAATCCAATAAGTCGCCACCTTTAAAGAAACGACCATAGTGAATAAATTCAGATCGAAGGGAATGATCCAAGTAAATATGCAGAGTGCGACCTTGTTGTGCAGCCAAATAGTTAGCAATATTGGTTGAACCTGAGGAAACCCCCACACAAAGATCAAAAGGATTGAATTGTTGTTCTAAAAAGGTGTCTAAGACCCCACTGGTAAATGCGCCACGCATGCCGCCGCCTTCAACCACTAATGCTTGTCTATTTTGTTTGAACATTGAATACCTCAAATTAATCATTCTAAGTATACTGCTATTATACTGAGCAAACTGTAGTGGTATTACCTATATTTGGACGAATGAGAGCTAGTGGAGGGTCAAGGACTTATACACCAAAAATCTGGTCGACTATACTATCAATAAACGCATGGCAGCAGATTTAATATGCCGTGCACTTAACATGGCTTGAAAAATCAGAAAGCCTCACTACTCTTTATATGAGCAGTGAAGCTTTTTTTTGTCTAATTTTCGAGGATTACAGCGATTTTCAGTATTGGCTATTTAGTGTAACTATAAGTTTAGCTAATATATTAAAAGCCCGAAAATCAGCACCGTGACTAAAACGTGACCATTTCGTGCTTACGCTATAATCACTGATTTTATAATTGACCCCGACTTACTATTTTTCTGCTTCTAAAATACATGGGCATCTCTCGGTGCTCGTTATCCATTATATGAATGAAGTTCTATAAATAAGGTTCTAATAATAAATAGTCATGCTATGGATTCGACCAATTGGTGCGTGTTGATCATTCACAAATAGCTACTGTCAGTATCATGCTCGAATATTCAACACGCCCTAAACTAACAAATTAATTGTTTCTTATATAAGTATTAAATAAACATACCGCCTGACGCTTCGATACGTTGAGCATTAACCCAACGACTATCATCCGAAATAAGCGAAGCAATAACAGCACCAATATCATCAGGCAGTCCTGCCCGTCCTAATGCTGTGACTGAAGAAACAAACTGATTTAGATCTTCCATATCTCGCACTGCACCACCACCAAAGTCAGTCTCGATGGCGCCTGGTGCGATAGTATTCACACGAATACCACGAGCACCAAATTCTTTGGCCATGTAATGTGTCATTACTTCTACACCGCCTTTCATCATGGCATAGGCCGCATAGCCTGGTAATGAAAACCTTGTCAGCCCGCTAGATACGTTTAATATGCTACCACCATCGGCTAAAAGAGGAAGTACAGTCTGAGTCAAAAAGAATGGCCCTTTAAGATGAATTCGCATCAACTCATCAAATTGAGACTCGCTTGTAGATTCAAGTGGCGCATGAATTCCGATTCCTGCATTATTAATCAAATGATCGAAACTATCGCGCTGCCAGTGAGTCAACAAAACCTGCTGCAAAGACGCTTTAAAAGCAGGAAAATTTGCGGTATCACTAACATCCAGCGCTATTGCGACAACCTGTCCTCCTAAGACACGTACTTCTTCAGCCACCGCTTCAGCTTCTGCTTTATTGGTACGATAAGTAATCACCGTATCAATGCCACGACTAGCGAGATGAAGCGCAGCGCTACGACCAAGACCTCGGCTTCCGCCTGTTATCAATGCAACTTGATCTTTATTTTTACCTGTTATTTCTGTCTTGTTTATATTCATCGTGAGCATCCTGTATTGTTAAAAAATATCCTAAAACAATATGCAATTCGGTCCATAGACAAACTCTTTTTTGAAAGAATCATCAATGGACCGAATGTTAATTCCTATTTAAACGAAGTTAGTCGCAGACAAGGTTCCAAACAGTAAGCTTGCAAACATGCCACCAACAGCCAATGAACCTAGATTCACTGCAAAATAGCCTGCGTCACCCATCCATTTACTCATGCCTGCTGTCGCCGACGCATCATCACCAGAATAAACAAGCTCTTGTCTAAGCATATTCAGAAAGGCTATTTTACATCGCATCACTAACGATTTTACTATCAACAAATTGTTCAAAACTTATAATTTTGCTATCTTCCAATTTCCATAGATGAGCCACTCTGGCCTCAAAGAACTTGCCAGTTGCTTTGTTAGTAGCGCTATAAGTGCCGTAAGCAAAAACTTTATCGCCAGCAGCAACATAGTCTTCTACCGCAAAATTAAAGCCATCCCACTCACTGCCCAGACGCGCAAAAACGTTTTTTTCAATGGCGTCAAAGCCTTGGTACGTTCCCGCATAAGGAAAACCAGCTGCTTCGGTCCACAGTGTTTCACTTGTTGTGTGGCGTTTGAGATTTGCACCATTTTCTTCTGCGGTTTTACCTTCGTAGGTACTTTTTATAATATCAAGATTTGTCATTGTTTTTGTTCCTAGATTAATAGTATTTGGAAATAGAAAATAACACCACTATTTCACCTCAGCTTGTCATATCTTGTATGATTTTCTGTAAAATCAAGGTCTATAAATATAAGGGGTGACACTGGTTATAAATTCAAACCCATGCTTTTCAGCTATACTATATGAAATCTATCCCATATAAATGAT
The DNA here is from genome assembly GCF_904846225.1 of Psychrobacter immobilis. Classification (GTDB taxonomy): domain Bacteria; phylum Pseudomonadota; class Gammaproteobacteria; order Pseudomonadales; family Moraxellaceae; genus Psychrobacter; species Psychrobacter immobilis_F. The sequence goes on along the minus strand of NZ_CAJGZJ010000004.1, from coordinate 251,787 downwards.
TGAAGGTAAAGTCTCGTTATAAAATTTCTGTGCTATAAGCTATGATTTTTTTGGTTATGATGAACGTCTCATTGAGTCGTTAGTTTACCAAGTTTATCTGTAAGGTTTTTTCAGCATAGCTCAGTCTTATAGTTCGATGAGCCTATGGCGCTTAGTTTCTTGCCAATGCTAACGGAGAGGATAGTGGCAAAGTGCTGCCCTTATTCAATGAAACCAAGAACAGAGCAAGAGGAAATAATGACGGAGATTAATGGAAAGCGGTTATGCTATCTTTATGAGGCGGTAACGATGGGTACGATCAGGGCTGCAGCAGATAAGCTCAATATCGCTCCTTCGGCCATTAGTCGGCAAATATCTCTGTTAGAGGAAGAATTAGCCTGCACTCTTATTGAACGGCACCGCAAAGGAGTAACGCCGACAGAAGCTGGTAGTATTCTCTTACAGTTTTATCGGGAATCACTCTCCGCTGAAGAGACTTGTGTTTCCAAATTACAGGCGCTGTTGGGATTACAGCAAGGTCATATCAAGTTAGCAGTGGGTGATGGTTTTGTTGGGGATTTGATGTTGGGACCATTATCTGATTTTGCCCGTTTATATCCGGCGCTGACACTTTCAATCAGTACTGGTGGATCAAACGAAGTGATTCGTCAGGTTGAAGAAGATGAAGCGCATATAGGGCTAGTGTTCCATTCTAGTAGTCACCCGCGCATCCGTTCACAGGCTGTCAGTCGTCAGCCAATGTATATTATTATTTCGCCCGACCACCCGCTAGCCGATCGAAATAAACCATTACAGTTAAAGGAGCTTCTAGAATATCCGGTGGGGCTGGCTGAAAGTCGTTTTGGTGTACGTCAGTTACTAGCAATGGCCGAATTTCAACAAAAGATTCGATTTAATCCTATTCTAACCACTGACTCATTCGCTGTACTAAAGAATTTCGCCCGCTCAAATATGGGATTTACCTTTCTACCATATTTTGTCGTGTCCAAAGAAGTGAAAGACGGCCATTTGATAGCAATTCCTATCGACAATACGCTACTGGCAAGCGGTGAAGCTCATCTCGTAACTCGGTTGGGCCGTCATCTATCGCACGGCCCGCATGAATTACTACAGCATATGAAGTCATGGATGAAAGTTTTGTAAGCATACTGCATGCCAGTAATATCTAGAAACCCCTTCCATCCATCCTATCGTTAGTAGCGATCCAAAGTGCTTGGATTTCCAAGTACATCATATCACCGCGCAGCCACTGATTGAACGCCTTTGCGCCTTTTATAGCGTAGCTTGAGCGATGATGGCAGAACCCAAGAAAGTGCCAGTAAAGGTAAGTAGCGCAACCACGGCAATTTTAAATCCAGACTTCTTGAACAAATTCACCTCCATCTGAGAAATTGCAAACCCTGCATAGGCAAGTACAGGCGTGATAAGTTGTAATACGCCTAACTTATCTGTTTCTACTAGGACATACTCGCTCATTGGAAACTGTGGCAAAGATATCAAAATAGCCACAATTGATATCCAAGCAATAGCGGGGACATTGACAGGAATGACTTCCTTTAATAGGACGCCAACGATACAACAAGCGAACAGAATCAACATGGCAGGTAGTGCAGAGATTGGATTGACGCCTTGCCCTACCCAATTACTTAGTAATAAGACTATGCATATTACCGCTAACAGCGATAAGGACTGCCATACTGATAAAATAGATTGTTCTGGTATTTTTAGATCAGGATCTGTTTTCGTAGCAGCGGTACTATCATTCTTCTTAAATTTGCTAAGGACTTTATATAAAAACTCTGTGAATGGTAGAGCAACAAATAAACTGACGAACAGCCCTGTGGCGTAAGTCAGTAAGTTAGAGGTTGCTGCAAACGCAGTGATCGTTTCCGCTTGAGCAGGCACAGTTTCTGCGAGCGCGGCCGAACAGGCACCCATCATACTACCACTACCGATACCACAAGCCATTGCTAATGCACGAATATCCATGATATCCATAGAGGCAATAATACCCGCCATTAATGAGAAGTAAATCGCGCCAAACAACGTACCCATTACATAGACACCCATTACACCAATACCTTCGGCGCTCTGAAGTCCATACTTATCAGCAATGAGCGCAATATTAGGTTCACGAGCAATTGAGTGAGTAGCACCAATAGCCTCTCTTCCCATTCCAAACACCAATACAGCAACAGGTAAGGCAATAAGGGCAGTCGCTACGTTGCCTAATTCTTGTAGCAACAAAGCGGGACCTGCGGCTATTATTTCTTCGACTTTAGGGCCGACACCAACGCCAAATTTTGCAATAAACGGCATGATACTCAAGAGAACAGCATAGCTTGCAAATTTTGCTCGGTCTTTGGAGATGACCGCTTTCATTGAGGGTATAACGTTGGGGTTCAACAATATCGTAAATATGAATGCGTATAGCAAAGGCAGTAAGACTAATGTACCAATACCAATTGGAATCTTGATGATCCCTATCCATTCTGCAAGTAGCGATGTAATAATCACTAGTAAATGCAGCTTCCAATCAAATAAGTGCTTCGTCATTGTGCTTGATAGTACAGTGGTATTATTCATAGCAACTCCTTTTGCATTTTATGATTTGGTTTATGCAGAAATTTTTGGTAATTGAGACTCAACTAAAGAAACCCATACTTTGATACCCGTCTCAATAGCATCGTCATTAAAATCATAAGACGCATTGTGTAATGGTTTTGAGGGATTGCTACCATCAACACCTAACCAAAAATAAGCGCCTTTAACGGCTTGACTCATGAATGAAAAATCCTCAGAAGCCATTGATGGCTCTACCTCAGTTTTTACTTTATCAGCGCCCAACACTTTCGTAGCAGCCTCTTTGATTTCAAGATAGGCTTGACTGTCATTAGTGGTCACTGGATAGCGAATATGGTAATCCATCTCACCTGTGACACCATATAAAGGCGGTAGCGCTTTAACCATTTCTGTGAGCATATCCTGCATGGACTGGCGTACGTCCATATCAAAGCTGCGAACCGTTCCTTTTAGAATAGCGTAGTCAGGGATGACGTTGGTCGTGTCGCCACTATTCATTTGAGTGACGCTAATGACGCCTGATTTGAGGGGAGATATTCGACGAGAGATAATAGACTGAATATTAGTAATCAATGCCGCGCCTGCTGCTATAGGATCAGCCCCTAAATGTGGCATGGCTGCATGAGTGCCTTTGCCAGTCAAAGTAATCTCAAAGGTATCAAAAGATGCCATCATAGGTCCGTTATTGACCGCAATCTCTCCCACAGGTAATCCTGGCCAGTTATGTAACCCGTAGATAGCGTCCATAGGAAACTTATCAAACAACCCATCATTAATCATTGCCTGTGCGCCGCCTAAGACTTCTTCAGCAGGTTGAAATATAAAATGAATGGTGCCGCTAAAATCTTTGTTTTGGCTGAGATGCTTTGCCGTACCAAGCAGAACTGAGGTGTGACCATCATGACCACAGGCATGCATACAGTTTTCATGAGTGGATTTATAATCAACGTTGTTTTGCTCTTTTATTGGTAAAGCATCGATATCAGCTCGTATTCCAATATTGGGGCCTGAGCCATTCTTCAGCGTACCGACAACTCCAGTACCGCCCAACCCTTGATGCACTTCGATCCCAAAGGATTGTAACTTGTCGACGATAAATGATGACGTCTTGAACTCTTTAAAACCAAGCTCTGGTTGACTATGAATCTGCTTACGCCACTGCTTTACTTCACCCAGCAGGGTTTCGTTAATTAACATGTGTCTTCTTCCTTTTATATTACCAAACGGGAAACAACAAAAGCCAAAACTTAAAAATTAAATCGTCCATGCCAAAATTAATGGTCTAGACAGAATATAAAAAAACAGGAAATGGCATTTTAGATAATCTATTTAAGACAGCCTGATGCCAGACCTTAAAATACTATTAACCAAATGCCCTATTGAATTGAATAACCAAATTGGATAGCAGAATCTTTTGCGGTTTCGACCCAGACACTTTTAGTCTGTGTATATTCGAGCAAACCTTCGTAGCCACTAGATCGGCCATAGCCGCTCTCGCCAAAGCCACCAAACGGCGACATGACATTGATTGCTTTATAGCTATTTATCCAGAATGTGCCCGCATTTATTTGAGCGGCCATCCGATGCGCGCGGCCGACATCAGCCGTCCAAACGGCACCCGCTAAACCAAACCGACTATCATTGGCTAACGCTACCGCTTCTTCTTCGTCATCAAATAAAATGACAGAGACAACAGGTCCAAAAATTTCTTCCTGTGCGACTCGCATATTATTTGTCACATTGGCCAAAACGGTTGGCTGATAAAAATAACCATTTTCACCGCCACGAATGTCACCTGACTTTCCGCCTGCGGCAACAACAGCGCCTTCAGCAATACCGTCAGCAATTAACGAGTGCACGTGATTAAACTGTTTTTGATTATTAATCGGTCCCACCATCGTGCCTTCATGCCATGGCAAACCCACGGGCAACTTGCTGGCTGCCGAGGCAACACGTTCCACGACTTCTGTATAGACATCGCGATGAACCAATAACCGAGAACCCGACACACAGCTCTGTCCAGCGGCAGAAAACACCGCAGCTTGCGCGCCCACTACCGCACGATCAAGATCGGCATCAGGGAAAATGATATTGGCTGACTTACCACCCAGTTCTAATACGCAAGGGATGACACGTTGTGCAGCTGCCGAAGCAATGAGAGCACCGGTCTTTGGCGAACCGACAAAAACCACTTTTTTAGTTGCTGGATTGCTAATTGCGGCAGCGCCTGTCGTGTGCCCTAGCCCATTAATGACATTTACCAAACCACGCGGGATGCCTGCTTGCTCGAGAATTTTAGCGAGTACTGTGGAGCTTAGTGGAGTTAATTCAGATGGCTTCAGTAAGACGGCATTTCCGGCGCAGATGGCTGGCGCTATCTGCCAGCCTCCGGTAAATATAGGCGCGTTCCAGGGGGTGATTTGAGTCACTACACCATAAGGCTCATGACGAGTGTAGTTTAAATGGTTTGTTGGTACGGGAATGACTTGTCCCATAATTTTGTCACACCAACCAGCATAGTATTCAAACATATCGGCAACTTTTGCCACCTCAACCCGGCAATCACGAATAGGCTTACCTGCAGATATGCACTCTAGGCGTGCTAGAGGTTCTGCGGCTTCGCGTATTTTCATACCGCACTTCCACATTAACTGACCTCTTGCACTAGCGGTCATTGACAACCATACTTTTTGAGCTTTTATAGCGGCATCGGCGGCTGTTGCAACAAGACATTCCCCCGCATCACGATAGCTTAAAAACACCTGACCAGTTGCTGGGTTAATCAGCTCGATATCGTCTCCATTACCTGCAACCAATTCTCCATCAATCCAGCTGCCAAACCCTGAAGTACCTAGCAGTTCATTAAGCAATATGTCAACTTGCTGCTCACCATTTCCTTCTACGATAAAACTCATAATCTATTCTCCCAAGCCAGCATTTTTGATAATGCAGTTAAAATCATCCTGATCAGAAATGTTTTCTTCGCTCTGCGCCCAAATTTTGGCTACTTTTTCAGCTATAGGTAGATCCAAGCCCATCTCACCGATCATATTTTTTGCCAGACGCACGTCTTTACGCATCAGCTGCATAGTGAAACCAGAATCAAAACCTTTATTGAGAATCCAACGAGGGAAATTAACTTCACTGATCGCACTATGACCTGAACCGGCGTTCAAACCAGCAATAAGATCTGCAGGATCGAGCCCTGCTTTGGTACCGAGAGCGATTGCTTCGGCGGTGGTCACTAGATGTGCGGCACATAGTAGATTATTGATCAGTTTAGCTGCATGTCCATTGCCAGATTGTCCCATGTAGACCACTTTTGAACTCAAAGCGTCTAGATACAACTGTGCACGTTCAAGGGAACTAGGTTCACCGCCAACAAGCATCACCATAGTACCGGCTTCAGCGCCTGCCGGACCACCACTGACAGGGCAATCTAATAACTGATGGCCTAACTGATCCAGCTCTATCGAGAGTGCCCGCGTCACCTCTGGTTCTGAGGTAGAAGTATCGATAATCAGGGTTTTAGGCTGAGCACAGTCAATGATGCCACCTTTGCCTTTGACCACTGCTTGTACATGCTTTGCCATTGGCAAAGATAGAATGATGACGCTAGATTCAGCACACAGCGCTTTAATATCTGCAACAACATTCACGCCTATTTCTTTGGCGGCTTGGCGTTGTGCTGCCCCTATGTCCGTGCCAAACACTTTGAAGCCCTCGCGAAGCAAAGACTGAGCCATACCGTTACCCATACGACCTAACCCGACGATACCGATAGTTTTATTAGTCATACCTACCTCCTTGTTTTAGTACTTTCTGTCACTTTATTATGACTAATAAGTCATTAATCATAAGCATAATAAGCAACCTTTTGTGTTCTAAAAAAGGCAACACCTTTATAAAAAATATAGTGAGTTATGAGCAATATTTGACCAAGCTTTATGACGCACAGATAAAGAAAGCAAGTAGCTAAGTACCAGTTATCAAAAAAGCCAGACAACTTAGCTGTCTGGCTTTTCCATTTATGAAAATATCTTGGGGCTTTAGTAGATAAGGATTAAATATTGCACCATATTCTCAGACTTTTTAAGCTAATTAGAGGGTAAGTCATAGTTAAATCTAAACTTGTACTCTTTTAAAAATAAATGGAAATGCTTCTTATCAACTCTATTATATTTTCTAAATGTTCGTTTAGACTGATTCCAAAAGCTTTCAATGCCATTGATGTGATCGTTTTTACATAAAGCGTGATGCCAGCTCCTTCATGATTTCGTTAGTACCGCCATAGATTTTTTGTACCCGAGCATCAGCATAGAGTCGAGCAATAGGATATTCCATCATATAGCCGTAACCACCGAATAACTGCACGCATTCATCCATCACATCACACTGTTTTTGGGTGACCCAATATTTGATTAGCGCGGCGTGCTGTACGGTGAGATTCTTCTCTAACAAGGCTTCTATAGCGGCATCACATAGCGCACTTGCAGCGATATAGTGACTGTTGCACTCAGCTAATTTAAAACGGGTGTTTTGAAAGCCCCACACTGGTTTACCAAAAGCAGTACGCTCTTTGGTATAACTGATCGTCAAATCAAGCGCTAATTTCATAGCGCCAATACCAGCAAGTGCTACGATCAAGCGTTCCTGCGGCAACTCTTGCATCAACTGCATAAAGCCCATACCTTCGACAGTACCGAGCAAATTTGCTTGCGGAACACGCATATTGCTAAAGAATAGCTCTGAGGTATCTTGTGAAGCCAAACCTAGCTTTTTCAACTTTTTACCGCGCTCAAAGCCAGGAGAGTTATCCGTTTCTACCACAATTAGCGAGACGCCTTTAGCACCTTGCTCTCTATCCGTTTTACAAGCAACGATGATTAAGTTACCTAGCTGACCATTGGTAATAAAGGTCTTTGAACCATTGATAATATAGTCGTCCCCTTCTTTGACTGCGTAAGTTTTGATGTTTTGCAAATCAGAGCCTGTACCCGGCTCAGTCATAGCAATCGCGCCAATCAGCTCGCCAGTTGCCATCTTAGGTAGCCATTTCTGCTTCTGCGCCTCTGTTCCATGATGCAGGATATAAGGTGCGACGATTCCTGAATGCAAAAAGCCACCAAACCCTGCTTGGTTGGCTTCTGACTGAGCATAAATCAACGCCGCTTCGTGACGAAAATCCCCGCCTGCCCCGCCATATTCTTCTGGCATAGAGGCACATAAAAAGCCCATCTCGCCAGCCTCTAACCACGCTTCCCGATCCAGCATGCCGCTTTCACGCCATTTTTCGTCATGTTGCTCCCAATCTTTAAATAGCTTTAAGGCACTCTCGTGCAGCATGTCAATCTCTTCATCCATCCACTTTGGTTTAAAACAGGCGATAGCCATAAAATCTTCCTTGATTGTTTGTTGAGGTTTGGTTGCATTAAGTTGGTCTGAAACTGATAAAAAATCTTGATTGTGGTCAAACATTTTTCGTTTTATTAAATAAAATTAACTGATGATGAGTAAATGGTAAGCCAATGTCTAAATAATTAATCACTTGTGCTTTTATCAATTCATAAGCTGCCAGCCTAGTGTCGCACTGTATTCATCTTGATGGGCAAACAAAGGATGCGCGCGGGCTTCCTCCAACGTCAGCACGGGAGTCACGCAAACATCTGCTGACTCAAAAACCTGATGCCAAAAGCTAAGCGGCTGGTTAGCAAAGGTATCAGCGACCACTTGAGCCGCTTCTTGACTGTCTGTGGTATTCGGCATGACACCTAGTTGCCAGTGTTTGGTTTTAAGCTCAGGCAACTCTAAAACGTCACACAAGCCTTGCCAAAATTTAAGCTCCAATGAGCCCACCGCCATGTAGCGATCGTCGGCTGTTTTATATAAACGATAACAAGGGAGTAATCCCCCTAAAAAGTCATGCTGCGGCTTTGGACTTTTACCAGAGAAGCTTTTTACTAGCTTACCAGTCGCCTTTGGCATAACCATATGCTGATATAAGCTGTGCGTCATACTGACCGCGACGTGACGACCTTTGCCAGTACGCTGTGCTGACAATACGGCGGCCAAAAGGGCAATCACTGCCGTGTCACTACCGCCTGCCAAGTCTGCAAACTGGATATTAGGCATGGCCTGCTCGCCAGCGGCAGTCTTGAGCTGGTCAAGCACGCCGCTCATCGCCATAAAGTTGATATCGTGACCCGCTTTGTCAGCCCAGTTATGTTCAATATGCGGCTTAATTTGAGAGTCATCACTACCATCAGACGCTCCATCAGCGACGCCATAACCAGTAATCGATACCATGACCAGCTTTGGGTTGAGAGCGTGCAAGGTTTTGGCATCCAGCCCCATGCCTTCAAGTACTTCAGGGCGAAAGCTGTCGAGCATCACATCGGCACTTTTTAGATGCGCTTTGATAGTTTCAATGCCTTTAGGATCACGAAAGTCAATCTTCTCAATCGTCTTACCATGATTGAGTGCGCCAAACAGATCACCCAATGCACGAGCAGGATCTCCATTTTTTGGCTCAATTTTAATGATTTCCGCACCCAAATCGGCAAGCAGACGTGTCGCAAAAGGCCCTGGGAGGTTACGCGTCAAATCAACGACGCGCAAACCATCCAAGCAATCTGTCATAGCATTAGCTACATTAGCCATCGACAAACTCCCCGCCTTCCCCATTTCTTTGGGCCATCTCTACTAGGATCTGAGCAGGTTCAAAACGCTCGCCGTACTTGCTAGCAAGTTCGCGGCTACGCTCAACAAACTTCTCGATACCTACTGAGTTGATAAACTGCAACGTACCGCCTTGGTTAGGCGCAAAACCCCAGCCAAAGATAGAGCCGATGTTGGCATCTGCCACGGTACGCACGACATTCTCCTCGAAGCATTTCGCGGTCTCATTCGCTTGAACGTATAATAAACGGTCTACCAAGTCTTGCTGCGATGGTTGCTCCTCTTTAGTCGGATACAGCTCAGTGAGCTCAGGCCATAAGCGTTTTTCAGCATTTTCTGGATAATCATAGAAGCCTTTAGCGACTTTTTTACCTTCGCGGCCAAGCTCACTCACCATTTTTTCAACCACTGGCATCGCAGGGTGTGGTGTGAACGTTTTGCCCTCAGCTTCTAGTGCGCGCTTGGCTTGTTGCATGACGTGTAAGGACAGGCTGAGCGATACTTCATCTTGCAGTGCCAGCGGCGGCATGGGCATGCCAGATTTCATACCAGCCACTTCGATGCTGCGCGGATGTATGCCTTCACTCAACATCGCAATACCTTCTGAGACATAAGTACCGAATACACGAGAAGTATAAAAACCGCGGCTGTCATTGACGACGATAGGCGTTTTAGCAATCTGACCGACATAATCAAAACCTTTGGCTAAGGTTGCCTCATCCGTGTCTTCACCAACGATAATCTCAACCAATGGCATCTTATCGACTGGCGAGAAGAAATGCAGACCGATGAATTGGTTTGGGCGTGTGCTGGCTTTGGCAAGCTCAGTAATAGGCAGCGTCGATGTATTTGAGGCATAAATAGCAGTTTTTGGTATCACTGCTTCAGACTTACGGGTACATTCTGCTTTGATGTCTACATCTTCGAAGACCGCCTCGATAATTAAGTCACAGCCTTTTAGATCATCATAAGAAACCGTCGTTTTAATTTTATCTAACAACGCTTGTTTTTTGTCCTCGTTTGATTGACCACGGCTGATCGCCTTATCTAACAGTTTAGTAGAATAGTTTTTGCCTTTTTCAGCGCCTTCGATAGCCGTATCTAAAAGCACCACTTCTATGCCCGCTTTGGCTGAGACATAAGCGATACCTGCACCCATCATGCCAGCACCGAGAATACCGACCTTTTTAGTTTTATAGCGCTCAAAACCATCAGGGCGCGATTGGCCTTTTTTGATGCTATTAAGCTGTGTCCAAAGCGTATTAATCATATTTTTGGATTCAGGAGACAACATACACGCTGCAAAGTAGCGTGATTCAATCTCAAGACCAGTATCGATATCGACCATGCAGCCTTCAAATACACAAGACATAATGTGGGTGATTGCTGGATAGTTGCCGTGTGATTTTTGATTGGCCATCGCAGGGGCGATAGAGAATATCGGTACTATTTTAGGGTTTTTGCTATCACCACCTGGGATTTTAAAGCCTTTTTTATCCCACGGTTGCTGGGCGGTAGGGTTGGCTATAATCCATGCTTTGGCTTGCGCTAACATATCTGCTTTATCAGTGGCAATGGCATCAATCAGACCGATATCTTTAGCGGCAGCTGGACGCAGCTCTGAGCCTTGGGTCATAAGCTCTAATGCTGCTTGAATACCAACCAAGCGCGGTAGACGCTGAGTACCACCACCGCCCGGCAACAGACCTAGCTTAACTTCTGGCAGACCCAGTTTGGTTTTAGGAGAATCTATGGCGATACGATAATGACAAGCCAAGGCCAGCTCTAGACCACCACCGAGCGCCGTGCCCGTCATGGCAGCGACGACTGGCTTACCAGATAGCTCCAGTTTACGCATACTGGCTTTGAGGTCTTGAGCCAGATCAAACACTTGCTCAGCGGTTTTGATATCCGCTAATGAATCGATATCGGCACCGACGACAAAGGTCTCTTTGCCAGAAGTTAAAATCAAACCTTTGGCAGCGGCATCTGCTATGAAGCTATTGGTCATCTTGGCAAAGGCGTCTGTAAACCCATCGCCGATGACATTCATTTTTCGATCTGCTTGATCGATAATAACGGTGATAATTCCATTATCAGATTCGGCAGAAAAGTGGTCCAATGCATTGATGGCGCTTATGCTATCTTTGGCGCTATTTGTGCTCATGTTAAATCCTTTTTATATTATTGTATTTCGCTTTAATCGCTAAAAACTAATGGCAATCACTAAAAATCTATCATTGCTGTCTATCAGTGCTAGAGACGCTCAATGATAGTCGCAATCCCCATGCCGCCGCCTACGCACAAGGTGATCATCGCTGTTTTTAGATCACGACGTTCAAGCTCGTCTAGCACGGTGGTCATAAGCATCGCGCCTGTCGCACCCAAAGGATGACCCATCGCGATAGCGCCGCCGTTGACATTGACGATATCAAGTGAAATGCCAAAGTCATGCGCGGTATTCATAGGAACCGCTGCAAAAGCTTCGTTGATCTCCCAAAGATCAATATCTGAGGCTTGCATGCCCGCTTTATCGAGGGCTTTTTGACAGGCAGGCGTTGGCCCTGTCAGCATAATGGCAGGTTCTGAGCCGATGACTGAAGCCATAGTGATTTTGGCACGTGGTTTTAGACCAGCTTTGCGCCCAGCAGCGGCGCTACCGACTAAACAGAGCGCTGCGCCATCGACGATGCCTGACGAGTTACCAGCGTGATGGACGTGGTTAACGTTTTCAATGGTGGTGTATCTGTCTAAGATAACGCTATCAAAGCCCATTTTTCCCGGCATGATAAAAGAAGGGTTAAGTCCCGCTAAGGTGGCCACATCAGTGTTCGGACGAATAGTTTCATCTTTATCTAACAGCAGCATGCCATTCATATCAGTGACAGGGACGACTGATTTATCATAGTAGCCGAGCTCCCAAGCATTAGCAGCTCGGCGGTGCGATTCCGTAGCAAATTCATCGACATCCGTACGACTAAAGCCTTTTAACGTTGCGATGGTATCTGCGCCAACGCCTTGCGGAACAAAATGCGTCGCTTCATTGACGCGTGGATCCATATACCACGCACCACCATCAGAACCCATCGGTACGCGACTCATAGACTCCACACCGCCTGCAACCACCATATCTTCCATACCTGACATGACTTTGGCAGCAGCTAGATTGATTGACTCCAGACCAGATGCACAAAATCGAGATAAGGTTAAGCCTGCGACACTCTGATCCCAGCCGGCATCAATGACCGCAATACGCGCAATATCAGAACCTTGTTCGCCAACGGGTGTCACACAGCCAAGCACCACATCATCAACTAAGCTGGTGTCTAAGTTATGTCGCTGCTGCATCTCTTTTAATAAAGTGCGAACTAGCCAAATAGGCGTCGCTTGATAAAGCGAGCCATCTTTTTTTCCTTTGCCACGTGGTGTGCGCAGTGACTCATAAATGTAGGCGGTCTCAGTCATAAAAAATCCCTTTTTGTAGATGATAAATAGAATTGGAAAATAACCGCTATATTATATTTATAATACAATGGTAATATAAATTACCACTATCTATAATAGCTAAAATCTCATTAAATACTAATCTATATGGTTATTATATTAGAAAATTAATACAGCTTGTGCAATCAATTATTTTATAATGGTAATATAGATTATCTTTATTGATTTACTATAAACCCTAGAACTATCCAAAAGCTAATACTATAAAGGAACCATAAGGTATGAAAACCACTCGCTCAAAACCACCACTCAGTGCTGATGGTGGCTCTAATCAAAGCGTTAGCAAGACTCATCCTAAGACTAATAGTAAAACCAATAGTACCGTTTCCAAAAAAGCGGCTCAGAGTAAACCCTTAGCCCTGGCGCCTTTATCAGAGATGCGCTCCGCTACTTTAGACAAAATAGAAAAAGCAGTTCGCCAGTTATTTGCAGGTCATGATGCAAGCGATATCACTATGATACAGATTGCAAATACTGCAAACGTATCGCTACAAACGCTTTATAAATATTTTGGTGATAAGCAAACGGTGCTCTACACTATTATGGATTTGGTACTAGGAAGGTTGGCGGCGAGAATGATGGATCATCTACAAGGCATTGATAGTATCGAGGATCGCTTACGCAAAACTTTGTGGGTGTGTTTGGATTTTGTAGATACTCAACCTGACGCGGTGATGGTGCTATCGAAAGTGTCGATAGCGCGTTTTCATAATATTGCCATTTATAAGAATAAAGAGCTTATTAATGCGTTTTTGAGTGTACTAGAGGATGGTCAGAAGCGAGGGGTGCTCGTTGATACCGTACCACTGCATATTCTATTTGATGTGTTTATGGGGTTCGTTAGTCGACTCGGTATTATGCAGAATATTCGTCAAGCAGATACGCCGCTAAATGCGAATTTTGATGTTTTATTCGGTATGTTGTGGCGCTCGATGTCTAAGCCTGAAATATCAGCACCCTAAAGTAGCACACACGTTGTTGTCAGCATTGATTATAGTAATCTATACGCGAGAAACCGTAGAAGTGATCAGAAATAAAAAAGCTGAAGCACTTTACTATAAAGAGCTTCAGCTTTTGATACATTAATATATTTTTGGGCAACGCTAATGGTTGCGGTGTCTAACACTTACGTCCTGTAAAGCACTTTAACCACATGCCAGCCAAACTTGGTTTTCACTAAATGCGGGGTAAAGAGTTCGCCGTTGAAGCAGATTTTATCGAATGCCGGTACCATTTGGCCTTGTTTAAACTCCCCTAAGTTGCCGCCTTTTTTACCTGATGGGCAAGTTGAATGTTTCTTAGCCAGCACATCAAACTGCGCACCTTTTTTAAGCTTGGCAAGAATATCATCTGCCAGTTCTTTGTCTTTTACTAAAATATGTAATGCGCTAGCGGTACGAGCCATAATGCAAATCCTTCATGAAATATCGATTATCGAGGCATTATATCACTACTTACTTTGGTTGCTAACCTAACTTGCATCCTTTGCTTCATCAAATTTACTATAGCTGGTAAAAAGTTAAATCGATACATCAATCGTCAGATGCCACTATACAATAGGCTTTACGCGGCATCTTTTATTAGGTGTCCTAAATTGATAAGCCACGATAAATTAAGTCGATGGTTTTGAGAAGCGTTACCGCTTAGAACCTCGACCTTTCGAAGGGCGTCTACCATTTGCAGTAGGTTTGCCATTGCCACCAGACTTTTTGCCATCACCAAAAGGACGCCTATTTTTATCTTTAGTACCTGTTGGTTTTCTAGCACCATCTTTGACGTGTTTGCCATTTCCCTTTGCAGTGCCCGTTGATTTTGGAGACGCTTTTGACTTTGATGAGCTATCAGTACGAGCGTTTTTTCGGGGCGCATTACGAGATTTCTTGGCAGGATTACTGGCTTCAGAAGAAGAATCTTCTATAGATTTAAGTAAAACAGACAACTCTTTTGGGGTTAAGTCTCGCCAGTCGCCAACAGGAGTGCCCTTCAGACTCACATTCATAATCCGTGTACGCTCAAGCTTTGTGACTTCATAGCCAAAGTGCTCACACATGCGACGAATTTGACGGTTCAAACCTTGCACTAACGTGATATTGAATACGTTAGGCGCCACCTTAGTCACTGGGCATTTTTTGGTCATCTTGCCCAGCATGGGCACGCCACCCGCTAAACCCTCAATAAAAGTATCCGTTATCGGCTTATTCACCGTCACCAAATACTCTTTCTCGTGATTATTACCAGCACGTAATACCTTGTTCACCAAATCGCCATTGCTGGTCAAAAAGATTAAACCTTGGGAATCTTTGTCCAAACGGCCAATCGGAAAAATACGTACCGAATGTCTAACAAAATCAACAATGTTGTTTTTCTCAGAGCTTTCCGTAGTGCTCACAATGCCTACTGGCTTATTCAATACAATAAAAACAAAATCATCGGCCTCTCGTGGCTCAATGAGCTGCCCGTTGACTTTTACCGTATCTCCAGCAACCACTTGCGCGCCAACTTGAGCACGCTTGCCATTGATGTACACATTGCCTTGTTCAATAAAGCGATCAGCGTCTCGCCTGGAGCAAATACCACTTTCGCTGATGTATTTATTTAAACGAGTCGAGGAAGCGTTAAACATAAAGCACCGTTTTACCTGATAAAAAGCCTTTCTTGCTAGGGCATGTACTCATTTTAAAAATGGTCATAAAAATGAGATAAATTACCGTCAAACGAGGAAAATAGCGCAAATAATATCGAGATATTAATCAGCTATTTGACAATGTTTGGCAAAATTTAACCATTTTTAGCCCATTTAGATACAATCGCTTGAATTGAGGACACGCCCTAAGGAAAAAGCCTAAATTGAATGGGTTATCAACAACAAAATAGCTAACATTATATAGGAAATTCAATGACCCTTTGAGGAGAGATGGGAAAAACCTAGAAATATATCCCGAATCTTATAATCGGGATAGCATCAAAAAAGCTTCTTCATGATGTCAAAGGTTCAAAAAACCCAGTCGAATTAAAAACGTAGCACAAATAAATCAGAATATAGAGTGGATGACTTAGATAAATTCATTTACTCATTGGTTTCGCACGGGCAATTTAAGTGTTGCTTGAGTAGGGTGAGAAAAACTAAATGGCATCTCTGCTTCTAATAAGAGTAACATTTTACATAAGTAAGCGAGTTGCAAGAGGTCGTTGACCTTGATTTTACGGGTATAAAAATGCTCAATACTACTGGCCAATACGCTTAATCCTGCATCTTGCGCTAATTTATGCTGTTGGCGAAGTTGCTTGATTTGCGCTTCAGTAGGTTGCAATCGTCCGCTTGCTGACAAGCTGTCTAATACGCTCAAAATAGGCTCACAAACAAGCTGGCTCAAGGCCAATACTTTAGTATTCTCAATCTCTACTAATCGTCTTTTTTTGCTCATCAGCTTACTGATTTGCCCAGTTAACAACGCTTTCAAGGTGTTTTTCTTGGTAGGCACTTGACTGTAGTCTAAGTGAAATAAATGATCTGACATGATCAAAGTCATTGGATTGATTTCAATGGTATTTTCAGTCATGTTGACTTGAGCGACGATCATTTGAATCAGATAGCTATCGATGCGCTCAAGCTTATCAATGATATCGATGCTCTGCTGCTCATTAGCGTTCCAATTGAGTCGCAAACGAACTTGGTTATTATTTTGATCGGCTAACGACCACCAGACGCATTGTTCGATTTCATCAACCTGCAAACTGCCTATTTTAGTAGGATTTAACACTACAATACCATCGACTGTACCACTGCTCATCAGCTGTTCTAGCCAGCGCTGCTGTAGATGCTGCCAATCCTCAACCGCCAATCCTCGCACGCTGTCAAGATAGCCAGCAAAGTCATCTTTTAATGAAGAATGGTCGAGCACTTTGCTGCCCGTGACTGCAAGCCCGCCATTGTCATTAAATCTAGGATTAGATAAGGTACTGATCTGGTTCATCAGGTTTTGAGACGTGCTGAGCCAAACGGCGTTAAACCATGCGGTTTGTTTATTAAAACTTAAATCCTGCGCTTGTGCTCGAGCTTGGGTAAACTCGACAATCTGGTTTTCATTGGGTTCATAAAAATATAATGTTAAACCGCGTGCTTTGCCTTGACTGAACCACCAACGTGCACCTAACGGCAGCAAACGTAAATCAGCTCGCGTGTCATCGGCGTCATAAGTATGACGTAATTTACCTCGTAGCTTTGGTAGTTCTGTCGCATCACTGTGCTGCAATTGGTACAAATAAGCACTCAGCTCTGCCAGACCAATCAACAGCTGACGCTCGTCAATATGATTATCACCTTTGATAAAGTCATGCATCTGACCACTCAATTGTCGTAGCTGCATGGCCAAACGTGGCAGATTTTGACTACGCGCCAGTGTATTAGCAAGGTGCATACGATTGGCTGAAAAACGCTCTAGCTGCGACAATCCTTGATACAATATTTGTTCAACATCAAATGCGATATCATCTAGCACTATCAACATCACCGCTGATAAACGCTCTAAACTCACGCTGGCTGAATTGGTATTTTCAGATAATGCCTCAACCAACCACTGCCGTATCTTAGCTATGCCTTCTTCTGCGCCATATAATGTTTGTACTACTACTAGCGCCAACCAGTGGTAACTGTCTGCATCACACTCAATTTTGGATAGCATTCCTACGAATCCAGCGCCCAAAATATAACGGATTTCTTCGCTTTGATGTGGCAGATGAATACGGAGACTTTGAGTCTCATCAATCACACTGGCTTGTGACTTGTCAGCATTACTAGCATTATCGGCAGCATTGCTAGAGTCGACTTTACGATCAAAGTCCTCTAAATAATTAATGGCCATCAGCATGGCTTTAAGACGTTTGGCTTTAGGAATAGTTTTGGCAAATTTCTGTAAGTCGTTCAAGCTTAAAGCAAGCACTTCAGCTAGTGCTGTTTTGACGATAGCAGTATTCGCTTTGGTCAAACTTTTATCATTGATCTTAGTGGCTTTGTTTTTACTGATAACACCATCTTTAATCGTCTCTTTTGATTCGATGTTGTTTGGCTTATCATTGTTTAACTCGGTGCTATCAATTGTTGATTGGTCATTCTCTGCCGCAGCGTTCTGTCCTTGAGCAGATTCAGCTAACGATTGCACATACAATACTGAGGCCAAAATATGTTTGCAGGCGCTGACTGATGAACAATCACAACTGGCATTCGTCAAGCCAGTACTCGGCAAGATCACGATTTGTCCATCGCTGTCTAGCACGATTTGCTTGGCATTAGCGACAGAATCGCACTCTTCAATCCGCTCAATTTTATTAGCCGCCACATCTTTTTGAGCACGGCGCAATAGTCCAGCATTGGCGTAAGTGGTCAAGGCACTGTCATCGTAGGCGAGATAAATACTGGCAACGGTCATCAATTTATCACCTCGGCTATCCATTCAGCAAAATGTTCAGGCGTCAGTGCTGCGATTTGCATGCCTTGCTCAGAGAGTTTTTGTGCCATTTGAATATCGTAGACACTATTGGCGCTTTCATCCAAAGCACCAAGCCCAATCAGTTTTACTTGTTGCCCATGCATTCTAGCCACTGAACTCAGCAAATGCGGTACAGAGCCGCCTTCTTCAAAATCACTAATTAAGGCAAAAATCGTGCGAGTGGGTTCTGTTATCAACGTTTCAGCATATTGCACCGCTTTGGCAATGTTGGTGCCACCGCCCAATTGTACTGTCAATAACACCTCTACCGAATCATGTGCCATATGCGATAAATCAACGACATTGGTATCGAACACCAACAGCTTGACTGTCACTGATGGCAAACTAGTCAAGATACTGGCACAAATAGCGCTGTACATCACCGAGCTAAGCATAGAGGCACTCTGATCGACACACAGCACGACCGTCCAAGGCAAATGCCGCTGTACCCGCGCATTAAACACAGGTTCTCGAATAATAATTTTATTCAGATCTTGGTTATAGTGTTTAAGATTAGTCGCTATGGTGCGTCGCCAGTCAAAGTTCTGACTATTGGCAATAAAAGAGCGCCGAAAGCGATTGCGTCTACCATGAATAGCGTTGACAAAATTGGGTCTGAGTTTGGCGACGATGTCATCAACCACTTTTTGAATAATACGGCGGACATTGTCTCTGGTATCTTCACTCAAACGACCACGTAGACTCAGCAAGGTTTTGGCCAGTTGCGGCGTGGGCTCTAGTTGCTCTAATACTTGATCGTTTTTAAGTAAGCTGGTTAATTGATAGCGTTCAAACGCATGATTTTGCACCCGCTCAAAGGTGCTCTTTGGAAACAAATCTTGTGCTTGATTGAGCCAATTGATGGCGGTTAATTGCGAATCGTCAAGCGAACCACCTTGCCCACTGAGGCGACTGCCCGTTTGACCACGCCGCTTCCCTAACATATCGCCGCGATTGTCATATTCTCGATTGTATAAATAATCGAGACTGCGCTCTAAACGCATTTGCTCGTTATTCAACGCCACATCCGACAAGGCTTTATCGCTATAACGCCCTAAAATAAGACGCCAGCGTGCGAGACTGTCACTATTACCATCACTGTCGCTATCGTTGGCAATGTCATTTGTAGTAGCAGATTTAGCATCTTGGGCGTTATTATCTGGCGGCGTTGGTAAATCAGCGGATAAGTCAGTGGGTAAGTTAAAGTCATCCATCATTGGCCACTCCAACCTATCAGTCCGCGTTCAGTCAATACGTGCTCCAACTGCTGGTTCAGTGCCAGCCCTTTTAACATATTGCTTTCACCAATCTGACCTTGGAACTGTGTCACCTCAGTGCTGGAAACGCCATGCAAGGTAGCGACTTGCTGCGCCAGCTCATTCGTCTGCATCGGTTTGAGGGCAGTAAATGCTAAACGCAAATCTGGCAGCAGAGCAATAAAAGTCGCCTTATCCCACTGCGAAACCAGACGATCTAGCATTTGCGTCATCGCTTGGTGGTGCAAAAACAGAGTCGGTACGGCTTCCATCATTCCTGATAAATAAGCCACTGCTTGCTCGGCATGAGCGCCAATGCCAAAATGCAGCTGCAATTGGCCTGAGAGCTGACTTTCATTACTGATATCATCGATAAATGATAGTGCATGCACGGCTCCCAGCAATAAATCAATATCCTGCCAGTCGGGCAATAACCTGTTTAACGTTATATGATATTGGCTGAGCAGATCGCTATCATTCGTGTTATCAGCAGCACGCAAGATAGGATTAATTTGCTTTAATAAGTTTCGCAAACTCAAAATCTGACTTAAAATCCCTCGGACTTGATCGTCATTGGGCGTTCGTAGTTGCGACAATAAAAAAAGACCAGTCACTGGAATTTGAGCAATCAGATCGATTAGCTGTTGATCATCTTGTAATTGTAAAAAGCGCTTACCTGTCCACAAATACATTAGATGTTGACCACAAGCCAGCACCGAACCCAAATCTGGATCATGCGGCAAAATATTTTTAACTTCTTCGAATAAATGGTCCATTTGTTCCGTCAAACCCATCATTGACGCTTGAATCAATAAGCCAATAAGCTGAGCTGAGGACTGATTTTGAGCTTGCTCATCGAAATGATCACGCTGCTTCAATAAACGCTGGATAGCTAACGGGTAAATATCCGAGCCTTCTTCGGACAGCTCGATCAAACGCGCTTCGATTTGCGGCGTCCAAGCGTACGTCCATTCTTCAAATAGCAGATGCAATTGCCCGCCATGTAAAAAATCAGGACCGCTTAAACGTCTGGCAAACCCAACATCCAAAAACGCCAAAAGGTGCAGCAAGCAACTACGTTGGCGATGGCTAGCATTTCGTAAAACGTCGAGTTTGGCAGTTTTGCTCAAAGTATCATCGAGCTTAAAACGATGTGATTTAATTAACTCATAGACCTGCGCTAATAACGGCGGCGTCCGTCCCGTACTGACCACTTGCCCCAGTTGCGAACCACCTAGCTGCTCATGCAGCAACCGATGGAAACTTTGCGTGCCATTGTCGCTACTACCCTTCAAAAAACTACTATAGCAAGCGTCCATGACATCAAAACGCCCAATCAATCGATGCCCGCGCAATTCAGCCAAACGAATGGCTTGCTCGCTGGCAGTTTTGACGGTAATAAAATTACTAAGACTGATTTTTTCACTACGCAATTGCTGAGAAAAATCGCTGAGAAAGTCAATAACTAGGCGGTGACGAGCTTGGCTTTCGCTTTCTGTATCTACATCACTATTATTAGGCTCAGCGCTGTTATCAAGCTTAGGGCTATCGTCAAGATCAGAGCTGTTATTAAATGCCAGTCTTTGCTGCCAACACTTTTGATAAAAAGCCGGCGATGGCATGCCTGACGCATAACCATTTAACGCATCCAATCTATCAAAGCTATAGCGAATCAACCATGACTCATCAGGGCTAGTCTTGATGGCATAAGCAGGCCGATTAATTTCGGCGTTGACTTTATTTTTGACGGCTTTTATAGCTTTTTTATTCGACTGTTCGATTAATTGCTCATGCAATAATTCAATCAACGCTAACGTATGAAAGCCACCAGTCACCACCACGATTTTGGCGGTATCCGTTGTAGCATTTTTAGAGATTGATTGCTTACTTTTAGTATCGCTGCTTTTAGGATTAGCGCCTTCATCGCGACGAAAGTGATAGCGAGCCACGATACATTTGACCATGTACTGCTCACGTACCAATGCGCTTTCCGACTCTAGCACGTCCTGCTCATAATCCAAACGTGACATGGCGCACCAGACCAATACTTTATAAAAAAACGCATGCCACTCTCGTAATTTGAGTGTTGAATCTAGCTCAAATAGATGCTCCCAAACTTCATCATGATCTCGGCAATGCAACTTGTCCGCCAGTGCTTTTATGTACTGACTGTGCGCGAGATAGCGCTCTTGCTGTAAACTCTGCGTCTCCCATGTTTGCTCAGAATTTACTCGTTCACGATGCTCAACTTGTTGTGACCATGGCAAATCAATACATTCGACATGTAGCGACTTACCTAAGAAATTTGTACTTTTAAAACGCAGCGCTACCCATTCAGGCGAATAATCACAAAAAGGAAAATAAGCAGAATACATTCGCTTGTCTCCTTTTTTTTCTTTATTGTCTTTGTCCTCTTCAAAACTGGTTTCAGACCCTTGCTCACTATCGTTGAAAATGGTAATTGCTTGGGTTTGGCAAAGAACTGCTAAAGGTGGCTTATTATCGGGATGCTGTAAATCGATGAGTAAATCATTAAAACTGGCGGGCGCTTCGATGAGAATATCAGCAGGTTGTAGCTGGCTAAGTGCTTGCTGGGTAGCATAAGCACAGGCAGGACTGTGATGGCGAACGGGCAATAAAGTAATGCCCAAATCATTGAGCGCCTTGAGCTGAGCCAGAGCGGTAATAAGACGTGGCGGTAACCGATTTTCCATAACTAAAAACACGCCTTGTTCTAAAGTTAGATTTTAATTAACAAGATTGATTAATTACTGAAGCAAATTGATTAATTATTGCTAGCAATTATTAGCAAAATTATTTTCAACAAAAGCTATTTTCAATAGAGATTATCGACCATCACTGCCAAAAGCGTTTGCCTTCTTCATAAAACGCTTTCCATGTTTTGTCTTTTTTCGCGCGCTCTTTTGCGACGTTATCCATATAAAAACGGATGCGCTTTATATCATCGGGATTGTCCTTTAGCACGACACCGATAATCTGCTTGGCAACCGCATTAGCTGACAACGATTTGTCGCCCAAATAGTACCCTTCTAATGCCGAAGCGTAGGCCACATTGAACGCTTCTGCTGATGACATGACCGCATCAGGGGTTTTGATGTTAGTACCCGATTGGGTTTGACCTTGACGCAGCTCTTGAAAGACCGTGACCAATAGATCGACGACATCCTCATTAATCGTAATCTCACTACTGATATCAGCGCCAAGATCACCAAGCTCAGTGCGTAATTGTTTCAGTATTAATGACTTCTCAAAGGCCGGATCGCTAATAGGATTTACCGTCTCAAAGTTGAAGCGGCGCTTTAATGCTGATGACACTTCGTGCACGCCTTTATCACGCAAGTTGGCGGTCGCAATAATGTTAAAACCTGCCTGCGCAAATAGCCGACCTGAGTCACCAAATTCGGGAATCATCATGGTTTTCTCTGACATCATCGATACGAGTACATCCTGAATCTCTGGCGGACAGCGAGTAATTTCCTCAAGCCTGACTATCTTGCCCTGCTCCATGGCTTGATACAGCGGTGACGGCACTAGTGATTTAGTATTAGCACCTTCTGCGAGTAATAGCGCGTAATTCCAAGAGTACTTCAGATGATCCTCGGTAGTGCCCGCCGACCCTTGCACCATCAAACCAGAATCGCCCGATATCGCTGCGCTCAACAGCTCGGACAGCATAGATTTGGCCGTACCCGGCTCACCGACCAGCATCAATCCTTGTTTGCCTAATAAAGTCACAATGCAGCGATCCGCTAAAGCATCGTCGCCATAAAACTTACGGCTGATATCCAAAGCGTCATCGCCCAAGATAAATTTACGCACCGCTTTTGGGGAGCGAATCCAGCCTGCTGGTTTTAGATTATTTTCAGTGACATCATACTGAATCAACCGCGCCAATTCGTCAGCATAACGGTGTTCAGCTGATTGTTTGAGAACATTATTACCCTCGTTACCGCTGTTATCAGTATTATTATCAGTAGCAGTGCTCATTGTTTATCCTTGATCAAAAAGCTGTCGTCTATTATTTATAATATAGATAATCGATTATAAAAAGGATATAGCGTCGCTGGTATTTATTTTTTGCAGCCTCTGTCAGCGTAGACACAGCAAGCCAAAAAAATTCATACCAGTTGCGCGGCAAAAATCCATCTTATCTATTTTATTTAGTATCGACTATTATGGTTTATAATAAAAATCAGTGGTTTATGATAAAAATCAGTCATCTCATCCACCGCTACCAAGGGGTTTTCTTTTCCCAATCAGCATCGAAGCCGCCCGTGGCATCAGCGACGGTTTTGTACTCGGCATAGCTTTCGGCTAATAGGATAGGATTGACGTCCGTTAAGGCAACATAGTCCGTATTCCATGAATAGGATTGCTTGGTTTCAAAGCCCAATTCGTATAGCACCGCTGGAATGTTTTCTTCAGGCACATAGCTGCCGCTAAACACAATGACTGCTGATAAGCCTAAGCTGTCGTAGTTCTTATAATAGCGATCAAAGGAGCCGCCATCCTCAATACTAGCGCGCTTATAACCCATTTTGGTTAGCAGTCCACGCAGCGTAAAAGTATCCGTCAAATAGCCTTTGAATTCATCGATTTGATCTTGCTCTTTTTTGAATGCTGGTAGCGCGTGATCAAATTGAGTAAATTTACCAAATAGCGACTTAACCTCATAATCTGTTAGGTGCTCGCGCCACTGATCGCACTCCTCAGCAGTGAGCAACACGCCATGCGCCAACTTAATATAACTGTCAGCTTGCAAGCTGATTTCATCATCATTAAAGTCCAACAAGCTGCCATCATCACTTGGACGGAACGACACTATTTGCTTGCCCTCACCACCCTGCTTGCCATCAACTTCGATCCATATCAAATGAGTAATCAGACGCTTCATAATAGGATGGGCGTATAGATACTCTTGCCAGTCGCTACTCATCCAAAGTCGCTCGCTACACATGGCTTCATACAAGCGCGTGGTCTGAGAGTCAACGACTTGTTTGAACTCCTTTTTGCTATTACTAAACAAGGTTTTAGCTTCTTTGATAATAGCGGCATCATCATTCTGTCTGGCTGCTGGTAGTGATTTGATGACTTTGCCCGTCTCGTTCTTTAATACAAACTTGTCTTTGTCATCGACATAGGCGCTTAGCGTACGCGTGTCATAATCGATGGTTAAAATGCCATTTTCATCGAGCCCAGCGGTAGGAATTGTTCGATCGGCAAGCTCATCGGCAGTCCAATTATTACGCTCAGCTATCGTACCCACTAGCTGCTTGGCCAAGTCTTGAATGGAGCTGGTGCGATAGCGACGTGACAGTCCGAGTAACAGCTGAATAATTAGAGGGTCATCACTTATGGCAAATACGGTGAGCATCGCAGTGATTTGAGAGGTGCGCCGATAGTGATTTTTCATGTAATCTTGCAAGATATTGACTGCCGTGCTGCCTTCTGCCCGATAAGTAAGCGCGAGCATGCCTTTGCTTTTGATGGCTGAACCCAAATAAATAGCCAGCTGTTCTTTTTTAATCTCTTCAACCATTTCATGCAGAGTGACATTGGCGTACCGAGCAGCCCAGCTGTCAGGGTCTTTTTGGCCATAGCGCTTATAGTAATCTTGGTATTGAGAAAGCCGTGCAGGTGCTTCAGCGTTAGCAATTTCCATTGCTTGCGCGAGGGTTGGATTGAGTGTGTCTTCGCTGATAAAGCTCTGTAATAGGAATAGTGACAAGCGGCGTTGGCTCTTGTTATCGAGTAGCCCTAAATAGCGTTGCAATAGACCATTCGGTGTCGGGTCTTTGAGTTTTTCGGCCAACACTACCCACCATTGAATAATTTTGGGATTGACGGTTTTGCCATTTTGCCACTGCACTGCTGGCAGACTGTCCGATTTGAACCACTCAAAGCTTTTTAAGACCTTTCCCCTTAGCCCCTTTTCAGCATCTTTTAATAAGGCGGTCGGTGACAGATATTTACTGATGTCTTCACCCATGCTCTCAAGCGCCGTCAATATACTGGCGATGACAATCTCTTTTTTCTCTTTTTTGAGCAAATCATACAACGCTTTTAATACTTCAGCTTTATGACTATCATCTCGTTCGTTAAGACGTGCCAGCCACTCCACTGCCGTCACTCGTATGGCTTGCTTGCCATTGGCCAGTGCTTCGATAGCACGCTGATGAATATCGGGTAAATGAGACAGTAGCTCTTGTGCATCATGACGCAAGCGTTTATTTTCGCCTAAGGCTAGCTCTAATATTTTAGGGATAAACTGTTTGGGAATTTGTGGAAAAGTAGCCAAAATACTAATGGCTTTACTGGGTTCAAACTCACGCCAGCGACTTTCGCTTTTATTGGGTAGTAATCCTAAAGCCTCAGATATGTAGTCCAGATGCTCCATAAAGAAAGGGACGATCTGCTCGGACTTATTGATATATTTAAGTAATAAAGGCGACCATGTGTTTTCTAGATATTCCTCAGCGATGCCACGATTTGGATTTTCAATTTGGCAGTCTTTGAGCACTTGCGCGTACTGGCGTAGCTCTATAGTCGCTAGATTCTCAGGTTTGATGTAATTCTCTAGCTGATAATTTCTGACTGAACCGCCACTTTTTGCCAATCGAACAGCGTGATGCAAACCAAATTCTGGTAAGTTTTTTAATCGATTCTTATAACCACACAGCTCAATCATATTGCCATTATCAAGACTGCTTATTTTACCTTTACCATTAAGTGCATCAATCAGCTTGTGACCATACTGCTCAGGTTTGAGCTTTTTCCACTCGTTATAGTTTTTTTGTGACCACGTATATTTATAATCAGAGGTTTTGTTTTGCTCAGTCTCTTGCTCGGCAGCGAGCTGTTTTTTCTCGAGCAGCTCTGCATAATTTTGCGCCAGTATGTCCACACAACTATACGGAATATCCTGGCTGACTATAGCCTCAAAGTCGCTCACTACGTACTCTACTTCCGCCAATTGCGCGACACTGTCTAATCGACTGAGCGCCGATTCTAGTGCTTGAATCACCGATTTCTGCTTTTCATTGGCTAACGCTTGCTCTAATATTTTGCGACTCTCAGCGCTATTATCATCACCATCAACGCCTTGCTGTGCCCCTTGTCTGGCGATAATATCGGCGATTTCGCGACGTTGTTTGGTATTGCCATTGGTCAATAACT
Source organism: Psychrobacter immobilis (assembly GCF_904846225.1). GTDB lineage: Bacteria > Pseudomonadota > Gammaproteobacteria > Pseudomonadales > Moraxellaceae > Psychrobacter > Psychrobacter immobilis_F. Next base: position 225,083 of record NZ_CAJGZJ010000004.1, on the reverse strand, counting down.
CGATCAGATGAGGTTTGATTTGTGCTTGCTCAAACAGACTGATTTTGGCCAGTGCCAACTCGCGCACTGTTTTGCTAGTGCTAGTGGCTAAGGTGGCGACTAGATAGGGACATTGCTTGATAAAATCAGGATGATACTTGGCAAAACTGTCTATAAATTGCTCTTGCCCTTTGGCTGATAAGGCAGGAATCAGCTCATCTAACACGGCTTTGTGCTGTTGCAACAACGCTATCATGTCTGGAAATTGATAAAGCAGATGTAAGTTATCACTATAATAACTGTCCACTTCTTTACGCTCAAAGATTTGTACCAGCAATACATGATAGGCATCACTGTCATTTTTATTTTGCTCATCGGCTTTCAAAACGTCGAATAAATGTGCATGTGACCAATTATTACGATGCTTGATGTCACTTTTGTTATTTCTTTCAAGTGAGGTACTCAGTCCATCAGCGATGAGATAAGTGAACCATTCGGGACTCAGTGGTGATAGCACTTTATAATTTTTGAGTTGGGTGACAGCAGCCAAAAACTTACCATAACGGATAATTTGCTCAGGACTCATGGCTTTGAAAATTCGTTGATAAAACTTATCTCTCATTTTAATGCTTTTGGCAATTTGCTTATCTTCTTTATCAGTGGACCGGTAACTTCCCCAGTGATAGCCGATAGTGCCTGGGAAACTCATCAATACCCCAGCCTTGTCATCGCTGCGATTTTGTAATTCTAATAATATATTGGGATCGTCCGCATTGAAGATATAATCCATAATACGTTTGGGATAACTGTCATCAACGTTTGCTAATGGCGCAAGAATTGCGGTGAGTTGCTCTACGGCCAGCTTATCCTCCTTGCTACCTAAGTGAGTCATAGATTTTATTTTTTCAAACAAGCCTTTCATAAGTATTCCTTTGCTTATTTTTGTTGGTCAATTTTATATTAATAAGATTATAAGCATGATTAAAGCGTTTGAAAACTATATTATTAACTTAAATAGCGTACGTAAATGAGTGACGGTTTTTTTGTTAATAAAACACTCCGAAAACGCTACGGTACTGCTGCTATCAGTTTTTTGCCGCCTCTGTCTGCGCAGGCACAGCAAGCAAGATTGATAGCAGCAGTGCGTGATGTATCGATATTACTTTTCACTGACTATAGTCGAATGCAAATAATTTCGATACAAGGAAGCCGCGCACAGATAGTACAATTAGTACATCAAGCGGGGGTGACGATGTAGCGGATTTATAAAGATTTGACTATATGGTTTTTATCAATGCACCACTGGCGTAGCTTGGGTGTTAAAAGCAAAAGCTTTATTACTGAAATTACCGATCATCACCGCCTCAATCACTGGTCTAACCGTCTCATCCATACCTTCAACTTCAATGATAAAGTCAGCACCTGGACCACCTCTACTTTCTTCTTTTTCAACGATGTAATTGAGGGTTGCCATAGGCGGCAGCTTAATGGCGTCCTTGATATATGACTTTATCAGCTCCCCATCGGTACCGTAATAATCGATTTTATTGATATACAGTGATTTTTTTAATGTGGTGTTGCGAATACTCAAAGTCGCTGATAGCAAGACTTTTTGATTGTAACTATCAATATAAATGTCTGAATAGATGGGCACATAAAAGGTTTCTTTATAATTTAATTGACGAGAATCGACCGCCGAGGTTACTTCAAGCTCTGTAATAGGATCTTTATTATCTGCTGAAAATACTATGTTTGGATCTGTGCTTGATTCATCACAACCTGATAACAACATCAATGTCGCTATGGAGATGGTGGATATACTGAGCTTGTTCATAGCACTCCCCTTTATCAATTTAATCCATGATTCTTCATACAGATAGTATGAGTAACTTTTTCTTTATATACTTTTTTCTTTAGATACTTTCCCTTTAGATATTTTATTTTTGCATCCTGTTAGGGCCTTTTCTAATTATAAAGCTGAACCTATTATTTATTATCAGTCCTTGGGAATGTGTAGCTTATAACCGACGCCGATTTCGGTTAAAAAATAGTTAGGCCGAGAAGGATTGTCTTCTAGTTTTTGGCGTAAATTTGACATAAATATACGGACATAATGTTCTTGGTGGTTATGACCTTTACCCCAAACTTCATTGAGCAATTGTTTATGGGTTAGTACTTTTTCTGCATAACGGATCAGTACGGTCAGTAAACGGTATTCAATAGGCGTTAAATGGACATCTTCGCCATTTTTTTTGACTTGTCTCTGCACAAGATCAATGCTGATATTGCCAAGCTCTATCTGACTGGGGGTTTCGTAACCCACCTGCCAACGGCGCATATGAGCATTAACACGAGCAATTAATTCGCCCATGCTAAATGGTTTTACTAGATAATCATCCGCACCTAAATTTAGCGCTTTAATCTTATCTTGTTCATCACTACGAGCTGACAACACTAGAATAGGTAATGATGACCACGTCCTAATATCTGCAATAACATCGCATCCATCACCGTCAGGCAAACCTAGATCTAGTATGAGTAAATCAGGACGACGAGTCGCTGCTTCGATTAAGCCCCTATGCGAGCTATCAGCCGTAAAAACTTGATACCCTTCTTGCTCCATAGCTGTTTTGATAAATCGCGTAATATGGGCTTCATCTTCAATGATTAGTATGGTCTTCATAAGTGTGCTATTCGCTATTTGTATTAACCCTATGATATATCACTTATCGTGCTAAGTTAGCCAAATGTATTTGAGATACTGACGTTATCATTTTTCTGGTTTCACGCCTCGACCAACCTTTGGACTGCTTGCTCTAAAACTGATGGCTCTAAAACTGATTGCTCTAAAGTTGTCACTCACTCAACAAATCCTGTTCAGGCAAAGGTTGCCAAGAAAGCGTGATGATAAATTGTGCACCATGAGGTTGTACGTTGTTAGCACTTAGCGTGCCGCCCAGATGCTCCACTAAATCTTTACTCAAAGCTAAACCTAAGCCTAAACCCGTTGTGCTACTTTCCGAATTTCCTCGAGTAAAGCGCTCGAATATTTTCGTCTCCATACCCACAGGCAACCCCTTTCCTGTGTCTGTCACCGTTATCAGATACTGATTATTATCCAGCATTGCTTTGATACAAATACAGGCAGTGTCTGGCGTGTAATTGATGGCATTGGTGAGCAAGTTGTTTAAAATACGTGACAAAATCAATTCGTCGGTATAAATAAAGTCAATATTATGAGGAATATCTATTTCTATCTGGCGCTCTTTTAAATAGTGCTCAAGCTGACGAATATTACTGCCAACGATTTCCTCTAGGCTCACCCATTGCTTGTTTAGTTTCATGCCGCCAGACTGGAGCGATACGTAATCTAAAATATTAATCACCAAACGCTGAATAACGTTTGCTTGCTGCTCAATATCAACGGCCAGTTGCCTTTGCTCACTCACCGTTAAAGTTTGGGTGGCAAGAGAAGACGCTAAACCAGATAATACCGTTATTGGCGTTCGAATATCATGAGACAGTGCCGACAATAGTGTCCCGCGAAGCCGTTCTGACTCTACTTTTATGAGCGCAGTTTGAGCCACTTTTGCATAATATACCCGCTCTAAAGCGAGCGTTATTTGAGCAATAGCCACATCGAGGGTTCGCTGTTGTTCAGGTTGATTGAAACTCTCACTATCTGTCGGCATCAGTGCTAAGACACCGAGCACCTGAGTTGATGTGGCGAGCGCTCGATAGTGCATCTTATTAGCGGTAAGCGTATGAGTGCCTAAGCCAGCGCTTTCATTGTGATCAAATACCCATCGGGTCACAACCCAGTTGAACTCTGCAGGAATCCTACCATCAGTCATAACGACCATTTTATTATGCGTATCTGGCATTACTATGATTGCAGTACTAGCAATGTGCTGCGTTAGCCATGCGGCAGCTTGACTGATAATTTTATCGTTTTTACGAGCAGCACTGAGGTTTTGTGCCAGATAGCTCATCGATATCGCCTGCTGTTCACGTTTACGGGCAGCTTGTGCCTGAAATCGTAGTCCAACCGCGAGGTTATTGATGATTAAAGAGACGATAAGCATGACAGCAAAGGTGACTAAGTATTGGACATCACTGACATTAAACGACAGCTTAGGTTCAACGAAAAATAAATCAAAGCTTAATACGCTCAAAAACGCAGCCAATATGCCAGGCGCGCGTCCAAAGCGTACTGAGATAAAAACAATCACTAATAAGTAGAGCATGACGACGTTGGCTAAATCAAACCAGCGTGTGAGCGCCACTAAGGTAACGGTCACTAACCCGCATCCCAACACTGCCATGAGATAGCCATTACGGTTATCGACCGATGACAATTCTGCCATATTCCAAGACGGTAGCTGACGATTCTTGGTGATTTTGCTTAACTTCTTCGTTTGATTGACCAATATCAAATCTAAATTAACGTCTTGTTGTGAGATGCGCCTCACTAACGATTGACCCCAGTGATACGGTTTTGACTGATTTTGTCCAATAATAATCCGGCCGATATTGAATTGATGGGCATAGCTGGTCAAACCCTCTGCCACGGTAATAGCACTAATAATTTCAGTTTTTGCACCCAAATCATCTGCTAAACGTAGTGCCTCCAAGACTTTTTGCTTATTATTCACCGAACGATTCAACCCCCGCGGTGTATCGACATGCACCACATACCACTGTGAATGTAAACTGCTAGCCAGCCTAGCAGCATGGCGAATGAGGCGCTCACTGTGCGCGCCCGTACTGATTCCTACTAATAACTGATCGGCGGTATTCCAAATGGGTGAGATTCGAGCTTGGTTGCGGTAATCTTGCATATCGGCATCGACTAAGTCTGCGGTTCGGCGTAATGCCAGCTCCCGCAGTGCGATTAAATTACCTTTACGAAAGAAATTGTTGATAGCATGTTTGGCTTGGCTGGGAATGTATACTTTACCTTCGTGAAGACGCGCTAATAATTCATCTGCTGGCAAATCAACCAATAGCACTTCATTTGCCTGATCAAAAAACCAATCAGGCAAGGTTTCTTGAACCACCACACCCGTAATTTGATTGACGACATCATTTAAGCTCTCTAAATGCTGAACGTTTAGGGTCGTGTAAACACTGATACCTGCTTTTAGTAATTCCTCAACATCGTGCCAACGTTTGGGGTGGAGAGACCCTGAGACGTTGCTATGCGCAAGCTCATCAACCAGCAAGATATCTGGATGACTGGCTAGAGCGGCATCGATATCAAACTCTTGGAGCATCTGTCCACGATATTCAATCTCGCGTAGCGGCAGAACGGATAGCCCTTCTACCAGCGCGGCGGTCTCACTGCGTCCATGAGTTTCTACAATACCAACCAACACAGTAAGTCCATGCGTTTGTGCTTGGTGCGCAGAGGTCAGCATGTCATACGTTTTGCCAACCCCAGCCGACGCTCCAAAAAATATTTTTAACTTACCTCTATTCACCGCATGCTCTTGCTGCTTGATTTGCTGCAATAACGCTTCTGGGCTAGGGCGGTTAGTATTCATAATGACCTTCGATAGCGCTTAGATAGCTCTTAAATAAGAATAATTTAAATAAAGCGGCGTCTTTTAGTGAATCCAGTTGTTTTTATTAACACTACTGCCCTATTTAATGGAGCTCGTAGAGATGCTGTCTAATGCTAAGTTCACTGCTAACACGTTGACACGCGGCTCTCCAAGGATATTAAACTGCTTACTGTCAGTATTATCATCGATCGCTTTTTGTACTTGCTCAACGCTTATTCCGCGTACACGTGCCACTCTATTTGCTTGCCACTGCGCCGCTGCAGGTGAGATATGTGGGTCCAAGCCACTGCCCGACATCGTCACCAAATCAAGCGGAATGGGCGCTTTATTCTGTGGATCAGCCGCCTTAAGCTTTTGTACTTGCGCCTCAACACTGCTGGCAAGCTCAGGGTTTAAAGGTCCCAAATTACTACCTGATGATTGGGTAGCATCATAACCGTCACCCGCAGCAGAAGGCCTTGTCCATAGATACTGTGGTTGGTCAAACGCTTGACCGATAAGTGCAGAGCCAACCAGTTGTCCCTCTTTTTCTATTAAGCTACCATTTGCCTGATTGGGCATCGCAACTTGCCCAACGCCTGTCATCAATAATGGATAGCATAACCCTAAAATGATACTTAATAATATAAATAGCAATATAGCAGGTTTGAGCATCGGCATATGAGCAGCAGCGTTATCTAATGCGTTGCTGGTATCTGTTGCATCTTGCGATGACAGCTCAACATTAGCGTTCGTATCTGGTTGAGAATGAGTATACATAGTGATATTCCTTATGAATGATTAGACCAATTACAATACGTTAATGAGCATATCGATAAGCTTGATACCTACAAACGGTAGCAACAGTCCGCCCAATCCATATATCAATAGATTTCGGCGCAATAAGTTAATAGCAGAGTCTGGACGATATTTGACCCCTCGTAGCGCTAATGGAATGAGAAATACGATGATTAAGGCATTGAAGATAACTGCTGATAGAATTGCGCTTTTTGGGCTGCCCAAATGCATAATATTTAACACGTTCAACGCAGGATAAGTACCCGCAAAGGCCGCTGGAATAATCGCAAAATATTTAGCAACGTCATTGGCCAAGCTAAAAGTCGTCAGCGCGCCACGGGTCATCAGCATTTGCTTACCGGTTTGCACCACCTCAATGAGCTTGGTCGGATTTGAGTCCAAGTCCACCATATTTGCGGCTTCTTTGGCCGCTTGAGTACCACTATTCATAGCGACGGCAACATCAGCTTGAGCAAGTGCTGGCGCGTCATTGGTACCATCACCAGTCATTGCGACTAGTTTACCTTGGCGCTGGTAACTACGAATCAGCTCAAGCTTTTGCTCTGGTGTGGCCTCCGCCATAAAGTCATCAACGCCCGCTTCAGCCGCGATAGCAGCAGCGGTCAAAGGGTTGTCACCCGTAATCATGACAGTAGTAATACCGATTTTGCGCAATTCAGCAAAGCGTTCTTTGATACCGGATTTGACCACGTCTTTGAGCTCAATGACGCCTAATATTTGCTGACCATCCGCAACCAGCAGTGGTGTACTGCCACGGCGAGCCACCTCCTCTACTTGTTGTTCTAGATTACTGGGCTGCGTACCGCCTTGCTCTGTCACCCATTTTACAATGGCGTCATAAGCGCCCTTACGGATACGGCGTTGCTCAATATCGGTACCACTCATTCGAGTTTGCGCGGTGAATTCGATGGTTTCAAACGGCTTTGATTTCCAGACATTTTCATCGATATCAAAACGGCTTTGCGCCAGTTTAACGATACTACGACCTTCGGGCGTTTCATCAGTCAGCGAGCTAATCAAGGCCACTTCAGCCAGCAAGTGCTCGTTAATACCGTTCGATGGCAGAAATAACGACGCTTGACGGTTACCATAGGTAATGGTGCCCGTTTTATCCAGCAATAACACATCGACGTCGCCCGCCGCTTCTACCGCCCGTCCAGAGGTCGCAATCACATTGGCTTGCATCATACGGCTCATGCCTGCTACGCCAATAGCGGATAATAAACCGCCAATCGTTGTTGGGATCAGGCAGACCAGTAATGCCACTAAAATGACAATAGAGATGGGTTCGCCTTGACCTGATGCGAGCACCGCAAACTGAGAGAATGGCAACAGAGTGACGCACACCATTAAAAATATCAGGGTTAATGCAATAAGCAAAATAGTCAGGGCAATCTCATTGGGCGTTTTGGTACGTTTAGCGCCTTCTACCAAGGCAATCATTCTATCCAAAAATCCTTGTCCCGGCGCTTGGGTGATACGAATCACCAGCCAGTCAGACAAGACTTTAGTACCGCCAGTGACTGCGTTAAAATCGCCACCGCTTTCACGAATGACGGGCGCGGATTCACCAGTAATGGCGGACTCATCGACTGAGGCAAGCCCTTCTATCACCTCACCATCCGCTGGAATGATTTCTCCCATTTGTACCAAAACAATATCATCTTGATTAAGCTCAGTCGCCTGCACCATAGTAGCGGCGGAGAGTCGGTCGCTACCAGCAAGCTTACGAGCTTGCACATCTTGACGCGCCTGCTTGAGGCTCGATGCTTGCGCTTTACTGCGACCTTCTGCTAACGCTTCAGCAAAGTTTGCAAACAATAAGGTAAACCAAAGCCAAAACGTAATGGCTAAAGTAAAGCCGACTCCAGACTGTCCCTGAATCATCATGTTAATGGCTAATATGGTCGTCAACCATGAGCCGATATAAACGACGAACATCACCGGATTGCGCCACTGGACGCGAGGATCCAGCTTGAGTAGTGCTGATTTTAGCGCCGGTTTAATCAGTGCCGGATCTAACAAACCTTGTGCAGGCTTTTCGGGTAAACCAGACTCATCAGGCGCTTGTTGAGGCGGTACATCTAGTGCTTTATTATTAGAATCTATTGAAACATTCATGGTCTTTATTCCTAACATAATCATAAAAAAGGGGGCAATTCACCACTAAAAAGGCAAGTGCTTATTTATCAAATCTGTCAACTTTGGCAAATTTGCTAAAGTCTAGACAAATAGCCAGCGGCTAACCTTTCATCATCCATATATGCTCTACAATAGGCCCAAGCGCTAAAGCAGGAATGAAAGTCAATGCGCCAATCATCAGCACAGTGCCGACTAATAGACCCACAAATAATGGCGTGGTCGTCGGTAAAGTACCGCTATTGACTTCAAGTCTTGGTTTTTTGGCCAACGATCCTGCCAAAGCCAGTACTGGAATGATGACCCCAAAGCGCCCTACTAGCATCGCAAGCCCAAGCATGACGTTATAAAAGACCGAATTGGCCCCCAATCCTGCAAAAGCAGAGCCATTATTATTGGCAGCAGAGCTAAAGGCATACAGCACTTCACTAAAACCATGGGAACTAGGATTAAAAATACCTGCCTGACCGCTACTGGTCATAACACTAATCGCCGTTCCCATTAGCACCATAGTGGGCGCTGCGAGTAAGGCGATCACTACCATTTTCATCTCAAACGGTTCAATCTTTTTACCGAGATATTCTGGTGTCCGCCCAATCATAAGTCCTGATACGAATACCGCCAATATTGCAAATAACAACATGCCATAAAGCCCTGCGCCAACACCGCCAAATACCACTTCACCCAACTGCATCTGCAACATCAGACCAAAGCCGCCCATGGGCGTAAATGAATCATGCATCGCATTTACCGCACCGCACGATGCCGCCGTGGTAATGGTGGCAAATAACGATGAGGCCACAATACCAAAGCGCACTTCTTTACCTTCCATATTGCCACTGACATCCGCAGCCGTTAGCCCTGACACTTGTGACGTTAACCAAGGATTTCCAGCAAGCTCGCTGCTCACGGTTAATGAATACATACCGACGAACAATATGGTCATGGCTGCTAATATCGCCACCCCTTGCTTCAGCTTGCCGCTCATCTTACCGAGACAAAAACACAGTGAAGTAGGAATAAGAAAAATAGCGAGCATCTGAATAAAATTAGAAAAAGGCGTTGGGTTTTCAAACGGGTGGGCAGAGTTAGCGTTAAAAAAACCACCGCCGTTAGTACCCAACATTTTAATCGCTTCTTGTGACGCGACTGGCCCCAGCGCAATAGTTTGGGTGTCACCTTGTAGGGTTTGTACATCCATATAGGTCGATAAAGTTTGTACAACGCCTTGGCTCATCAATAACAGCGCGATGATGGTCGCTATGGGCAATAGGATATAAATATTACAGCGCCATAAATCGACCCACGCATTGCCAAGGTGAGCACTTTTCTTAAATACCAAGCCACGCATCAAGGCAAAAGCGACAGCAATACCCGTTGCTGCTGACAAAAAGTTCTGTAGCGACATACCAAGCATTTGCGTGAGATAGCTCATCGTGCTCTCACCGCCATAAGCTTGCCAGTTAGTATTCGTCATAAAACTGATGGCCGTGTTCATGGCCAAATCCCAAGTGACTCCGCTCATCGCTTGCGGATTGAGCGGTAGATTGCCTTGCATGAGTTGCAAGATAAATAGCGCCAAAAAGCCAATGATATTGAACAAAACAATAGCCCATGAATACTGCTGCCAATTCATCCCAGACGCCATATTGCCTTTGGCATCTCGTCCAAGCATGCCAAGCGCTGTAAAACCGCGAGATTCAAGACGAGATATCGGCGCTTGCATACGCTGCATAATATAACCGGATAAAAAATACCCCAGAATAAATAAAACGAGTAGATAAATAATTAACTGAGACAATGCCTGAACAGTCATTAGAATGCCTCCGGTTTAATCAGTACGTATAGTAAATAGACAAATAAACCTAGAGCAATAAACCCTGCAAACACTTCCATGGCACTCTCCAAAATCAATAATAACGGTCAGTTAATGAATGGCTGCAAGATTACTAAGACCTTACTGCACATTGAATAATGTCATTAGTATGCTGGGAGAGGTATAAAAGTGTTATCAAGATGCGGAGGTAGGATATAAAGAAAATATAAAGATGAGCGTCGGCTAATAGATAGACAGATTTTGAGGCGATGTATAGTCACAACACAATAAAAGCACGACCGTACTGCTGGAATGGATTTTTCGAAGCCTCTGTCTGCAACGGCACAGCAAGTGAGGAAAATTTATACCAGTAGTATCTGACGATTGATGTATCGATGTAACTTTTCACCGACTGTCTCTCATAATCCAGCATGTCTCTAAGAGGTATTCGAGGCCAACTGTATTAACAATAAATGCTAAGCGGCGCCAATCAGATAGCGCTATAATAAAAATGCAGCCAAGGAAGGTGAGCACGACGTGTGGAAATCGTTCAATCGATAAATAAGATAAGGAGATAGGCGATGTTTGAGCTTCAATCAAGATGCCAAGACATAACGTTGAAACGCTATTTCAGCTACTTAATACTGCCACTATTAGTCGTTAGTACATTGCCTAGTACACAAGCAGCGACCCCTACAAAGACCAGTTCTACCAGCACATCTGCTAGTAAAAAACCTGTCAAACTCATCACAGACGTCACCACTTATGCTGAGCGTGATTGGCGCTCAGACGATGGAAAATTCTTATTGACGATATACTCAGGGGTATGGAATCCGCATGGCACTTTATTTTATTTAAACAAAGACGACGGCGTTTCGGTCGAAGGCTTTCAAAAAGGCTTGAATATCACCTTGAAATCATATGATGCAGAGATTGGTTTAGAAGCACCACCAGAATATGCCATCGATGGTATGCTAAATTTGCGCAATAATACCTTGGTAGCAACCGTCACTCATTATCCAGAGGGCGAAGCGACTTCTCGAAAAACCACCTTTACCCCAGCAATTCCTGTCAAAACTTACCCGCAGTTTACTTTTAAATATTATGGCGTTGACAATGACCGTTGGTATCGCTCTACGATTACCCGAGTGGATGTGATTAATAAAGATACCAAGCAAGTAGTGCAGCAGTTAACGGGGTTTGAAGCAAGTGCGTATAGTACCCGATACGTGGATATGAACTATGACGGCTATTTTGATCTGGTGTTGAACACCGCAGAAGGCGACCACAGTGAAAAATATATTTACTGGCTTTATGATCCAGCAAGCAAAAAGTTTGTGCGTAATAAAACGTTGGAATCGGTGTTAGGCTATGCGAGCCGTTATCCGCATAAGAAGCTAGCACGCTTCAAGGACGACACGCTTAAACGAGTCAATGGTCAATGGAAAAAAGTACCTTGCTGCTAGGCAAGTTAGAGATACACTGCGGTACATGCATATTCGTCATGTTGAACAGCAAATCTCTCACTGATGCGCTTTAATGAAGCTGATTTAATTGATCGTAAGCTTTGCAACCTTTTGCATGACCGTTATTTCATAGCAATTATTTTTAACATATCCGCTGTTAGCGATTGCAGCTCATTTTCATTCCATTACCACAAGCTTTATTTAACCATATATCAGCTTGAGATTTATCCTGCGTCACCCCTCTACCATAGCTGTACATCGTACCGATGACGTATTCTGCCATCGCATCGCCCTGATTGGCCGCTTTGAGATACCAGTTAAAGGCTTGGGTGTAATCTCGACCTACACCATGGCCATTTTCATACATCCATGCCAAATTATACTGCGATTCAGACAAGCCTTGAGCGGCGGACTTTTGATACCACATCACCGCCTTGGCATAATCTTGTGGAATACCGCTGCCGTTCTCATACATCACTCCAAGATTATTCTGCGCATCAGCGTCGTCTTGCTCGGCAGCTTTTTGATACCATTCAAACGCTTTGGTATCACTGGTAGCAACGCCTTCGCCGTAACTGTACATGACTCCAAGGTTATACTGTGCCTCAGCATAGCCTTGATCGGCTGATTGCTGCCACCATTCCCTAGCCTTGGTATAATCTTGCTCCACGCCCTTGCCAAAGTAGTACATAGCGCCAAGAGTATACTGCGATTTTGCTTGTCCTTGCTCGGCAGCTTTCTGAAACCATTCCATCGCTTTAGTATAGCTTTTCTGAACCCCTTCGCCTTCATGGTATTTGGCACCGATATTATACTGAGCGTTTGTATCACCTTGCTCAGCGGCCTTTAAATACCATGCAAATGCCTCAGTGTAATCTTGCGCAACACCCTTGCCCGTCTCATACATCCAAGCAAGATTGGACTGAGCGCCCCCATCTCCTTGATTTGCCGCTTTTCGATACCACTCAACCGCTTTGAGATTATCTCGAGCGACACCAGTACCATTCTCATACATCGTCCCAAGATTGTTTTGAGACTTGGCATCGCCTTGTTGAGCTGCTTTTTGAAACCACTCAAATGCTTTTACATTATCTTGAGGAACGCCTCTGCCATTACTGTACATCGTTCCAAGACTAAACTGAGCATCAGTCTGAGCTTGATTGGCCGCTTTTTGGAACCATTGCATCGCTTTGCTATAATCTTGAGAAAATCCATTACCAGAATAGTATAATAATCCTAAAGAATATTGGGCATCTGCATTATCTTGAGCGGCAGATTTTTGCCACCACTCAATAGCCATTTTACGATTTTTTTTGACCCCTTCACCTTTACGATATTGCATACCAAGATTATATTGGGCGGTCGCATCGCCCTGATTGGCCGCTTGTATATAATCAAGCGTTTTGACTACATCTTGATCAAATCCCTCATCGCTAAGCTGCAGGAGTTTTAAGTTATTAATAGCTGCAGCATTACCTTGACTAGCCGCTTTTAAATACCATTCGATAGCCATCGTATAATCTTGCTCGACACCTTCGCCTTTCTGGTATAAAGCACCGACATTAAATTGAGCAATTGCATCGCCTTGACTAGCTGCTTTTTGATACCACTCAAATGCTTTATCGCTGTCTTGCTCGACCCCTATACCTTTATCATATAAAGCGCCGAGATTGTTTTGAGCCTCAGCATTGCCTTGATTGGCAGCCTTTAAATACCATTCAAATGCTTTGGCATAATCTTGCTCAACGCCTTTGCCTATATAGTATTTGAAACCAAGTCGATATTGAGAGTAAGCATCTCCTTGCTCTGCCATAGCTTGTGTTGTTGCAAAGTCTGCGGCAACTGCTGAAAATGTGAGCCCCAATGAGAAGCTTAGAATGAATACTTTATGAATGACAGAAGTTTTGAATTTAGACATGACTATTACTCCCCCGACGAAAAGCAAATATGTATCAGCTACGCTAGTGCGATTAAAAACAATAACGGGCTTCTTAATTCTAGTCATATTCGGCTTGATTAGATATTGATATTATTTTAAATACGACTAAACAAGCCATTAAAGCGTGTTTAATAACATAAAAAATATTTAGTTGGGTATTCGTTTGAGAGTTTGAATCGTGAATAGTGCGGAATTGGGAGGTGTCATCAATTAGCACAGTTATGTTGGAATAATTATAGTCGGTGAGAAGTTAAATCGATGCATCAATCGTCAAATACTACTGGTATAAATTTTCCTCGCTTGCTGTGCCGTTGCAGACAGAGGCTTCGAAAAATTGATTCCAGCAGTACTGTCATGCTTTTATTGTTTTTTAAAATAAATTAGAAGGAAATCGACTGCAAGCTATGCACTGATATGGTAAGCGAGATTGACGCTGTAGTGATTTTATAGTGGGCAGATATAGCGTTGCGACTACACGCCTCCTGCCCCTTTACTGGATGCTTCACTGTTTTCGACCAATATGGCAGCCGCGCGTTTTTTAAGTATCGCCCACTGCTCATCATCGACATAAATACCTTGTTTCCATGCGCGTTGATGAGTCTCAAACAGCTCATCCGTTGATATTTTACGATCAAAATGCTGAATCTCTTGCTCAACATTAAAATTATCGGTCGACAGCTCAATCACCATATCATTGGTATTGTAGTTATTTTGCGCGTCATCGAAATAATACAAGTCAGGATATACGAACCGTTTGTCTAACGTAAATATGGTGTGCTTGGGCGCAGTGCCATTATCCCATTTTGCCAGACAAGCGATGCCTTTTGCGGCCAATTTTACCAGCTCACTATAGGCCAGCCAGCGGTTGTGACAGTTGTGCAAATATATTTTAAAATGTTCACGATCGCCCATCTTTTCAAGCGCATAATCCATCACCGCTGGTAGGTGACAGACCAGACTGCTACCGTGCAAATCCAAGGTAAGTTTGCCATCAGCTTGATCGAGAATCTCAATCGGAACATCGCGTTCAGACACAATAAATGGACTGGCGTTGTTAAAATGTAAGATGCCGTTGAGTCCCGCCATTTGCAACTCTGCAACCATTGAGGCGATAAGATCCGCCTCTCCGACTTCTCGCGGCATGCCCAAAAACGCTTTATTGACCATCGTCACGATTTCATTATGCGATACAATCATGTCTCAGTCCTTGTTATTGTACAGATAAAGGTAGTGTCGGCAGTAAAGGAAACAGCCATTCGTCGCTATTTACTTCGTCGAACAAAGGCGCACCTTGGAATAACGTGACACGAACCCAACGATCCGAGCGTGGATCAAATTTGGTTGCCCCAAACATAGACAGCTTACAGCGTAATAAATGCATCGGTAACGCGGTTTTCTGTAAGACATTAATTTGAATATCACCCATTTTTTTGTGCCCCATCGTCCAGACACGACGAGAAATCGAACGATATTTGGGCTGAGTTAGGATAAATTCAGAAATAAGCTGTTGTGGATTTGCCGGTTGTAATGCCAAATATAAGGTATTTGCTTGTCGTCCGATATCTAGTAGAAACTCCTTATCATCGCCGTGTTCTTGTCCACGCACGCCCATTCTTGGCTCTTCTTTATCCTCAGAGCGATACCAAAACCAATAGACATTATCGGCAGCCGCAAAATCAATGCTAATGGCCCACTGATAACGCGCTTCTAATACATCAATGAGATCTTGTACCACTTTACCACTGGGCAAAGACATCGTTTCATCGGCATTAACTTGTCCTGCAAACCCGTCTACACGCTCAGGATAAAGCTCCATCATGCAAGAGATGATAACTTCTTGGCTCTCAAAGCTTAGATGATCGTTACGCTGCAAAAAGTCAGCCCACGTGATGCAGTCGTTAAGATCAGTCGTCAGGGTTTTTTGCAATATCGTTAGCTCATTAACCACCGTACTATTCAACAGGATTTGTGGCTCATTGATGGTCACTACTTCAGAGAAATGTTGAATCGCACGATTTATTAACGTTGAGAATTGATGTACTTTGTTATTATCGGCTTTAGGCTCGATATCACAGATTAATACCGCTTGCAATGCTGCTTCTCGAGTACTTAACCATTGATCGACGACACAAGGATGATTGATTAAATAAGGTGCCATTCCAAGACCAGTCGCATTACCGATACCCAAGTAACGCTTAATCTCTGGATGCAAGCTGACGGCGTTACTGCCACCTTTTTGCTTTGCCAAATAATCAACCCAATCAAGGCTAAACTCTCTCAGCAAATAGACCGCACACATCTGCGCGTGAAACGATTGATTGAAGTCTTCGCTATGATCCAGCGGTTTGAAATCATAAATACCAAACTTACCATTACCATAGACGGCGGTAGTGCGTAGGATATAACCGACTTGCGCCAACACCTCAAGATCCGGTTGCTGTCCACTAGCCAGCGCACTGACAATATGATCAAAGACGCGTACGCTTTTGTTGGCACGGGCGAGCACCATGACCATATGAGAATTGCGACCCGCTTCTTGTAGCGGTACATTGGCTTTGAGATTAGCGAGTAAATCACTATCTATTTCACCATAAACAAGAGCGAACGTGACATCCCATTTTTGCGCAATAACGCGATCATTGCGCTCTTCATCCGCAAGCTCATTACAGAATATGACCAAATGATAAACGTGCTCTGGGGTTTGCAGACGATAGATAACTTGACCATAACCGTCTTTATCCAACTCCCAAAGAGATTTGCTTAACGTCCAGTTTTCTTGATCGATTTTACGCAATAAGCTACGTACAAAGCTGATACGCGTTTGATGCATCGCACCCAATCTTTCAGAGTTCATCACCACATCAGGCGTGCGAAAGCTGACTGCATCTACTGCATATAAAGTATCGTTGGTTAGCAATGTCTGTTTCATATTCCTATCACCTTATATAATGCGTGAAGCCAGTCACAGATTGGTCAGTGTATTTAAGCCGTAACGCTCATTAACAGGATAAGACAATCAATCAGTAACTGGTATAGTAATGACCCACTTAATCGATTCTTTTGGCCGCTGTTTCTTTAGCCATTTTTTCCTCGATAATTAGGTTTTCAGTCTCAACTCGATTCGGCCGATAAAGATCTTGGTCTCGTGCCATCTGCCGCGCAATTTGTGGTCCATTCCATAGCGAGGGCAGCAGAATAAAAGACACTGGCACCGCAGTAATCACGATAAATGATTGCAAAGCCGTCACTCCTCCCGCACCAAGCGAGATTAAAACGATAGCCGTGACCCCCATCATAACGCCCCAAAACGCACGAATCATAGAGTTTGGCTCGTGCTCACCACTGATAACGACACTGATGGTATACGTCATCGAATCGCCCGTAGTGACGATAAAGATCATGGTCAAAATAATAAATAATAGCGATATAATCAAAGGAAATGGCAGCTGCTGAGTGATGGCTAACAACGCACCAGGAAGGTTGAAGCCTTCAAAGGCAGTACTGACACTACCAGGATTGGCAATCTCAAACGCAAGACCTGATCCACCAATGATCGTGAACCAAAAGCACGTGACAAGCGGCGCAATAATACAAACCGTAGTAATCAATTGACGAATAGTGCGGCCACGTGAGATGCGGGCAATAAAGATAGCCATCATTGGACCATAGCCCAAGAACCAACCCCAAAAGAATACCGTCCAGCCACCAAGCCAGCCTTCATCGCCACGATACGTCGCCATCGGGATAAAGTTCTGAACCATCGTGCCAACGCCTTGAATATATCCATTGACAATAAATTTGGTTGGCCCAAACATCAAGATAAAGACCATGAGCGCCATAGCCAATATCACATTAACACGACTCAGTATTTGCATACCGCGAGCCAATCCACTAATGGCTGAAAGCGTATAAAGCGCAATAGCAAATATAATAATAATAAGCTGGGTAATAAAAGTATCAGGAATACCAAATAACGTATTGAGGGCATAACTGGTTTGTAGGCCCAAAAATCCAATGGGGCCAATCGTACCAGCCGCGACCGCAACGATACAGCAAGCGTCGATAATCGCGCCTGTTTGACCCGTGAGCACGCGTTCGCCAAACATAGGATAAAGAAGCGTACGCGGCTTCAGCGGTAAGCCTTTGTCATAGTGCAGGTGCATAATCACAATAGCCGTCAAGCTACCGACAATCGACCACGCCAAAAATCCCCAATGCATAAAGGATTGCGAGAGTGCGTTAATGGCTCTTTGTTGAATATCAGCGGATTCACCATAAAGAGGAGGTGCGCTGACAAAATGAGCGATAGGCTCTGCTGCTGCCCAAAAAACACCACCACCAGCCAGTAGCGTACAAAATAAAATAGCCATCCACTTAAAGCCGTCCATTTCAGGCTTCGCTAGATCACCTAAAATGACATCGCCTGTACGACCTGCGCCAACCGCTAACGCAATAACAAACGTAGCTAATAATAAAATTTGCCAAAAAGGACCAAATATTTTGGCAGACCAAACAAAGCCTTCATTGATGACCGTTGCCAACTGAGCTTCTGCAAATATCGCCATCAAAACAAAGGCAATGATGAAGCCACCACTGTACCAAAATGCGGGATTTTTGAGACCAAACGTATCTGTCACATCTTGTTTATTGTGCAAATCATCGCCTACTTTGCCAACAGTGTGCGAGCGTCCTTGCTCATTATCTCGGTTAAGTCCATTTAAATCGGCCATGATGTGGCTCCATATGATAGCGTTACATTATTTAAATTAGGAGGATTCTAAACAGTTAAGCGACGGGCTTTATGCCAGACTCAAGAAAATCAAACCAATTTTGCCCAATGATTTTGCCAGCGGCATTATCATCAAAACCATGTTTTAGTAGACCGTTATAAATATTTTCCATGCCGTCCTTGCCCGCGAACCACGGCAACGTATCCGGCCAGCCTGAATTATTGGCATTGCCTTCGCCATAATCCATGGCTTTAGACCAGCGTCCATTGCGCATCCACTCCAATACGGCTTGAGGTTGATTCAGGCACAAATCACTACCAATGGCCAAATGCTCCGTACCATATTTATCGGCACAATCGGCAATCATGCTACAAAAATCATTCAACGTACAATCACTACCATTAGGCAGATGAAAAGGATATAAGCTAAAACCCAACAGCCCGCCCGCCTTGGTTAACGCGCTAATGACGGCATCAGACTTGTTGCGCAACGCATCATGTGCGGTGACCGGATTGGCATGACTGATACATATCGGGCGTGAAGAACACTCAATCGCTTCAAGCGTTGAGCGCTCAGCGCTATGCGACATATCAATAATCATCCCGACGCGATTCATCTCTGCTATCGCCTGCTGACCAAAACGCGTGATACCAGAATCGTTCTGCTCATAACAACCCGTCGCCAGTAAGCTTTGATTGTTATAAGTCAATTGCATAATAAGCAATCCCAAACGGCGCATGACGCTAATCAGACCAATCTCATCATCAATCGGTGAGCAGTTTTGCGCGCCAAAGAAGATGCCGACTTTACCTTGACTTTTTGCCGACTCAATATCAGCGACTGAATAAACAGGCAAGATGAGATCTGAGTTTTGCTCAAAGCGTGCATTCCATTCTGCAAAGCGCGTCATCGTCTGGCGGGCATCTTCGTGATAAACCAAGGTGGCATGTACCGCATGAATACCGCTGGCTTGCAGCATTTTGAAATAGTCACGATCCCAATGGCTATACTGTAGTCCGTCAATGACGATATGGTCTTGGTACATGTTAAATTCCTTTTCTACTTTCAATACAGTTAATAAACTTTTGAGAAGCCTAATACATGCCTTAGTACGCTTTTTGATAAGCCGTTTTGACAATGGTATAAAACTCTTTAGCGTACGAGCCTTGTTCGCGCGGACCAAAGCTTGACTCTTTACGACCACCAAATGGCACATGATAATCGGTGCCAGCCGTTGCCAGATTGACCATCACGCAGCCTGCTTGCACTTGCTCTTTAAACATCGCGCTACTACGTAAGCTTTGGGTAATAATGCCGCCTGTCAAACCAAAGCGAGTATCATTGGTCATGGCAATTGCCTCTTCTAGGCTGTTGACACGCATCACACAAGCCAGCGGTGCGAACACTTCTTCTTGGTTGATATCCCAGCTATTATCAGTATCAGTAAATAAGGTTGGCGACATATAATAGCCGTCATGTGGCATCTCTAAGCGCTCACCACCAAAGGCCAAATTGGCACCCAATTGCTTGGCTTTTTCAATCCAATCCAAATTTGATGCGAGCTGCTTATCATCCACGATCGGACCCATAAAGATACCGTCATCAAGCGCATGACCCACTTTTAAGGTTTTCATTTTTGCCACCACGCCCTCGACAAACGCGTCATGAATACCGTCCATGACAATCAGACGTGAAGACGCAGTACATTTCTGCCCTGAACCACCAAATGCGCCTGCAACAGCGGCATCAATGGCGACTTGCAAATCGGCATCATCAGCGACGACCAAGGCATTCTTACTGCCCATCTCTAGCTGGCAACGTACAAAGTTCGGTGCGGTTGCCGCAGCGACCTTGCGACCAGTCGCGACTGAACCGGTAAAGCTAACGGCATCAATGTCTTTTGAATGAATCAACGCGTCACCGACCGATGAGCCACCACCCAATACCAAGTTAAACGTGCCTTCTGGCAACCCTTGACGGTGAATAATTTCTGCCAACGCAACCGCACTGGCTGGCGTTAGATTCGCAGGCTTCCAGATAACGCTATTACCGTAGGCTAGCGCTGGGGCGATTTTCCAGACAGCGGTAGCCGTTGGAAAGTTCCAAGGTGAAATAATGGCGACAACACCAACCGCTTCACGCGTGACTTCAACTTTAACCCCTGGGCGCACTGAGTCAGCAAGGTCGCCCATCTGACGTAATACTTCAGCAGCGTAATAATGAAAGAATTGACCAGCACGATAAATCTCGCCACGGCCTTCCGCAAATGGCTTGCCTTCTTCGCGTGATAACAAAGTGCCTAACTCATCACAACGGGCAATCATTTCATCGCCAATCGCTTGCAAGATGGATTGCTTCTTTTCTAGTGGCGTCGCTTCCCATTTTGGCTGGGCTTGGCGAGCCGCAGCGATAGCATCTTTGACTTGATCACTGCTTGCTTGAGCGAACTCACCAATCGTTTCTGTGACATCAGACGGATTAATATTAGCGATGGTATTGTTACCTGCCTGCCATTCGCCATTGATATAAAGTGACTTTGTAGGATCTTGCTTTAAAGTTTGAGCTGACATAGTGACGTCCTCAGTTTGCTAAAATGTAAGGTATAAAATGATTTAAACAATTGGATAAATAATCTGAAAAATTAAAAAATTATTGTGGCACAGCAGCATAAACGACCAGCTCTACCAACATCTCTTCTCGCGCCAATCCAGATATGACTAGCGCTGCTCGATTTGGGAAAGGCGCGGTAAAGTATTCTGCATAGACTTGGTTGACCGTTTTTAGATACTCGCGATCCGTGACATAGATTAATACTTGTAATACCGACTCCATACTGGTATTGGCACATTCTAGCGTGTGTTTTAAATTATCCAGCGTTTGCCGCGTTTGCGCCTCTATACCACCAGCGACTACATCACCATTTTCATCGATAGGAATTTGAGCGGTATACAAGGTACCATTACTTGTGATTGCCCACTCAAGTGGAGACTTTGATGCATAAAGTGAGGTTTTAACGGCTTGTTTGGTTGAGTGAGTGGTCATTTTCATATCCTTTAAATAGATGGTTTTATCAATCCTTTATTTTCTAATTGTTATGCTACGCAATTAAATACGATAAATCTAACTAGTTAAATATTAAATATGATAGATTTAATCTATCACTAATAGTTATTACACTTCATGGTCAATGACTCTGTTAAAGTCAGTAAGATCGAATGGTAAGCAACGAGCATCAGAGTGCCTAACGTTATGAAACTACAGCAGTTACGCCATTTTTTAATCGTAGTAGAAGAAGGGGGTTTTCGCGCAGCAGCCAATCGTGCCAATCGCTCACAAGCAGCAATCTCAGCATCTATAAAGGAATTAGAGAAGACGCTGGATCAGCGTTTGTTTGAAGTCGGAAATAAAGCGACACTGACACCTTTTGGAGAAAGCTGTTTACCCAAAATCCAGCAATTCCTCAGCGTTTATCAAGGATTAGAAGACGATTTACAGGCAATCGCTTCAGGGGACAAAGGAAAGATTAGAATTGCGAGCGTGCCATCATTGGTCACGAAGCTAGTGCCTAGCGTGCTGGCTGCCTATTCAAAAAAGCATCCCGATATTGAGATTGTATTGATAGATGATAATGCGGTGGGGGTGGCAAATCGCTTGCTGACAGGAGAGGTTGATTTAGCATTGGGCAATTGTACGAGTATCAATCAAACAGACATTGATTTTACTCCGCTCATATCCGACCCCATCGGTGTGGTTTGTCTAAAAAGCAACCAGCTGAATATGGCGCTTGGTCAGTCACAAGGGCTAAGATGGCAGCAACTGATGGAGCAGCCATTTATTTATAATGGCACTTGTCGGTTACTCGAAAATACGCCTGCTGAAGCCCTAAATCGTAAAGCTCGCTATACGGTAGAAAACATCACTTCCCTATTCTCATTATTGAGAAATGACTTGGGTATCACTACCCTACCAAAACTTGCCTTTCCTGCTAACGAGCCGGAGCTGGTTTGGTTAAACTTGCTTGACCCTGCTTTAAACAGACAAATCGGTATCTTTAAACTGGCAAATAAATCAATCTCGCCGCCCGCCCAAGCTTTTTATGAGCTGTGCATCGATTATGTACAACACCATTACTTACTGTGATCCATGGAATAGGATTTTATCGTGTCCACTGTTTTAGATCTATTGCAAACCATCCCAACTTGGCACTTAATAGGCCTGTTTGTCGCTGGCATGCTCGCTTTTATTATCTCTATCATATCGGGTGGTGGCGGTGCCATATTACTGATACCTGTCACTTCTTGGATGATTGGGGCAACGGCTGCGCCCCCTGTGATTAATTTGGCCACCTTTATGAGTAACGGCTCGCGGATGTATCTATTTTGGCATGATATTGATTGGTCATTGACCAAATATTATGTGCCCAGTGCTCTCGTCGGTGCATGGCTGGCAGCATTGATATTTAGTCGTTTAGATGCAGGCTGGATTCAGTTATTGATTGGCGTATTTTTGGTGTCTACCATCTTCCAATATAAATTCGGCAAAGTCAGCAAAACGTTTGATATGCCCAAAGTAGGTTTTATGCCTTTGGGCTTTATCATTGGTTTTATGAGCACATTGGTGGGTGGTCTCGGCCCTATCCTTAACCCTTTTTATATGAATGCCGGATTAGAAAAAGAAAATCTTATCGCCACCAAAACGGCCAATTCTTTTTTTGTGGGTATTGTACAAATGATCAGCTACACTTTTTTTGGCATCATTACTGCCAAGCTTTTGGTGTATGGTCTCGTATTAGGATTGGGTGCGGTTATTGGCAATATTATTGGCAAACGCTTTTTGGCGGGCATGAGCATCAGTCAGTTTAGAATAATGCTGCTCATACTCATGGTGATCAGTGGATTGATAATGATAATAAGAAACGTCAATGTAATTTTCTAATCAGTTTTTAGGGCGTGTACTCATTTTAAAAATGGTAATAAAAATGAGATAAGTTACCGTCAAACGAGGAAAATAGCGCAAATAGCGCAAATAATGTCGGGATATTGATCAGCAATTTGACGATGTTTGGCAAAATGTAACCATTTTTAGCCCATTTAGATATCATTGTTTGAATTGAGGACACGCCCTAGTTTAACGCTCCCTGATTGTCCCTCACAGGAATCAAGGAGCATCAAATTACTTTCAACATTTATGGCGTAAATATAGAGGACAATCGTGCCGAAAGCCCTTATTTTATAATACTTAGCGTTAGTTAAGTATTCAAATGTGGCACTGGCAGCAGTTATTCCGCATCATCTAATAACTTGTTAAGCGCGTCCACCATGGCATCATCTATGATGTTGTTTTCTACGTAACTTACTATCTCATCCATGGTCGTCAGATCCATTTCTCGAATACCTAAGCTCGCTAGCTGCTCATTAATAGAGTCTAGACTGTCATTGTTTTCAGTATCATCCAGTAAATTCTCTTCGAATCTTCCTCTCACGAACCAATACATTTTTTCTAGTACGGTTGCTGTTTTGGTCAAAGTAGAATAACCGTCGCCATAAATGAATAGATTAAAATGATACGGTATCTCTACATCATTAATAAAAAAAGCACGCTGACATTCTAATGTATAGGCTTGAAGCTCTTCATTTTCGACACCTTCGTCACCTTTATTGTCTTCGTCATATTCAATCGCTTCCTCTATCAATCCGCCTAAAAGTTGATAGTCGCCTACTTTGATTTTATGATTATAAATGATACTAGAATCTGCGATGGCATCGAAAATAACAGCACTGACGTCCAAGGTATGATTATCAATATCATAAAACGCTTTTAGCGCGGGTAAAAACTCTGTCAGCTTGTCTTCAGGCACCTGAATCAGAAACTGCTGCTCGTATATTTTAATCATATCTTCAGGTGCATAGGTTTTGGCAGTATCAGTCTCATTTCTACCAGTAGACTGCAAAGGTAAAAAGTTATACGGGTTATTATCGGTCATTTGGAATTGCCTTTTTATTTGGTCAACTTTGTTAAATATCTATGGTTACAAGTCTTTAAAAACGTCTAAACACATCTCTATTTTTTCAATATTATAGCGCCTCAAAACCTGAGCATTAAAACTATTGTCTTAAAAACTATTGTCTTAAAAACTACTGTCTCAAAACTACTGCCTTAAAACTGGCGCATTAATACCTATTAGCTATAGTCGACACTATCCTGCGTGACTGAGGCAAATTTTTCTTGCTTACTTTGCCTTTGCAGACAAAGGCATATATCAGACCCAACCTTCTTCTAAAAGATTCTCAGTATTACTGACTTTAAATTCATGATATAAATTAAAAAACACCATTGGGTCTTCAACGTTATCGAGTAACTCGCGTTTATTGAGCGCCACAAACATAGCCAGTGCATAAGCCGCCGAATGGATAGATTTCTTGGGATTAAACTCAAGATCGGTAAAAGCCTGATATTGCATCACGTCTTCATGCAGCTGAGTATTTTGTTTTAGCGCATTCACATACAGCCAATCATAAAACGTGGTTAATGGCTCGACGCTCCATTCCATACCAAAATAGTTATAGCCAATAAGTTCACCCGAGGTTATTAATCGCTCGTCTTTTTTGGCCTGTCTTGGCGGCGCACTGAGCAAATCAGTATAAGGGCCACCGTCCTCAAAAATCATACTGCTTTGAAAAGCATTTTCGACACTGTACTGACTACCATCATCATTCGTAAGCTTTAAGCTCAATGGACTTAGCGGAAAACTTAACTTATTGCCAGACTTACTGGAAAGCTCTAAAACGTGATTGAAGCCATATTTTTTGCGAATAACTTGATGCAGGTCATTGATGGATTTTTTCTTTTGCCTACTCGCGAACCCCACATGCCGCTCAAACCTCACCATGTCCGTTTTTACCAAATTGTCACTATTGACTCTAGGCATGAATACAGGTCTGTGTTCTACAGCGTCTGGTGTTTGTTGCATCGGGTTCTGTCTTTGTTCCATAGCGATGTGCCTTATATCAATGGTCTTGTATAAATGTTCTGTAGTAATGGATCTCTCTCAATATATGCTGCATTGATATAGTGAATTCATTTTAAAACGGATACAGTGCGACTGAGATGAATTTTTCGCCGCCTCTGTGATAGCAGCAAGCAAGGAAAATTTATACTAGTTGCACGTAATTATTAACGTATCGATTTTATATTGAACAGACTATATTGAGTAGATCTCTATCGGGGTTTAGGGCTCGATTGAAAAAACCACCGTCTCATTTCCCTCTTGCCATGGTTGAAACTTAGTCATGGCTTGCGCAAATAATGGGGAATCTAACCAGCTTTGCAACCACTGTTGCAGCTTTGGATAAGGCAAGCTGTCAAAAACATCACGATCCACATGGGCAAATTGACGGACAAAAGGCATGATGCCAATATCAGCAATGGTGATGCTATCGCCCAATAAATAATGGTTTTTAGTCAGTAGCGCCTCTAAAGTCTGTAAAAAGGCTTCACCGCGCTGCCGATACTCGGTCTGAGTCATCTCAAGATGCCGGTCGGCGTATTTATAGCGATCCAGCCAATGTTTAAACTCATTATCATTTTGCGCGATTAAAGTGTTGGCTTGAGGCAAGACATTTGTAACCAATAGCCCTTGCGAATCATTCTGCTCAAGCGCCCATACCATTATGTCTCGGCTTTCTTCAATCACAGTTCCATCATTCAGCTGTAACACTGGCACCGTGCCTTTTGGGCTAATCGCTAGCATCTGATCCGGTTTGTTTTTTAGCGTAATCTCTCGCAGCTCGACAGGCAACTCAGCAAATAAGAGACCAAGACGGGCGCGTATAGCATAAGGACAACGACGAAAAGAGTACAGGCAATGCAGTGCAGCAGTCATGGTCATCACTTAACTTTAAAATGAAGGCTGCTATCTTACTACTAATCGCCTCCTATTCAAAATGGCAAAGGCAACTGGCTATATAGTAATTCACTTCACAGGCGATAAAGTAATGCCGCTAAAGAGTGAGATCGAACGCTAGAATCTCTTCAATGAACTTGGCTTCGATAGCAGATAAGGCGCGATGCTTGTGCCAAAAAATATATACCGGTACATCAGCAATGCCATCTTTTGGGGGCAAGCGTCTGAGTTTCGATTCTAGATGAGTCGCAGCAACAAACTGATCGGGCAAAGCGCCTATCCCATATCCAGTATAGATCAGCCGAACCAACTCATCTAAATTATTGGTATAGGCACTGACGCGACCCGTAAAATCATGCGCGGCTTTAAATACCGTTATTGGCGAAAGAACATCACCAATCGCTTCACTATTAAACACAATAAAACTTTCTTTTAGCAGACTGTTAAAATCCAATTCTTTCACTGAAAACAAAGGATGGTGATATCCACAATATAGATAATAGCGTTGATTAAAGAGTAGGTTTTGATTGAGTGTATCGGATGTGTTCTTCGCTAAACAAATACCAATAGCAGGATTTTTTTGCTTTAAATCATTCAAAATATCCATGCTTGATTTAACGGTCAAATCCAATGTGATATTTGGATACTTCTTTTTGAAATAGACCAAAAAATCATTATACTTTGGATTGTGAAGTCTACTAGCGACCAACAGTTTAATATTACCTTCTAAGAGATGTAAGTTAATGCCTTTCATCGCTTCAATAGAAGTGATTTCTGTAAATATCATCTGAGCGACTTGCAGACAATAGCGACCAATCGGTGTGAGCTCTAGCGGCTTGGTATTACGAATAATAAGCTGGCTCTCGAGTTGCTCCTCAAGTTTTTTAAGATTTTGGCTGACGGCTGATTGGGTAATATTGAGACGATCAGCCGCTGCACTAATACTCCCCTCTTCATATATAACAATTAATACATGAAGTAATGTCCAATTCAAACTGTCCGCTAATTTCCGCTGTATCATGGTAATTTCAGCACTTATATTCTAAGTAAGTTGATAATAAAGAAATAGGAGATGTCTGCACAGGCACAGGCACAGGCACAGCAAGCAAGCAAGCAAAATTGATAGCAGCAGTGCGTGATGTATCGATATTAATTTTCACTGACTATATATATTTTTCGCACGTATCTCATTATTTCCTTTGACTCATCATACAATATAGTAAAGAAGATCGGGTCTGTATCAGCATTTATTTATAAGATATCTTAGGGCATGTCCTCAATTCAAGCGATTGTATCTAAATGGATCATGCTTATGTTAAATGAAGCAATAAAAATGAGGACACGCCTTAGCATGTCCTCATTGCGTTCAATCGTAATATATCTTCGCTGATAGCCACCGATGATAGTGTCAGTTTATGGCACTAATTCATCAGGATCGGTAATCACATGCAGCAATACCGTCTTGCGCTCTTTCGTGACGATTCTCAGCGCATTGGTCACATTAGTGACGATGTCCTGGTTATTATCGACTCTTATACCATGTGCACCAAAAGCATTGGCCAGCGCTGCAAAATCTGGATTCTGCAACTGCGTGCCAGACACCCGATCAGGATAATGGGCTTCTTGGTGTTGACGGATAGTACCAAATTGCTGATTGTCCATTAAAACAATTAAAACAGGCGCGTCATAACGAATGGACGTGGATAATTCCGCCTCATTCATCATGAATTCGCCATCACCCGTGACCACTATCGATAGACGCTCAGGCGATTCTAATGCAGCAGCAATTCCCGCTGGCAAGCTGTAGCCCATCGCACCATTTCTGGTACTCAACTGACTTGGAAAAGTATGTGTAGGCAAATAACGCTGCGCCCATAAACAATGATTGCCAGCGCCAAAACTATAGACCGCATCGGTCGGTAATTGCTCAATCAACGCTTTGATAACTTGCGTCATACTGGCATAGGTCTGATCAGTATTTGCTTGCTCGGCATTGTCAGTTGCTACGAGCATTTCTGGGAACGCACAGTCTTTTCTTTGCTGTTCATGACAATACTTGAACCAAGTATCACGCGATTTTGAGCTTGCTAGTGACGATTTGCTAATCGCTTTTACAAAGGTAATAGGACTGGCGACGATATGCTCAGTCACTGAACCGCTGTGACCACGCAAACTGGTGTCTAAATTAACAATATAATTAGGCTTATCAAAGGATTGACGCAATTTATAACCATCACTAGCGACATCACCCAAAACTGTACCTATCGTCAGCACGACATCAGCGGCCTCAATCAATGCGGCACAATCATCCGAGCGCCCGTAACCTAGATAACCAGCATGCGCAGGAGAGTCAAAAGCCACTCTGTCTGAGGCGCGCCAATCATGGATGACTGGGATGTGATTGTCCTCTGCAAATTGAGTCAATTGTGCAGAAGCTTCGGCTGTCCAATTTTGTCCCCCTGCAAAAACCAGGGGTTTGTCAGCGTTTGCTAAGGCATCCACTATGACGGCAAGCTTATCATCAGCAACACAGCCTTGGGCAACAGGTATGATTGGATGTAATTGTCCGTGAAATTCTTGTTGGATAATATCTTCTGGTAGTCCGACGACGACAGGGCCAGGTCTGCCTTCTAAAGCAGCATGAAAGGCTTTGGCGACAATCTCTGACGCTCTTGAGACTTCGTCTAATATCAGCACCCGTTTGCATTGGCTAGAGAACCATTGATTGGGATCAAACTCTTGGAATGACTCGCGGTTTCTGTCTGCAACAGGAATCAGTCCGACAAATAATATGAGCGGCACACCATCTTGCCACGCGGTATGAATACCTGTGTAAGCTTGCGCAGCGCCCGGCCCACGAGTCACCATAGCGATACCCGGCTGACCCGTAAATTTGCCATGAGCATCTGCCATATAGGTACAGGCGGCTTCGTGACGACACACCACTGTCTGAATATCAGCATTATACAACCCGTCTAATACTGACAGATAGCTTTCACCTGGGACGACATAGGTTCGGCTGACCCCATGTAATTGCAAACTGTCTACAATCGCTTGACCACCATGGATAATGTTGCTCATTATTACTCCCTCAATTTTTATTATATTAATTAAAGTTATGCTTCTTTATCAGCACATCAATCTATTAATCAGCAGCGACTTTATTCAGCAGCAATGACGGTCACTTCTACCAGCAGGTCAGGATGCGCCAATACCGACTCACCGCAGGCGCGAGCAGGTGGCTGGGTATCATCAAACCACTGATCCCATACCGTATTCATAGCCGCAAAGTCATCCATACCTTTTAGCCAAACGGTGGCTGATAGAATTTTAGATTTATTACTGCCCACTTCTTCTAACAGCTTTTCGACTTTATCCAAACATGTCAATGTTTGAGCAGCTACATCTTCGTCAATGCCGCCCACTTGACCTGATAAATAAATAGTTTGATTGTGAATGACGATTTGGCTCATACGCTGGTTACTATGAAGTTTTTTCATGTTGATTTATCCTTGTGGTTTTTAAAATGGTATTAAAAATAATGAAATTTAAGAGTAACTCGTTAAAATATTTTTATTGAGCGTTAGAAAACCGCTGCGCACTAAAAGGTTCTACAGCAACCGTTAGCGGTTTGTTATGTATCAGCTCCTCGACGATACGCCCCGTAATCGGCCCTAATGTAAAGCCTTGATGACCATGACCAAAGGCAAACCATAAATGATCATGATTACCAGCAGCGCCAATCACAGGCTTCATATCAGGCATACATGGTCGTGAGCCACACCATACTTCGTCCTCTACTGCGTCATTAAGTGGTAGCACTTCTTTCGCAAAACGTAGTACCTCATGCAGTTGCCCCAACTCTTTTGGTGCCTCCATGGTCGTCATTTCAGCGCCAGTGGTGACGCGAATACCCTGCTGCATTGGCCCCATGACAAAGCCTTTATCCATATCGACCAGACTGTGATTGATGGTGTTTTGTGGCGTTGTCTTAAAATGCTGATGATAGCCGCGCATCGGAAATAAAGGCAAATCATATCCCAAAGGCTTTATCAATTGGTTAGACCAAGGGCCTGCCGCAATGACTAGATCATCACTATAAAAAGTCTCATGATCAGTCACCACTTGCCAGCCATCACCATCTGCTCGTATTTCCTTAACCGCACACTCACCTATTGATCCATTCATGCTTTGAAAGCTTTTTGCATAGGCTTTTACCAATGCGCCAGGGTTTGATACTTGCCAAGCATTTGACCACCGAATAGCACCAACAAAGTCATCAAAATTGCCATTAGGCTCTAGTACCTTCAAGGCATCAATAGTCAAGACTTCGTGCTCAATACCTTGTTCTAATGAGTTTTTTGCGTTTGCAATGGCAGTTTCAAGCTTGTCTTTAGATCGATGCATCTCAATCCAACCATCGCGTCTGATCAAATCTTCAGCACACGCTGCCGTAATCATTTCTTGATGTTCGCTCGTACAATGCTCAATCAGAGTCTTCCACTCTTTTTCTATTTGCTTAACAGCAGATGGCGCGGAAAACTGCCAATACTTTAATAATGCCTGATGGTAGCGGATGACAGCAGGCCAACGGTAGCGTATATCCGTATTTTGATTGGGTAATACTCTAATTAATTCTGCAAGATGCCTTGGAAAAGGATGAACATGAATGGCTTCTCGCTGAATCAATCCAGCATTACCATAAGATGTTTCTGACCCCGGCGACTTTTTATCCAATAACAAAACCTGAGAGTCGTGCTTTTGCAGATGCCAAGCAATAGATGTCCCTACCATGCCAGCGCCAATAACAATCACTTCATATCGCATACCATACTCCTTTATTTCCGCTGTTCTTTTTGTTAGAGCTTTGGTCGTTCAGCCATAAATATTTGACCTTTGAACGTCTTATACAGCGCACAAAGCAATACATACATACCGAGAATACCGAGAGCAGGATACAAGGTGCCGACCAAGGTGCTGAATGGAAAGAGTGAAGCCAGTAAAGACAGCACCACGACGACCACGGTCAGGATACGGAACTTTGACGTTTCTGTATCAGAATCAAAGAAGCGAATAACGAAACCGTAAAGGTTAGAAACTGCTGTCGTGAACACGGCAACGACGAGCACAATGCTGAATAATAATCCTGTCGTTGGACCGATACCGCGTGCTATCTCCAAAAATGGTAGCTCATAACTCATGACGTTTTCGAGGTCTGATAATAGCGCCATAATAATGAATAACAAGCAAATACCCAATGTCATACCACCGATGACACCGGCCATTCTGACGGTTTTTAGATTTGGTTCTTTATTACCGATGGATGCAAAAGTAGATACCCCAGGAATGACATTGTATGAGACATAAACGATTGCTGACGTCCACCAAAAAGTAGTCGCTGTGTCAGGCTGAAGCGTTTGAATAGTGGCATCTACGGTTGCCAATTGATCAGAGTAATTAGTGAAGGTAATGACAGAGATGACCACCACGGCCAAAATCATTAAGGGAGATATGATTCCCAACGCCCTAACAGAAGAAGTAAAACCAAAGATTACGGTCGATAGTGTCATTAAGGCAATAATTATCTTGCCAGCAACAGACGGTAAACCCCAGTATTGTTCGATAGCAGCACCGCCACCTGAGAACATGATACTAATCACCCCGAACATAAAAAATAGAAGAATATAATCGGCGAAAAAACCTATTTTTTTACCACATAAATAGTTGAGAACCACACGGTGACTATTGGTTTGAAGCTGATGACCCAATTCCATAAATACCGTACCGTACCATGCCAGCATGATCATCGTAATCACAGCACCCAGCATGCCAATAAAACCGTAACCTGCAAAGAATTGCAGCACCTCTTGCCCACTGGCATAGCCTGCACCGATGACCGCCCCGACATACACACCGGCATAACTGATCGCTTTGATAATTGAAACGCTCATACTAAACATCCTTGTTGTTGTGAGTTAATCGAATCATTACCCTCGTAAACCCTTTGCGTAGGTAGCGATTAAACATTTATGACTCATTAAGCATTATTTTTTAATCTGGAATAAATCCAGACAAAAAAGCCTATAGATTTTCGTTGAGCTTTTCGATGCAATACTCTCTACGAATAGGATTAATAGTTCCTTTAATTTTTCATTTAATCGTTCAAGCGCAACGCTAAGTCAGTGACATCAAATGAATAGACTCAAACATTCAAATGTTGTAACTTTCATCATTCGTCGCTAATGACACAAAAACAATCATTAAAATTGAGACTGGGAAACCCACAAATATCGGATGTAGACCAAATGGATGTCCGAGAATTTGCCAAGTGACAGCGACAATTAAACCGACCCACATGGCCACTACGCCACCTAAACGAGTCGCTTTTTTCCAAAACAATCCAGCAATAACGGGCGCCAATAAGCTTGCCACCAACATCGCTGCGCCTGTCACCCATAAACTGACTAATTTTGGGATGTACAATGCCAATAGTAGAGAAAAGACGGAAACTATTATTACTGAAAGACGGCTATACTTTAACAAGCGGACATCGAGATCAGACGTCTCTTTTAGTCTTGGTTTAATGATATCGTTTATGATTGAAGAGGCACCAGACATACAAAAAGAGTCGGCTGAAGAGATAACCGTTGCAAGTAGTGCAATAACCATCACGATCACCATTGGAAAACTAAAGACGTTTCCAATAATAGTATAGTAAGTGAGGCTTGAATCAATTTCTCCTAGATTCAGACCGAAACGCCCCATAACACCCGTTGAAATAATAAAAACACCAGTTATGAAGGTTAAAATGATCGAAATCCAATACCCGTTTTTAGCAATTTTGGCGCTTCCAGCTGCCCAAAATCTTTGCCATAAATCTTGTCTAACGAACTGATAAGCCCCGATCGTTAATAAATAAACAAAAACCTCAGACGGCGAAATACCCAGAAGACTTAAAAATTCACTTTGATTGGCAAGTGCCGCTTGTTCGGATACTCTTTCTAAACCACCAGACGCGATAATGACCACGACAAACAATACAAAAATGCCGACCGTCTGTATCGTTCCATGAAAAGCATCTTGCCAAATGACTGACTTCATTCCACCGTAATAGGTCTTTAGTGTCAGCAGCACCCAACTGATAAAGATACCCGTGATAATATTTAGACCCATGGTTAAATTAAGTACCGTGGCGATGGCGCCAAACTGCATGCCTGTTAACGCACAATTAGCCACTAACACGCTGACCACGGTTGGAATTCTGGCGCCCTCACCAAATCTCAAAACAGTGAAATCTGCAATCGTTACCATTTGATACTTTTCGCCAAGCGCCCTAATTCTAGTGAGAAACAGCCCAAGCATGAGTAGCCCTGAAATCAAGATTGCCAGGTTTAACCACTGCTGGCCCATGCCATATAAAAAGCCGTTTTGCATAAAACCTAATAATGTCGCACCACCAACCGCCGTCCCTACAAAAGTTAAAATCAGAGGGAAAATTGATACAGACCTTCCAGCAACGTTATAATCATCATAGGTTTTGATACTTGTTTTATTAATATAAAACGAGACGCCAAATAAAAATAAGAAATACACGACAACTAAAGAGCCTAAAATCAAACTTTCACTTGGACTGTACATACCTAGCTCCTTATTGTTTATGTTCTATCTGTTTAATTCCTTTTCACAGATTTCTCTGATTCATCAGCTCTTCTTTGATAGCCCTTCTTTAACAATCTCAGTGACTTCATCAGCAATCAATTCAGTCCAGACAAAAAAGCCTGTAGATTTTCGTTGAGCTTTTCGATGCAATATCCACCTTCAACTAAAACAATCACGGGTTTGTCCAGCGCTTTGATCTTTTGTGCTAAGGTTTTAAAGCCTTCGGTACTAACCTGACATTTGGCCTGTGGGTCATCTTCATATACATCGAATCCTAAAACATGGACGATAACATCGGGGTTAAATAACTTTAAGGTTTCGATTGATTGATCGACATAATGAAAGAATCCCGCTTCATCGGTACCGTGCGGCATCGGAAAGTTGATGTTATAGCCTTCGCCTTCGCCATGACCTCTCTCGTGTTCATGACCAGCAACCACCGGATAAAAATTGATAGGACTGCCATGTACAGAGGTGTATAACACATCTTTGCGGTCATAGAATATTTCTTGAATACCCTGACCGTGATGCATATCAGTATCGATAATGGCGATTTTTTTGAATTTTTGACGGAGATGCTCAGCGATGATTGCCGCATTATTTAAATAGCAAAAACCACCAGCAGCGCTTTTACGCGCGTGATGACCAGCGGGTCTGGTTAGGCATACTTGCACATTATTTTGATTGGGGTTTTGATGGTCTTCGTCGTTTAATAAGGCGTCGGCTGCGTTAAGTGCTGTTTGAGCAGACCAGTAAATAGACGTCCATGAATGCTCACCAATAGGCGCACTACCATCCGCTTGATACTTAGCGGCTTTTGCCAAAATACCTAGACCATCATTATTAGGGACATAAACGGTCGTTTGAACTTCCTCGCCCATTTCTTCATCGACAGCCATCCACTCATTGTAGGCGTTCTTTAAAAAATCAACGTATCCCAAATCATGGACTGCTAAAATGGGCTCAATTCCAATATCTTTGGCAGTTATCACTTCTAAATTTAATGCTTCTGGTGCTTTTAAAAGCTCCGTCAAACGCTCAGGCTTTTCCTGTGGTTGACGCATTTTTCCTCGAGAAAAGTAGCTTTGTGGATGATGAAGCATTTGCTTTTCGTGACTATATATTTTCATGTTGTACATTCCTTTGTCCGTGACCCATTTCATTTTTACTTATCAATGTCAATATTCGCTATCTAACGCAAATAATTAATAAAGAAAACCCTCATCTATATTAAAAATATTAATAAAAACATAGGTTCAAATAAGGGATTTAATGATTTTTGGCCTAAATATGGTGTTTTTAGTCTTCATTTAATATATTAGGCGCAATGGACACAGTCAAACGATATAAAATA
This sequence comes from Psychrobacter immobilis, assembly GCF_904846225.1. GTDB lineage: Bacteria > Pseudomonadota > Gammaproteobacteria > Pseudomonadales > Moraxellaceae > Psychrobacter > Psychrobacter immobilis_F. Next base: position 189,733 of record NZ_CAJGZJ010000004.1, on the reverse strand, counting down.
ATAGCACTTATAAGTACAGCTAATACCTTGAAAATTACCGAGTCACAAAGCTCAACATTTATCATTCCAATTGACCCGCTAATCCCATAAATTGGTAGGCACAATAAATGAATTAGAATCTGAGAAAGCACAGATGAGAACGCTATAATCAAGGAAGATAAGCGGAATAAGAAAGGTAAAAGGGATCGTCTGACAGCTGCGTTGGCTCATAAGACAGGTGATATGGCGCTTAAGAGTACAAGCTAGCTAGAAATTTATGGTTAATTCAGATATCGGCAGCCAGTATGGTAGTGGCGCCTATTAAGATAGGATGGTTCGATACAGCGTTAATAAGTGTTAAAGATGAACACTATAAAGTCCGTGCATTCGGATAAATGCAAGGGCTGTGTGGGTAGTCAGATTGTGTCAAAAAAAGCTTAAAAAACGCCTAAACCACTTAATAATAATTGACCACCAGCAAATATTAGCAGTATGCCAAAAGCACGTTTGAGCATTAATGCAGGCAGTTGGTGCGCAAGCTTAGCGCCAATCTTTGCGGTGATGAAACTAGCGACAGAAATACATAAAAAACCTGTGATATGAACGAAACCTATCGTGCCATCGGGCAAATTGGTCACGTTTTTGCCAAACCACGCAAACCCTGCTGCACCCGCTAAAGCAATCGGCAAACCACAAGCGGCGGCAGTACCGACTGACTGCTTCATTGACAGTCCTGCCCAATTCAAAAACGGTACCGTTAAGCTACCACCGCCAATACCAAATATAGACGAAGCCAATCCTATGCTAGTACCAGCGCCAAACTGAACACCAATGCGTGGTAACGGTTTGCTCGCTTGCTCTTTGTTAGAAAAGAACAGCATTTTTAAGGCGATTAATAGTGCTCCAACGCCAATGATGGCTTGCAAAGCGTCACCATCAATCATATCCGCAACACCAGCACCTACGAGGCTACCAATCACCAAGCCTAATGCCATATTACGCCAGATATCCCAGCGCACACCGCCACGCTTATTATGAGCAGTGAGAGAGCTGATTGAGGTCACAACGATGGTGGCAAGAGACGTACCGACAGCCATATGAGTAACCACTTCAGGTGAGAAATGGTACGCGGTAAAAATCCATACCAAAACGGGTACAATCACCATACCGCCGCCCACACCGAACAAGCCAGCACAAACGCCCGCAAATGCTCCTGCAATAACGAACCACACGTATAACAACATCGAACCTGCCTTTTATTTGCGTATCTTTTATTTACTTATATTTTATCGTGCCTGTCTTTTATTATGCTCGCTTTATTTATGCTTCGATATCCACTCTATTAAGCCATCAGCATGACGAAAGTCATCCCAACTTCGGCAAGGTATGTGCGGCATCACATTATTGATCATTTTAGATAAGGCATTGCCCGGCCCTATCTCAATAATCATGCTGGGCTGATATTCTTTGATATTTTCCATACAAGCATACCAATCGAGGGCATGATCAATTTGACTCGATAGAATTTGTAGGCCTTGAGTGGCATTGTAGTATTTTATACCGTCGGTTGCACTGATAATAGGAATCTGCATTCTCGATGAAACCATTGAATCCGTATACTCACGAAACTTCTCGGCAGCGCTTTGCATCAGTTTGGTATGCGAGGGAACGGACACTTTTAACAATTGGGTGTTTCGTGCGCCCAATGCTTTTGCCAACGTATCAGCCTGATTCAGATTGTCCGTATGCCCACCGATAATAAATTGATCTTCATTAATTTTAATGGATAAATGCGTGTCTGTTTCTAGGAGAAGATTGCTAAGCTCACTATTATGCAGACCTTGTATCGCAAGCAATCCACTAGATTCTGAGACTTCCTCTTCCATGAATGTGGCTCTTTGATTAATGAGCGTCAATCCCGCCTCAAAATCCAATTGAGCGCTACAGCAAAAGGCATTAATCTCACCCAAAGAGTAGCCCGCAAAAGCGCTTGGTTTTTCAATGAACTGGCGAAGATGTTGCCAGCGATAATATTGCAGCGTATAAATAAAGGGTTGCGCGATTTTATTATTGAATAATGCTGCGCTAGCAAAACTAGTGTCAGCATGATTATCTGAAACTTTATCAAAATAGCTTGCAAACAGTTTTGGCATCACCGTTTTTAACAGTGACTGCTCATGGTCGCTGGTGACATTTAGCACCTCTTCTATATGTCGCTCGCTTTGTAAACCTTGGCCGCTAAATAGGATGATTAAATTCATTTTCAACCTTATAAAAGAAAATCGTAACTGCCAATAAATCCGCACTACCACCTGGGCTAAGATTACGTTGAATAAAATAGTGATTGACCGTCTCTACCGCTTGACGCCAATGGGGCTGATGGACACCATCTGCCTGCAAAAACTGTGTTGCCATCGTTTGGGCATAGGTTAAATCAGTCATGCCGCCGCGCCACACCAGATTGGTATCTGATAAGCTAGCAATCAACGTCATCAAGGTTTGCATCGCCGCTTTTTCAAAATCTTGAGTACGATAAAGAATATCATAAAAACAAGGCAGCGCTAGGTTTTGAATGATTTGAAAACCAGTGGCCACCATTTCAATCGCGCCCGTTACGCCATATTTTTTATACATTTGCTGTCCATGACTGCCCGCTTTGCGCTCAAGGCGATGCGTTAAATCATACTGCCAGCTTTTGACGATTTGCGCACAGATATTTTGGGTGGTTAATGACTGGTTCTCTTGGATACATCTGCCTATTGCCGCACTGGCGAACCCTAAATTAAATATCGCCCCTTTATGTGTATTGATATTATGAGTGGCTTGGCGCATCTTTGTTTCTTGGCAAATACCGGCATTTTTTATATCGTCGAAAGCACTATTGTTATAGCCAAATTCGCTTAGCGTCGCAAAATATCCTCGCAGAGAATGGATGCTAGCGATAAACGTATCGTAGTTCATATCTGAATGACTACCATTACCTGAAGGACAAACCAGTCCCGGTTTGTTTTCAAGATTAATTTCTTCATACAACGCGTCGAGCGCAAAATCATCGATTTGCTGCCAAATGGCGGGCTTGGCCGATAAATTATCGTTGGATAAGACTTCGCTTGCGGGCGCTAATAAAACATTCACACTCATAGGGTTTCCATCCTAGTAATACGTCCATTGTTTGCAGCTCAACCTCATAAATCGTTTTAACAACCACAGTCGATATCTCAGATGTTAAGGCGTGAATCAGCTCATTAAACGACACATCGTCATGTCCATTTAATCTGACCTCTCCATCAATCCTTAAATCGATCGTAGACTGGGCCATTTGCTTAAAGGCATCAATCACTATCAATATTTCTGCCAGCTTATCCATATCATTAACTACGATTAAAACATCTAAGTCTGAGGTGGGCGTCACAAAAGTCAAGTGGCTAAAATACTGATTGGCGAAAGAGCCGTAAGCATAGACATCAGCCATTAAATCGCGACATTGCGTGACAAAATGCTGCGTCTGTTTTTGAATATCATTGGGTAAACTGGGTATCAGTTTTTCAAGCGCTAAAGGCAAAGTGGTGACGGTAGGCGACGCAGATAACTCGAGGGCCAGCCGATATTTGCAGTGGTTTTCTATATGACTGGTCGCCACTTTAAATGGCTGATGAGGAGTTTGACGACATATGGTGAAAGGCTGCTTGGCATCAATGATGTCATCAATCGCTTGAACGACAGATAAGGGCACAGAAGCATTCAATAGCGTGAATGCCTCTTTTGATTGTAAGTAGACCAAGTCATGACGATGCATGCAAACCACCTATCTGTCTATATCTATAATCAGTGAAAAGTCATATAGATATATTACGCACTCAAAACGGCATCTACAATCTCATTGCATAGCAAACGACCGTCTCTTTGTTTGGCGACATCACGACGATTGTCTGTCAAAAAATCCTCAAGATGGGCTTGCTGAGCCTCAATGGCATTTTCGACCAAATGCTCATCAAGATCGACCCAAATTTCATCGACCGCGCCCATTTTATAGAAGTTTTCGACACCAGGAGCAAAGATGGCTGACGTCTGCGATAAAGACTGAAGCTTTTCCAGCGGTATCTTGGTGACCCTCGACATGGCTTTTAGATCCATAACTTTAACTTGACTAGATTGCAGCGCAAATATTTCGTTGGCCATCAGACCGTAAGATAAGAATCCGCCACTCACCGCTTCTCCCAAGATAATGGCTAAGTTGGGATGCCCGCTACGTCTTAGCAAATCGACACAAGCGGCCAGATGAGCAAAGGTTCTGTTTAAACAAAGCAACTCATCAGCGCGAGACGAGTCTTGTCCTTGGGTATCGACAATAAATACAATCGGCGTTTTTTTACCTTCAGCGATGACTTTTAATACTTCATCGGCAAGCGTCATCGCAATGGCATGATTGATGGCAGCGGAGTCAACCGTGCCTATAATTTCAACTTTGCCTACTTTGGTTTTTGCGCTGCCTCGTATCACCCAATTATCAATCTCATACTCAAGTTCATTGGGAAATAACTCAGCTAAAATAGTTTGTGTTTGCATGATATTATCCTTGTTTGATGGCTCTAACCTGTTGGGCGCTCAGCATAGAAATAGATTCAGGATCTTTTATGTTCATAGCATCCCAAATGGCAATGCTGTCTTTTTCACCAAACCATTGATCATATTGCTGCTGCAAGCCAGCTTGTTGCTGCTGCAAATAGACCAGATCCACATTGGCGACAGATAGCTGAATGCCATCTGCGACTGCCTGAGTAATCTCGTCAACATCGTCTTCGACCAACACTTGCACATGACCGAGCAGATAGCGTGTCTTACCGCCCGTCACTCGCCATACCAATGCACGGTCTTTTGAATCAAACTCTTCCACGCCTTTGAGGGTTTCAATTACCTCTGGCCCTGAAAGCGCCAAACGACCCTCTTCTGTCATGATAATATGCGTGCTTAAACAAGAGCAAATACCCATACCACCAAATGCGCCATTGCTACCGCCGATGACCGTAACAATAGGTATACCAGCATTACGAACTTTGAGCATCGCTCGCATGATTTCAGAAATGGTGATCAAACCTGCATTGGCTTCATGCAAACGCACGCCACCTGAATCCACCAAAAATACAATGGCTTTTGGCTTTTCTTCGAGTGCTTTGAGCAACATGCCAACGATTTTTGCGCCATGCATTTCTCCCACAGCGCCGCCCATAAATCGTCCTTCTTGGGCAATGATATAAACACCATCACCTTTGATTTTGGCTTGTCCAATAATCACGCCATCATCAAAACTGCCAGTAATGTCTAGTGAGGCAAGATTGGGACTGGTCGGAACGCTTCCGGGTTTAAGGATTTCTACAAAGCTGTCTTTATCTACGATGCCAGTAATGCGGTTACGAGCGGTCTTTTCATAGAAACTATTTTGAATGTGCGAATGCGCTTTGTTGGCGTGATTTTCGTTTACATAATTGTCGTTTGAGTGCCCTTCGCTTAAGTTCTTATCGTTTAAATGCTCTTTGTTTAAATTACTCATGTGTCTCCCCCTCCAAAATATTAATCGCTTGGCTTAGGCGCAAACTCACAACGGCAGGGGTCGCACCCATATCATTAATGTCGAACTGCAAGCCGCCCACGGCATAACGATCCACAAATTCTTGTATCACTGCTTTCCAAATATGGTCAAAGCCCGTGACGGAGGTATTGATAATAAATTTACTATGCGCGCTATCTTCTAAAGAGGACACGAGTATCTCTAGATTGCCCGAGCCGACCACGCCACAAATGACTTCTTTCATCGTCACATCGAATGGCTGCGAAGGTAATTCAAAATTAAGTATGTTCATGGTTATATCCTTAGCAATGTTGTTAGCCTTTTTAAGACCTTATTACCAATTTCTGAAACGACTTGGCGGTGCATAAGTGCCGTTCGACCATCTGACCAAATCTTTGACAGACTTTGCCGCCAATAAGTCTCTATTCGCTTTTGAGATGTCGATACCAAGGTCTTCTGGACGCTGAATAATGCCGCGCTGGCGTAACTCCTTGACCTTTTCATGATCTCGCGCCATGCCAATAGCGGTATAACCTGCGACCCCGCGAATCGCTTGCTCTCGATCTTCTGGCGTACGGCATAACAATAAATTGGCGATACCTTCTTCGGTCACAATATGCGTCACATCATCACCAAATATCATGATAGGCGGGAAATCGCTGCCCATTTTTTCTTGTAGCTGCCACGCATCAAGCTCTTCAACAAAGACAGGATTCATGTTTTCGCGAAAGGTTTCTACCAGCTGTACCACTAATTTACGACCTTTAATCACGCGTCCATCAGTCGCTTCCTGACCTGCTTTTAGATAGCCGTAACTAGAATGTCGGCGTCCATGAGGGTCTGAACCCATATTGGGCGCGCCACCAAATCCTGCGATGCGGTCGACTGTCGCGGTTGAGCTGTTGCCTTGCAAATCAATTTGTAAGGTTGAACCAATAAACAAATCACAAGCGTACAATCCTGCCGTTTGACTAAATGCCCGATTGGAGCGCATATTGCCATCACTGCCCGTAAAGAATATATCAGGGCGACCTTCAATATAGTCATCCATGCCCACTTCTGAGCCAAAACTATGGATACTTTCGACAAAACCACTTTCGATAGCAGGAATCATCGTCGGATGCGGATTGAGTGCCCAGTTGGTACATATTTTACCTTTGAGATTTAATTCTTCGCCATAGGTTGGTAGTAACAGCTCGATTGCAGCTGTATTAAACCCAATGCCATGATTGAGACGCTTGATCTGATAAGGCGCATAGATACCTTTGATAACCATCATCGCCATAAGTATCTGCACATCAGTAATCTGGGCGGGATCACGCGTAAATAGTGGCTCGATATAATTGGGCTTTGGCGCGACAATCACAAAGTCCACCCAATCTGCTGGAATATCAACGCGAGGGACGCTATCTACTAACTCGTTCACTTGCGCGATCACAATACCGCTTTTAAATGCCGTCGCCTCTACAATCGCTGGCGTATCTTCGGTGTTTGGACCCGTATATAAATTGCCATCTGCATCGGCAGAATGTGCGGTAATTAGACAGACATTGGGTATCAAGTCGATGAAATATCTGCCATACAACTCTAAATAAGTATGAATCGAGCCGATCTTAATTTGCTGATTTTGCACCAATTTTGCCAATCTTAATGCTTGTGGCCCTGCAAAAGAGAAATCGACTTTACTAGCAATGCCTTTTTCAAAGATATCGATATGACTGGGTAATGCCAATACCGATTGCAGAATATGCAACTCATTCAACACCTCAGGATCGCATTCAGAAAGACTTTCAGACAAAAAATCAGCCTGCTTTTGATTATTACCTTCTATACAAACTTTATCTGCGCAAGCAATCACCGTTTCAAGCAATTCAACCGCTCTGTCATTAGGAACTAATTTCTCTAATCCTTTATCTTTTGCGGCAGTGAGTTTTTTCAGCCGTTTTTGTTTTTGTAGATCCCATGTTTTTTCATTACTATTCGCTTTCATAAGACTTCCTTTATTGACTTATTAAAATAGTGCGTTTAATGTTAAGAAAAATATAGATGGTCCTAGTAAAGCACCTAGCCCTGTGTAAAAAGTAGCGACCAAAGCACCATAGGGAACCAGTCTGACATCAGTACCTGCCAGTCCAGCGGCTACTCCACTAGTCGTTCCTACTAAACCACCAAAAATCATGGCTGAGCGAGGGCTTCTAAGATACATAAATCGAGCAAGCAGAGGCGTTGCAATCATAAAAAATACCGCCTTGATCAAACCAATGGCGATAGATAAAGCAATCACATCAGAGCTTGCTCCAATTGCCGTTCCTGTAATAGGTCCCACGATATAAGTCATCGCTCCTGCACCAATGGTGGTCATAGAGACAGCGTCTTTATACCCTAATGACCATGCGACACCAGCCCCTACCACAAAGGGTATAACGCAACCTAATATCAAGGCCACAATACCAATTTTCCCAGCACGTTTTATCTCTTTTACATCTACCTCAAAAGCCGTGGATGCAATAGCAAGATCTCGAATCATGGCGCCACCTAGCAGCGCAAATCCAGAGAAAAGCTCTATATCGGAAATACCTTTTTCACCGCCAGTGTATAGGCCTGCAAAATAAGCAGCAATCAAACCAAGGGTGATAGCAATTGCAGACGACTGTAGTTTGTTTTTGGTTAGATACTTGGATAGTATTTGAGAAAAGAGCATCACAAGGCCTGTGACTGCAAGGGCAGTGACAAAGGCATTTTTAGTGAGGGTTTGTATAATTAAGTCCATTTAATTACTCCATTGCGCTGTTAAATTAGTGGTTTCCGTTCTCTTATGACATGATAATAATACTGATGAAACACTCATAATTGTTCACGAGGTTCTTCAGTCTCATCCCAAGTAAAGGTGTCGTAATCATTGCCAACATTATTGAGTAAACGTACGACAAAGACAGTTGCAGTAAGCGCAATAACAGAGACAATTGCTGCTACCATTCCACCAGATAATGCAGCGACCACGTTTTGTCCTGCTGCCATAGCAACAACGATAGGAATATACATGCCTGCCCAATATAGAACACCAAATTGAGTCGCCTTAGGAAGGTAGCCTCTTTTGGCAAGCATCTCTTTACCAACAATGAGTAAAATCATAGCGATAGCGACACCACCGATATTGGCGTCAACGCCTAATAACTTCCCTAATAGCCCACCGAGAAAAACGCCGAGTAGATAACTAACTGCTAATAAAGCAGTGCCATATATGATCATGATAACCGTCCTTGATTATGGTTAAATTCCTTTTAATACCGATTAATTAGCGAAGGAAATCGGCATAAACTTATCTTTTTTAATCCCCTAGTACCACATCGCCTTGATAGAAATCCTGTCTTTTAGAGCGACGTTGTAACCCAGTTATTTGATATAATCTAAAACAATTTATTAGAAAGCGCAATGAAATTGTATTTATTATCGATATATTTTGTATACAAAAAGGCAAGTTATGAGTTTAATTGGTGATTTACCGCTGTTTTTGCAAATCAGCAAAAAAATAGAAGACGATATTATATATGGGCATTTCCCGCCTGGAACGAAGCTGAACGAAGCTGAACTTTGTGAAAGATATGGTGTGTCAAGAACCCCCATTCGCGAGGCATTGAAGCTTTTGTCGTCTGAAGGCTTAGTAGAAATCCGTCCACGTAGAGGCGCAATCGTTCCTACTTTAGATATAGTCACGCTATGTGAGATGTTTGAGGTCATGGCACAGCTCGAGGGAATGTGCGGCAGATTGGCGGCTAGAAGAATCAATGAGACAGAAAAAGCAGAGCTTTTAGCGTTGCACAATCGTTGTGAGGCGTATCTGCTAGAGGACAATTCAGAAGATTATTATGAAGCCAATAGAAAGTTTCATTTTTTTCTATATCAGCTGAGCCATAACGGTTTTTTGATAGAACAAGCCAGCAATTTGCACAATCGATTGCATCCCTATAGGCGCTTGCAACTGCGGGTCAGCAATCGAATGGGACATTCTTTTAAAGAACATCAAGACATCTTGGATGCGATCATCAATCATGATGAGGATTTGGCTGAAAACAGATTAAAAGCGCACGTCTCCGTTCAAGGGCATAAGTTTACAGATCTAATTGCGACCATGAATATTAATGACAGTGCGAAAAATTAATAATTCGGATAAGCGCTGGCCTTTGCCTTGAATTAATGGATATTATTCGTCAGACAGCACTGCCAACTTACTCAACTTTAAATGCTTGAATAAAAAAAGCCTCATCATAAAATGAGGCTTTGCGGTATTTGAGAGTTTATCAATAAATAAAGCAGTCACATCATCAAAGACTTGACACGCTACTAGATTTTGGCAATCCATACTCTACTCTATCGACCACTTTATTATTCTGCTCAGTAATCAGACGATAGCCTTTGATTATTCCCTCATAAGGCAAATGGCCTTCATACTGCCGATAATGCTCACAAATATTATCCTTTACGAGCACATCACGCGCCGCTTCATTTAGGTCAGCAAATCCATGTGGCAAATGTACATTGGCCAAACGTAACGCCTCGACACGAGACATCCAATTGGCATCATTGAACTCAAACTCAACATGCGCTCGTAAGCTGTATTTTGGTAAAGGATTGGGGGAATGAGCCAAATCGTATTTAATCTGAGCGATGTCTTCGGCAAATGGCTCATGAGGTATTTCGAGCACCTCAAACAGTTTTATTAAAAATTCATCAGCCGTGAAGTATTTATCGCTATAGCTGCCATCAAGCCCAAGATGTTTGTTCGACAAAACATGACGCAGGCGGTCACAGGCAGGCATAGTATGCTTTAGAGGGTAACGCATGGCTTTGATAATATCTTGCGAACGCAGCTCAAGCGTGTCTATTTGATTAATCGCATATTGTGCTAGAGGATGACGTGGATGGTAACGACGAGTATAGGGGGATTGGTTGACAGTGTAATTCATAGTATTAAACACCTTAGGCTCCTGTAACTCCGACGAAAAAGTATGAAATAAGCCCAAACAGGCAAATAAATTGGCACAAATGAGGTGTCGGAGTACAGGCTCACGCGCTTTACCAGAATTTTTTTATATCGTGCTGGAAGTTGCAAGGTTTGTCGCCGCCGTTAGATTATAATAACGGATGGCGATACAAAACTGTTAAACCCACGATAGGTTACTCAATGATGATAGCACATCAGACGATAAAAAATAAATACTGTTACTGATGCTCTTTTTTAAAAAATGTGATGGTTTGTTATTAGCATAGTTTTGTTCTTAGCATGTATAGTGATCGGAAAGTTAAATCGATACATCAGCACTGCTGGTATCAATATTACTTTTCACTGGCTATCATCTTAACTCTTTCTGAAATACCTACGCTTGGTATCAAAAAACTACTTTAATTTATACCCTTGACTTGGTATCTTGCCCTTCATTCTTATATCTCCTGATATCTCTTACCCCACTTTTAAGCTAATTTTGTTGTATTAGCCTCTTCTTTTTTTGTATTGGATTTTATGAAACACAATCTTGAGGTGAGCTCAGACGCTCGCCGAACTCAGTATTTTCAAGTATTTTTGATGGGCGTTAGCGCATTCATTATGAATACGACAGAATTCGTCCCTGTGGCATTGTTAAGCGATATTGCCCAAGATTTTTCTATCACCACGGCAGAGACGGGCTGGATGTTGACGCTTTATGCGTGGATTGTCGCGGCGATGTCGTTGCCATTGATGCTATTGACCAGTCGATTTGAGCGCAAACGTTTGCTTTTGGGCTTATTTGTAGTGTTTATTGCGAGCCACGTATTATCCGTGTTTGCATGGAGCTTTGATGTACTCCTGATCAGCCGCGTTGGAATTGCTTTATCTCATGCGATATTTTGGTCAATTACGGCAGCGATTGCCATACGCGTGGCACCAGAAGGGAAAAAAGCGATGGCGCTTAGTGTGCTGGCGACGGGTACGTCATTGGCGATGGTACTGGGCGTGCCATTAGGGCGTGTGATTGGTCAATGGTTTGGCTGGCGAGCAACCTTTGGCGGTATTGGCGTCATCGCTCTCATCGTCTTTATTCTGCAAGCGAGACTGTTGCCTACTCTGCCTAGTATGTTTGAGGGGTCTTTTAAAAAAATCCCAGAGCTACTCAAAAACCCATTATTGGTTTGCCTGTATTTGCTCATCTTGCTAGTTTTTACGGCGCATTATACTGCGTACTCTTATATCGAGCCTTTCATGCGTCAGGTCGGCTCAATCAGTGAAAACTCAGCCACTTTCGTGCTGCTCTTGTTTGGTATCGCAGGCATTGCAGGCAGTGTGATTTTTAGTCGTTGGGGTGATCGCCTCAATACTAAGCTGATGCTAATGTCGACGATACTGATGCTCGGGTCGATGCTCGTGCTATTGATTGCTGTGACCTCGATATGGGCGCTTAGCTTTATTGCTCTACTGTGGGGAGCTGCGCTTATGCTGCTGATTATCACCATGCAAGCCAAAGTCATCATGGTGGATGTCAATGCACAAGACATGCTGATGTCGATGTTCTCAGGTATTATCAATTTAGGCATTGGTGCTGGCGCTTTGTTCGGCGGTTATGCTGTGACGCATATCTCTATATCGAGCGTGGGTTATGTTGGGGCGGCTATCGCTAGTGTCGCGCTGCTACTGATGCTGTTTATGATAAAACGCTTTCCTGAGCTGAGCAAAAGACTTGGCTAGGGCGTGTCTTCATTTCAAAAATGATCATAAAAATGGGATAAATTGCCGTCAAACAAGGAAAATAGCGCAAATAATATCGGGATATTAATTAGCTATTTGACGATGTTTGGCAAAATTTAGCCATTTTTAGCTCATTTAGATAGTATCGTTTGAATTGAACACACGTCTTAGCTAAAGCCAATCAATATTATATAAAGCAAAATGCCAGCCACTTAGATGGGCTGGCATTTTGCTTTTTGGTTTATTTAAACAGAGTAAACTTAACAATAGGCTATTTAATAATCTACCTTGCCACGTAGTACTTTGGTCTTACCGCGCTGGGTTTTTTGATCGACGCGTTTGCGTTTGGCATTTCTACTTGGTTTGGTCGGCTTACGAGTTTTATTGACGTAAGTGGCTTTGGTAATAAAGCTTTGCAAGCGCTCAAACGCATCGATTTTGTTGCGCTCTTGCGTACGAAATTGCTGCGCTTTAATAATGAGCACGCCTTCTTTGGTAATTCTACTGTCTTTACTGTCCAATAAACGCCGTTTATTTACATCGCTCAGACTAGAAGCATGGATATCAAAACGTAAATGAATCGCAGAGGAGACTTTATTGACGTTTTGCCCGCCTGCGCCTTGTGCGCGTATGGCGCTAATCTCGACGTCGCTATCGTTAAGGCTGATGGTATTACTGATAAAAATCATAAAGTGCTTTTATAAATTATTAATAAGTATGATGGATGATAAACCATTATCTGCTTACCTGCTACTTTGCCAATCACGGCTTCAATAATTGTCGAGAGCGCTCAATCACTGGGGCATCGACCATTTGGCCTTCTATTTTAAACACCGCCTGACCACTTCGCTCATACTCTTCTATCACACGCTGAGCAAATGATAATTCTTTTTCGGTCGGTTGCAAGGATTGCTGAACGATGGTGACTTGCTTGGGATGGATACATAGCATCCCTGACATTCCCATTTGTGACCACAACTGTACGCGGGTACGTAAACCTTTTTCATCATTAAAATCAGGATAAATGGTGTCGATAGGCGCTGCTAGCTGGTGAATTTTCGACGTTAAAATTAACTGATAGCGAATCTGATTAGCGACTATCTCCGCCGATGGTGTTCCTACTTGCACTCGTAGATCATTGCACAGGTCTAAAAAACCATAGCTGAATGCGGCAAGACCAGTGGCTTTTGCCATGCTGTCCATTTGGTATAGACCAAATGCGGTTTCTATTAACGCAATGACAGGCAGGCCAGTACGCTGATGCACACGTTCAATATCTGCTGCTCGTTCTGTTTTGGCCAGTAGCACGCCAGCGAGCTTGGGCATCTGCTGACATAGTGCGATGTCTTCGAAAAATGCCTCAGTCCCTGTTTGATTGATACGTACCCAAATCGGCTGATAAATTTGCTTCTCATTTTGATTAGTACACTGACGATCATAGTGTTTTTTTAACGCCTCTCGCGCTTGTGCTTTATCCTCTTGAGCAACGGCGTCTTCCAAATCAATAATCACCGCCGCTGCACCACTGGCAAAGGCTTTGTCTACTCGGTCGATCCGAGTTGCTGGGACAAAAAGCCATGTTGTATTATTCATAAAATCTCTATCATGGGATACTTGCATGTTTAGATCTGCCCTCAAATATGAATACATACTATAGCTAAATAAAAAACCGCATGCCATTTATAAGCATACGGTTCTAAGGCGTGTCTTCAATTCAAACGATACTATCTAAATGAGCTAAAAATGGCTAAATTTTGCCAAACATCGTCAAACAGCTCATTAATATCCCGATATTATTTGCGCTATTTTCCTCGTTTGACGGCAATTTATCTCATTTTTATGACCATTTTTGAAATGAAGACACGCCCTAGAGATGACTCTATTTTTTATAGACGAGATATTAACTAGGCAAGCATGCCGCCATCAACCACTACCGTTGCGCCTGTGGTATAACTCGAAGCGTCCGATACAAGATACAATACCGTGCCAGCCATCTCATCAGGATCAGCCACGCGTCCTAGTGGAATAGCATGTAATGCCATTTTTAAGACTTTATCATTGGTCGTCAAAGCAGAGGCAAATTTCGTGTCGGTTAAACCTGGTAATAACGCATTGACGCGAATATTTAATGGGCCACACTCTTTAGCAAAGGCTTTGGTCATACTGATAACCGCCGCTTTGGTGATTGAGTAAATGCCTTGCTTGTCACCCGCCACCAAACCGTTAACAGATGCTGTGTTCAAAATCACCCCGCCGCCCTGCTCGCGCATCATTTTGCCAGCTGCCGTCGACATAAAGAAATAACCGCGAATATTGACTTCAACGGTCTTATCAAAAGCAGCCAAATCTGTGTCTAATATATGCCCATAATAAGGGTTTGCGGCGGCATTATTGACTAAAATATCGATCTGACCAAATTCGCTCTTGATGTGCTCAAAAATCGCATCAATCTGTGCCATCTCGCCTACATGGCAAGCAAAGGCGCTGGCTTTATGACCATCAGCGATGATGCTATCGGCAACCGCTTGGCAAGCGTCAATCTTACGGCTAGAGACAATAACGTGCGCGCCTCTTGAAGCCAATAGACGGGCGATAGACTCACCAATACCGCGACTAGCTCCTGTCACCAACGCGATTTTGCCTGTTAAATCAAATAAATCTTTCATCATAACTCCTTATGCTTTTTTAAATTAACGCTTCAATTTTAAGATTTTTATCGTCAATATATAATAAGTTATAGTCAAAAAACTGCAAATCTATTACAAGGCAGCTGAGCGCAGATAGTACGCATAGTACATCGCGCGAGGCTAACACCGTAATAATTCAGCAGTTATTTGACTATCAAGCCAACATTCCACCATCAAGGGTAAAAGCATGACCATTCATAAAGGTGCTCTCGTCACTGGCCAGCCACGCAATTGCGCCAGACACTTCATCAACTTTGCCCAAACGGCGCAGTGGGCTGGCTTTTATAGTAGCCTCCTGTGCGCGCTCACTCATATTTGCCATGGTATTGCGTACCATTGGCGTATCGATAAAGCTTGGACATACCGCATTGAAACGAATATTGACACGTGCATATTCATGGGCAGCCGACTTGGTTAGACCCATCACGCCATGTTTAGCAGCACTATAAGCCGATAGCATAGGCGCTGAACGCAAGCCTGCAATAGATGCCACGTTAATTACATGACCGCCACCATTGGGTGCCATACAAGCGACGGCAGCGCGCATACAATGCCACACTCCTTTCAAATTGACAGCGATATTGCGATCAAAATCCTCATCACTTAGCTCATGCATGGGCGCAGGCTGATGGTCGATACCTGCATTATTTACCACGACGTCGAGACCACCAAGCGTCTCCATCGCAAAAGCAAATAACGTGCGTACTTCATCGCCGCTCGTGACATCCACTTTTTTAAAGATAATACTATTGCCAGCATCTTGTGCTTGTTTGGCAACGGCTGCTCCCATCTCCTCTGCCAAGTCACCAATCACCACTTTGGCACCGCGACTTGCTAGCAGCAGTGCGCTGGCGGCTCCGATACCAGACGCACCACCTGTGATTAATATCCGTTTGCCAGCCACATTGCTCGCCACACCTGATGCAATTCCATTTGTATTCAGTGTCATGATTTATCCCTCTACCTTAAGTACCAGTTTTCCGAAGTTTTCACCTTTAAACAACATCATCAACGTATCAGGAAACGTCTCGATACCTTCAACGATGTGATCCTTTACTGTCATATCACCTGACTCAATCCAACCAGCAATATCTTTCATTGCCGTCGGGTATTCTTTAATATTGTCAAAAACCACAATGCCTTCCATACGCGCCCGATTGACCAATAATGACAAATAGTTCGATGGACCTTTCACCTCTGTCGTGGTGTTGTATTGGCTAATGGCGCCGCAAATCACGATACGTGCATGCAGATTAATTTGCGTCAATACGTCATTTAAAATATCGCCACCAACGTTGTCAAAATACACATCGACGCCTTTTGGACAGGTTTCTTTTAACGCTTTTTTTACATTCTCATTCTTGTAGTCGATTGCCGCATCAAAGCCCAATTCATCGACTAAGAATTTACATTTTTCGCTACCGCCCGCGATGCCAACGACGCGGCAGCCTTTGATTTTGGCAATTTGTCCAACCAAGCCGCCCACTGCACCAGCCGCACCAGAAACGACGACCGTCTCACCAGCTTTCGGCTCGCCCGTTTTTAATAAACCAAAGTAGCCCGTCATCCCCGGCATACCGAGTACACCTAAATAATAAGACAACGGTGCAAGATTTGGATCGACTTTATATAATCCAGTACCATCACTGACCGCATATGATTGTACGCCATTGTGACCCGCCACATAGTCACCGACTGCAAACGTCTCATGCTTGCTTTCAATCACTTCACCCACAGTACCCGCACGCATGACATCGCCAATTTTTACTGGTGCGATGTAAGATTTGGCATCGTTTAGCCAACCACGCATCGCCGGATCCATCGAGATATATTCGATTTTTATCAGTAACTCACCGTCTGAAATAGTCGGCAATTCTGACTCGGTATAATCCCAAGTCTCAGCGCTTGGCTCGCCAACGGGTCTTTGTTTTAAACGCCACTGTTTATTCATTGTTGTCATTTTTTATTCCTTTAAATTTGTATTTATTGTTAATACTAAACATGATTAAAAATTCACTTAAAACCACTCTGCTTGCATATCAGTACATACCGCATTGTCATTCTTTAACAGCTCAATATCACGATTGATTAATGGCAACTCCCAATCGATAAAGTATTTTGCCGCTTGTATTTTGCCACGATAGAAATTTTGTTTTTCAGCATCTTGCGTGCCGCTATCGTTAATTTCGCTTAGCAATTGCTCCGCTTTGCTGGCTTGGCGAATCCAAATCCAGCTGACGACGATTGAGGCAAAAACATTCATCAATGCTTGCGCGTTACCAGTCAGTGTTAGCGCTTTTTCTGTCTGCAAAATTTTGCTCAAATGAACCAGCACTTCATGTAAATGACCCATATAAGGCATCAATTTACCCGCAAGTTTGGCGGTCTCTGGTGTGGTTTTTAGAGTGACTGCGCTTTCTAAATCTTGCGTCATTTCACGTTTTAGAATTTGAATGCCAAGCCCTTTGTTTTGCCATAACTTACGAAATGACAAATCCAAAGCTTGCACGCCATTTGTGCCCTCATGGATAGGATTTAGACGATTGTCGCGCCAAAATTGCTCGGCTTGATACTCACGGGTATAACCTGCACCGCCCAATACTTGGATACCCAAATCATTGGCTTTTGGACCATATTCAGACGGCCATGCTTTTAACACAGGCGTGAGCAGATCCAACAATTCTGACAACTCAGCCTTTAGCGTTGCATCTTCACAAGTATTGATACGATCAATGAGGTTTGAGCCGTATAAACACAAAGAAATTCCACCTTCGGCATAGGCTTTTTGCGCCAGCAGCATACGTTTGACATCACCGTGCTGAATAATCGCTGTTGCCGCATCTTCAGGCTTATTGTTGGGTGCGATTCTGCCTTGCGTTCTGTCTTTGGCATAATCAAGCGAATACTGATAGCCACGATACCCAATCATCGCTGCGCCAAAACCAACGGCGATACGCGCTTCATTCATCATTTTAAACATGTAGCGTAAGCCGAAATGCTCGTCACCGATAAGATAACCGTAACATTCGCCCTTATCGCCAAAGCTCAGTGCAGTAGAAGTAGCGCCTCTATAACCGAGCTTATGAATGAGTCCTGTCAAATGTACGTCATTGCGCTCGCCAACGGATAAGTCATCGTTTAAACGATACTTGGGCACGGCAAATAAAGAGATGCCTTTGACGCCGCCCGGACCACCTGGCACTTTAGCCAATACCAAATGCACAATATTGTCAGACAGCTCATGATCGCCACCTGAGATATAAATCTTGCTACCTTTTACGCGATAGCTGTCATCGGTTTGTTTGACAGCGGTGGTTTTTATATCAGCCAGTGACGAGCCAGCATGCGGCTCCGTTAATGCCATGGTGCCCGTAAAATCTCCCGTTAACATACGCGGCATAAAGGCGTTTTTAATCTCATCACTAGCAAAATGTGAGATGACATTAATTGCCGCCGTGGTTAAAAACGGATAAGCCGTCGTTGAAGGATTGGCCGCCATAAAATAACCTGCCACCGCTGTCATGACCGTTTCAGGTAATTGCATGCCGCCATCGTCAAAGCTATAACGACCAGCGATGAAGCCCGACTCACGAAACGCATCAAACGCGACCTTGACATCGGCTATCATGCTGACTTTTTTGCCATCGAACTGTGGCTCATTCTTGTCTGCAAGATGGTTGTGCGGCAAAAACAAATCAGTTGCGACCTTGTTTGCTGTATCCAATACCGCATCAAACGTTTCGCGGCTGTGTTCTGAAAATTTGGGATGTTCGGTTAGTTTTTCTGTACCCAGTACATCATATAACTGAAACGGTAATTCAAAATCATTGATAAGCGTATCGGCTGCCATAATATTCTCGTTAGTGTTGTTGCTGTTAACAAAATAAAATTGGTTATCAATAGATACTAAGCCAATTTAACGCGTTACCGTATTGTCATTTATGACATAATCATGGTCAAATAAGACATAAATTTAGAAAAATCCACTAAAAAAACGTGATTTTTCGTAAATAAAATAATGAAGTGAGAGACTGATGCCTAATTTTAAACCTTTTAAAGTTATTATTTTGGGCTTCGATGGCGTGCTTGGTAGTGTACTCGCGGGTGCATTAGACTTATTTTCATTTACGGGTGTCAGTTGGCAGCGATTTTTGGGTGAGGCCGTAGAACCTAGATTTAATGTGCAAATAGCAAGCTTAGGCGGCGTCGATATTAGATGTAGCAATCGCTTAATCATGCAAGCGCATTGCGATATTCGAGAGGTGACAGAGTGCGACTTACTATTAATCCCAACCATTGGCGATTCAATTGATAAGGTATTGAGGCAAAATAGCGCGTTATTACCGCATTTGAAACGACTGGCAAATACCAAAGCAGATATCGCCAGTAACTGTAGCGGTGCTTTCTTTTTGGCAGAGGCAGGATTATTGGATAATAAAATAGCGACAACCCACTGGGGCTATGCCAATAAATTTAAGGCAGACTTTCCACTGGTTGATTTGCAAGAAAATCAGTTTGTCACTCAATCAAAGAATCAATCAAAGAATCAATCAAAAAGCCAGTCAAAAAGTGACTCAACAAACCAATCAGGCACTATATTTTGTGCGGCAGGAGGCAGCGCGTTTTATGATTTGGGATTATTACTAATAGAACGTTATTGCGGGCGCGAGATTTCTACCCAAGTGGCAAAAACTCAAATTATCGATAGCAAAAGAGGCAATCAAAACAGCTATACCAATGTGACGTTGCATAAACCGCATGCAGACCAACTGGTCAAGCAAGTACAAGAATTCATTGAAGAAAATTTCAATCAACTTATTCAAGTCAGCCAATTGGCAGCCATGGTCAACATCACACCGCGTACATTAAACAGACGCTTCCAAGCCGCGGTTGCCATGCGCCCGATTGAGTATATTCAAGCTGTCAGAATCGAACAGGCAAAGCGTTTATTGGAATCAGGTGATGTGACCATCAAATCACTGGCTGAGCAAGTGGGTTACGATGACATTTCATCATTTACGCGTCTTTTTAAACGTGCCACTGAGTTGACCCCAAAAGAGTATCAAGAAAAGTTTTCGAGATTGGCGATTTGAAGATAATATCCTACACCGCTGTGGCTGTTAATACATTCCATTTAAAACCAGCATAGGTCTGCTGGGGTAAATTTTTGCAGCCTCTGTCACGCTGGCGAACAGCAAGCTAAAAAATTACCCCAGTAGCACGTAGCTACTAACGTATTTATTTTATTTCGGACGGTCTATAGCACAGTTACTGGGCTACTTGCCACAACCCTTCGACATGGATAGTATCGGCTTTAATCGTTGGATAATCAGCAAATGCCAACTGATAGCCACCGCTTGTATTTGGGCTAATTTGGCACGTCGACCCCAGTGGAAAGCTGTGTTTTTTTCCAATATGCCCAAAGCTCATGCCACTATAAATCGGTAATCCTGTCAGCTCATGCAATTGACGAATCACCGTAGCAACATCATAACGCTTGTCATAACTGTCTTCACCCGTGCTCGATAGCGCCCCAAATACAATCGCTTGCTGACCTTTAAACATGCCTGCCAGATACAAATCATACAGCATCCGCTCGATACGATAAGTTTGCTCGCCCACATCTTCCAAAAAGACAATGCCGCCCGCAATCCTTGGCAAATATTCACTACCTGCCAGCGCCGACACCACGCTTAAATTGCCGCCCCAAATAGTGCCCGTTACCGTTTTTGGCTCATTATTTGACAGAATACTAGGCAGATTTGGACTGGTTAAAGATGCATCTCGGATAGTAATTGTTAGATTAGGATTGGTTAATGCTTCAGCAAATTGTTGGCAAGTCACTTGATCTGGTTTAATTTTGCCAAACTCGCTATAAAGCATGGGGCCGGCAAGGGCGCTCATCTCTCCTTTTGCCAGTAGCGCACACTGGATAGCCGTTACATCACTAAAGCCTGTGAGTATCGTGCCGCGCTCCTTCATGACACGCCCAAGCGTTGGCCAATCAATCATAGGCAGTAAGCTCATCGCCCCATAACCGCCACGTACGCCAAGCAATAACTTGGGTGCCGCTATAGCGCCAGTAGCGATATTTTGCAAATCACTCGCTCGCTGTGAATCCGTACCAGCAAAACGCAAATACTGCCGAGTGGTAATCTCGGGGTTACTCACTTTAAAACCAGCACACGCCACGCGATCCAATGCCAATTGATTGCGCTCTTCACTGCCGCCTACGTTGGAGCTAGCAAAAAGCCGCGTCTCAATACTAGGAGTAATACAGCTCGTTTGCGCTTGCAATGTCTGCGATGACGGACGCTCTTGCATCAAAGCAGATGGCAAATCATCTTTCGTCAACGAGGTACTGTCATCTTGTTCAATCGTACTAGCCGCCAGCGCCTGAGTGATACTTTGCGTGGCTAACAATCCTGCCCCTGTGCTGATGCCTAATTGACGTAAAAACTGGCGACGATTCAGCCCAATCTTGGTGCACGGTATCTTTGAATCCATATCTTGTTATTACCTTTCAACTTTTATCTTCATAATATTTTGGACAATGGCTGTCTTTGTTATTTATCGCTATCAATCAATCAATCAATCAATCTATCTATCAATCAACGATCGTTAATCAGGGACTTCATAATTGGCTTTTTCAGGATTAAGACCGAATGAATAGACAAAGGTCGCAACGAGGCTATTGACAATAATAAATGGCAAATCAATAGTGGCGTGTCCAAGGGCGTAACGACCAATCAGCCACGAGGTCACCAGCATAATAATAAAAAACCCGCCCAAATACGCTAAGATTGTCGGATGTTTTAGATTATAAGGTTGCTCAGGTGTCGGCTTTTTATCGAGCACGTAGGTTCTGACTGCCCAACCAGCAGCGTAAGAAAATCCACCCAACACCACATAACTAAAAAAATTCATATTGCCTGACTCTAATGACATAACGGTTTATAACAAAAGGTAATTTATAATAAATGACGATTACTTAATAATGACGTTTACTTAATACCGACTCAAATGTTTACTTAAATAGGCTTATCAACATTATCAATAATAATATTGGCATGCGGATTCGCTAGGATATCGGTATTGACGTCATCACATTCCACGCGATAAATGGTATTGGCACCACGATAAATATAGGACAAATACTCACTGTCTAGTAATGGATCGATATTGGCATAAACGGGTTTGACATGAGCCAGCACCAACACTCTATCCGGACGGCCAATGACCGCATCGACGTTATCAGAGTCAATAGAGAAAAACTGCGGTATATCACTATTTTTAATCACTTCTAACGGCTCAGGATTGTCCCAAACACGTTTGGCACTCGCAGGCTCTTTCATTTGCATTACCCAAGAGCCGTCTTGTTGGCTGACTTTTATTTGGGCAGGCTCGTCATGACTGACCGTATAACATCCCTCAAAAACAGATAAATCTGTCGCCTCAGCCACTTTTGTATCGTTCTGCGTATGACTGTCAGTACAAGCCGTCAAAAACACCATACTACTCACAGCGATCCTGACCGTTAGGCATGTCAGTCTTTTAGAAAAAACGTTTGAGCATAAGGCCATAATAGGGTTATCCTGCATTTGTTAGCGACTGGCGTTATTTTAACAGAAAACTAAACCGTTATTATTATCATGAGAAAGGCGATAGATGGTTTTGCGATTTTGTGCATGGCAACTGCCCATATTAATGATAGATTTGTTATACTCAAGCCCAGCATATGAAGGCATTGCTATCGTGAAAATACCGTTAGAAATCCTCTGCGCTCTCCCCTACGTTTATCATTGATTAGGTTAATAAGCTTTTATGTCAGACACTCGCACCTCAACGCAGCAATTCAATACAAATAACGCGATGAACCCGTTGGCGGCTAAATCAAATACGACCGTTGCCTATACGGACGGCGCCTGTAAAGGCAATCCTGGCGCTGGTGGCTGGGGCGCGCACCTTATTTTTAGTGACGGACGCACGCAGGATTTGTATGGTGGCGATAAAGAAACCACCAATAATCGTATGGAACTGATGGGCGCGATAAAAGCATTAACACATAGCCCAATTGAACAAAATCTTGAGATTTGGACAGATTCAAGTTATGTCAAAAAAGGCATTACCGAATGGATTGATGGTTGGAAAAAACGAGGCTGGAAAACAGCCAGCAAAAAACCTGTGGCCAATCAAGACCTTTGGCAACAATTAGATACGCTATGCCAGCAGCGTCCTGTTGATTGGCACTGGGTCAAAGGCCACGCTGGACATGCTGGCAACGAAAAAGCGGACGAGTTAGCAAACTTAGGCGTAACGTCCAGCAGTGAAAACGTCTCGATAATAGAGGCTCAAGATAACGCTAAAAAAAAAGATCAGATAACGACTGATAAAATATCATCCTCATCTAACGACGATTGGCTCAGTTTTGATCCATTAGGTCTTGATGTAGTAGATGATGAGTATGATGACGAGCATAATGAAGAAGCACTAGAAAGTCATAACAATGACGATAATCCGATAAATAAAGACGCTATAATACAAACAGATCGCTATCAAGACCATGATTACAAACAGAGTCCTGCGACCAAACTAATGAGTACCACAGATATGCCAGAAGCCCATACGCCCATGACTGATACAATCATAGATAGTAATACGCCAGTAGCAGCTGAGGCAGAAAATTTCGATGGTGATACCAGTCGCGCCAATCCACACTTTAGACCACTGCTACCTAAGCCGATACATCGCCATGAATCTGATCGCCAACTCATTATGGATACTGAGACTACGGGACTTGATCCCCTAAAAGGTGATCGTATCATTGAGGTCGGTATTGTCGAGATGATCGGGCGTAAATTTACGGGCGAAAAACTCCACGTTTATATCAATCCACAGCGCGGTATGGATGACGTGGTCATTCGCATTCATGGTATCTCTGAAGCATTTTTGACAGACAAACCCACATTCGATCAAGTCGCACAATCACTATATGACTTTATGGACGGTGCAGAAGTCATCGCTCACAACGCCTCGTTTGATATGAACTTCTTGAACATGGAGTTTGCCAAAGTCGGACTGACAGACTTTGCACAGCGGGTAAAAGTGACCGATTCGCTCGCAATGGCTAAGCAGCAGTACCCTGGGCAAAAAAACACCCTAGATGCTTTAGTACGCCGCCTAGATGTGGGTAAGCAAGATCGTACCTTCCACGGGGCGTTACTTGACTCAGAAATTTTGGCTGAAGTATATTTGGCGATGACGGGCGGACAGGTCACGCTCGCCATTGAAGAAGACACACAAACAGATGGCGGGCAGACAACTCATGCAAGCTTTGCCAATCTAGCAGCGCTATTATTAGAATCGACCATAGATGAGAATACCGACCAGAACTGGTATGCCTCGCTTTCAGACGATTATCCTGCGCTCAAAGCCAATATGTAGCCGTCGTTTAAAAAGCGTATGGCATTATCATTTACACAATACAGTCTTGAACATTGTTATATTAGGGCGTGTTTGATCCTTCAACCATGGCACTGACATGAACTATTTTTTGGGCGATTCGACGTTAAAAATCGTAAGTTTAGTCATTCTAAGCGTCTTTTTTTAACAATGAAGCGGCAAAAAAGAGTTCTGTCCTCACTGCGAGCATAGCTCTTGTCTTGCGGACGGGCAAAGCAGTACTTTGCTTACTCCGTCCTCAGGGCTGATGCTAAAATTACCCCATACTACGTTGTAAGTCTCGCTAAGGTATTAACATTATCGTCGACTTGCTCCTTGTCTGGCGCTATTTTAGCCAACAGCAGTGCCTATTTGTGAAGACTCAAACACGCCCTAAGCGTTAAAACATCACTGATAAACACTTTTAGGCATCATTTAAACCATCGCTATTCTCATCAGCACGTTATGGAAAACTCCCTATGGAACAGTCTACGCAAATGAAGTTAACCGCCCCAACGCTTAGTGTTACTGATTTCAACCTACCATCATTACATTTGTTGCATGAAGAGATCATTGCGACCCTAAAAGATACTGAGATTCATCTGAGCGAGTTTACTGATGACAGTAGTCAAGCCCCTTTATTGTTAGACTCTATTACTATCCTAAAGCAGCTGTCTTATCTCTTTAAGCTCATCTCTTTGGTCGGTGGCGAGGTCTTGAACAACGCGATTGTTCACGGTTTACAGCGCCTTTATGATAATGGCGACAATAATGATATTCACTTAATTATGGATTTATCAGAAGCGATTATGATGCTGGATCGCTATGTCGAGTTTGTGCTATTAACAGAGTCGGTAGAGCCCACTTTATTATTGCCTGTCATCAATAGGCTAAATGCTCACGGGCAGCAGACTCCTATCGCAGCAGACTATTTTTCTACTTTTGGCAGCAGTAGTGTCATCATCGCCAATCCTGAAAAAAACTTTCAATCACTAAAAGCGCTCAACCTTGATGATGAGTTACTGACTTATGCTTATCGTAGTGGTCTTGGCGTTGCTCTGCTCAATCGAGATGGCAATATTAGCGCAGACGATCAGCAAAAGCTTGATGCCATGAGTGCAGCTTGTGCGTTGATAGCCGCAAATACTACTAGCCTATTTTGGCAAGCTGCCAATGCCGCCGTCACTGATATCGCCGCTATCTTACCGCTAAATCTTAGCCAAAAACATACGTTTATTTATTTAGAGCAACAGTTCCAAAGTTATTTACCGGTGATGGATAAGCGTTTTGCTGATTTAGTCGGTTTGGCTTGCCAGCGTGACAATAAAGAGGCGCAACACCTACGTGAGCAATATGCAAACAATCAGTTAGAAAGCTGCCAGCTTGAACAAATGAAACGTTTCTTGTTCGGTCCTAATCGCGCCCTCACCGATACGTTGAACACCATCATTCAGACTCAAATCAATACGATCAAAGAACATGTGGACAGTTACGCGCGTGGTGACTCAATTAATCCTATTGACATGCAAACTGCACAAATTATCAACGATCTCACTGAATTAAGTTCGGCGCTACGCTTGCTTGGTCTATCCAGTGCCGCCGATAGCCTCAGCACAGCCGCAAAGGCTGTCCGTCATTGGCAAGCGCCCTCGCCTGATGATTTCGATCATTTACTACTGGCATTGATGCATGCGGAGAATGCCGCTATTTCTATGGCAGAAATGCACACGCCAGGGGCTATCTATTTGCCACTCAATAATCCTCATATTTCATTACATCAGCTCAATACAGCTCATAACACTTTGGTACAAGAAAGTCGTACCGCCATTGCCAGTGCTGAACAAGCCATCAATGACTATTTGGATGAGCCAGAGCGAGATCTACTCAATATTCAAAACGTACCTGAAATGATGCGCCAAGTGTCAGGGGCTGTGCGCTTCTTACAGCTGCCAACACCTGCCAGTATGCTCAGTCAATTGGCCAACTATATTGAGCAACGTATCGAAAGCGGACACCGCATAGAAGACCATACACTTGCCTGTATCGCGGATGTCATTATGGCAGTCGACTATCATTTAGATGGCTTTGAGCACAACCGTCCTGTGAGCAAACAAGCACTTGATGTGGGTCAGCAAAGCTTGAGTCATCTACTCGCGGCCTAATTATCATATGGCTCAATATGTATACGTTCTAACTATAGTGAATTCTTGTAAAACCAATACAGTGCGACGGGGAATGCATATTTTTCGAATAACAGTTCCGCAGACTCCGTAATAACAGCAAGCAAGAAAAATTTACACGAGTCGCACGTGATTATTAATGTATCGACTCTATATTGAACTGACTATAGTTATGATGTCGATATTTTTTTCTGACAGACATTTTTATTTATCTTTCTCACTTTAAACAAGTCTGTATTTTAGATACTACAGACTTGTTTTTTACGTTTTGGAAATTTTATATGACCAGTGCCTTTGTATTTAGGGATGACACCCTCCTATGTCGCCAAACCTCTGATGGCTGGTGGCCACTGCAAGTTCAATTACCACCGTCCATGACAGGCTCAGACGATAGCGAATGCCAGCCAGCTTATCAGCTTGGTTCTGTAACGCTAATCGAAAGCCTAGCGCCAAGTCATTGGCTGGCTGATAGCGCTTTAGAGCATTCGATTGATATCGACAGTGACAATACTGATATTGATACCTTTACGGCTCAAGCGACCAGCGCCGTTACTTATGATTATGCCATCGCGCATAATATTAAACTGCCACTCATCTCTGAGAAAATCGCTGATAACGACGATAACGCTTTCTTGCCTTATAGACAGCTCATCACTCAATTGCCGATTGCATTATCTAATCAAATTAGCCAAGCCATGCAGTTATTGCGTTGGCAGGAAGACACACAGTTCTGTAGTCGCTGCGCCACCCCAGCCGTTCCTGCCGAAATAGATGAGCGTGCCATGATCTGTCCAGTGTGCCATCTGCGTCAATATCCGCGGGTACAGCCTTGTGTCATCACTGCCATCACTCGCCCAAATCCACAGACGGGAGAAATGCAAATTTTGCTGGCGCATCATCATCGCTATGGCGAGCAAAAACTGCCGCTCATGTATGGCTTGATTGCAGGTTTTGTAGAAGTGGGTGAAAGCCTAGAGCATGCGGTCGTACGTGAAGTAGCTGAAGAGGTGAATCTGAGTGTGACTGACATACGCTATGTCAGTAGTCAGCCATGGCCATTTCCCTCTAACTTAATGCTTGGGTTCCGAGCGTCTTATGCCAGCGGTGACATTGTCATTCAAGAAGAAGAGCTGACGCATGCTGATTTTTTTGATCTCTCAAACCTGCCCCAAATACCCTTTAAAGGCAGTATTGCTTATGAGCTGATCGCGCAAGTCGCTGATGAACAAGGGATTCGTCTATCAAGTTAAATCAGCTTAATCAGACTACCTTACGATCTACAAAACGTTGATGCTGCCATTTGACCAGTCTTGGTATCAATAACCCAGCAATCACAATGGCCATTCCCAATACTTGTAATGCAGTGACTTGTTGACCGTACGCAAATGCTGTGAGCGCTGCAAAAACGGGCACAAAATTAAAGAATAAAGACGCATTGGCCGCACCCAATTGCTTGACCCCAGAAATCCACAGCAGATAACCACCAACTGTCCCAAAGACACCGATAAATATCAGGTCACCAAAGACACTACGACTGATAGCAAGGCTTTCTTGTAATGGATGCACTTCTGCACTGAACAACACCATAAGCGAGATCACCCCAAGACCTGAGAGCATACCGACCAAGGTATAAGGAATCATCGGCATCCAGCGGCTGATTCCTTGGGTCAGATGGGTGTACAGACTCCAGCATAGCATCCCCAAGAAAATTATTTGATCCCCGTGGTTAAACTCAAATCCTAACAATTTGGCAAACGCACCATCGGTGAGCACCAGCAGTACACCAGATAAGCACACCACCAAACTAAATAGCGCACCTTTTGTTGGCAGTTGCCGCTGCGCCACAGAACCAATCAGAGAGGTCACCAGCGGACTAAGCGCCATAATTAGCGCGCCATTATTGGCATTGGTCTGCGCCAAGCCTGTAAACAGACCCAGATTCAAACCACCAACACCGATCACAGACACACCAATGGCCCACGCCCACTGTCTTGAGGTGAGATTGGGTATGGGCATATGTTTATATTTTGCATAAAAGTACAAACATACCGAAGCAATACTAAAGCGCCACATGACCAAGGTTAAAGCATTGACTTCACCCAAAGCATGTTTGCCCACAGGAAAGCTTGCGCCCCATAAAAACGTACATAGCAATAAATACAGTACGGCATTGGTATTCATCGAACGAGTCATTTTACCTCCAAAAATATTTGTACAGATATGAATGCCAGTGTATATATTTTAGATACGATATAAATCAGTAATAATGAGAGCGTACATTTTAAATATAAAACGTGCTCGCTAAGATTTCTCTTTGCCGCTATTTTATTTAGGACTGACTATCGCCATGCATGTTGCTGAATTCTGATTGCTATGTACTCGATACAGATGTTTTAAGCCCCCAAATGTGTTAATCTTTCGCTACATAAGCGCGATAAACGGCACCATTGTATAGTACTATCCTCTATTCAGTCATAGCACTTTTTATAATGCCTATAGCGCCCTACCAAACGTGTCCATTTTCACCTAACCATTTACGGATTATAAGCCAAAAAAGCTGATAATGACCGATGTTAAGGCCAATAATTCAATGCTCAAAAACAACGCCAGTACTCTCACAGAACCAAGCGTCAACACACGCGTCAAGCTTACACGACTGTCTGATTTACCCATTTTATTTGACAGCTTAAATATCACCACGCTAAATGATGACGTGCTAGATAAAATCGAGCGCATAGACGCTTGCCTTCCCCAAACACAATGCGGTTTATGCGAGCATCCAGATGGCTGTTTGCCGTACGCCACTGCCATCGTGCTAAATGATGAGCCATACAATAAATGTGTGCCTGGTGGTCAGCCCGTGACCAATGCTATTGTTCAAATCATTAATCCTGATAGCAATGAGGCGATACTTAACGCCGTTCCGTCTCAGTGGCCAATAGACGCCACATCTGCGCGGCCGACCGAGGTACGTGCTGTTATCCGTGAGGATGACTGTATCGGCTGTACCAAATGTATTCCTGCTTGCCCAGTGGATGCTATCGTCGGCACTGGCAAGCATATGCATACCATCTTTACAGATTTATGCACAGGCTGCGAGTTGTGTATCGCGCCTTGTCCTGTCGATTGCATTGATTTGATCACCATAGAGCGTGAGGTTTCTATATCTGAGCGTGTGTCTGAACAGGAAGACTTAAGACAGCGTTATCATACTCATTTGAATCGCGTGACTGAGCAGCTTGCTGATAGCAGCCATAGTAGACCTGTGGTCAGTATGGTCGAAGCCAAACTAAATAACGCGGCGAGCCAATCTTTGAACATCAGCGAAGCACAAGCAAAAAATACCATTGCGGCAGCTAAACTACGTACTAAGATTAAAAAGCTAGAAAAGCAGCTAAGTGTTCGTGCAAACGATCAAAAACAAGCCGATCTTGAAGCGTTACAAGCCGAGCTCGAATCATTACAAGTAGCGCTTTGATTACGCGATTGATACTTTAATAATTAACATAAACGTCATCGCTAGCATATAATTTTGCAACACCAATCACTAAAACAATAGTCAAATATCATGAGTAAAACGGTCAAACATAAAACAGCGGATACCCCGCCCTCAAGGCGGATGCCCAATCGTGATATTCGTCAATTCTTTGAAAAATTGGCAGCGACGATTGACGAACCAGTCACTGAGCTCAATTATGGCAGTAATTTTGAGCTGCTTATTGCGGTTATATTATCCGCGCAGGCGACAGATGTGAGCGTTAACATTGCCACCCAGCAATTATATCCGGTGGCAAATACGCCAGAGGCGATATTGGCATTGGGTGAAGACGGCCTAAAGTCTTATATCAAAAATATTGGCTTGTATAATGCCAAAGCCAAAAATGTCATCAAAACCTGTCGTGATTTGATCGAGAAATTTGACAGCACCGTTCCTGATAATCGCAAAGACCTAGAATCACTGGCAGGCGTAGGACGCAAAACAGCCAATGTGGTGTTAAATACTGCATTTGGTCAGCCCACTATGGCGGTGGACACCCATATATTTCGTGTGGGCAATCGCACTGGTCTTGCCACTGGTAAAAATGTCTTAATTGTTGAAAAAAAGCTGGTCGAACGCATTCCAGATGACTTCATTGTTGATGCGCATCATTATCTGATTTTACATGGACGCTATACCTGTCAAGCACGTACACCCAAATGCGGTGCATGCCCTGTCTATGACGAATGCATGTTTAAGGATAAAGCAGGATTTGTAGAGTTGTGACCTTCATTTATAGTGGTAACTTTCATTTATAGCGAGAGGTTCGATGAATTTACTCTTTGTTTGTACCAAAAATAAATGGCGCAGTCCGACTGCTGAAAACATCTATTCAAATCATCCTAATCTAAATGTTCGTTCTGCAGGCATTAGTCGTTCTGCTCGCAAACAAATACATTTAAAAGATGTAAATTGGGCAGATATTATTTTTGTGATGGAAAATAAGCATAAGCGTTATATTCATGAACAGTTTCAACACCAGATCAGTCAGAAAGAACTTATTGTCTTAGATATCCCTGATGATTATCAATACATGGATCAAGCATTGGTATCATGGTTACAGGACTCAGTAAACGCCCACTTATCTTTATAAACGTTATTTTTAAATAAAGGAAAACAAATGCAAACCCTTACTGCCCTATTATTTGATGATTTTGAGACCTTGGATCTTTTTGGACCTATCGAGATGTTTGGCTGCTTGCCTGAGCATTATCGACTTCAATTTGCCTCCATCAGCGGTGGCATTATTCACAATAAGCATGGTGTAGCTGTGCAGACAGTCGCTGTCACAGAATTAGAATATCAGACCGATATTTTATTGGTGCCGGGCGGGATGGGTACTCGGCTGCAAATCAATAATAGTTCCTTTTTGCAGACACTTATGACACTTATTGATCAGGCTAACTGGGTACTAAGCGTCTGTACTGGCAGTGCATTATTAGCTAAGACCGGGGCTCTAAATAGTAAACGTGCAACGTCTAATAAAATGGCCTGGCAATGGATCATATCTCAATCAAATCAGGTCAACTGGGTAGCGCAAGCGCGCTGGGTGGTCGATGGCAAATTTTATACTTCCTCAGGTGTTAGTGCTGGCATGGATATGGTACTAGGATTCATTGCTGATAGACAGGATATTGAGACGGCACGATATATCGCCAAATATACAGAATATCGCTGGCAAGAAGACAGTGAGGTTGATGACTTCTACCCTATTTAGTCAATACCCAGTTACTTCATAATACTATCCATCGCTAGAGTTTTGCGTCGATACACGTTAAAATATGCTAATTTTTTGATTCCTTTTCGTCTTTTGTTTTTCTATACATTTAATAATGACTGAATTCGTAAACGACAGTCCCTGCAACTAAGCGATCCCATTATGCGTGAATACAACTTATTTACCTCAGAATCTGTGAGTGAAGGCCATCCTGATAAAATGGCTGACCAAATATCCGATGCTATCCTTGACGCTATCTTAGCTGAAGATTTGCATGCACGCGTGGCATGTGAAACGTTGGTTAAGACAGGCGCGGTAGTATTGGCTGGTGAAATTACCACCACAGCCAATGTCGACTTTGAGCGTATTGTGCGTGATACGGTGAATGGTATTGGCTATCACCATTCAGACTTAGGCTTTGATGGCGAGACTTGTGCGGTGATTAATATGCTTGGTAAGCAATCACCTGAAATTGCTCAAGGTGTCGATCGCCAAGATCCTGAAGAGCAAGGTGCAGGCGATCAAGGTCTTATGTTCGGCTATGCCAGCAATGAAACTGACGTACTAATGCCAGCCCCTATCGAATTTGCTCATCGCTTGATGGAGCGTCAATCTGAGCTGCGTCGCTCAGGAGATCTGCCGTGGTTACGCCCCGATGCAAAAGCGCAAGTGACATTAAAATATGATGGCAATAAACCAGTGGCGATTGATGCCGTGGTATTGTCTACGCAGCATGATCCCAGTATCTCGCAAAGCGATTTACAAGAAGCCATCATGGAATCCATCATCAAACAAGTACTGCCAGCGGATCTATTACATGCTGGCACGCGCTATCACATCAATCCAACCGGTAAATTCGTCATCGGTGGCCCTGTTGGGGATGCAGGATTGACTGGTCGTAAAATCATTGTTGATACTTATGGTGGTATGGCGCGTCATGGTGGCGGTGCCTTTAGTGGCAAAGATCCCTCAAAAGTAGATCGTAGCGCCGCTTATGCTGTCCGTTATGTTGCCAAAAATATCGTCGCAGCAGGACTTGCGGAGCGCTGTGAGATACAAGTGAGCTATGCGATTGGTGTCGCTGAGCCAACCTCTATCTCTGTCAATACTTTTGGCACTAATAAAATCAGCAATGATGAGATCATCCGTCTGATTCGCGCCCATTTTGATCTGCGTCCTTATGGCATTACTCGTATGCTAAATTTATTGCAGCCCATGTATCAGCAAACGGCTACTTTCGGTCATTTTGGTCGTCAAGGATCAGAGACTGCCTTCACGTGGGAAAAAACAGACAAAGCAGATATCTTAAAAGCAGATGCTGGGTTGTAAAAGACATACTTTTAAATTTTTACAAACCTTCTTTATACATAGAAAATTACTGACACTTATTAGGAGTCGCTTATGTCTCAAGACAATATCCAAGACAGCAACACTCAAGGCAATAATGTTGATACCAGCATTGAGATTACCCCAGAAATGCAGTCATTTTATCAACGTGCTGATGCTATCATCGGTATTGCAAACAGTCAGTTAGGTCCTGAAGCACATTCAGGACAAGTAGGCGCTTCTTTGTTGTACGCAGCAGCACGTTATAGTGCGTCAGTCGCTTCTATTGGTTTCATCAAAGGTGATGATTTTGCCAAAGAAAAAGACGATATCGTCGAGTTTTATGTTAAACAATATCGCCAAATGCTGAGCGATAATTTGACTGATTATGCGCAAAATTTTGATAAATATGTAGATTTGAATCAAGAAGGGAAAAACGCTGAATAATAGCTGTTTTTAACTTATAGAAAAAACACTGTAAAACCCAAGTTTTAATATGAGACTTGGGTTTTTTATTGACTGTCATTCGATGAGTAGATGGTAGATGACTTTTTATAAATAGGCTACTATTGGCTTTAGATCACTCGATGATCGATAGAGGTAAAAAGATTAAAACCAATGATCGATAATGGGAATTTATCGAATTTTATCTATAAGGAGATATTATTATGCACAACATTTTAATCAAATCATGGCTTTTTTTACTCAAACAACCATTGCTCAAATCACTCCTATTGGGACTACCATTAGCCATGGCTTTGGCAAGCTGTAGTAGTGTGGTCAATATTCCCGCCCCCAACACGACGCCTATTCAAACAGAGCATGCCACCGCGACTAAAAACCAAAAAACGAATGCTGGTATTTTTACTCAGTGTGCGCCTAGTAGCTCGGACAAAACCATGTGTACCATGCAATATGATCCTGTCTGCGTCAAAGTTAAAACGCCAACAGGATTTAGCACGCAAACGGCAGGTAATGCCTGTTCCGCCTGTAATGTCACTGGTGCAGTCAGCTATACAAAAGGCGAATGTTCATAGAGATATAGTCGGTAAAAAGTTAAATGTATCCATCAATAGTCAGTTACTACTGGTATAAATTTTCTTCGCTTGCTGTGCCGTTGCAGACAGTGGCTTCAAGAATCCATTCCAGCGGTACTGTCGCGCTTTTACTGTTTGTTGACTATAACACGATAAATTTTTAAAAAATACGCCATCAATTGCAACTAAAAAGTCCCAGCTTAATCATAAGCTGAGACTTTTTAATTTATGCTAATAGTACGTATTTTTTTATAGTGAATTAATTATGCTTCACTTTTATACAATCTAATCATCAGGTTTTGCCAGATCAGGTGGTCCCGTTAATAGATCTTCATCACGGAACTCGTTGGCTGAATTGTGTTCTGCAGACTCTTCAGTAATAAACCATTGCTGCTGGCGATACAAGATCAAGCGATCTCGACTCAACCCTCGCAATAACGAATACATCATAATCAATATAACAATGGCAAAAGGAAAGCCTGACACGATAGACGCTGCCTGTAGCGCACCCAAACCGCCTGCCGCCAATAACACAGCAGCAATCACCCCTTCAGTACCTGCCCAAAATAGACGCTGAATCTTTGGTGGATTGGTATCACCACCTGAAGTCAGCATGTCAATGACAAAACTGGCTGAATCTGATGAGGTGACAAACCAAAGCACAATCATCACCACAATCAGTAAATTGACTGCTGATGTTAATGGATAAGATTCCATTAATTTAAAAATAGCACTGCCTGTATCCGCTTGAACGGCCTCAATAAGACCAGGGCTTGCTATATTAGGATCAAGTGCCGCCATTAGCTCCATATGTACTGCCGAGCCACCGAATGCGGTGAACCATAAGAATAATATGGTAATAGGGATTAATAATACGCCTAATATAAATTCGCGAATGGTACGACCACGTGAGATACGAGCGACAAACACACCAACGAACGGCGACCAGCTAATCCACCATGCCCAATAGAAAACTGTCCAAGACGACTGCCAATTATCTTGACCTTCATAAGACTCCGTCCACAGACCTAGAGGTATGACTTGATGTAGGTAATTGCCGATATTTTCAAAGAAACTATTAAAGATAAATTGTGTCGGCCCTAGGATAATCACAAAGCTTAATAATAAAATAGTAGAGAAGATATTAATATCACTTAAGCGCTTAATACCTTTATCAAGCCCCAAGAATAGCGACATTCCAGCCAGTACCGTAATAAATGCAATCAGTATAATCTGTACCGTAATACTATTCGGAATACCAAACAGCGTCTCAAGACCAGAATTGATCTGTAACACGCCAAGACCCAAGGTCGTTACCACGCCGAACATCGTGCCAAATACTGCCAACGTATCGACGGTATGACCCATAGGACCATATATTTTTTTGCCAATCAGCGGATATAACGTAGAACGGATGGCTAATGGCAAGCCAACGCGATAGTGGAAATATGCCAAAGCCAAAGCCACAATGCCGTAGATTGCCCAAACGTGTAGACCATAATGTAAAAATGCGATATTCATCGCTTGCTTGGCAGCAGCAATGGTTTCAGGTTCACCAAGCGGCGGTGCCATGAAATGATATAACGGCTCGGCAGTGCCCCAATAGAGTAGCCCAATACCGATACCTGCCGAAAACAGCATACCAATCCATGAAAATAAATTATATTCAGGTTTTTCTGTTTGATGACCAAGCCTAATATCACCGTATCGACTGAATATCATATAGATACTCATGACCAAGGCGAGATTGACCACCATAATAAAGAACCAGCCAAAACGTATAGATACGAATGCTTTTGCTTGATTAAATACAACTTCTGCTTGCTCGTTAAAAAAAGCACCAAAAATAATAAACACGACAATCAAAATCGCCGAGGTTAAAAACACGGGCTTACTTACCCGTGGAAAGGGGCCTAAACGGCCAACTTTAACGTGATCCATTTCATAATCTCAATTTTTAGAACACCCGCTTTGCTGAGCCATGTACCTATCATCGAACCAAGTACAGGGCATCAAACGAAGCCAGCAGCCTTAATGTCATAAAGCACAAAATCCTAAGATTCGTCGATATCTTAGGATTTTGTGCTACAAATATTTTATCGTTTTTAAAGTAAAAATGAATACAAAACTGACGATGTAAAAGCCAATGTATACACTGACTTTTACGGTTTATCAGTCACCCTTTACAATTTTGGGTGGACCTTTTAGTAAATGTTCATCAACGAACTCATTGGCTGAATTATGATCGGCAGACTCTTCAGTAATAAAGTATTGCTGCGCTCGGTATAAGATCAATCGATCTCGACTCAGTCCGCGCAGCAGCGCATACATCATCACAAATATCACCAAGGCAAATGGTAACCCTGCTACGATAGCAGCCGCCTTTAGCGCGTCTAGACCTCCTGCGGCCAATAATATCGCTGCAATAATTCCTTCTGTTGTTGCCCAAAATAAGCGCTGAATTTTTGGTGGATTGGTATCGCCACCAGCCGTCAACATATCAATGACAAAACTCGCTGAATCTGAGGAAGTCACAAACCACAATACAATCATAATAACGATTAGCAACGTCACAGGTTTGGTCATTGGATAGTATTCAACCAACTTAAAGATCGCACTACCGATATCTGCTTGCACGGCCGAAACCAATCCCGGACTCACGACATCAGGACTCATCCCTGCCAGCAGTTCCATGTGAATAGCGACGCCACCAAACGTGGTAAACCAAAAAAACAAAATAGTCATTGGGATCAATAAAACCCCTAATACAAACTCACGAATCGTACGACCTCGGCTAATACGAGCAATAAATACCCCAACAAATGGCGCCCAACTTACCCACCATGCCCAGTAAAATATCGTCCAACTGTTTTGCCAATCTGTATTACTATATGCTTCGCCCCATGTTGCCAAAGGGATAAATGATCCTAGATAATTACCAACATTTTCGATAAAACTATCAAAAATAAACAAGGTTGGACCAAG
The DNA here is from genome assembly GCF_904846225.1 of Psychrobacter immobilis. Taxonomy (GTDB): domain Bacteria; phylum Pseudomonadota; class Gammaproteobacteria; order Pseudomonadales; family Moraxellaceae; genus Psychrobacter; species Psychrobacter immobilis_F. Next base: position 152,559 of record NZ_CAJGZJ010000004.1, on the reverse strand, counting down.
AATGACCATAAATGCGAGTAGCACGGCCGTCAGTCCCATATTGATGTCACTTAAGCGTTTAATACCTTTATCAAGGCCTAGCATCAAAGAGATGCAAGCCATAGCAGTCACAAAAGCAATGATCGCAAACTGTACGCCAATACTATTAGGAATGCCAAATAAGTTCTCCAGACCAGCATTAATCTGCATCACGCCTAAGCCGAGAGAAGTCACTACCCCAAACATCGTACCAAATACCGCTAGCGTATCAACGGTGTGACCCCATGGGCCATAAATCTTGCGACCTAATATCGGATAAAGCGTTGAGCGGATTGATAATGGTAAACCACGGCGAAAATGAAAGTAGGCCAAAGCTAAAGCCACGATGGTATAAATGCCCCAAGCATGTAATCCCCAGTGTAAAAACGAGAGGTTCATGGCTTGTTTGGCCGCCTCTAGGGTTTCTGCTTCACCGAGTGGCGGTGCCATAAAGTGATATAAAGGCTCTGCTGTACCCCAATAGACCAAACCAATACCAATACCTGCCGAAAACAACATACCTATCCAAGAGACAAGGCTATATTGCGCACGCTCGGTTTGATTGCCCAAGCGAATATCACCATAACGACTCATGATGAGGTAAATACAAAGAACCAGTGCCGTATTGACTAGGATAATAAACATCCAGCCGAACTTCTCAGTAATAAAATTCTGTAAGAAACTAAAAATTGCACCGGCAGCTTCTGTAAAAAAAGCACCAAAAATAATAAATCCAACAATTAAAACCGTCGATGCTATAAATACAGGTTTACTCACCCGTGGAAATGGACCCAATCTCTCTACTTTTACTTCGTCCATGTGCTCATCTCTTAATGCAAGGGAGGCCACCTTAACAAAATAACGTTTAATTATCAATTAATTACAAAATAAAGCGCCGTAGAAACACTTTATCTACTTTAATAAATTCTATATTTTAGAGTACAAAAATGATAAAACACGCTGGATTTGCCATAGAAACCCAGCGTGTGACTGTCAATTTATATACTTATGACATGCCCTAAATTATTTAACAAATCGGCCTATTATTTAGGCTGCAATTGCAATAATTTACCAGCGCTGCCATCCTCTAACGCCCATACCTCACCATCCACTGCCGATACACTACGAACACGTTCGCCCATATCATAGCGATAACGCTCAGAAGCAGTATTATCATCAGCGACACTCACCACAATAAGCGCTTTCGATGATAGACCACTGATCAATAAATTGTCCTGCCACGCTGGAAAATCGCTATGCGTACCCGTAGAATATATGCTCATCGATGAAGGCGATATAACCGGTGTCCATGTGATTTTGGGCGCTTCCAATTCAGGACGAGTATCATGGTCAGGAATATCGAGACCTGAATAATCGCGCCCGTTAGAGACCATCGGCCAGCCATAATTCTTGCCTTTTTCGATTAGATTAAACTCATCGCCTCCCTGTGGGCCCATCTCATTTGCCCAAAATCTACCACTATCATCTATCGCCATACCCAGTACATTACGATTGCCTGTTGTCCAAAACTGTGAGCGAATATCGTTTTTGTCATTGGCAAACGGATTGTCTTTTGGCACCGAGCCATCAGGATTTAGTCTGATAATTTTACCCATATTCACGCTCATGTCTTGCGCTGGTTCTTTTTTCTGACGTTCACCTGAGCTGATATACAGATACTGTCCATCAGGTGAGAAGAGCAAACGGTGGCTATAATGACCTTGTCCTTCCACTTTTGGTGTCTGTTGCCAAATTGGCGCAATTGCTTGCAAGCTTGGCGTATCCGTATTTAATCCTGACAGTCTGGCTTTTATAACCTTGGCACCAAATTTATTACTGTCGTCTCCTTTACCCGCTTCTACATAGCTCATATAGACGTTATTGGAAGTTGCAAAATCTGGCGCAATGATAATGTCGCCAAGTCCGCCCTGCCCGCCATAGGCAACTTTTGGCACACCACTTACCATAGTCTTAGCACCAGTGGCAGTATCAACCACAAATAGCTCACCTGTTTTTTGTGTGATAAGGAATTTCAGTGGTTCATCATTGGTTTTAGGTAGGGCTGTCATTGCCCAAGGCTCGTTAAAAGTAGCAACGGAATTAGTGGTGAAAGTGGGTTTTTCAGTATTGGTTGAAGACTCAGTAGCAGCGCTTCTCGCTTCCTTGTATTTTGTGAGATCTTCACTGGTATTGACTACCGATTGATTGGAGCAAGCAGCAGTACTAAACAGTAATGCTGCTAGGGTAATCGGTAAAGTTAACGGCGTGCTGATATTGATTGTCGTCATTTTTTCCTCTCTATCCATTTTAAGGTCATGTTATGAAATCTTAAATTATTTATAGCATAGTAAATGTGTTAAAAAGGTAAAATAACACTAGGGCACCAAGCAAAAACCCCTTACTTGCTATTGCAAATAAGGGGTTTGATTTAACACATCATGATTAAAATCAACTCATTCTAAGCTTATCAAAAGTCAGTTTATCATCCGCACCGACCTCTACTTTTATGATATCGCCAGCGACGAAATAACCCGCCAGCAGTTTCAATGACAATGGGTTTTCGATCTCTTGCTGAATGGCACGTTTGAGTGGACGCGCCCCATAAACAGGATCATAGCCAACCGCGACCAATTTATTCATAGCATCGGCTGATAGCTCGATATCCATCTCGCGCTCGTGCAAACGTTGACGCAAGCGACCTAGCTGAATATCAGCAATGCCTGCCATCTGTGACAAACCAAGCGGATGAAAGACGACAATCTCATCAATACGGTTGACGAACTCTGGGCGAAAATGCTGACCAACGGAGTCCATAACTTCAGCCTTGATGTCCTCATAGCTTTCTCCAACCATCTCTTGGATTTTATGCGAACCCAAGTTACTGGTCATAATGATAACGGTATTTTTGAAATCGACCACACGACCTTGTGAGTCGGTCAAACGACCATCATCCAATACTTGCAGTAGAATATTGAACACATCAGGATGCGCTTTTTCGACTTCATCAAACAAAATCACGCTATACGGTTTGCGACGTACGGCCTCAGTCAATGCGCCACCTTCTTCATAACCGACATAACCTGGAGGCGCGCCAACCAAGCGACTGACGCTGTGCTTCTCCATGTATTCGCTCATATCGATACGTACAATCGCATCTTCAGAGTCAAATAAGAAGTTTGCCAATGACTTGGTAAGCTCCGTTTTACCGACACCCGTTGGTCCTAAAAATAAGAACGAACCTGAAGGACGATTGGGATCAGACAAGCCTGCACGACTACGACGTACGGCATTTGCCACCGCTTCGACCGCTTCATCCTGTCCAATGACGCGCTCATGCAGTTTTTCTTCCATGGCGAGCATTTTGTCGCGTTCGCCTTGCATCATTTTACTGACTGGAATGCCCGTCGCCGCTGCCACTACTTCTGCAATTTCATTATCTGTGACTTTATTGCGTAGCAGTTTTATGCCACTACCCTCACCTGTCTGCTCTTTTTGCTCTGCCAAGTCAGACTCATGAATACGGCGCTCTAACTGCGGAATGGTTTCATATTGCAGCTTACTCATGATCTCATAATCGCCTTCTCGGCTGGCTTTATCATAAGCAATACGGGTTTTGTCCAGCTCGTCTTTGAGCTGTTGACTGCCTTTGACCAATGCCTTTTCTGCTTGCCAAATCTCATTGAGATCAGCATATTCTTTTTCTAGCGCTTCAATTTGAGCATCGAGCACTCTACGCTCTGCTTGCGCTCCAGCATCTTCTTCATTTTTGAGCACTTCGCGCTGCATTTTTAGTTGAATCAAACGGCTATCAAGTTTACCCAATGATTCAGGCTTACTGTCCATCTCCATGCGCAAGCGACTGGCCGCTTCATCAATCAAATCAATCGCTTTATCCGGCAATTTGCGATCAGTGATATAACGATGGCTCATGCGCGCAGCAGCAATAATCGCACTGTCTTGAATATCAACGCCATGATGCAACTCGTAGCGCTCTTTGAGACCCCGTAATATCGCAATGGTGTCTTCGACCGTTGGCTCATCAACCAGTACTTTTTGGAAACGACGCTCAAGCGCCGCATCTTTTTCGATATACTTGCGGTATTCATCTAACGTCGTCGCACCGACGCAGTGCAGCTCACCACGTGCTAATGCAGGTTTTAGCATGTTTCCTGCATCCATCGCCCCTTCTGATTTACCAGCACCAACCATGGTATGCAGCTCATCGATAAATAAGATGACGTTGCCTTCTTGCTTGGCTAGGTCGCTGAGTACGCTTTTGAGACGCTCTTCAAACTCACCGCGGAATTTGGCCCCTGCAATGAGTGCGCCCAAATCTAGCGACAGTACTTCTTTACGGCGTAAACCTTCTGGCACATCGCCATTGATAATTTTTTGTGCAAGACCTTCAACGATAGCGGTTTTACCCACACCCGGCTCACCGATGAGCACTGGATTGTTTTTGGTACGACGCGATAGCACTTGGATAGTACGGCGAATCTCTTCGTCACGGCCGATGACAGGATCTAGCTTGCCAAGTTCCGCCTGCTCAGTCAGGTTAATGGTATATTTATTTAGCGCATCACGCTGATCTTCTGCATTTTGATTGTTTACCGTATCATCACCGCGCAGCTGCTCAATGACTGTCTTTAATTTGCTTGCTGTCACGCCCGCACTTTCAAATATTTTTTTGGTGTCGCCTTGCTCAGCGAGTGCCAATATTACCCATTCGGTTGCGATAAAATCATCGCCTTCTTTTTGTGCTTGACGATCTGCCAAGTTCAAAATTTTAACCGAGTTTGGGTTTAGGTTGACATCACCTGTCGGCTCACTAATCGTCGCTTGGTTGTCTAACGCTTTTGCCACGCCATTTTTTAGCGCAGGGATAGACGCGCCCGCTTGCTGACAGATAGACAAGTTAGATTCATCTTGTAGCAGTATGGCAAGCAAATGCACCGGATCGATACCAGTATGATCACGTCCTAGTGCCAGACTTTGTGCTTCTTGAATCGCTGATTGCAATTTTTGGGTAAATTTTTCGAACCTCATGATTGTGTCCTTTTATAATTGCTTATATAACTAAGCTTATATCGTTAATTAGTAGCGGTGGTTTTTTATAAGTATTAAATATTACCGCCAGCTTTTCGTTATTAACTATATAAGGTTTGTTGAGTAATATTTCAATATCAATTTAACTGTATTCAATAATAGTTGATGGCTTTTTAGGGCAAGTTGATACGAGTTAACGCCAGTAAAGAATAATGCTTTTCACATTAAACCTTACTAATAACAATGATATTGAATATAACCCCTTAATAGGCACGCTAGACAACTATTTCAAGAGAATAAACGAAAGAAATATGAGCATTCAAAAGACAGGAATGGGAATGATATATTAAAATAGAAAGGACAGAAAGTTAATATAAAAGATTACCAGTGGCTTTATAAACGCCGCTTACTCAACGATTTCAATAGGTGTGCCAACCTTGACGGCCGCCATAATTTCATCCATTTCATCATTGGTCACTGCCATACAGCCAGCCGTCCAATCACGTTGCTGATTAAGCATTGCCAATGCACCAAAGCCATTTTTTTGTCCATGAATCATGATAGCGCCGCCTGGACTGACGCCTCGTGATTTCGCATTGGCTTTATCGATGGCATTGGGGTAACTGACGTGCATAGAACGATAATATCCAGATTTTTCATTTTTATAATCGAGTGTATAACTGCCTATTGGCGTACGATTATCGCCTTCTTGTTGCTTATGACCAATGGGATTACCGCCGAGCGCAATATGATAAGATTGAATCACTTTGTCACCGCTCATTAACTGCAGACGACGCTCTGATTTATCGACCAAGACTTTATCGATAATGACGTCATGAGAAATAGACTGTTTTTGTTCTACGGCATTCTTAGCAGCAGCGATGGTACTCGTGCTAATAATAGTAGCAAAACTAAGCCCTATCGCGATGAAGAGCCAGCTTGAGTACTTATTAGAATTTGGACGAAAAAATGACATAGGCTTTAATCCTTATAATCAATGCGTGATAGCAATGAGTCATAATATATCAAAGCACTATGCCCTGTTTGATGATCAAGTTTTGTGCAAAAATGATGAATAAAATAAAAACGTGGTCTAGCAGTCGCTACACCATACGAATAGCGCCATCTAGACGAATGACTTCTCCATTTAAATAAGCATTATCAATAATGTGAAGAACCAGTTTGGCGAATTCATCAGGTGCGCCTAAACGTTTAGGATAAGGAACGCCCGCCTCTAGCTGCTCACGTGCCTTTTCAGGAATACTTTGCATCATTGGAGTAGCAAAAACACCCGGTGCAATCGTCATCACGCGAATACCATGACGCGCCAGCTCGCGAGCAAGCGGTAAAGTCAGACCGACCACACCCGCTTTTGATGAGGCGTAACTGGCTTGTGCTACTTGTCCATCAAAGGCAGCAATAGACGCGGTATTAATAATAATGCCTTGATCGACATTGGCTTCATCTGATGGTTTAGCAGCCACTCGCTTAGCGATACTAGCAGCGACAAGACGCGCAACATTAAAAGAGCCAACCAAGTTAATATTAACCCCGCGACTAAACGACTCAAGATCGGCGGGATTATTTTCACGATCCAATAGCTTTTGTACGACGACAATACCCGCGCAGTTAATCGAACCTTGCAGACCGCCAAATGCTTTTTCAGCCATAGCGACAGCCGCTTGCACGTCATCGCCACTGGTGACATCACAACGGACAAAACGTGCGTTATCGCCCAACTCGTTGACCAAGGCATTGCCAGCGGATTCATTGAGATCAGCGATGACGACTTTACCGCCTTTAGCGACAATAGCGCGAACCACTGCCTCGCCCAAACCGGATGCACCGCCAGTAACCAAAAAGCTGTGTTGTTCAATTTGCATAACTATTCCTTGGTATTATTATTTACGTCCGTTTTATTATTTGGTACATACTTTGATTTATTTAAGAAGCGGATAAACTTCTCAGTAAAAACCGTTGAATCTTACCACTTGGTGTCTTTGGTAGCTCAGACACAAACTCAATTTCGCGCGGATAGGCATGTGCCGATAGACGCTTACGTACCAAATCTTTGATTTGTTGCGCAATTTCTTCAGTGCCTTCGATACCGTCTTTTAACACCACATAAGATTTGATAGTATGACCGCGCTCCTCATCCGGGATGCCAACGGCGGCTGACTCTGCAACAGCGTCGTGTTCGAGTACCGTATTTTCAACATCGGTCGGACCCACTCGATAACCTGCGGTAGTAATGATGTCATCGTCACGCCCTGAGAACCAATAACTGCCATCACTATGGCGCTCGACCACATCACCAGTCAGATAATAATCATCGACGAACGCTTGTTTTTCATTCCAGCTATAACCACGGAAATAAAACGCGGGTGATTGACTGACCACCACAGCTAACTGTCCTTGCTCACCATCAGGCAATACATTTATATCATCATCTAATACCACCAGCGTATGCCCAGGTAGCGCCATGCCCATCGAACCTACGGGAGATTTATGCGCCAGCGCATGATGGGCACAACACGTCATGCCTGTCTCTGTCTGACCATAATGATCGCAAATTTTGCAGCTTAAATAAGTATCAACCCAATTCACCACTTCGGTATTTAAAGTCTCGCCTGCTGAATTGGCACAGCGTAGCGATAACTTGGCATTGACATCATTATGCGCTTTTTCAAAAATGCCACTCGACTTCATCATGCGAAATGCCGTTGGTGAAGAGGCTATATTGGTAATCTTGTGACGTACCATGAAGTCACGGGTATTCTGAGCATCAAAACCCGCTTCATTAAAATAAGTGGTAACGCCTAACAATAAAGGACCCGTAATCGCATAATACAAGCCATATGCCCAGCCTGGATCGGCCATATTCCAGTAATGATCGTCCTCGCGTAAATCAATGGCATAGCGCATATATAAATAAAAGGCTGATAACGCCGCTAACGGCACGCTGACGCCTTTAGCTTTACCAACCGTACCTGAGGTAAACATCTGTAAAAATGGCGAATCGGTATCTAAAATGACGGGCTCTATCGTTTGTGACTGCGCTGCTGTCATTGCAACATAGCTATCATCGCCCCAACTTTGCGCATCCTCCTCGCTACCCACCAAGACCATCTTGGTCTGCTCAGCCAAGTCTTCAAACTTGTCACGATTCTCTTGATTGGTAAAGACGACCTTGGTATTCGCTTTGTCCATGCGATATTTGATAGAATCATAACCAAAAGCGGTAAATAGCGGTTGATACACCGCGCCAATCCGCCAAATTGCTAATACAATCGTCAATAACTCGGGAGTACGCGGCAACATAGTGGCGACTTGATCGCCTACTTTTACACCATAAGACTGAAGTAAATTGGCGACTTGCGCGCTTGCTTTATCTAGCTCAGCAAAGCTCATACGTGTCACAGTGCCTGCCGTATCTTCATGCACTAATGCAAGATTATCCGCGCGGCCATCACGCACATGGCGACCGCAACACGCCATATAAGCGTTCAATCGATCGTCCAAATGCTCGCCAAAGATTTCTGTCGATAATGCATTGATATCGAAGTTATTGTAGTAATCAGTATAGTTTTTTGGCGTAATTGAACAGTCTGTAGCAGTAATCGTAGAGTTATCAGTGGAGGTATTCATAAGCTAATCCTTTAGCAATAGCAGGTAACTGGTAAAATGGTGTTTATGATTGCACGTCGGTCACATCCTATAGGCCGTTTTGCAATCGTATTTAACATGACCTATTAGTAACGCATTTTTATATTTATTTCAATACATAACGTATCATTTATCATAAATCTCGTCCAGATAATTATATGACTGCTCATGCATCATCAGCGCCTTATCTATTCGATCTGTTGCGCAAATCAGTATCTTAGCGAGATTTTTAACACAGTATTGGATGATTTTAGCAATCCGCTCCTTATTTATTAATAATAAAAGGCAGGATTATTTTTCGCCGCATCGAAGTTAAAATATCAAATTAAAATGATTAGACTAAATATGTCCAACAATGAATCGAGCAAAAAATAGTCGCTATCTAAGATACTAAACGATGACGAATTATGCACGCATCCTGTCATTCATTGCTTTATTATTTTTTTACTGTGCTCAAAAATCCAAGCAACGCCTTCTCTTCAACGCTTTGATACTTCTTAGTACGTCCGCGATGTGCTTCCTTATAAGACTCAAAAAACTGACCCGCTAAGAATTGCTCAATAATGATAGGATTAATATAAGAAGAACGGCAGACAGCGGGGGTATTACCAAGTGCTTCTGCCACCTCCTTGACCATATCCGTGACCAACTGCTGGCGGTCAGAGCTTTCAGGCTCACTGGCTAGTATGTTTTTGCCGTCTGCTGTATCAAGCACGTCATACAGATGACTCGCAGCCAATACGCTTGCCATCCACGTACGAAAATCTTTGGCACTGTAACGTTTATCCACACAATCTTTAGCACTGCTACCACTATCCGCACAAAGATGCTCACGTAGATAATCATTAATATCAGCGCTATCGACGGCTTGCTTGTCACCATTTTCATCGAGATACTTAAAAACTTGATAACCAGGCAACTCAGAGCACGCTTGCACAATTTCAATCAAACGCTCATCTTGCAATTCAATATGATGCTCTTTTGAGCTTTTACCAACGAAATCAAAGGCCAAACCTGTGTCCGTTTCGTTGACATGCTTGCTTCTGAGCGTACTTAAACCATAGCTCTTATTCAACTTAGCATAACGACTATTACCGATACGAATCAAAGTCGTCTCTAATAATTTGACCACCGCCGCGAGGACATTGGCTCGTGATAAAGGCGCTGCCTCCAAGTCTTTTTCGACTTGAGCGCGCAAATTTGGCAATGCTTCTGCAAAGCCAATCATCGCATCAAACTTGGCTTGGTCGCGGACCCGATCCCACTCTGGATGGTACAAGTACTGTTTACGTGCTTTGTCATCACGCCCTGTTGATTGCAGATGTCCTTTATTATCTTGGCATATCCAAACCTCTGACCACATTGGCGGTATCACTAGCGCATCAAACCGCTTACGCAATGCTTTGTCTTTTACCGTTTTGCCAGTCGCATCTCGATAAGTAAACCCTTTGCCCCAACGTCTGCGTCCATATCCCGGTTCATCATCGCTCACATAGCGCAGATTTGCCAAACCAGCTAAGTGCTCATAATCATGACGCACATCTGGCGTGGTGGTCTGTTGGTCTGCCTTAGTCATAAGAATACTCGTTTGATAAATGAATCGTTTTAGCATAATGAATTCAGGCTATTTTTGCTGTTTGTTTGCCACGGATAAAGTGTAATCCTGTGTAAAATAAAATGGATACAAGGGTTCTAAACTATTCGTTTTTGAGGCATAATTTAGCAAAAATTAAAACTTAAGTTGAAAAAATTATGACAAATTCATCTGTAAAAATAACACCATTATCTAAAGCTGATTACGACCTTTGGTTAGAATTGTGGCAACGTTATCTGACGTTTTATGAAACGGTATTACCACTTAGCACAACTGAACATACATGGCTCAATTTACTAGATAAAGACTTAGCTATCTATGGCTTTGGGGCGTGGAAAAATGATATCTTGGTAGGCATCACTCACGTGGTGCTGCGTCCCAATACTTGGAATACTACAGAGTGTTGTTATCTAGAGGATTTGTACGTTAGTGAGTCTGTGCGCGGGCAAGGCGTGGGGCGAGCGTTGATTGAGTATGTGTACGACTTTGCCAAGCAAAAAAACTGCAACCGTGTCTATTGGCATACTCAAGAAAGCAACACATCAGCTCGTACACTTTATGAAAAGATAGCGACTAAGACCGATGTGGTTCAGTATAGTAAAACCTTATGAGTTTGATTCACTCTATAATCAAAAAAATTCAAAAGCGCGACAGTACTACTGGGATGAATATTTCGAAGCCTCTGTCAGCAACGACACAGCAAGCGAGGAAAATTTATACCAGTAGTAACTGACTATCAGTGCGTCGATTTAACTTTTAACCGACTGCATATCGATAAATTTTGCTCAAATAATATCCATAAAAAACGCCAAGCGTTAGATACTTGGCGTTGGTTGTTTTAAGACAGCGTTAGTCATATAAATGTAGTTTTAACTTAACAAATGTTATTTACCATACACACATAAATAAGCGGTTTCGACGTCTACTTTTACCTGAAACTTTTTATTGGCGTCAACGGTAAATTGCTCGCCAGCGTTAAAGGTTTGCCAGTCATCACTTTCTGGTAGCTTGACCGTCAATGCGCCGCTAACCACGCTCATGGTTTCGAATTCGCTAGTACCAAATTCGTACTCACCAATTTCCATCACACCAACAGTAGCTGGCTTAGTTGCTGTTTGGAAAGCAATAGAAGTGACTTTATTATCAAAATAATTATTAACGCTTGGCATAATGGTTCCTTAATAAGGTTTTAGGTAATATTTCAAAGATGTTTTTATAGACCTGCTTTTAGACTCGCTTCGATAAATTGATCGAGGTCGCCATCGAGCACAGCACCGGTATTAAAAGTCTCGACGCCAGTACGCAAATCCTTAATACGTGAGTCATCCAATACATAAGAGCGAATTTGACTGCCCCAACCAACGTCGGATTTGCCATCTTCAACCGCTTGCTGTTTTTCCATCCGTTTTTGCATTTCAAGCTCATACAGCTTGGCACGCAGCATTTTCATGGCAGTTGCTTTGTTACCGTGTTGGCTACGCTCGTTTTGACAGGTCACCACCACCCCACTCGGCTCATGGGTAATACGAACGGCAGAATCAGTGGTGTTGACGTGCTGACCACCCGCACCCGATGAACGATAAGTATCGATGCGCAAGTCAGCCGGATTGATATCAATATCGACATTATCATCGATTTCAGGCGAGACAAAAACGGCGGCAAATGACGTATGACGGCCATTGTTACTATCAAACGGTGATTTGCGTACGAGACGATGTACACCAATCTCGGTACGAAGCCAACCAAAGGCATAATCGCCTTTGATCTCAATGGTCGCTGATTTAATTCCAGCGACACCGCCAGCGGAGACTTCGATCACATCAACCTTGAAGTCGTGAGCTTCTGCCCAGCGTGTGTACATACGCAGCAGCATTTCTGCCCAATCTTGCGCCTCTGTACCGCCACTGCCTGACTGGATATCCAAGTAGCAGTTGTTCGCGTCCATCTCACCACTAAACATGCGACGAAACTCTAAATCCGCAACGCGTTTTTCTGCATTGTCCAGCTCGCTTTGCACATCAGCAAGCAGTGACGCATCGTCTTCTTCTACTGCCAGCTCTAGCATCGCAGACGCATCTTCTAACGTGGTTTCTAGTGAGACCACGACATCAATGACACCATCAAGATGACTTTTTTCTTTATTAATCTTGGTCGCACGCTCTGGATCGTTCCATAGCTCGGGATTTTCTAATTCTAAATTGACTTCTTCTAAGCGTTCTTGCTTACCATCGAAGTCAAAGATACCTCCGCAAATCCTGCCCACGCTCGGATAAATCTTTGATTTGTTCTTGATACGGATTGATTTCCATAAATTTTCCTGTTTTTAAATGATGCCTGTTTTTGAATAATGCCTGTTTTTTGCATGATAAATGCATAATAAATACGGTGCTATTTTAAATGAGATTAAGATCAAATGGTTGGCTAATTGCTATTGACATACACTATAAAATAATCACAGTGCTACTGGATAATTTTTGCGCCGCCTCTGTCTGCGCAGGCACAGCAAGTAAGGAAAACTTATCCCAGTAGCGCATGATAGTATTTGACCTTATTTTATGTAGTGTTGACGATATTGACCATACATTGAACAAACTACATTGACCAATCTTCTACTGCCCAGCGATGGGCGAGCGCATGCGCATGTAATGACTCATCAGGTGACACACAAATAGCCACGTCTGCCCATTCAAGCAAAGGAATGTCATTTTTGGAGTCTGAATAAGCATACGTCTTCTCAAACGTCATACCGGCTGCTTGCTGCTTATCGAGCCATTTATTGAGGTGATAAATCTTACCTTCTTTAAAATTTGGTTTATCCGTCAATTTACCTGTGTAGCGCTCGTTTTTAATCTCAAGTGGAGTCGATAACACATTGGCATCTTCAATACCAAATCGTTTCGCAATAGCAGAAACCACAAAATCATTGGTTGCAGAGATAATCACGACATCATGACCACGCTCAATGTGCTGACACAATACCTCCATCGCTTTCGGACGAATATGCGGCTCGATTTCACTTTTAATATAGTCTTCCCGCAGCTCATGCAATCTATCTAGTGGCAGACTACTCAAAAACTGGGCGACAAACTCATTGTACTCAGTTGCATCCAGCGTGCCTTCGATATAATCTTGATAAAACTTCTGATTGGCCGTGCGATATTCAGCTTCGTCGACAAGATTGTGCTTGACGATATATTCACCCCACAGATAGTCGCTATCAACATCTAGCAAAGTATGGTCTAAATCAAATAATGCCAATTCTTTTTGAGAACGCTGTGCTTGATTTGTCTGCATAATGAGACCTTATCGTGGTTTGTTAAAAGATAGAATTTTTAGTACTGGTTATAAACGATTGCATGAATAGAAAAATTGACGTTATAAATAAAAAACGTCATCAATAAGTTTTTGAGAATATTACGCCGCGCCAAGCAAAATCATGGTAGCTTATTTTATATAATAGTATCTACTGCGTTAATGAAAATTTTGAGGGACTTTATGAAATTGCTCAGTAATAAAAACCACTTGTCCCGTAGACCACGTCGCCCTGCTCGCTCAATTAGAGAAATCAGGCAGCGTCAACTAGGTAATAGCTATCAGTCAACCTTAGATCGTACGATTTACGCGCTTTTGAACGGTTTGATGTACGGCTTTGGCGGCTTACTCATTGACATGGCTATTGTGGTCATCCGCTCAATATTTGGTAGTGGTAACGGCGATATTTTTTGGTTGTTCACGCCTTTCATGTTGATACTTGGGGCTTTACTAGGTTTTATCGTTGGCAAATCTGCTGGTGCTGAAAGCGTCAACGCATTGAGTATCGACGATGCGACCAATAATAACGCTTATCTCAATGACTATTCTGTACGCCATGATATTTTTCGCGGTCTTGTTATTGGTATTATCATTTTTGCCATTATTTGGCTGGTAATGATGCTGATGGCATAAATTTAATGTTTGGCAAAAATCAGCTATTTTGAAATGGCTGATCTTAAGCGCATTTGGTTCAGCCTCATTAAACGCATCATATACTCTCTGATGGCAGAATCTAGTTTGGCATGGCGATTTCTTTTAGACCTGTTTTAAACTTTTGACAACGCTCCGCATAATGCATTGCTGATGCTTTTAGCATGGCTGCCTGCTCATCGGTCAGTGTCTTGACCACTTTTGCAGGCGCGCCCATGACCAATGAATTATCTGGAATCTGCTGACCCTCAGTGACCAATGCTTTGGCACCAATTAGACAGTTTTTTCCAATTTTGGCATTATTTAATACAACTGCGCCAATACCAATCAAACTATTGTCACCGATTTCGCAACCGTGTAGCATCGCTAAGTGACCAATCGTGACATAATTACCAATTTTTGCGTGCACGCCTGCATCCGTATGGATGACGCTGTTTTCTTGTACATTACTGTAGTCACCGATGTGAATACGTTCATTATCACCGCGTAACACCGCGCCAAACCAAATGCTGGCTTGATGCCCTAAATATACATCACCAATCACCTGCGCTGAGTCTGCCACCCAACCATTAAATGGTACCGCGAATTCAGGGACTTTGTCTAAATATTGATAAATCATAGTCTATCCTTAGTTTTTATTAATAAGTGTTCGATGATATAAAAAATTAGCTAAATTTTATAGTACAATCGCCGCAGAATTAAGACCAGTCAAACTGATTATCTCAAGAAGACAATGACAAGCCACTAGCATCTGTTTGATGATTTACAAATAGACATTGCTGATCGCTAAAATCATTACTGAAAAAGCGTTATTAGTTATTAATAGCATCTTGCCATCTGTAGTAGCAAATTATAGCAAAAACATCTTTAGGAATGAGGCTATGAGCCACAAAAAACAAGCTGCACTACTGTTATTATCGTCAGGCTTGATAATGACCAGTCCGATTTGCGCTGCTAATAACTCCGATATTGAGCGTGCAGGTAATATTATAGCTGTTGCTATCCCAGCGATTGCCTACGGTAGCACTTATTATATGGATGATAAAGCGGGTCGTCAGCAATTTTATAAATCATTTGCAACTAACATTGCTGCAACTCAAGCGCTTAAATTGACTGTCAATAAAGAGCGACCCAATGGTGAAGATAATAATTCTTTTCCATCGGGGCATACCTCCGTAGCCTTCCAAGGGGCTAGCTTTATCCATAAGCGTTATGGACTACAATACAGTATCCCCGCTTATGTAGGGGCAGGTCTTGTCGCTTATAGCCGCATTGAATCCGATCAACACGACACCACTGATGTGCTAGCAGGAGCGGCATTAGGTATTGCCAGCAGTCTATACTTAACCAAAAGCTATAGTGACCAGTTGCATATCGCTACTGACTTAGCGCCAGATTATTATGGCTTAAGCGTTCATTACGAATTCCCATAGCTTCTACAATATTAGGGCATGTCCTCAATCTGAACAAAAGCGAATAAATGGGCTAAAAATAGCTAAATCTTACCAAACGTCGTCAAATAGCTAGTCAATATCTCGATATTATCTGCACTATTTTCCTTGTTTGGCTGTCATTTATCTTATTTTTATCACCATTTTCAGATTGAGGACACGCCCTAATCAGCTTTGCAAATTTTTTACAGATGCTGATTTTGCGGCAATATTTATAAACACTGGCCCTTAAGCAAAAATTTTAGTATAATGCGCAAAATCTGTGCCTAAGCGAGCGGACATGATGCAAGTTACCTATTCACTATCTAGTGAGTTTTGTAGTTTTCATCAATAATGTCTTCTCGCTTTTTTGTGGAAAAATTTTAGGGTTAGTTCTTTTTTTATACTTATTTAGCAACAGTTAGATAGATATAAAGAGGCATTTTGATCAAAAAATTTATCGCAAAAAATGATGGCACTCACACATAATAGCGGAGGCAACCCTTGAATTCATCGACAGAAATACAAGCAATTTTGGCACTAGCAGACGGTACGATTTTTCGCGGTGTCAGTATCGGCAGCCTTGGTCATCGTGTCGGTGAGGTGGTATTTAATACAGCCATGACAGGGTATCAAGAAATCCTAACTGACCCAAGCTACGCGCGTCAATTGGTCACCCTCACCTATCCGCACATCGGCAACACTGGCACCAACAGCGAGGACACCGAGTCTGGTAATGGCCATCAAATATGGGCCGACGGTCTCATCATCCGTGACGCAACCATGGTTACCTCAAATTTCCGTAATTCTGAATCACTGAGCGACTATCTACAGCGTAACGAGACAGTGGCTATCGCTGAAATCGATACACGCCAGCTGACTCGTCTACTACGTGATAAAGGCGCGCAGAACGGCTGTATTATGACTGCATCAGACGGTGAGACGATTAGCAGCGACGATGAGCAACAAGCGATCAAACTGGCACAAGCATTTGCTGGTCTCGAAGGTATGGATTTGGCAAAAGAGTGCTGCACGACAGAGAGCTTTGAATGGACAGCGGGTACATGGGATTTATCAGATACCCTTCTCAATCGTGATCTAATAGGCAGTCACGACAGTGGTACGGGCGGCTTCTTTAAGCAGCTGGGCACTCATATTGATGCAAAATACAATGTCGTGGCTTATGACTTCGGTAGTAAAACCAATATCTTGCGTATGCTCGTAGACCGTGGTTGTCATGTGACAGTTGTACCAGCCCAAACGCCTATCGCAGACGTGCTCGCAATGAACCCAGACGGTATCTTCTTATCAAACGGCCCTGGTGATCCTGCGGCTTGTGATTATGCCATCGATGCGGTCCGTCACATCATTGAAGAGACGAACATTCCCACTTTTGGCATTTGCTTAGGTCATCAGCTGATTGGTCTTGCCAGCGGCGCAAACACTATCAAAATGAAAACGGGCCATCATGGTGCTAACCATCCAGTACAAGATCTAGCGACAGGCACGGTGATGATTACCAGTCAAAACCATGGTTTTGCGGTTGATGAAAATACATTGCCAGACAACGTCAAATCTACGCATCGTTCACTATTTGATGGTACCAACCAAGGCATCGAGCTGACCAATAAGCCTGTGTTTAGCTTCCAAGGTCACCCAGAAGCCAGCCCTGGTCCACATGACTGTGCGCCACTGTTTGATAAGTTTGCTGAGATGATGGCTAAGGCTAAAGCGTAAGCTGTTAAGTAGCTTTTAACTATAAGCCATTAGCAATCAGTAGATATTCGTTATATAGCTTAGATCACGAACGATGGTTTAAGCTGACCTACGCAAAATACGATAGTACTTATTCAAATTATAAATAAATTAAAACATCATACTAACGAAGGTAGCCCTAACTATGCCAAAACGTACCGACATAAAAAGCATTCTTATCATTGGCGCAGGCCCCATCGTCATCGGCCAAGCATGTGAGTTTGACTACTCAGGCGCGCAGGCTTGTAAAGCACTAAAAGAAGAAGGCTACCGCGTCATCTTGGTCAACTCTAACCCTGCGACCATTATGACTGACCCAGCCATGGCTGATGCGACCTATATCGAGCCAATTACATGGCAGACGGTTGAGCAAATCATCGCCAAAGAACGTCCTGATGCAATATTACCCACCATGGGCGGACAGACAGCGCTAAACTGTGCGCTAGAGCTGGATAAGCATGGCGTATTAACCAAATACAATTGTGAGCTGATTGGCGCGACCAAAGACTCAATCGAGATGGCAGAAGATCGCAACTTATTTGATAAAGCCATGAAACGTATCGGTCTTGAATGTCCTCGTGCTGAAACGGCTGAGACGATGGAAGAAGCCTTTGTTACTCAAGAAAAAATGGGTTATCCGTGTATTATTCGTCCGTCATTCACTATGGGCGGCTCAGGTGGCGGTATCGCGTATAACCGTGATGAGTTCATCGAGATTTGTGAGCGCGGTTTTGACTTATCGCCTAACCATCAGCTCCTTATCGATGAATCATTAATCGGTTGGAAAGAATATGAGATGGAAGTGGTTCGTGACAAAAACGACAACTGCATCATCATTTGCGCCATCGAAAACTTTGACCCAATGGGCGTGCACACAGGCGACTCAATCACGGTCGCACCAGCACAAACCTTGACAGATAAAGAATACCAAATCATGCGTAATGCATCATTAGCCGTACTGCGTGAGATTGGTGTCGAAACAGGCGGCTCAAACGTACAGTTCGGTATCAACCCTGACACGGGTCGCATGGTCGTCATCGAGATGAACCCACGCGTGTCACGTTCGTCTGCATTGGCATCAAAAGCGACTGGCTTTCCGATTGCCAAAATCGCGGCGAAATTAGCGATTGGTTATACCTTAGATGAATTGCAAAATGACATCACTGGTGGCAAAACCCCAGCCAGCTTTGAGCCTGCACTCGATTATGTCGTGACCAAGATTCCACGTTTTAACTTTGAAAAATTCGCCCAAGCCGATAGTGTTTTATCCACCCAAATGAAATCGGTTGGTGAAGTGATGGCGATTGGTCGTAACTTCCAAGAATCGATGCAAAAAGCACTGCGTGGTATGGAAACAGGCAATGATGGTTTTGATGAGCAAATTGACTTATCAAAAGTGCCGGCTGATAAAGCCCGTAGCGAAATCACCAATCGTTTGACCATTCCAACACCTGAACGCATTTACTATATCGCGGATGCTTTCCGTATTGGTATGAGCGTCGATGAAGTATTTAATCTCACCAAAATTGATCCTTGGTTCTTGGTTCAGATTGAAGACATCGTGAAAACAGAAGCCACAGTAAAATCGCTTGGCTTTGGTGAACTTAACGAAAAAAATCTACGTGGCTTTAAGCGTAAAGGCTTGTCAGATTTGCGTTTAGCCAAATTGCTGGGTGTGTCACAAAAGCAATTGCGTAAAAAGCGTTGGGATTTAAACGTCTATCCAGTCTATAAGCGCGTCGATACTTGTGCAGCAGAATTTGCGACCAGCACCGCTTATATGTACTCGACATACGATAGCGAATGTGAAGCCAATCCAACGGATAACAAAAAAATCATGGTTATCGGTGGCGGGCCTAACCGTATCGGTCAAGGCATCGAATTTGATTATTGCTGTGTACACGCGGCCCTTGCGATGCGAGAAGACGGCTACGAGACCATCATGGTCAACTGTAACCCTGAAACGGTTTCAACCGATTATGACACCTCTGACCGTCTCTACTTTGAGCCAATTACCTTAGAGGATGTGCTAGAAATCGTCCGTATCGAAAATCCTGATGGCGTAATTGTACAGTTTGGTGGTCAAACACCATTGAAACTTGCTCGCGCGCTTGAAGCAGCTGGCGTCAAAATCATTGGTACGAGTCCTGATGCGATTGACCGCGCAGAAGACCGCGAACGCTTCCAGCATATGATTCAGCAATTGAACCTTACTCAACCAACCAATGCGCTAGCAACTAGCTTAGAAGATGGTTTGGTCAAGGCAAAAGACGTTGGTTATCCATTGGTCGTACGCCCCTCTTACGTATTAGGTGGTCGCGCGATGGAAATCGTCTACAACGAAGACGAGCTAAGACATTATCTGCGCACCGCCGTACAAGCGTCAAATGAGGCGCCAGTATTGTTAGATCGTTTCTTAGACGATGCGATTGAGGTCGATGTGGACTGTGTGTGTGACGGTACAGACGTGATAATCGGTGGTATCATGCAGCATATCGAACAAGCGGGTGTTCACTCTGGTGACTCAGCTTGTTCATTACCGCCCTATTCACTATCTAAAGAATTATGTGATGTGATGCGCGCACAAACCGTCGCTATGGCAAAAGAGCTTGGTGTCATTGGTCTAATGAACGTACAGTTCGCGGTAAAAGGCGAAACGGTGTACATCTTGGAAGTGAACCCACGTGCCGCACGTACGGTGCCTTTCGTTTCTAAATGCATCGGTACATCATTGGCGCAAATCGCTGCACGCTGTATGGCTGGCACGTCTTTAAAAGACCAAGGATTTACGACTGAGATTGTTCCTTCGTTTTTCGCGGTCAAAGAAGCGGTATTCCCATTTGCTAAATTCCCTGGTGTCGATCCCATCTTGAGCCCTGAGATGAAATCAACAGGCGAAGTCATGGGCGTGGGCAAAACCTTCGGCGAAGCATTTTATAAAGCCATTATCGGTAGTAACGAGCGTCTGCCAGGTCTACCAACTGAGGGCGAAACCAAGACGGTCTTTATTTCAGTTCGTGATAGTGACAAAGCGCAAATTGCTCCAATCGCTCGTCAGCTTGCAGACTTTGGTTTTAATATCGTATCGACAGCAGGCACTCAAAAAGTACTGAGTGACGCTGGTATTGAATGCGAGCAAATCAATAAAGTCACTGAAGGTCGCCCTCATATCGTTGATGCCTTGAAAAATGGCAAGATTGACCTTATCATCAACACCACTGAAGGCAAGCAAGCACAAGAGGATTCATTCTCTATTCGCCGTAGCGCGCTACAAGGCAAAGTTTTCTACGTGACCACGTTAGGCGCGGCAGATGCGGTCTGCAAATCGTATACGATTGACTTGCCATTTGAAGTATATAAGCTACAAGATTTACATGAGCAAGCAAAGACTATTGACGTGGCTGAATAATTTCAGTAGATTAAGCATAACCGTGAGGCTTATATAAGAGCTTATACGACGCTTGTTGTTGGTTTTATATGACAATAGTGCTTTAAAAAAATAATACCTTTAAAAAGATAAACCTGAAAAGCATAGTGGCTAAACTGCGACTATGCTTTTTATTACATAAGGTTCAGTGCGCCTCAATCTGTAAATATAGACGTTCATACATGACAGTCCATTTGCTGGTTGCGAGTCTGAACCTCACTCTTTTTATATTTCATACCCATTGCAACAACACTGACACCATCTCACTATTCACTAGGAGATGGTGTGGTTTATTGGTTTAAGGAAAAAACATGCAACGTTATCCCATGACTCCGCAAGGACATGCGGCTTTAGAAGCCGAGTTAAAACAGTTAAAAAGTATCGATCGTCCACGCATCACAGCTTCTATTGCTGAAGCCCGCGAACACGGTGATTTAAAAGAGAATGCTGAATACCATGCGGCACGTGAGCAGCAAGGTTTTTGTGAAGCCCGTATTCGTGATATCGAAGCCAAACTTGGTGGCGCACAAGTCATTGACATTGCTACTTTACCAAAAGAAGGCCGCGTGGTATTTGGCGTGACCGTCGTTATCGAAAACATGAGCACCGAAGAAGAAAAGCAATACAAAATCGTTGGTGACGATGAAGCTGATTTCAAAGCAGGTAAAATCTCTGTCAACTCACCGATTGCTCGTGGTTTGATTGGTAAATCCGAAGGCGATGAAGCCCGTATTGAAACGCCAAAAGGCGTGGTTGAGTACGAAATCATGAAAGTCACATACGATTAATTTCATTGATTCTCGCAGAGTTTGCTTGATAAAGATTCTTTGATAGCGGACGCGTTTTATAGAGGCACAGTTACACAATGCTGCTTTTTTACTTAATTCGTTTTAGCGCATAATTGCTTGAATACAGACAGTTGAGCCGTGTATTTAATGATGAGTGCTTGGCTTGGTATCTGATAAAAATAATGATGGATAAATAGCTGAACTTACTCAGCTATTTCCAATACTTTGACCCTCGTTATTTGACATGTATTGTCATTTAACGAGGGTTTTGTTTATCTAAGCGTTATTCATTGCTGTTTCATTTATCGTTATTTTAAGGGAATCTTTTATGGACATGAACTTTGCCACATCAGCCTCAATGGTTATTGCTAAAAAAACGGTTGTTAAAAAAACATCCATTCTCACTGCTGTTTCAGCAATTTTGGCAGGTAGCGTATTTGCTATATCTTCAGCCAATGCCGCTCCAGAAATAGCCATTAGCTCGCCTGTCGGTAGCAGCACGACGGTCGTCGAGCAATACTCTAATGGCAAAACGGCGACTATCACGGCAACCCCTAACGGTATTAGTATGCAAGACGGGATGCCGTATGCCGTAACGCAAGTCACCACTGTTCCACGTTATGTCATTAGTCAGGGTGGCGGTAGTAATACAGTTGTGACGCAAGGCAGCACCACTGTCACTAGCGTGCCTGTGACCAATCAGATGACTAATACCGTCTCTAAGGTTAATGTTATTACTACGCCCGTCAACACCGTGACCCAAGTATCACCTGTTGCGGTGGCGACACAATTGCCAGTTACCAATCAGGTAACGACGACCTCTGTAGACGCTCTACAACTGACCCCTACTTTCAGCACACCGGATGTTGTTAACGCCCAAACTAAGGTCATGAAAATCCTAAAAAATAGCGCTGGGCGTGAAGTTGCTGTTCCTGCCAACCATATCGCTCCCGGTGACATTATCGAATATCACACCACTTATACCAACACCACCGCACAACCGGTCAATGACATCAACGCAATGATATCTTTGCCAAGTGGTGTGCAACTGGTGTCATTGAACAGCTCGCTACCAACGCTTGCGACCATGGGCGGTGACAGCTATCAAACTATTCAGCAAGTGGGCAACACTATCGTTGTGCAAGAAAATTACTCTGGACTCAAATGGAATTTAGCAAATTTGGCGACGAATGCCCCGCAAACAGTCGTGATTCGCGCTAAGGTTCAGTAATTAAACCTTCTATAATTTACTCAGTATGAAATCTTAAAGATCTTGTTTGTTCAAGGTCTTTTTTATCTGCAAAAATACGTAATAAGTGAACAATAATTTGCTATAGTTTGTTTAATTTAAAAATTTGTGGTCATTCTTATGCATAAATCCATACTGTTAAGATCACTTGTCATACTTTGCTATAGTTGTATTTTTAACAATACATTGTGGGCTAAAACAACTGAGCTGCCTCTTGATGATAGCTTTTACATGTCCAAAATTTGCACTTCTTACATAACTAAAAATGATGTTGAATATTGCGATGATGGTTATATCCTTAAAAGCGAAACCTTAAATAATGGCAAAGTAACAGAAACCGTGCTTATGGATGGAATGGGCGGCTATGGTTGGGATCATACTTCGCTTAAAAAAATTGATAAAGATACTTATCATGTTTATATTGGTTGTGGTAGTCCATGTGGTTCTAATATATTATTCGGTCGTGGCGATAAAAAGCAAAATTTTGACTTATACTTCAACTTTAGTGCAAAAAGTCGATGTACTGTTGAATATGATAATGATAAAAAACTATGGATTGCCCGTCGTTTCTTTTCTGACAAAAAGATAGTATTGCCTTCAACTTATGGTATAAGTGAGTCCGCAGTACAGCCAAAATATGACGTTGAATTTGACAAAAAAGGCGGTCTTATCGTCACAGCGCTTATGGATAGTAATGATACTTTCTATCTACCTAACCCTTGCATTGTTGGTTAGCGTTTAAATTAGGCGATAAAGATATAAATGCACATAAATAGTAATAGAAGCCAAATCAATGAGCCTCCTAACCCTTAAAATACTGCTCTTCTGTCTTGTTCCTATCGGCATATTTATTTTGTATAAAGGTGTTAAGCTGTTTAGAAGTGCTTTCACAGGTCAAGTATTATTAGAGCTACCGTACCTTGATAGAATGGGCTATTTCACCATTTCAGAATCAGGTATTTATTCCATTTGGCAAAAAGGGCCGCTTTTAAAAAAAACACCTATTACCAAATTTCGTCCTCAAATTTGTAACACCTCTACTGACCAAGTCATTAATCTCAGTCCCTCAATCATGTCGCCAAGCTCTAATAACTTCTCAACGGGCAGTATGGAGATATTTACTTTCGCTGCTGACGTCGGTCATTACCAATTAAATCTCGTTGCAGGCTCAAGTGTCTCAAGCTTTCAAAAAATCATTGGAGACGTACTGCCCTTCGCAGATATAGATCTAAAAAAATACTCAATCGAGGTTCGAAAGAGTCAGTCGCAGCTGCTTACTATGCTTTCAATTCCTATAATGTTGCTTGGCTTTGCATGTACATTGGGTGGATTTGTCTTAGGATTGCTAGCTGAGCAGATATTTATATAATAGAGTCCACACAAAGGCGATACAGTACAACTGGTGTTCATTTTTTGCAGCCTCTGTCTGCGCAGGGACAGCAAGCAAGCAAAATTAATACCCGTTTTACGCTATGAGTTGTGTATCATTTTTATATTAAACTGACTATATAATCCATAAATATACTGTCAACTCTCTATTAGTGACACGACAACAGTTGTCGTATGATATTGCCATTTCCTCAATTATTACAGTGACTTACCATTCAATTTGATAAAATAGCATTCTGTTAATGTATTGGTAAATATCGCTATGGCAACTATCAATTATGAACGACTCCAAGGTAAGCTCAATATTTTAGCCGATGCCGCTAAGTATGATGTCTCTTGCTCCTCCTCCGCTGGTACTCGCAAAAATCAAGGCGGTGGTCTTGGTGATGCCTCAGCAACGGGTATTTGCCATAGCTACACTGAAGATGGTCGCTGTGTCAGCTTACTTAAAATCCTACTGACCAATCACTGTATTTACGACTGTGCTTATTGTACCTCACGCAAGAGCAATGACACCCCGCGCGCCGCTTTTAGCGTTGAAGAAGTGGTTGATTTGACCATGCAGTTTTATCGTCGTAATTATATCGAAGGGTTATTTCTCAGCTCAGGTATCTTTAAAAGCGGCGATTATACGATGGAGCGTTTAGTCGAGGTCGCCAAGATATTGCGGACTCGTGAGCGTTTTAATGGTTATATTCACCTAAAAACCATTCCCGGTGCGTCAAAAGAGTTGTTGTTAGAAGCAGGGCTATACGCAGATCGCTTAAGCGTCAATATCGAAATTCCTACCATCTCAGGACTGGCATTGCTCGCGCCAGAAAAATCTCACGAGCAGCTAAAAGCGCCGATGGAAACGGTAAAAGAAGAGATTATCACCATTCGTGAAAGCCGTAAGACCCATAAGAAAGCGCCAAAATTTGTACCAGCTGGTCAGACTAGCCAAATGATTGTCGGTGCTAGTAATGAAACCGATCTACAAGTGATTCAGCTATCGAGTCACTTTTATCAGCAGTATGATCTCAAGCGTGTCTATTATTCCGGTTATGTGCCCATGTTGTCCGACAGTCGCCTGCCAGCGATTGGAACGCCTGTGCCGATGATACGGGAGAATCGCCTTTATCAAGCCGATTGGTTGATGCGTTTTTATGGTTTTGGCGCGCACGAAATTGTCGAACCAGAATCACCATTTTTGGATTTAGACTGTGATCCCAAACTGGCTTGGGCAATACGCCATCGTGAACACTTCCCTGTCAATATCCAAACTGCCACTTATGAGATGATTGTACGAATTCCTGGTATCGGTACGAAAACGGCTAAAAAAATAGTGAAAGCGCGTAAGTTTAATCAATTGACGTTATATCATCTAAAAAAGATGGGCGCTGCGGTTAATCGTGCCAAATATTTTATTGCCACAACGGGTAAAAATGAGCATCTGGCGCACTTAACCCGCGATAACTTTCGTCAATATGTGCTGGCGCAAACGCAGACCAAATTTAAAGATCAGCGTACTGGTCAGCTTTCTCTGTTTTAAATACTCAGCAAAAACACTATTTTCGAAATGAGCGGCTATTTTCTAAAGTTATTTTAGGATAAAAAATGTCACAACTTGCATTAAATGCTTCTTATGCTGTTGGTCAATTGACACCCAGTATCGTGCTCTATGAGCCAAGTTTTGAGGGTTGGCTCAGTGCGGTATTTTATGTTTATGCCAACAGATTACAAGACGATCCAGTATTACAACTAATCGCTCAGGACGGTTATGTGCCTTCATTAATCGCTCAAGTAGTTAGCGTGGATACGAATAAAGACAATGCTGAGCGCGTACTGACAAAACTGCATAAACTCTTAGGTCGCTCTGGTATGCGCAATATCCTGTGGGGTTTTTTATCTGAGAAAAACGATATCGGCACCACTTTATTTCATGTGGTTAAGTATGCCATTGACTATCCTAGCCGCCCTATCATGCAAGACTTGGGTAATTTAGAGGTGCTTGAATTGGTGCAAACGGTCAAGTCTGTAGGACGCGAAAAACATCGTATGGAAGCTTTTGTACGCTTTGAGCACACGACTGATGACATTTACTTTGCGCGTGTGGCACCCGATTTTAATGTGTTACCATTAATTGGTGAGCATTTTCGTCAACGTTACCAAGATCAGCATTGGGCGATTTATGATCTGACTCGCGGCTACGGTATTTATTATGATAAGAGTAAAAGCACACGCGCACGTCCTGCTGAGTTGCAAACCATTACGGATCTGGATGATGCGGTACTTCGTAATCCCGCCAGCATTCATAGCGCTGATGAGCAGCGCTATCAACGGTTTTGGCAAGGTTACTTTACCAACGTCAATATTAAAGAGCGCAAAAACACTCGACTGCACAAGCAGCATATGCCTCAACGCTACTGGAAATACTTGAGTGAAAAACAAGTACTGCCCAATGCCGAGCATCTACAAAAACGTCGCTAAGTATCTTGGTCGTTTTTTAATTTTACCCGTTATTACTGACTTAACTTTAAAAATAGCCATAGTTTCAATGCATCTTTTTATCTGGATGGTTGAGTTTTGGGCGTTTTTAACTGACAATAGCAGCTTGATATTATCAACCAGTGACCTCCGCTATTATGAAAGTTATGCGTCTATTATCGTCTCTAAAGCATGATGAATCCGAGCGCGGTATTTTTCATCTTGGACGCGCATTGGTTAAAAATGGGCATACCTCCATTATTGTCTCTAGTGCTGACGAAGACAATGATTTGGTGCGACGTCTCAAGCGTGACGGTAATGACTATCATCAATTGCATATGAATAAAAAGTCTTGGCTGTCATTATTGCAAGTCCCTACGCTACGCCATCTGATTGAAAAATATGATCCTGACGTGATTCATGTACATTCGCGCACCCCTGCTTGGATACTACATTTTGCCTTGCGCCGCGCGCGTGTCAAACGTATGCCAAAGATAGTTTCAACCATGTATGGCTTTTATCCTATCAATAAATACTCACAAGCACTACTTGATGTTGATACTATTATTACGGTGTCTGATAGTGTCACCAATTATCTAAAAAAAGGGTTACGTCTTGAAGACGCTGACCCTAAAGTCATCAAACGGATTTATCGCGGAGTCGATACTCGTCGCTATCCTTATCGGCACAACCCTTCTGTCTATTGGTTACGCCACACTTTCGCTGAATATCCTGAGCTTGAGCATAAAAAGTGGCTGGTATTTCCCACCATCATTGGTAACGAATATGGCCAAGAATGGCTGATTGATATTTTGGGTAATTTACAAGAGCAATTTCCCAACATCCACGCCATTATTATGGACGAAGATTATAGAGACAATAATGTCGCTCATGAAGATTTTCGTCAGCGCACTAACGCATTAGGTTTGGCTGACCGCATCACTTATGTAGGTAGCAAACGCAATGACATGCGTGAGTGGCTCTCAGCGACCAATATCGTAATGGCGCTTGCTAACGAGCCCGAATCGATTGGTATCAATGCGCTACAAGCGATTCATTTAGGAACACCCGTTATTGGTTGGGATCAAGCGGCTTTTAGTGAGATTCTACAGCCTCTTTATCCGCAAGGACTGGTAAAAAACTATAACGCCAAATCGCTTTGTAAGGCTGTTAGAAATCAGCTAGAAAGTGTCACACGTCCCGAAATGACAAATCAATTCACCATGCGTGAGATGATTGAAGAAACCCTTGGGGTCTATCAAAACTTGCACGACATGGCGCTAGCAGAAGAACAAGCCGCAATCGATGCTATAGCCATAAGAAGAACGAGAAAAACCTTAAAAAAATCCGCTAAGCCTATCCGCGAGATTAGTGATAAAGATTCTGAGTCTGTTATTCCATCGCTTGAAACTGCTGATAAAAACGCTAAAGTACAACTAACCAAACGAACGCCGAAAATAACAGATATCTCGAAGCCGCTCGTTGCCTCAAAAACCATTCCAGACAATAATACGCTGCAAACCTAGTGTAAATCACTATTTAGCCTACTGATAACCATATAACTTAAGCAAAAAAAACGCTACTTCCATTTTTAGAAGTAGCGCAATTAGTGACTGTGAAAGTAATGAAACTTTAATCATTAAGCAGCTTGAAAAAGTCTTTGCCCAGCACCAAGTAGTGGGAGTACCAACGAGAGAGAGTGTTTTTGGTGGCAGTAATATTCACTGTATTACTCAGCAGCACCCAAAAATATCAGAATAAAAAATGCACACAAATGGATTTTGAACCCAAGGAAATAACTATGAGCGATTATCAAATTGACAACCCAGCCACTGGTGAAGTTGACGCAACCTACCCTACAGCAACCGAACAAGATATCCAGCAAGCCATTGAACAGGCTGACAGCGCATATCAAGACTGGCGTCCGGTTTCATTAAATGAACGTAGCGCGCTGCTTCATAAAATTGCCGATATCTATCTTGAGCGTCAAGATGAGCTGGCTCGCATCGTCGCCAATGAAATGGGCAAGCCTGTTGCACAAGCAAAAGGTGAGATTGGGCTGGTCGCTGAAATTTATCGCTACTATGCAGACAACGCAGAGCAGCTACTAGCGCCAAATACCATCGACGTTGATTCAGGTTCAGCTTTGGTAGAGAAACACCCTGTCGGCGTGTTGCTAGGTATCATGCCGTGGAATTATCCGCATTATCAAGTAGCACGATTTGTCGCGCCAAACTTTATGGCGGGTAATACCATCATTTTAAAGCACGCGCCTCAATGTCCTAAGACCGCAGAAGTTATCGTTGATATTTTCAAAGACGCGGGCGTACCTGATGGCGTTTATAACAATATTTTTGCTACCAATGAGCAGGCAGCAACCATTATTAACGACAAACGTGTACAAGGTGTTTCATTGACTGGCTCTGAACGCGCGGGACAAGCCGTCGCAAAAGAAGCTGGCGGCGCACTCAAAAAAGTCGTCTTAGAACTGGGCGGCTCAGATGCTTTCATCGTTGCGGCTGATGCCGATATCAAACAAGCCATAAAAGGTGCTATCTCTGGTCGATTTGGTAACGCCGGACAAGCCTGCAACGCGGCCAAACGCCTCATCGTCATTGAATCTGTCTACGATCAATTCGTTGAAGGCTTTACTGATGCCGTACGCACGATGACTTTGGCTGATCCTTTGGATGAAAAAACCTTTATCGGCCCAATGTCTTCAAAGGCTGCTGCGGTCAATCTGCAAAAGCAGTTAGACAGTGCTGTTCAAGCAGGCGCAACGGTTCTAGTAGAAGGCGGTATGGTCAAAGACAAGCCCGGTGCTTGGTTCAAACCTGCTGTACTGACAGACGTCAATGAGTCAATGGATGTCTACCGTGAAGAGCTATTTGGCCCTGTCGCCGTCATCTACAAAGCTCGTGATGTCGACCATGCTATCAAAATCGCCAATGATGTGCCTTTCGGACTTGGCGCTTCTATTCAAACCCAAGATGCAGTACTGGCCGCTGAAATTGCCGACAAATTAGAAGTTGGTATGGTGACCATTAACGCGCCTTCTGGTACTGAAGCAAATACTCCGTTTGGCGGCGTTAAACGCTCAGGATTTGGCCGTGAGCTTGGTACGCTGGGTATCACTGAATTCTTGAACTATAAATTGATTCGCGATAAATCTTAGTAAATAAACCTTGATAAATAAAGCCTTAATCAATGAAAAAAAAATCCTAACGTCAAACGTTAGGATTTTTTTATGTCATTAACTAGGGCATGTCATCAATTAGCACACTTAATCATTTAGTGGTCTTAAAATCTAAATGATGACACGCTCTAATTAAAATAACGCTATTTTTTATATGGATTTTCTTTTAACCATTGCTGGTTCATGATTTTCAGCTCACGCAATTCATGATCCATGACTTCTTTACTCTTACCAGGATTCTTCATCGTGGCATAGCCATACAACGCGATACCAAGCACTGTCCAGCCTAGGAATATCCACCACTCAATAGCGACGAGTGCAGATGGCATGCCCGGTAGATAGAGCGCCAACATACCAAGACTGAGAATAATGGTGATGATACCAACCAATTTACCCGCTGGTACTCTAAACGGACGTACCATATCAGGCTCACGGTAACGCAATACTAAGAACGAGATAGCCACACAAGTATAAGCGATCACGATACCAAAGCCGCCCGCATCAACAATCCACACGAGCATTTTGCGACCAAACAATGGCGCTAGTGTCGCCAAACCACCGATCAACAAAATCGCATTGACTGGCGTATTGTACTTAGGATGTAGTTTGCAGAGAAATTGCGGCAACATGTGCGTTTTGCCCATCGCATATAACAAACGACTGCCACCGATAAGAAACGCATTCCAGCTCGATAAAATACCCAGCACACCGCCAATAACCAGCAAAGTACCCGCCCATTTACCATTCCAAGCATTGGTCATTGCATCCGCAGTGGCCAATGTTGAGTCTTGCGCTTGTAATAGCGGTAATGTCTTGCCCACACTCCAAGCGACAGCCACATACCAAAGTACGGCAATAATAATAGAGACAATCAAAAATTTGCCGATATTTGGACGAGTCAGGTTAATTTCTTCTGCCGCCTGCGGAATCACGTCAAAGCCAACGAACAAAAACGGTACCATTACCATCACGGTCATGATGCCGCCCATACCGCCGATAAAGTTAGGCGCTTGTACCGAGTTTGACGTTTCAGGATTGAACAGCACAGCACCAACGAACAGTAATATACCGACGAGGAAAATACCCACTACTGCTGTTTTTTGGAACCACGCACTGACTTCCATACCACGTATGTTCAGCCATGTGACAATCACTGAACCGATCATTCCGACAGCCACCCACGTGGCATAGACATCCCAGCCAGCGATATTCCAAAGATAACCTTGGCTATAATTGGGAATGACATATTCGACAACGGTAGGCAGTGCCACCGCCTCAAATGCTACGACAGAAAAATAACCAAACAAAATACTCCACGAACAGATAAAGGAGACATTCACTCCCAATGCTCTGTGCGTATAGGTATGTTCGCCCCCTGTGATGGGCATTGATGCGGCCAGTTCAGCATATGCCACGCCGATCAAGATAACCACAAGTCCACCGATCAAAAAGGCGCTCATTGCGCCCCATGTACCTGCCGAGATTATCCAACCACCTGCCAGTACGACCCAGCCCCAACCGACCATCGCACCAAATGCCAGCGCGATGATATCAAACACACCCAACGTTTTTTTTAACTCAGACATAACTTACTCCTTGTCTTTTTGTCATCCATCTCAATCCTTGTAAACTCTCTAAATCCTAATGGTTCAGACAGCACCCATAATGGTTGTATATTGATGAGTAAAGCCTAATTATAACCAGTACCGCACTCATCAATAATGACCAAGCCATCAATTATCATTCATCATTATTCGATAACTAAAACGATAAAACGGCGCCTTGCGATACAAGACGCCGTTGTTGAACACACGCATGCTGCGATATGCGCCAAAAGTGGCCTTGTTGCTTACAGTGGTCACTAACCATCAATTGCGATGGTTTTTTATCAGACAAATTATGCGACGAGTATCGACTTGATGATATCAAGGCCTTCTTGTAGCACCTCATCTTCAACCGTCAACGGCACCATGACACGAATCGCGTTGCCGTACATGCCGCAAGACGCTAGTAGCAAACCTTGCTCAAATGATTTTGCTTTTAGGTTAGCCGTTGCTTCAGCATCTGGTTTGCCTTCGCTATCGACTAAGTCGAACGCTAACATGGCACCTTTGTGACGTATATTACCGATACTGCTTAGATTGAGGTCTTTTAAGAATGATTCGATTTTATCGCCAATCTCAATACTACGCTCCAGCAGGTTTTCTTCTTCGATTACTTCTATAACAGCGAGCGCCGCCACACAAGCAAGGGGATTACCCGCATAAGTACCACCCAAGCCGCCTACTTGCGGGGCATCCATAATGTCAGCACGACCGATGACTGCAGAGATAGGATAACCACCAGCCAAACTCTTGGCACTGGTCATAAGATCCGGCTCAACACCCAATTGCTCACCCGCAAACAACGTACCTGTTCTTGCAAAACCACACTGCACTTCATCAAAAACCAGTACGATGCCATGCTCATCACAGATAGCGCGTAACGCTTTGGCAAATGATGGTGTAACCTGATGGAAACCGCCCTCGCCCTGTACCGGCTCAATTATCATCGCCGCCACTTCACTAGGATCGATATCCGCTTGAAAAATCATCTCAAGGCTATGCAGTGCTTGTGCTTCTGTGACATTCAATTCTTCAGCAGGGAATAGCGCATGAAAAACAGGACCTGGCATCGGGCCGAAGTTCTTTTTGTATGGCAATACTTTACCCGTTAGGCTCAAACACATTAACGTACGACCATGCCAGCCACCAACGAAAGAGATGACACCTGGACGACCTGTTTTCGCACGAGCAATCTTGATACAGTTTTCGACTGCTTCAGCACCTGTGGTCAAAAAGAACGCTTTTTTCTCACCACTGATAGGGGCTTTTTCGCAAAGCTTTTCAGCAAGATCAACGTAGCATTCGTAGTTGATCATCTGTGCGGCAGTATGAGTAAATTTATCGAGCTGCTCATGCACACGCTGAGTGATTTTTGGATGGCTGTGACCCGTATTTAATACTGAGATACCACCGACAAAATCGATATAGCGCTTGCCTTCCACATCCCAAACTTCTGAGTTCTTTGCTCTTTCTGCAAAGATAGGAAAAGCCACACCAAGTCCTGTTGGTAAAACAGCTTTGCGGCGCTCAAGTAATGATTGGTTGGTCGTAGTCATAGGAATGTCCTTTTCTTTATTTTTAATATGAGTGCCATTGATTAGATGGCAGCTCATTTAACAAGCATTAGATGCTAAGTAGTGGAACTTTTTAATGAACAGCTAAAAGTATGATGTTGAAGTCAAAAATTAACTGACGTCAGAACACCAATATTTGGTCACGACATATTCTTCGATGCCGTATTTTGAGCCTTCACGGCCAAAACCAGACTGCTTCACGCCGCCAAACGGGGCAACTTCTGTAGAAATTAAACCTGTGTTATGACCAACGATGCCGTATTCAAGGGCTTCCGTCACACGCCATGAGCGAGCATAACCGCCACTATAGAAGTAAGCCGCTAAGCCATAAATAGTGTCGTTGGCAGCACGAATAACTTCTTCTTCGTCTTTAAAAGTAAAGATGGTCGCAATAGGGCCAAAGATTTCTTCAGAAGCAATGTCCATATCACTATTGATATCGGTAACTATGGTCGGATTGTAGGCCAGCTCTGAGGTGTCGTTAGTGCTGCCACCTGTCACTAACGTCGCGCCTTTATCTAGCGCATCTTTAAGCAATGCCTGCACTTTTTCTAAGGCTTTTTTGTTGATAAGAGGGCCAATATCCACGCCTTCGTCCATGCCGTTACCGACTTTTAATTCGGCTACTTTTTTCACGAATATGTCTAAGAACTGATCTTTGATGCTGTCTTGTACATAGACACGGTTAGCACAAACGCAGGTTTGACCCGCGTTGCGATATTTAGAAGCAATTAAGCCTTCCGCTGCTTTTTCGAGATCAGCATCATCAAAGACGATAAATGGCGCATTGCCGCCAAGCTCCAATGACAGCTTTTTGATGGTTGGTGCACATTGAGCCATCAACGTACGACCGACTTCGGTAGAACCTGTGAAAGACAATTTATGAATGCGTGCATCGCCCGTGAGGATTTCACCGATGGTAGATGATTTGCCAGTGACTACTTGAATGACGCCTGCTGGAATACCTGCTTGCTCAGCCAACACGCCTAATGCTAATGCAGAAAATGGCGTTTCGGTAGCTGGCTTGATGATGATCGTACAGCCTGCCGCTAATGCAGGTGCTGCTTTGCGAGTAATCATGGCAGCTGGGAAGTTCCAAGGCGTAATAGCCGCGCAAACACCGACTGGCTGCTTTAAGATGACATGGCGTAATTGCGATTTATTGGCAGGAATGACATCACCATAAACACGCTTGCCTTCTTCTGCAAACCAGCGAATAAAGCTATTGGCATAACCCACTTCACCACGAGATTCGGTTAAAGGCTTGCCTTGCTCAGCAGTCATGATAATAGCAAGATCTTCTTTATTGGCATCAATGAGGTCTGCCCATTTTTGCAGTAACTCAGCACGTTCTTGCGCTGTTTTAGCAGCCCAAGCGATTTGCACTTCATGAGAGTAAGCAACAGCGTCATTGACGTCGTCTGTGGTAAGACTTGGCACTGTACCAATGATGTCACCATTAAAAGGATTGTTTACATCAATGGCAGCGTCATCACTGGCATCATGCCAACCGTCTTTAATGAAGCATTTTTGTTTTAGTAGATCTGGGTTCGATAGCTGTAGCGTATTTGACATATTAACGCTCCTTGTTAATTAGGAATTGCAGGTTTATAACGAGAAGTAAATAGTTATAAATAAAAGGTTAGGTATAAAATAATTATTGATAACTTATTATTTGTTCAATATACTGAACACAAATTCTATATGCGAGACATCATTATAGAAAGGATAACCTTCACTTTGCAACCCTTAATGTCATTTTTTTAATCAATTAATAATTTTTTTATTGTCACAATTTTTTATTTTACTAACTTTTAGAGGTTTTTATGAGCTTGACTGCCGTTCCTGCATTGGACAAAACCTTTCAAATTCTGGATTTAATTACCGACAGCCCGCAGCCTTTGACGGCGGCTTATATTGCTAAAGAATTGATGCTGCCTCGTAGCTCAACCCATAATATATTGCAAAGCTTATTGGCCAAGCATGTCATCTATAAAGACACTGACAGTCGCTTTCATTTAGGCTCGTATTTGATGTATTGGGCAGGTAAGTATGAGCAGCAGCAGGGCGTGGTTCAGTTATTCAAAGACCTTATCGTGCAGTATCCTGTGTTACTTCAGCACACGGTTACCTTGTCGAAACTGGATTTAGGGGAAGTGGTGTTTTTGGCCTGTCATGAGTCGCCCGCGCCGCTCGGTTTTACTTTCCGTGCGGGTGTTCGCATTCCTGCGGTTTTTTCTGCCACGGGTAAAGCCATGCTTTCGACATTGTCTATGGACAGTATAAAATCCCTATATGCACAAGGCTTTCCTACACCTATGACGCCATACGGTGTCGATAATTTTACCGATTTATCTAAGGAGCTCACGGCAATTCAAGACAGCCGCATCTCACTCGATGATGGGCAACTGCGCGAGGGTATGTATTGTTTGGGCACGTACGTACGCAATGCCTCAGGCAAAGCGGTTGCAGGTATGGCGGTGAGTTTTTTACAAAGAGAGTATGAAGTCAAGCGGGCTGAGGTCAGCGCGGTGCTGATTGAGTTGGCTGAGGAAATTGAGCAGCGTTTGGGGTTTATTCCTAACGCTGGACGATAATGTCATGAGCTTTATGATGAAATGATATATAGTTAATCCACTATAAAAAATACAGTAAGGCTAAGATAATTTTTCACAGAATTGATAATAAATAATCGTTCGGCTTTAAAAAAATCAAACAATCCCATCCGCTTTAAGCTTGGCAATCATGTCACTGTCATAACCAAGATCATGAAGTGTGCTATCGGTATGTTCGCTCAATTGCGGTGGCGGTGTACGATAGCTGACAGGCGATGCGGATAATTTAATAGGGTTGCCCAGTGCTCTGACAGGGCTGCCTTGTGCTGCGAAATCAATGATCATCTCGCGCGCTTGCACTTGCGGCATAGCTAAGGCTTCAGCCACGTTATGAATCGCGCCGCACGGAATACCTGCCTGATCTAGGACTGCCAACCAATGCGCTCGCGGTTGCTGTGCAAACTTATCCATCAGCCAATCGCATAGCAGCTTGCGATTTACAACTCTTGCTGGATTGGTCAAAAAACGCTCGTCAGTATGCCAATCAACGTCTAACACATCACAAAGCTTGGCAAACTGGCTATCATTGCCGCAAGCTAAGATAAAGTGCGCGGCGCCTGCAGCGGCAAACACTTGATAAGGCACGATACTTGGATGTTGATTGCCCAATCTCGGTGGTATTTTGTCCGACGCCAAATGATTCATACCAACGTTGGCCAGCATAGAAAGCGCACTGTCTAAGAGAGCAACATCAACGTGTTGTCCAAGTCCGCTATGTTGACGTGCCAATAATGCCGCTTGAATACCAATCGTCAGCTGCAAACCGGCAAACAAATCAACGACTGCCACACCGACCTTGTGTGGTTCGCCATCGCTCGGGCCAGTAATACTCATCAGCCCAGACAGACCTTGGATAATATAATCGTAACCAGGGCGTTTGGCATCAGGCCCAGTCTGACCAAAACCCGTTAAAGACGCATAAATCAGGCGCGGGTTGTCCAGTTTTAGACTATCGTAATCTAGACCGTATTTTTTGAGACCGCCGACTTTAAAGTTCTCAACGACGATATCACTATCAGCGATGAGTTGCTTGATAATGGTCTGCCCTGCTGGCGTGGTAATGTCTACGGTTAATGATTTTTTATTACGATTGATGGTCGCATAATAGGCAGACGTGTCATCACTGAATACTGGCGGTGCCCAATGGCGCGTTTCATCACCAATGTGCGGACGCTCAACTTTGATAACTTCTGCGCCCAAATCAGCAAGTACTTGGGTACAAGAAGGACCTGCCAATACTCTCGATAAATCGAGTACCTTGATACCATGCAATGCACCTTTTGGTATATCGGCCATATCCATCATAATATTCCCTTACTGTGTAACGTATTCTTTGTTTATTTATTAAAAAAATTGCCATTCATCATTTAGTTTTCTGTATCTTTCAATAAGAAACTGATAGATAAATGATGAATAACAACTAAAAAACGTACGCTACTGTCTATAAATGCTTTGTAAAAAGCCAGACAGCAACGCACGTAATGAGATAAAACCGTATTAACGATTTTCTTCTAAAAAATTAGTAAAATGCCTGAATACCTGTCTGCGAACGACCTAAGATCAGTGCGTGAATGTCGTGCGTTCCTTCATAGGTATTGACCGCTTCCAAATTCATGACATGACGGATAATGTGATATTCATCAGAAATACCATTACCACCGTGCATATCACGAGCAATGCGAGCAATGTCTAATGCCTTGCCACAATTATTACGTTTAATCATGGAAATCATCTCAGGCGCAGCGTTGTCTTCATCCATCAAACGACCAACACGTAGCGCGGCTTGTAGACCTAAGGTGATTTCAGTCTGCATGTTGGCAAGCTTCAACTGTACCAACTGCGTTGCAGCTAGCGGACGACCGAATTGCTTACGATCTAGCGTGTACTGACGGGCCGCTTTCCAGCAGAACTCAGCCGCACCCATCGTTCCCCATGCAATACCGTAACGGGCTTTATTTAAGCAGCCAAATGGGCCTTTTAGACCACGAATATCTGGAAAAGCATTGGCCTCAGGTACGAACACTTTGTCCATGACGATTTCACCCGTAACTGATGCACGCAGTGAGAACTTGCCTTCGATCTTCGGCGCAGATAGCCCTTTCATACCTTTTTCTAAAACAAAACCACGGATCTCGTCAGCGTCATCTTTTGCCCAAACCACAAACACATCAGCGATAGGACTGTTGGTAATCCACATTTTGTTACCCGTCAGCTCATAACCGCCATCCACGGCGCGCGCACGCGTTGACATCGATGAAGGATCAGAACCCGAATCTGGCTCAGTCAGACCAAAGCAGCCAACGTACTCACCTGTCGCAAGCTTCGGCAAATATTTTTCTCTTTGCTCTTCGGTACCGTATGCCCAAATAGGATGCATCACTAGGCTTGACTGCACGCTCATCGCCGAACGGTAGCCTGAATCGACGGCTTCCACTTCCTTAGCAATCAGACCATAGGCGACACTTGATAGACCAGCACAGCCATAACCTTCGATGGTCACACCAAGTAAACCCATTTCACCCATTTGACGCATGATGTTACGATCAAAATGTTCGTTACGGTTGGCCTCGATGATACCGGGCATTAGCTCTTTTTGAAAAAATTGCTGGGCACTGTCTGTTACCATACGCTCTTCGTCAGTGAGCTGATTGCGCAATAAAAAAGGGTCTTCCCAATTAAAGCGTGGGCTGGTCGATGTTGCCATGTGTCTCTCCTTGATGTCAGCTTTTCTGACCGATGAGTAGTGATCAATGTTGTAAATTAGGCTAGTGGTTTATTGACTTCTTAATTCCGCTGTGCGAAACTTAGTTTCATAATATAAACTATTTAAGCAGAATTTCGCCGCACTGTAAACCTTTATCAAAAAAAGAAGAGTATAAAATGCCAAAGTCCTTGCCAGCAGCCATGCCGTTGCTGAACCAAATAAATAGTACGCTTGAACAAAGCAAAGACGATAACGACCGACAGTTTGTGAATGCTCTTGGGCGCGGGTTGATGTTACTGGCTGCTTTTGAACATCATGAGGTGCTCAGTCACCAGCAATTATGTCAAATGACGACATTGCCCAAAGCGACCATTACCCGCCTCATTCATACCTTGACCACACTTGGGTTTTTACGTACAACACAACATGGACATTATCAATTGGGAAGTAGTGCAGTCAGGCTCAGCGCCAATGCATGGCTGCGTCATGATATGGTGGCATTTGCTGAACCATTGATGCGGCAGTTTGCCAGTGAACATGAAGTATCGGTGAATTTAGCCACCGAAGTCGAAGGAGAAATGCGTTATCACGCTTGTTGTCGCAGCCCTGCTCGTCTTTCGGTCAACTTACAAGTTGGCTCAGCAGTGCCCGTGGCATATACCGCAATTGGACGCGCTTTTTATGCTGTCAGCTCGGCGTCACGGCAGGCGGTCATTCGTAGTAATTTGCAAGAAAGTTTATCTGAAGAAGCCTATCGCCATGCGCAAATCACTTTAGATGATGCAGTAGAGCACCATAAAGAATATGGTTATACGTTCTCTGACGGTGAGTTTTCTACCGATATATTGGCAGTCGCCGTTGGGGTTTACGATATCGCAACTGGACAGTACGCTTATTCGCTAAATGCCAGTGTCCCAAGTGCCAACTGGGATTCAGATGGCTATGCGGCGACGATTGTGTTGAAGTTGCATGCATTGGCAGAAAGGATTGGTCATGGCTTGGATAGCTGACCAGTAGAAGGGTTTTCGTTTTATGCTTTTATCAGCTTACGAACGGTACGGTCTTTAATTTCAGATTTGTCTGTTCATATTTTTATGGTCGTATTCTCTCGAATTTTAAACTACGAGGCTGTTCATAGCGATTTCTACACTATAAAATAAAATCAGGTTTAGGGACGTTAGGCATATTTTCGTAACACTTTAGAAGCGTCTGTTCTGGAGTTAAATCTTTGTCATTATGCCAATATACTATTTTCAACCACATAGCCGCTGTAGAGAACTGACCATAGCCTAGCCATGGGTGATCTTCCAAATTAGCTACCAATATCTTTCTGCCTAACTCAATCATAGTTGCATTGTCGTAAACTGGGTTTAACTTATTTTGACAAACTAAATAACCATAGTCTCTAGGTGTTATCGTCTTCCTCTTTAATGAGATGCTTTTCTGCCCGTGATATTTTTCAAATTCATCAACTCCAGCTTGATAACTTTCTGCTTGGATACATAAGGCTAAATAGTCATCTAAAGCATCGGTTCTAAACTTTCTTTTTTCATACCAATTTCCAGAGACATAGTTATCGACGAAAAGGGCTTTAGAATGTTGCCAATCCTCTTGGCTATCTATGCCTGTATATAACCATTTAGCAAGTGCTAAGTGTTTATATAGGTTATATTTATGGAAAGTTTCACTTTCATAAGGGCCATCAAAAACCTCATTAGTGTCAATAGCCATTTGTAGCCACTCAATGCGACTGGGTAGGATAACCTGAGTTTCTGGTTTTAAGCCGACTATCCAATCACCAATAAGCATATTTATACCGCTCAAAGCAACGTTACCCATCGGTCTTTCTGCATCATATTCAGTATTGATTAAGAAATCGATCATTGCAGTTTCTCTTTTTCTCACTGGATTAAATAACATAACAACAGCTCCTATTTATTTGATAGACTATTTTTAGCTAAACCTGCGATGACCCCTACATTATCATTATCTTTTCTCATTAATAATGAAGTAATAAGCTCTCTACCCTAACTCATCAAACCTAAGCCCAAACTTCATCAGATATTTACGTAATCTATCGCTATCATTCGGACTTCTGAGCTTATCGCGTGAGTTTTCATACAGATAACGCCCCGCCGCTGCTTGGTTTTTATGGTTAATACAAACCTCAATCACATACGCCAATTGTACTGTATCAAATGGATCAATCAGTGCAAGCGTGCCTTCATCTAGATATGTGCTTAAAAGATCATGGCTTGCTTGTTCAATTGACTGGTGATTAAACGTTAGTTCAGATTTATTTCTGCTTAGGCTATTTTTAATTCTATTATTTGAGACATGTAAGCTATTTGGCAAAACCCAAAGATGCGTTAAGCGTTCAATCTCCGCTTGTACGTCATCTACTCGAATCATGTTACTCTCAGCAAGCGTCGTTAGCCGAATCATACTAGCGGTCAAATCGCGAAAATTCCCTTGCCATGTGGCATCTGCACTCATGGCAAAGCTTTCATAGAGCACTCTTGCTTCCGATGTAAATCGATATTGCTGCTGTTGCTCACTGCCCAAGCGCGCCAACTCATAATCGATATTGGCTGGTAAATCTTCTAGACGATCTTTGAGTGACGGCAAAAAGAAAGTCCACGTGTTCAATCGTGCAAATAAATCTGCACGAAACTCACCATCAGCAACGGCTTGGCGCAAGTCTTTATTGGTGCCTGCCATCAGCTGAAACGAGACATTGAGCGGCGTATCACTACCGAGCGGATAAAAACGCTGCTCCTCTAAAGCAGTAAGTAGCATGGCTTGCTCATCAAGACCCAGCTCGCCAATTTCATCCAAGAATAACAAACCACCATCGGCTGATTTTAGTAGCCCATCACGACTTGATGCCGCTCCCGTGAATGCGCCTTTGACATGACCAAACAACACACTCATCGCCGTATCACCACGCAAAGTCGCACAATTGACTTCGATAAATTTATCAAGCGTGTATTTGCTTTGTGTGGTGCTGTTCGCTTTGGCTTTCTTTAGCGCATAGATTTGGCTTGCCAGTTGCGACTTGCCTGCCCCTGTCGCGCCCATAAGCAATATGGGTGCGGTCGAGCGCGTCGCCACCTTTTCGATATCGGAGATTAGCTGTTGATAAGCGGCATTTTGCGTGACTAGATTGGCCTGCAAGGTTTGCCAATGTTGCTGCTTTTCGGCCTCAAAACGTTCACGCAAGCCATCATAACGCGAGACATCTAGGTCAATCACTTGATAGCGACCTTGTGGATCAGCTTGGTCGGGTCTGGGACACGGCGACGTTTGAATAAAATTAGCAGGAATAAATCCGGCTTCTACTAACAAAAACCAGCAAATCTGCGCAACGTGCGTTCCAGTCGTTAGATGCAATAGATAGTCCGTGTGCGCATTGAAATCAAAGCCTGCCACAAAGTCATAAAGCTCGGCATAAACGTCGGCAAAGTCCCACGGATTCAACAATCCCACATGATGACCAATTACTTGCGTATGCGGACT
Source organism: Psychrobacter immobilis (assembly GCF_904846225.1). Lineage (GTDB taxonomy): Bacteria > Pseudomonadota > Gammaproteobacteria > Pseudomonadales > Moraxellaceae > Psychrobacter > Psychrobacter immobilis_F. Next base: position 110,556 of record NZ_CAJGZJ010000004.1, on the reverse strand, counting down.
AACTTGTGACACATCATTTTTGATAATATTAAACAGACGCTTATCACGCTTGCTATATAAGATATGCAACTCATCAACCAATAGCTCATCATGCAACCCTAGGCTAACGGTCGGACGCCAGCGCTGCCAACGCTTATCATTAAAGCCATTGTCTAAGATGGTTCCGAGAAAGCCGATGACGGCAGTTTTGTTAGTGGTGTTTTGGTTGTGCTGTGTATCATTTGGCATGTTTTTCACTTTTTGATTCGCAAAGAAAACGCTGATAATAAATCAAGTTTTTTGACAGTCTTTCGGTTCTACACTTCTATTCAACTGTGTTTATAATCATTTGCCTAACAGCCTCATTATAACTACTGCCTAAATCAGTATTTTGAGCTTTATGAGAATATGCGAAAAAGCTAACAGTCAACATACTTGGTAGTAGTACGCTAAAGGCATAAGCTTTAGCATGCTTAACTGTCCAATCATTCGTCAGTAGTAGTTGAAATATTTTTACAATAGCGGTCACCGTTATCGCGATATTGATGATTATCATTGCTTTCACCAGCCACGATACTGTAAATATCAATACCCACAGAACTGTATTATTAAAATAGTTGAAATATGTCTCTGGTCTGGACAGTGCATACTTAGCACAACCTATGATGAATGCCCAAGCAATAATTGCTATGACTGTCAAGATATACAACTTAGACCCTAAGCCTGAATGAGGATATAAACCTACTAATAAAGCCCCAAATAAAAAGCTGATAAACGTACCTATTTTTATCATGCGATTTAGTAGATTTATAGTCAGCGCAACTACAAATATCATGAAAAATAAAAATACGTGTAAAATATTAAAGAATCCGCTATGCGTTATCAGCCCTGCGACTAAACCCAACATACATGCTACGATCATTCTTGTACTTGTTGATAGCCTACTCATTAAATGTTGGATAGGTGTTAATGGCGATTTTAGTACTCTAGCTGTATCTGTCATTTATTAATTCTTCTCATTTTCTTTAGGTGAAAACCATAATCAATTCAGAAAATATTTAAAAGTATCTTATACTTTTTATCTTATTAAGTATTATTATTTCTATAATTATAGAATATATCCTATAAAAATTAATATGCCACTTTATCTCAAATACTAACTTTACTTTAAATCTATATTTAATAGGTTAGTAACCATCTCGGCTACATAACATATAAGGATCTATTATGGACTACCATAAACTCAGCTTTCTAATCACACTGCTAATAGGAGCCACGGCTTTCGTTAGCATGCCATCTTACCCATCTTATAATCCAGCTAATCCAGCTAAAATAGACGCAATTTCTGACAGTTTTAGCGTGAGCCAAAATAACCATTGTAAAGTTCATAACCCTTTTCCAAGACGAAACGAAACCGTTACTTGGTCAGGTAAATGTGAACAGGGCTATGCCTATGGAGAAGGTATTGTGAATTGGTACCAGTATGATGAAAGATACTCTAAAGAGACGGGCTCTATGATGAAAGGCAAGCTTGATGGTTATGTGGTTACAGAATTTCTGAAAGGCGACCAGTTTTTAGAAGGGTATCAAGGAGATATTATTAAGGGCAATCGTCAAGGATACGGCACATATACTTATAGCGATGGTAGCATTTATGCTGGGCAATTTAAGAACAATAAACAAACGGGCTATGGAAAGTTATTTTTATCTTCCAAGCGTCAATATGCTATTAACCTGTGGCAAAAGCAAAATATAGGAAAATACGTTGGTGAAACTTACGTTATTGAAGGTATCTTTGAAAATAGCGATTTTATCGTTGAATGTTATAAGCAAGAATGCCCAAATAGCGATTTTAGATAAGATTTATTTGATAGCATATTTTTAGAATAGGTTTTTCAAAAGTAGGAGTATACATCTTTAATTTAAAGTTAAATTATATAAAAAACTATTTTTATAGAATATTGACTATAATTAAATATAATAATCTCACCTCATTACTCCTTAACTCTTCCTTCGTACAGATATTTATTCATTTAAAATCAACATCTTAAATAATAATTATATAAATAATCAAAACTTGGCACGCTCTTAGCACTATATGAAGTAAGAATTAATTTTGATAACCAATACATTTTATAATGCCAAGGAGAAGAGCCATGCAACCAACCACTCATAACATCATTCAAGACGGTGGAGCTCCGATTAGACTTTGGACTAAGGGCGTGCCCGTTGATCCAAAAGCACACGATCAATTGATCAAAGCCTCACAGATGCCATTTATCTATAAGTGGCTCGCGGTGATGCCTGATGTGCATGTCGGGATTGGCGCGACTATTGGCACCGTATTGCCCACCAAAGAAGCGATCATCCCCGCTGCTGTCGGTGTTGATATCGGCTGCGGTATGATGGCGGTACAAACCACACTGACCGCTGATGATTTGCCCGATAACTTGCGCGGTCTCCGTACCGAGCTTGAAAAAGCCATTCCGCATGGTCGTAGCAAAACCCGTGGACGCGGTTCACGTCGTGATGTCGGTGCGTGGACAAATCCTGATAATACGGTCAAGGATGGCTGGGGAACGCTGGTTGATGATTTTAATTATATAACCCAAAAGCACCCGAAACTTAAAAACACTAATAATCTGAATCATTTGGGAACGCTGGGTACAGGCAATCATTTTGTAGAAGTGTGCCTTGATGAGACCAATCAAGTATGGATCATGTTGCATTCAGGCTCGCGCGGCGTGGGTAATGCCATCGGTCGCTACTTCATTGAGTTGGCGCGCGAGGATATGCGTAAGTGGTTTATTAATCTGCCTGATAAAGATTTGGCTTACTTTGCTGAAGGGACAGAACACTTTGATGACTATTGGTTTGCCGTTGGTTGGGCGCAACGTTTCGCCTTTAAAAACCGTGAAATCATGATGGAAAAAGCCATCAAAGCACTTCGTCAAATCGTACCTAAACCGTTTGATGCGGCCGTAAAAGCAGTCAACTGTCATCACAACTATGTGGCAAAAGAAGAGCACTACGGCGAGGAAATCTTCGTCACACGCAAAGGCGCAGTACGTGCCCGCGTTGGTGAATACGGTATCATTCCGGGGTCGATGGGCGCAAAATCCTTTATCGTGCGCGGAAAAGGTAATGAGGAATCATTTTGCTCTTGCTCGCATGGCGCAGGTCGTATCATGTCACGTACTGAGGCCAAAAAAGTATTTACAGTAGCCGATCAAATCGCGCAGACTGAGGGCGTGGAATGTCGCAAAGACGCAGAAGTGATTGATGAGATTCCAGCAGTCTATAAAAATATTGATGACGTGATGAATGCGCAAAGCGACTTGGTAGAAGTGGTGCATACCTTGCGGCAGGTGGTTTGTGTGAAGGGGTGAGGATAAGAATATGAATAACTATGATTATAAAATTGGTAAATTGAACGGTATATTAGAAGCGTTTCAATGGGTTAATAGTAAAACGAATCATGGATATGATTTTACTATTGAAATCTTAACAGGTAACGATGACCTCAAAAATTTAGCTACAAGTCATTTAAAACATTGGTATCCCAATGCTACTGTTCATTCAAAACCTGTAGAAAACTGGCGTGATGAATTTTCTGAAACACTACAAGAGTGGTTGTTTGAATATGTTCTAACTGATAAAAACTCTTCACACTCTGATGATAAGTTGCAAGAGATTAATAGTAGTTTTACCTTATTCGATTTTACTTCAAGAGAAGATTTTATAAATAATTTCTGCGATGATTTAGGAGATGCTTTAGAAATTATAGAGGTCATTTCAATAACTATCGAAACTGACGAATGGTATGAAGCTTATTGGCATGATTTTGCTTTTAAAGGCAAAAATGGTGCTTTGTTCATACATTTAGGCGTCTCAGATTAGTGCATCTCAATTAGAGACTTTTTTATGAGAAATAAATACGAAAAAAGAACTACTGCGCTGCTTCGTTCTGGCGAAAAAGAAGAGTATCTATGCTCAGAGTATTACGATTTATATTGGGGACTGGCATGCGCTGAGTTCAAGTTTGCACAAGGCACTGATACCTACTTCTTTTATAGTTTATCGAGTTTTGTAGAGCATATATTACTATTTTTGCTTTATCTGGACTTACCAAACCCGTGTCCGATTTTACAACGTTTTGAGCAATTTTATACCAATTTTGATGAAGCATTTGACGATTGGTACGAAATTGAAAACAAGCAATTGTTTGTTGAGAATTTGAAGCAAGTGACAGTAACAAATTACATTAATCTTAAAAGACAAAACGCTGAATTTAACAGTAGAGATATACAGCTTTTTGAAATCATGGATTTAGCTAAAAGCTTAGTATGGCTAGTTGAGGACAGTGCTGACAATCCATTATTTCTTCGCTACGACTAATAAAAAGGGTAAAACCATGTGTTACAAGCTGGAAATCATTGATAAAAGTCATAGGATATTTTTTTAGGGTTGCAGGAACTAAGCTATGCTCGACTAATAAGAAAATATGGGCATGTTGGCAAACAGGGAACGCCGCTACTAAAAATGATTATTAAAGAGGTAGTCAGAGTAAAATCTGGTGCGATACGTAAGTGGGAGTCTCGGTACGGTTGTGGATGCAGGTGCTGGCTATGTCAAATGGTCTACCACTGGCGCGCGTTTCCAATGGGATATCTCGGCTGTTCGACTAAAAACGGCAGTTATTGTATTGATGCGGGTTCGACTCCCGTCATGTCCACCATATAGAAAAAACAAACATAAGGCTGAATTCGAGGTGTAACGTGAATGAACTAAATCAACAAAACATAGTGCTACAAATGGATAAGTTGATTGCTACTATTTACGACGTCTTCTCGAGCTACTCTATTGATGAGGTTAAAGGTGTTTGTACAGGATGCTGTCTATCAAAAGAGAGTATAGAAGAGATTTTAAATGTTCCATTGAGAGAACTGAGTTGATCTGTAGTAAATGAGTATTTAGAAGCTGCGAAATATTCAGCAGAATTTCTGATACCAGAAGCCAAATATCTACTGCCTAGAATTATTGAGCTATATATTTCAAGTGAGTATGTTAGGCAGCCACCAGAATTTACTTTTCAGACTTGCCATTTTGATAAAACGGCATATTGGTGCAAAGAAGAGATCGACCTTATTAGAGAGTTTGCCGAGCTACACTTCAAAAAAACAATTATTGAAAGGGATAAGCACTTCCAAGCAGACGAGCTTATTTTTATGTGGTATGAAGCAGGATTGAATATTGATTTTTTATTCGATATCTGGAGACAAGCAGTTGATTATCCTAAAGCACTATATGACTATGCAACTATGCTGTGGTTTCGCTTTAAAGACTTGAATTATGAGTCTGGTTGGACGTCATACGCTTTAGATAAACAATTTACTGACTGGACATTATCCGATGAGGTATTTAATAGTTTTTCAAACAAAATCCTATTGGCAATTGAAGACATTAACTCGTTAGATGATGATCAGTTGGATGCTTATGAATATGTTTTACAGCTAATATAAATTAAAACAAGGAAAACAAAAATGAAACTCGCAGAAGCCCTGCTGATCCGTAGCGATATGCAAAAAAAGCTGGCGCAAATCAAAGGACGTATCCGTAGCAATGTCAAAGTTCAAGAAGGCGATACGCCAAATGAAGACCCAAACGCATTGATCATCGATGCCAGCCAAATCATCACCGAATTGAGTGTGTTGATTGAGCGTATTCATCGTACCAACGCTATTGCTCAGACCAATGAAGGTCAGTCGATACTGACACTGTTAATCGAACGTGATACGTTAGAGATGCGTCATAAGCTCTTGATTGAGGCGATTGAAGCCACGGACACCGAGGTTGATCGCTATAGCCCTCGCGAGATTAAGTGGCACGTCATGGTGTCGGTCGCAGGCTTACAAAAGCAAGCCGATGACATCGCGATGAAACTTCGCAAGATTAACATTGTTATTCAAGCCAATAACTGGCAAATTGACCTAATAGAATAATGATTATTCTATCGCAAATTTTAGCATTTCCTATGTGCTTGCTTTAAGCGCATAGATTACCCTTTTGGAACCGACTGGGCGAGTGTCAGACCCCAAACCGCCACAGCAGGGGGTTGAAAACATACTGTAGTGGCTGCTACGCGTTGCGGGCAAACGCTTTTTTTACAACTTATGCCCCGTACCCGTCACTAGTCACAATGCACTATTTAGACCTTACCACCAGACACTGATAGTCGGTTTCAATTTTATTTTTAAAGAAGTTCACTATAAAATAAATAACGCGCTATTGGGATAAATTTTTCGCAGCCTCTGTCTACATAGGCACAGCAAGCCAGAAAAACTTATCCTAACGGCGCGTTATCATATTTGCATTTTTTATTTAGAACTGACTACACCACTCTCTAGAAAAAGACAACGGTCATGCCAATCATAACAAAAAACAAAACTCTAAAAATCGACGGCAACACTGGCGAAGGCGGTGGTCAAATTATCCGTACTGCCCTGTCGTTATCGATGCTGACTGGTACGCCAATTGAGATAATCAACATCCGTGCTGGACGCGCCAAACCCGGATTGCTGCGCCAACATTTGATGTGTTTGACAGCCTCACAGCAGATATCGGACGCGACGGTGACAGGCGCGTATCTGGGTAGCACAATGTTTAGTTTTACGCCCAATACCGTTAAATCGGGCGATTATAGCTTTGATATCGGCTCGGCAGGTAGTACCAGTCTCGTGCTGCAAACATTATTGCCTGCCCTGCTTTTTGCCAATGCTGATGAGCATGCAACATCGACTGTGACCATCACAGGCGGCACCCACAATCCACTCGCGCCAACCACGGATTTTTTAACCCAAGCATTTGTTCCTGCCCTTGCTAAATTAAAGATGCAAGTTAATATTGAGTGTCAACGAGCAGGTTTTGCGCCTATTGGTGGTGGCGAGATTAAAGCGACGATAATGCCTTTTACGCGCCGTGCCAAATCAGACACACCAACACTCATTGAACGCGGTGAGCTTATTGGTATAAAACTGGTCGCTAACCATCTGAATTTAGATTATGACATTTGCAAACGCGAGCTTGCCAGCGCGCAAGCGGCATTGGTTGAAGCAGGGATTGATGAGGCGCTGATAACGACTCAAAATGATAAACTGAGTGGCATTGGTGAAGGCAATAGTTGCTATGCGCTGGTCACTCATAACGTTGACGCCCTGTCCGCTCATGTACAGTATCACCAAGAGATGTTTACGTTGCTCGGAGAAAAACGCAGCTCAGCTGAAAAAATGGGCAATCGCTTGGCAGGATTGGTGAAGCGCTATTTGTTCAATACTACCGCGCTGGTCGATGAATATTTAACCGATCAATTGCTATTACCAATTGCTTTATCGGGTGGCGGCACGTTTAGCGCACGTACGATTAGCGGTCATACCGAGACTCAAGCTTGGTTGATTCAGCAGTTTTTGCCTGTTGAGATTGAATTTGATGCGATTGATAATGATAAAATATTAGTAAAAATTACGAGTTAAAATGGATAAGTCTACAACCTCATTAGCACACTGTTACCCAATTAAACTGAGGCAGTGATATCATGTGTGTATGATGTCTGCAATAAATTTAAGCATTCAACTCAACTTAATAACCATGTCATTAACGTGGCTATTAAGTTGAGTTGGTGCTTTTTCTTATCACTGCGTTTTTATTCTTTACGTATCACTGTTGAGTATTGTCATGGCCCAATCTCGTACCAATCTAAATCCTGAACCTAAAACCAACTATCCGTATTTGGTCGGCTTATTGCTGCGTTATAGCACCTTTGGCGCTGCCATATTAATATTTTTAGCAGGTCTATTATTGCTAAACTGGTGGTTGATTATCATCGGAGGGTTTGGGGTATGCTTGGGGATTTATGACGTCATACAATCAAAGCATGCTATTTTAAAAAACTATCCAGTTGCCGGACACATTCGTTACGTACTCGAAGATTTTCGTCCTGAAATTCGTCAATATTTACTAGAAAATGACAAAGAGCAAGTACCGTTTTCACGCCAGCAGCGTGCGCTAATCTATCAACGTGCTAAAAACGTCAGTGACACTAACGCCTTCGGTACGCTAGATAATTTATACACCAATGGCAAAGAATGGTTTTTGCAATCAACGATTAGTCAACCTTTAGAAAACCAAGATTTTCGTATCATGGTTGGCGGTGAACGATGTCAGCAGCCGCACGATATGTCGGTGTTCAATATCTCGGCGATGAGCTTTGGTAGCTTATCTGCTAATGCGATTATGGCGCTTAATCAAGGTGCAAAAATAGGTGGCTTTACTCATGACACGGGTGAAGGGGCAATCAGTCCTTATCACCGTAAATTTGGTGGGGATTTGATTTGGGAGCTGGGTACGGGTTATTTTGGTTGCCGTGATGACCATGGCAACTTTGACCCGCAGTCGTTTGCCGAAAAAGCGGTTGATCCACAAGTAAAAATGATCGAAATCAAACTGTCACAAGGTGCCAAGCCTGGTAAAGGTGGCGTCTTGCCCTCCAGCAAAATCACCCAAGAAATCGCCGACACCCGTCAAGTACCACTCGGACAAGATTGCGTCTCGCCTTCTTCGCATACTGCTTTTAGTACGCCACGCGAGATGGTGGCTTTTTGGCAGCAACTGCGCGAGCTATCAGGCGGCAAACCTGTGGGCTTCAAACTCTGTGTCGGTCAGCCTTGGCAGTTTATGGCCATTGTGAAAGCGATGATAGAAGCCGATAATTATCCTGATTTTATCGTCATCGATGGCGCAGAAGGCGGTACAGGTGCCGCTCCTGTCGAATTTATGGATAACGTCGGTATGCCGATGGTAGAAGGATTTTTATTAATACACAATACATTAGTGGGTGCAGGCATTCGCGATAAAATCAAGCTTGGCGTGAGCGGTAAGATCGTCTCTGGTTTTGATATTGCCCGTATGATTGCCTTGGGCGCAGACTGGTGCAATTCAGCACGCGGCTTTATGTTTGCTGTTGGCTGCATTCAGTCACGCTCATGTCACACCAATACTTGCCCGACTGGCGTTGCCACTCAAGATCCGTATCGTCAAAAGGCATTGGATGTACCAAGCAAGGCCGAGCGCGTCGCAAGCTTCCATAAAAATACGCTCAAATCGCTTGCCAGTATCGTCGGCGCAGTCGGTTTGCAACACCCAAGCCAATTGCAACCTTACCATATCGCTCGTCGCCTCGATGATGGACAAATAAAACTCTTATCGAAATTCTTTTATTTCACGGATAGAGGGGCTTTGCTTAATAGTAGCGCCCGCGCCGACGTGTTCAATCAGATGTGGGTCATGGCAAATCCTGATAGCTTTTTGGCCAATAACGATGCCCTCATCGCTTATAATAAAGACTCGCGAGATAAAGGTAGAGAAACGACCGCATCAGCAGAACAAAGCCTTGGTAACTTTGCGAGCATCTCTGGCGGTGGCCAGCTAATCGGTAACGTCAACAATACTTTTCGCGAATTTCCACCTAGCAGTGATTGAAAATTAGCGACTAAAAATTCTTGAGCCATGACCATTCATATCTCACCCCATACTATAAAAGATACATCATTGATGCCAAATTTCGCTCTTCCCTTACCTTTAGGAGCAGTCGCCCTACTCTTATTAAGTGTCAATGCTTGCCAGCCAGCAAGTACTGATGTCTCTAGCAGCGACACAAAAGACTGGTCGTGTCAGACTCAAGAGACACCATTTCCCTATAGTGTTTGTAGCATTGGTGCTCAAGCCTTGATGGATGACCGCTATTCATTGAGATTGTTTTGGCAGCAGCCCGATAGTACGCAGCCATTACTTACTTTTGATACGTTATTGACGACTTTGCCAAGCAATCAGACGCTTAACTTTGCTATGAATGCTGGTATGTATAATGAAAAGTATGCACCGATTGGCTATACCGTCATCGAAGGTGAAGAAAAACGCGCCCTAAATCTCAAAGAAGGCGGTGGCAATTTTCACTTATTACCCAACGGCGTGATGTGGTGGGATAAATTGGGCAAGGTGCAAATTACGGAAAGCAACGCCTTTGACGATCAGCTTAAGAGCAGTGAGGCACAGCCTTGGTATGCCACTCAATCTGGCCCGATGCTGGTCATTAATGATAAGATACATCCACAATTTGACCCTGATAGCACCTCACTTAAGATTCGTAATGGTGCAGGTATTTGCGATGATGGCAGCATACAATTTGTCAGCAGCGAGGCGCCTGTGACGTTTTATCAGTTTGCATCGCTTTTTAAGGACGAGCTGCATTGCCAAAACGCCCTATTCTTAGATGGCGGGATTGCGTCAGCGTTATATGCGCCCAGTATTGATAAGCACGATAAAAAAGAGATGGGTGTGATGATTGGTGTGGTTGAAAATAAAGATTAGGCCATATTGTACATTCACATTATTTTGAATAAAAAGCACTTGAAATGACTTTGTCACTCAAGTGCTTTTTGCTGTATGGACAATAACTAAAAATTAACCGCCAAGACTCATCTTAGGACCAAACGGTTCGTAATGAACGCTATCGACACCGTGCTCTAACACCGTCAAGCCATCAATCATACTTTCCATAAATGGCATCGAACCACAAACATAAATATCGGCAGGCTTGGGCAGTTTAGTAAGCCAAGCCTCATCCAATAATTGCCCAGACTCAAAGTAAAAAATATGTGTCTCTACGATTTCAGCCATTGCTAACAATCTTTCTACCTCAGCAGTAAAGGCATGATGCGCTTTATTTTGACACGCATAAACCCAGATAATAGGACGCTTTGGATTGGCTGATACTTGCGCTTCTAACATCGATAACAAAGGAGTCACCCCAACGCCAGCACTCATCAACACCAATGGAATCTCGTTTTGTTGTACCAAATCTTGATTCAAGGCAAAGTCACCAGCAGGTGCAGACAATAAAACCGTATCACCAACTTCCAAATGGTCATGTAGATAGTTAGAAACCAAACCGTGATGCTCATTACGGTTGTCGCGTCTGACGGCAAATTGAATGCCTTTTTCGCTACTGGCAGAATACAAAGAATAATGGCGTAGAGCAATATGATCGCTATCTTTTGGGTCTGTTTTAACCGTAATATATTGACCAGCGGTTAAATTTAATTTGCTTAGATCTATATCTTGATCCTGCTCTGCGCTGTCGTTCACTGGTACAACGGTAAAAGCTGCGATATCCTTAGCTGCTGCCTCTTTTTCGGTGATGATAAAGGGCGCAAACTGTTGCCACATTGCCTTTTCATACATCCTATCTTCTATTTGAATGAATACCGAGGCAATTTCATCATAGGCTTCAGTCCAAGCCGTAATAATATCGTCAGTTGCAGCCTCGCCCAGCACTTCTTTTATCGCACCAATCAAATACTCACCAACGATAGGATAATGCTCAGGTAAAATTTGTAAGGCTCGATGCTTGTGACTAATTTGGGTCACTTGCGGCAATAGCGTGGCCAACTTATCCAAATGCTTAGCCGCTGCTAATACTGTCATTGCTAATGCAGTCTGTTGACGGCCTAATTTTTGATTGGTTTCATTAAATATATCCAGCAGTTCAGGATGTGCTTCAAACATATTTTTATAAAATACGGTGGTAATTGCCTTTCCATGCTCCTCGAGTACAGGAACAGTGGCTTTTACAATTTCTAAGGTTTTTGGTGAGGCCATATTATTTCTCTCATTCATTGATCAAATTAATAAGTTTGCAATTTAAAAATCACCGCGCCAGATAGTTGGTCATCTCTTCGACACCATGCAAGGTCATCGGATACATCTTATTATCAAACAGCTTTTTGATCTCTACGATGGTTTGGGTATACTGCCAATAGCTTAGATTTTCAGGATTGAGCCAAGCCACTTTATCAAAATGAGCAAGCACCCGCTTTAGCCATACGATGCCCGCTTCATTATTCATATATTCAAAGCTACCGCCCACTGTCATCAGCTCATATGGCGACATCGATGCATCACCAACGAAGATGACACGATACTCTCGACCATATTTATTGAGCAACTCAAACGTCGGCATTGGCGCGCTATGGCGACGGTTATTGTCCTTCCAAACATAGTCATACAGACAATTATGAAAGTAAAAAAACTCTAGGGTTTTAAACTCATTTCTTGCCGCAGAAAACAGCTTTTCAAGCGCCTCTACATGAATATCCATACTACCACCCACATCAAACAGCATCAACACCTTGACGCGGTTACGACGTTCCGCCTGCATGTGTATATCGAGCACGCCTTTTTTGGCAGTGCGTTTGATCGTCTCATTAATGTCGAGCTCATCAGCACTGCCTGTGCGCGCAAACTGGCGCAAATTGCGTAGTGCCATTTGGATTTGACGGGTACCAAGCTGGTTATCGTCATCGAGGTTACGATATTTGCGCTGCTCCCAGACTTTTGCGGCACTACGTTTACGCGATTCACCGCCGACACGCACCCCTTCTGGATGATCGCCATAAGCACCAAATGGCGATGTGCCGCCCGTTCCTACCCATTTACTGCCCCCTTGATGACGCGCTTTTTGCTCTTTTAAACGCTCCTCAAGTGCTTTCATTAATTCTTCAAGCGATCCGTATTTTTTCAGTAATCGCCTTTGTTCCTCAGTCAAGTTCTTCGGATCGAGCTTTAGATCCAGCCACTCTTTCGGAATGTCCGTCAACTTAGCCAAGAGCTCATCCATATCAAGACTATCGAGGCCTTCGAAATAGTCTGCCATCGCACGATCAAATTTATCAAAATGACGCTCGTCTTTGACCAGACACAGACGAATCAGCCGATACATATCTTCGCGGCTGGCAAAGGTAGACAACTCTGGATTTTCAGGATGTGGCTGCATCATGAGGCCTTGATCTAACGCGGCATTTAGATCGAGCAACTCACGCGTACTGACGGGCACGCCATAAGTACGTAAGGTGTAGAATAGTTTTATAAACATGAGTGGTATTGGCTCTTCTGTAATGTAACTATTGTATAGAATGATGGTTATTCTTCTGATGGATAATGATAATCCCATCGAAAGAAACCATGCTCCTTAAAACTCGAGCCACTTAAAGACTGCTTTTTACTTTTAATATGGTTTGGCGGTGGGCAAACCACATTGTTCATCCAGTAACCGATTTGCCGCCCTTCTTTTATCTCCATTAAATCATAGATTTCCTTGTGATAAGGATTCAACTCTGGCAATGAGTAAAAAACAAACTGCCCTATTGATAGCTTTATCCAATCTTCTGCATCTTGCGAATTTTTCAGCGGCGTTGCATGGACATTTGATTTAGCATTTAAAAAAAATTCATTGAAATTACTCATATTCCAATCGCAAAACTCAAGAGATTCCCTTTCCTTATAAGACATTTCATCTAAACGATCAATCACTTCTTCTGCCCAAGGTGAACAATCGTGGTAAAGCTCAATTTGACTCAGACTATACAAAATGTATTCAGCGACTAGTGCGCCTAATTCATGCAGAACTAAAGCTGGATGCTCACCACCTCCACCACCAATAATTAAGTTCTTGGGACTGCATGAGAAATCATAGTCGCCTGCATCACCATTTACATATGTTTCTATTGGGTGGTAAATCGGTAAGCCATTTAAATAACCAACAAGTTCATGCTTAATTGTATCTATATAACTCATTTAACACCTCAGCCTCTTTTCTATTTAATTAACGACGCATCATATTGGCAAAACGCTGCAACAAACTTACATCAGCTTCATTTTTGAGCAGCGCTCCATACAGTGGCGGGATGGATTTTTCACCGCGCAGATTTTCTTCTAATTCAGCTTGAGCCATATCGTCAGCAAGCAATAAGGTCAACCAATCGACCAATTCTGAGGTAGATGGTGGCTTTTTGAGTCCTTGAATGTTGCGCAATTTATAAAAAATATCGAGCGCATCATTGACCAGTTTTTCTTGAATATTGGGAAAATGCACGTCGATGATTTGGCGCATGGTTTCTTCTTCAGGAAAGTCGATATAATGAAAGAAGCAACGACGTAAAAAGGCATCTGGCAACTCTTTTTCGTTGTTTGATGTGATAATCACCACTGGGCGCTGCTCGGCAGTAATGGTTTCGCCTGTCTCGTAAACATAAAACGACATCTTATCAAGCTCGTGTAGCAAGTCGTTCGGAAACTCAATATCCGCCTTATCAATTTCATCAATCAATAGTACACTGCGCTCTTTACTGGTAAATGCCTCCCACAGTTTGCCAGGTTTGATATAGTTACCAATCTCATAAACCTTATCATCACCCAATTGCGAATCGCGCAAACGTGATACCGCATCATATTCATATAGCCCTTGCTCGGCTTTAGTCGTCGATTTGATGTGCCAAGTAATCAGCGGCATACCTAAACTCTCAGCCACCTCCTCAGCCAATAACGTCTTACCTGTGCCCGGCTCTCCTTTAATCAGCAATGGCTTTTGTAGCGTCATCGCCGCATTGACCGCTAACTGCAAATCGTCGGTGGCAATATAGTTTTGTGTACCAGTAAAGCTTTTTTTAGGGTTATCAGTCGTCATAATTAAGTCTCAGTTATTGTTATACATTAGGGCTATTAAGGTTCATAAAAAAGGGTAAGGGCAATGAATAATGGATAAACAATCATTTAGATTAGCACAGCCTCGTTCATTGCCAAAATACTCATGCGTTCGCAATAAATCACGAATGCTATAGTCAATATCAAATAAAACAAGGTCAAATATTATCACGCATTATCGAACCAACTTTCCTTTAATTACTATAGTCAGTGAAAAGTAATATCGATACATCATGCACAAAAAAAATCACGTACAAAAAAATAACCCACAAAAAAAGACACGCATGGTGTCTTTTTTATTTATAAAATTCTATCTTACTCAATGGCTCATGCTATACAAGCCAATTTTTAGAAGTTTTCCTTAGAACTAATTCTTAGAAATCTTTTTTAGAACTGATTCTTAGAAATAAGTATCACTTTACCGCTCATTAGACTTTTCGGTATTGGGTTTTTTCGCCAAGACACTGTCTTTTTTTAAGCTAACTTCTGTGTCAGGCTTAGCAGCTAAAGGCGTTGTATGAGACTGCGGAGTGAGATCAGGCTGCTCAGTTAAGGTTCCGCCTTCTGTCAAATAGTTCCCTGTCGTCAGCTGCATGGTCGCTTGCGTATCCTCTGCCGTACGACTACGGGCTTTGTCTAAACTTGACTCAAATGCACCGCGAATAAGCTGCCAAACAAAGCCAACAAACAATCCAACCACCAATACCACCAATATCGGTAGCATATTGGCAATCGCACCCGCTGGATCTTTCATCATAATCGCATAAACCACGCCAATGCTGGCCGGCGCAATCACACTTGGGTCACCAATGGCTGTTCCTGGTGCTAGCAATACGGCAAACAGCAGCATCCAGCTCATGCCACCCAAAGGACGAGGTAGCATGCGAGCGACTAACAACCACAGCACCAATACGATAATGACACCGCCGAGATAGGCATACATTGGTAAGTCTGCGGGCGGCACGTCTTTTACCAGCTGTCCCCACCAGATAACGATTTCGCCGAGAATATCGCTGATGGCTTCTAGCGGTAAGCTTTGTAAGATATTTTTTAACCAGTCCATGCGCGTTTCATTACCTGCGTTTATAAATGGTGCAACACGTTTTTGCGTTTAACCGTACATGATATATTTGGCCATACAATAAACAAGGCTGGATACATCATCAACATGTCCACTTGATAGGCTGCTAGTTTATCACGACTTCCTATTAAAATGCATGTGACCAAATGTTTCGTCAACTTTTTAAGACGTTGCTCTTTAACGAAGGAAGGAGCCAAAAACCCTCTCATAACAAACGCTTTAGCATAAAACAAACAAACTAATCATAGATATTGTCTTGTGCTTCGTGTGCACGCAGCTCTGCTTGGCGACGCATGATATCTTGCGGTGGCATTTGTACAAAATACCCTTGCGACTGTAATTTTGCCATCACCTCTTCTTTATCGACACGAGCAAGCGTTGGCCTGGTTGCCAAATCCAAATGCATGACGAACTTGCTACGACCTAAGCCTGCACGAAAGTCTTTCGGCAGGACACCCAACCAATCCTTAAGCTCTTCGGTATCATCAGGATAATCAGGACGCGCGATATAGACATACATATCATCGTGTTTGGAAAACTTATAAATATCACAATGCATAACAACACCCTCTCAAAAACTATTGTCATAGGTTAGCATATTTTAGACACATATCAGTAGCTGCTTTGGGTTTTGCTATGATGAATCGACTTAAAGTTTGTGCAATATTTTAGCAATCAAAGTGCTCAAATAATTTACGAAGTGGCTGATTATCCTTGGGAAAAATCATTTTTGCCAAAATTATTTATTTTAATGTCGCTGATGACTTGTAAAAGCATCTTGAACCTTTCATAATAAAAGCGTTTTTCAGGAGAGAGTTTGTAGGCACCGTTATACTATAAAAGACATCGTATTATCCGTATCGGTTACACGACGTATAGAGTGACTACATGACCACCGAAGGCGCAACCACCCTGCCAATCGCTCAGGTAAAAGGACTGAAAAACACATGTCATTCTTGTTTAATTCTGTGCTACTGATCGCACATTACATATAAACATAAGGCATAACAAATCTGGAGAGCGGTAAGAACGGACGACGTCTTACCCACCGAAGGGGAGAAAACGCGACATCATTTGATTTGGTTTTTAGAGGCTAATGCCTTGATAGACTAGCAATGATGGTTCGTGTTGAAAATCTCAGGTCACAGGACAGATAGGGCTTTTGCTTAAACCGACGTTCAGCGTCTGTTTGGCTGACGGCTTTATATTTGTTTTCTGTGCCACCCTTTGATGTAATATTTGCACCCTGCAATATTGCTTCTCACTACTATGATAATGCGCATTAGACATCGTACTTTTATTGAGTGCGACTGATGTACACATAAGGATTTGTTATGACTGATATGCAAGCTACCCATTCTCAAGATGCCGATTCAAACGCTCAAAACCAAGCACCTAAGCGCACCCCGCTTTATCAGTCACATGTCGATAGTGATGGCAAACTAGTGGATTTTTCTGGCTGGGAATTGCCGATTCATTATGGCTCACAAATTGAAGAGCACGAAGCCGTCCGTACGGATGCAGGCATGTTTGATGTCTCACATATGGTTGTCACCGATATCAAAGGCCCTGATACCAAAGCATGGCTACAAATGCTACTGGCCAACGATGTCGATAAATTAAAAACCGTTGGTAAAGCGCTTTATTCTGGCATGCTCAATGAGCAGGGCGGCGTTATCGATGATTTGATCGTCTATCTTATGAATGAAGACGCCACTGAATACCGCATCGTCTCTAACGCGGCTACCCATGACAAAGACTTAGCACAGTTTAACAAAGTCGCTGAAAGCTTTGATATTACTATCACCGAACGTCCAGAACTTGCCATGCTTGCTGTTCAAGGACCAAATGCGGTTGAAAAATTGGCACAAACCAAACCAAATTGGGCTGACACGTTAGCAGCGCTTAAACCTTTTGTTGGTGCTGATTTGACAGATATCGAAGGCACAGATTGGTTCGTCGCTCGCACAGGCTATACAGGTGAAGATGGTGTTGAAGTCATTATGCATGGTGACGATGCACCAGCGTTTTTTGAGCAACTAAAAGCTCATGGCATAAAACCTGCTGGCCTTGGCGCACGTGATACGTTGCGTATGGAAGCGGGCATGAACCTCTACGGTCATGACATGGACGAAACCATCAACCCTTACGAATGCAACATGGGCTGGACGCTCGCGCTAAAAGATGAGCGTGACTTTGTCGGCCGCGCGGCATTGGTTAGCAAGCGCAAACAGTCAAAAGAAGACAACACGGCTATGAAGCAAGTCGGTCTATTATTGACGACTCGCGGCGTATTACGTGAAGGCATGACGGTAACCATCAATCAAGGCACAGATAATGAGCAAACTGGCATTATCACCAGCGGTACATTCTCCCCTAGCCTAAAAAACTCTATAGCCATTGCGCGTGTGCCTGCCAGCGTATCAGATGATGATAACGTACAGGTGGATCTGCGCGGCAAAGGTAAATTCGTTGATGTACGCGTTCTAAAGCTACCGTTTGTCCGTAATGGCAAACAGCAATTTGACTCATAGGCTTTATAAATTCTATCATTAGCCTCCACGGGCTATAGTATTCCCTATTTTTTGTTAATTAACCTCTATCATCTAGGAGAGAGACCATGAGCAACATCCCAGCAGAATTAAAATATATCGCCAGCCACGAGTGGTTACGCTTAGAAGACGACGGTACGATCACCGTTGGTATCACAGACCATGCGCAAGACTTGTTGGGTGATGTGGTATTCGTTGAACTTCCTGACGTTGGCGACATCATCGCCGTTGATGATGAAATCTCAGTCGTTGAATCAGTAAAAGCCGCTTCTGACGTTTATGCCCCTCTTTCAGGTGAAGTGGTTGAAATCAATGACGCGCTAGAAGACGATCCTGAAATCATCAACTCTGACCCATATGGCGAAGGTTGGTTCTTTAGAATGAAGCCTGACAACATCGCTGACTACGAAGCACTTATGACGGCTGACGAGTACGAAAACGACTTGTAAGCAAGACATTAACGTCTTAAATAGCGATATCCAAAGTATATCGCTATTTATAAAATGCTCGTCCTCATAAGATAGTAAACCTGACTCAATATTATGGATACTGGCACCAGCTGTTATCTATATTCTCTATTTTGAACACCCTTTTTCATCAAAAGCGTTTATTGATCACGCTTATTGTTTGAAAACAGATTTATATATAGACCGCTACCAATCATTATCGTCCGATGTTATTGCTCCTAAGCGTTATCTCATTGACTCGTATTGATTATTTATTCAAGTCCCAATGCATACGTGCTATCAATAATGACTCAAACGGATAACCCAATTCCCAGTATGGATCCTAATATGAACCCCAACACTGACCATAAAGATACCGTTGCTACGCCCAGTCACACACCGCAATTACAGGCGTTTCGTGAGGTGGTAGAATCACGTCGTTCAGTGCGCCGCTTTACGGACACACCGATACCTGATGACGTATTAGCAGACTGTCTGCGTCTGGCGATGCTAGCGCCGAACTCTAGCAATCTACAGCCGTGGGAATTTTATGTGATTGATAACGTGGACAATCGCACGCGCGCGGTAAAAAACTGTATGAATCAAAACGCTGCAAAGACAGCAGCACGATTGATCGCGGTCGTTGCTCGCACCGATATTTGGCACGATCATGCCAAGCAAATTTTACGCGAATATCCTGATACACCCGTACCAAAAAAGGTTAAAGACTACTACACCAAAGTGGTGGCTATGGACTTTTTACGTGGGCCTGCCAATGTGGTATCCGCGGCTAAATGGGGCGCGACTCAAGTGGTCAGACGCGTAAAAGGACCGATTAAATCGCCTTATTATACCTTTGAAGACACCAAAAACTGGGCGACCAACAATACCGCACTTGCTGCTCAAAACCTGATGCTAGCACTGCGAGCACATGGATTTGATAGCTGTGCAATGGGCGGCTTCGATGAGCCTGCCATGAAGCAGCTGTTAGGTTTAAGCGACGATCAGCATATCATTATGATGATTGGTGCTGGCGCGCGTGCTGACAATGGCGTCTACAATACCCAATTCCGCTTCGATCAAGACCAGTTTGTGCATTATGTTTAGTGCATCAAATCATTATTTTTAGTTAATTAAATACTTTTATTACTCCCTTAACCAAGGATTGTCATGACTATCTCTCAAAACCCAACGTTTGATACCTTTCAAGGTTTATTTAACGAAGCTGAATTTGTCTATCGCCACTTAGGCTCAAATGACACCAAGCAAGCTGATCTACTTAGCGCTGTTGGCTATAAAGACATGGAAAGCTTTATCAACGATACCGTGCCTGAGCCAGTACGTTTGCATAAAGCATTGGATTTACCGTTAGCAATGAGCGAGCATGCCGCTTTAGCCAAACTGCGTAAGATGGCTGACAATATCACTGTCAATAAAAGCTATATCGGTCAAGGTTACTCGCCTGTACGCATGCCTGCGGTTATTCAGCGTAATGTCCTTGAAAATCCAGGCTGGTACACCGCTTACACCCCTTATCAAGCTGAAATTGCCCAAGGTCGCTTAGAAGCTCTGCTTAATTTCCAGCAAGTTTGTATTGATTTAACAGGTTTGGAGCTGGCTGGCGCATCGTTACTTGACGAAGCCACCGCAGCTGCGGAAGCCATGGCAATGTCCAAGCGTGTGAGCAAAAGTAAATCAACCCAGTATTTCGTCGATGATCGTGTTTATCCACAAACGCTAGATGTCATCAATACCCGTGCCAAATATTTCGGCTGGGAAGTGGTCGTTGGTGATTTTGAAACAGCCAAATCTGGCGACTATTTCGGTGCGTTATTTCAATATGTTGGTTCTGAGGGTGACGTTAAAGACTTAACGGACGTCATCAGTGCAGTAAAAGAAAATAAAACATACGTCAGTGTCGTGAGTGACATCATGAGTTTGGTGTTATTAAAATCACCAGCTGACATGGGCGCAGACGTGGCGCTAGGTAGCACCCAGCGTTTTGGTATTCCAATGGGCTTTGGTGGTCCACACGCTGCTTATTTTGCTTTTTCTGACAAAGCCAAGCGCTCTGCACCTGGCCGCATCATTGGTGTGTCAAAAGATGCGCAAGGCAATACGGCTCTACGCATGGCATTACAAACTCGTGAGCAGCACATTCGCCGCGAAAAGGCCAACTCAAATATTTGCACTTCACAAGTATTGCTCGCCAACCTCGCGGGTATGTATGCCGTTTATCATGGCCCAAAAGGTGTTAAGCGTATTGCGACCCGTATTCATGCGTTTGCCGCCGCCTTTGCTGCGGTTATTACAGAAGCCAATGATAGCAATCTAAGCGTGGTACATGATCAGTTCTTCGACACCGTTGTTATTGATTGTGGTTCAGAGAAATTGGCGACACAAATCTTTGAAAATGCCGACAATGTTGGTTATAACTTATGGCGTCTTGGCGACCAAAAATTGGCGGTTGCCTTTAGTGAAACCAGCGATCAGCAAGACTTCAAGGTTTTGACTCAGTTATTTGTCAGTAAATCACATGATCTACCTGAAGCGGCTACTGTGTCTCTTGATAGCGCCCATTTACGTACTGACGATATTTTGACGCATCCCGTGTTTAACTCGCATCACACCGAACATGAAATGCTGCGCTACTTAAAATCGCTTGAAAACAAAGATTTGGCGATGAATCGCAGTATGATTTCTTTGGGTAGCTGTACGATGAAGCTCAATGCGACCAGCGAGATGCTACCAATCACTTGGCCTGAGTTCGCCAATGTGCATCCTTTTGCACCGCGCGATCAAGTCACAGGTTACATTGCCATGATTGATAGCTTACAAGATCAATTAAAAGCCATCACTGGATTTGACGATGTGTCCATGCAGCCAAACTCTGGCGCGTCTGGTGAATATGCTGGATTGCTGGCGATTCGTCGTTATCATGAATCACTTGGCGAGACCAATCGTGACATTTGCTTGATTCCAATGTCAGCACATGGCACCAACCCTGCTACCGCTATGATGATGGGTATGACAGTGGTTGTAGTCAAAACCGATGAAAATGGCAACGTTGACATCGAAGACTTGACCGCTAAATGTGAAGAACATAGCGAGCGTTTGGGTGCGTTAATGATTACCTACCCATCGACACATGGTGTGTTTGAAGAAGGCATTCGTCATATCTGCGACCTTATACACAAACATGGCGGTCAGGTTTATATGGATGGCGCTAATATGAATGCTCAGGTAGGCATGATGCAGCCTGCGGATGTCGGGGCAGACGTGCTACACATGAACTTGCACAAAACCTTCTGTATCCCACATGGCGGCGGCGGTCCAGGCATGGGCCCTATCGGTATGAAATCACACTTGGCACCATTTATGGCCAACCATACCTTAAGCCCTGTCCATAATGCACAAAAAGACTGCTCAGCAGTATCGGCAGCGCCTTATGGCTCAGCGAGCATTTTGCCTATCTCATGGATGTACATTGCCATGATGGGCCGCGATGGTTTGCTCAAGGCGACTGAACTGGCGCTCTTGAACGCCAACTACGTGGCAGCTCAGCTTAAAGACCACTACCCTGTCTTATATACAGGCAAAAACGGCCGCGTTGCTCACGAATGTATCATCGATATTCGCCCGTTAAAAGAAGAGACTGGCATCACTGAAAGCGATATCGCTAAACGCTTGATGGATTATGGTTTCCACTCACCAACCATGAGTTTCCCAGTAGCGGGTACTTTGATGATTGAGCCGACAGAATCTGAGTCCAAAGAAGAGCTTGATCGCTTTATCAATGCCCTAAAATCTATCAAAGCGGAAGCACTCAAAGCCAAAGCGGGCGAAGACAACTGGACGTTAGAGAATAATCCATTGGTCAACGCCCCGCATACCGCTGCTATGGTAATCAATGGCGAATGGACACATCCGTATAGTCGTGAGACAGCAGCATTTCCACTGCCTTATATTCGTGCCAATAAATTCTGGCCAAGTGTGGCACGTGTCGATGATGCCTATGGCGACAAGAATCTAATGTGCTCTTGCCCAAGTATCGAAAACTATATGTAATCGAGGTTTTCGATAAACGATCACTTATATATAAAAGACCGCCAAGTCAGTAGCTGATTTGGCGGTTTTTATTTTGCGTGTACTTTGTCAAAATTTCTAATTACTGCCTAAACTTAACCACCCAGCCAACCTTTATCTAATCCACATTCTATCCAGTTCACTTTTACTTGATCAGTGATATTAGCGTTAGGATACGTAAACGCTGCACCGCCAAGATAAAGCTCGTCGCCAATCTCATAGGACTTTCCTTCAAATAGTAGCACTTCTTTAGCTACATCCCACGAAAAGGAAGTATCCGCTAATACCAACAACAAAGTATTGTCTTTCGTCGGCAGCTCTTTAGGATTCATAGTTAAAGTAAGACAGTTATTAAACTTTGTTAAATAGCCAAGCCCCATAGCGGTAAATCGACCGTTATATTTGGTTGGCGACCAAGTAGCAATTTGCAGAGGTGGCTTAGCTGCTAGAGGTTCGCTTACTGCTATCGTTTCTGGTACCTCTACTCTATAAGTAGTACAACCTGACAGTGAAAAAATAGCTAACATGAAGACAGAAAACCCAAGATAATTTGACAACTGTTACCCCTAAAGCGCTACTATAAGTAGATTGTCTATCCGCTCATTTGAATCAACAAGCGTTGATGATAGAGTTTATGATATTACTGATTTGGATATTATTATGCAACAAAAAGCTTTGAGACATAAAAACCGCGTTATTCTGATTCATGGGCTGCATCAAACTGCTTGGATTATGCGACCATTAGCCAAACGTTTACAAACGGCAGGGTTTGATACCCACCAATATAGCTATCGTAGTATGCGTGATGGTATCAAGGTAAATAGTGCCCGTCTTAATGAGTGGCTAGAACAAAACCACCATTCTGATCAGCCCATAGATTTGGTTGGTCATAGTTTGGGCGGTTTGATTATTCGTGATTTTGTTGTGCAGTATCCCAAGTGGCAGATTGGGCGCTGTGTCACCCTTGGAACACCACATATAGGTAGCGTTTGTGCCGATTATATTTGGCGATTAACGCCCGCTGTGGTGGGTCGCTCATATATTGATGCATTAGATGGAACCGTAGCGCCGTTACCGAAATACATTATTCTTGGTGTGATTGCTGGTAGTCAGCCTTATGGTTTGGGGCAATTCTTTTTGCAATACCATAATCGCAAACAGCGCAAAATAGACAAGCTGTTACCAGTGCATCAGCTTATACATGATGGCACAGTATATGTAGAAGAGACGAAAATCGAGGAGGCAGCTGATCATATCGTCATGCCAGTCTCACATACTGGCATGTTGGTTAATAAGCAAGTCGCGGAGCAGACCTGCTATTTTCTGGAGTACGGGCACTTTAATCACGAAATACCCGATTAATAAAGGTGATAGAACTCATTAAACTTTGATACCCATCCCTTGCTGCAATTCAGTTTTGTGTTTTTCGATAACGGGTATCAACGTATGCACCACCCATTCATTGCGCCAGCCTTTTAACCCTTGCGGTAGCTCGCTTAGTTCTTTATCAAAAGCAATCAATTCGTACAGCTGCCCTAGCCATTTTTTACGCATCAATACGTTAGCAGGCACGCCAATCGTTTCTGCTTGATCATCTATCGCTTGTTCTACTGCTTTTGACAGGACTTTGTTTTTTGAACGATAAGGCGGCAACAGACAGTCTGGATATTCAGCAGGATGAAGGTTTTTGGCGTCTTTTATCACCTTAAGCAACTCTTCACCATACAGTCGCAACATGCTACGGTGCATCGTGGTTTTGTGTGCCAACTCTCGCATATTGCTCGGCTTTTCAGTGATAATCTCGCGTACGGCTTGTTTTTTGATGACAAAGGTACGTGGCTGATTGGTCGCACGTGCCAGCTCTTCTCGCCAAGTCGCCACCGCTTTTAAAATCGCCATTTGCTGCGCGTTATAGCGATAATCTGCCATTGTTAGGTACATCGCTTCATCTTCGACGTGCTGAGCGGCATGTAAATCGCTGGCATAAAGCTGACAGTCCGCCCATACATACTCAAAGAGGCCTTGGTTTTTTAGGTTATATTCAAGACTTAAATAGAGCGCTGGCAAAAATCGTACATCATCAATGGCATACTGTTCCTGCTCATCTGATAACGGACGTTGTAACCAGTCCGATTGGCTTTGTTCTTTATCAATGTGTATGTCCAATTGGTCAGCAAGCGCTTGCTGATAACCCATTTGCAATTGACCGGTCAAATAAGACAACGCAATTTGCGTATCAAAAATATTGGTCAATGGTGGACAACCAGACAACAGATAAAAAATACCCAAATCTTCACCGCAAGCATGCCAAATAGCGACATCGACCTTAGCAAGCGCCTGCCAAAGCTCGGCTAATTGCAACTGCGGCGCATCTAGCAAATAGATATGGTCGCCCGTATTTAGCTGTACCAGTGCCAAGCGTGGATAATAAGTATCACGCTTAATGAATTCTGTGTCTAATGCAACACGCCCGCAATTGGCTAACGCATCAATCACCTCATCCAATTGGCTTTGCTCGCGCACCCAAGTGACATCAACATCATCCGCCATATTTAACAGTGCATCGATATCTATTTGTGAAGGTGAATTTACTGACGATATATCAATACTAGATGACGTCTCTAACAATTCGTCAGTGATATCAGTGATATTTTTTTGAGGGTTTGAAGCGTTATTGGACACGGGCAGATACCTGCATAAATAAAAGAAAATAAAACGCTCAATAGCGTTTTAATAAAATGGGATAAGAAATAGTCATAAAACTATTATAACAATATCATGAGATAAAACGACTAAGACTTCAGTGTTATAAAAAAGAGCGATTTTGCATCGCTTGTCCAAGCGTCATACTATCAAGATACTCAAGCTCGCCGCCCATCGGTACACCTTGCGCCAAACGTGTCACTTTATCGACATGACGACTAACTGCTTCACTAATGAAATGCGCGGTGGTCTGCCCTTCGACCGTCGTGCCAGTTGCCAGTATCAGCTCTTCGACTGGTTCTTGTTTGACCCGCCAGACCAGCTGATCAATATTTAAGTCGTCAGCACTAATACCATCAATCGGTGATAAATGCCCGCCCAAGACGAAATAACGTCCACGGTAGCCTGCCGTTTGCTCGATCGCCATGACATCTGCTGCGGTCTCTACCACACACAATAATCCATCGTCACGCCTCGGATCTTGACACAGGGGACAAATCATCTCATCACTAAAACTATGACAACGCTGACACTCAACGATATCACGCATCGCTTCATCGAGAGCATGCGCAAGTGCAATGCCTTGTGGGCGTTTTTTAGTGAGTAAATGCAGCGCCATACGTTGGGCGCTTTTTTGTCCCACACCCGGCAAGATACGCAGCTGTTTGACCAGCTGATCAAATTTGGCTGTCAGCAAAGTGTCTTCCTTTATTTAACTTGATTTAAAAAACCGTAGCTATAAAAATGGGGTCGTATCATGTCGATAACAACCCCATTTTGTCTTCAATATGAAGTATTTAACGCTTAAAACATGCCTTGCATACCGGGTGGCAAGCCCATACCTGACGTCGCGCCAGCCATAGTTTCTTCGTATAACTCATCGGCTTGGCGAACCGCATCATTAATGGCAGCAGCGATTAAATCTTCGATCATATCTGGCTCATCTTCTAACAAGCTTGGATCAATCGTCAAACGCTTAACCACATGACGACCTGTCATGGTTACTTTTACCAAACCACTGCCCGCTTCGGCGTGTACTTCTTTGTTCGCCAGCTCTTTCTTGGCATTTTCAACGTTCGTTTCGACTTTCTTTTGCATCGTTTGGGCTTGTTGCATCAATGCTTGAATATTCATAGTTGCCTCTTTGTCTTATAATAATGAATGGGATACTTTAAAGTTTGAAATAAAATACTGACCGCATTATACCGCTATCTTTATAAACTGTCTAAACCACGCGCCAAATCTTTAATAATATCTTCCACATCTTCGAGACCAACCGATAGCCGGATAAGACCATCTTTGACACCTGCTTCTGCTCGTGCTTCAGCGGTCAGGCGAAAATGTGTGGTGGTCGCAGGATGGGTAATCGTGGTTTTGGCATCGCCCAAATTATTAGTAATAGAAACCATTTGTGTGGAGTCAATCACGTGCCAAGCAGCGGCTTTTGGATCAAGAATTTTTGAATCAGAGCTGGCAGACGGCTTGACTTCAAAACCCATGATAGCACCATATCCATCTTTCATATGGTGTTGACGCGTCGCAAGCTCATGCGCGGGATGATCGCGTAAACCGGAAAAATGCACCGTACTGACATTGGGATGGTTGACTAAGAATTCTGCTACTTGATTGGCATTTTGACAATGCGCTTGCATACGCAATTTAAGCGTTTCAAGGCCTTTGGTAAAGACCCATGCGTTAAACGGACTCATACTAATACCGCCTGAGCGTACCACCGTAAATGCTTCTTGCATCAACTTATCATTGCCAACCAACGCCCCGCCCAGCACACGACCTTGTCCATCTAAATATTTGGTGGCAGAGTGGATGACAACATCAGCGCCCAAATCTAATGGACGCTGAAGTGCAGGTGTGGCAAAGCAGTTATCGACCACCAATAAAATATCGTTGGCTTTACACAGCTTACTTAGATAATCAATATCGCAAATCTGCGCCAGCGGATTGCTCGGGCTTTCACAATAAATGACCTTGGTATTTGGCTGAACGGCATTTGCCCATGCATCGTTGTCGAAACAATCAACATAACTAACTTCAACCCCAAATTTGGCCATATAATTATTGAATAAGCCAATGGAGGAGCCGAATAATTGATTGGCGGCCAGTAAATGATCGCCTGCTTTTAGATATGCCAAGCACATGGTCAAAATCGCGCCCATGCCAGAAGCCGTGGCAACGGCACGTTCGCCATTCTCGAGTGCTGCCAAACGACGTTCAAAAGTTCGCACGCTAGGATTGGTATGACGAGAATAAACATTACCAGTTTTGGTTCCATCAAAATGTGCCGCCGCGTCAGCCGCAGACTGATAAACGTAAGAGCTAGTAGTGAATATCGGCTCGGAATGCTCGCCCTCATCAGTACGATGTTGCCCCGCGCGTACGGCGATCGTTTGCATACCGTAATCTAAGCTCAAATCTAGCGCGTCAGAGCGCCAGTTTGGATCTAAATTGCTATCTTCTTGCACTTGCGACTTACTCATAACTAATCCATCATCGTTAATTTTAATTGCATTAAAAATATTTTATTTCTTTTTGCCAATAACTTTTTACCAATCATTAATTCAGAAAGTTGAATGCTGTTTTATAATATCATGTCGCTATCTATCAAGCATCTATAAACCTCATGAGTCCCGATATTAACGGATGCTTTCATATCCTTAAACTTGTACCCTTAAATCTCTATCCTTTAGTAAAACTTACCAAAAAAATTTCTGGCTTGATACTATTTCTGAATTAAAGGCCTAAATTCAAAGTCCAAATTCAAAAAATTCTGTGCCCAGTATAATCATAGTTAACATGATATTTATGGATTTCAGGCATCAAGAACATCCCTCGACCATTGCTACAATCTAAACCTTTTTGGGCTGACGCTTCGCCCTCACTGTTGCTGTTTGATGGGTTGCTCGGTTTGACATCACACTCTACTTCAAGCAAATAATCTTCTTCGTTATGCATGACATTGGCATAGTGCTTAGTAGCCAAGTCCTTGGGAGTAGCGTTGTAAAATGTGTGCGTATCGCTTCCAGCATCCTTGTGAGTCAACTCGGCTGTCACATATACCAATGACCAATCACACCTTCCTTTACTAAGAGCATCACGAAAGAAACGCGCTTGGTATTGATTGGCAGTTTTTTCTATATGGATCTTCAGCGTTTCGCTGAGTTGATAAACATGTGAAATATCTACATAGTTTCCGCAAAATTTACTTTTCGATTCAAATCGCGCAGTCATTTGCACATCCAATGCCTGATCTGCAGGTAGAGAGCCATAAATAATTATTTCGTCAGTAGGATTGGGATTGACTGGAGGCATTTCCGTTTTTAAAGTACACGCCGATAGCAATACTATTGCAAGAACCGCTACCCATAACTTGATTGACAATAAACCTCCGCCCAATTGATAAGCCATCATTCCCTTATCCTTCAATCACAATTTATTGGGCACTATTGCTAAATCAAGATTGGCTTAAAGCGAAAATCTCAAGTTTCTACTAATAAAAATAACGTATTTATAATAGGCAGAAATAGCGACAACTGGTAAGCTTAGCGGCGATTTGAGCTTTGCCTTAAGTGATATTATCATACGCCTCATAATCAGTGCTATCATCTGTAAAAAAAGACGGTTGATTCCAGCTCGTTTGCTACAAACTCTCACTATATTAAGGCTCACTAAGGTAATTTATTTATGTCAATGTTCAGTATAGAACCTAGCAATGTATCGTTGAGTCTAATACTGGGACTTACCTTGGGTCTTAGTGGATGCCAAGTGCTACCAAAACAGCCACATTTGCCTGAAAGCATCGCGTTATCAGCACGTGTGAATGACTTATATGAAAAAGAAAGCAACCAACAAATCGAACAAGGTGAAGACCCTGAAACCAATAATATCGATTTGGTTGAAGCAATTAGCGAACAAAACGATATTCATCCCGATTTATCAGGCTATCATCCCATTGTGACTGGTGCCAATGCCTTTGCTTCGCGCACCATATTAACGGATATGGCCACACGCAATATCGATGCGCAATATTATATTTGGCATGATGATCAAGCGGGTCAGCTGTTATTGAAAAGTCTATGGAAAGCCGCTGATCGCGGGGTAATTGTGCGCTTGCTTTTAGATGATTTTAATAGTAATGCCAAACTTGACCAGCATCTATTACGATTTGCCAGCCACCCCAATATCGCGGTGCGAATCATCAACCCTTTGATGCACCGTAAGTTTTCAACCTTAAATTTTGTCACAGGTTTACCGCGTATCAACCGCCGTATGCACAATAAAAGCATGACCTTTGATAAGCAAATTACCATTATTGGTGGACGTAATATCGGTAACGAGTATCTAAGTAACGATAAAAGTAGCCAATTTGCAGATTTGGATGTCTTGCTCATCGGTAAAGTCGTCGCAGATGTTGATAACAGTTTTGCAAGCTATTGGTCGTCGTCGTTAGCATTCGATATCGAAACCTTGGTCACACCTGATAGCAGTGAAACACCTGATTTTTTAAAAGGGCTCGACAAGCTTGGTAACGAAGAAAAAAACAGTAATAGTAGCAACTTAACGGTTTATAAATCCGCTATTGAAGAGTCCACGATAGACAATGATTTGATCAATAAGCGCGTGCCTTTTCGCTGGACGGACATGCAGTTTTTGAGTGATGATGTTGGCAAATTAACCAAAACGGTCCCATCTGAGACCAATTTGGTGCATCAGCTACGTACTTTACTCGGTAGCCCAACCAAAAAACTAACGATCATCTCCTCTTATTTTGTACCGACCAAAAACGGTGTCAATACCTTGGTAGAGCTGGCTGAGTCTGGTATCGATATCAAGATTTTGACCAATTCGTTTGATGCCACTGATGTGACTGCCGTTCATTCTGGTTATAGTCAATGGCGTCCTGATTTGCTTCGTGCCGGCGTCAAAATCTACGAGCTCAAATCCACGGCATCTGAAGAGAAGCGCGAAAACAAGCTGTGGAAAGCTCGCAGTCAATCCTCAACCAGCTTGCACGCAAAAACCTTTGCTGTTGATGATTACCAAGTGTTCATTGGCTCATACAATGTCGATCCTCGCTCCGCCAATATCAATACTGAGATGGGCGTGATTATCAATGATGATGAACTTGCAAAACAGCTACATGGTGCGCTTAGCGATGAATTATTAAGCCAAGCTTATGAAGTTAAGTTACTAGATGATGGCAAATTGCAGTGGCATACGATAGAAAATAATAAAGAAGTCATTTACGACTCAGAGCCGCGTGTCGATATGAGTGATCATGTTTGGCTAACTATCCTGTCATGGTTACCTATTGATTGGCTACTATAGTGATAGAGCTTAAGGCTTAGCACTTAAGGCTTAGCACTCAAAATTATTTGGAAAATGCATTCATTAGTGTTTAACATTGATTAATATTTAAATAGCATCAAAAAATTTGAATCCGTTACTGTTAACTTAAGCACTTTTAACTTAATTTCCTTTAATTAACGTGCTTGTTTTTTTAACTAATTTTTAGCTCAAAAATCTTATTTTTCGACAAATCATTATCTATTTATACTGGTTTGTCGTTTTTTATTATGGCCAGTTATTTAGGGCGTGTCATCATTTAGATTGTGAGGCTTAAAATGAGATAAATGGCAGTCAAACAAGGAAAATAACGCAGATAATATCGAGATATTAACCCGTTATTTGACGATGTTTGGCAAAATTTAGCCATTTTAAGACCACTAAATGATTAAGTGTGCTAATTGATGACACGCCCTAGATAATAACCGTCTTTATGAACAATTTTACATGTGGATGCACAACTTCTTATGCCTTCTCGCTCTCAATATGCCCTAATGTCTTCTAGAGACAAAAACACCCTGCTATTTATATGTTTTAACTGCGCAGTGGCATTTTTTGATTTCTTGATTTACTTATATATTTCAGATATTGTGGCTGCTGCTTTTTTTCCTGTTAACGCTAACCCTGCTATTGCAAAGATGCAAGGGCTTGGGCTTTTTGCGATTGGCTATTTAGCACGCCCACTTGGCGGTGTCCTCTTTGGTCGTTATGGTGATATCAAAGGCCGCAAACCAACACTATTGATCAGTGTATTGGTTACTGCAGTCAGCTTGCTGGCGATGGCCTGCCTGCCTACTTATGCACAGTGGGGGCTGATTGCGCCAGCCTTATTTATTACATTGCGACTGATACAAGGCATGGCATTTGGACTTTATGCACCACTCGCTTGGGTTTTTGTGGCAGAGCATGTTCCTCGACAGTCTTTGTCAGTAGCCTGTGGTTATGTCACTGCCAGTTTTTATGTAGGCGTGCTATTCTCAAACGCCTTTTTTCTTTGGCTAACTAATACCATGACGCCTGAACAACTAGCCGATTATGGCTGGCGTTTACCATTTTTCATCGGTGCTATCCTGAGTCTTTTGCCCTTATTAGCATGGCGATGGATAGATGAGTCACCATTTTTTGTTGAAATGAAAAACTCAAAACCAGATGACTATGTGCCTAAACCTCTCAGCCTTCTTTTTAAGCACTGTAAACATTCAGTATTTATCGGTATGGTTCTTACTATAATTATTTCTAGCATAACGACGGTCATCGTGCTTTTGCTACCCGATTTGATTGAATTGCGCTTTACACTAGACAGCGACTTATTTGGATTCTCACACAGTCTAGGTATCGTGTTCATGATTCTTGGTTGTGTGTTTTATGGAATAATATCTAACCATCAAAATTTTGGCAAAGTTTTAACCATTGGCTCTACGTTATTAATCGTTCAGATACTTGCATTCTTTTATCATCTACAGTCAAGTGGTGACTACATTCTAATTATGTATGCCCTTTTAGGTTTTTGTGCTGGCATCGTTGGCATGATACCGGCCATCATCGTCCAACTATTTCCAACCAATGTACGATTAACCGGTATGGCATTTTGTTATAATATGTCCTACGGCATTGTCGGCGTGTTGGTGCCTTTCGGGCTTAGCTATGCCACCACTTATGTCAGTTTTTCACCAGCACTTTATATTACGTTTATCGGTTTTATTGGCATCATAATGGGCATTTATTTTTACAATTTGCCCGAATTCAAAAAAATCGATCAAGTTATCTAGGGCGTGCCCTATGCTGTGTTCTCAATTTTAGGTTAAACGTTCGAGTTAAGATTCAAACATTTAAATATTAAGGCTTAATACCCATGGTTGATATGACCAATAAACGACTCTCTGTTGCCCCCATGATCGATTGGACGACCACTGATTATCGTTATTTTGCGCGACTTTTTAATCCTCATGTCCATCTCTATACTGAGATGATTAGCACTGGCGCTCTGATACACGGTAATCGAGAAAGGCACTTACGCTTCGACACGATTGAGCATCCTGTTGTGCTGCAACTTGGTGGTGCAGATATTCGCGAGATGACTCAATGCGCAGAATTTGCTCAGCAGTACGGCTATGATGAAGTCAATATCAATGTTGGTTGCCCCTCTGATCGTGTACAACACAATAAGATTGGGGCTTGCCTGATGGCAGAGCCTAATACGGTTGCAGGTCTAGTAAAACACATGCAAGCCGCTGTCGATATTCCCGTGACGGTAAAACATCGCATTGGTATTGATGATTTTGATAGTTATGAGTTTATGGTTGATTTTGTACGGACAGTAGCAGAAGCTGGTTGTACGCGTTTTATTGTTCATGCGCGTACTGCTTGGCTCCAAGGTCTTAGCCCCAAACAGAACCGAGAGATACCGCCACTACGTTATGAAGATGTTTATCGCCTCAAACAAGATTTTCCAGCACTTGATATCGAAATAAATGGCGGTATCGATACGATCACAGACATCGAATCGCATTTACAGCACATAGATGGCGTCATGATTGGAAGGGCGTTCTATCACAATCCTTATTTGTTGGCAGAGGCCAACAGCTTATGGGGTGAGCCAGCACCTAAGCGTTCAGAGATTCTAGCGCAGCTTTATCCACATCTAGAAGCGCAAATCGCTAAAGGCGAAGCGCTGCCGACGATGACTCGCCACTATTTGGGATTATTCCAAGGACTAACGGGTGCACGAAAATGGCGACAGGCTTTAAGTGGCAAACCTCAGCTCATAATCGATGACATCAAACGAGCGGCAGATGAGGTTTTATCGTTAAATCCTGATGCCTAACCAGCTTTATAGCGATAACATAACGGCTATGCGCATAATCGTTATGTTGTTTAAGCGGCTTGCGCGAGATACTGCCACATAGCCGCCCCATTATTAATCATATGCAATAATATCGGCAGCAACAATGAGCCTGATTTCATACGGGCATAGCAAAATATCAACGCCAATACGACGATAGTGCTGATCTCATAGATACCGTACTGCACGTGAATCACGGCAAATATAACACTCGTCACGATACTTGCCACTATTGCTCCGCGATACTTTGGAGATGATGATGTAGTGAACGCCTCTGCGATCGCTGACCATAACAGTCCGCGAAAGACCAGCTCCTCATACAAGGGTGCCACAATCACCATCGCAAAGACCAAAAGCCATACTGAACTGACAGAGTGGTACAAAGGATCGACGAATACCAGTGGCGTCTCATCAAGCAAATATGTCAATGCCTGACTGCCAATCATAAAGATGAGCAGCAGACCAAGCATGCCCATACCCACCGAAAAAGAAAATGGTATTAGCGCTAGATAACGACGACTATTGCCGCCTCTTAAACGAATGATTAAAATACTAAGCGCGGCTAATAGTACGCAACTAATCATGATAGAAATGCTTACCACTGTGCCGTTATTGCTACCAAAAAAGAATATATCAGCGATTGTCGTGCTTTTAGTGGCTGGCAATATCAATTTGCTTGCGACATACACTCCTAACAGTTGACTGATAAAAAAGGCCATCACCATTCCTATCGTCAGTAGAAATATCCCTAAACGTGAAAATAGCGGCGGCTTAGACGCTGTCATCAGATTGTGTGAACAAGTCGCATTTTTTAGCATAAAATCATTACTCAAAAAGGTATGCTGCCAGCCTAAATCTAGAATGAAATGAACATCATTAGTAATTAGCGATTAGCTTGGTAATTGCTGCTGAATCAATGCTAAGACTTGCAGCGATACTGATTTTGGATGCTCAAGTGGGAACATATGACCGCCAGCATGAGTTTTATAAGGAATACCCAGTCGTGATTTGACTTGCTGCGGAAACTGGCGCTTTAGGAAGATACTGTCCTCACCGATAATCAATGTCACAGGCAGCTTAGGAGCACGATTTGGTGCGAGCCAATACCAAGAGGGATTGGTACGAAATACAGCCACTTCACTGTCTTTAGGAATAGCCAGTGTCACTTTGCCATCCGCGCGCTCATGTAAACCATGATCGATATATCCTTGAAAGCTGCGCTCGTCAAAGTTTTTAAAAAATCCTTTATGGCGCATTTTTTCATAGGCTTGTGCTCGGCTATCCCAAACGTCACGACGATGCTTGGACACGCCTGCTGGTGATAACTTGTCCATCAAACGATTATTCATAAAGGGCAATCTATCTGCTGTCTTTGCTAAATGCCATAACAAGCTGACTTTGCCATAAATCCAAGGCGGATCCATCAATACGGCTTGACTAAAGAGCTCTGGCGCACGATACAACGCCTGTATCGTACACATGGCGCCAAGCGAATGGCCAACCGCTACTACTTGCGTAACCCCATGATACTCGCATACCGCTCTTACATTATCGACGATCTGCTGCGTGAGACTGCGCCAATGATCGTCTACGGGATAATCAGGCGTGGCACCCAACATCGCAATATATTCAATCGTAAAAAACTCTGCCAACTGCTCAAAAAACGGCTTATAAACGCGACTTGGCATCCCATTAGCATGGGCAAAATGAATCACGGGCTTCTTTGTTATTTTAGATACAGGTAAAACAGCAAAGGTCTGCAAATTGATTTCATCACTCATAACAAGCTCTCATTAGATCGGTATGCTAAAAAATTTGACAAGATTATCGTATTTTTGTGTTTGGTATGAGAGCGCTTCCTCATTTTTATAACCATTTTTAATATGAGGAAACGCCCTAGATACCATTGAGGCTGAGCACAGTTATATGCTCAGCCTCAACAATCATACACACTAAATCTAAAATATTAAACGCTTAACGCATTTCTGCCGTGCCTTCTTCTTTCGGTAAGATACCGTCAAAACTGACGCTCGAGCCAATACCTGCACCCAATTTAATGGCAAAGCGATCCATCAATGACTGGAATGGATCCATTGTCGTATAGTTCACGGCACTATCAAGCTTTAGCTCTTTTTCTAAGCTAGAGATACTGCCTTCTTTATCTGCTAGACCCAGTGCAATAGATTGCTCGCCTGTCCAAAACAACCCTGAGAACAGTTTATTTTCTTCTGGATTCTTTAGACGGTTACCGCGACCTTCTTTTACCGCATTGATGAAATGCTTGTGTGTATTGGCCAATACGTTTTCCACATGCTTTTCTTCATAGTCAGTCAATGGACGCGACAAGCTTAAAATGTCTTTATATTCACCAGCAGTGATGGTGCGATCTTCTACGCCCACTTTATCCATCAATCCTTTAACGTTGTAGCTTGGCATAATAACGCCGATAGAACCGACCAAACTTGATGGATTAACATAAATTTCATCTGCGGCAGAAGCAATATAATACGCGCCTGAAGCACCAATATCACCAATCACGGCATAAAGCTTTTTGTCTGGGTATTCTTTGCGCAAATCCATCATGGTTTGCCAAATCTCATCAGACTGTACTGGTGAGCCACCAGGAGAATTAATTTCTAAGGCCACCGCTTTTGAGCCGCTGCTTTCAAATGCTTCGGTCAACGCTGCACTGATATCATAAGCATTGGCAGGATCGCCACTACTGATAGTACCTTGTAGTTCAACCACTGCCAAATGTGGATCACTTGTGTCCATATCTTCAAGACTAGATGATGAGCCACTACAACCACGTCCAAGCATCAAAAATATGAACAGAAGATAGCCAAAGGTCAATAGTTTAAAAAATATACTCCAGCGACGGGCGCGGCGTTGCTCAACCACACTAGCCAATAAGGTGTTTTCTAGCACTCGCCATTCTTGTCCACTTGGCGCGCTGGGTTGCTGCACGGGCGTTGGCTGATTTGCCGAATTATCAGAACGTTTGTTAGGGTCTGGTGGCCAGTTGGGCATATAACTTCCTAAGTCAGAAAAAAATCTAAAACGATAAAAAAGATGACATAGAAAGTAGGTAAAGTAAGAAGTTTATGCTTACTTTACCTACTTTCAAACGATCATAGTCATCTATATTCGTAGGCGGTTAAGTATGGTGGTATTTCAATCATGGTTCAATAGTATAACTGTGAAATATCACTATATTGTAACGCTGACAATATAAGCACTATTTTTAAGGCGCTTTACCGATGCTATCGACAATCGTATTTAACGACAGTGCCGCCTCTAACCCTTTATCATCATAGGTAATGATTTCATTTACTTTTTGATGACTTATCACATCAGCAGTGATATGCGATGCACTGTGACCAAGCCACGTAGTATGGTTTGATATGTTTTTATCGTTAAGCGTTTCAGCTGAACATAACAATGACCACATTTGCCAAATACGCTGATGAGCATCAGCATTCAAAATAATGCGAGAGGCTGACTCATGTGTTTGATGGCTAATCGATTGAGGTTGAGAATTCAATGTTTGAGGAAAGGTTTGAGAAAGCGTTTGAGCACTAGCAGGTAACGACCTCATTGGATCATTGGCATTATACTTCAACACTCGTATGGATAAGCGACTATCAATCGCTACGCTACAGTCCCAAACACTCGCATCGTCTATCTTGCTCCACCCCGTCATCGCTTGGATGGTTAAATCACCGTTGGGTAATTGCCATGTCTTGCCTTGGTCGCAGCGTTGCACACTAATATCCAATCTATTATTAGATTGACTGGCTACTTTATAGGTTCGTTGTATATCAGGCCAACGATCAGAGCGTCCTGCTTGCCAGTACTGGCTAACAGGCAGACGCTGACTTAACTGCGCAACAGTCATGGGTAATAGCTCAGAAGCGCTCGAATTAGAACTATTACCCTTATTACCATTGATATCATTAGTAAGCGTCGCCGTTAATCCCACGCTACCGCTCTGCACCATGATGCCTTCTAGCGTACCAACGGATAAGGCACCTAATTGCTGCTCTAATGTCATAGACAACTTATCGGCGGTCAGACTACTTGGTATCATTCGTGAAGCTGTCGGTCTGTGATCGGCCAAAAATAGCCAGCTGACATTTTTCTTATCATCTGTAATAGGATACTGCAACAGCACGGCACTCACATAGCGATCGCCTGTCGGCAAAATATACAATGTCGGTATCGTGGCTAGTGACTGCTGATTGGCATATACCGTCATCATTAATAAGGTTAGAGGAGGCAATGCCAACCAGCGACTAATGAACCCTCGCGGTAACAGCCAAGGCAACATACTTAGCAACACTATGAGCAATATAGCCACATTCACTGGCGTATATAACCATGCTTTTGATAGCGCTGGTAGTGATGTTAGCCATATAATCAGTTCATGCAAACTCGCTACGATTGTGATAACGAGCGTCCAAATACTATCGCCTATCGCTGGTGATAAAAGATAACAAAGCCCTGCTAATAGATTAAGCGGTACAATCACCCAGCCAAATAGACCAATCGCAAATAGATTGATGACAAGACCCCACAGTGATGCTTTGCCAAACAGTAGCAAGGTGATGGGTAATAAAGTAATAAATAACCAACACTGTAATTTGAACAGCCTTTTACAGAAAATCCAAACACGCTTAAAAAAAGCATTTACCGTATTGGCTCTTTGAGTATGGGCAGAGGATGAGATAATAGCAGATTGGTCATTTTGGTATGACCTATCGTCATACTGAAGTAATAATGCCACTGCAATAAAAGACAACCAATAACCTGCTTGCCATAGTACGTAAGGATCACGCCACGCCATCAGTATTGCGAGCGCAAACAAAACGCGCATCGTACTGATAGGCAATAATGTTAAACGTACCAAACCTATCGCTAATAACATCCATGCCGTACGTGCGGCTGGCACATCAAAGCCAGTAAATAGTGCATAGATAAAAGCGGCGCCAACCATCACCCACCAGCGCACTTGCCAACGTGGGACATAACGATACACCATCGGACATAGCCGATTAAAAATCAATACAACTGCGCCAGACAACATTATCGCTAAAAACAAAATATGTGTGCCGGAGATCGCAAGCAAATGCGAGATACCAGCCAGTTGATATAAGTCCTTGGTATCACGATTTATTAAACTGCGATCACCTGTTAGCAAACTTAGTGTCACCGCTTTTGCTTGCTGGTTTGCTGTGGTCTGCCCTGCCCAATCTGTATAAAAATGCTGACGTAATTGCCACCGCCCTTGATCAATACGAGTACGAAAACGTTGGAGATAAGAGTTAGAGGAAGCTGCTGATGAATTGGCACCAGTCACAATCGATGGACTAATCGCCAATATATTTGCAACGCCATCAATGTGACGCCCTCGTAGCCAACGATAGCTATCAAAACCAGATGGATTGTTTGTCACTTGCTCAGAAGTAGCAAGCGGTGCAAGCGTTAAACTCATAAACAACCGATCTCCGGGTTGTAAATGATTCAATCTTGCCAACGGACTATGATTGGAATGCTCTCCAGACGAAGATTGTTTTGGATAAGCATTCAGCAACACTCGATACTGTTTATCATTGCCGTTACTTATATCGGAATTATTCTCGTATTTATTGTCATGCTTATTCTCATGCTTATTGTCATATACGGTATTTTTGCTTAGGCTATTACTATTACTTTCTAGATAATGAACAGTAATATCTTCTAAATCTTGAGGCGCTAATTTGGTGACTAGTGGTGATATATGGCTAATAGTAGCAACTTGTCGATAGCCACTACTTGTAGCCGCATCATAAACGCTATCACTTATACCCTCGATCGTCACTAATGCTTGTACACGCATCGGTTCAGTGATTTCTGCTGCTTTTGCCTGTTGATGACTGACAATCGCTTGCAGGGCACTGCCAATAACGAGCGCCATTGCTAATATAGCGATTAAAAGATAACTAACGATACGAAAGGAGTGTTCGAAAGGACGAGGCAAATAGCTAAAGAAATTTTGAGGTGTGTTACTGGTGCTGACTGTAGGGATATTAAATTGCTTGATAACAAACAACGTAATGGCAATCGTGGTTAATAATAAAGATAAGACGGGAGCATTGAATATACCTAATAACGACGGATTAATCGGCATCAGCAGACTATCCGCGACTGCCAAAACCCCCATCATAGCAATAATAATCAAACTACCAATCAACCAGTACACCAACGCTCCTTGCTTGATAAGATGAATATTATAATACGACTACAGACAGCAACTGATACGTCAGGTAATAGCATTTACATATATATTGCCCTATACTGATTAGACGTATTGCGATGACGATAATCTAATATCATTATCCTATATATACTCACTTATATTGTTTATCAATAACATGATTTTCTACCAGCCCATCAATGCGATTGAGCGGAATGTAGTTAACGATTAAAGGCGATCCTGTGCCCAAAAAACATCTGAAAGCATTGCTGCCTACGCCAGAGAAAATCTTGGAAAGTCGCACCTTAAAATTGTTCGCACCGCATTTGGCTGATCCACGGCTATGGCACTTCAATCGTCACAGTCTGAATAAAGCGGTCTACATTGGAGTACTAACGGCTTTTTTTCCATTACCAGGGCAAATGCTATTAGCGTTGATAGGCTCACTAATTTTTCGTGCCAATGTTCCTATGGCACTTGGTTTGACTTGGATTACCAATCCGCTCACTAGCCTGCCTATTTTTTACGCAGGCTACTATATTGGTGCCAAAATTATCGACGCGCCAATGATTAGTCTACGACTCATCGCTCGCATGATTACAGACTTTAGCTTATGGTTACTGTCAAATGGTGCCAATCCATTCGTGACCTATCGCGGGACCGTATCGCTTGCGGCCTTTTGTATAGGACTCACAATCTTAGCTATTGTAAGCAGCATCATTTGTGGATTGGCATTTAAAGCGATCTGGCGTTATAAAACAGTGGTTAGCTGGCAAAAACGTCAACAACAGTCTTCTGATAGAATTCCTAAAAATTAGGCCGTATTTGATTATTCGA
This sequence comes from Psychrobacter immobilis, assembly GCF_904846225.1. Lineage (GTDB taxonomy): Bacteria > Pseudomonadota > Gammaproteobacteria > Pseudomonadales > Moraxellaceae > Psychrobacter > Psychrobacter immobilis_F. The sequence goes on along the minus strand of NZ_CAJGZJ010000004.1, from coordinate 69,842 downwards.
CCATGGCACTGACAGAGACTGTTTTTTGGGTGGTTCAAAGTCGAAAACGGTAAGTTTAGTCATGCTAAGCGTCTATTTGTAAATGTTCGACACAATCTACACTATTCCATTTTCTTTTTTATGCTTGTCTATAGCGGCCTGAATATTATCAGCAAGATTTGTGTCCATTACAAAGACATCAATTACTTTTTCGTCTTTGAGCAGCGTATAGCGCTTTCCTGTCGCGCTATCCTGAGCCGTCAAACTATAGTCAACCCCAGCCAAAGTCATAGCGTCAAAAACAGGGGTTAGTAAATCTACTTGTGCTTGTCTATCAAACGTGTCGAATAACGTCGAATCCATATAGGGTTTTAATGGCTCGTTGCCTTCTTCAGCACTGCCAAAAGCCTCAATTGGGTCTTCCTCTTTTTTCATTATATTTATCCTTTTTATTCTGACTGCGTAAAGCGCTTAGTACTGTTCCCAATGACCATTACGTAGCAAAAGCTGTCGATCTGCAAGAGCGGCTAAATTGCGATCATGAGTCACCATTAATAGTGCCGTTTGCATCGTGTTTTGTAACTCTGACAACAGACCAAAAACGCTTTGCGCATTATCATAATCCAAGTTACCCGTCGGCTCATCGGCTAAAATAAGCGACGGCTTAGTGACAAGTGCACGAGCAATAGCCACACGTTGACGTTCACCGCCTGATAGCTCACCAGGTCTGTGCGCCAAACGGTGTTCAAGACCCACACTTTCTAGAATATCGATGGCTTGTTGGCGCGCTTCAGTGGTCGACACCTCTGGACGCATCAATAAAGGCATAGCGACGTTTTCAATAGCAGTAAACTCAGCCAATAAGTGATGAAATTGATAGATAAACCCTAAATACTTATTACGCATCGCTCCACGTTCAGTCTCATTCATACTGTTCAATAATTGGCCATGTAGCCAGACCTCACCACTGGTTGGCGTATCAAGTCCACCGAGCAAGTGTAACAAGGTGCTCTTACCCGAACCACTGGTACCAACGATAGCAATGCGTTCGCCAGGATGGACCGTTAAATCCAATCCAGTCAATACTTGCGTACTGACCGCCCCTTCATCATATATCTTGTTGATATCTCTCGCCTCTAAAATGGCAGACATAACGCTTCCTTTATTCTATTTATACTGAAGTTGATGCTTTATCAAGACTGTTTAGACCCAAGTTTTGATTAAAACATACATACTTTTTAATCAAAACTAAGCAATAATTTAGGTCATTTATAAACCTATTTACTCATAACGCAATGTTTGTGCAGGTTGGATTTTAGCCGCTCGACGTGCCGGATAAATGGTTGCCAAGAAGCTCAGTATAAATGACGCTCCTGTAATTAAGACAACATCCAATAAACGCAGCTCCGATGGCAAATAGTTAACAAAATAAGCATCAAACAAGTTTAGATGAAAAGTTTGGTTAATAAATCCTAAAATATCACTGACTGTGAGTGCAAATATAATGCCCAATATCGTACCAGCAATCGTACCGATGAAGCCGATGACCACACCTTGTACCATAAAGATTTGAGTAATCAAACGAGGAGATGCGCCAAAGGTTTTTAAAATCGCAATGTCTGCTTTTTTGTCAGTGACGAGCATCACTAAGCTGGAAACAATATTAAAAGCAGCGACCAATATAATTAGGAATAGCAATAACCCAACCATGGCCTTTTCCATTTGAATCGCGCCAAACAGATTGCCATGAGTTTGTGTCCAATTATTGGGATACAACTGCTCAGGCGCTAGTGCTGCTGCTTTTTCTGCTGCAATTGGTGCCGTAAAAATATCATTAAGCTTCATACGAATGCCCTGCGCCCCTTCTGGAAGACGGAGCAGTTTTGCGGCATCACCCATGGGAATAAAAGCCATGAGGCTATCCACTTCTGGGCTAATACTAAATATGCCTGTCAAGGTAAAACGCTTAAAGCGTGGAATCACACCTGCGGGCGACGGCGATGCCTCTGGCAACACCAATGTCACTTTGTCGCCCAACTGCAGCCCCAATGACTGCACCATCTCTTCACCCAATACAATACTGAATTCACCATTTTTTAAGGTATCGATATTACCTTTAACCATATGGTTATTGATGATGGAGACGTTTTTTTCATATTTAGGTTCGACACCAGTCACCATGATCCCCGCCACCTGACCATTTGATGTCAACATTCCTTGCAGTTGGATAAAGGGTGCTACTGCGGCAACTTCTGGATCTTTTTTGATCTTATCAGCCAATTGCTCCCAATCACCGATAATTTCAGTTGAGACAACCGTTGCTTGCGGCACCATGCCCAAAATACGGGTCTTTAGTTCACGATCAAAACCATTCATGACCGATAGCACCGTAATCAATACGGCAACCCCAAGAGTCAGACCAATCATCGAGATGAGCGAGATAAAGGAAATAAACCCATTACTACGCTCTGCTCGGGTGTAACGTAAGCCGATAAATAACGCTAAAGGACGAAACATATTCAAACTCTTTATCTTATCTACGTGCGACTTTATATATGCTATAAAATGAGCAATAGCAAATGCATCCTACTTTTACATCTGCCATGCTCTCATATACATCGAACACAAAAACAGGGTTTAAGACGAGCCGAAGACAGCTGTCAAAAGGGAGCTAGTTTGACACAATTTGGCTGATATGTGCCAGTCATTAGCGAAAAATGGGCGTATTTTCTGATAAAAGATTTGGTTTTGTTACTATTTTTTATGAGGGGCTTGCTATTACTTACGTCAATACCTATATATTGTATGCTAAAGACAATTGTCATTAACCATTCATTGCTGTTTGTTGACTCTGTACTGACGATAACGTTGCTCACTATCATAAACCAATAATGTGGAATGTTTTGTGATATAAAGCAATAGCAGTTTCAGATCCAAACCTCACGCTGACTTAATTTTGAGTATTTTCATGACCATTAATTATCAATATAAAAACATCCAATCGCCCACCAAAATCATTTTGACTGACGAGCAATCTGCCGGTCATGCCGATCATTGGAGTATCTTGACCAATGACATGAGTCATGACGTGCCAGAATGGCTACAGAAGATGATTGAAAAAGCAGCCATGCCTAAAGGTCTCAATGGCAATGTGAGCGCTCAAGACAGCTGCCTGTTATTATCTGAAGACCAGCCCTGTCATATCAATCAAGTCTTGGCGATGAAAGACGGTAAGCCTGAGTGCTTCATCAACGCCTATCCTTGTGTCGATAGTCCTTATGGCCTTAATTGTAAAATTGAGCGCATCATTGCCAATGACAACTCACACGATGCAGTCTTACGCTTGCGCACCGCTGATGGCAGTATCATCTATGCTTTTGACCAGCTTTATACCACCAATCGTCATCTATACCAGCGCGATACCTCTTATTTTGTAAACTTCAGCGCTTGGGCACACGAGATCAAGCTGAGTGAACAAAAAGAGGTGATCATGATAGAAGATAAAGAGTCAATTCGCTATCACCGTGCATTTAACGATATCGTCGCAGCCAATGACGGAAAAATTCCAGATGATCTACAAGAGCAGATCAGTGAATGGACGCCTGAGACCAAAGAACAAATGGCTCCGGTAGAAATCAACTTGGGTCATATGTGTGCATACTTATTTGGTGATACCTTAGGGCAAGAAGACGAAGCTTGGTGCCAAGGTCAAGTGCTTGGTAAACAAGAAACAGTGTTCAATGGAAAACCCATCATTTTATTTGATGTCGTGACTCTACGTGAACAAGACGCAGATCCATTCGTTGTGCGTATCGGAGCGCTGAATACCGCAGAGACTGCTAGCATTAAAGTACATGACTATGTACAAGCAAACGTTTGGCTACAAGCAGCGATTTATAAAGAAAATCAGCAAGCGGCTGCGAAATCGAAAGCCAGTTAATTGAACTAAAGAGATATAGTCGATTTACTTTAAATCCGATGCATTGCTACTGAGGTAAGTTTTTCGCAGCCTCTGTCACGCTTGCGAACAGCAAGCTAGAAAAATTTATCCAGTAGCACGCAGCTACTGACGTATCAACTTTATTTCGAACTGGCTATATCTACTGCTAAAATTATCTTAAGACGAGACATTATCGACGAAAAAGCCCCTAATATGAATTAGGGGCTTTTTTATGCAAATAATTTTGAAATACGCAGAAAAATATACGATTAAGCCATTGTCGTCATTGACTTGATACGAGTATACAGCTCTTTTTGCTCAGCACTTGGACGAGCAGTCTGTACCGCCATTAACTGTGACATATCGCCTTCAACGCGAATTTTACCACTCATAAATGCACCCATAATTTGATTGGTATCAAAGTCTGTGATGATTGATTGTAAGATATCGCGATCAAGTAACAAGGTAGTGGTTGCTGAGTCATTTAAGCCACGATGTAATAAACCATTCGCAAAGTTGGCTTCGATATCTTGCTCAGCATCAGAAACCTTTAAATTAACGATCATATTAGCAAGTGCTGGTGGCAAATTAAGCTCACCCGCTTCTCCACCCATCTGCTCAACTTGCTCAAACCATTCATTTGTCAAAAATATGGCCATATTATTGTCCTTAATTAGTATTATGTTAGGCTAAAAAATTTTAGCGCCTTTGCCTGACTAAATTTCAAATTTTATAAGTCAGATAATAGCGATATAAAAAACGCTGTTGTCAATCATGCTCGGCCTCATTATAAGGGTCGAATTGATGATAAGTAAAACCTATTTATTAAACTAAGACTGCGATTGTTACAAAAATACTTTGAGCGTTCACGGTACATTTTAATAATTACTGTGATTTTCTGATTCAGATACGCGTTCAAAATTGTGTCTAAAATAGACAGGCAGAAGAGTAACAATAATCTTCTCATTAAGATTTTTACCAAAGAGTTTGTATTTTACCGTACAGTTCTGATGATATTTCCTTAAGATTGCGTTACAATACCCTTAAACAGAGTCAGGAGTTTTAACTAAAAATTACATATACGTGTTTTTTTGTCAGCCACCGCTAGCATATGTCCATATCCACTACGTTTGTATGGATGTTGGCATCTATCTTCGATTTTATAAGTTTTTTGGTAATCGCGAAGATAGCTACTTAGCCTCATTAGATGCTTAATGCTTAATGCTTAATAACGGTGCGCCTTCTTAGTTACCTTGACGATTTATTAATAATCCCACTATCGATTAACTGTGAGCGCAGGGCGTTTTGAATACTTTTATCTATTAATATTAAATGATATAGAGAAAAAGCTTAGATCGTTAGTTAATAATCTCAGGGAAACAAGCAAGTCAAAAAAACAGCATGTACCGCAATGATGATCTGTATATTATTTTTTAATACAGGTATGCGGCACCTTAGTTAATTCTGTTGATAATTTAGGCTGTAAAGGAACCATCCAATGAGTTTACAAAACACAGCAGTCGCCCCAATAGACCGTGAGTACGAAATTACTGTCATCCGGTTTTTTACGACCATGGCCGTGGTATGGGGCATCATCGGCATGAGCCTTGGTGTGTTCATTGCTTCAGAGCTGGTTTGGCCAGCTCTTAACGCTGACATTCCATGGATAACATTTAGTCGTCTCAGACCACTACATACCAATGCGGTCATTTTTGCGTTCGGTGGCTCTGCCTTGTTTGCAACGTCTTATTATATTGTTCAACGCACTTGTAAGACGCGATTATTTGCTCCTTATTTGGCTTGGTTTACCTTTTGGGGTTGGCAAGCGGTTATCGTATCAGCTGTCATCACCCTTCCTTTAGGGCTGACGTCAACCAAAGAATATGCTGAGCTTGAGTGGCCAATCGATATTTTAATCGCTTTGGTATGGATATCTTATGCCATCGTCTTTTTTGGTACGCTCATCAAACGAAAAACCTCACATATCTATGTTGCTAACTGGTTCTTTGCCGCCTTTATTATCACGATTGCCCTATTGCATATTGTTAACAGTATGGCAATTCCTGTTAGTGCTTTTAAGTCTTATTCAATATTTGGTGGCGCCACGGATGCAATGGTGCAATGGTGGTACGGACATAATGCCGTCGGCTTTTATCTAACAGCCGCTTTCCTTGGGATGATGTATTATTTTGTCCCTGTACAGATTGGTCGTCCTATTTATTCTTATCGCTTGTCTATCGTTCACTTTTGGGCATTGATTGCTTCATATATGTGGGCCGGTGGTCACCATTTACATTATTCAGCGCTACCAGATTGGACTCAATCACTAGCAATGGTGTTCTCTATCATCCTATTTGCACCATCTTGGGGTGGTATGATTAACGGTGTACTAACGCTGTCAGGCAGTTGGGATAAGCTGCGTACCGATCCTATCATTCGCTTTATGATCGTGGCGTTGTCGTTTTATGCGATGTCGACGTTCGAAGGTCCAATGATGGCTATTAAGACCGTTAATGCGCTGTCGCATAATACAGACTGGACAATCGGTCACGTACACTCGGGTGCACTTGGCTGGGTTGGGATGATTACGATTGGTTCGCTATATGTGTTATTACCACGTATTTATAATAAGCCAAAAATGTACTCTATCAGCTTAATTACAACGCATTTTTGGTTGGCGACTGCGGGTACTATTTTCTATATCGTATCGATGTGGATTTCAGGTATTGGTCAGGGAATGATGTGGCTTGCAACGAACCCTGATGGTACTTTGTTATACAGTTTTGTTGATACCGTTGAGTTTTCACATTTCCCATATATGGGCCGTGCTTTTGGTGGATCACTATATTTATCAGGTATGTTTGTGATGGCATATAACTGCTATAAAACAATCAAAATGCCAGATGGCAAGCCTGTAAGTATCGCAGATCCAACAGATCATGAACCTAGTGTCGATGAAACTTCAACAGCTGCTAACGTATAAGGAGCGATCATGGCTGGTACACCGCATGAGATTATTGAAAAAAATACAGGCTTGTTGGTCATCGGTATCGTTATTGCTATTAGCTTTGCAACGCTAGTTGAAATCGTACCATTGATATATGATAACAAGGGCCCTGAGGAAGGTGGAGTGAACGCTCCCCTTCCTTCTATGGAACCATGGACTGCACTAGAGTTCGAAGGTCGTGATATCTATATTCGTGAAGGGTGTCACGTCTGTCATACCCAAATGATTCGTCCACTACGTGCTGAAGTTGAGCGTTATGGACCATATTCACGTGCGGCTGAATCTACGTGGGATCATCCATTTTTATGGGGTTCAAAACGTACTGGGCCTGATCTAGCACGTGTTGGTGGACGCTATTCTGAAGATTGGCAAAAACAGCATTTGATAGACCCACGTTCATTGGTTCCAGAATCAGTAATGCCTGGTTTTCCATGGCTGGCTACCAACGAGGTGAATGGGTCAAACGTTCAAACTAAAATGCGCTTATTCCGCGATCGCTTTGGTGTTCCTTATACTGAAGAAGACATCGAAGGCGCTCCTGATGCTGTGCTTGGTGCCACTGAGCTTGATGCTTTAGTCGCCTATCTACAACAGCTGGGTACCGCGATGGAAGGACAGCGCTAATGGGTATTGGTGAATTACAAACAATTGCGACCGTTTCTGCCTTTATTGCCTTTATAAGTATTGCATGGTGGGCGTATTCGCCAAAAAACAAAAAACGCTTCGAAGAAGATGCACAACTTGCGCTTGATGATGAGGATATAAAATCTCTGTCTGACGAGCAGCGCAATAAGGATAAACGATGACATTTTTTTGGAGTTCTTGGATTACCATTCTAAGTTTCATGTGCTGGGCGTTTATCCTCGGCGTCTTATTAATGGTACTGAAGTACAAACCAGAGTTAGACGAAGACGGTACGACAGGTCACGCTTACGATGGTATTACCGAGTATGACAAGCCACTACCTAAATGGTGGCTAGTGATATTTTTTGGCTCAATTGTTTGGGGAGTTGCATACTGGGTGTTTTTCCCAGCGGTGTTTCCATCAAAGTGGGACGGTCTTGCTACAGTAGAAGTCGATGGCAAAACGGTACCATGGAGCTCACATAATGAGCTAAGCAGTGAGCTTGAAAAAAACAATAAGGTATTTACCGATAATTTTGAAAAAAACATCTTGGCGAAAGCGGATGCCAGCGGTGCTACTTCCACGTTAGCGACACTTGCTGATATGCAAGCAACGATGCGTCATAGCGACACGCCACCGGCAGACTTACAGACTCAAATCGACGGAAAAGTCGCAGAACTTGCTCCTTACGTCGAAAAACTGTCAGAAAATCCAAATGCGTTAAAAGTTGGTAGTCGTTTGTTCCTACAAAACTGTGCCGTTTGTCATGGCTCTAACGCTAAAGGCGCAACCGGTTATCCAAATCTGACTGATAATGATTGGTTATATGGCGGAGCACCTGAGAATATCTTGACCACGCTACATAATGGTCGAGTGGGTGGTATGGCAGCATGGCGTGATCAGATTGGTGAAGACGGTGTACGCGCGGCAGCTGAATACGTTTTATCTATATCTGGCAACCAACAAGATTATGACCTTGATCAGATAAAGGTGGCTCAAGGTAAGGCAATTTTTAATGAGCCTACCAACTGTGTGCTTTGTCATGGTAAAGATGCTAAAGGCATGATTTCGACTGGAGCACCCAACTTAACTGATAAAATTTGGTTATATGGTGGTGATCGCGAAACTCTTCGTGAGACTCTACGCTATGGACGTGCGGGTGTCATGCCTGCATGGCAGTCTAAATTAGGTAATGAGCGTATTATGCTGCTTGCGGCTTATGTTTACTCATTATCAGATAAGAAAGCGCCCGCTACTAATGCCTCACCTGCTAAAACTGCCTCTGTCTCTCAGCCAGTAGTAACTGCAACTGCTAACTAATAGTTTTAGGCTAGACTATAAAATAAATGGATAATAGGGTTTATAATAAAGGGAGAGCTGTGATTACAGCTCTCCCTTTATTATAAACCCTATTATATTGATTGCTTTTTTAGGCTATTACCCCATTTATAGTAGGGATAATGTTAAAATAATACTCTCTAAAACAGCTCGTTACTGACTGATTTAGAATATTATTACTAATTTTATTAATCTATTTATAATCAATACTTTAATAGATCATTTAGCATATTTTTCTGTTCAAAATTTTGTTAGATACTTACTGACATTGATAATATCGTACACTCATTCACCTCATTATTAAGGTGTCTGTTCATCATGCCAGCAAACTGATTCTTTTTTCAAAGAGGCACGTTTATGTCAGCACCGCAATCCAATAAAATTCCTGTTCAACAAATTGATCTTGATGCGACCAAACATCGCGTTCATCCTCGGTTTGTCACAGGCTTTTATCAAAATATTCGTGTTATCACGATGTATGCACTTTTGGCCGCTTTTTTGCTTTTGCCATGGCTACGTTATAACGATAGACAAGCAATATGGTTTGATGTTCCCTCGCAGCATTACTATATTTTTGGCATGACGTTTTTGACTCAAGATTTTTATTTTATTGCCGCTTTTGCCATTATTGCCGCATTCACATTATTTATGGTGACGGTCTATGCAGGCCGCGTATGGTGTGGCTACGCTTGTCCACAAACGATTTGGACGCATCTTTACCAGTATGTTGAAAAATGGGTGATTGGCGATCGTAATAAACGCATAAAATTTGATAAAGAACCAATGAGCGCAAAGAAGGCTTTCAAACGCTCTGTGGTATATTTTATTTGGTTTATATTGTCAGTCATTACAGCAGCGACCTTTGTAAGCTACGTGTCTGGAACAGATTATTTATATCAGAGCTGGCAGTCGATCGGTTTTATGCCAATACCGGACTGGCCAACGTGGATATGGGTGTCGATGTTTATCTTTACGTTTGCAACCTATGCCAATGCTGGTTACATGCGTGAGCAGATGTGTATCCAAATCTGTCCTTATGGTCGGTTTCAAAGTGTGATGTTTGATAAAGATACGTTGGTTGTCTCCTATGATTATGAGCGAGGCGAACCTCGTGGTGCTCGTAAAAAAGGCACAAACCCTGACGATTTGGGTGATTGTATCGAATGTCAAATGTGTGTTCAGGTCTGCCCGACTGGTATCGATATTCGAGATGGTTTACAGGTTGGCTGTATTCAGTGCGCGGCATGTATCGATGCTTGTAATGAAATTATGGACAAGGTCGGCTATCCGCGTGGTCTTATCCGCTACACGACAGAGCGTCAACTGGCTGAAAAAGAGCCAAGCCGAGTATTACGCCCACGCCTATTTGCCTACCTGGCTTTATTAACGCTATTATGTGGGGGCGTTTTGTATGCGCTAACTGATCGTGTCCCGTTAGAGATTGATATTCGCCGTGACCGCAATCAGTTGTCTTCTATGAACAATCAAGGCATGATCGAAAACAGCTATATCGTCAAGCTGACTAATAAAACGCAGGATGCTCATACCTACAAGATAACCCTTGCGCCGCAAGAGGGTTTGAGTTTAGAACTGCGATTCAATGATGTCCCATTAGAAGCGGGCGAAAGCTTTGATATGCCTGTGAGTATTTATGGCGATCCTGATGTGATTGAATTTGGGCAAACCCCTGTCACTTTAGATGTGACGAGTGAAGATGGACAGTATAAAGTGAGTAAGCAAAACGTATTTACCACTCAAGGTCAGTAATTTATCAAAATATTAGCTCTGCCATCTTTTATATAGTAGATACTAGGGCGTGTCCTCAATCTGAAAATGGATACCTCAAATCTATCCTGCGTGACTGAGACAAATTTTTCTTGCTGACTGTGCCTGCGCAGACAGAGGTAACAAAAAATTTATCCCCGCCCCGCTGTATCTTTTTTATATTGACCTGACTATATTTCAGTCAGTAATACTTGATAGATAAACGATTCATTATTAAGCTGGCATTCTCCCGTTATCAGATTATCAATTAATATAGCTCATAGGTATGTTATGTCTACTTCAGAACCAAACTTTAAGCATCAAGATACTCAGCCATGGTATAAAAATTACATGGTCATTATCTTTGTGATTGGCATGCCAGCTTTCGTAGTGATTGCTTGCCTTTGGTTTGTTTATTACTCTTATCAAATCCGTGACAGCGTGGTACGTGATGACTGGTACATGGATGGCAAGACGCTTTATCAAGATGTGTCGCGTGACAAGCTTACTTATGATTTAGACTTGCATGGCAAAATGCAGTTTGCAGATAATGGTGATATCGTATTTTATTTGAATTACCCTGAGCAGAGCTTGCAGTCAGGCAAACTACTGGATGGCACGCCGCTTATCTATCCAGAAAAGCTAGGTTTGTCTATCTCGCATGCAACTGATATCAAAAAAGATCGTGACGCGGTGCTACAGCATGTCGAGGGCAATAAATACAGCGCAAAAGTGACTTTAGATCCTGTGAAAGCCAAATATTATTTGCAAGTAAGTCATGATGGTAAAGAAGATTGGCGCATGCAAGAGGTGGCAAAACTGCCGCGCTCAGAGGTTAATTTCAATCCACTACAGGTTTTTGCGAAAAAATGATTTAATTGCATTGCTTGATTTGAAGATAAAAAAAACCAGCTCATTATTTATGAATGGCTGGTTTTTTTATAGTTGATTTGCCGTGATGTAACACTTAGCAAGCAAAAATTTATATCAGAGAAAGTTTCTATCATAAACGCCTTTTCGCTCTCAATCAATCGTGACCGAGGCTTAAATTACTGGGTTGATCGTTGGAATTTTTTGCGTGGTAAGATTATTATTTGTCGCTTTATCGCTAGCAAACTTTGAATTATAAGTCTGCGTTTTTGGTGCCACTGGTAAGCCAATTTCAGCCAAACTGTCGGTCTGCCCTGCCTGAATATTATCGCCTTCAAATAATCGTTCATTATCATCACGCTCAAGACTTAATCGTTCAAAGTCAAACAATTCACGATCGGCCAACTGCGACGGTGCAACGTTTTGCATGGCTTTAAAAATAGAGGCCAAACGCTGCGGATGGGCATCATCCCATTCTCGTAGCATGTCATTGATAATGGCGCGTTGTAGGTTGGTTTGGCTGCCGCACAAATTACAGGGAATGATAGGAAATTCTTTTAAACGGGCATATTCAATGATATCTTTTTCTTCAACATACGCGAGCGGGCGAATAAGCAAGTTTTGCTTGTCATCACTGAGCAATTTGGGTGGCATCGATTTGAGTTTGCCACCATGGAATAAATTTAAGAAAAAAGTAGCCAACATGTCGTCGCGATGATGACCAAGCGCAATTTTGGTCGCGCCAATTTGTTTGGCAAAACCATATAGAGAACCGCGACGCAAGCGTGAACACGCTGAGCAATAAGTTTTACCTTCTGGCACCACACTTTTGACAATACTATAAGTATCTTTTTCTAAGATATAGTGGGCAATGCCCTGCTCGTTTAGATACGCGGGCAAAATATCCTCAGGATAGCCGGGCTGTTTTTGATCAAGATTGACCGCAACGATATCGAAGTTAATGGGTGCGATGCGCTTTAGGAGCAATAAAATATCAAGCAAGGTATAACTGTCTTTGCCGCCTGACACGCAAACCATCACTACATCGCCATCTTCGATCATATTAAAATCACGTATCGCCCAAGATACTTGTCGACGTAGCTTTTTTTGTAACTTACGAAACGGTGCAGACTCAGTCAGCGCCGACTGCCCAGCAGCAAGGCTATCTTTATCAATATCGCCTTCATCATTAGCGCCTTCATCAATACTGTCATCAGCGAAATCATCGTATGCCATGTCATCAATATCAGCTTCTAACACAGGGTTATTCAAACCCGTGTTAGTAAACGTATCATCAAAACTAGGCGTGATTTTTGGCGTAAACAAGGTCGCTGCGGTCATAAGTTACTCAATGTCTTTACAAGGATGGTTTTGCTATGAAGCAATGGGTCATAAAATAATAAAGCACTTAGCCAAAATGTATGCGTACGGCTGCTTTAAAAGCAGGATTATAACAAATATTGTGAAAAGATTGAAAAATGACAGTAAATTATAAATTTTCCTTGCTCGCTGTGCCTACGCAGACAGAGGCGGCGTAAAACTTATTTTAGTAACACTGTGTGTGTTTTATCGTAGAGCAATTATACGCCAAAAATTTAATACTAATTTTATCGTAGCCACATGGTTCTGTAATCATCGAATTTTTGCTAAAATAGCGGTTTTTCGTAAACCAATAATAGATACCACTATGACTAACGTTACCCTACAAAACGCCTTCACCAATCAAGTTTCTGATGATACTTTAAACACGCTTCACAAAAACCAAAATGCCGTCGTACTTCTGTCAGGCGGGCTTGATTCGGTCACTTGTTTGTATTGGGCTAAGGCGCGCTATGCGTCTGTGACGGCGGTCAGCTTTAACTATGGTCAACGTCACAATAGTGAGCTTGTCGCTGCAAAAGCCATCGCTGAGGCCGCCGAAGTCAATCACAAAGTGATCGATATTGATATCGCTCAACTTGGCGGCTCGTCATTGACCGATCACAGTATGATTGTGCCGGATGGTGATGCAGATAAATTCCCGAATAAGAAACGTGATGAGATTGATAACGACGCCATTCCTAATACCTATGTGCCTGCACGTAACACGATATTTTTGTCTTATGCGCTGGCAGTTGCCGAAGTAACCGATGCCAATCATATCGTCATTGGTGTCAGCTCAGTCGATTATTCTGGCTATCCTGACTGCCGTCCTGAATATATTGCTGCTTTTGAGCATATGGCAAACCTTGCCACCAAAGCGGGCGTCACTGGTCACCATTTATCTATTCAAACGCCTTTGCAGCAGCTTTCAAAAGCAAAAACCATTGAGCTTGGTCTATCGCTAGGCGTCGATTATGGACAAACCATTTCTTGTTACCGCGCAGACTCAAACGGTCTTGCTTGCGGGGTTTGCGATAGCTGTGCGCTACGCCGTCAAGGGTTTGCCCAAGCGGGCGTCGCCGATCCTACTCATTATCAATCTTGATAGACTCTGTAGTTGCATTTGCTTTAAAAAATGATGGTATTCAACATTAGAGAAACATTTACTTGCATTAACACAGCAGGCTGCCATTGTCTTTTAATCGATATACTTGCTATCGTATGAGCGCTTGCCTATATCAACAGAAATAATAAGTAGCGACATTAATCACTCACCTATTAGTGAGTTGATTCTAACTTGAGTACAAGATTTAAGAAATTGATACCACGAGAGGATGTTTATGAAGTTTTTGCCAGTATTACCCCTAGCCTTAGCTGCCTTTTTCGCAATGCCGCAAGCAAATGCTGTTGATATCAAACAAAACAATATCAATACTTGTGTCACTGGTGCGGTCAAATATAAAGTCGCTGACAAAGGCGATGCTACCAAATTATGCAGTTGCACCATTGGTGTTCGCAGCAACATGACGATCGGTCAAATGTGGGAAATTGAAAGCTACGCACAAGACAAAAAAGATCCGTCTGGACTGCCTTACGTCAAAAAAATGCAAAAAGATTTGCAGCAATGCACCGTTGGCTTAGATTTAAAACAGCCACAAAAACCAGCATAATATACATCTCATTTGATATAAAAAAGACTGGTCATTACCAGTCTTTTTTATTGTCAATAAAGCAGCAAAGTGTAAAACTAATTATTAATTTCTGCTACTCTAGCTATAATAAGAATACTATAAGCGAATATAACCAAAACCAATAGGGACCTTACCATGGCAAAGCCAACCACAGAAAATATTACTTTACCCAGTTTTCCAGTGACCATAGTACGAAAGTTAGATGGACACTTCATTCATGATGAGATTAATCTAACGGATATGGTTGCCAACACCAATAAAGGACTTATTCTTTATTTTTATCCAAAAGACAATACGCCAGGCTGTACCGTACAAGCAACAGAGTTCACCGCTCGCCTCAATGAGTTTGACGATTTAGGTTATGACATTATTGGTGTCTCACGTGATAGCGTTGATTCCCATGAAAAATTCATCACCAAGCATGATTTAAATATTTCACTAATCAGTGATACTGACGAAAAACTGTGTCAGTACTTTGATGTCATCAAAGAAAAAAACATGTATGGCAATATAACGTTAGGTTTAGTACGCTCGACATTTGTGTTTGATACAGAAGGCAAACTGACGCACGCTCAAAGAAATCTACGCGCCGCAGGCTATACCGAGCGCTTGCTTGAAACACTATAGTCGATCCACTATAAAATCAATACAGTGCTCTTAAGATAAATTTTGCGCCGCCTCTGTCTGCGCAGGCACAGCCAGCAAGAAAAATTTATCTTAGGAGTACGTGATAATAGTTGTACTCTTTTTATTTAAGACTGACTATAGCGCCTTAATAACCAAACTGACCTCGTAAACTATAAAAGGCCATATAGTAGATTCTAAAAATAATGATAAAAACATAGGGTCAAATACTAAAAATAACCTTTAATAGCCAACCATCACCATGTGAGTATAATATGAATAAACCGTCTGGCTCTTCTACTGATAACACAACATCCAAAGTCACTCGTAAAGTCGCTGTTGCCATTATTGGCGCAGGTACCGCCGGTCAGAACGCTTTTAGCCAAGCCAGCAAAATCCATGATGATATCGTCATTATTAATGAGGGGTTTTGGACCACAACGTGTATCGCTGTAGGCTGTATGCCCAGCAAACTGCTAATCGCGGCGGCTGATCGCGCGCACGATGCCAACCATTCTGCTGAGTTTGGCATTCATGCCACCGCTCAGATAGATGGCAAACAAGTCATGCAGCGCGTACGGGATGAACGTGATCATTTTGCGAGCTACATCAAAAAACAGGTAGACAGCTGGCCCGATAATAAAAAAATCGCAGGGCATGCTCGCATTAATGAGCAAGGATTAATTGAAGTCAATGATGAATTGATTGAAGCCGACAAAATCATAGTTGCCACGGGCAGCTCGCCATTTATACCAGATGGCTGGGCAGATAAGCTTGGTGATACTATGATAACCTCCAATACCGCCTTTGAGTTAACAGATTTACCAACGTCAATGGCAGTGATCGGTGCTGGATCCATTGGTCTGGAGCTGGCGCAAGCGTTCACGCGCTTGGGCGTAGACGTCACCTTATTTAATCAAGAAAAGCGCGTGGCAGGCCTTAAAGATGACGATATTAATAGTAAAGCGATCGATTGCTTAAGTCGCGAATTGACCATGCATTTGGGTAGCGAAATTAAAGATGTGGGCATCAAAGCAAACGAAGACCATAAAACCTCAGCAGCATTTATTGACTACGAAGACAGTGCTGGTGAGTCAATGCAGTGGCAAGGTGAGTATGTACTGGTCGCTACAGGTCGTCGTAATAACATAAAACAGCTGGGCATTGAAAACTTGGGTGTTGAGCTTGATGATAAAAACCGCCCGAAAAATTTAAGTAAAAAAACCGGTCAGATTGGCGATTTAGATGTCTATATCGTTGGAGATGCCAATGCCCACATCCCATTGCTACATGTGGCCAGTGATGAAGGATATAGCGCAGGAAGTATCGTCTGTGAAAACAAAGACGATGCTTATATTCGCCCGCCAGCCACGCCATTCTCCATCGTATTTTGCGCCCCACAAATTGTCAATGTCGGCAAGTCTTTACCTGAGATTCAAGAAGACTCAAGCTTAGAGTACGTCATTGGTAGCGTCAGTTTTGACAATCAAGGTCGTAGTCGTGTGATGGGTGTCAACTGCGGGCTGTTACATATCTATGGCTGTAAGAAGACTAATGTCATATTGGGCGCAAGTATGGTCGGGCCTGATGCCGAGTATATCGGTCATATTTTGGCTACCGCGATTACCAATGATTTAAGCGTCAAAGACCTACTGGATACGCCTTTTTATCATCCGACGATACTAGAAGGTCTACGGACGGCTCTACGTGATGTTCAACAAAAAATGAAAATTCCTTATCAATTACATGACACACAAGAAAATAACTTTTAATGCTCAGCTCAGCCACACTTTTTTAAAATGAAGACATGCCCTAATCGTGTGAGATCATTTAAAATAAAACTCTTTATGGACTAAAAGATGCCAATCGCTAGTATTACTGATTTTTTTAGAGAGATCGTCCGCGATCTCCATACTAGCCTCTACCTTGCTCTTGGTGGTTCTATCGATGAAGAGACATTTGATTGGTCATCTAAAGCGGTAGAGCTGACTAGCACTGGCATAAAAATCCTAATACTGCTCGCCGTATTGGGATTTTTTTATTGGCTCGCCATTTATATCATTAAGAAAAGTAGAGCCAAAATTCGGCTGAACGAACGACGCACTAAAATTGTCCGATCAGTGCTACGCTATGTTTGGGTTGTGACCAGCTTAATTGCTATTATGAGCCAAATTTACTTTGAGCCAGAGACTGTCAACGCTACTGCAAAAGCCAGTACTTGGGCTGGTATTTACTACGTACTTTGGGCTTCATCGGGACAAATCATTCATAGAATCTTGCAACACTATGGTCTCAACGCTTCCATAGAGCAGCTGCTCCAAAACATTTTGTCCGTGCTACTATTGGTACTCGGTCTTGCCAGTGTCATGGCACAGTTCGGTTTCGATATTGTCTCATTAGTCGCAGGTTTGGGTATCGTAGGTTTGGCAGTTGGTTTTGCAGCCCAATCAACGCTTGCCAACTTTATCGCTGGCATCACTATTTTGCTTGAGCAGTCTTTTCAGGTCGGTGATTGGATTCATATCAATGAAAATGAAGGTCGCGTCGTACTTATCGCCCTGCGCACTACCCATATTTTGACTCGAGATAACATCACCGTTATTATTCCAAATTCCAATGTAGCCTCATCTGAGGTAACCAATTTGACCTCCAAAAACTTTATACGCTTTGATATTCGTGTACGCATTGCTTTTGAAGATGACATTGACGCGGCGCGCAAAGAAATTGTGCAAGTGCTCACCGATACTGAGGTGGTACTTAGCCGCCCTGAGCATTCGGCCACTGTGGCAGAAATTGGTGAATATGGCGTGTTCTTTATTGTACGTTTTTGGGTCAAACCCGCTGCCGTTGCACGTATGCCCAAAATCAAAGAGGGTTTGAGAGAAGATATTAAGCTCGCTTTTGATGCCGCTGGTATTTCTACCCCCTATCCTCATATGCGTTTGCTCATGCCAAAAGACGTTGATTATCCTATCGCGACCAAACCTTTTGCGACGACAACGCAGATACTATCAGAGACCGTACCGCTGACAAAAAACGATCAATAACGTCATTAGAGCATGTTAACTTTTTAACATTCGACCCTCACTATTTTAGGCTGAGCTTTTTAGCCATTCTCTTTGAGATATCAAACCTTAAGAATAGTTTTTTAACAATCCGCTTTGTTAAACACAACCACTTTGAACCATCCTGCCCTGAATTATGGTAAAATTGCTGGTTAAACCGCCTATTTTATTATTTACATTTTTTGTCAATTTAGCCCACAGGTATCCGTATGACCGTAACAACCGCGCCCTCATCTTCAGCCGAAACTTCATCAGCGTTGTCGCTTGATCTTATCATCACTTGTGCCGATGGGCTTGAGGCACCGCTACAGACTGAGCTGACAAGTTTTGGTATCGGAAGCGAAGTTAAAAGTACGGGCCGTCTAGCGGTCACGGGTACTTTGCGTGATTTATATACTATTTGTCTTTGGTCACGCGTGGCCTCTCGAGTATTGATGCTCATCAAACGTAAAAACATCAATATGGAATATGATGTGGCTGAGCAGCTTTATGGTTTGGCAAAATCAGTCAACTGGACGGAGCAATTCAGCTTAGAGCAAACCTTTGCTATCCGTTTATCTGTCGATAAGCGCGTCGCAGTCAGCCAGCAGTTTGCTATGCTGCGTATCAAAGATGCCATAGCTGATACCTTTAATGAAGTTTACGACAGCCGACCTAACGTCGATAGTAAGAATCCAGACTTTTCAGTTTTTGCGACCGTTAATGACAAGCAAGCTGAGTTATATCTTGATTTATCAGGAACCAGTTTGCATCGCCGTGGCTACCGCGTGGCGATGACAGAAGCGCCATTAAAAGAAAACTTGGCAGCCTCTTTGCTCTATAGCGCGGGTTGGCATAAGAAAAATGAGGCAGGCAATGCGCCTTTTTATAATGCTCTCATCGACCCTATGTGTGGCTCTGGAACGTTTATCATTGAAGCGCTATTGATGCATTGCGACTATGCCGTTGGTATTGATAAAGCAGCCAATCAATTTGGATTTTACCAATGGCAACATCATGATGATGCGCTATGGCAAGAGATGATTGATGATGCACAGACGCGTTTTCGTGACGCGTTAGCAATTGCTAATGAACAACCAGATACCTTACCGCTGATTTTGGGCTTTGATGCTGATAGTGGCGCAATTTTGGCCACAGAAAAGAACCTTATTGCGGCAGGTTTGCAAGACTTACTACCGCTACTTGATCTTGAAACGCGCGCCCTCGACCAACTAAGCAGTATTTTAAAGCCATTGGTTGATGATGGTCGATTGAGCAATCCTCTGATTATCACCAACCCGCCTTATGGTGAGCGTTTGGGTGACGAAGAAATGATTAAGCCTTTATATCAAGCGATTGGGCTTATTTTACAAGACAGTTTTGCAGGTAGTGGCGTCAATCCAATGCTGGGTATATTGGCATCCAATGTTGAGCAAGTCGATATATTGCCCATCAAAGATCCAAAAACGTTGCGTTGTCATAATGGTGCCATCACCGTGTATTTCCGTCATGGACGCTTGATCGCTGGGCAGACTGGCAACCTTGTGAGTCGCTTTGAAAAGCATGAGATTGAAGTGGAAGACGGACAGGATTTCATTAATCGCTTGCAAAAAAACCTTGCCAAACTGAAAAAACTGGCTAAAAAAGACAATGCGAGTAATGTCCGTGTATACGATGCCGATCTCCCTGACTTCAAGGTAGCAATCGACTTATATGGCGATTATGCCCATGTGCAAGAATATGCACCGCCAAAAACCATTCCACCTGAAACCGCCAAAAAACGCTTTAACTTAGCATTAATGGGCATTCGTGAAGTGTTTGATATTAACCGTGAGCAAATCTTTATCAAAACGCGCGCGCGTCAATCTGGCAATGATCAATATAGCAAACAAGGCAATACAGAAAAACGTGGCAAGTTCTATGTGGCTCGTGAAGACGGTGCCTACTTTTACGTCAACTTCACCGATTATCTAGATACGGGGTTATTCATTGACCATCGTAATATGCGCGCACGCATCAAAGACAACAGCCGCGGTAAAGCGGTATTGAACTTATTTGCTTATACCTGTACAGCGAGTGTGCACGCGGCACTGGCAGGCGCCAAAAAAGTCACCAGTGTGGATTTGTCACAAAACTATCTAGATTGGGGCAAGCAAAACTTTGTGCTCAATGGTTTGGATGTCAGCCGCAACAAATACCAATTCGTTGCCGCCGATATCTTTGAGTGGATTAAAGACAATACTGAGCAATTCGATATTATCTTTATTGATCCACCGACCTTTTCAAATTCTAAAAAATTCCAAGGTACTTTTGACGTACAACGTGACCATGCGGCCATTATCAATCGTGCGATGAACCGCTTAACAGCGGATGGTGTCCTGTATTTCTCTAACAACTTTACCCGCTTCGAGTTAGATGAACAGCTAACTGAGCGCTATGACATCATTGACATCACGCAAAAAACGATAGGGTTTGATTTTAATATTAAAAAACCCATTCATCAGAGCTTTGAGATTCGCCATCGTTAGAGTCTGTAGGTTAGTATTGATAAATGAGCGTCTATATCTGACTGCAAATATGAGCCAGCATAGTATCAGACCTTAAACCATTGTTTTTGTGCTTAATTTACATGAAACACAACAATGACCTAATCCGCTTTGATTGGGTCATTTTTTGTTGTTATGATAGAGCGTCATTAAGCGTTGGTTTTGTGCCAATGTTGGCTCAACATCGCTTTCGTTTTTATGATTTATATATAAGAACCTTTAACTAACTCTAATAACAAGGACAATTTCATGGCTTTATCACTTAATAAAGGCGGTAATTTATCGCTAACGAAAACCGACCCAAATTTAACCAAGCTGCTGATCGGTCTTGGCTGGGATGAGCGTTCGACTTCTGGTGCTGAGTTCGACCTTGATGCGAGCGTCTTTTTGCTAAGCAACGCTGGTAAAGTACGTGGCGACCATGACTTCATTTTTTATAACCAGCTTAAGTCTGATAATGGTGCAGTTGAGCACACAGGCGATAACCGTACTGGTGAAGGCGATGGCGATGATGAAGTTATCAAAGTAAACCTGACCCAAGTACCTGCTGATGTCGATAAAATCGTCGTCACCGTGACTATCCATGATGCGGCTGCTCGCAGTCAAAACTTTGGTCAAGTCGCCAATGCTTTTATTCGTGTCGTCAATGAAGAAACAGGCACTGAAGTGGTACGTTTTGACTTGGCAGAAGATTACTCTGTAGAGACAGCAATGGTGTTTGGCGAAGTGTATCGTCATAACGGTGAATGGAAATTCCGCGCCGTGGGTCAAGGCTACGCAGGTGGTTTGCAAGCGATGTGCCAGCAATATGGCGTTGATATTTAAGTTAATATCGTAATTTAGAATATAAAATATTTTTAGTTGCAAAATAGTGACAATTATTGATAGCCAAATGGCCAATAATACTTTATGTTTCATCTAAACTTATACATAAGAAGTGGTTAGCGATAGCCGCTTTTTTATGGTGTGCGTCTATACTAGACTGACCTTAGCTTCGTGCAATCAGACAGGATGTGTCATGAGACATTTTTATTTAGACTTTATCTTCACAGCAATCGCCTTAGCGGTGGCAGCGTGGTGGGGGTATTCACATGGTGGTATGGGCGGAATGATATCCACCCTATCTATTACTGCTATTTTGGCCGTCATGGAGATTTCATTATCATTTGATAATGCGGTGGTCAATGCCTCAGTCCTCAAGGGCTGGGATGAGTTTTGGAAAAAGATATTTTTAACGGTTGGTATTTTGATCGCCGTTTTTGGTATGCGCTTGGTATTCCCTATCGTCATCGTCGCTGTTACAGCAGATCTTGGCATGATGGAAGTGATCAATTTGGCGTTGTATAACCCTGTAGAATACTCAGCCAGACTAATGGCACATCATGCTGAAATTTCAGCATTTGGTGGTATTTTCTTATTACTCGTGTTCTTGAACTTTATTTTTGATGATAAAGAAGTTCATTGGTTCGATTGGTTAGAAAGCCGCTTAGCAAAGCTAGGCAAAGTCGATGCCATGAGCGTCTTCGTTGCGCTTATTGTCTTGATGATTGCGGTATCTTGGGCTACAGCTGAACAAGCCTCTGCCGTGTTGATTGCAGGTGTTTGGGGTATCTTGGTTTACCTTGGCGTACAAGTGGTTTCTGGTATGCTTGAAGGTGACCTTGAAGCAGACTTAGAAAACGAAGAAAGTGGTTCAGGCGCTGCGGCGACCAGTGCTATCATGAAAGGCGGTATTATTGGTTTCTTATACTTAGAAGTCCTTGATGCCTCATTCAGCTTCGATGGCGTGATTGGCGCATTTGCAATTACTAATGACGTTATCGTTATTATGCTAGGCCTTGCGATTGGTGCGATGTTTGTTCGTTCGATGACTATCTTTTTAGTAGATAAAGGCACACTTGATGAGTTTGTCTATCTTGAGCATGGCGCTCATTATGCCATTGGCGCTTTAGCCATTATCATGCTGTTATCAGTGAAGTTTCATGTACCAGAAATCATCACGGGTCTGATCGGTATTGCCTTTATTGGTTGGGCGTTTGTTGCCTCACTCAATTATCGTAAAGCTGAAGCGGCACGTCTCGATTAGGACGTATCGCTAGTACAATATTTTATGTATCTAAGCAGGTCATACCATCAGGTGTGACCTGCTTTTTTACGCCTTAAGGCAATAATTTACAAACATTGCGCTTATTCAGTTAAAATTCCACTCCTTCAACCCCTTAATAAAAATAAGCTTACTTAACTATATGCAACAGATTCTTGATGATATTGCCGCAGAGATGGCACTCGAAACCGATCGTGGCAAAGTGGCGGATTATATCCCGCAACTGGCCCATGTAGACCCAAACCAGTTTGGTATTGCAGTAGCAACACCTGACGGGCAGGTATATTCAGCAGGTGATGCAAGTACCCTATTCTCGATTCAAAGTATCTCTAAGGTATTTACCTTAACCATCGGCCTTGGCAAGTTGGGTAATGAGCTTTGGACACACGTTGGTCGTGAACCATCCGGCGATCCTTTTAACTCAATCACGATACTAGAGCATGAATCCGGCCGACCACGTAATCCCTTTATCAATGCTGGTGCGATTGCGGTAGTGGATGCGATTATGATGGGGCATGAACCTAAAGAAACGTTGGGTGAGATTCTTCAGTTTGTGCACTTTATTGCAGACGATGATTCGATTCGTTTTGACCATAAAGTGGCAGCGTCTGAAATGAAGCATAAAGACCGAAACGCGGCATTAGCGCACTTTATGAAAGCCTTTGGCCGCCTAAAGCACGATGTCGATAAAGTATTGGGAGTTTATTTTCATCAATGCTCGATTGCGATGAACTGCCAGCAATTGGCCCGTGCAGGTCTCTTTCTCGTATCCAATGGCGTTAATCAGCACACAGGAATGAGGGTCATCAATGAACAGCGATCTCGACGGATCAATTCGTTAATGATGATGTGCGGTCATTACGACGGTTCTGGTGAGTTTGCCTACCGTGTCGGTCTGCCCGGTAAAAGCGGGGTTGGTGGTGGTATTTTAACGGTAGCGCCAGGTAAAGGATCTATCGCTGTATGGTCGCCAGGTCTCGATCATGTCGGGAACTCCAAACTTGGATTAAAAGCATTAGAGATGCTTGTCCAAAAAACAGGCTGGTCCGTTTTTGCTAATTAAAAGCTGTCTTTCGACTAGGGCATGGTGTATTAACGAAATTGGCTTTTGATAACAATATCTTAACCAGTGTTGTTAGGATTGTTAAAAAGTCTCAGATATATAGAGTTATTATAACTCTTAGTAATCATATCGTAATCACACAAAATACGCCTTGCTTAGTGAGCAAACGCTTAGTATAGTAAAACGTAATGATATGCAATACGTGGCATAAAGGTAGATTTGTTTGCCTTTTATGCTCACAACACAATAGATGCATAATTTTTATTTTTTCAATAACCTAGTCCACTTAATTATTAATCTAAAGGATATCTGTATGGCTATTAGCTTAACGAAAGGCGGCAACGTAAACTTATCAAAAGAAGCGCCTGGTTTAACCAACATTACGGTCGGTCTTGGTTGGGATCCACGTGCTACTGACGGTCAAGAGTTTGACTTAGATGCGATTGGTTTTTTGGTCAATGAAGCTGGTAAAGTTCGTAATGATCAAGATTTCATTTTCTTTAACAATCTAAAATCAGACAATGGCGCGGTTGAGCATACTGGCGATAACCGTACTGGCGAAGGTGATGGCGATGATGAAAAAATCAAAATCAATCTTGCTAGTATTCCAGCTGATGTTAATAAAGTAGCAATCTGCGCTATCATTTATGAAGGTCAAGGTCGTAACCAAAACTTTGGTCAAGTTGGTGATGCTTATATCCGTGTCGTTAATGATAACGGCGATTCTGAAATCGCTCGTTATGACCTATCAGAAGACGGTAGCACTGAGACTGCCATGGTCTTTGGTGAATTGTATCGTCACAGCGGCGACTGGAAATTCCGTGCCGTTGGTCAAGGATTCAGTGGTGGTCTTGGACCATTAGCTGCCTCTTATGGCGTAAACGTTTAAAGATAAAATTTCTTTAATCTCTTACGACTTTAATTAGCGCAATTAGACTGTTAGTTGCGCTCGATATAAGCCATCAAGTGTGCCTTTTTTAAGCATTTGATGGCTTTAAATTTAATAGATTTCCCAAAATAAAAAAACTTTATATCAGAACAGTATTTATTAAATTAAAAAGCATATTTCAAAGCATTAAAATAAGGATTCACACCTCATGGCCGCAACGTTTAGCTTAATCGGTACTATTGAACCTTTTTTGCATTGTAATCTTAAAAAAGGCGATTCAATCTATTGTGAAGCCAATGCAATGGTAATGATGGAATCCAATCTTGAGCTGAAAGGTAAGCTGCAAGGCGGCTTAATGCAATCACTGATGCGCCGCTTTGCGAATGATGAATCCTTATTTCAACAGCAGATTGAAGCTGTCAACGGTGAAGGCGATTGCTTACTTGCGCCGACGCTCGATGGTGATATGCAAATCATTGATGTCGGTGCACAGCAATATACATTGAGTGATGGTGCCTTTGTCGCAGCGCAAATGGGTGTCGATATCAGAGCCAGTATTCAGCGCAACTTAGGTGGCGCAGTGTTTGGTGATACGGGCGGATTCATGGTCATGCAGACACAAGGTCAAGGCCAAGTAGTGGTATCGGGTTTCGGATCACTTTTTGAGATTGATGTGACACCTAACAAAGACGTTATTATCGATAATGGTCATGTGGTGTGCTGGGATTCAAATCTTGATTATAAGTTGTCGGTTTCGACCAGTAAGAAAAAAGGCATTATGAGCAATATCATCAATTCGGTCACCAGTGGCGAAGGTATGGTATTGAATTTCTCAGGTACAGGTAAAGTTATTATCTGTTCGCGCAATCGAGACAGCTACCAAGGCTGGTTACAGAGTATCTTGGGTACTAGCTCAGGTGGACGCGGTGGCAATGGTGGTTTTTTGAATAATATTTTATAAATTTTTTTTGTAAAAACGACAGTATTTTGTAAAAACTAAGGTTACTCAGCGTTTTTTTCTCAATTATTATAAGGATTATCACATGGCAATTAGCTTACAAAAAGGTCAGAAAATATCGCTTAGCAAAGAAGCTGGCGGCGATCTCACGCAAGTAAAATTGGGTCTGGGTTGGGATGTGTTTCAAGGTCCACAAGATAAAAAAGGTGGCTTCTTAGGCAAATTGTTCGGTGGCGGCAGTGGCGGTGATTCTATCGATTTAGATGCCTCATGCATTATGTTTGATAGCAATAAACAAGCCGTCGATGCCATTTGGTTCAGTCAGCTTACATCAAAAGATGGCAGCATCGTTCATACAGGTGATAACCGCACTGGTGACGGTGATGGCGACGATGAAGTCATCAACGTTGATTTATCTAAAATACCTGCCAATGTTGTGTCGCTCGTATTCACCGTCAATAGCTTTACTGGGCAGACGTTTGAAACGGTAGAAAATGCGTTTTGCCGTATCGTTAATGCCAACAACAATAGCGAGGTTGCCCGCTACAATCTATCAGCGCAAGGTGGTCATACAGCGATGATTATGGCAAAAGTTTATCGTCATAATAATGAATGGAAAATGCATGCAATTGGCGAAACCGCTTCAGGTCGTACTTTCCATGACTTGATGCCTGCTCTTACACCGCATGCTTAAGCATTTTTATTGAAGATTGCTTATAGTTATACAAAAAATCAGCCCCTCTATTATGAATAGAAGGGCTGATTTTTTAAATTATAATATGATCTATTACTTACTGCCACGCTTCCAACTAAAGCCCCAGTTAAAGGCTTTATCCATTTCTTGATGTCCTTTAAAGTATTGGTTGATACGCTCAACATTGATACTGCCCTGCTGATTTACCAAACGTGCAATGGCACACATTGGTAGATTGCCAGTCCCTTCCGTCAGACGCGTTTCAATTGGTGGTTGCTCCGGCACATGAATGGTCACTACCCCATCGGTTTGCGCCCAATTTGGCGCACCTTCGTAGATAAAGGCAAAGATAAATACTTCCTCAATCTGTGACCACTGCTGGCCATTGATATCGAGCCATTCGCCACCGCTGACCTGACCCGTTCTATCATCAGCACGTAATAAAACGTAAGGCGCTGATTGCAAACTACCAAAGCGATTACCGAGCGCTTGAATTAAGGTTTTTTCACCATTTTTTAAGTGAATCATCGCGCCAACATCAAGATCAATCCCGCCTGATTTATGCTGTTTAAACAGATCGCCTAACAATCCTTTTTTGGGCGCTTGCTTATCCATATCTGGACGCTGGTTCCAGTTTAGATTGACGGAGATTTTACCAAAGTCATCGCGTTTTTTGAGATTGATGCTAGATTGGTTTTTGGTTAAGGTGATTTTGCTTAAATTGATTGAGGGACTGGCTGGAATCGGTGGTGGCGTACTGGTTTGAGAGGCATTACCCGCTTTTTGTGTATTGATCGGACGCTGTGTATTAATAGGTTGCGACTGATTCTGTGCTTGGTTCTGTGACTGGTTTTGACCTTGATTTTGAACTGGTGCTTCATCAGCAATTTCAACACCGAAGTGCTCGGACAAAGGTTTTAAGCCGCCTTCAAAGCCTTGGGCAATAAAGCGAAACTTCCAACTGCCCTGCCTGCGATAGCATTCAGCCAAAATAATCGCTTTTTCATTACGTCCAGTGCTACTGAGCTGACAAGTCATCAGAACTTGGCCACCTTGCAATACTTGGATATCCACATCACCGACTTGAGCCAGCGTTTGCGCACTAGAAAACGCCAGTGCTATTTTCTCGATGCTCGCAGGCTGTGCGGATAAATTGATATCAAAGAAGCCATCACTATCGTGACCACGAAAACTGACACTGCCATCATCGCTACGTGTTTGTCCATAAAATATCATATCGCCATCACCGCGCACTTTACCATCAGTCGTCAGGCGATAAGCGGCACAATCAATCGCGCTTTGGCTTAAAATACGAATGCTAATGCTGTCAGTTGGTAATGGCGCATTGGCACCTGCAATCAGTTTTTGAGGTTGGATTTGGCTCATCATATGTCCTTTAAATGATTTATTATGTCGTTGTGTTTATTATGCAATTATCGTCACATAGTAGCACGGATGTGTCTTTGTTTTAATCCACATTGATATTCGGTAAACCATTAAAAACAATCAAATAATGATCTCAAAAATACTTAAGGCTATTTTGTTGGGAATGTTTATAACGCCTAGCATTTGTATATAATAGTCTCTGCTATCAGCAGTATAGGGACTTATTTATAGAGGCCAGTTTTTTAATCTCGCTGAGCCATATCTAGGTCTTATCTATATGACTAATAGCGTTGTGATGACGACACTGAGTTATCCCATTCTATCTAAAACTTATAACAAGAGAGCACTATGGATAACCCTGCTAACGATACACTTTCTTTGACGTCAACAGCCGCTTGGCTAGCTGAAGGTCAAGCCAGCCAGCGCGATATGTTAGCCAGCCTACAAGCCTTAAAAGCCCAATCTGATACACCATTTAATATCATTGCCTCACACCGCCACGATAGACCTGAGATTTTTGAGTTCGCCGATAATGTCTATTATGAGCCGTCTAAAATCACCGTAGACAGCGATGAGCAAGCAGCGCTTGAACCCGTAGCGCCATTTATACCACGCTGGCAATTTGTTTTAGAAAAAGCGCAGCAGAACAATGTTAAAGTATTACTGACTGGACGCAACGGCATCACATACGAAGCACACCGTGAGGCATTTAACGCTGCCGGTATTCGTCTGTTAACAGGAGCGACCAGCGTCGCAGCTTTAGAGTCAATCGATGATAAATTTGCTTTCATGCAACAGTGTCACCAGCATAATATTCCCGTCGCCGATGCATGGCGCTTTGACACGGTTGCAGAGCTTGAGGCTTTACTTGCCGAACACGGTCATCAGCCCTTATGTGTCAAACCTGTCACTGGTATTTTTGCGCAGGGATTTTGGCAACTTGATTCGGAAAAAGCGGCGGATGAGCAATATGATAGCTTTGAGCATTTATACTTTACCGAAGAAAAAAGAATCAATACAGCTCAGTTTATCAATGCTTATGCAAACAGTTTGATGATACACACGCGCCCTATCCCAATGCTGTTAATGCCTTATTTATCTGGGCAAGAATACTCTATCGACGTGGTGTGCGAATATGGTGAAGTTTTAGCCGCAATCACTCGCTATAAAACCGGAAAAATCCAGCATATTGGTTACGAGCAATCGGTCATGGATGTCGTTATTCCATTGATTAAAGCATTTGGCTGTGACGGCATCGTCAGTGTACAAACCAAAGCCGATGATAATGGCCAGCACCGTGTTCTTGAGATTAATAGCCGCCCGTCTGGTGGCATTGGTTACACGACTCATAGTGGTGTAGACTTAACGCAAGTTGGCTTCGCTTATTGGTTAGGCCTGACGGATAAACCAAAGCTGGCAGATATTGCGCAGCAGATAACACCCTGCCAAGTACGTTCAATTATGGTCGGTGTGAAAATTGAAGAAAATGCTATTGAATAAATAGTCGATCTCGAAACAAGTAGCTTCAAAGCAAACCACATTAAAGAGCGGACAGACACCAAAGAATTGATAATTGATAATTGATAATTGATAATTGATAATTACTGAATGTACATTCAATGAGAGGCGATTGATGACAACACAAACCACGTTAGTGTTAGGGGCAAATACGGTTATCGCACAATCCGAGTGTTCAGTCGCCTTTTCTACGACACAACCACTTAAATTTGGTCAACAACTGGGACTGATATGGTTGCCTTTAGATCAGCACCGTAAAGCAGCTTGTAGTCCTGCCTATCTTCATGAACCTAAGGATTGGGCAGCCGTAGATAATGCGGATAATCCAAGTAGTTGGCAATTGGATTTACCCAAGTTATTTGATACACAAGGGGTTAGTTTTTTACAACTGATTGCGTATGTTTATCACGAGCCAACCTTGAACTTGCCAGCGGTTGAGCTAAACACTGTCAGTCTGACGCTGAATAATGGCGCGATTAAATATGATTTCACCGCAAATGAGCGTCATATCAAAGCGGCGATTGTATTGGAGATCTACCAGCGCAATGGTCAGTTTAAATGTCGTGCGCTTGGTGAAAGCTCCACTCAAGGATTGGCAAGCCTAGAGCAACGAGTGCAAGTCAGTCTTGATATCCGTCCGCCAACAACCCATGCGCTCATTCAAGAGGCGCAGCAACA
Organism: Psychrobacter immobilis; assembly: GCF_904846225.1. Classification (GTDB taxonomy): domain Bacteria; phylum Pseudomonadota; class Gammaproteobacteria; order Pseudomonadales; family Moraxellaceae; genus Psychrobacter; species Psychrobacter immobilis_F. The sequence continues at coordinate 39,762 of NZ_CAJGZJ010000004.1, read as the reverse complement.
GCAACGTCAGCCCAACAGTGACGCGCGTCCACCTCGACAAGTACAATCAGGTGAGACCTGGACAGGAACTGCTTTTGCCATTGACCCATATCACCTACTGACTTGCTATCATGTCATTGAATCGGCGGCAATGATTGGTGTGCGGCAGCAAGGTCAGCCTGACCGTGAAGCGCAAGTCGTGCTCAGCGATATCGGTAGCGATTCGGCCATTATTAGAGTGAGTGACCCTCTGCCATGCTATTTGCCGTTAGCGCAGCAATGTTCTGATATTTTGGGCGAGACCATCACAACGCTGGGATTTCCATTATCAGGCTTGAGCAGCCAACTACAAGTCACACAAGGTTGTATCTCCGGTCTGACAGGGTTTGGCGATGATATCCGTTATATGCAATTCACGGCTCCCATCCAGCCCGGCTCTAGTGGCAGCCCTTTATTGTTGCCGACTGGCGAAGTAATCGGTATGGTGGCGTCAAGTTTGGTTCATGAGCATGCACAAAACATGAACTATGCTGTGAAATTTCAGTTATTATCTGCCCTACTGGCAAGCGCTGGCATTGGCTTAGACAATTTATCAGATTCGTCAAATGCCAAAGCAGCACCTCTGACCACACCGCAGTTGAGCAAACAAAGCCGCGCGGCGCTCTGGCTGGTAGGATGTCAGGGTTAAGAAAACTGCTCATTATATGAAATCAAAAGTGTCAAGGAATATGAATGTCAAACAAGCAACACAGTACAACCATTACTCTGCCTCGCGGTACGCTCGATCTGACCTATCAAACCAATTCAGCAACTAATAAAAATAACTTGGAACCAAGCGACAGTTATCAATTAGAGGATTTGCTTGGGTTTGCACAGCGCATTAATCCGAAACGGGCATTTTTATTCGTCTCAAAAGTGCTCGGTCGTCATATTCCAGTCGCACCTCACACGATGCGTCATGCTTTTACTGATTTGGCAAACTTAGTGCCTAGTGATTTACCTGAACCCATTTTGGTTATTGGTATGGCAGAAACGGCGGTTGGCTTATCAGCGGGCGTGCATCAAGCGCTACAAACGCGCTATCCGAATGCGCTACTACTGAACTCCACTCGTCATGCGCAACACGACGACAATGATGCCAAAAGCAGCAACGCTTTATTGACCACTTTTAGCGAAGACCACAGTCATGCTAGCCAGCATTTGATTTATCAAAGCGCGGATCAATTCACTCAAGCGCAATTACTGTCCAGCAAAACCCTGATTATGGTCGATGATGAAGCCTCAACAGGCAACACTTGCGTCAATGTCGTGACGGCGATACGCAATGCGGGCCTCACACAATTAGAGCAAGTACATCTAACCACGTTGGTTGATTGGTCATTAGATCAAGAAAATGCAAATCAGCAGACAGAGCGCGCTAAGCCTGAGCGCATGGCTGCCCGCTTAACTGGTATTGATTTTCATCGTCATCATTTACTGTCTGGCGCTTGGCAATGGACAGACGCTCCCAACCCCGAACCCATTACCATGCCATCGGTTGACACGACTGAGGCTGGCAGTCAGGCGCTAGGTAATACCAGTAATTGGGGACGTTTTCCAACGCTGGATAGCATAGAGGGTTTCGATCATTATCTTTTGAGATTTCAGAAAGCATTTGTAGGCTTTAATGGTCAAGAAAGTTTTGACGTTACTCAGTTGCCAAAAAGAATTTTAGTGTTAGGTAGTAATGAATTTGTTTGGTTGCCATTCTTATTAGCAGAATGGCTTGAGACACAATCCGAGCAACAGGCTTCTGAAAATATTTCTACGGTTAACTTTAGCGCTTTGACACGCTCGCCGATCGCGCTTGGTGGAGCGATTACGACTGTGTTGAGCTTTAGTGATAATTATGGGCTTGGTATGACCAATTTTGCTTATAATGTTGAACCTAATAAATGGGATTTGATTGTGTTGTGTGTGGAGACATCAGCAGATAGCGTGGATGATCTGTGGCAAGGCTTGGACAATGTGTTGGTGGTGAGTCCAAAGTTTTAAATCACTTACTAATTTTCAAACCTAATATTTATGGAAACTTTTATGAACATCCCATTCTTCAAAGCCAACCCCGACATTATTAAACCTTATGCTCTCATGGATTTGGACGACACATTATTTCAAACTCAGCGTAAAATCGATGCGTGGGATTTACCTACTGCTGAATCTGAGAACTTGGTTTGCGCGACGGTCAATAAACAAGGCGAACCGCTAAGCTTTATGAGTCAGCGCCAGTCCGCCTTTTTCAATTGGTTACTTACCAGCACTGACTTAATAGTGGTGACTGCCCGTGACCGCAGTGAAATTAAACGCGTTAAATTGCCCTTTAACAGTTGGCAAGTATTGACCCATGGTGCAATCATTCTAACGCCCGATGGTGAACTGCTCGATGCTTGGCAGCAGTATATTCATGAGCAGCTTTTGCCACTACAAAAACAGATAAACCAACTTGCTGAATTAATCCTTGAACATAGCGGTCAAGACAACCTAGTATTTACACTGCATACCGATAGATTTATCAATGATGAACTGACCATTTATCTAGCGATTAAACATGCACAAAAAGACCATCAACTTTTGGCAAAGTTGGCAAAGCAACTACCGATACTGATACCGAATTTTGCTGAAAATTTTTACGTGCATGTGAATGCAAATAATTTGGCAATATTGCCGCATAGCGTCCACAAGCGCCATGCAGTGCAGTTTTTATTAGACAACCATTTGGACAATCAGCGTCCGAGCTTTGGTTTTGGTGACAGTCTGGCAGATTTACCATTTCTGCAATTGCTCGACTGGTACGGCATGCCCAATCATGGTCAGCTACACGAGCAACGTCATGCTTAGTAATAAACAGGCAAATTCACTGTCATCACAACGAGTGCTAATATCCTACTATGACTTTAAATAATACAAACATAAAAAGATCACATTTAAAAAGCTATGGCTCAGGCAGCTATCTTGCCCGCGATGTGACTGTCTTGCTCGATATCGTTGATAAAAATGCCGTTGCCGATGTGCCTGTCAGTCAAAAAGAAGCGCTTATCCAAAGTGGGCAACGTCATTATTCGGATATGTTGACGTTAGAGCAGGCACCAAGTGCAATGCATGAGCAGCTATACGCGCAGGCTTTAGAGCAAGGGTCGACGAGAACGGCTACGGATATCGCCAATTTGGCTTATACCCTACATCGCGCTTTTCAAGACACAGTTAGTGATGAGCATCCATTAATATTAGTCAGTTTGGTGCGAGCAGGTTTGCCGATTGGCGTATTGTTACAAAGAGCGCTTACTGACACAGATAGCGACTATAATTTGCCAACTGCGCATTATGGTATCAGTATCATTCGTGACCGTGGTCTTGATCCAATCGCCTTACAAATGCTGCTAGAAGCTTATCCAGATAGCCCACTCGTCTTTGTCGATGGTTGGACGGGCAAAGGGGCCATTTATCAAGAACTGACCCGCAGTTTAGAGACATTTAGTAACCCAAGTCATGACCATTTTGATAATATTTTCCATCAAGGTGTGGGTGTTATTCCGCTACTCACACTTGCTGATCCAGCAGGCGTTGCTTGGTTGGCGGCTAGTGAAGAGGATTGGTTAATTCCATCAGGACTTCTAAACAGTACAGTATCAGGACTGATTTCACGTAGCTTGTACACCGAGCCGCAATCGGGTCTACATCGTAGTGTCTTTTATGATAACTTAGTTGCAGCGGATCACAGCTTAGCCTTTATTGATCGCATCGATATAGTACGGCGCGATTTAACCAAAGCGCCTCAATGCCTGCCAACGTTTAATCAGCCGCGCTATCAAACTGCTGACTTGATAGATCAGCTGGCAGCAGACTATGATATTACCAATCGCAACCGTATCAAGCCGACGATTGCAGAGGCAACGCGGGCAATATTGCGCCGTGATCCTGAACGTATTTTATTGGCGACCGCTGAACATCCTGACACCGAGCTACTGCGACATTTATGTGAACAACGAAACATCACTATCAGTGTATTAGGTGATAAAATACTGCCTTATCAAGCCATTACTCTCATTAAACAGCGCACCAAAGACAGTTAAATCATTGCTATGTTTAGAATAATGTATGAATCCCTGAATTGTCTCAATGAGCAATGCCAATTAATCATACATTTTACGATTACTCACTATTTACGATGCCGATTATGTCAGATATGCAAAATAACAAGTCAAACCTTTATACCCATACCCAGTCTTACGCGCATCTAATTACTGAGCGTCATTCTATGGTCAGACCAAACACGCATCATCCTTATCAGCTGGGTGCAAGCCTTTATATGCCTGCAACTCGCCAAGATATTTGGCAAGTAATCAGACGTGATAAATTGCCAACGATTAATAGTATTATTATTTGTTTAGAAGATGCCGTCAGTCATAATGATGTCGAATTGGCACTTGAGCGCTTGCAGACGCTGCTTCACACATGGGCCACACATGTCGATAGTATCAACGATCCATCGAGACACGTTGGCCCTCAATCCAAGCAGCAAACTCAGCATCCGACCCGCCCATTGGTGTTTATACGTCCACGCAATCCGATGATGCTACAGCAACTGGCTGACTATACCCATATCGATCTTATCGATGGCTTCGTCATGCCAAAAGTCGATATGTTCAGCTTATCCAATTGGCGAATGGCCTGTCAGAATTTAAGTGCCGATCAGTTGCTCATGCCAACACTTGAGACCGCTGTATTATTTGATCCGCATCACAATCAAGAGCTTGCTATTGGCTTTAAAGAAGCTTTCAGTCAGCCCGTTTTTGCCCTGCGTATCGGTGGCAATGACTTATTTGCCACGCTGCGACTGCGCCGACCAAAAAACAGCATCGTCTATGATACGCCCATCGGTACTCTTGCCTATCAATTACTTGGCTGTTTTGTGCCGCACGGCTTTTATTTGACAGCGCCAGTCTTTGAGTACTTAGATCAGCCTACGCTCTTTATGCAAGAACTGACTCATGATGTCAGCTTGGGATTGGTCGGCAAAACCGTCATTCATCCCAGCCAAATTGCATTGGTACAGCAAGCGTATTGTGTACCGTCGAGCACCTTAGATGAGGCGCAAGCGATACTGCATAGCGAAGCCAAGGCAGTGTTTAAATACAATAATACTATGCTAGAGCCAGCCACGCATCGCGCTTGGGCAACTGAAATAGTTAATCGAGCCGGGGTCTTTGGCACTATTGACGACGGTAATAGCGAATACAGCTCACGACTTTAGTTGTTCAACACTTAGCTTTTATATTTGTACCAAAAAAGCCGCTATCATGATTTGATAGCGGCTTTTTATTTGGCAGTATCCTAGCGTTTTAAGGTGTTTTGACTATATTAGAAACCTGAATACTAAAAACCAAGCCTTAGAAGTTAAACGTTAAATACTGTTTTCTAAAAACTGACGCATCACTCGATTTACCTGTTCAGGCTCCTCGACTGTCGAGGTGTGACCTGCACCTTTAATGATCGCAAGCTTTGATCCTGCAATGGCAAAATGCATACGCTCAGACTTTGGATAAGGGGTTGCAGCATCTTCATCACCCACGACGATGAGTGTGGGTGTTGTGATGTCTCCCAGCTGCTCATAAGTGCCAGTACGCTCAATAACTCCCATCGTCGCCTGAACCACTCCGCCCTTGCGATTGCCTTGTAGCATCGTGAGCCACTGTTTGCGATCGGATTTGCGCAGCTTGTCTGCTAAAAAAGTACTGCCAAACATAATAGGCATGATTTTGTTACTCACGCGCTTGATACCTAACCAGCGAATGGCTTTTACAAGCTTGCGATAATGCGGCACGTTTTTAGGATCTTCAGGATCAGCAGACGTCTCTAAAAGAATCATCGACAGTAAAAGCTCAGGACGCTTAATAGCAATACGCTGTGCGATAAAGCCGCCCATTGATAATCCGACAAAGTGACACTTATCAATACCCAGCGCCGCAAGCAATCCAATGGTATCTGCCGTTAATGTTTCCATATCGTAGCCTGACTTAGTGATCTGCGACTGCCCTTGTCCACGGAAATCAAAAGCGATACAACGATAGTCTTTTTGAAAGTGTTCGACTTGCTTATCATACATCCGCGTGTTCCATAGGAGACCATGTGCAAACACCATCACTGGCTTTTGCATCTCATTTGGTGCGCTGTCTTCATAATGAATATTGACATCATTAATTTTTATCGTTGGCATAAACGTTTCCTTTATTATTAGGCAAATTAGATATGTAGGCTTATTAATGAATAAATCTTTGATGCAGGTCTTTGCATTTAGCATAGTCCATTAACGATTCAGGTAATAGTGTTTTTATGATTCATCTGCCTTTAGTCAATCAATCACCCTATACTTGTACTGCCATTCCATACATTTGACCAGCATTTCTGTGTGTCTTAAGCGCCCACAAAACCCGCTTTTATAATCATAGTAAACTGCTATAGTAATCAGCATTGCGTTATTTATTACCAACATTTTGTACAATTATCTTCAGGGCGTGTCCTCAATCTGAACAAAAGCGACTAAATGGGTTAAAAATAGCTAAATCTTGCCAAACTACGTCAAATAGCTAGTCAATATCTCGATATTACCTGCACTATTTTCCTTGTTTGGCTGCCATTTATCTTATTTTTATCACCATTTTCAGATTGAGGACACGCCCTAGTACATACATTTAAAACAGTCTTTCAAAATGAGGAAATCTAAGATGTCACAGCCGATAGTCGATTATCAAGTGAACAACCACATTGCGACCATTACTTTTAATGATCCAAAAAGTCTCAATGCCTTTGGCACGCCCTTAAAAAACAACGTAATTATAGCGCTGGATAAAGCGGCGACAGATGATCAAGTACGAGTGATTATCTTGCAAGGGGCTGGTGGTAATTTCTCAAGTGGCGGCGATATCAAAGAGATGTTATCTGAAGGATTGGACAAGGACATTATTTCAAACAAACTACAAGGCATGGTAAAAGGTGCAGGAGAAGTCAGCTTAAAGCTACGTAATGTCCATAAGCCAATCATTGCTAAATTGGAAGGCGCAGTGGCAGGTGCTGGTATGAACTTAGCGCTCACGTGTGATTTTCGTATCGCCGCAGACAACGCAAAGTTTGTTCAGGCTTTTGTCAATATCGGTTTGATTCCCGATGCAGGCGGTATTTATTTATTGAATCAATTAGTTGGTGCGGCAAAGGCCACTGAGCTTGTGATGCTGGGTGATAAGCTTAAAGCGGAAGATATGGCTCGCCTGAATCTAGTGAACAACGTGGTTAGTGCTGAAGAGCTAGACGCCACCGTACAAGCATTGGCCCTAAGGTTGAGCCAGTTGCCAGGTAAAGCCCTAGCCTCTATGAAACATATGTTCAATGTACATGCTTTTATGGGTTTGAACGAAGCGCTAGATATGGAAGTGGAACAACAGACAATGATGGCAAAAACCGATGACTTTATAGAAGGTGTCAGCGCTTTTATAGAAAAGCGTAAACCTGTTTATCAGGGTAAGTAATTTATAAACCCAAAGGCCTTTTTCAGTGAAAGTGCTTTTGGGCTTTTCGGTTTAGGTATGCGAATTATATTTTATAGATACTTTAGATAGCTTCTAAAGTTAAACGACATTCGCAAATTTATTTTGCTGGCGGACCCCATTGATTGGTTTCAGAATTAGTTTCGATAGCAAAAAACATAAGTAACATAATGAGACCTATGAATGGTACTACAGGTATCAAAATCCACCACCCTGAACGACCAGTATCATGTAATCTGCGAACACAAACTGTAATACTAGGCACAAGCATACCAAACGCTACGCCTACATTAAAAGACTCTGATTCTGAGCCAAATAACACTGTGTCTAATATAATCGCAAGCACTGTCAAACCTATTTGTACCAAGACAAAGTACCAAAATTCTTTACGACGAGCGCGACCAAAAAGATTGGTATAGTTCTTCATACTTTTCTTAAACCAATCAACGATGCCTTAATTTTCTTCCACGTTGTGACGGTCCACAATCACAACTTTTGTTAATGATGATGGTGTCTTTTTATTAAGCATATTCTATGACCCATGAACTCTACCGCTAATAATAACTAAAGGTAGAAGTTGCACTTTGAGTTTTTCGATTGTTAACTTCGATTATAAGCATGCAATAAAAGTTTATAAACGTTTATTATCGTATTTCTAATAAACGAATAAAAACCCCGCATCATCACGATACGGGGTTTTTATTTAAATAAGAATGATAAAACTTAAAAACGTTTAGCCTAAATTTGAACCAAGATTAGGTCAACTGAGCAACATTAATTTTATCGGCTTCTTCAGTGTAATCAGTCATACGGTCAAAATTCATGTACTGATATACTTCCTCGCCCATGCTATCAAGCATGCCAGCATACTGCTGATACTCTTCGTTCGTTGGCAATTTACCAAGTACCGCGGCTACAGCTGCAAGCTCCGCAGACGCTAGGTAGACGTTAGCGCCCTGACCTAGACGGTTCGGGAAGTTACGAGTTGAGGTCGATACCGCTGTCGATTTCGGTGCGATACGCGCTTGGTTACCCATACATAGTGAACAACCTGGCATCTCAGTACGAGCGCCGGCTTGTGCATAAATGTTGTAATAGCCTTCTTCCATCAACTGACGCGCATCCATCTTAGTTGGTGGTGCAATCCATAAACGAGTCTTGAGGCTACCCGCTGGTACGTCTTGTAGCAGTTTACCAGCAGCACGGAAATGACCAATGTTGGTCATACATGAACCGATGAACACTTCATCAATGGTGTCCCCTGCGACGTCAGCCAATGTTTTTGCATCATCTGGATCGTTCGGGCAGCAAAGAATTGGCTCTTTGATCGTGCTCATATCGATTGTCATATCGATCGCATATTCTGCATCTTCGTCAGCACGCAATAGGCTTGGTTTTGCTAGCCACTCTTGCATTTGCTCGATACGGCGGCTGATCGTACGCGCATCGCCATAACCTTCTGAGATCATCCACTTTAGAAGCGTGATATTTGAGTTTAAGTACTCAGTCACTGATGCTTCAGATAGCGTGATGGTACAACCAGCAGCACTACGCTCAGCTGATGCGTCAGATAGCTCAAATGCTTGCTCAGCCGTTAGATCTTCTAGGCCTTCGATTTCAAGAATACGACCATTGAATTCGTTAATTTTGCCTTTTTTATCAACGGTCAATAGACCTTCTTTGATTGCTTGATAAGGAATTGCATGGACTAAGTCACGTAGCGTGATACCAGCCTGACGTTCGCCAACGAAACGGACACGGACAGATTCAGGCATATCAAGTGGCATAACACCAGTCGCTGCAGCGAATGCAACCAAGCCAGAACCGGCTGGGAATGAGATACCCATTGGGAAACGCGTATGCGAGTCACCACCAGTACCAACGGTATCTGGAAGTAGCATACGGTTCAACCAGCTATGAATAATACCATCGCCTGGACGTAAGCTTACACCGCCACGGTTCATGATAAAGTCAGGTAGCGTGTGTTGAGTTTCAACATCAACTGGCTTTGGATAAGCAGCTGTATGGCAGAATGACTGCATCACTAGATCTGCTTGGAAGCCCAAACATGCCAAGTCTTTTAGCTCATCACGGGTCATCGGACCAGTAGTATCTTGACTACCGACGGTGGTCATTTTTGGCTCGCAGTACATACCAGGGCGAACGCCTTGTAGACCACAAGCTTTACCAACCATTTTTTGTGCTAGCGTAAAGCCTTTACCCGTATCAACTGGTTCTTCTGGCTTGGCAAAGATATCTGAATGACCAAGACCCATGTATTCACGAGCGCGATTGGTTAGACCACGACCAACGATCAATGGAATACGACCGCCAGCACGAACTTCGTCAAGCAACGTTGGAGAATTTAGCTTGAACGTAGACAATACTTCGTCAGAATCATGCTTGGTGACTTTGCCTTCGTACGGATAGATGTCAAATACATCACCCATGTTTAGGTTGTCGACCGCTACTTTTTCGATTGGCAATGCGCCAGAATCTTCCATAGTATTAAAGAAGATAGGAGCGATATTGTTACCCAGTACTAGACCGCCACCACGTTTGTTTGGCACGTTAGGGATATCATCGCCCATTAACCAAAGTACTGAGTTGGTCGCAGATTTACGGCTAGAACCTGTACCGACAACGTCACCAACATAAGCAAGTGGATGGCCTTTTTCTTTTAGCGCTTCGATTTGCTTCATCGGGCCGACAACGCCTTCGTCATCAGCAGTAATGCCGTCACGAGAGTTTTTGTGCATGGCCAATGAATGCAATGGGATATCAGGGCGACTCCATGCGTCTTGCGCCGGTGACAAGTCATCGGTGTTGGTTTCGCCAGTGATTTTAAACGTGGTGTAAGTTGTTTTTTCTGGTACGGCAGCACGGTTCAAGAACCATTCTGCATCCGCCCAAGACTGCACCACTGATTTTGCGATGTCATTACCCGCTTCGGCTTTTTCAGTCACGTCATTGAATGCATCAAATACCAGTAGCGTTTTTTTCAACGCTTCAGCAGCATCTTGTGCGACATCGACGTCATCTAATGCCGCAACCAATGGCTGAACGTTATAGCCACCTTGCATGGTGCCTAAGATTTCGACTGCTTTTTGCTTGCTGATAAGTGATGACGATGTTTCACCTTTAAGAATAGCTGCCAAAAATGCCGCTTTAACATAAGCCGCTTGGTCAACGCCCGCAGGAATACGGTTTTCTAGCAAGTTCATCAAGAAAGCGTCTTCGCCTGCTGGAGGGTTTTTTAATAGCTCAACCAACTCTGCTACTTGTTTTTCATTCAGTGGTAGCGGAACCGTTCCTAGCTCAGCACGTTCTTCGACATGTTTACGATAAGCTTCTAACACAATAGTCGTCCTCGTCAGTTGGGGGTTTAGCACATTACGTGGGTAGTCGACATGACTGCCTGCGTCAATATACTAGATAGAATAATTATTCGTGCAATCATAGCTCAAAACGGTCAAAATGTTAACCAGCAAAGCGTCCTGTGATGTCCATAGCCAACATTTATTATAAAAATATAAGGTATTTTCAGAATGTTATTTATCTTTTTTATACTAAAAAACCAAACACAGTAATATAAAACGGTTGGATGAAACTTGGCGTGATGTTTGCTATAATCCTTACACAAATTCTACTGCCTCTTTTAGAAAATAATAAACAAAACCCTTATCCTACAAAGGTTTAGGATTGTTAGGGTTTAGGATAAAACTATGAATTCACTCGCTGTACAAACGCATGTCCCTGCTGCCAAAGCCAAACCCAAAAAAGCCATCCAAGGCGAAAAACTGCGTGGCTACGATAAAGTTGCGCGTATCCCAATTAAAGTGATTCCGACCATTGAGGCCAAGAAAAAGCCAGATTGGATTCGGGTAAAAATGTCGTCACCTGCCGAAGTGGCACGTATTAAAGCCACGCTGCGTGAGCAAAAGCTTTATACCGTCTGTGAAGAAGCGGCCTGCCCTAACTTGCCGCAGTGTTTTGCTGATGGTACGGCGACCTTTATGATTATGGGTGATATCTGTACCCGTCGCTGCCCGTTCTGTGATGTCGGCCATGGTCGTCCAAATGAGCTAGACGCTGATGAGCCGCGTCATACTGCCGAGACGATTTTAGGCTTGCAGCTGAAATATGCCGTTATCACCTCGGTTGACCGTGATGATCTAAAAGATGGCGGTGCTAAGCATTTTGTTGAAGTATTAGAAGAGTCAAGAGCGCTTAGCCCAAATTGCTTGATTGAAATACTCGTACCAGATTTTCGTGGTCGTATGGATATCGCTTTAGACTTGCTCACTGAAACCGCGCCAGATGTGTTTAACCACAACATCGAAACCGTACCACGCCTATATAAAGCATTCCGTCCAGGCTCTGACTATCAGCATTCACTTGATTTGCTCAAGCTCTATAAAGAGCGTCGTCCTGATATCGCTACCAAATGCGGTTTTATGGTCGGCCTTGGTGAAACTGAAGAAGAGATTTACGCCCTTCTTGATGACCTAAAAGCGCATAATGTGGATATGATTACTGTTGGTCAGTATCTACAACCTAGCAAAAACCACGCGCCAGTTGACCGCTATGTTCACCCAGACGAGTTCCAACGCTATATGGACTACGGCAAAAAGATTGGTTTCTTTAACATTTGGGCAGGCCCGATGGTACGCTCAAGTTACTTTGCCGATCGTCAGTACTATGGCGAAGATTGCCCAGCACCCATTCGTAGCAAAAAAGCCTTAGAAGCTGAAGGCAAACTTGGCTGTTAAGCTATTTTGCTCACTAGGCTAAGACAACACAAGTATTAAGCATAAAAAAAGGTGAATGGCAGATATCTGTCATTCACCTTTTTTATAACTTTAAAAGCATTTTAACACCAATATAGTCGATCCACTGTGAAGTAGATACAGTGCTACTGAGGTAAATTTTGTGTAGCCTCTGTCTGCATAGGCACAGCAAGCAAGGAAAATTTGTCTCAGTAGCTCGTGATAATATTTGTATCTCTTTTATCTAGGACTAGCAATACTTAAAATATTAGGATTAAATCGCTTAAACACTTACAGAGGCTGCTGGCGTCTTGCTGGCTTTAATGTTGAGCGCAGCAATTCCCAATATAATTACACCACCTATTAAACCGGTAATAAGCCCAGGATAAATCAGTAGTAAAGCACCAATGGCCAATACGACACGAGTCGCTGTATTCATATCACCCTTAAAATAACCCTCTAAAGCCGCGCTTAAGCCAATTACCCCAATAACAGAGGTCAAGACCGCCGTCACGATATCAATAATAGGTGGTAGCGGGAATTCTTTCGCGGTTACTGCAAGACCTGTGGGATCTATCATCAACATAGCAGGATTATAAATAAACATAAATGGAACGATAAATCCGGCCAGTGCTAACTTTAGCGACAAGAATCCTGTTTTCATAGGATCACCACCCGAAATACCAGCCCCAGCAAAGGCAGCCAAACAGACAGGCGGGGTAATATTGGCAAACACTCCAAAATAGAACACGAACATATGCGCTGATAAAATAGGGATATCAAATCCTGCTAAGGCTGGTGCCGCCATCGTTGCCGTAATAATATACGCAGGAATTGATGGTAGACCCATTCCTAAGACCATCGACGCAAGCATGGTTAAGATTAGAGTGAGCAATAGAGATCCTGCGCCTAAAGTCACAATAGAAGAAGTCATCACCGTACCAAAGCTCGTTAAGCTTACGACGCCAATGATAATACCTACTACCGCACACGCTGCCATTACCGCCAATGATTGGCGAGCGCCATCTTCTAAAGCGCCTAAAATATCCTTAAACCCCATTCGCGTTTCTGCTCGTAGCATACTAATCACGACGGTAAAACCGATAGTGTAAGCGGCCGCATAACCAACGGGCACATTTCTGATCAATAAGAAAATCAAAAAGACGATTGGTAATAGCATGTGACCACGGGCTTTTAACACCTCTTTTACCTTGGGTAGGCTCTCTTTGGCAATGCCCTTTAAGTCACGACGTCCTGCACGAAAATGAACCTGAGCGATGACGCCCAAATAATACAATATCGCTGGTAATAATGCTGCCAACGCAATCGTGCTATACGGCAATCCTGTAGTCTCTGCCATGATAAAGGCACTCGCACCCATAATAGGCGGCAATATCTGACCACCGACTGAAGCACTTGCCTCTACCGCACCCGCAAAATCTTTATGATAACCAACTTTTTTCATCAATGGTATAGTAAAAGCCCCTGTACTGACGACGTTCGATAAGGCTGAGCCGTTGATGCTGCCCATAAAACCACTTGAGATAACCGCAACTTTTGCGGGTCCACCTTTTTTATCGCCTGCCAGCGCCAAGGCTAAATCATTGAATAGCTGACCCATTCCAGAGCGTGCCAAAAATGCCCCGAATAAAATAAATAAGAAGATAAAAGTTACCGACGCCCCGATCGCGACAGAATATAAGCCTTCCGTTTTTAAAAACAATTGACCAAAAATATCACCAAAATCATAAGGACGAGTCAGCAGTCGGTTGGGCATAAAATCTAAATGACTGATGAATGGATACAGCAAAAATATCGATGCCAATATAGGTAGTATCCAACCAGTAATTCGTCGGCTGCCCTCAAGCACACAAATGACCGTAATAATAGAAAATATCACATCAACTGAGTTTGCCATTCCGCCACGCGTGGTAACAATGTCTTGATATTCGTAGATAAGATAAGACATGCCAGATAAAGACAGAACAAACCAAATCCAGTCATACCATGCTACTCGCTTGCGACTACTTTTTTTACTGGCTGGAAAAATTAAAAAAATCAGTGCAAAACCAACGCCCACATGCACAGCGCGTTGCAGCAATGATGGCATAGGGTTAAAGGTAATGTATAGATGGAATAGTGAATATAAAATACAAACTACAGCGATAATATATTTCACTGGCCCATGAGTGATATGACGCGTAATTGATTCACGGTCGTATTTTTCTAATATTGCTTGAGTGAGGCTAGGATCAACGTCATCATTGACATCAGTATTTTCATGAAGGTCGGGTTGCTTTGACAATTTAGCGTCATCGCTGGGAACAGTAGTGGCGCTATTGTGATCCATCACTTGGGAGTTCATGACAAAAATCCTTATTGAATCTATCGATTAGACTATACGTTTTAGGCGTAATAGTTACTTCAGAATAATCTGGCACCCATTGATGAATCAAAATGCGATAGTCAGCATAATCAATCTCACCTTTGGTCAGCCTAGATACCACCCAGTTAAGACTGGGCAGTCTCTCGTTAATTTGATACCCGACATAACCAGGTTTTTTTATGGGAGCAACACTTTCAGTGGACGGTGTACCCGCTCCGAAAGCTTGAAAGTAGGTGGTCGTTAGCAGTAAGCCATCTGTCTCACGAAGATATTGTTCTTCCCACCATTGTTTCTCTACCGAATGCATCCAACGCAATTGAAAATTGGGCTCAACAAAATAACAAACCAAAGCATCGGTTTTATCATCGCCTTTAACTTGCACTTCGATGACAGACTGGCGTGTAGAAACAGAAACCGCCCACAGTATCGATATAACCAGCGCAACCATCAGTGTTACGCCAGCTATTAACCACCATTTCTTATTGTGAGTAAACATAGCGGCTTATTTAGCGGCTTGTTCATCATAGTATTTTTTAGCACCCGGATGAATAGGAGCAACCATACCCTCTTGAGCCGTCTCTAAACTAATATCCTTAGCCGCTTGGTGGGCGTTTTTTAAACCATCCAAGTTATCGAATAATGCTTTGGTCAGTTTATAACCATCATCTTCAGAGATATCAGAACGAATTAACAAAGCGTTCATGACCGCTGTTGTTGGGATGGGTTTATCATTGCCGTAAGTGCCGGCAGGAATCTCAAAAGTCTTGAAGTAAGGTTTGGTTTTAATGATCTCTTTAAGCTTGTCTTGATTGATAGATACCAGCTGCAATTTTATGCCTTGCTCCAGCTCCAATAATGATGAGTTTGGTAGCCCACTACTAAAAAATGCTGCTTCAATTTTGCCTGCTTTCATCGCATCTGCGGCATCAGCAAAGCCTAAGTAATCAACGGTAACATCGTCATAAGTTATACCAAAACCTTCTAACAACGTTCGGGCATTAACTTCCGTTCCAGAGCCTTGATCGCCAACAGCAATGCGCTTGCCTTTTAAATCTTCGATGTTTTTGATGCCAGATTTTTCTGAGGCAACCAATTGAATGACGTTTGGATATAGTACGGCCACTTGCTGAATATTGGTTATAGGTGCTTTAAAATCGTTTTTACCTTCGACAGCGTCAGTAACAACGTCACTAAGCGCTAGCACCATATCTACTTTACCTTGTGTCAATAGATTAACGTTCTCTACTGAGGCGCCTGTGGTTTGCGTTTTAGCATTGACCCCAAAGGTTTTGGCATAAATCTCGGCCAAAGAAGTACCAATAATATTATAAGGACCTGACGCACCACCTGTAGCGATGGTAACAAATTTGGTTTCAAGCTTATCAGTGCCTGCGGCACCATCGGTTGCAGTACCTTCAGCTGCGGCACTCTCGCTATTTTCTGAGCTTGGAGATGAGCATGCTGTTAGACCCAAAATGGCACTTAGCATCGCTGATAAAATTAATGGAGATTTTAGAGAATGGTGCATTGAGTTCATCCTTGAAGTAATCGGTTTAAGAAGTAATCGATTTAAAGTGTCTAACTGCATTAATAATGAATATTAATACATTACAGACCCGTAATAGTATAGTAATCCTTGTAATAAATAAACCGCTATCTATTTGATCAGAAACTGTTTATTTTCCTAAATACCACTTACATTGTTTTGCTAAGCGAAACAATGTTTCATTAATCAATCTATTTAATCAAAAATCAATCTTCGTGTAAACCTTTATCGTTACTCAATGGCTAAGAAATCAACAACCAAACTAATAATGACGAACACGATCGAAAGCGGCTACATTAGCAAGCTAGGGTATAGTCAATCCTATATTGAACCGACTATCGCGCTATATTTTGCCACGATAAATAATGATAACGCTGCAAATAGCGCAGATAAATAACAGGATATTGATTGGCTATTTGACGCAGTTTGGTAAGATTTAGCCGTTTTTAGCCCATTTAATCGCTTTCGTTCAAATTTAGAACACGCCCTAACCTATCGATTTGGAGCTCGTATGACATCAAACATAGTAGAAGACATCAAACATCTATCCGCTGACATTGCCATCATTGGCGGTAGCGGTCTTTATCAGATGCAAGATTTAACCAATAAACGCAGTGTTAGCATATCGACACCTTATGGCAAACCCTCCGACGATATCGTCTTAGGTGAATTGAATGGCGTAGCGGTCGCCTTTCTCACTCGTCATGGTCAAGGTCACAAACTCACCCCTTCTGAGGTGCCTTATCGAGCCAATATTTATGCGCTAAAAACGTTGGGGGTACGCTACGTCATTTCGGTATCGGCGGTGGGATCACTAAGAGAAACACTTAAACCCTTGGATATGGTCATACCCGATCAAATGATTGATATGACTAAGCATAGAAAAAGCAGTTTTTTTGGTGAAGGTGCGGTGGCACACGTCGCGATGGCTGATCCTTTATGTCCTAAAGTAGCTGATATCCTAACGCGTGCTTATACTCAGGCGCAGATAGATGACGGCCAATGTCATGCAAAAGCCACTTATGTCTGTATCGAAGGGCCACAGTTCTCTACTCGTGCAGAATCAAACTGGTATCGCCAAATGAACGCTGACATCATCGGCATGACCAATATGCCAGAGGCCAAGCTTGCACGTGAGGCGAGTATGGCTTACGCGACGCTCGCACTAGTGACGGATTTTGACTGCTGGCATCCGACTGAGGAAACCGTCAGCGCTGATTATGCTATTCAGAATTTGATGAAAAACGCTGATAATGCACAGCACGTTATTAAGCAAGCGGTCGCCCTACTCGCAGCAGAACAGCCGGACTCCATTGCTCATACGGCTTTAGCTCAAGCATTGGTAACGCCAGTAGAGGCGATGAGCGATGAGACCAAGGCCCGACTTTTAGTATTATTGCCTTAATAGTAGGAATTTATGATCAACAAAAAAGCCATCAAACTATCGTTAACCTAATAGGATCAACCAAATAGTTTGATGGCTTTTTAGCTATCATTTAGCTTATAACCATCAAGCCAGCCTTGAGGTAAATATTGTAAATCTTCAGGCTCATCGATATCAGGCAAAGGCGCTAACAACTTTACAGACCAGCTCAATTCTGCCAAGCGCTGTTGAGTGATCTTTGCTACGCTCGCCGTACTCCATTCGATATCGCTAAATAAACGAGCAGCAACTTGTTTAAAGCCAAACAGCACATAACCCCCATCAAAAGCGGGAATCATGACGCTATCTTGAGTTTCTAACTGCTGGGCCGCCTGTCGAATACGAGCGGCGGTGAGACTAGGACAATCCGTACCGATTAATAAAACCTGTTCAAAACGTTTCGATTCGAGAGGTTGTAAGGCACGCCGACTGGCAGTTAACATACGCAAACCCAAGTCGCCATCTGCTTGCGCTGACCATTGCAGCGAGTCAGACAAATCAAGCGCCTGCCAGCAGGGATCAGTTGGCGCAGGACTGACACATAACTCAACCGTAAAGCCAGTAGCGACGGCTTGTTCTATACTATGCAATAGCAGTTTACGCGCCATTTGCGCGGCACCTTCAATGCCAAGCGCGGGTTGCAAGCGCGTTTTTGCCATGCCTTGTGCAGGGAATTTGGCGAAAAGAATAATACAGGTTTGTAGTTTTTGATTCATGATAAGAGTTTATGCTTTTATTTATAATAACGCTGTTTGATATTATCAGCCGAAACCCCGCGCCAATAATCAAAGCGTAGATGCCACATCAAAAGAATCGTCCGCCAAGTGCCATGCTGTTGCCAACGCCTTGCCGACGTAATGACTTTATTTTTGAGACGAGCAGGTGTAGCAATACCCTTTAACTGCATACCTTTTAGTTGTTTGCAGAGCTCGACATCTTCCATCAACGCTTGGTTAGGATAACCACCAATTTGCTCAAATAAAGATTGGCTAATAAAAATCGCTTGGTCGCCTGTCGCAATTCCACTCAACTTTGAGCGCCAATTAATCATCTGACTGACCAATTTTAGCATGAGCTGACGACTGTCTATTCGCACATCAAAACGTCCCCACTCTGCTCGTTTCATGGCTGCAGAAATACTCTCTATCGCATCCATTGGCAATTGCGTATCGGCATGCAAAAACAGCAATATCTCACTAATGGCTAACGCTGCACCTGTATTCATTTGTAGCGCGCGCCCTGCTTTAGACTCAGTCATTTGCCAATCAATTTTACAATCATTATCAGGCATTAACTCATTAATAAAACTTCGGATTATGTCAATAGAATCATCTGTTGAGCCACCATCGACCAATATCACTTGCTGCGGTTTTGGATTTAGCTTGTTGATATTCGTAAATAAATAAGCCAGATTACCTGCCTCATTGAGTACTGGAATAATGATAGAAACCGTTGCCATAACCGTCATAGTTCGCAGTACCTGCCTTTTTATTTTTTGTTCAAATTCCAGTTATAATCGGTATAACCAATTTTCGTTTTGCCTGCTTTTAGATCAGCCGTTTGCGACTTATCAAGCCCTAACGAAGCATTATAACGAGCCAAAAACCCTTCTAGATTATTCGTACCGCGCCAGTTAGTCTCGAAGTCTTCTTTATACCATTTAAAAATTGGTGATATCTCCAGCGTATTACCTTTGAGACGATTACGACTACTATCTGCGAGAAATTTACTGGTCACTTGCTCCAACTGTTTATCCAATTTACTACCTGTAAAAGCATCATTCAACAATGCTGGACAGCCAATACTCGCACAGTTTACGGCAAAGTGAATACGTGGTTCGTTATAGCGTTTTGAGCCACGGATTAGATTGTGCTCGATGTCATCAAGCGAACGCTTTTTGCCTAATAGCGTGACAAAATCTTGTTTCCATGGCGAACCAAATATACCGCCGATATCTTTAATCGACTTGATATTAGGATACTTGGTCAAAACTAGCTCTACAGTACCCGCGTTATAGACGTTGATCAAAAATGCCAATTGCTCCTCTTTACTCCAACCGTTAAATTCCGACTGGCTGACTTTGCTAGTCGCCGCCATGTAACTATCAAGTTTGCTTTTATCCGCTTTCATAGCATTATAATTAACGACAGACGCTTTGCCACCGTTAGTCATGGTGACATTTTTATTGAGCAAGCCATCCCAAGTGCTATGATTAAAATCGGCATAACTGGCGACACTGGCTAACAAAATAGAAGTGGCCACTGCCGTTTTGATCAATAAGCGACGGTTTAAAAAAGAGCTTGTATCATTAAATCTTGAACTATTAAATCTTGAACTATTCAGTACTGACATGAGTCACTCCGGTTAAATTGATGATACTTTTTCTATCGTATGCTCTGTCATCTCTTCTTCTAGCGCGCCACCGCAGCTACTTCCCTGTCCTGCCGTACAGCCATAGCAATGATCTGCGATGGCAATGTCATCGCCAGCAGGATTTTGAGTTAATAAATCGCTTAGATACCGGCGTGATTGGTTGCGCACTGGAATCTCTAATTGCTGGTTAAAATCACAATCAAACAACTCTCCTAACCAATTGACACTGATGGTCGATCGACACATGACTTCGGTTAAATTGGCAGCCACGTAATTAGCCTTGAGCAAATCCATATAAGGATGGAATTGTTTTTTGGCCAATAACACCGCACCAAAGCGCTGAATCGGCATATTGGTCAAGGCAAATAACTGATGAAATTCGATATCGAAATGTTCTTTTAACTCACGCTTGTAATCTGCTTCTAGTTGTTGCTGATTGGGTGGTAGCGTGGCACCTTGCGGGTTATAAACGAGGTTCAGCGTTAAGTTTGAGCCAGCTTTGCCATAACCTAAGGCGTTGAGCTTATGCAGTCCCAATATACTGCCATCAAACGCGCCCTTGCCTCGCTGCTTATCGACATTTTCTAATGAATAGCATGGCATTGAAGCCACCACTTCGACCTCATTGTCTGCCAAAAACTGCGCCATGTCCTCATAGCCTTCTTCCATCAGGATAGTCAAATTACAGCGATCAATTACTGTTACATCCAAGGCACGCGCAGCTGTGACCAAATACTTAAAGTCTTCATGCATCTCAGGTGCACCGCCGGTTAAATCAAGCGTCTCGATATTTTGTGCTACTAATACCTGTAAAATCAACTCAACCAACTCACGTGACATCATCTCTGTCCGATAAGGACTGGCCGCCACATGACAATGCACACAAGACATATTACATAAGTAACCCATATTGACTTGTAAGGTCGTTAGCGACCGACGTTTAATCGCTGGGAAATCGGTGTGTTCGAGTAATTCGATAGTTGATTTCATAATGGTATAGAACCCAATGGTTGACCCTCGTTAATCTCAGAAGGCATGAATAAGCTTTGACTTAAACAACCTTTATCTTATAAGTTCACTGTCAAAATACAATTAATCATACCTTATTTTCTCTCTCGAATTTTCATTAATATATTTTTTATTTCTATTAACATTAAGCATTTAGCTGATTATAGCTTGCCTGCAGCAGCTTTTTCTCGACACTACGAAATGCTGATCGATATACTGTTTTAGGTAACGAATACAGCGATTTTAAGTACAAAACCCAGCGACCTTGACAGCATTTACCAAAAGCAAAATTTTTGTAGCGATTGTCTTTATAGATATTTTTTTAGGCAATTCAGTGCTTAGGGCGTGTCCTCAATCTGAACAAAAGCGACTAAATGGGCTAAAAATAAAACTCTATAGAAATGAAAACATAAGTTAAAAGCATTTAAAGCAAGACTATTGTACGATAGCGGCATTGCAGTCAATAATATTGAGCTGATAAGGCTTTATAATTAAATTAACAGCACCATTTATTCCAAAAATAAAACCCTATTAGCGGCTTACTCTGCGATACAGTCATATTGATCATAAGTGCAGTCGTAGTCGTTAAACGCTTAAAAGCTGTTTATTTTTACTCTCTAACCATGCAAGGATTTTACGCTTATGAGTACCTCTGACCAAATTACCTCTTCTGACAATATTCACTATTTGCATCATGTTTTTTTTGAACCAAGCAATAAAGACACCGCTGTAAAAGCCACTTTATTGATTGTGCATGGTATGGCAGAACATGGTGGTCGCTATGCAGATTTTGCTCAGTTTTTAGCAGACAATGGTGTTGCAGTGGCTACTTATGACCATCTTGGTCATGGTCAAACCCTTAAAACAGAAGCAGATTTGGGCTTTTTCGGTGATGAGCACCCAGTACAATCACTACTGAAAGACGTTATTGTAATGGCAGATAGCTTAAAATCTCGCCATCCTAACGTGCCACATTTTGTCATGGGTCATTCCATGGGCTCTTTTATTGTACGTAACGTGCTCAAGCATCATGCGCATAACTTCACGGGTGCCATCTTAATGGGTACGGCAGATGCCAATCCATTGACCAAAGTATTGCTACCTGTCAATAAAATACTGGCGAAAGTTGCTCCTAGACAGCCCAATACTTTGCTTGCCAATGCTATGAATAAGGTGCTCAATACCAAACTTAAAAATCGCACCTCTTCATCACAATTTGCTTGGTTAAGTGAAAACATTGCCAACATTGACGCTTTTGAAAGTGATCCAATGACAGGCTTCGCCTTTACTAATAATGGCTTTATGACCTTGTTCACCTTGATGGAAGCGGGTCTCAATAAAGGCTGGTCTACGACCATTGCCAAAAGCTTTCCAATGCTGTTTATTAGCGGCGAAGATGACCCAGTTGGTAATATGGGTAAAGGTATTCGCAAGATCGTCACTCGTCTCAATAAGCAAAACTTTAGTCACGTAGATATCCAGCTTTATCCAAACATGCGCCATGAGCCATTGCATGAAAAAGACAATCAAACTGTCTATCAAGATATCTTAGAGTGGATAGAGAGCAATACTGCTGACAATTAAAATCTGTGGCGATGTTTGCGTCTAACTTGTTTGCTAAAAGTCGCCAAATTAGCGACAATATGGCAAGCAAATTTTTCGTCCCAGTCATACTGGCTATTTAACGATAATATTTTATTTATATTTACCTTTCATTAATTTTAGGAATCTTTATGTCATTACAACAAATCATCGAGCAAGCTTTTGAAAAGCGTAACGAATACAGCCCAACCACGATGCCACAAGACGTGCGTGACGCTATTGAGCAAGTGCTAGCGCAACTAGATAACGGTACGTTGCGCGTTGCAGAAAAAAAGGATGGCGAATGGGTCGTAAATCAGTGGGCCAAAAAAGCGGTACTACTATCATTCCGCCTAAACGACAATTACGTCATGTCAGCGGGCGAGCATGTGCAGTTCTATGACAAAGTACCAACCAAGTTTGCTGATTGGACCGAAGCACAATTTAAAGAAGCGGGTGTTCGCGTTGTGCCACCAGCCATTGCACGCAAAGGCTCTTATATCGCAGCAGGTGCTGTATTAATGCCATCCTACGTCAATATCGGCGCTTACGTCGATCAAGGCGCGATGGTAGATACGTGGGCAACAGTCGGTTCATGTGCCCAAATTGGTAAAAACGTGCATTTATCAGGCGGTGTTGGTATCGGTGGTGTATTAGAGCCATTACAAGCCAACCCTACTATTATTGAAGACAATTGCTTCATCGGGGCGCGTTCTGAAATCGTTGAAGGCGTGATCGTCGAAGAAGGCGCAGTCATCTCTATGGGTGTATATATCGGTCAATCAACCAAGATTTATGACCGCGAAACGGGCGAGATTCATCGTGGCCGTGTACCAGCAGGCTCAGTCGTCGTACCGGGTAGCTTACCTTCAGAAGATGGCACGCACAGCTTGTATGCGGCTATTATCGTGAAAAAAGTCGATGCGCAAACCCGTGCAAAAACATCCGTAAATGAGCTATTACGTTTGGCCTAATTTTAATCAATATTCAGTGCTTTAAAATATGCTCGCTCAAAGGTGTTTAGATTTTTCTAAGCACCTTTATGCTGTCAGTCATCGTTGCTTTTAAATGTACTACCAATTTTAGACAACCTATCTTTTGAGTGAATTAATAATAGACGCTTCAATTTGTCATCAACCATACAGGCAATGACAAGTTCAGTGACAAAATGAGTGAGAAAGTAGATGAAAACAGCAGAGCAACGCAAAGCCGACTCAATTATAAAATTGGTACAACATGAGGTGCCCTATATTGATTGGCTCCCACATATTGAGGCAGCCGATGAGACTGTTCTTAAAACCAAAGAAACCATTGCCAAGCGGGCTATCGCTTGTTTGATTAGTATTCAAGCGGCGTGCGATCGGGATAATGGCAGTTATACGCCTGAAAGCGCTGAGTGGTGTTTGGACTTGATCCAACAGTTTGAATTGGGACAAGTACTCACCCCTCAAGAAGTTAAAATACTAAATAATGAAGGGGATGAACAAGACGTCATCAATATGATTTGGAAGTACGAAGCGTACTGGTCATTATTATGGGCGTTGGGTTTGGTCGAGCAATTGGACTTTCCAAATGACACCGTCGATTGCGATTACGCAATAAGTGTGGTGTCTCAATGCGACAATTTTGACGCGTTTATGCAGTCTGTGACCCTACGCGATTTAGAAACAGTTTTGGACGAAGCAGACTTGATCTACCGATACCATTGGGCCTGTGTGGATGCTCGTATCAATCAGCGAGAAATACCGAGTGGTATGATTGAAAGCGTCGTGTCAGAACGTCGTGCAGGACTTGACTGGTTGATTCATAGTGATGCTGACTGGGACAATCCTGAACGTTCCACTTAAAATGGGTTAATCTTCGCAAACTAAGATTTGCTGCCCGATATCAGCGTATAATACCTGCGACAAAAGCGGTGAGTATTAACCTATTCATTCGTTTTTAATCTTTTCCTTTATTAATAATCCTATACTGTGTCTTTCTATGTCAATTTTACGCAATGCTACCATTCCTGTCACTGACCCTGAAGCGGGTCTACGTTTAACAGAGATTTTTTACTCCTTACAAGGTGAAGCCCTAACCTCAGGCTTGCCGACCATATTTGTCCGCCTTACTGGCTGTCCGCTACGCTGTGTCTATTGTGATACCGAATATGCATTTACGGGCGGCGAACGTCAGTCATTAGACACCATTATAACGACGATCAAAAGCTATCCTTGTAAGCGTATCTGCCTGACTGGCGGTGAGCCTTTAGCCCAGCCAAATGCCATTGAGTTGATGAAACGTTTGCTTAGCGACAACTATGAAATATCTCTTGAAACAGCAGGCGCACTAACCGTAGAAAACGTACCGCCAGCCGTCAGTAAAGTGATGGATCTCAAAACGCCAAGCTCAGGCGAAGTCGATAAAAACTTATGGTCAAACCTCGACCATCTTACTCAGCATGACCAAATTAAATTCGTCATTATGAACATTGAGGACTACGACTGGGCGAAAGCCAAACTGTCTGAGCACAAACTCAATGAGTTGGTCGGCACGGTTTGGTTTTCTCCGATGTTCAACGTCGCTGATGATGTCGATAAAGAGACTGGCCCCGATGTGCCCGTATTGGCGCGTGAACTTGCAGAATGGATATTATCTGATGCTCTGCCCGTACGCTTCCAATTGCAACTACATAAGATTATTTGGGCAGATGCCAAAGGCAAATAAAACACTAAAATTCGAGTAGACAATTTTAATAAATAGTGAGCCAAGGATAAGGGTGTAGGTATGGTCAAGCTAATTTTACTGGGCTTATTGGCAGGCGCATTTTTTAGCTCAACGTTTGTTTTAAACGAAGTTATGAGTGCAGCTGGTGGGCATTGGTTTTGGTCAGCCAGCTTACGCTATGTTTTTATGTGGCTGATTCTCACGGTTATTATTGGCATACAACATGGCTTTGGTCGTATCAAAGCACTGACGACTATCTTTCGTGAGCATTGGGGCTTTTGGTGTGTGACCGGCAGTATTGGCTTCGGTATATTTTATACAGGTATCTGCTACGCAGCCGACCATGTTGCTGGCTGGGTTGTCGCTGCGACTTTTATGTTTACCGTGGTCACAAGTCTGCTCGTGTTACTGGCATTTGGTCAACGTTTTGATAAAAAGTTTATTATATATGCGCTATTGGTGTTTATCGGCGTGGTGCTGGTCAATGTCAGTGAAGGGCTACATGCTGCCTCGTTATTAGACAGCCAAGCAGCGCCCATGAAGGACATGATAATTTATGGGGCATTGCCTGCGCTTGTGGCAGCCTTTAGCTATCCCATCGGTAACCAACTGGTTTGGCAGGTGTCTCATAACGCTCGCAAACATACCGATGCGCTGCGTAAGGTCGAAGAAAACAGTCTATTGCAAAATGATTTCGATGCTCAGAACCCAGCACTCATTACAGAAGCGCCCATCTTATCAACTGATATGGATAACACGGCAGATGTAGTCGGTAACGGCAGTATTGATAATTCCAGCCAAACCTCGCCCCTACAGAATCTCATCGCGCGCATACCTGCTATCCAGACAACCTTACTACAAAATGCGTTTAACAAAGTATGGCTAATGACACTTGGCAGTTTGCCATTTTGGTTGGTTTTAGGCATTATAGTGCGTCCTGATTTACCCGAAACCACACAGCTGTTCAATACGTTACTCGTCGCTCTGCTGGCTGGCGTTGGTGCAACCAGTATATTTTTGTATGCGCGAGAAAAAGCTGTCACCTCAAGTGAAGTCGCTGGGGTTGATGCAACGCAAGCCAGTGAGGTCATATTTGCCTTGATTGGCGGTATATTGTTACTCAATAACGAGATACCTTCTACGCTGGGGCTGGTTGGCATTGGCTTAATTATGTTGGGATTGGTATTATTTGCCAAAGATGGTTGAGACCAAAATATTACTATGATTACTAATTTTATTTTTCCTGATATTCTGCTGTATTTGCTTGATATGATTGGCGTCATTGCTTGTGCTATCGCAGGCACCTTGCTCGCCCAGCATAAAGGCTTTGATATCGCTGGCTGCATTTTAGTTTCGATGGTCAATGCTATTGGCGGTGGTACGCTACGTGATATGGCGCTAGATCGTCATCCGTTATTTTGGATGACCGACCTCAATTATGTGATCGTCATTACAATGACATCTCTTATTTTACAAATATTTTTTCATCTATATCATAAGATTGATAATGCGCTGAAGTTATTTGACGCTATTGGCTTGGCAGCCTTTAGTGTCATTGGTTTTAAGATAGCATTGACCCAAGATATGTCGCCTGTAATCGCCATTATGATGGGCGTTTGGACCGCCATTATCGGTGGTATGTTGCGCGATATTATTTGTAATGAAATACCGCTGGTACTCCAACGCGAGATTTATATCTCTGCCAGTATTGCCGGTTCGGTCACTTATCTGCTGCTTGACAGTTTAGGTGTGAATGCTGGATTGAATGAATTTATTATGCTTGGTGTTATCTTTGCCATACGGATGTTAGCATTGCGCTTTGATTGGCACTTGCCTTCTATTCGCTTGGTCCAATAAGACCAATTATATGGCTCAAAAATTAAGCGCTCTTGACTGATTTATAATGACTATACAATCATCATAAAAACTTACTGAGAATTGCGCATGCTGGCTATCGCCTTGGATCCTACAGTCCTGATTACCACTTTTGACCCGCGCTCTTTGATATATTTACTTGATATGATCGGTATTATCGCCTGTAGTATTTCGGGTACAATACTGGCCAAGCATAAGAACTTCGACGTGTTTGGCTGCCTACTGGTGTCAATAGTGACGGCTATCGGTGGTGGCACTGTTCGTGATGTGATTTTGGATCGTCATCCATTATTTTGGATGGTGGATATGAGCTACCTGACCGTCATTACCTTTTGTTCATTAGCGACGCAAATATTTTTTCACCCCAACTCTAAACGCGTCGATAAATTTCTTAAGCTCTCAGATACCATTGGATTGTCAGCCTTTACCTTAATTGGTATAAAGGTTGCCGATGATATGGGTACAAACGTTGCGGTGGCATTATTGCTCGGCGTCATTACCATTATAGTGGGCGGTATCATTCGCGATATGATTTGTAATGAAATTCCGCTGGTATTGCAGCAAGAGATTTATATCAGCGCCGCGCTAACTGGCGGTATTCTCTACTTTGCCCTACATAATCTGGGTGTGACCGATTGGGTGACTGATATCGCTACTATGAGTACGATTTTTACCTTGCGCATGTTAGCGATACGCTATGACTGGAAATTTCCGACACTTGAGTGGAAGTACTAAAAGCACTTACTGCTATATAAATATAAAAAGCACTTAATACTTCAAACGTTTGATTCCTTAGGTTTTTTCTACCACCGCTAAGTCTTTTATCATCAGCTGCAAGCTTTGTTTGCCATTCCACTCATTGATGTCCAATTGAAATAACACATGTACTTGTTCAGCGCGGTAATCCCAAACGCTACTATCAAAGTTAAAATAAATCGCCTCAATCGGATACTGTACATCAGGATAACGCAAGGAAAGCTTGAGATGCTTGTCTTTTAACACCTTAAAACTCAGCACTTCAAATACGCCATCAAATATCGGCGGCGCAAAGCCATGACCCCAAATACTGGCATCAGCCAGATGCTCAGCAAACCATAAGCTAAAGTCACTGGCCTGCAAAGACCCATCACTGAATTTTTGCTCTGCAAATACCTCATCATCCATCTGTGCCATGATGTCATCAAAAGCTGCCTCAAACGCCTCGAAATTACGGCGCTTAAGCGTCAAACCTGCTGCCATCGCATGTCCACCAAAGTGGCTAATTAGGTCAGGATAACGCTCAGCGACTTGCTCAATCGCATCACGGATGTGCACGCCAGCGATGGAGCGTGCTGATCCTTTGATGGCATCATCGTCATCAGTCTGCTGCGTATCTGCTGGCGCAAAGACAATGCTAGGCAAATAATGACTTTCCTTTAAACGCCCAGCGACGATACCGATCACGCCTTGATGCCAGTCGTCTTTGTATAAAACAATACTGCGCTTATGATCGCTCGTAGCTTTTTTTTCAGAATCATCTTGGACAATTATTTCATTGCTTTCCTCTATATCAGCATCGGTATCATCAGAAGCCAATGCCTGAACAATGCTATCCGCTTGTGCTCGCATCTCGCCTTCTACCTGACGACGATTACGATTTAGTTGCTCAAGCTCCTGCGCTAAACGCTGCGCGGTGCTCCAATCCTCAGTCAATAAACACTCGATACCGATACGCATATTATCCATACGTCCAGCGGCATTAATACGCGGGCCTAAGACAAAACCAAAATCCTGTGCGTGTAATTGCTTGGGGTCACGACCTGCTTGCTCTAGTAAAGCTAAAATACCTAAGCAACAACGACCTTGGCGAATAGCGGCTAACCCATGATGCACCAATATACGATTGTTTTTATCGAGCACACCCACATCTGCAATCGTGCCAAGCGCCACCAAATCCAAATACTGACTCACTTGTACAGTAGACTTGCCAGCCTCACGACGCAATTTTGCCAATCGTCCGAGCACATAAAAGGCCACGCCCACCCCTACCAGCGCCTTACTGGTAAAGTCGCAATCGAGCTGATTGGGATTGACCACGGCCTCAGCAGGTGGCGTCTCTTTGGTAGTCAAATGATGATCAGTAATAATGACGGTAATACCATCGGCCTGCGCACGCGCCACACCTTCATGGCTTGAGATACCATTGTCTACCGTCACTATCATATCAGGCTGATAGGTCTTTATACCCAACTCGACAATCTCTGGCGTCAAACCATAGCCGTACTTAAAACGATCCGGTACGAGAAAATCAACCACGGCACCCATCTTTGTGAGCGCGCGCATCATTAGCGCCGTACTGGTCGCGCCATCACAGTCAAAGTCGCCAACAATTAAAATGCGTTGCCCTTCATCGATAGCAACGTCTAGCAGACGTACCGCTTCTGTGACACCGTGCAGCATCTCAGCAGGCAATAGACTAGACAATCCGGTATCAAGTTCAGCAGGCTCCGTGATACCGCGGCCTGCGTAAAGGCGAGCAAGCGTTAGTGATTGTGCAGCAAGTGGTTGCAGTGCATGAGGTAACTCGTCGATGCGAGTATTGTTATAACGGGGGGTTAAATTTAGCATGTGCGTATTCTACTGGCTTTATTAGAGGCTCACAATGATAATTTTGACGCTTTGGATTGCCTTTCATAGCGTTACGTAAATGATATTTTGGCAATCATGACAAATAAAGCGTCAAATATACGGTTAGATAGCCTTATATTTACAAAAACGGTGCATAGTCATAGTAATTTTCTGCATTTTGCTACAAAGCAATAATGGTAAGCTGCTTATAAACCCCTAAAATAGGGACTATCTGTAATATTTGTAATTTTAATTAATTTTATAAGGAATCTCTATGAAAACCACGCCACTCGCTGAAAAACTACCAAACACCATTGATCCAAATTTAGATCTTGAAAAAGTTAAAAAAGAATGTCAACAAATGGTAAAAAAGCGCGCTAGAGTATCAGCTGGTGTGGCCATTGTGCCAGTGCCATTTTTTGACGTTGCCGTTGATGCTGGTATGCTCACTCAGCTTATGCCTGAAATCAGTGAACGTTTTGGTTTGATTGAAGATCGTAAATCAGCGATTGACTTGCAATCACGTGAAGTACATTGGAATGCGCTTAAAGATCGTACCGTAGATTTCGCTGGTCTAATGGCAACACGCGGTATCGTTAAAAAAACCATCCAAGGCTTCGGTGGTCGTATTGCCGCCAAACAAGTGACGAAATTTATTCCGTTAGGTGGTCAACTGGTTGCAGCGACGATGGGTTACACCATCTTCAAAAAGATCGCAAACGACCATATCAATGACTGCTATAAACTGGCCAAAGACATTCAACAAAAACAACATGGCAAAAATGTCTAAAACAGTCAGATAGCCTCAAATAAATTTAACCAGCTCAGACAATATGTCTCGGCTGGTTTTTTATAATTAGCAGACTACATTACTACTCTTTTTGAGATAAATTAATTATCACACTAGCGCTCTCAAAACCGCGCTCGATATGTACTTGCCCTGACCAGTCGTTCGATAAGCTCATCACCTCGCCAAATACAATTTGCGATTGTTGATCCATTTTTAATAACGTCCTAAGCGGTTTATGCTGAGCAGTCACTGGAATCAAAGCTTGTAAGATATCTGCCAAAACTGGCAAGTTATGTCCTTTGCTAGGCTGAATAACAAAGCTTACGCTTTTGGCATCACAGCCATCCAGCTCGGCAGATACTTGCATATCGTTTATCTGCAACTTCTCTTCAATCACCTGTGTATACTCATGAATATCGATAGTAGCGATGCGCTGCACACCACGATTGGTAGTAAATATCTGCTTATTCGTTTCTTCTGATAATCGACAGTTATCTCGATAATGAGTGCTTATAGGAAGTCCTTTTATCCAATTGATATCAAATTCTATAGTTGGCTCTATCAGCTCGCCATTGTCATAAGCCTCAGGATGTGAGCGATAGTTAGGCACGGCTGCATAATGTATGCGAGTACCATCTACTTCGTATTCGACAATATGCTCACTAAACGGCGCGTACAGTAGCACTTCGTGATCGTTAATCACGCGATTATTCTTATCTAATAGCAGATAGTGCACCGCACTATTGGTCGTCACACTGCCACCTAAGGGACCAGAAGATTCAATTTCTAATACCACATCTTCAATCCCATCACGATTGAAATCCTGCCTTATCAAAGGCAGCAGGCGCAGACTATAATTCATGCTTTGCTCAGTGCCATCAGCATCGTCATATTTGTCAGAGCAGTGGTATTCAAGGTCAGGACTTGCCTTATTTATCTTATTTACGTGAGGGTCTGGCTCCGGAAACGAACAATGCTGCTCTACCAAATCAACAACCAATGACTTTGGCAATGTAATCTCAGCGGCATGAGCAAACGAGACCACGCTGATAGAGAGCGTGCATAATAAAGATAGGCGTAATAACATAAGATCACCAGCAGCAGCCAATTATTCTTAATAATACTCAAAATTCTATGTTGAGAGATAGTAATTAACGGTTTTGATCATGTAATAAATACTTATAAAACCGTGTAAGACAGACGTAAGGTCATAGTTGATGATGTCATTGATAGATTTTACTGATAATATACGACTCGCTTGCAGAAAACACATTTCGATCAGTGAGTATCAACTTCTATTAAATGCAAATGTTTAAACCAATAAAGACCAAGGACTAACCTATGAAAAAAATCTTAATCTCGACGGCCATGCTCGCTACTTTCGCACTAGCTGGATGCACGACGACTGACGGTATGAACACCAATGCTAGCAATGCGATTGGCACAGCAAACAATATCGGTATGAATGTTTTCAAATCAGCAATAGATAACCAGTGCCGTAGTCAGATTGAGAAACAAAGTGCTTGGCGTATTGCTAGTGTTGCGATGACTGAAACGCAACAAGAAGCGGTAAAAAGTAATGTTTGTGGCTGTGTCAGTGAACAAGCACCGCAGCAAGTGACTATCGTTGAATTGGGCAATGCCGCCATAGATTCACAGTATCGCACGCAATTGGTAACGAAAGTCGTCGCTAAATCTCTACAGAGCTGCTATGCAAGTTTCACCAAATAAATGTTCTAATACGCATCATTAAGTAACATTTAGCATTCACTTACCAAGAAATTCAGAAATAAAAACGGGACGCTATATATGACGTCCCGTTTTTATTTTTGAATTTTTATTTCTGAGTTTTTATTATAATCATCCTTATGAGCCAGCAGGAGGTTTGGACGCTAAAGATACGGTAGAAGGTAATATTTTATTCCGGCGAAAATACTTCGAAGAGCCTTCGATAATCTTGTCCACTTCTTTGATTAAATCATGGATGACATCATCATAAATACCATGATATAGCTCGTTTTCAAATGAGGTAAATGGATGCTTACGTGCTGCTGAGCCTACTTCTGTTATACCCTGTTTGGTATAAAAAATATCAACTCGACCATCACTATTTAACACACAATTCAATAGTCCGTCTTCTAAATCCATCGCAACGCGCTCAGGCATAAAAATATAGCTATCTACATCCATAAGCTTCTTTTCTACTTCTCTTTTAAAAAATGATTTGACATCAAACATAGATCCATCCTTCACTTAAATACTTGTAAAATACGTTAACACGCCTGACTTTATAAATATTGTCCAGCATTTATCCATCTGCTTTTTAGGTCGTGCTTTATTCATTTATCTTACAAGATATATTGGCATCTTTTAAGGTGCGATATGTAAAACTGCGTTTGATGTTGGTAAAAATAAGGCGAGCTAACTACTTGCTAACTCGCCTTCCTCTCTTACGATATATTTTACTTACTAAATCAAATGCGCTTTTAACTCAAGTACCTTATCACGAGTCTTGGCGGCATCCTCAAACTTCAAGTCACGCGACATCTGCTGCATTTGCTTCTCAAGGCGTTTAATTTCTTTAGCCAATAAATCAGGACTGCGCAAGATGCTGATATCGACATCAGGCAGATTACTCTTGATCGGAATGACTTGATTGTCATTGGCATTCTGATCTTCGCCCGTATCGATTTTATCCGTGATACTACGACGTGCACCTGTTGGTATAATATTGTGCTCAAGGTTAAAGGCGACTTGTTTTTCACGGCGGCGATCGGTCTCGTCTATTGCCTTTTGCATACTATTGGTGATGCGATCAGCATAAAGAATCGCTTTACCATTAATATGACGTGCTGCACGACCAATAGTCTGAATCAGTGCGCGCTCAGAACGCAAAAAGCCTTCTTTATCCGCATCAAATATCGCCACTAATGACACCTCGGGCATATCCAAGCCTTCACGCAATAAATTGATACCGACCAAGACATCATGTACGCCAGTACGTAGTTCATGGATAATTTGCGTACGCTCTACCGTGTCGATATCGGAGTGCAAGTACGCCACTTTTACATCATATTCTTTGAGATAGCTGGTCAAATCTTCTGACATGCGTTTGGTCAGAGTCGTGATTAGTACACGTTCATCTTTTTCGCGGCGTTTGGTAATCTCCGACAGCACATCATCGACCTGCGTCAACACAGGTCTTATCTCAATCTCAGGATCAATCAAACCGGTTGGACGCACGACTTGCTCAACCACTTGCTCGCTATGTTCTAGCTCATACAGTGCTGGCGTGGCGCTAACGTAAATGGTTTTGGGTTTAATGCGTTCCCACTCTTCAAACTTCATCGGACGATTATTCATCGCACTTGGCAGACGGAAACCATAATTAACCAAGTTCTCTTTACGCGATCTATCGCCTTTATACATCGCACCAATCTGCGAAACGGTCACATGCGACTCATCAAGGAATAACAATGCATCCTCTGGAATATAATCAAACAAGGTCGGCGGCGCTTCTCCTGATGGACGACCAGACAGATGCTGTGAATAGTTTTCGATACCGTTACAATAGCCAAGTTGCTGAATCATCTCAAGATCATACTGAGTACGTTCTTTGAGACGTTGCGCTTCAACCAATTTATTATTGTCACGGAAATACTCCAAACGTGGCTCAAGCTCAGCGCGAATGGTATGACTGGCCGCTTCCAGCTTATTGCGCGGCGTCACATAATGCGATTTTGGATAAATGGTAATACGCGGCACGCTACGTACGGTTTTTCCCGTTAATGGATCAAACCATGTGATTTTTTCTACTTCATTGTCAAATAGATGCACACGAACCGCCAACTGCTCAGACTCAGCAGGATAAATATCGAGTAGCTCACCACGCAGGCGATAAGTACCACGACCAAAATCTAGCTCATTGCGTGTGTATTGCATCTCAACCAAACGTTTAATCGTCGCAGTACGATCTATTTTGTCACCAACGACGATATGCAGCAACATTTTTAGATAACTTTCTGGATCACCCAAACCATAAATACACGATACCGAAGCAACAATAATCGCATCACGACGCTCAAGAAGTGCGCGCGTGGCTGATAAGCGCATTTGGTCAATATGGTCGTTAATGGCGCTGTCTTTTTCGATAAAAGTATCACTGGCAGCCACATAAGCTTCCGGCTGATAATAATCGTAATAGCTGACAAAATACTCAACGGCGTTATTCGGAAAAAACGATTTAAACTCGCCATAAAGCTGGGCGGCAAGGGTCTTGTTATGCGCCATAATAATCGTCGGACGTTGGGTCTCGGAGATGACTTTAGCCATCGTATAAGTCTTACCAGAACCCGTGACGCCTAATAACAACTGTTCATCCATACCAGAATTGATACCGTTAACCAGCTTTTTAATCGCTTGCGGCTGATCGCCCGCTGGCTCAAACTCGGTGACCATCTCAAAGGCACGACTCGATATTTGCGTCCCAGACGCATTGACACCACTGATTTCAGCTTCGCCTTGGAGCTGAGTGGCTAATTGATTTAACTGACGCGATGAGCGCGGTTCAGGCATACGCATAATGGTTTTCTTCCTAGTATTTATAAAATATTATAAGAGGTTAGGTTTATAACAATATGGGGATAAATAGTAATTTTTAAAGCGTATTTATTTTGCTAAAGACATACATAAAGATGCAAATTTACGCAATAAAAATCTTACTGAATCAGGTATATTCAGCTTATATCTAATTAAGGAAATATTTATGAAAGGCCATTGTTTGTGCGGTAATGTCACTATTGAGTTAGAAGATATCAATACCTTTGAGGCCTGCCATTGCGGTATGTGTCGACGCTGGAGTAGCGGCGCACTGATGGCCGTTCATAGCCTTTCTAAGCCGACTATTCAAGGCGAGGATTCGATGACAGTCTATCCTTCATCTAGCTGGGCAGAGCGTGCTTTTTGTAGTCAATGCGGCACCAATCTATATTATCATCAGCTAAAATCTGAGACGTACGTTTTGTCACTTGGACTGTTCCAAGATCATCCTGACTTTACCTTTGAGAGCCAGATCTTTATTGATAAAAAGCCTGATTATTATGAATTTGCCAATGATACGGTCAACTTAACCCAGCAACAGCTTTTTGATAAGTTTGCCGTTAAAGGCATCACCACGGCGAAAGACACAACTACTGAATAGTCGCTATAGTCGATCCACTATAAAATCAATACAGTGCCCCCTAAGATAAATTTTGCGCCGCCTCTGTCTGCACAGGCACAGCTAGCAAGAAAAATTTATCTTAGGAGTACATGATAATAGTTGTACTCTTTTTATTTAAGATTGACTATATTTACATATTGCTATTTACACAACTAAGCAGTGATTAGCAATGATTATGGTTTGAAGTTACAAAGATTTTCACGATTAACAAAGTCATTACACGACCACTCAATAAAGCCTAACGCTTGGGGGTTCCAACATTCGTTATAGCTGCTATTATTGTTCTTGAAATAACGATTCAAAGCTAAGAGCGATACTGATGTGTTTTTCATCAAAAACTTGTCGAATAGAAAAGCTGATAGACAGTGAAATTAACATGTATCAAATGATTCTTAGATAAATTTCTAATAAAACAAATATTCATTCAATAAAAAATTCAAATAATGGAGCAAAATATGAGAGAACGTTACGCAAGTGGAATATCAGACGATACTGCCAAAAAAATGGTAGATCTATTGAATGCGAACCTAGCCAATGTTATCGATTTAACATTAGATGGCAAACAGTGCCATTGGAATCTACAAGGTACTGGTTTTATCGGTGTACACCAGTTATTAGATGATACCGCAGATCGTATTCGCGAAGTATCAGACACCATCGCTGAACGTATTGTCATTTTAGGTGGTCAGCCAAATGGTTTAGCCAGTCGTGTTGCAAAAGACTCTATACTAAATGACTATCCAACTGATATTACTGAAGTTGATCAACACGTTCGTGAAATCACTGATCGCTACAAAAAAGTGGCCGAAACGCTACGTAAAGCAATCGATACTGCTGGTGACGCAGGCGATGAAGATACCGCTGATCTATTAACCGAAGCCAGCCGTATTATAGATAAAGATGCATGGTTCATCGGTGCCAATGCGCCAAAGAAATAAATAATTTAAAATAAGCAGTTTATAGTTTTGACTGATTAACGTTAATATTGATTAATTTCATTACTATCGATAAATTAAAAAAAAAGGTCACTCTATTGGGTGACCTTTTTTTGTGCGGGATTTTTTATAGGATTGTTTTTGCAAGATTGTTATAACTATTCCATTGTAATCAGTACTGTCATGAGTAGCACTACTGCTTGATTATAACGCTACCACTACTTGTCAGTTTTGATGGCTTTAATATCTGCTGCCATGCGCGGCATGATGTTCTGCATTTTTTTCATAGTCGACTCTATGACGATAGGCATAATTTTCGCCATGTAATCTTTCATCATTGCAGGCTGTTTATCGATGATACTTTGACCAATCTGACTGCTATAAAAAGCGATCTGCGCATCCACTTCTTTTTGGCTAAAGTGTTGTTTAGCAGACTGCACATAAACATCAATTATCTGTTTATTGAGACTCTCACTATTCTCTTTGTCCGTCATCTCTTTGCTATATTTGAGTATGATCTCATTAAAACGCTTTCGCTGAGCAGTATTCAGTTCATTATCAGGCATGGATGCCAGCATGGTTTGCATGATTTGCTCTGTCACCTCACTATCGCTAGACATATCATTCATTGTCTCTACGACCTTAGTGACCTTGATCAATTTAAGTAAAGACGCATCCGTCGGAACCGCTGCGTGTGCAGCTAGAGTTGGCAAAGCCGTTACAGTCATAGCGCTCAGGCTCAATGAGATAGCAAATGCAGAACTCTTTATTAATGATTTCATGTAATTATTACCTAGTTATAAATAGTTATTAAGGATCAGCCTAATTGGCTATTATCTAAAATCAAAGTTTCCGCATTAGGCACTGACAATGTCAAGATTGCTTCTTGAAATAAGGGATTACTACGAAATTGATTTTCAATTGTTTCGAATTTATGAGCAATGTCCTCTTCTTTTTGATTGCCTGCAATATCCACTGCTGCCACCATAAATATCTTTTTGGGCCCAACCCACTCTAAATGTAAGTACGACACACTATCAATATCTGCATGACCAATGAGCTCACCCAGCACATATTGATGCATTCTATCTGAGACTTTATAGCCAACCAAAAAGTCGCGATTACGACTGATTAAAAATATCGCCACCACACCAAGCAATAATCCAACGATGATAGACCCTAATGCATCCCAAAATGGCTGCCCAGTATAGGCATGCATACCCATCGCCGCCGCCGCAATCACCAAACCAATGACAGCAGCCAAATCTTCAAAAAACACACCGCGTAACGTCGGGTTTGAAGTATCAATGACATAGCCAAGCGCGCTGACATTAATCTTTTCACCATGCTTTTTGCTTTGCAGATACGCTTGCGCCAACGAAAACCCTTCGAGCACAAAAGCGACAGCCAATATAATAAAACCGATGGTGTAATTGGTTTCAGTTTCAGGTGCATTCCATTCGGTAATGCCCGTATAAATAGAGACAATAGCCCCTGCCATAAAAACACCAAAAGCGGCAATCATCGACCAAACATACGACTCTTTGCCATAGCCGAGCGGATGGCTCTCATCAGCAGGTTTGACCGCCTTTTTTTCTGCGACAATTAATAATGTGCCATTGCCCGCATCTGCCCAAGAATGCGCTGACTCGGCAATCATAGAGGCAGAACCTGTCATAACAGCTGCCACTGTTTTTGCAATTGCAATAATAAGATTGGCGCCAACGGCGATCAATACCGTCTTTAATGATCCAGAATGCTGCTCATCGTTATTGGGCGCAAGGTTGGAGACAGGACTGGAATCCTCATCAATAATCTCATCATTAATGAGCTTGCCAGCACCGCGAGTACGGCGACTGCGTCCAACTGACGGACTATTAGCAGGACTATGTGAATTGGTTTCGGAGGGCTTCAAACTCATGATAGTCTCAATAAAATAATAAATGTTTAATTATGCACAATGTGGCTATTCAAAACACAATATGATTATTCAAAAACAGGCACGACGTAAAGGGTGAGCCAGATACAGACTTGCTATTTAGGGCGTGTCCTAATCACTGATTACTGTACTACTCAGCATAGTTTTCATGATTGCTAGATAACTCTCCGACCATCTTTTCAAGATCACAGCTTGGGCGATGTGAGCTGTTCATACGTAGGTTTTTGCGCTCTAACCCTGCATCAAAACGACATTGCTGCATGGGATTCTTGATATCGAGCGGAGGAACAGGTGTCGGTTTGCCTTTGTCATCGATAGCAACCATCGTAAAGTAGCAGCTATTGGTATGACGAACCGTACGTGCACGCACATCTTCTGCTTCAACACGAATACCGATCTCCATCGAGGTTCTACCGACGTAATTGATACTTGCCGCAAAGGTGACCAACTCACCCACATAGATAGGCTCTCGAAACATGACTTGGTCGACGGACAGTGTCACCACATAATTACCACTATAGCGGCTGGCACAGGCATAAGCGACTTGATCCAGCATTTTAAGCAGGTCACCACCATGCACATTGCCAATAAAATTTGCCATGTCGGGGGTCATCAGCACTGACATATACAGCTCATGGTTTAATGGCGCTTTTTTGGCAGTTGACGTGGTATTGTATTGCGGCATAACGTTCCTTACGGTTTTCTAAATTTATTGGTTTTGAGTGACTTAGCAGGTTTTGATAATATACGCTAAGTAATTTTTTATAAACATAACCATTCACATAGTCTATTATAAGTAGTTCCATTATAGCAGTCTATTTTGGGTGGTTGATAAATAGGATTGAATGTTACGAATAGCTGGTTCCCTTGGGGTATACCTCAGCGGAACCAGTGAAACTGACTTCTAACATCCAACGTCATAAACTCTGTTGTGGGAACATGATAGATGCGCTATACAGGCATCGAACTGAGCTATGCTGAAGAAACCGTAGAGATAAACTTGGTAAACTAAGCATATTCACAGGAGTTTACCATGACCAAGAA